>CANLXI010000015.1 GCA_947495035.1 uncultured Granulosicoccus sp.
TCAAGGTCTCAAGGTCTCAAGGTCTCAAGGTCTCAAGGTCTCAAGGTCTCAAGGTCTCAAGGTCTCAAGGTCTCAAGGTCTCAAGATGGATCGGATATACAGGAAATACCTGCATTACTACACTGGTTCCGGCGCGCGCAGGCTGTCGTAGTCGATCATGACATTGTCACGATAGGCCGGACGCTCTGTCAGGTTTTGATAGTACCGAGAAATCCGGGGAAGATCCGGTCGTTCGATCTCCATGGTGAAATACCGATAGAGACAAGCCGCCATGGGCATGTCACCCAGCGTGAGTTGATCGCCGTTGATATACGAACGTGATTCCAGTTCTGCTTCAAACAGGGAGAACTGCTTGCAGACAACTTCTTGTGCCTGAGCAAGGACCTTTCCGCTGCGTTCGGCATGGGGGAGTTTGACAGTCTGGTGGAAGATGATCTGGAAATTCGCGTAAACCGAATTCTGATACCACTCCATCCACATGTCCGACGCACCTCTAGCCGCTGGCGTTGATCCGAAGAGTGTGTCCTTGTCATAGGCATCCGCAAGGTAACGCATGATGGCGTTCGATTCCCAGAGTACCGTTTCGCCATCGACCAGCGTCGGCACCTTCTGGTGTGGATTGAGTGCCATATAGGCGGCATCATTCAATCCACCAAAACGACCACCTGCATCGAAGCGTTTGTAGTCAAGCCCAAGCTCAGCCAGTACCCACATGACTTTCTGGACATTGATGGACGTTCGCCGTCCCCATAGTTCGATCATGTCATTCTGCTATCCGTTGGGTTCGTTCAGGCAGACGGTCTGTTCTCACAATGACTCTGAAACAGATGATGGTAGTCTGCACGGCGTAATATCATGAACAGGTGTGTTTCCTGGATTATAACTCGGATAATACGTCGTGGAAATATCCGCAACGACTAAATGCAATGACAATATCGTATTTTCTCCTCATGCCGACGGGTTGGGTTGTACTTGCAGATTGAATTCGCCGAACATGCTTGCATTGCACGTTGTTGTTGATCCTGTTGCCCGGTTTCACCGGGTTTGCGGATTTTTCTCTTTTTACTGGGGTTTTCAATGGAAGAGCGGTATTCAACTCCGAACATGAAAGGCAGTTCTGGCGTGTGTGGTGGTTCGCAAGCAGGTAACGCATGACGGTTATCCATCGGTAATGATGCGAATGGGAATATCGCTGTCATATGGGCGATTTCGTATCTGTGCATTTACACGTGGCAATTGCTGATTGAGGTATTCGGGCCACTTCTGCAAATAATGGAAAATGCGATTGAAGGCATCAATAATCATGATATCCCGCAGGGCTTGTCTGCTCATATACTGTTCGTCGGAATGCAGTCAGGCATTCAATCAACGAGTCTCGACGACTCCTGTTCCAGTGAGTGGATAATCGATGAGCGAAAAATTGACACCCGATGTCGCAGTGCCCGACCTGACATTGCCGTTGGTCGGTGGTGGAGAGTTTGATCTGGCGGCAGAATCACCACAGAATTTCTCGATGGTGTTGTTCTACCGTGGACACCATTGCCCCGTGTGCAAGAACTACCTTGAGGGACTCGCTACGTTGTTGAATGACTATGAAGCAGCGGGTTTCAGTGTGGTGGCAGCGTCGATGAACGGTCCCGAGCTGGCTGCAAGGACTGCACAGGAGTGGGATGTTGGCAAGCTTCGCATCGCGCACAGTGTCTCTGTTGCTGATGCCAGGAAGTGGGGGCTGTGGATTACGAAAGCGTTCAAGGAAGGTGAAGAGGACATTTTCACGGAGCCGGGTCTGTTCTGGGTTCGACCTGATGGTCGACTGTACCTGGCGGATATCTCCAACATGCCATGGGCCAGACCGGATCTGGGTAATCTTCTGTCCAAGGTTGACTACGCCCTGGCGAACGACTATCCGGCCCGTGGCACTTACACCGGTTGATGGGCATTCGAAAAGTGTTGCAGAGTAAAAGGTTGTCTATCTCTTGCAGTGATGTCGCTGCCAGGGGTCAGAGTAAGCAAGACTGACTCCACAAGCGGTCAGTTATTTCGGCCGGAAGCAGGAAACCATCGCGTTCGATTCTTTACTTGTCTCGATGAATCAGAGTACATTGCTCTGTACGTCGGCAGGCGAGGTTTCCATGGCAGACCCATTTCAGGATATCGATGCGGTAGATTCAAGGTTTCTGGATGTGGTTGTGGCCGCTCTGGAAGCAAGAGCGGCGGAGGAACAGATGGTTCAGATAATCGAGCGCTATCTCGATTCTCTGAACTGGGTTGATGGGGCCACGCACGTGGAAGTGGGCGCGGGTACTGGCCCCATTGCCCGACGAATGGCTGCAAGAGCGGGTGCGGCCTGCGTCATCGCGATGGACCCATCGGTCAATCTGGTAAAGCGTGCGGCCACTCTGGCTGAGCATCTGGACAATCTGGAGTGTCGGGTAGGTGGCGGAGAGCAGCTGGCGTTCGACACCGGCTCCATCGACAGCATTGTCATGCACACGGTTCTCAGTCACGTTATAGAACCGGAGATCCTGCTGAAAGAGGCCTGTCGGGTCTTGAAGCCAGGTGGGAAGATCGTCATCTGCGACGCCGATTTCGAAAAGACATCGCTGGGCAATTTTGCAGGCGATCCACTGGACTCCTGTGCTCGCTTTTTTGTGGATAACGTTGTCACCCAGCCCTATCTGATCTCGAATCTGAGACAGCTGATAGTCAGCGCCGGTTTTCTGCTTGATGAGTTTCGTGTCGATAGTCGTGCCATTACAGACACGGATGGTGGCATGGCCTGGGTTCGAATGGGTACAGCCTTGATGGTCGAGCGTGGTCTCATTGCCCAGGCACTCGCGGACGCGCTGGCAGATGAGTATCTGAGGCGCAAGGAGGCGGGCACTCTGTATGGACACCAGCCCTTCGGTACCGTGATTGCAACGCGGCCATGAGGGTGATGCGACCATGGGGACGCCTGCGAGCCCGGCAGCGCAATGTAACCATGATGACATGCTTCTGAATTACCGTTTTGATTATAGTTGTCCGGGTACCGCAGCCCAGGAACGACAAATTGGCGGCTTCGCAACCGCGTACACAGGCTTGACGTCCGCAATCGAGACGGAAAATCCATGAGCATGTCTGTCCTGCAAGGGACCGGGAGACGAACGTTGTGCAGAAGCTCGTGGTCAAGGAAGAGGGTCGGTCTGGCGTCGGGTTTGTGTTTGCTGCGTTCCGACAGATTCTGCTGTCGAGTTTCGGACAGAGACGTTTTTTCCCGACTATTGCAGCTGTCACGATACTGTTGACGGTCGGTGGTGCGCCGTTGGAATCGCATGGCCAGACGACTGATGGACATCGAACCTTGTACCTGGCGACATCCAATCAGCCTCCTGTGGTCAATGCCGTGGGGTCTGGCTATCTGGACAGGATTCTGCTTGACGTCGGACAGCGTACCCGACTCACCTTTGACATCAGAAAGCTACCCGCTGCCCGTGGGCTGGCACTGGCCAATACCGGCGTGCTTGATGGCGAGGTGGCGAGAACCGATGCGAGAGAAGATCAATATCCACATCTGATACGGGTACCGGAACCCGTCATCGATATCGTTGTTGCCGGCGTGTATACAAGAGATGACATTCAGGTGGATGAAATCGAGGATTTCCGGAAATATCGAGTAGGCCGGGTACGCGGCTGGAAATATGTCGAGAACATGTTGTCATCCGTCGCCGGTGTCACGGTCACCCGGACTGAGGATCAGTTGATGGACATGCTGAATGCCGATCGTCTGGATATTGCCGTCCTGACTGTGGCTCCCGCTCGACTCAGGGCACGCGAACGTGGGATGATCAACCTGAAGATCACGAACTACGCGATTCGCAAGGACATGTATCTGTATCTGCATGAAAGCAAGGCCGATCTGGTTGGGCTGATTGATTCTGCGATAAGAGCCATGAAAGCGGATGGCCGTCATGATGCCATCTTGAAAGACTATCGCTTCGAGAATCAGTGAGTTGACTCAGGGAAGGCTTTTTTCTCGAATCGCCGCCAAGGCAATCCGTTCCACCGTTGTCCCCATGCTGTTGGCATTGACGGCAATGCTCGTTTTCACGGCCTTTGTCAGCTACCAGATATCGATCCATCAATTGCGGGTGCGAATCCAGGAGATCGGCAATGAACACAAGGCTGATATCCAGACCCATTTGTGGGAGTTCGATCTGGAGGCCCTGACATCCCATCTTCGTGGGTTCACTGCCAATGACAGTATTCAACGGGCTTACATCGTGGATCAATCCGGTCAGACGATCAGTCAGGGGACTTCCATCAGCGACGGAACAGGGGTGATGAAAGCCGATTTTCCGCTGATGCATGCAGATGGACGAGGTGATTCACAGCTGCTGGGGCATCTGACCATCGAGGCCAACAATGGCGCTGTCTGGTCGATAGTATTGAGAAATGCCCTGGCTCTCATCGCAATCTTCGTGATTTCCACCGTCTTTGTTACCGCCTTGATCATCCGGCAATTCAATCGGATTGCATTCACCCCTCTGGCAGCCCTATCGGCCAGGCTTCGCGATCCGGAGCATGCCCATGATCTGACCATCGATCTGCCGCGGGAGTCTGGTGCGGGAGACGTGGATGAACTGGACGAACTGGTCGAGTCGATCCGTGCAATGCGAGAAAACCTGCTTCTGGCCAGGGAGAGCATGGAAGAAGGGGCTCAAAGACTGGCGTCTGCCGCTCATCTTGCGGGGCTCGCATTTGCCAGGTTCGATCCCTCATTGACACGGCTTGCTGCCTGTGACGACAATTTTGCGGCGATTCATCGAAAGACCGTGGATGAGATGCTGCGGTTGAATATTCGCACGGACGTCGTCGAGAAAGTGCTGGACAAGAGCTCACTGGAGCTATTTCTGGCCGCCTGCAACAGGGTGGTCGCCGGAAATTCCGACATACAGACGCTGCGGCTCAATTTCGATGATGGTGAGTTCCTGTTCCTGAAACAGTATTTTCTGGGCAAGTTCAATGACAATGGCGAGCTGACTGCCATCGATGTCATTGCACAGGATGTGACCTACGAGCAGATCAACCAGGAAATGCTCCTGCAGACACAGAAAAACAAGGCCATCGGCAATCTGACCGGCGGGGTGGCCCACGATTTCAACAATATTCTGGCTGTCATTTCCGGCAATCTGGAAATTTCCAGTGCCAGCACCGAGAACCCGGTTGTCGTTGCTCATAATACCGTCGCACTGGAGGCGGTCGATCGCGGTGCACGGTTGACCCGGCAACTTCTGTCCTTTGCCCGCAAACAACCCCTGTCTCCTGTCGTGCTGGATGTGGGCAAACTCGTCAGGGAATCGGTTCCCCTGATTCAGACGTCGATTGGTGCAACCATAGATCTGGAGGTTGTCAACGATGCCGGATTGTGGAGAACACTGGCTGATCAGGCGCAACTCGAGGCAGTATTGCTGAATCTTGTTGTCAATGCCCGTGATGCCATGCCAAGGGGAGGCACTTTGAGTATCGAGTGCTGTAATGCAAGACTGGATTCCAGTTACGCACGTTCCAACATGGAAGTTGTCGCGGGTAATTATGTCTGTCTTTCGGTCAGCGACTCCGGGCTCGGGATGAGCGACGAAGTCGTCAAGCAGTGTATCGAACCTTTTTTCACAACCAAAACCGCGGGAGAAGGTACCGGACTGGGGTTGTCAATGGCCTTTGGATTCGCCAAGCAGTCCAGGGGGCATCTGAAGGTCTATTCCGAATTGGATCATGGTACGACCGTCAGATTGTATCTGCCGAAGGTTCAGCAGAAAGTGGCTTCGCTGGCACCTGCCGTGACTGTTGATCATCGAGCAAGACTGGCGGGCTTGCGCGTGTTCATCATCGAGGATAACGAGCAGTTGCGACAAGTGATCAGCAGTCAGGTCGAATCTCTGGGCTGCGAGGTCCATGCCGCCTGGGACGAGGCCTCATCGGTGGCGCTGATCGATGGACTGGAGAGTGTTGACGTGTTCCTGTCAGACATCATCCTGCCCGGTCATACGGATGGCCGACGCCTGGTAGAGAGACTTTCCAGACAGATGCCACAGGCGAAGACGGTCTTCATGTCGGGTTTTACCGAAAATTCGATCATTCACAATGGCACGCTTGACGACGGGGTCGTGTTTCTGCAGAAGCCCTTCAGATTGAACGAGCTGGCACAGGCTCTGATCGATGGCATGGAGTCGGAGCCCGTTCATGAGCGGGAAACTGACTGAATATCGAGTTGAGCCCTGCCGTCTTCTGGTAGATGCCTGATCTCCAAATGCCATGATCCTGTTGTAGCATGCCTGCATGCTCCGATATCTTCAGGCTTGCCAGTCGTATGCTGCACACTCTTGTCAGGTCCATGCGGGTTCCCTTTCTGGTGCTGACGCCCGTCAGTGTCTTTCTGGGGTACGCCACCGCATTGACCAGTTCCCTGCGAATCCCGTACTCGGATCTGTTACTGGTACTGATGGGTGCCTTGCTTGCGCATGTCAGCGTGAACATGTTCAACGAGTACCATGATTTCAAGAGTGGTCTGGATGCGAAGACGATCAAGACACCTTTCAGTGGCGGCAGTGGTGCCCTGATCGCCAATCCGCAGGCGGCACCAGCAGTACTGATGGGTGCGGTATCCAGTCTGCTGGTTACCGCCATCATTGGTGTCTGGTTTCTATTCGGTGTGGGTCTGCTGATACTGCCTTTGGGGATCATCGGTATTCTCATCATCCTGGCCTACACACCCTGGTTGAACCGACATCCTGTGCTGTGCCTGATGGCTCCGGGCATCGGTTTCGGTCCGTTGATCGTCATGGGAACGCATGTGGTGCTCACTGGCGAGTACTCGATCCAGGCAGGGATTGCCTCATTGGTGCCGTTTTTTCTTTCCAACAACCTCCTGCTGCTCAACCAGTTTCCTGATATCGCTGCGGACAGAAGTGTCGGTCGGCGACATTTTCCCATTGTCTACGGCGAACGCAAGGGCATCCTGTTGTATGGCAATACCGTCATGGCCACTTGTGGGGTCATTGTCCTGGGCATTCTGACGGGAATATTTCCCGAGTTGAGTATCGTGTGCTTCTTTCCGATGGGGATCGCGGTCATGGTGTTCTTCGGTATTGCCAGGCACGGAACATCGTTGGGCAGATTGTTGCCGTACCTGGGGATGAACGTCTGGGCAACGGTCATGACGTCGGTATTTCTGGGCTTCAGCATCATCCATGGCTGACGAATACGCATGAACCATGGCTGTTGCGCATGCTGATGTGCTTCACCGCCGAGGTCACCGTGGAGTCGTTCCCGAATCATGAGGCTGGCAATTCTTTATCCTTCCAGTTTTCGCACTCGCTGCGCCAGCGAAGTGAAATCGAAGAGCGAATTTACGGGTAGACGCAATAACAGCAGCGATACCGCCACCGGCAGCAGTGATGCCAACAGGAACGATTCCAGCAGATTCGTGACAGGTGCCCCGGGCAGTGGGAAAACCACCAGCCCGGCCACCAGACCACAGAACGTACTGAGCGCTGCATTGGTGCTTTGATAGCGAGCATTGAACAAACCGAAAAATACCGGAAACGCCGCTGCGCAGCAAAGCAGGTCTGCCAATAGAAACAGATACAGCACACTGTAGCCCTGAGCGGCTACGAGCAACACCGGCAAGGACAGCAGCAGGATCAGCCAGCGCGACCAGGACAGCAGGGTCTGATTGTTCATCTGAGGCAACAAGCGGTGCAGGTCGACTACCATGATGCTGGTCAGCCCGCTGATGGTGGAATCTGCGCTGCTCATGATCAGGGCCAGCCCGAATGGCAGCAGGCCAATGGCGAACCACAGAGGCACATCCGCCAGCAGAACGCTGAACAGGGCGACAGACCCATCACCGGGCAAGTCCAGGCCCACGAAAGCAAGGCCGAACAGGCCCATGATAAAGATGATGGGAAAGCTCAGCAGGCCGCTGAGAATGAAGCCGTTGCGAATGACACGGTTGTCGCGCGCTGCAAAGACTCTTTGCCAGGTGCCTTGATAGAAAAGTCCGGTGAGAACGACTGCGATGAAAAACGTCAGTCCGGATTTCAGGCCGTTGATATCCAGTGGGTTGAGTAGTTGCGGTGCTGTTGTCCGCAGGCCTTGCAAAGCAGGGGTCAGTCCATTGCTGGCTTGCCAACCGAAGCCGATCAGCAAGGCCAGAAAGGGCAGTATGACAAGCAATTGAAGACGGTCGGTGAAGATGGTTACCCGAAGCCCGCCATACAGGGTGTACAGCAGTGTTGCACCCATGACGATGCTGGCCGTCAGCCACAGGGGTACCGGTGCCAGCAGGGCAACCATCCTGGCAATGGCGGTCAGCCCTGCGCTCAGACTGATGAAGAGATAGAAGACCATGATGACCAAAACGAAGCCATACATCACCCGTCCGTAGCGAGCGAGTACAAACTCGGTCAGGGTATGGCCTTCGGGCATCAGAACACGGATACGGCAGCCCAGTGGGATCATGATCAGCCGTGGCGCCAGAGCCCCCAGAGCATAGCCGGTGATGGCGCCTATACCTCCCCAGGTGGCAGCCTGCGCCGGGCCGAACAGAATCCATGTGCCCAGGGTCGTGGCCAGCAACGTCAGCAGTGTGGCAGCGCTGCTCTGGCTGTTGCGAGCCACCAGATAGTCGTCCAGTCTGTCCTGTTTGCGATGGGCATAGAGCAAGCCTGGTACGGCGAACAGTGCCGCGAATACAAGCAGCCATATGAGGGCTGTGGAGGTGCTGAACATGGTTGTCTTCCTTGTCTTGAGCGGCGCTGACGTTTCGCCACAGGTGGCGGGCATCCGGCAAGGCAGGGAGACGGGAAAGAGGCTGGAGGCATGCATGGTGCAGCCTTGTTCCTTCCCTTCGCCAGCATTATCCGGATCAGGTTCAAAGGGTTGCCACACACACAGTGTGGTGTCTCAGCCGCTTTCCACGGCACCCCCAGGAGTGAGCGCAGAATAGGAAGTTCAAGTCCACTTGTCAACGATTATCAATTGACGCTACATCTTTCCTCAGTTGTTGTGCTATGGTTTTCGCTCGACACGGGGTGTCCTGATTTGCAGGGCTGAGAAAAAACCCGTTGAACCTGATCCAGTTCATACTGGCGAAGGGATGTCAGTCGCTGGCTCTGCCGCCACACCTGTGCATTCATGCCTTCGCCTCAATCCTGAGGTTTACATGCAGCAGTCTCTCCGTCTTGATCAACAACTGGTTCTGGTTACCGGTGGTGCCCGTGGCCTGGGTGAACACCTGGTAGCTGCCTTTCTCCGAGAAGGTGCCAGAGTTGTTATAAACTATCATCGCAGTTCTGATGCGGCCAGGCGCCTGGCAGAAAGATTCCCGGAGCATGCGCTCGCCGTACAGGCTGATGTATGCGAGCGAGCCGCAGTACAGGCGATGTTCGATCAGGCCCGACAGCATTTCGGCACACCGGTGACAACTGTCATCAACAATGCCTTGCCTGACTTCACATTCAACGGCGATGCACGTCCGAACGTGGATCAGCTGACCTGGGAAAACATGAACCAGCAATTCTCGGGAGTTGTCGGCGGTGCCATTAACACGACTCAGTCAGCACTGGCGGGCATGCGCGAGGCAGGTTTTGGTCGTATCGTGAACGTCGGAACCAATCTGTTCCAGAATCCCGTAGTGCCGTATCACGACTACACCGCTGGCAAGGCAGCCTTGTTGTCACTGACTCGCACGCTGTCGCAGGATCTGGGGCCCGACAACATCACCGTGAACATGGTGTCGGGCGGTCTGTTGCGTACCACGGATGCCTCGGCAGCAACCCCGGAGGCCGTGTTCGACTTCATTGCGGCGAGCACGCCCCTGCGGCGAGTGACCACACCGGCGGAATTCGCTGATGCCACCTTGTTCTTCGCCTCGTCCTGGGCGCGTTCGGTGACCGGGCAGAACCTGGTCGTGGATGGTGGTCTGGTGAAGGGCTGATGAGCACCGGGCGAACGCATACGCGGACGATGCATATCAATCTGTTCCTGATGGGCTGCGGCCATCACCGGGCCGCCTGGCGACATCCACAGTCCTCGGTAGAGCAATTGGGTGATATTCGCTATTACGAAGCTCTCGCGCAAGTGGCCGAACGCGGCAAGCTGGATGCCGTTTTCTTCGCCGACAGCGGGGCGGCGGGTAATGTGTCGGACGGCAGCTGGTGGTATCTGGAGCCACTGACTGCCATCGCCGCGATGAGTCGGGCGACTCATCGCATCGGCTTCATCAGCACCGTGTCCAGCACCTTCTACACGCCATTTCATGCCGCTCGCCTGCTGGCGTCGCTGGATCATATCTCCGGTGGCAGAATTGGCTGGAACGTGGTTACGTCGATGTTTGACGCTGAAGCCCGCAACCATGGTTACCGGAAAATGCCGGATCATGACGAGCGTTACCGACGCGCCGAGGAGTTCGTGCAGGCGGTGTCAGACCTGTGGGATTCCTGGGATGATGACGCCTTGCTGTTTGATCGTCAGGGGCATTATGCCGACCCCGGGAAGGTGCGTGCCATCAATCATCAGGGAGAATTCTTTCACGTTGATGGTCCGTTGAACGTACCGCGCCCATTGCAAGGGCATCCGGTACTGTTTCAGGCTGGTGCCTCGGAACAGGGTAGGGCACTGGCGGCCAGCCGTGCAGAAGCAATCTATGCGGTGGCCTATGATCTGCCTGCAGCGCAAAGCTATTATCGGGATATCAAGCGACGGGTGAAAGCTGCCGGCCGCAAGGTGGATGTGCCGATCATGCCAGGGCTGGTTACCTACGTGGCAGCAACCGAGGAAGAGGCCAAAGCCAAACAACGTGAACTGGATGAATTGCTGCCTGCCGACGCATCGTTGCGCCAATTGGCCCTGTTCATTGACCAGGATTGTTCCGAATGGGAGCTGGACGCACCAGTGCCACCCTTGCCATCACTGGAGAATTTCAGTGGTCCGCAGGGACGCTACAGCACCATACTGCGCATCATTGACACCGAAAATCCGACACTGCGTCAGTTGTTGGGAAGACTCGCGGCAGGTGGTGGTCATTGCACCCTGGTGGGTACGCCGGAAACGATTGCTGATCAGATGGAGCTCTGGTTCTGCAACGAAGGGGCCGACGGATTCAATCTGATGCCACCGTCATTGCCCGGTGGCATTGAAGATTTCGTGGATCAGGTAGTGCCTCTACTGCAGCAACGTGGTCTGTTTCGCCGTGATTACAAGGGCCATACACTGCGAGATCATCTGGAGTTGACAAGGCCCGGCTGCAACTGAAATGATGCCCAAGTTGGTTGTCATCCGACTGATTACAGGGGTGTGTCAGATTCCGAGAGGGGCTTCATGTTCAGGTACCATCCTTGCAAGAGACGAACCTTGCAAGAGACGAACCTTGCAAGAGACGAACCTTGTATCGGCGTATGACGGTCCCGACCGTACAGCACAGCATGCAAGTTCGGTCAGCGGCAAGCAGCTGCCGGAGCGCCGGGCGATATGATTGGGAGATCGGACATGTTGCAACTCAGATCAGCCAGTGAAGGTGATGCGGAGAGTGTCGCTCGCATTCTTGTGTCAGCAAGGCTTGCGTATCTGCCCTTTGCCCCATCTGCCCATTCGCCTGATGCGGTTCGTCGCTGGGTAGGCAACAACCTGATTCCGTCAGGTGGCGTTGTCGTCGCACAGCTCGATGACGAGAACGTGGGGGTTCTGGCTATATCGGAATCAGGCGGAATCGGATGGATCGACCAGCTTTACATGGCGCCGGGCCATGTCAATCAGGGTATCGGTAGTCAGCTTCTCGAACATGCCTTGAGCCTGTTGCCTCGCCCGATACATTTGTGGACATTTCAGGAAAACCACGGTGCAATCCGCTTTTATCAGCGCCATGGTTTCAAGGCCATCCGATACACGGATGGTGCTGGCAATGAAGAGAAGTGTCCGGACATGCTTTTCGAATATCCATGAACGGTAGCGTCATCAGGGCTCGATCACAGGCTCGAGAACACCGATAACTCGTCCTCGGTCAGGTTGCGCCACTGACCCGGTGGCAGTTCGTCCAGCGTGATATGCATGATGCGTATGCGTTCGAGTTTTTCGACGGAATAGTCGAAATACCTGCACATGCGTCGTATCTGTCGGTTCAATCCCTGCACCAGGGTGATTCTGAATACGTGGTCGGATTCCCTGACTACGTGGCAGCGTTTCGTGACGACACCGAGCATGGGAACGCCTCGGCTGATACCGACCATGAACTCATCGCTGATCTTTCTGTTCACGGTGACCCGGTATTCCTTTTCATGCCGGTTGTCGGCAGACAGAATCTTGTCTACCAGATCGCAGCGATTGGTCAGGAATATCAGGCCTTGAGAATCCTTGTCGAGTCTGCCTACCGGAAATACTCGGGAAGTGTGGGCAACCAGATCCACGATGTTTCTCTGATCCGTCTGCGCCGCGGTGCAGACCACACCGACCGGTTTGTTGAAGGCCAGAAAAACGACCTGTTCGGCAGTGAGCGGCACGATCGTCCGGCCTGAGAGTGTCACGGTGTCGCCGGCAGAGACCTTGTCGCCCAGCATCGCCCGCTCGCCGTTGATGAAGACCTCGCCGCGTCGCACATGGGCATCTGCCGCCTTTCTGGAGCAGAACCCGCTTTCGCAGATGTATTTGTTGATACGAGTCTCGCGGAGCGCCTGTGTGCCGGTCAGACATGGGCCCATGTACGCTCAACCCCAGTCCATGACCACCTTGCCAGCCTCACCCGAAATCATGGCGGCGAAACCGTCTTCGTAGTCATCAATGGAGATTCGGTGGGTGATCAGCTCGCTCAGATCCAGGCCCGATTGCACCAGGGCAATCATCTTGTACCAGGTTTCGAACATCTCGCGACCATAGATGCCCTTGACGTTGAGCATCTTGAAGATGATCTTGTTCCAGTCAACTGCGAACTCGGTCGGTGCGATGCCCAGCAGCGCAATCTTGCCGCCATTGTTCATCTTGTCGATCATATCGCGCATTGCCGGGGCGGCACCTGACATTTCCAGGCCCACATCAAAGCCTTCGGTCATGCCCAATTCGGCCATGACATCCGAGAGGCTCTGTTCGGCGGCGTTGACGACATGTTGAACGCCCAGTCGCTTGGCCAGCTCGATGCGATAGGGGCTGATATCGGTGATGACCGTCTTGCGCGCCCCCACTTTCTGCGCCACCAGGGCGCCCATGATGCCGATAGGGCCGGCGCCAGTCACCAGTACATCCTCACCAACCAGATCGAAGCTCAGTGCCGTGTGTACCGCGTTGCCGAAGGGGTCGAATATGGCGGCAATCTCATCGGGAATGTCGTCCGGGATCGGCACGACGTTGCTCTCGGGGATGCACAGATACTCTGCAAAGGAGCCCGGTCGGTTGACGCCCACGCCTTGCGTATTGCGGCACAAATGTCCACGTCCTGCACGGCAGTTGCGACAGGCACCACAGACGATATGGCCTTCGCCCGAGACTCGCTGACCGATCTGGTATTTGGTGGCTGCCGAGCCACAGTCGACAATCTCGCCACAGAATTCATGACCGACCACCATGGGAACCGGTACGACCTTCGCTGACCATTCATCCCACTTCCAGATATGCACATCGGTACCACAGATGGCCGATTTTCTGACCTTGATGAGTACATCACGCGGGCCGGCCTCGGGAATGGGTACCTGTTCCATCCAGATGCCGGCTTCGGGCCTGGCCTTCACCAGCGCCTTCATTTGATTGCTGCTTCGACTACTCATTTCATGAACTCCATTGGGCGACCGCCGTCGATGAATGCGTCGATGGCATGGTACTGTTCTTCGCGACGAAGCGCCGCAGACATCTGTAAAGGATCCGGTCTTGCCCAGGGAGGCCTATCCGGAAAACCGAAGTGTGCAACGTACACGTTTTTCAGGCGGCTGCGTACGACCTCGACTGTCTGAAGAGTATCGTTTTGTCGCAGGATGACAGCTGAGTGCTCGGCAGGCAAGGCGGGCCCGGCATGAATCAGCGTGGCTGATCACTAGTCCAGCGGTGCATGCAATCGCGTGGCGCTGGTGATGATCCCACCCCGATTGCCGACTTCGATACTGCCGTAACGCTGCGTGAAGCACTCGGGCAATTCACGATCCCCCTCGATCGACAACCACAGACGCAGCAGGTGGCGACGTCTGTCGGCATCGGGCCAATCGGTGAAGGCCGTACGATCATGCAACTGTGCATGGTTGTAGACGAACTGCATGTCGCCGGGCTGCAGACGCATGCTCAGGTGCAGATCCGCATCATTGGCCAGGCTGTCGAACAGGTCGAGAGCCTCGATGTGCTCCGGGGTCAGGCGCATCGCATCGTCGAACCGTTGAGCGCTATTGATATACTGGCGCTGATAGAACACGGTCAGTTTGCCCTGGTACCAGGACAGTGGTGGAATCGTCATGAACGGTTGCATGCCGTCCGGAATCTCGCCGCGTCGGTCGGTGGCAATGGGATCGAACAGTCTTTCCAGCAGGTCAGGGCGCTCGGCCTTCATCCGGTTGTAGATGGATTCGGCGCTGACCAGCAGTGAGTCGCCACCCTCCATACCCTCACGCAGGCACAAAAGGCCGACGACATCGGCGCTGTCGGTATGAAAGCTCTGGCGCGCGCTGGTCTGGTAGATGCGGGTATCGGGGTCGTTCGGGTTGGCGCCGACATTGCGCACGTGTCCCACGATATGCCCTGCCGCATTCTGAGAGCGCGCCGATCCCAGGTGGGCACCCACACCGCAGAAGATGGCTGCCGCCATTTCCTGAGAGTAGCTGTCGCTGGGTAATCCTCGAATGACCTCGAAACCGATGCCATGAATCAGCTTCTCTCTCAGCGCCTGCAGATGGTGCGCAAGATTGTCCAACGGAAAGTCTGTCTTCGTGATGTCGCCGATATCCTGTCCAAGCGAGAGGTAGTGCGTGGCGGCCGTCTCCAGCTCCGCGATGTCCGTGGCAGAGAGATGCACCAGCCACTGATCGGGGGCGGCCTGCATCTGCGAACCTGTCCAGGCGGCAGGGCCGTTGATGATGTCGGGTAATGCAGGCTGGCTCATGGGGCTCCGGTGTTGTTGATTTCTCCGGTTCACTGATTCCCGGAACGCTGCTATTCTTCCATATCAACGTGGAATCCTCCAGCGCAACACACTGACCAGGACCGGTTGCCAGGAGATCGACACCCAGCCATTGGAGGATGTGAACAATGACCGTCACGAGCGTTACCACCCAGCCCTTTGCCGGACAGAAGCCTGGTACGTCCGGATTGCGCAAGAAAGTGCGTGTGTTCCAGCAACCCCACTATCTGGAAAATTTTGTCCAATCCATCTTTGACACTCTCGAAGGGTTCAAGGGAAAGACGCTGGTCGTCGGTGGTGATGGCCGATACTTCAATCGCGACGCTCTGCAGATCATCGTCAAGATGGCCTCTGCCAATGGTTTTGGTCGTGTGCTGATCGGCAAGGGTGGCATTCTTTCCACACCGGCGGCCTCCGGCATGATTCGCAAGCGCGAAGCCTTTGGTGGCATCATTCTGTCCGCCAGCCACAATCCGGGCGGGCCGGAGGAGGATTTCGGGATCAAATACAACGCCGGCAATGGTGGTCCTGCACCCGAGCAACTCACCGAAACCATCTTCCAGAAGACACAGACAATCGATCGTTACCTGATCCTTACCGGCTCCGATGTCGATCTGGACAAGCCTGGCACCACGCGTCTGGGTGACATGGATGTGGAAATCGTCGACCCCGTGGCGGACTACGCTGCCATGATGGAGCAAGTGTTCGACTTCGACCAATTGCACGATCTCATTCATTCCGGGCAGTTCAATCTGCGTTTCGATGCCATGAATGCCGTGACCGGTCCTTACGCCAAGGCCATTCTGGAACAGCGTCTCGGCGCACCTGCGGGTACGGTGATGCGCGGCGAACCGCTGGAGGATTTCGGTGGGGCTCACCCTGACCCGAACCTGGCGCATGCTGCCGACCTGGTGGCGCTGTTGCAAGGGGACAATGCACCGGACTTCGGTGCGGCTTCCGACGGTGATGGCGATCGCAACATGATTCTGGGCAAGGACTTCTACGTGACGCCATCGGATTCGCTGGCAATACTGGCAGCCAATGCGCAGAAGGTGCCGGGTTATGCCAAGGGGCTGGCAGGTGTCGCGCGATCCATGCCCACCAGTCGCGCAGTGGATCGGGTTGCCGAGAAAATGGGTATTCCCTGTTTCGAAACACCCACCGGCTGGAAATTCTTCGGCAATCTGCTGGATGCCGGGCGCATTACCTTGTGCGGTGAAGAGTCATTCGGTACCGGCTCCGATCACGTGCGCGAGAAAGATGGTCTGTGGGCTGTTCTGTTCTGGCTCAACGTGCTGGCCGTTCGCAAGGAGTCGGTGGCGGCCACGGTGCGTACTCACTGGAGTCAGTACGGACGTAACGTCTATACACGGCATGATTACGAAGGCGTTGACAGCGACCGGGCTCATTCCATGATCGAGGACCTTCGTGGGCGGGTGAATGACATGGCGGGCCAGCGCTTTGGCAACTACGAAGTCGACCTGGCCGATGATTTCAGCTATTCCGATCCGGTTGATGGCAGTGTGAGCAACCATCAGGGTATCCGGCTGTTGTTTGCCGGCCCCGGTGGCGGCTCGCGCATCGTGTATCGTTTGTCAGGCACCGGTACCGAAGGGGCAACCTTGCGTGTCTATGTCGAGCGCCACGAAGGCAATCCGGATAATCATCATCTGGACCCTCAGGTGGCACTGGCAGACCTGCTGGGTATCGCCTCGGATGTGGCGAAGATCACGCATTACACGGATCGCACCAAGGCCGACGTCATTACCTGAGGGGCAGTCCTTCACAGGATTCCGGGATCGCCACGATTCACTTGTGGCGATACCGTATCATCGCGGCGATAGGCGAATAACCATGCCCAGCTTGCAGGAGTACCCAGATAGCTCAGACCTTCTGATACCTCAATCGATTCGACTTGCAATCCTGCCTGTCTTGCAAATTGACTCAGAGTATCTGACCTGATTGCGCTGTAGAATCGACCTTCTGTATCTCGCCAGTCTGTTTCCGCACATTTGAAGGAAGCACACAGCAATCCTTGCGGTTGCAGTGCCCGGCAAACACGCTCGAGAACATCCTGGAGGCAGTCGAGTGATACATGGGTCAATGATGCAGCAGCCCAGACCCCATCGAACTCGGACCGATAGTCGAGATCGGAGAAGTCCTTCACGATGACATCCCGGTTGATCCGTTGTGCGGCAATTTTCGCCAGCTCTACGGAACCATCCAGGGCAACGACATCGTGACTGTTTTCGAGAAATGCCTGTGAGGCGTGACCTCCACCGCAGCCCAGGTCCAGTATGCGAGAGCCAGGTTTCAGTCTTTGGATGAACCGGCTCCGGTAAGCCACGAAATCACCAGCAGGGTCCGGCGCATGGTTGCCGTAGAGCGCGGCGTTCGTGTTGTAATAGTTCATCGTTTCCTGGTCAATCATGGCTACCTTATACCATTGATATTGGTTGCAGAGATTCGGGGCTTCGGGAGGCTAGCCGCCTTAGCACACATCAGCCAACCCGGTCTCCAGACTGGGTATCGAACAAGGCCGTGCTGGCCATATCGACTGTCAGTGCAATGCGTTTGCCGCTCCATTGCAGCGCCCGGGCCTCCAGCTCGGCAACCACGTGGGTGCCCGCCAGATGAAAGGTGCCATAGCTGCGAGAGCCGGTGGGCTGCACGACTTCGAGGCTGATCTGCAGTGTGTCGAATCCACTATCGACATGTGACCAGTGCTCCGGTCTTACGCCCCAGTGGTAGCTGCCATCGGCAACATCGGTCTGAATGCTCAGCTGCTGTCCATCGGGCAGTGTCATGGTGCCCGAGGCGATGGTCACTTCGATGAAGTTCATCGGCGGTGAGCCGAGAAAACCTGCAACGTACTGGTTGATTGGCCGTTCAAACAACGCCAGAGGCGCTCCCGCCTGTTCGATACGACCATCACGCAGCAGCACGATACGCTCGGCCAACGTCATTGCCTCGATCTGATCGTGGGTAACGTAGATGAAGGTCTTGCCCAGTCGCTCGTGCAGACGCTTGATTTCCTCGCGCATGCCATCGCGCAGTTTGGCGTCCAGGTTCGACAGCGGTTCGTCGAACAGGTACAGGTCGGCGTCGCGTACGATCGCGCGACCGATGGCGACCCGTTGCCGCTCGCCACCGGAGAGTTCCCGCGGTGTGTTCTGCAGCAGGCGGGTGATATCCAGTAGATCGGCTGCCCAGTGCACCTGTCTGTCGAGTTCGGGCTCGGCGAACTTGCGGGCACGCAGTCCGAAGGCGATGTTCTCGTAGACACTCAGATAGGGGTAGAGCGCATAGCTCTGGAAGACCATGGCGATATTGCGTTCGCGAGGTGCCAGTCCGTTGAAGGCGCGCCCACCGAGGGTGATGGTGCCCTGTGAGATGTCCTCCAGACCCGCGATGCAGCGCAGCAGCGTACTCTTGCCGCAGCCCGACGCACCAACCAGCACCAGAAACTCACCGGCGGGCACATCGATGGAAATGCCCTTGACCGCCTGATGGTCACCATAGTTCTTGATGATGTTGTCGAGCTGTAGATTCGGCATTGAAGTCAACCCTTGACGGCGCCCATGGACACGCCACGAACAATGAATTTCTGCATCGTGGCAACAACCACGAACATCGGTAGGACGCCCAGCACGCTCATCGCAGAGATCTTCGACCAGAAGGTGGACTGTGAGCCGAAGTAACCGGTGACCTTCACCGTATAGGTCACCACCTCGGACTTGCTGAGAATCAGGGCGAAGATGAAATCGTTCCAGGCGAAAATGAAGGTAAAGACAGCAGTAGCGAAGAGACCGCCACGCGCCATCGGCATGACCACCTTGCGCAGCACCTGCCAGCGCGTCAGACCATCGATCATGGCGCTCTGTTCAAGCTCGATCGGTATGTCCTGGATGTAGCCACGCATCATCCAGGTGACGTAGGGAATGTTGAATGCCGTGTAGAGCATGATCAGGCCCATATAGGTATCCACCAGATTCCACGACACATACAGCAGAAAGATGGGGAAGGCGACGCAGATGGGCGGGATCATGCGTTGCGAGATGATCCAGATGGACAGATGATCTCCACCGGTACGAAAGCGCACGATGGAATAGGCGGCGAGGGTGCCCACCAGCATGGCCAGTACGGTACTGATACCGGCTGTTATCAGGGAATTCCAGACCGCCACGACATCACCATCGCGAAACAGGGTCAGGTAGCTTGAAACATCGAGTTGCTGCGGAAACCAGACCGGGGGGTAGGCATAGACTTCCTCGGGAGACTTGAAGGAGATGGCCACCAGCCAGTACACCGGAAAGGCAAAGATCAGCGTGACGCACAGGGCGATGGCGAAGCGTAGCCACAGGCGCCAGCCCGTGTCTCGGCGATTCATCGTGACACCTCCACCCGGCGCAAGGCGGCGACCACGAAGACGGTCAACAGCACGATGACGAGAAAGGCAATGGCGGCCGAGTAGGATATCTCGAATTCGCGAAAGGCCATCTGGTAAGCATAGATGGACAGAGTTTCGGTGGCGGTACCGGGGCCACCCTGGGTCATGGTCCAGACCAGATCGAACACCCGGAACAGATCCAGCGCCCGAATCAGTACGGCGATGAACATGACCGGCATGATGGCCGGCAACACGATGCGTCGGAAGGTCATCCACCAGGATGCACCGTCTATCTGTGCCGCTTCCAGCTGTTCGCGATCGACATTCGACAAGGCCGCGTAGAGCAACAGGAACATGAAGGGGGTCCACTGCCAGACTTCGGCAATGAGGATGGCGGGCCACACCAGGTTGGCGCTGACAGTCCAGAGCAACTTGACATCCGTACCGGCCAGCCAGCTGATGATCTGGTTGACCGGCCCGAATCGCTGGTCGAGCATGAGCCGCCAGGTGGCGCCGGCGACAATGGGCGATATGATGGTGGGCAGCAGAATGATCGAGATCAGTACTGCCTTGAACGGGATCTTCTCGAGAAACAGTGCTGCCAGCAGATAGCCCAGAACCAGTTCGATGGGCAGGGCAACTGCCGTGAACACAAGGGTGCGCACCAGTGATTGCCAGAGCCTGTCGTCGGATAGCAAGCGCTCATAGTTGAGCAGTCCCTGAAAGCTTCGCACATCATCGAACAGGGAGATGTTCTGGAAGCTTGCGATGACCAGCTTGATGAACGGGTACAGGCCAATCAGCAGGATGAAGAACACCGCCGGGATCACCAGCAGATAACGAAATGTACGATCGTTGTCCAGCAGACTCTTCAGCATCGTGTCGTATCGTCTCCTCGGTAGAGAGGTTCACCGTATGGGTTCATCCGTACACAGACCCCGGAGCACATTCGCTCCGGGGTGACGAACAGCGAGACATTCACGGCATGGGCCATGCGATGTCAGGGGTAGGCATTGGGCTTGCTGGCCCAGTCCGCGTAGACACGCTTCTGCTTGTCCACACCGATGCGTTGAGTCAGTTGATCCCAGTCCTCTGCCAGATCATCGAGTATCTTCTTCGCATCTTCTCCCGACCAGAGACGACTGATGGCCTGCCGTAGTGCTTCCTCATAGCGGTCGGTCTGCAACAGGGAAAGATCGAGCAGGCCGGTCTCGGCGCCCTTTTGCAGTACATCCAGATATTCACCGGCATTGGACCAGCGTGAGCGATATTCCTCACTGGCAAAGTGACTGGTACGGAAGGGGTCGCGCAGTGCATAGGGCAATTGCACCCGTTGCAGACTGATCTCTTCGCTGTTCAACCATTGGGCGAACAGATAGGCGGCCTCCTTGTTCGCAGAACCTGAAGCCACGGCCAGGGAGAACCCGACGGCCAGCTCCGGTGTGCCACCCGGGGGTAAGGCATAACCCACCTTGTCCGCCACCTTCGTCTCCGGAATCCAGTTGAGTGCTTCGGTACCCTTGCCATAACCTGCGGCCCAGCGACCAACAGGCGGCCAGGAGATGGTCATGGCAATGTCACCGGCCAGAAAGGCGTTGAAGGCTTCGATGAAGCCCCATTGCTCGACACCAGGTGGCATCCAGCTGTTCTCGGCACGCATTTCGTTGAAAACCTTCACGCCGATATCGGAATTCACGGTGGCATCCATGCTGTCCGGGTCGAAGAACTGACCGCCCTCTACCCGAAATCGTTCCTGAAACATGTATTGCGCATTCCCCGGCTGGCGCAACAATCCAGCGCCGTAGGTATCGGGTGCGTAGGTGTCGGTCATGAACTGACCGATCTCGGAGAACTGCTGCCAGGTTGTGGGTGGTGCCAGCGGGTAGCCGTATTTTTCCTGGAACGCGCTCTGGTTGGCGGGGTCATCGAACAGGTCACGTCGGTAGTAGAGGATCAATACATCGCCATCATCGGGCAAGGCGTAGATCCGGTCTTCCACCGTCATCTGGTTGTCGCGGTATACCGGGGCAATGCCTTGCAGCTCTTCCCGGTAGCCGAACTTGTCAACGTAGTCATCCAGTGGCTCCAGAGCACCGGACATGGCCAGATCGGGTAGCTGATTGGGTATGACATTGAGCAGATCATAACCACCCGAGCCGGAGCGATAATCCTGCATGGCCTTGGTGAACATCTGATCGACCGGGGACTCGATGACGTTGATCTTGATACCGGTAAGCTCCTCCCAGAGTGGACCGGTAAAGTTCTTCGGGTCGAGCGGCTGTAGCCCGGCTTCATACAGGACGTTCAGGGTGACTCCTGAATACTGTTTGGCGGCCTCCACCGCCTGGTCGGCTGCACTTTGTGCATGCGCGTTACCGATCAGGCCGAGACAGACGGCACTGGCCGTCACTATATGCCGGGTGTTCTTGACAAACTGGGTGTACATGATTTCGCTACTCCACATCTTGTTACTCCACGGTTGACGTTGAAACGTGGCCTTATTTGCAGATATCGTTTACCGACTTGTTGATGGCGTCCATATTGAATACCTGGTCCAGCCAGTCCTCCTTGAAGAGCACGCTCTTCGCATTGTCGATTGCCAGCAAGGCGCCGTCCGAGAACTTGCCCTCGGGAAACTCCTCGAAGGCAATCGCCAGTTCGATGTTGAGATGGCCGAGAATGAAGTCTCTGGCGGCTTGCGGTGGAACGCCGAGCGATACGGCTCGATCAGTGGCTTCGCGCAAGGCCATGCACATCGTGGCTCCGACGGTCTCAGACAGGGCGGGTTCGAGGATGGCAATCTGTTCCACGGTGCACCGATGCGCCCGCTCCACCGGCGCGTAGATGGCACGAGCCACCGCTTCGCACTGGGCATAGTGTTCTTCCGGCCCTTGCATCAGAGCACATACGATGTGCTGCCTGGCGGCCACACCACCGAAGAAATCTGTCTGCTTTTCATGCGAATCTTCGTAGTTGAAGATCGAAGGGTGGCAAGGGTGGGTGATGAAGTAGGTGACATCCTTGCGCTCCGGCATCTTGCCGGCCTGCGGCGCTGCGGCATCGAGCACCACCAGAGAAGTACCGGGTCGAACCTGATCGATGATGTTGTGTGCCACATCACCGATGGCGCGATCGGGGACAGCCAGCAACACGATGTCGGCGCGCGACACGGCCTGACCCGGCTCGACGCAATCGGCACCGGTAGCCTCCTTCAGGCGCTGGCGACCTTCCTCTGAGACCTCGACATGATCCACATCGAAGTCTGTGGTCCCCAGGTTCCTGGCAAGCCTGACCCCCATCTTGCCGCCAGCTCCCAATAACGCGATTTTCTTCATGGTGTTCCCCGTACGGATGAAGTCGTGGTTCAAGCGGTCAGACCGCCATTTCTGACTTGTTGAAAGAATTCCGGCTCGCCCATCTGCCCGCCCTTGAGCGCGATCTGCAAATGGCCTAGCGTCTGATTGTCCGAATGGGCCTGGCACAGGGCTGCACCGGTCGCGATCGGTGCCAGAGCGGTCAGCGCATACAGCCCCAGCATGGAGACGCCATGACCGGAGGTGTCACCGCCGGCAATGGCGCAACGCGACAGGCTTGCCTGTTCGATCAGATCCTGCAGCAATCTGCCGAGCCCTTCACCCACTGCTTCATTGACCTGATCAGCGGGCAGGCCGGCGGCGTCTATCGCCTCATTGAAGCGCACATTGGCCGGGTCTTCAGGGCCGGTACTGGTGTATACTAGCGGGTCGTGACCTCTGCCGAAGGCATCCATGGCGAGTGCCGCCACGCGCTGCAGTTCCTGTTCCCAGGCTGAGGCATCCACTGCTCTTGACGGGTCGATGCGAATGCATTCGAAGCCCTGTGTCGCGGCAACAGCTATCTGATTGGAGGTGATTGGCGAGCAGGAACCGGAGACTACCGCCATGCGTTCAACCCGTCCGGGGTGCGCGGGTGGTGCTGCCGATTCCAGCAGTCCCGCCTGGCGCCAATAGGCAACCAGTGCGTATTCGATACCCTGTGAGCCGATGCAGAAATGCCGCTTGCCCCGGTTTTCCCAGATCAGTCGCCCGGCCTCGACAAGCGAGGACTCATCCATGCAGTCAAGGGCGACAATGGCAGCTCCCGATGCGCGTTCGGATTGCAGGGCAGCCTGAGCCAGACCGGCATTCAGTTCGGTGATGGATACCAGTCCGATCGGCAGCTGCGTCTGTTTCGCCAGATGACGCCGTACATCGGCTTCGTCCATCGGTGTCACCGGGTGCTGGCGCATGACAGGGTGTCGATCGAGGCGGTGGACGGTGCCTGACACGCCAGCGAACAGATTGCCGAATGCCTGGTATCGCTGCATGGCAGGTGCGGCGACCAGGCAGGCGTGCCAGTCATCGGGTTCGGAGAGTATGGGCATGGCCAGTTCACAGGCTCGACCGATGGAGCCTGTCTGCGGCGAGGAATCCAGCGTCGAACAGACCTTGTAGTGATTGATCGCAGCCTCGTAATTTGCCATTTCCCCGAACACGGACGGCAGTGTGGCCTCCATCCAGGCAGGCGAGCGCGCTCGCGCCGTACCGGCAATCCCGATCCCGCGAGCGCGGGGAAAACGGCTCAGTTGATCCTGCGTGGGAGGTGCGAAGAATAGGACGGATTCAAGCCCGGCGAAGCTCAGCACTTCCATGACGGCGGCCGCCCCGGTGAAGTCATCGCCATACCAGGCAAGGAGCCGACCATCGGTTAATGGGGAGGCGCCTGTCATTGTCTGTAGGTGTCCAGTGCGCTGGCCAACTCGGGCCTCTCCCGGGCATAGTCCTCCAGGGATACGCCGGAAGTCGCGGCCTCCCAGGCCTGGCGCAAGCTGCTGACTCCGGCTGCAACGCCCATGGGATGCCCGGCAATGCCACCGCCTGCCAGATACATCAGGTCGGTGGTGCCCAGGGCGGCGTAGGTATCCTCTACCTGTTCCGCGGACTGGCCGGATGAGAAGACCGGCATCGCGATACACGGCTTGTTATCGAACATGGGTGTCAGGCAGGCTCGAGCGGAGGCCAGCACGCTGTCGTCATCCTCGCAGAACTTGTTGCGCAGGCCGTTGACATGCATGTGATCGGCACCGGCGAGCCGCCAGATTTTCTGCCAGGCCACATAGGACCAGCCCAATGACGGGTGGCGCGACAGATAACCCCAGCCATTGCGATGCGCATGAATGGGTAACTCGGAGAACCTTCCCAGCTCGATCATGCCCACCAGACCAACGCTGTTCAGGCTGGCCATCACGCAGCTGCCTCCCAGAGAGACGATCAGCTCGTGGCGTCGCCGCATCTGATCCAGATCGCCGGTGATATTGAAGGCGTACATGATCTTCTTGCCGCTGATATCGGCATGGCGATTGATCACGTCCATGACGGCACGAGCGCGTTCCTCGAACGGGCAGGCCGGTCCATCCGATTGCAGCTCGTCATCCTTGATGAAGTCGATGCCTGCCTCGGCCAGCTGCTGCACCATGGCCGCAGTACCTTGTGCGTCGAGGCCCACGCTTGGCTTGATGATTGTGCCGAGCAGCGGGCCATTCTGCACGCCCGTGAGTTGGCGTGTACCCGGGATGCCGAAACGTGGCCCGGAATAGACTTGGGCGAACTCCTCAGGCAAGCGCACATCCACGATACGCAAGCCGGAGAAGGACTTCAGTTCGAACAGATTGCCGGTAATGGTTGCCAGCAGATTGGGCAGTGAAGGCCCGATATTCGCCAGCGGCCATGACAGGGTGACAGCCGCCTTGCGTATGGGGCCATTACGGCGCACGGCTCCCGGCAACGAGGGCTCGTTCAGTTCGCCAATGACCTCCAGTGATTCTATCCGGGCAGCGGCGCGTTCCTTGAGCTCGGGTGTTTCTCCCGGAACCGCGATGAAGGTGCCGGAGGACTGCTCGCCAGCCATGATCTCGGCAGCCCGTACCGGGTCGTCGGAAGTTTCGATGAGGTAGTCGGCTTCGATGCGCATCAGTTGTCCTGCCCGGGTGATGAGTCGGGTGATGAGTCGGTCGGATTGAGGGAACGTGTCAGCACGGCGATGGCAAGGGACTGCAGGTTCAGCGAATCGCGGTACTGAGCCGAGGTGTTCATCAGCCAGTCCGGGTCTCTGGCTGCTTCGGTAAAGCTCTGGTTATCCAGAATCCGGATATGCCAGGCCCGGTCCAGGGTGAGGGTCTGTGGGGCGGAAGAGGTGTTGGCGAGCAGTAGTCGGAATTCCTCGTCAGTCCTCACCCCGTATGCAACCGCGCCGGCTGGTAAACCGTCGACGGCGATTCTGCCGTGACCACTCATGCCGGCAGCCGCGCGAATGACATGAAACAAGGGGAACAGCCGAGCATCGGGTTCGTCATCGAACCAGGGTTGCGGATACGCCTGTGGTTGCCACACGAGTCCGAACGGGCCGGCCGCTGCGGCCAGTGTGATTGCCTCGATGGCCTGTTCGTTGCTGGCACTCAACACACCTACCGCCCATGCGGCGGCAAACAGTCCGCGTTGACGCGGGTCGGCTTGCGCCAGAGCCTTTCTGCTCTGCTCAGGGTTGGCCGCTGGCGCCGAGCCATAAGGGTTGGTACGCGCACCGAGTGACACGAGCCCGAGTCGTGTCGGCAGGGAGTGACTCAAGGCTTCGGCACTGGCGAATATCTGCGGCAGGGCCTCCAGTGTCTGCATGACCGAGACATCGTCCGCGGCGTGCACGATGGCGGTGTTGCCGTAGGTCACATAGGCGCCTGATGAGTCCTCGGGTGGGCAACGGTTGAGCTCGGTGAAATTCGTCAGAACACCACAGCCGATGGCGGTATCCGGAAAGGCTGCCATCGTCGCTTTCAGTGTCTCGTGGGGTGTCGGCCCCTCCGGCCAGGGTCCCACAGGCTGATGACTGGCCAGATAGGGCTCCGGCAAGGCAACGACATGGCTCGGCTGGATAGTCGATTTTTCGAGCTGCCCAGCCAGTCTTGTCAATTCGGTCAATGGCGTATCCTTGCCAAGAACGATTTCCAGATCGATCTCCAGTTCGTCGCTTTCGATCCAGGAGTGCGGCAATGTCAGCCTGGATTCGTCTGTCAGTACGAGCCTGGCGAGAATATACTGCACGGCGCAACGCGCTATCAGTGCCTGAGTATCTGGCGTCACGAGCCATTGCGGGTCGCTGGCAAGTCCGATCTGTGGCGCACACCCGTGCAGTTGCGTCAGTGACATACGAGTGGCGTCAGTGCTGGCGTGGCTGCTGGCGTCACCTCCCGACAGTTTCACGCGAATGGATTGTCTGAGCGTCGAGTCGGCTTTGATGATGTAGGTGAAAGGCTGAACCAGCGGTACACAGTACGTCTTGAATGAGGCATCGGACCAATTGCGCTGGTCCTCCATCTCGAATACCTCTCCGTCGAAGCGGATATCGATGTCGATACCGTGCAGTTGATGGTGCAGGCCGGCGATGTCGGACACTGGCTGATCAGGTGAAATCCGGTCTGGAAAGTGCGTGTTCTCGACAGACCCATCGGAATGAGTGACTTGCAGTTGGCTCCCGGCAAGGTCGGTGATCGGGTGCAGAACCGTAAAGCCTGCGCGATTGGTTGCGAAGTCTTCAGGTGCCTGCATCTCGATGCTGGCTTGCAGGACACCATCGCCCTGGCAACGGATGGATACCTGGCAGTCCAGTGCACCCTTCCCGACTTGAAAATGCAACTGATGGTGCAAGTTGCTTGCGGACTGCTCAGTTTTCTCGCTGATGAGTGTCGGGCGCATCGTTCCCCAGTCTTCATCGCGAACTGGCCAGGAGATGGCCCGTATGACTTCGCGTCCTTTCCAGCAGAGATTGCGAAGGCCATCGATGTCGACGCAGAAGGACATATGCCCAACCACCATGCTCTGCGGCGACGGAATGACCTCCGAGGTACCAAAACACATCAGAAGTGGGTCCGGCACGGTCATGGCTGCCTCCTCTGTCCCGGAAGGGGATTGACACGGTGGAACGGTGACTGCTGATTCGATGGTATACTATGTATCCCAAGTACTCCAGAACTTTTGCAGTTCGAATGACTGGCGCGGACGGGCGGCCGCATGTCAAACACCTTCTTCATAACCAGGCAGGAAAACTCGACGACCGTGAAGCAACGAGCACCAGAACAGATACGGAAGAGGCGTCTGTATGAGGAGGTCATGGACCGGCTGGTTGATCTCATCAAGGCAGACGGCCTGGCACCCGGTGACAAGTTGCCATCCGAGCGTGACCTGATGGCCCGCTATGGTGTCGGTCGGCCAGCGGTGCGTGAAGCCTTGCAGAACATGGCGAACATCGGCCTCATCAGCCTGACGCAGGGAGAACGGGCGAGTGTGGCCACGCCAAGTTTTTCCAATGTCATGCAGGCGGTGTCATTGACCACCAGTGGCATTCTTCGCAGCAGCAGTGAAAGTCTGGACGAACTCAAGGAGGCTCGGCTCCTGTTCGAGCTGCAGATGGTACGCCTGGCCACCCAGCGGGCCTCTGACACGGCCATAGAGCAGCTCGAGTTGCGTTATCAGGCACATACGCAAGCATTGAACAACTCGGAAGAGTTTCTGAAACAGGATGCGCTGTTTCATCGAGAAATTGCAGCCATGACGGGTAATGCCATTTTTGCCAACCTGAGTCAGGCTTTGATCGAGTGGCTTGCCGAGTTTCATCAGGAACTGGTGCGCTTGCCTGGCGCTGAAAATCTGACCCTGTCAGAACATGCTTCCATCGTGGCCGCCATTCGTTCTCGTGATGCGGATGCCGCAGAAACCGCCATGAGGATTCATCTGACCAGGGCCAATTCGCTCTATCGTCATCTGGTTACTGAAGGTTGAAGGGGGACATATGCTTGAAGGTGGTTTGATTGGTTGTGGCTTCTTTG
Organism: uncultured Granulosicoccus sp.; assembly: GCA_947495035.1. Taxonomy (GTDB): domain Bacteria; phylum Pseudomonadota; class Gammaproteobacteria; order Granulosicoccales; family Granulosicoccaceae; genus Granulosicoccus. The sequence continues at coordinate 28,408 of CANLXI010000015.1, forward strand.
CGATAAATCAGCTGCACGGATGGCGAGAGGTTGAGGGTGCCGGAATCTCGGCAATCTGTGATCAGGATGAACGACGACTGGCAGAGGTGGGTGATGCCTTCGGTATCCAGGCTCGCTATACCGATGCCGCGCAGATGCTTGCCGCCGAGTCACTCGACTTTGTCGATATAGCCACGACGGTCTCTTCTCATCGGCCATTGGTTGAACTGGCTGCCAGCGAGCGTATGCATGTCATTTGTCAGAAGCCGCTGGCCGATTCTCTGGACGATGCACGTGCGATGGTTCGCGCGGTCGAGAGGACGGGCAAGGTGTTCATGGTGCATGAGAACTTTCGCTGGCAAGCCGCGATTCGTGCTGTCATCAGAGTGGTACGGGAGGGCACCATCGGTACGCCGTTCTTCTGCCGTGCCAGCTTCCGTTCAGGGTACGATGTCTATTCGGGTCAGCCGTATCTGGCCGAAGACGAACGCTTCATCATTCAGGACCTGGGTATTCATGTACTGGATATTACCCGCGCGCTGATGGGGGATGTTGCGCGATTGTCTGCAACAACACAGCGTATCAATCAGAATATCAAAGGCGAGGATGTCGCCACGATTCTGCTATCACATGACAGTGGTGCCACGAGCATCGTGGATTGTTCCTACGCAAGCCGGCGCAAGGTAGAGACCTTCCCCGAGACTCTGCTTGAAATCGATGGTGAGCTGGGTAGCCTGAGACTCGATGCCGGTTATCAGCTGAGCATTCAGAGTGCTGGTACAGAACAGCGATCGAATGTCGAACCACCATTGCTGGGGTGGGCGGAGCGCCCCTGGCACAACATCCAGGAAAGCGTCGTTGCGATCCAGCAGGACTTCGCCAGCTGTATCGCCGAAGGCCGCCAGCCGGAGACCTCCGGGGAGGACAATCTCGGGACTCTGGCTCTGGTGGAAGCGGCATATATCTCTGCGCGAGAGGGCAGAACGGTTATATTGTCAGAGTTGTAACTGTGAAAGTGCCTGTGAGCCGTCATCGGCGCTACCGTCCTGCTGTCTGCCAAGATTGAAACATACATGTTCTACGACCCGAGAAGCGAATCACACGGTCTCGCCCGTAACCCGTGGACCGCACTGGTAGTGCCACGTCCCATTGGCTGGATATCCAGCCTGAGTCCTTCGGGAGTGGCGAACCTTGCTCCTTACAGCTATTTCAACGCGGTATCGGCCATGCCGCCGTTTGTCATGTTCTCGTCAACTGGCCGCAAGGATAGTCAGGAGAATATCGAGGCCACCGGCGAATTCGTGGTCAATATGGCGGTTGCCAATCTGCAGGACGAAGTCAATCAGTCATCGGCGCCGTTCAATGCCGAGGTGGATGAATTCGAACGAACCGGTCTTGCCAAGGCTGCTTGCCGCAATGTATCCGTGCCTCGCGTTGCCGCTTCTCCTGTGGCGCTGGAATGCATTTTGAACAAGGTAGTGCCACTGATAGCGCGTGACGGCAAGAAGGTGGGGTCGGAGGTGATATTCGGTGAGGTGGTCGGCATCCACATAGCGGATGAGGTGATCGTTGACGGCCGGCTCGATACTGCGGGCATGCGCCCACTGGCTCGCCTGGGGTATATGGATTACGCGGTTACCGAAGAGACCTTCAGCATGAAACGTCCGGTACTGGAGGATGACTAGGCGCAGGTATGGTGCAGAAACAAGCCAAGGCTGGTGCTCTTGATCAATCTGAACATACGAGGTTTGATAAGGTCTGACCTGATAAGAATCGGCCCTTCCTGTTTTATGCTCTACATTGTTGGCCGATTGGCTGCGATAGGACCGGGCTGACTCTCTGCAACAGCATGAGCTGCATGGAAAACTGTGAAGTGTAAAAGTATTTGCCGTACAGGAGTGGAGGATGACGAGACTTGGTATGCTTTCATGCGCCGGGTTGGCGTGCGCTGTCACCTTGGTGTATCACTCGATGATCTCTGAGGACGAGTTCATTCAACCAAACTCAGATCCGGACTCAGGCTTGGTCAAGGAGCGTTCTGTAGAAGTCTCTCCAGTTGCTTCAACTGACACCGAACGTAACAAGGCGAATGAAATGACCGAGCCTGCGGCGCAAATTATCAATAAGGAGACGACTATAGTCGCCGGTGACAGTGAAATGAAGAATACGAGCGATTTTGATCGCCTTCGTGATGAGGTACTTGGCTGCATTGATGCTGATACGCTTGCATTGCGTCGAAGTCCAGTGTGCCAGGACGCTGTCAAGCGAATTCATGATCTCGCTGTAACAACGAGAAAGCTGGCAGAGATGGAGTTTGCCATATCGACTCTGTACACAGAAATCGACGCCGAAACACTTCGCACTATCATTGATGATTTCGAAGAACGAACTAATGAAATAGCGAGAGAAGACATTTTCTCTCTGAAATTCATTGGATTCTCTTCGAGCCATCAAAAAGACGTTCTTGACATGCTTTATGGCGACTATTTTTCCATGGATGCGCCTTCAAAAGAACGTTGGCTGGAGTCGATGATCGACATCTCCTGGTTGCATTTGGGAAACAGTGCTTCCCGTGCCGCGGCCCTTGAAGGTGCCTCGAAGTTGCTTGCAGACATTGAACAAACGGCAGAAAACGACAACCTTGGGACGAGATTTCAAGTCAGCTCCAGCAGGGTTTCGATGAACGGCTCGGGCAGATCCCCGCTGCTTCAGCGCTACAAGCTGAAAGCGGCCGTGGAAGGTGAGATTTCGGGAGTTGACATGGCAGTCCGCGACACTGTGGCATCAAAAGACCCGTTTCTTGCGCTCCAGTTGATCTCCGAGGGCCATATTGCATGCAGAAGCGGGTCGGACCCCATGGTATGCGAGAAGATCAAGCAAAGTTCAGATCTACTCGGGCTGTTGTTTGGTGCGGAATTGGATCAGCATTACTCAGAGGAGGATCGCGCAAGGTTCGGTGAAGCTGCACGTCGACATTTTGTTGAGCTTTAGCTCACCTCGTTATACACAGGTCACCGGAGTGACAGATGCAGGATGCTCGATTGCATTCATCGGTCACCACAGTGAAGTTGGCTGTGACCAATGGGCTGGGCTGGCGATTGGTTTGATTCCATATCGTAGGGTGATGAGCGTCTGGACAAGCGTGCCATGCAACAGCTGCAGTGGATTCGCATGACCGGATTGTCACAGGTGGTGCAATGGGTTTTCTGAGTTATCGTCCATAATATATACCACCATTGCAGCGCCGAGAACACTCGTTGCCAGCCCCGACATCCAGAACTGGCAAGGTTCTTCCTAGACATGTTCACCATGGATGGGGGAGTCTTCGAAAGGTGCTGTTCAGATGGCTGCCTGTCGATCGGATCGAGCGTTTCACACTGACAGGCTTGTTCTGCTTCATGGACGAGGGTTTCAACGCTCACATGACGATCGGCCGGCATTACGATAATGAGCGGAACCAGTGAGCACAAGCTCTGTCCAGGTCGGTAAGATTCGTCAGCAGTCAGCAGTCAGCAGTCAGCAGTCAGCAGTCAGCAGTCAGCAGTCAGCAGGGGCTCGTGATGACAACACAGGCACTCTGCAACGTTCGCGTCCACATACTCAACCACCCACCTGATTGACAGACCCTCATCATTTATGGACATCGTTGTCGTCACCACGATCATCAGTTCCCTGTTTCTGGTAATTGCGGCGGCTGAACCTCTCGCGTCTCGGTTGCGTTTGCCGTACAGCGCCATTCTGGCCGGGATCGGCATCCTGATCGGGGGCGGGGCGGCGTTCTTTCTCAACACCGAGTTGACCGATGCCCTGAATCCGGTTGCCGAGGCAATCGTGGATCTGCCGATTCGTTCCAATGTCTTTCTGTATGTCTTTCTGCCGACCTTGCTCTTTCAGGCAACGCTGGGCATGAATCTACGCAGGATGCTGGATGACTGGGTTCCCATTCTGGTGCTGGCTGTCGTGGCTGTGGTCGTCGCGACGTTTTCTGTTGGCCTGGCACTGGCCTGGGCCAGTCCCTTGCCATTGACCGGGTGTCTGTTGATCGGGGCGATCGTTTCAACGACGGATCCGTCTGCGGTGGTCAGCATCTTCCGATCGATCTCGGCACCCAGGCGACTGGTACGCATCATCGAGGGCGAGAGCCTGTTGAATGACGCCGCCGCCATCGCCCTGTTTGGCGTGTTTCTGACATATGTGACGCTCAATGTGCCGGACCCCACGATCTCGAGTGCCTTGTCACGGTTCCCGGTGTTGATCGTTGGCGGCATCCTCACCGGCTGGGTTGCCACACGCATCGCTCTGTGGATCATGACCTTGTTTGCTCGCTACGACCGCGCCATCATTTCGGTATCGGTGGCGCTGCCTTACCTGGCGTACATCATCGCAGAGCAGAGCATTGGAGCCTCGGGGGTCATCGCGGTGGTGACTGCCGGTCTGACACTGAAGTTGTCCGGACCCAGTCGTGTGACACCCATTTCGTGGACCAATCTGCGGGAGACCTGGGATCTGCTGGCGCACTGGGGTGGTGCACTGATCTTCATATTGGCTGCATTGCTGATTCCCCGAATGCTTGAAGCGGTGCGCTGGGAGGATTTGCTGCTGGTGATGGTCGTCATTGTGTCTGCAATGGCTGCGCGTGCGGCCATCCTGTTCGGGTTGTTACCGCTGCTGTCCGCGCTACGATTGTCACCGAGTGTCGAGTTGCCATACCGAGCGGCCATCCTGTGGGGCGGTCTGCGAGGCGCCTTGACGCTGGCACTCGCTTTGGCGGTTACCGAAAGTCAGGCCGTGTCCATTGAAATCAAACGCCTGGTAGGCATTCTGGCAACCGGTTTCACACTGTTCACGCTGATCGTGCAGGGTACAACCCTGCGTGGCGTCATCAGTCTGCTCAAGCTCGACCGACTGACACCGCTGGATCAGGCCCTGTCCAACCAGGTGGTCGCAGTCGCATTGCAGACGGTGCGTGACGACATGGGAGCTACCACCAGACGTTATGAGCTGCCGCGTGACATCGTTCGCGGAGAAGCCCGTCAACTGGCGAGCAGAGTCGAGGATGCGGTTCATCGTGCCGAAAATGATGACGGACTGAATGCGCGGGATCGCATCGCTCTGGGCCTGGTGGCCCTGGCCGTGGCAGAGCGCAACGCCATTCTCGAAAGAGTCAGGGAGCGCACGTTTCCCTTGCGTCTGGCCGAGCGAGCGGTGGCCGATGCGGACAGTCTGATTGACGGTGCCCGTACGGCCGGTCGAACAGGCTACCAGCGTGCCGCCAGAAAGAGTGTCGGCTATAAACGCGATTACCGTATCGCCCTGTTTCTGCACAATCACCTGAGATGGTCTGCTCCGCTGGCACGTATCAGCGAGGAGCGTTTCGAAGTGCTGGTATCTCAGAGCGTCGTTTTCGGTGATCTGGAAGGCTTCATCAATGCTCGAATAAGGCGTCTACACGGTCGGCGTGTTGCCGAATTGTTGCAGCTGTTGCTCTTCCGCCGCAAGGCGATGGTGGAGTCAGCTCTGGAAGGTTTGCGTCTGCAGTTTCCCGGCTATGCGGAAGAGCTCGGTCGTCGCATCATCCAGCGTACTGCGCTGCGTCTTGAGGAACGAGAGTATGCATCGCTGCGCGAGCAGGGGCTTGTGGGCGTCGAGCTGCATACCTCCTTGCGACAGGACATCAATTCGCGCCGCGCCATTGCAGATAAACGTCTGGAGCTCGATCTGGCGGTACAGCGAGACGAGCTCATCCGTCAATACCCGTTGTTTGCGGATCTGGACAAGGACAGTCTGCACAAGCTGGGAAGGCATCTGCAATCACGGTACGTCAACACCGACACCATCGTCATCAACCGGGATAATAGTGAAAAGAAGGTCTATTTCATTGCGTCAGGGGCGGTGGAGGTCGAATCCGCCGGGCAATTGCACCGATTGGGGCGGGGCGAGATCTTCGGTGTCATGACCTTCCTGCCAGGCAAGGATCGAGATATCAGAGTCCGCACCATCGTACCATCGACTCTGCTGGTACTCGATGAAGTGAGGTTTCGGCGCTTGCTTGAACGAAGTCCGAAGCTGCAGCAGCTGGTGCAGGAGTCGGCCAGAACCATCGACTGACGACAGGGCGGGGACCTTGCACCGGTCCTGCCGGCAATGCCGCGAACTTGATACACCAGAGAGACAAGAGGTCCGTGGTGGAGAGATCGTCCGGTCTCCGCAAGGTTCAATCTCTTCATCCGGCTTGTTGCGAGGCTACCATCAGCGACATGCTTTGATTCGCCACTAATGCTGCATGGAAGAGATGGATCAGTCAATTATATACCACCATTGCATGCTTCCATATTTACATCCACAACCAAACATCCAGAACCCATCAGTCACTCCCCAGACGTTATTGATCAAGAACAGGGGGCATGGTGATGTTCTGCAGGAGGGGGTAAGCGACCGATGATCAGAGTCGATTCATCAAACTGTCATTGAACAGAGAATGATAACGGCATTCAGATCTTGATCTCTTCTTCTGGCGATTTCCAAAGCGAATTCTCGACTGCAAGATCCTGGAAACACCTCGTACTGTCTGCCGTATCTTCCGGCGTCGATGAGCGCAAGCGTCAGTTGCAGGTGCGCTGCATCAACTTCATTGTGGGGTGGAAGTCCGTCAATCTTGCATGCTAAGCTCAACCAGACTCCGATTGCGTAGTGGAATAATGAATCAAGTCTGGCCTGATTGTCCCGTTCATGCAAACGAGCGCCGTGCCAGTAATGCAGTTAGTGCACCGCAGATTGAACCATGCTTGGTAATCAGCCTGCCCAGGTTCACGACGAACGGGATACCGACAGGCAACCCGGCCAGCACCATCGTCGCTGACGGCCTGCCACTCACCATGTCGTCGAGTATTCATCCTGCTGAATTCATCCGACAGGAAAAATCGTGAAATCACACCAGATTTTGCTGCCGTGACCGCGCCCGGCGTGACTCAGGCTTCTGACAAAAAAGGACGCGAAAAGACACGATTGGCATAACCATGGAAAAACAGCCAATGACACTTGGGAGAAAAACACATGAGTCTGCTTGAGCTGAAAAACATCACCAAGAGCTTCGGGGCAATCCATGCCCTCGAAGGTGTCAGCCTTACCATCGAACCCGGTGAAGCAGTGGGATTGATGGGTGACAACGGCGCTGGCAAGTCAACACTGATGAAGATCATTGCCGGCAACTTCCTGCCCACCAGTGGCGAGATTCTGATTGAAGGCAGGAAGGTCGAATTGCACAAGCCGCTCGATGCGCGTGACGCCGGTATCGAGATCGTCTATCAGGACCTTGCGCTGTGCGACAACCTGACAGCAGGCGCCAATGTGTTTCTCGGGCGGGAACTGAAAAAGAAGGTAGGACCATTTTCGATGCTCGACTACGCGTCCATGTACAAGCAGGCGGCAGAGCTGTTTGCCGAGCTCAAGTCAGAGACGCGACCTCGTGACCTTGTCCGACAGATGTCCGGAGGTCAGCGACAGGCAGTTGCGATAGCACGAACGCGTCTCTCGGATCCGAAACTGGTGTTGATGGACGAACCGACGGCAGCGATATCGGTACGTCAGGTCGCGGAGGTGCTGGCGCTGATTCAACGGCTCAAGGACACTGGCCATGCAGTCATGCTGGTGTCCCATCGAATGCCTGATGTCTTTGATGTGTGCGACCGTGTGGCCGTCCTGCGACGAGGGTCCAAAGTAGCCGACAAGCGCATCAACGAAACCAGTCCGGAAGAGGTCACTGGACTCATTATCGGAGCAATCGAAGCAGCATGAGCGAGCCAACAACAGACACGAATGACGCAACAGCCAGTGTCAGAGATCACGCGGCTATCGACGACAGCATCACATCTCGCCAGGAGAACTCGGGCATTGGTGCGCTCCTGCGCACACAACCTTTCTGGGTATTTCTGGCAATTCTTGCCATCGGACTGGTCATGACCTTCGTGTCGGACGCTTTCATGACCGAACGCAACATGTTCAACATCACGCGCAACTTCGCTTTTTTCGGGATCATGGCACTGGGCATGTCGGCGGTGATCTGTACCGCTGGAATCGATCTCTCTGTCGGCTCATTGATGGGTTTGTGCGCGATCACGCTCGGTCTGACCATGCAATCCGGTATGGGAATAGGAACAGGGTTCCTCGTTTGCATGCTGACAGCAGCACTGGTCGGTTTCATCAACGGCGTGCTGATTGCCTATCTGCGAATGGCACCGTTCGTCGTGACATTGGGCATGCTGGCGATGGCACGCTCGATTGCCATGGTCATCTCCGACAACAAGATGATCTACGACTTCGGACCAGATGCCGACCTGTTCGAGTGGATTGGCGGAGAGAGCATGCTCGGCGTACCGAATGTGGTCTGGTTGCTGATCGTTCTGACTCTGATCTTCTGGTGGGTCTGGCACTTCACCTCCTGGGGCCGCTGGGTCATCGCCATCGGCGGCAACGCACACGCCGCCAAACTGGCTGGTATCCCGGTGGAACGGGTCATTGTCTCGGTGTACATGGTCTGCTCCCTCTGTACCGGACTCGCAGCATTCATGTTCATCGGCTATACCGGATCGGCCACCAATGGCATGGGCGTGACCTACGAGCTGAATGTCATTGCCGCCAGTGTGATCGGTGGAGCGAACCTGATGGGCGGGATGGTTTACGCATTCGGCGCACCCATTGGTGCAGCATTGGTCGAGCTGATTCGCAATTCTCTGTTACTGGCCGGCATTCCGGCTCTGTGGCAGCAATTCTTTGTTGGGCTGTTTCTCATACTCGCCGTACTGCTGGAACAGCTCCGCAATCGCAGGGGAAGTTGATTCCCATTACTTCTTGTCACCAATTGTTGGAGAGGAAAAAAATGAAAAAAGTACTCTTGTCATCGGCGTTGGCCATGATGGTCACGTCGCTGGGGGCGCAAGCCGACTATACGTTTGCATTGGTACCCAAGGCGATGAACAATCCGTTCTTCGATCTGGCACGTGATGGCTGTTACAAGGCTCAGGAAGAACTGGCCGATGTGACTTGTGAATACATCGGTCCGGGTGAACACACCGAGCTTGCGCAACTGCAGATTGTTCAGGATCTCATCACCAAAGGCGTGGATGGAATTGCTGTCGCTCCATCGAACGCACCAGCCATAGCCAAGGTGTTGAAGGCAGCGTCCGATGCAGGAATACCGGTCATGACCTGGGACTCGGACCTGCTCGAGGAAGACATGGAATTGCGTACCACTTATGTAGGAACCAACAATTACGATATCGGTGTGAACCTGGCCGAACTGGCCATGGCACGTCACCCGGATGGTGGGACGATCTGTCTGCAGACCGGTGGTGCGGCCGCTGCCAACCATAACGAGCGATTGAAAGGAGCTCGGGACACACTTGCCGGCGAGGATACCGGTACGCCTCCGGGTTCCATGCTGCAAGGCGAGGGAGGCTGGACAGAGGTTTCCGGTTGCCCTCTGATCACCAATGACGACGGCAACGTTGCCGTGCAGGGAATGACTGATATCCTCGCGGCCAATCCTGACCTGACCGTATTCCTCTCGACCGGCGCTTTCACACAATGGTTCGACAATGCCTATCGCAAGGCAGCGGAACCATACAAGGACAAGATGGATGCCGGTGAGCTGACGATCGTCGTTGCCGACACCTTGCCGATGCAATTGGAACAGACCAGAGACGGTTTGGGTAATGGTCTGGTTGGTCAACGACCCTTCGAAATGGGGTACAAGTCGATGTATATCCTGAAGGACATTGTCGAAGGCAAGACAGTCGAAGATCCGATCTACACCGGACTCGACGTTTGCAATAACGACAACGTCGACACCTGCGTTCAGTAGCTAGCGAGCATCCTGATCAAGGGTGGCGGTACGTGGACCGTGTCGCCACTCTTTCCACTTCATTACGTGCGGTAAGCCCGTGTTCCCGGCTTCCGCCTGACTGGTGACGCAGACCGGTGTTTCAACGAAGCACACCTCTATAGGTTCTGACCTGGTTATTCCATGCAGTACCTATCCAGCCTTCAACGTTCGGCCAGTCAATGGCGCTATCCGAAGGGCTGAACTCGAGAGGGCTTGCCATACCTTGTTGCGTCTCTTCTGCAAGAACGACAATCAACGCCATCTGTCTCCCAGCCATTCGTCTACTGTCCCTTTGGACAGTTGCTGCGCAACGACTGTCTTCGCACTTGCATTATCTTCAAGACCTTGACTGTATCTGCCTTTGACGGTTGTTGAAGCCCATTCCCGGTAAGCGATACCACCATCAATTCGGTCAGTCTGCTACCGAAAATCGCCACATCCCGATGGCCGTAGTGACAGCAGTCAGCGTCATTGACCTGCACTCCTGAGTGAAAAAGACACTTGTTTTACAGTGGAAATCGACAACGGATGCAACCAAAGATTAGTTGATTGACGGATGGCAACATGATTATCTTGGCTCCCGTGAAAGGCGATATGCCTGCTCACCCGGTGATGATATTCGAAGAATCGACTTCGATATCCACGGAGCCCAGAGGTCATCCATGAAATGTTTGGAATGATAAAGACATTGCGAGATGGTTGATGCGAAGGGCATGACGTTCGAATAAGGAAACAACCTCAAGGAGAACAGAATCATGACTACAGAAAAACGCGGATCCGAAAAACTCTTGAACGCAGACGGCGGCTTGTGCGAGTTGACTGCGGAAGAAGTCTCTCAGGTAGCTGGCGCTCAGAAACCATTGAATGGACTTTGGCCCAGGGATAGCTTCCCGCTTGGAACAATCGATCCGGACCTGTTCCGGGAATTGGCGACTCTCAATGTGCAGATCAACCCCGACAAGCTGATCGATGTTGCGGGTATATCCGAACGCATGGACATGACCAAGCGCTACTGATCCAGAGCAGTCTGCAAACGGAAGCCACGAGGAGGTGAGTACAATGGGACCTACTGGAAAAACACGAATCGTTCAGATCCATCCGACACGAAAGTGCAATCTCAGTTGTCGGCATTGCTACTCATCCTCCTCTCCTAAGGAAACGGAAATAATCGAGCCTGCCTTGTTGAAACAGGCCATGACCGACCTTGCGCATGAAGGCTATGAATGGACCACATTCTCTGGCGGTGAGCCTCTGGTTTACGAGGCATTGCCGGAACTGCTCGATCATGGCCGAAAAAATCACATGCGGACCAGCCTCGTGAGCAATGGCATGTTGCTCAACGGAAGTCGCCTGCAGGCTATCGAGGGAAAATTCGACGCTCTCGTCATGTCACTGGACGGAAAACCGGCATCCCACAATCGCATGCGCAACTCTGCACGCGCATTTCAGGGTATGGCGAGGAACCTCTCGGGGTTACACCAGCGTGGTATCAGCTTTGGCTTCCTGTTCACCCTGACGCAGAACAACCTCGACGAGTTACCCTGGGTTGTCAACTTCTGTCTGGAAGCCGGTGCCAGGGGGCTACTCATTCACCCGCTGGAGAATACCGGCAATGCCGCAGCGCAGCTGACGGGAAAATCACCCGATGCGCTGGAGACTGCTCACGCATGGGCTTTGGTCGAACACTACAAACGAACAGTGGCTGGGCGATTGAACATCCACCTGGATCTGGTGCATCGTCAGGCGCTTGAGCTCTATCCCGATCAGTTCTTCCTCGGACCAAGCGACATCCCCTTGAAAGGCCGTCTTGCCGACTTGCTGTCGGTACTCGTCATCGAACCTGATGGCGAAGTTGTCCCCTTGCAGTATGGCTTCCCCAGACGGTACTCCCTCGGAAATCTCAGAGAGTGCCGCATCAGAGACATGGCTGAAGGCTGGCGTCAGCGCACAGGCCCCGAAGTCCACCGATTGAGTATCGGATTGCATGAATCGCTCGAGGCCGACAACGACACAGGCTTCATCAACTGGTACGAAAGACTGAATCAATACGCCAGGCGGTCTCACACTGTGACGATTCCCATTGAGGGATTGAGTCAGGGGAGCGCTGTAGCCGGAGCGGCCTGATCATGAGAACGTCACTGTTCCGGAAGGAGGCGCTGGAGCAACAGAATCAACCACTGGAGGGAGCATTGCTGATCGCCGTCTCTCCGCGTGCAGGCCTGCTGACCTTGCTGGCCGCTGGTTTCGCCATACTGCTGTTGATCTATCTGTGTGTCGGAGAATTCAACAGAAAGGCCAGTGTTCAGGGATATCTGTCTCCTGACAAGGGACTGGTCAAGGTATTCCCCCAGGTCGTGGGCACACTACGTGAACGCAGAGTTGACGAAGGAATGTCGGTACGCAAGGGTCAGGTTCTGGCAGTGATATCAACCGAGCGAGGCAGTCTTCAAGTACGCGATGCCAACGGTGAGGCCATTCGATTCGTGCAGGCGCGACTGGATAGTCTGCAAAACGAGTTGGAATCCCTGAACGAGGAGGATGCCTTGCGTCAACAGAGCATCGAGGATCAACGCAGCAGCTTGTCCGAAGAACTCGAGCAACTGGACAAGGCTATTCGCACGTTCAGGTGGCGAATGCAGAAATCCCGTGAGGAAAGTCAACGATTCGAGGAGCTGAAGTCATCCGGCTTCATAGCCAGTGCAGATGTCTACAGACAACAGGATATCTCGATGGAACTGCGCGGAAAGTTGCAGGTGCTGGAGCGTGATCGCATAGCTCTGACAGGGCGACTGCAAGTGCTCGCCAATGAGGGAGCCAGCAGTCAACTGGATTCACGATCAAGGCAGGAAACACTGAAACGCAGCATCATGGAACTTCAGCAGCAACAATCGGAATTCAGGACCAACGATGAGATCGTGGTTGCTGCACCAGCAGACGGTATTGTCACCACGATACTGATTCAGCCCGGGCAGCAGACCCGCCGAGATTCACCGTTATTGAGCATCATCCCCGAAGGGGCTCGACTGGAAGCGAAACTGCTCGTACCCAGCCATGCAATCGGGTTCATAACACCAGGACAGGAAGTGGCTTTGCGTTACGCCGCCTTTCCATTTCAGCGATTTGGCCACTATCGAGGATCTGTGGACTCCATAGCGAGAACCTTGTTGCTGCCGGGCGATGTGGACATGCCAACGCCTCTGACAACGCCAGCCTACCTGGTAACCGTTGAACTGGAGAAGCAGTCTGTGGCTGCCTATGACAGGGAATTTCCCTTGCAGGCAGGTATGTCGTTTGAAGGTGATGTACTCCTGGATAGACGAACGATCATCCAGTGGATGTTCGATCCCTTGTTCAGCCTGACACAGAGGAGCTGAACATGTCTCTGATCAGCATGCTGGATTTCATCGGCAACCCCAGAACACCCATCGTTCTGCAGAATGAAACAAGTGAATGCGGACTCGCCTGTCTGGTGATGATCGCCAGTCACCATGGTTACAAGACGGATCTGGCCACATTGCACCGACGTAACCTGAGCACAGCTCGAGGCGCACGTCTAGCCGATCTCATGCAAACTGCCGGTCAGCTGAAATTGTCCGCTCGTCCGGTAAAAGCCGATCTGGATGAATTGCACAAACTGCAACTGCCAGCGATTCTGCATTGGGACTTCAACCACTACGTGGTATTGACTCGAATCGGTTCCAGATACCTCGAGATACATGACCCTGGCCAGGGTAAACGGCGTCTGCCTTTCAAGGCATTTTCGAAACATTACACCGGTATTGCATTGGAAGTACTTCCGGAAGCCGACTTTGTCGCCAGGGAAGAGCGTCGCAGGATCAGTCTTCGACATTTGATGGGAAGAATTCAGGGACTCTCCAGAGCCATCACGACAGTACTGGTGCTCGCGCTAGCGCTGGAAGTGTTCACGCTTGCTGCACCACTTTTCCTGCAACTGGTGGTAGACAGCGCCATTGTATCCAACGACCGGGATCTGCTTGCCTTGCTCGCCATTGGATTCCTGCTACTGGGCATCGTTCAGGTCAGCGTCAGTCTGCTTCGTGGCTGGGTAATCATGGTGATCAGCAATCAGCTGAATCTGCAATTGCTCGGCAATCTGTTTCGTCACCTCGTCCGATTGCCGATGATCTGGTTCGAACGCCGTCATCTGGGTGATGTCATTTCACGGTTCGACTCCATGGGCACGATTCAATCGACACTGACTGGCAGCTTTCTGACTGCGATGATCGATGGCCTCATGGTCATCACGACACTTGTAATGATGCTGTTCTATGCGGGAAGTCTCTCCGCAGTGGTCGTCACCGCGGCGCTGAGCTACGCTGTGGTCAGGCTGATCCTGTACAAACCGTTGAGACAGGCGCAGGAAGAGGAGATAATGCGCGGCGCCAAGCGACAGACTCACTTTCTGGAAACTGCACGAGGCATTCAAAGCATCAAGCTGTTTGGCAGGCAGATGCTGAGGCGTACTCAATACGAGGGCCTGATGGTGGAACAGTTCAATGCCGGTATTCGCGTACAGCGGCTTGGCCTGGCCTATCAATGCGTCAACGGATTGATTTTCTCGCTCGAAAATATCGCTGTCGTGTGGCTTGCCGGCTTGATGATTCTGGATGGTCATTTTTCGGTTGGTATGCTTTTCGCGTTCCTGGCCTACAAGCAGCAGTTCGTTTCGCGCACCACCAATCTGATTGAAAAGGGCATCGACCTGAAGATGTTGAGCCTGCACACGGAACGTGTCGCAGATATTGCCTTGAGTGAGGTCGAGGCAGAGCCTCACAACGCAGAACATCTGGATAACGAGGATGAACTGGATATACGTGTCGACTCGATTTCCTATCGGTATTCCGAGAACGAAGAGAGGGTCCTTGATGATTTCAGTCTGCGCATTGCACCGGGTGAGTCGGTCGCGCTGGTCGGTGCATCAGGCTGCGGCAAGACGACGCTGGTCAAACTGCTGCTCGGACTACTGCAGCCGGAGCAGGGTGAGATCTACATCGGGGGGCGGTCGCTGGAAAAAATCGACCTGACAGAATACAGACGACTGGTTGGCACCGTGATGCAGGATGACCAGCTGTTTGCCGGCTCGATCAGCGACAACATCTCCTTCTTCGATCCTGCGCCCGATATGCAGCTGGTTCAGCAGGTCGCCAACATGGCAGCCATTCACCGCGAAATCGTCAGCATGCCCTTGCAATACCACACCATGATAGGCGACATGGGGTCCGTACTGTCCGGGGGTCAGAAGCAGCGATTGCTGTTGGCTCGGGCCCTGTACAAGAATCCCCGAATACTGATTCTGGATGAGGCTACCAGCCATCTGGATGTCGCCGGAGAGCAACTGGTCAGTGCCGCTGTCATGCAATTGTCCATAACGCGCATCATCATTGCTCATCGACCCGAGACCATTGCATCGGCTGATCGAGTCATCGAGATGCAGAATCGATTCAGCACCGACATTTCCGGAAACCAGGCATCGAATCGGGCGACGCCTGACAGGCAGCTCGTCAGCTGAGCGGCAAGGCACCGAACATCCCGGCAACACCAACGCGTAGTGGCCTGGTTGTCGAAAGAATCGGGATGCCTGCGTCTGATCAGCACTTCAACCAGATAGATGAGTCCATCTACCTGATTGCTATCCAGGGAAACATGATCAGAATGGCGACCGCGAAAATCTGAATGGCGATGAACGGTAAAAGAGACTGGAATATTTCGCCCAGGGAGATATCCGGTGGCGCGACACTTTTCAGGTAAAAGGCGGCTGGTCCAAAGGGTGGCGACAGGAAGGAGACCTGCATGTTCATGGCAAACAGTACACCGAACCAGATCGGGTCATAACCCAGAGATACGATGATGGGCACGAAGATCGGCATGGTGAGCAGGGCTATACCAACCCAGTCGAGAAACATGCCGAGTATGAAAAGAATGGCCATCATGAACAGGATGACGATGGTTGGATTGTCCGAGATACCGGTTATCAGATCGGAGACGAAATTGATGCCACCCATCAGGTTGAATACACCGACCAGAGCGCTGGCACCGATCCCTATCCACACGATCATGCCGCAGGTAGAGAGAGTCTGCAGAGCCGCTGACTTCATCATCTTCAAGGTGAATTCACCACGGATGACCGTCGAAAGCAGCACACCTGCAACGCCCACCGCCGACGCTTCAGTGACCGAGGCAATACCACCGTAGATGGATCCCAGCACGAAGAAGACCACCATGAGAGGCAGGATCAATCCTTTCAACAGCCTCAGCTTTTCTGCGCGCGAGCGCTTGTCCACGGTTGGTGGTGGTGCCAGGCTGGGGTTGATGGCACAGCGCACCAGCACATAGATGACGTAGAAGGATGCCAGCATCAATCCCGGTATGAATGCCGCAGTAAACAGCTCGCCGATGGAGACATTGGCGGTCAGGCCATAGATGATCAGCACGATGGACGGTGGCACCATGGTACCGAGCGAACCACCGGCACAGATGACCCCGATGGCCAGCCGCCGATCATAGCCAAGGCGCAACATCTGCGGCAGTGCCAGCAAGCCAAGCAGGACAATCTCGCCACCGATGATGCCACTCATGGCAGCCAGGATCACCGCAACGAAAATGGTCTGGACAGCTTCCGAACCGCGTAGTCGTCCACCCACCAGTTTCATCGCATCGAACAGATCCCGCGCAATACCGGAGCGATCCAGCAATGCTGCCATGAGCACGAACATCGGCACCGAGACAAAAACGAATGATGAGACAAAGCTGTAGACCCGACTCGTGATCAACGGCACGGATGCCGGGCCAAACCAGCCGAGGGCGAATACCAGTGCTACCAGCAAGGTGACGAAGGCCAGCGGTATGCCCAACAGCAGCAGACCCAACAACATGGCAAACATCAGCAGGGTACCGTATTCGATACCTAGCGACTTCAGATCGAATAGCGTTTCCAGTGCCTTAGTTCTCTTGTGAAGAAGCGGAGGTGGTCATGCTCGCCTTGCGCGCGTGGTTCCAGGCCAGTATCAGAAACTGCAACGCCATCACACTCAGCGTTGCCAGCAGGAACAGCTTGAGCCAGGCCGGGTAGGTCGGATCCCAGGCACTGCCCGAGGTCTCGAAATGCAAGCTGCCATCCGGACGATAAATGGCGCGTTTGACCATGATCCAGGCCGCCCAGGCGAAGAACAGGGACGCGATCATGCTGACAATGGATATGGCAACATCCAGCACGCGCCGAGCACGGCCCTTGACATGATCGTAGAGAAGTACAACCCGGATATGCTGGTCACGGGCCGTGCAATAGAGTCCCCCATAAATGAAGGCCAGTGCACACAGGAACACCGTCGTCTCATGCGCCCAGATGGTCGGTGCCCCGAACACATAGCGCAGAACGATCTCCTGAATGAGGATAAGCATCGAACACACAATGCCTATCGAAAACAGGATGCCGCCACGGTCGATGAGCCTGCCCAACCAGCCAGCTTCGGCAACGGCAGTTCTTCCGTCGCGGTCGAACTCGACAGCAGAAGCGATCTCGATGATATCCGGCTGATTCGCATCAGACGATGGAATATTGTCTGGTTCTCGAGGTGTCATCTGTCAATCCTGAAAAAGTTGTCACGCACGGACAGGGACAGCGACGCGGATTTCTGCAGCTTGCTGTCCTGTCCGGATCACGACCTTGATTACAGATTCACTTGATCAGACCTTCTTGCTTCAGATAGGCCGTCAAGTGGTCATAGACCTTTTGTGCGTTGGGAGACTTCTCGGCAACAGTCACCCATTTTTCAGCAGCGATACCACGAAACTTTGCACGTTCCTCATCGGACCAGTCATGGATCGTGATTCCTTTTTCAGCCGCTTCAGCCACGGCCTTTTCATCATTGGCTGCAAGCTGGGAAACCATGTTTGCGGAGAAGTCCAGAACCGATTCTTCCAGCAGGGTCTGCAGGTCTTCAGGCATGGAATCCCACTTCGCCTTGTTCATCGAGATCTCGATCAGTGGCATGGAATGGAACCCCGGATATATGGGGTGCTTGGCGATGTCATTGAGGCCTTGTGCCTGGTTGGTCGAGAACACGGAAAAGTCCGCCGCATCGATGACACCTTTGTCCAGTGAGGTGAATACCTCGGAACTGGGCAGGTTTACCGGTGTTGCACCTGCGGCTGCAAACACCTGGTTCACCAGGCCTTCCGGTGCACGCATCTTCAGACCTTTCAGGTCCGCTACCGAGTCGATGGGGACCTTGGAGACAAAGGCTTCCAGACCCGGGGTTGTCGCACCGATGAACTGCAACCCATAGGGCTGTACCAGTTCATTCATCAGCTCCTTGCCACCGCCCTTGTTGATGTAATCGAGCATCTGCTGTGGCGCAGACCAGGCACCCACCGGGTTGCCAATGAGTGAAAAGGCAGGATCCTTGCCGGCAAAATACGACGCATCTGTCACATGACCGTCAATGATTCCAGCACCGACCGCATCCTGAGTTTCCTGATACTCGACGATGGATCCTACCGGCAACAGCTCCAGAGACAATCTGCCACCACTGCGCTCCATCAGTGATGCCGCCCACTCCTGACCGATCACATAGTTCGGGTTGCCAGCCTGATCCGAGTGCTGGAAACGCAAGGCGTATTCCTGAGCGTGTGTGCTGGTGCCGACTGTAGCGGCCAACAGACCGGCAGCCAGAGTCAGGGTGCGTAAAGGGTACGTGGTCTTCATGTCTTGCCTCCAGAGCAGTGTTTCTAGTTCGGGACTGAATCCTCTTGGATAAGTATAGTGCCTTGTCCTCACTACACTGTCCAGCACACTGTCCAGGTGCCGTTCAACACCTCTCCGCTAGCCGTATGCTGGAAAACGACACGTTGTCTAACCCAGTGCATCCTCGACAGCCGTCTTCGAAAGCTCGCAGCAATTGGGCAATCCTTGCGAAAAGGGGTAGCGCTCCAGCAGTTGCGGCAGGGCCAGACAATAGACTCGCACATCAGTCGTTGGCGAGACGGCCACTCTGAAAGGTGCGCGTATGGGATCGTTGCCGTCGTCGAGAATGGCTGTCAATGAGGGGAAGGGGAGCTTGGAGAGGCTGGCAGGTGATTGCCCTCGCGCATCGAACATGCAATCGAAGCGCAGCATCTTGCCGCCGTGATCGACCGTTATCCGCCCGTCGTCCGCACGGGTGAAGGACGCCTCATCACCCGAGGCAACAATGGACAGAACGCCGGCTCGGTGCATGGCCAGGATGCGTGCAATGGACAAGTGTGGCACTGCAGCATAACAATCGGCGAAGACAGGCAGCAGATATTCCCTGAACTGCTTCCAGTCTTGCTCGTACAGATGCGGGAGAGCAATTTCGACATTCTCATGTCCTCTGAGCAATGCATAACGATAAGCGATGGTCTCCTCGCGTCGCATCGATTCTCTGACCGCCTGCAGGTCGTCGCGAACGGCCTCCAATCCTCCTCTTTGCTCTCTGTCCCTGAAATAGGCGGAGGCAAAACCTTCAATCGTGCGGGCACCCGCCCCCAGATGGTCAAGGTAATCCGGGTCGGCTGCTGCCAGTTCGTCAAGAAGCAACTGGAAAACACGCCCCAACAACCCCTCCTTGCCACGCTCCACTTCGACAGTGACAGCCTCTTTCGTGATGCAGTCCAGAGGCTCATAGGGAAAGGGATAATGGAAGTCTCCCTCTGGCATGATGCCGTCACGAGAAACCATGGTCACGTGCATGTCATCAACACCAGTGTTCGGCTTCCAGGAGATCTGTCCAGGCTGTTCGATGAAACTGCCATGCGCGTGACCCAGGGCCACCACGATATCAACCGCTGACAGGGAAGAACCCAGTATCCCTATCTGGCCAGGCAGCTGCCGTTCGATGTTCGTATACGGCCAGGGCGATAGCAGTTCAACATCTCCGATTGTCGGATGGGTCGGCCAGTCATGCCCGGTTGCGATGATGACAGTGTCGAGTGCCACCTCCAGGCTGTCACTTCTTGGACCAAGTACCACAGTGGCGGACCGTTTATCGACAACGATGTCGTTGACCCGGCATTCCGGCAGAGCATGCACTCGATGGCCTGCCTTCCGGGCGGCCTCGCACACGGCCTTGAATTCGGCAATCAGAAATCTTCCGATCAGGGTTCGCGGATAGAATGCACGAGCATCGACGTCATCAGGGCTTGATTCCCACTCATCAAGTTCGACGGCAGACTGCGTCTTCAGCCATTGCGCCAGAGTGCGGGTCAGCGGCGGAATCTCTCGGCTGAAGGCATTGCACAGCATGTAATCCGCATTCAACCCCTCGCTATAGGGCATGCCGCACCCCGGCTGCGCCGCCGAGTCGAAGATATGAATATCCAGCTCTTCCTGGCTTTCCACCAGATGCTTCAGCGAGTACAGACCCATGGCCCCGCAGCCGACGATTCCTACGCGTTTTCTACTCATGCTTGTATCAGACTCAGGCAGTAAGTGCCTGTTGCCGCGATACTGACGAATGCCAGCTCTGCTGTAATGCTAATAGCGCGAGCCAGGGGAATTTTTCGTTTGGAAAACTTGCATCGTCCAGGGTAGTTCCGGCCTTTGACTCGCTGTGGGAATCGTTGGCTGCGGGGCCATGGGGCGTGAGCCTGGATTGAGTTGTCAACTGGCAATTGCATGAACCCATGCGGCGTGGAATTGCAACAAATGGGGTAGAGTGGGCATCCGCAACTCGCCTTGACTTCAATGTCTGACATCATCGAACTCTGCTTGACCATCGATGCAGATAGCCATTGCATGAAAGCCAGTCAATTGCTGGCCACCCAGACTGATCTGCCCCAAGCCCGCATCAAGGATGCCATGCAGAAAGGCGCCGTCTGGCTGGTGCGAGGCAATGGCAGAAAGCGGCTGCGACGGGCCAGTAAACCCTTGCAGCCCGGAGACCAATTGCTCCTCAACTACAATGCGCGTTTACTTGAGCAATCGGTGCCCGCGCCGCATCTGATCCACGATGCTCAGGAATACAGCATCTGGTTCAAACCTTATGGACTGTATTGCCAGGGAAGTCGTTGGGGAGACTTTGCCAGTATCAACCGCTGGGTGGAAGTCCACCTCCCTGAACTGCTCGGCTGTCCACAGCGGCCTGTGTTCATCGTGCACCGACTGGATCGAGCAACCACCGGGCTGATTCTGCTCTGCCATGGCAAGAAGAGTGCACAGCTGTTCAGCACGCTGTTTCGCGAAGGGGGTATCGACAAGCGATATCAGGCGATCGTGCATGGTGACTTCAGCACGCACCCGCAGAACCACGAGGTGAATCTGGACGTCGATGGAAAGTCGGCTCGGAGCCTGTTTTCCCATGTGGAGCACCGGCAAGGCTACTCCCTGGTGGACGTCACACTGGTGACCGGTCGCAAGCATCAGATTCGCCAGCATCTGAGCGCATTGGGGCACCCCATTGCAGGGGACCGGCTCTATGGGGGTCATTCCGTAAATGCCGAAAACCGGGATCTACAACTGCAATCGGTGTCCCTGGAGTTCGTGTGTCCAATCAGTGGCACCGGGCAGCGCTTCACGGTTGCTGACAAGCAGCGATTACAGCTGTTTCCGGATTGATCCGAACCACGACCAGGATTGCTCGCCCGAGCCTGGAGACACTGTCTCAGCCAGCGGCCTGTTACGGCTCGGGCGAGTCAATTGGTCGAAGTCTCTCGTCGCTGTCTTGTCTGGCGACGAGGACCTCATCAAGCGCTAATTGCAGGTCAGGCTGCTTCGGCTTCCTTTTCCTTCACGGCAGGAGTGACCACCTTCGACTTCGCCAGCTCACCGAGCTCGTTGGCAAGTTCAACATACTCTGACGCACGGGCATTGACCTTTTCGGCAAACGCCTTGGTGTCTGCCATACACTGCTCGTAGGTTTCCTGCGGGTTTGCAGTATTGACCGGTGTCTTCACCTGAGTAACGGCATAGTCGACCATGTCACCCATCAAGTCGTAGTTCTTGCGAGCGATTCGCTCGAACGCCTCAGCGGCCACGGCAGTCATGTTCTGCATGGGTTCGAGGCTTTCCAGGGTCTTTTTCTGCAGTTCTGCAAATTGTTCGTTCACGTTTTTCATCGGTATCTCCTTTTATTGATAAAACAGGACAAGAGCATTCGGTGACACATGTCACCGAGCGCCTTTTAAGGCAGGGCATCAGCCAACCGTCAGACAAGTCTCGAGGAACTGCGAGCAGTCCTGAAGAGCGGCTTACTTGAAAGAGGCCGAGACAGTCTCTGAAGCTTCTTTCACCTTGCTGGAGAACTGCTGAGCAATCTCTGCGTATTCGTTGACACGGGTGCTCATCAGCTCGGCGAGAGCCTTGGATTCGGCCATCTGGGCGGAAGTCACATCGGCGAAGTTTTCGCTGGACAGAGGCAGTTGAGCCTGCTTGGTAGAGTATTCGAGTACATCACCTACCACTGCATAGTTCTTTCGAACGATCTGTTCGAATGCATCGGCTGCAACTTCGGCGTAGACGCGCATGGGCTCGAGGGTGCGAGCTTGCATATCCACCAGTTGCTTGAATTGTTCGGTCATGTTGTCCGTTACGTTCTGCATGTTCTGACTCCGATTGATTGAAAAAGACAGTCTCCCATCCCTCAGAACGGATTGTAGGAACGTTGATTTTGCAATGCAATATGTAAAGGGCTAGTTTTCACTTAAAATCCTGATGATTTTTTATATTATTCTAAATCAATTACTTACGATATTCATAGGACTTGTGAATCAGATTGACATTCAGCCATTGCTTTCCGTCAACACTCTGACATATTGCATTGCAATGTAACCTTTTCAAAAGAGCCCTGTCGTCGAGAAAAGGGAATGGCGGCCGGTCGAGATGCCTTCATTCGCCCATTCGTCGCTCTTCAATCAGGATTCGACTTGCATGGCAAGGTCACGATAGTCAGCCGCTCGCAAGGATGGATGGCCAGAGCCGCTTGTCCACGGAATGGCTCGGTACGAATTCTGCAGTTCGCAGCTCGGGACAGACGGAAAACGAGTTGCATGATGACACTGATACTGCCGCACACCGGCAAGTCTTCGACTGCGCGTTCGAGAACGGCATGATCAGCGCGGTGCTTATCGTCAAGGACGAAGCCAGGGTCCTGCAGCACACGCTGGAAACACTCAGAGAGGTTGTGGATGAGATCGTGGTAGCCGATACCGGCTCCCGTGACGAGACCATGACCATTGCCGAATCGATTGCCGATGTAGTGTGCAGCATTCCGTGGCAACAGGATTTTGCCAGCGCTCGCAATCAGGCCCTGGAGAAAGCCAGTGGGGACTGGGTGCTGTCGATCGATGCCGATGAAGTCGTGCGCGAACCTGCCGCGGCGCGCCAGCTGTTGATTGACTTCGTCAACCAACACTCCAGCCAGACGTCAGGCAGCGTGGAAGTGGTCAGCGCTACCTGCCAGCATGGCCAGCGAAGCAGTGTACGTTCGCATATGCAGCGCTTCTTCCATCGCGCATCGGTACGATTCGAGGGAGCCATGCATGAACAGCTCGTGCCGCTGGAAGGGCATCTGACGACTGCCTGTACGCAACTGATTGTCGACCATTCCGGCTATGCGCATGAACCGGATGACCCGGATCACAAGGCCCGGCGGAACATTCCCCTGTTGCAATCGCTGCTGCTGCAACAGCCCGATAACGAGTACTATCGCTTTCAACTGGGGCAGTCCTGTTTCACTGTCGATCAGCATGACGATGCTGCACGCGAGCTGACTACAATGCTCAATGGTCTCGATTACAGTGAATCTGACACTCCGACAGGACATGCTGGACCCGTTGCCCGGGAAGTACTGACCACGGCCATTGTCAGTCTTGCCTATGCGCAAGTGAATCGGCATCGTCTGGATGAGGCGCGCGCGCTGCTCGACCAGCACCGGAACATGGCCCACGGCGGTACTCGCTGGGCCGATTTTCAGCATGTCTGCGGTCATGTCGGATTCATGCAGGGTGATATCGATTACGCCAAAGCGGGGTACCAGGCAGCTCTGGAGCTGGGTGTGGCTTGCGAAGATGTTGACGGAACCGGCAGCTACGCCAGTTCCTATCACCTCGGATTGCTCGCTGAAGTGGAGGGAGCACCACTAACGGCCATTGACCATTACACCCGAGCGCTGACAGCCAGAGCCGATTACGATCCCGCTCTCGACAGGCTGGTTGACTGCCTGGTGGAAAACCGGCTGGACCAGGCATTCGCTGCCAGAGACATTGCCGATCCTGCCCCATGGCGGGAAAAGCTTCACTACAAGCGCCGACATTATCAGAAGGCTGGCGATGCATCGTCCGTAGCCATCATCGACTACCTCCTGACCAGTACCGACAGCCTGCCGCTTTCGTCCGGGGGAAATGTCGCGGACGCGGCATGACGAGTCCGGAATCTGCAGATGCTGCCCTGATAGAGTGCAGGAGTCGATGGGTCATGCGTCGATCATGAGGCAAAGCGTGATTCCAGACCGGTTCTGACCTACGCCGAACCTGCATATTCCGACCTGCAGATAGCCATTTCTTCAGTTATTATGTAGGGAATAGTGCATCACCTGTCTGGCAAAGACTACGAATATCCCCCCGTCTCTGGATGCTGGGGAGCCAGCCCCTCCTTGAATCAACAAAGGTCGCAGCATGAATAAAGTGTATGGCAGTGCCGCAGAGGCTCTTGACGGAGTTTTGCAAGATGGCATGCTCATTGCCGCCGGAGGCTTTGGCCTGTGCGGAATTCCTGAACTTCTACTGGGTGCCATCAAGGATGCAGGCACCAAGGATCTGACATTCGCCTCCAACAACGCGGGGGTTGATGACTTCGGTATCGGTATCCTGCTGCAGACCCGGCAGGTTAAGAAGATGATCTCGTCCTATGTGGGCGAAAACGCCGAATTCATGCGGCAATATCTGTCGGGCGAGCTGGAACTGGAATTCAATCCGCAAGGTACTCTTGCCGAGCGCATGCGGTCAGCAGGCTGTGGCATCCCCGGCTTCTATACCAAAACCGGTGTCGGTACTGTCATCGCCGAAGGCAAGGAGCACAAGGAGTTCAACGGCGAGACCTACATCCTGGAGCAGGGCATCTTTGCCGACCTATCGATCGTCAAGGCCTGGAAGGCTGACGAAACCGGCAACCTGGTATTTCGCAAGACTGCGCGTAACTTCAATCCCCCAGCGGCGATGTGCGGCAAGATCTGCGTGGTTGAAGTCGAGGAAATCGTGCCGACAGGATCACTCGATCCGGACAGCATCCATCTGCCGGGTATCTATGTGCACCGGATCGTTCAGGGCGAACACGAGAAACGGATCGAACAACGTACAGTGAGGACTGCATAATGGCTTGGGATCGCAATCAGATGGCCGCACGTGCCGCACAGGAACTGCAGAACGGCTGGTACGTGAATCTGGGCATAGGCATTCCAACGCTCGTGTCGAACTACATCCCGGAGGGTGTGGAAGTCACGTTGCAATCCGAGAACGGCATGCTCGGCATGGGACCATTCCCGACTGAAGACGAAATCGATGCGGATCTGATCAACGCGGGTAAACAGACCATTACCGAACTGCCCCAGACTGCCTATTTCGATAGCTCACAGAGTTTTGGCATGATCCGGGGTGGCAAGATTGCGATGGCCATTCTGGGTGCGATGGAAGTGGCTGAAAACGGCGACCTGGCCAACTGGATGATTCCGGGCAAACTGGTGAAAGGCATGGGCGGTGCCATGGATCTGGTGGCAGGCGTTGGTCGCGTGGTTGTCGTCATGGATCACACCAGCAAGCATGGTGACAGCAAGCTGTTGAAAGAGTGCACGCTACCGCTGACCGGCAAGAACGTCGTCGATCGAATCATCACCAATCTCGGGGTGCTGGACGTGGTAGAGGGCGGTCTGCAAATCGTCGAGTGCGCTGACGGCGTTACCGAAGAGGAAATCCGGGCAGCTACCGAGGCGACTATCGTCTGATCCACACGGTATCTGTGTAAGCCCTCCTGCCAGACAGGAGGGCTGTTGTGCTGTCAGGCTCGCGCATCAGAGCAAATTGGCTCAAATCATGATTGGGATCGTGTCTCCAGTTGGACGAGTCATCGTGATGGGGCAAGCGAGTTCATGGATCACACTCCACTCTGTGTCTCGGGATCAAAGAGCGCTTCAATGATCGGACATTCTGGCACATCACCGCGACTGCATTCGTCGGCCATGTGTGTCAACACCCTCTCAAGCTTGCGCAGATCCTTTATCTTCTGTCGGATATCCGCGACGTGTGCCGTGGTGATGCTGTGGACCTCGGCGCAAGTCACGTCTTCATGATCGACCATCGCCAACAACGCCCTGATTTCCGATTGACTGAACCCGATCCCTCGACAGCGTTTGATGAAAAACAGGCGCTGCAGTTGCTCATCGTTATACAACCGGTTTCCACCTTCTGAACGGTTGGGTTTGGGCATCAGACCGATTTTTTCGTAATAGCGCACTGTCTCGACGTTCACACCCGTGCGTCTGGACATCTCACCGATGGCGAATACATTGCCGTTTGAGTTCATAGTCACATTTTTCTCTTGCATCTGTAGTTACTACAGATCGGATAATAGTGAGTATGACAAAGAAAACCCATCACCTACGTCCACTGCCAGACTTTTGGTTTGACAACCTGCAGCCAGCCATCCACACCAGAATGGCCGGGATGGTAGCCGCTGGCGGAAATACTCCGGGCTCTGACGACACTCGCGTTAACGTGGACCATCGTGCTCCCACCCATTCCGGATCGTTGAGGAGGTACTCACATGAATTTGACTGCTGGTGAAGACTTGTGAAAGACAAGACACTCCTGACTACCGGGTTAGTAGGAACCGTTCTGGCTGCACTGTGCTGTTTCACGCCTCTGCTGGTCGTGCTGTTGTCCGCCGTTGGGCTGGCGGCTGCCATCAGCTATCTCGATCTGGTCTTGCTGCCGGCGCTGGCTGTTTTCGCTGGTATTACGGTTTACGCCTTGTGGCGGCTGAAACGCAACACCAGTACATCTCCGTAATTTCCCGTGCTGCCTGGAACCTCCATGTCTGATTGTCACGACCTCTCTGAAAACAACACCTTCGATCTTGCCGTGATTGGCGCAGGGTCAGCCGGTTTCTCTGCAGCGATTACCGCTGCGGAAGCTGGTGCTCGTGTAGCACTGATTGGTGACGGCACGATTGGTGGCACCTGCGTCAACGTCGGCTGTGTACCCTCCAAAACACTGATACGAACTGCAGAGTCGCTACACCACGCCGCAGCTGCAAAACGCTTCGACGGTATCGAAACCTCAGCGCGCGTCACCGACTGGCAAGCGGTTGTTCGACAGAAGCAGGCACTGGTGGACGAGCTACGCCAGGCGAGGTACACCGATTTGCTCCCGCGCTACGACTCCGTCACCTACATGGAGGGCAAGGCGTCATTCACTGACACCGGCTTACTGGAAGTCGATGGTGAGATCATCAATGCCGCCAAGGTGATCATTGCCACCGGATCGCAGCCTGACGTACCCGCGATCACTGGTATGGAACAGGTACCGTACCTCACCAGCACGACAGCTCTGGAATTGGAACATCTACCCGCTTCTCTACTCGTGATCGGAGCGGGGTATATCGGTGTGGAGATAGCACAGATGTTTTCCCGGGCAGGAGTGGAGGTCAAGCTGGTCAGTCGCCGGGGACTTTTGCCGAAGATGGAACCCGAAATCGGAAAAACCTTGACGCGTTATCTGCGTGAGGAAGGTGTCCATATCGTGACAGTAGATGCCTATACCGGCATGGATGTCATCGACGGAGGCGTTCGCTTGCAAGCGCAATTGAATCAGAAAGAGCTCATTCTCATAGCCGAGAAGGTGCTTGTCGCAACCGGTCGCAAGCCGAACACGGACAGTCTCAATTTGTCCGCTGCTGGTATTGAAATGCTGATTGACAATGGCGTGAAGGTCGATGATCACATGCAGACATCCCGACCTGGTGTTTACGCCGCTGGCGATGTCACCGGTGCCGACCAGTTTGTCTATATGGCAGCCTACGGGGCGAAGCTCGCAGCCAGGAATGCGATGAACTGCAACTCTCTCTCCTATGACAATGCAGCCATGCCAGCGGTGGTTTTCACCGACCCCCAGGTGGCCAGTGTTGGCTTGACAGAAGCTGGCGCCAAAGCAGCTGGGTATGAGATCCGGACCTCTACACTGACACTGAGCAATGTCCCGCGCGCATTGGCCGCCCGCGATACGAGAGGATTGATCAAGCTGGTCGCAGACCGAGAATCCGGCCGACTGTTAGGGGCGCACATACTAGCGCCGGAAGGCGCAGACAGTATTCAAACGGCAGCGGTGGCGATCAAGATGGGCATGACTTATCAACAGCTGAGCGAGATGATATTTCCGTATCTCACCACGGTGGAAGGCCTGAAGCTTGCTGCGCAGACTTTCGACAGGGATGTGAAAAATCTGTCTTGCTGTGCTGGTTGAGCCAATCAATTTCCCGACGTCCATTTGCAGCTACCACAGCATGGGATCAGATTACATGGAACGAACGCGAAAGTTGAAGCGCCGTGCAAGGCTCTCTGTTTCAGCCTCTCGAAAACGCCAAACCTGGATGTTCATCATCTTCCTGTGTCGAAACGCAGAACGAGCTGTCCTCCGTCATGACCGGCGGACAATGTGACAGTATCCGAGTTGACCATCAGATCAGATTGACCCAAACGTGCAGCAATAATGGTGCGACCGGTAAACCTGAGCGTCTCATCGATGCCTGACGCGTCAAGTTCCGCATGGAAAGACGATTCAGTCAGCAACACATGACTCAGGCGGCTGCATACCGTGCCCGACATCAGCTCAGCATCCTTGGCTCTGATAGTCCAATGCGACCCTTCATTGACAATGCTCAACACGCCCCATGCCGTTGTGATCGGTCCGAACTCGCCTTCAGCCTGAAACGGCGACAGACTCATACCTTGCCAGGGCGTATCATCGAACACCTCCTTGACATGCAGTGCAGGCAGCATGGCCCCCCAGGTGTAGAAGGTATCCGTGTCGGACTGGTCTGCAATGGCACCGGTCTCCGCGTGATAGTTCTCTCCACATTGTCGTTGTTCCCATCCCTGCTTGAACAGGTTCAGGCTCTTGCTGGCAAGTGTGCTGGCCTCGATCTCGCGCCCATAGCGGCGCAGGCCTTCATATACCCAGTAATTCAGGGGAGCCCAGATTCGGCCTCGCCAATAGACATTGTCCTGGTAGGCGGGATCATCGCGAGTGGCGGAGGGCAGCACGAATTGCCCGCCGAATTTTTCTTCCGGTTTCAGGTAGTTCCTGATGAGACTATCCACCTGAGCCTCCGTGGCAATTCCTGCGGCCATGGGAAAGAAGGAAGTTGGCGCCAGTGCTTGTACGAAACGACCATCCATCATGCGGTTGGCAAAGACCCCACGACTGTCATCCCACAGCCACTCCGCAATGCGTTTCCTGTGAGCCTCGCCTTGTTGTTCGAGACGTAAGGCTTCATCGTCCAGTTCGAGCAGCCTGGCCATCTGCGCAAGAATCTCACCGTCCAGCGCCAGTAGGGAATTCAGGCCGACATCAGCTGCCTGAATGAGGCCCGTACTGGCATCAAACTCTGCCGGATCATGTACCGCCATATTGTCCATCGATGATTCATCCTTCGCGGCAAGCTTGGTGCCCTTGTACAAACCATCGCCTACATCAAGACTGGTACCGTATGCCACCAGCCCGGTGTCATGCAAACTGCGTCTGCGCCACCACCAGTCATGGTTGGCCAGCAGTCGTGGAAAGGCCCATTGCAGTAGCTCCTTGTCCTGCGAATTGCGATGGCAACACCAGATGACATAACTGACGATGGGAGGTTGCGATCGATCCAGCCAGGCATCGTTGCCAGTGACCAGGCAGGGGAAATTGCCCTCATCCGTTTGCCAGGCAAATACGGCGTCTATATTGCTCCGCGCCTTTGCAGCATCGAAGCGACTCCACATCAGGGCGTGGTACATGACGTCGTTCATCCAGATGCCGAAACCGCCAAACTTCTGCTGATTCCAGAAGCGTGTCAACACGGTGTAGCTGCGAGCATTGATGGGATCATGCACATGGTTCCAGGCCAGGACGTCGTGCATGGCTTCAAGCGCATGCTGCGCCGCAGAGGTGTCATGTTCTGTTGATGGTCCTGATTCGTCAGATCTGGCACTGGTACCACCTGATGAGCCCTGCCTGTTCTCCGACAGTGCAGCGACCTCACTCGCCAGTGGCGCGACGGTGTTCGGCAAGACCGACTGGTCATTCGGCTGCCCGGATCCGGCAATGGTCGACTCGGCCATGCTCAGTGAAATGTGACAGGACATCGCTGGCGCTTCTTCCAGATTGAAGCGCAATACAGCGAAGGCACCAGATGTGCCACGAGAACCGAGATAGAAGTAGCCCTTGTCGCCATACTCATCGAGCAGTGCCGCCAGGTCGTCGTGGAAGGTTGCCATCAAGGGCAGCTTTGCGGTACGAACCGAGAGTTGCGGACCCGTCTCATTATCGCTGCGCAATACACCCGTGGCACGATCGAATCGGAAACCGATCCCCGCTGGTGCGCTGAAACACAGATTCACCCAGTAGCGTAATCCCCACTCACCGTGCGCGTCACAATGCCAGTGAATATGCGTGCTGGCCGACTCCGCCAGATCGTATCGCCAGCGAAGGTCGGTCTCCTCATGACGGGTCTCGAAACAGACCTGTCCATTGGTGATACCGCGTCGACCGAAGCGAACAAGCTCTCCGGGGGGAATGGCTGTCGCGCTGTTGGCCCGTGCCGAATACAGCACAGGGGTCATGGCAAACCCCGAAGAAAGATGCGACAGCTCGAGGGGTCTGTCCGCCGTCCAGGTGCCCCAGTCTGATTCTGCCCGAGTCATGCTGCGCTCCACGCTTGCAACAAGGTTGCGGTGTCGATCAGTTCGATCTGCTGATCGAATCTCGGGTAGATATGCGTCAGGCAGGCCGCATGCGACTCCGGAGCGGAACTGGCACAGGCGTCGGTGACCACGATGACGCGGTAACCCAGATCGACCGCAGAGAGTGCCGTTGCCAGCACACACACATCAGTCTCGATTCCGAACAACACCAGGGCGTCTGGCTCTGCGGCGCGAATGTGCTTGGCGAAGGTCTCACTGTCGAACGCATCATGAGTCAGCTTGTCAAAGCATTGCTCGGGCCTGGCAAATGCCTGTAGAGAGGGATGGACTGCCATGACCGCATCACCCACATGGTCACGCGTCACAGACGCCCAGTGACGGTAATAGCGCTGCCAGGTACCCTGCGCAGTGGCGGCATTTCGCGCAGTGATGAACCGGGTGAAAAGACAACGCTTGCCACCCGCCTGAGCCAGTCGCTCGCACTGAGGCAGAATGGACAGTCCTGTCTCGGCAAACCAGTCCCCAGGCTCGAGAAACAGCCGCTGCATGTCGATGCAGACCATCAGGCTGCGCGTGCTCAAGGGAGAATGAAGTGGTGAGGTCATAGTCTGTTCAAACCAGTCCGTAATCAGGGTGCATGACCAACTGCTCAGGCATTCATCACAATGGTGTGTGAGGGATGCCAGGCCACCGTCACCGGGCACCCTTCTGCAAACAGTGGCGCGCCGTTGTTCTGAGCGAAGACGCGAAGGGTCGTTTCGTGCCATGCCAATTCGTAGTTCAGGCTGCTGCCGGCGAAGAGGTGACGGATGACCGTCGCCGGCAATACGTTCATGCCAGGCTCGGGAGTTTCGTCTGCACGCAAGAGGAACATTTTTTCGGGACGAACGGCGCATACGATATCGCTGCCGTCAGCATCGCCCGTGTTGGTACTGTGGATGGTACTTCCACTTTCAAGGCGAACACTGCAACCGGCAGCATCCGGCAGATAACTACCGGCTTGCGTGGACAAGAGATTGGCGTCGCCGAGAAACGTGGCAGCGAAGGGAGTCGCCGGACGCTCATAGATATCCAGAGGAGCGCCTTGTTGCACCAGAACTCCGTGATCAAGGATGCCGATACGATCGCTCAGCGTCAACGCTTCTTCCTGATCGTGCGTGACCAGCAAGGTGGTGATACCGACTTCACGCTGGATGCGCTTCAGCTCTACCTGCATGTCCAGCCTGAGAGATTTGTCCAGCGCACTCAGCGGCTCATCGAGCAGCAAGACGCGAGGTCGAAAGACAATGGCGCGAGCCAGTGCCACGCGCTGTTTCTGGCCGCCCGAAAGTTCGGCAGGCTTGCGTTTTTCCAGCCCCTGCAGACGTACCAGCTCAAGCACTTCGTGCACACGATGACGAATCTCCGCTCGAGCAGTGTGTCTCACCGTCAGACCGAAGGCTATGTTGTCGTATACCGACATGTGAGGAAACAAGGCGTAATTCTGGAACATCAAGCCAACCTGTCGCTTCTCCACGGGAATGGACTCCACCGACTCTCCGCCGATGGTGATCGTGCCGGTATCGGGATACTCGAAACCGGCAATCACTCGCAACAATGTCGTCTTGCCACTACCCGAGGGACCGAGCAGCGCATGAAAGCCGCCGTCAGCAAATTCGATGGAGACCTTGTCCAGCGCACGAAACGAACCGAATTGACGACTGACGCCCTTCACCGATATGGCGGCCATCAACGATCTCCTCCGAATTTGTACAAGCGTGCAACAGCCAGCAGCAATACCATGGAGACACTGATCACGATGGTGGCAATGGCGTTGACTTCGGGGGTAAACCCCTTGCGAATGGCCGTGTAGATCTCCACTGGCAAGGTCGAGACACCGGGCACTGCCAGAAAATAGGAGATAACGAACTGATCGAATGACACGGCAAAGGCAAACAGGGCGGCCGCAACCACGCCGGGCAGCAGATAGGGAAGGGTGACGTAACGAAGCACCTGCAATGGTCCGGCACCGAGAGAACGTGCCGCCTCCTCGAGCGTTCTGTCAAAGCCTGCCAGACGCGCCGATACCACAATGACCACATAGGGCAGGGCCAATGCCACATGACCCAGCAACATGGCGTGCAGTCCGCGTCCGATGCCGATCCAGAAGAAGAAGATCAACATGGATGTGCCGATGATCAACCAGGGAATGGCGATGGGTGGATACAGCAGGGTCTGTAACAGACGCTTGCCGGGGAACTCATATCGAAAGAATGCCAGCGCAGCAGAGGTGCCCAGCAATGAGGCGATCACCGTGGTCATCACCGCCAGCTTGAGACTGTTGATACCAGCATCAATCAGTTTGTGATTGGAAGCCAGCGAGCGATACCAGTCCAGTGTCAACTCCAGTGGCAGCGCGTACAGAGGAGATGCGTTGAAGGACATGACGGCCATGACGACGATGGGCACGTACAGAAACAGCAGAATCAGTCCAAGGTACACTTTGCTCAGTGTGATCAGGTAGTGGCTGGGCCGCTTCATGTCGATACCCTGCGAATCACCGGTGCTGCCAGCAGAAACAGTATCAGTACAAATCCGAGCATGATGAACGACAAGGCTGCCCCGAGTGGCCAGTTGAACACGGCAGTGAACTGATCCTCGATGACCGTACCGATGAAGGTGCCATTTCGGCCGCCCAGCAAACGCGGCTCCATGAAGGAACCGATGACCGGGACGAACGTCAGAATGGCGCCGGCCATGATACCGGGCAGAGCCAGCGGCAGAAGGATACGCCGGAAAACCGTGACACGCCCGGCACCCAGAGAGCGCGCCGCTTCGATCAGGTCATCATCGATCGCCTGAATCGATATATAACAGGTAAGTATCATGTAGGGCAGGTAGGAGTGCACCAGGCCGATCAATACGGCAGGGTAGGTAAACATCAGGTTCAGGGAGCCCGCGTCAGGCAGGAACACGTTGACCAGACGTTCCAGGACGCCATTGCCGCGAAGCACCATGGTCCAGGAAAAGATGCGAACCAGCGCATTGCTCCAGAAAGGCAGGATGACCAGCAGGAACAGCGCTTCGCGCCAGCGTCCCTTGATCAGCTTGGCCAGTACATAGGCGCAAGGAAAACCGAGGAGAAAACACAACAGCGTGACTTCGGCGCCAAGCTGAAACGAGCGCCACATCAGAGTCCGATAAAACGCCTTGTCGAAAAACTCGGCGTAGTTGGACAGGCTCCAGAGCGCTTCTCGCCCACCGATGGGGGCTTCACTCAGAAAGCTGAAATACACCATGGCCGACAGCGGCAGGAATACCGTGACCGCCAGCCACAGATAGGCGGGGCCCAGCAGAAATGGTAGCGCACGGTTGGCAGGACGTCGAACACCGTCGGTCCCGCTCATCAATACAACTCCGTTGACGTCAAGTGCAAACGAGAGGGCAGATTATTCCTGGAGGAAAGTCTTGGTCTCCTGCCACAGCGCAAGAAAAGCCTCCCGCTGTGCATCTTCCATCGCCCCCATGAACTGCACGTTGGCAATCTTCTCTGCATCTCCCAGGATCTGGCGGTTGAAAGCCGACTCATCCAGCTGCGCCAGTGCCTTCGCATTGGCCGATGCCGGCGCACCAACCTCGGTGTCCCACTGCACATAGAATGCCGGATCGATCATCCAGTCGATGAATTGATAAGCGGCGGACTCATGAGGTGCGTCGGTGGCAATCGACAGCCCATCCAGCCAGCCAATGGCCCCTTCAGTCGGAATGACGAACTCCACCGGCAACTTGAACTGGCTTCTGGAACGCGATGCAGAACCACTCCAATAGGTGGCGAGATCGAACTCGTTGGACGACATGAACTGATTCCATTCGTTTTCCGACGACCAGAAGGTGCGTATCTGAGGCTTCAAGGCACGCAATTTCTCACGGATGGCATCCAGATCATCCGGATGGTTGATGTCCTGACCCGTGGCGATGGCCGCAAGCATCACGGATTCTACCGCGTCATCTCGCCAGCCGACTCTGCCTGCATGCGCCTCATCCCACAAGGCATTGATGCTGTCGGGGACAGGCTCGATATCAGTCGTATCCACCGCGAATGAGGTCAGCCCCCAGACCCAGGCAGCACCGAATGTCTTGCCATCGCGGTTCAGGCCAGCACTGTCTCGCATCTCCGGTGACAGATCCGCTGCGTTGTCGAGCCTGGACAGATCCATTTCCTGAATCAGGCCTTCATCGGCGGCGACGGATGTAAAAGCACTGTTGATCAATACCACATCGTAGACGCCAGGATTGGTCCGCAGTTTGGTCAGCATCTCCTGCTCGGAGTTGAAGTAGTCATGCACGACCGATATACCGGTCTGTTCCTCGAATGCTTCCAGCGCCCAGGCTTCATCGGTGCCGTACCCTTGCCAGTTCAGTACACGTATTTCCTCGGCAGCCAGCAGCACACCGGGAAATGCGACCAGTGCTGCAACGGCGATGGCTGATCGCTGCAATCGTTTTAGTAGAGTGCCTGCGTTGACAGTCATTGACTGAAACTCCCTGAATGAAGAAGGGTTCATTGTTCTGGACCGGGAAATCACACTATCGGGTAGGCAAGCATATCACGACATTTTGAGGGAGATATCGCATCACTCCCGATCGACTGTCGTGCTGTTTCCAGCCTGATGAGTTCCGCCATTCTTCAGACCGTCATGACGGCAGGCATGCGTTTGCAAGACTTGACGGCTGATAGTCAACCTGGACATGCACTGTTCCAATGAACAATGGCCTCGCTGTACGCACCAGTCCAGCCATCGAAAAGGAAGGGTTTTCCGCCGTTGAATGTCTTGCCGGACTCATGCGAATGTCAAGGGCACCGGCCGGGTGCTCGATACGATTCAGGTTCGGGTCGTTCCTGCGGTGCTGCGCGTACTGCGCAGGGACTGTTCCAGCGATGCTGGATGCGGCCGCAAGACACAAGGCTCCCGTCACGGCAAATGCCGAGTGGCATGTCCACGGTGTGAAATACCGGGCGGCAATGGTGCCATCACCGGCCGCTGCTCCTACCAAAGCGACCTTGGGCAACACCGATTCACTCACATCGCCGAGGCCTGCGCGTTTGCCGATCTCGATACGTATCTCTTCGATTCCGGCTTTCAGTGCCTTGTCAGCATCCAGCTCCTGTCTGGATTCGTGAGCAGTAAGACCAAAGGACTCCGCAGCGATGAACACCAGTGGCGAGGCGAAATCGACACAGCTCACACTGATGCCGTTCACCACTTCCATACGCTCTCCGGTGGGAAAAAGCTTACCTGTTCTGGCTCCGGCAGCATCGAGGAAATTGAGTACGATCGGAGCCCCCGTGCCGGGCACACCATCGATGCCGACGCTGCCTTGATAGGTCACTCTTCCGCCCGGGGTCTGAATGCTTGCCTCAACTATCTTGCCGGTATTGCGGTTGAGAATACGCAAGGTGGTAACGGGATCCTGAGCCTGGACCAGTCCACTCTCGATGGAATAGGGGCCTACCCCGGCCAGCATATTGCCGCAATTGGGCATGGTATCCACACGCATCTGATCAACCGACACTTGTGCGAACAGATATTCGATGTCGATATCGTCGCGTGTCGATGGACTGACAATGACCACCTTGCTCGTGAGAGTGTCTCCTGCGCCTATACCATCAACCTGACGAATGTGGGGCGAACCCATCGCCGCCAGTAGAACGCGATCGCGTTCTGCCGGATCGGAAGGAAGATCGTGTGCCTGGAAGTACGGTCCCTTGGAGGTGCCGCCGCGCATCAGGGTGCAGGGAATGTCGAGGAACATGCGTGTTTCACCATATCAGCAAGTTGAAGGTACGTGGCTCAAGCTGCCTCGGACAGACGCCACGAGGCAGATTCACAACAGGACTCGACCTATGCAGCGTGTTTCGCGGCGCGGCTGAGCACCTTGTCAACCATCACGCCGGCCTGGCCCAGATAGTTGGCCGGATCACACAAATGCGCCAGTGCAGGACGGTCCAGATGGGCACTGATTTCCGGGTGGTCGACCAGCAAGTCAAGCAGTGGTCGCTTGCTCTGTATCGCCTCGCGGCACAGGTCATACACCAGATCGTGAGCGTACTCCCGCCCAATGTAAGGTCCCAGTCCCATCATCACCGCCTCGGACATTACCAGTCCATTGGTGAGATCGATATTGGTTCGCATGTTCGCTTCATCGACTTCCAGGCCTTCCAGTACAAAACGGGTTTGCCTGAGAGCGCCGGCGAGCAGACAGAAGGCTTCTGGCAAAGCTATCCATTCGATCTCCCACGGGCCGGTGGAACGCTCATGGTCGGCAACCATGGCGTCCATGAGAGAGGCGGAATGCTGGCGCACCACGGAGATGGCAGCATGGATGTAACAACTGGATATGGGGTTGCGCTTCTGCGGCATGGTACTGCTCGATCCTCGTCCGGGCGCGAAGGGCTCATAGACTTCGGCCACTTCGTGCTGCATCATCAGCTTGACGTCCATCGCGATCTTGCCCAGAGAGCCACCCACCAAACCCAGAAAAGCGCCAACTTCGGCGATGGTATCGCGTACGGTGTGCCAGGCGATGTCCGGTTGTGCCAGCCCCAGTTCTTCCATCAGACCGGCTTGCGTTTCCATGGCGCCTTTCTCGATCGATGCCAGGGTGCCACAGGCACCGCCGAACTCTCCCATCAGTACGCGAGGACGTAGCTGTGCAAGACGTTCCCGGTGTCGTTCGATACCAGCGAGGATCGCTGCCGTCTTGAACCCGAATGTGACGGGTATGGCCTGTTGCAGATTGCTGCGGCCGATGACCGGCGTGTCTCGGTAGCGCGTGGAGAGCGACACCAGAGCCTCGGAGATGGCTTTCAGATCTTCATCGATGATCTCCAGGGCTTCACGAATCTGCATCACTGTCGCTGTGTCAGTGATGTCCTGCGTCGTGGCCCCCCAATGGACGAACTCGCCCAGTTTGTCACGACACAGTCCGTTGATCTGTGTGACGACACCCAGCACCGGATAACCGATACGCTCGGTCTGTTCACGCAACTGTTCCATGTCGATCTTGTCGATATGGCAATTGCTGACGATTTCGTCGGCAGCCTCCTGCGGGATGATGCCCAGTCTTCCCTGGACGACAGCCAATGCCCGTTCGAACTCGACGTAATGCCGCGTTCGATTGCGATCGGACCAGACGTCACGCATGGCGTCTGTACTGAAGATGTTTCCGAAGATTTGCGAGTCTATGATGCCAGCGGCCATGATGTCAGCTCCTTGTATTATCGGGATGTTGGTTGTTGATGAGAGAGGATCAACGCGCCGCAGAGACGTCACTGCGCGCGAGGATGGCCTGCGCCTTTAGCACGACGGGGCGATCGATCATCTTGCCGTCAAGCTGAACGGCGCCATCGGATGATCGCGCGGCCTGCATGACACGTTGCGCCCATGCCTGATCAGCTGCCGTTGGCAGACAGGCGGCATGTACGATGTCGATCTGTGCAGGGTGAATGCACAGCTTGGCAGCAAATCCGTAGTTGCGAGCAAAGGCAAAATCGCTCTTGATGCGCTCGATATCCTTGATAGAGGGGGTGACCCCTGCAACCGGGGAGGGCAGCTCAGCACAACGCGAAGCGATGGCGATTCGTGCCGAGGCGTAAGCAAGACCGCTGTTCTCGCCGGTAAGATCCAGATCTACGGCATAGTCCAGAGTGCCAAAGACCAGCCGCTGAACGCCTTCGGTTTCGGCAATTTCATCCACATTGCGTATGCCACGGGCAGTTTCGACAAGCGCCAGGACACGGACTCCGTCAGGACCATTGCCGATAACGGTCTCTATCTGCTGGCGATTTTCCGATTTCGGCAACATCACCAGAGGTATGCCGATACTGCGTAGCCATGCAAGATCGCCTGGGAACCATTCGGATTCGCTGTCATTGATGCGAACGGCAATGCGACCCGAAACTTCTGGATGATTACGAAAGCAACGAGCAATATGGTCGCGAGCGACAGCCTTGTCGGCTGGAATCACCGCGTCTTCAAGATCCAGAATGACAACGCCGGCGCTGGTCGAAAACGCTTTGTCAAAGCGATCAGGACGATTGCCGGGAACAAAGAGATAGGTAATGGGGAAACTCATGATGGCTTGCTCCTGGATACTCAGATCACACCCGTGCTCTTGAACTCAGCCACCTGTTCAGCGGTATATCCCAGTTGTGCCAGAATTGCTGCCGAATGTTGACCAAGAGCAGGGACAGGGTCCATGCGCGGCTCTCCTGTTTTCCAGGAACCAGGTGGCAGCAGTGCAGGGACCACACCTGCCGACGTTTCCACCTGACGCCAGCGCTTGCGGGCCTCGAGCTGCGGGTGATCCCATACAGCCTGCATGTCGTTGACTTGCGCGTTGGCGATATTGGCGGCGTCGAGTCGCTCGACAACCTGTTCCGCCGAAAGATCGGAGAAAGCATCCACGATGATCCGGCGCAGTTCCACACGCCCGGCACTGCGTCTGGAATTACCGGCAAAGCGCTCCTCCTCAGCCAACGCTGGTTGCAGCAGCACCGTGTTGCAGAAGGCAGACCATTCGCGCTCGTTCTGCAGACCGAACATCACCGTCTTGCCATCACCCGCTGGAAACGGCCCGTAGGGATAGATGGTGGCGTGACTGGCACCTGTACGTGGTGGAGGTGTAGCACCGTCAAAGGCGTAGTACAACGGGTAGGAGGTCCACTCCGCCAGACTCTCCAGCATCGAGATATCGAGATGCTGTCCGCGGCCGGTCTTCTGGCGTTCCATCAATGCTGCCAGAATATTGGTATAGGCGTACATCCCCGCAGCGATATCGGCGATCGACGGACCTGCCTTGCACGGTTCTTCTTCCGTACCTGTCACCGACAGAAATCCCGATTCGCTCTGAATCAACAGATCGTAGGCCTTCTTGTCGCGGTAGGGTCCGTTGTCTCCATAACCGGAAATATCACAGACAATGATTTCCGGCTTGCTTGCAGAGAGAACCTCATGGGACAGCCCCAGCCTCGCTGCAGCACCTGGCGCCAGGTTCTGAACGAGCACATCAGCCTCATCGACTATCAATCGCTTGAGCGCAGCCAACGCGTCAGGGTGCTTGATATCCAGGGTCAGACTCTCCTTGGAACGGTTGATCCACACGAAATGCGAGGCGAGACCCCGTACCCGTTCGTCGTAACCCCGGGCAAAATCACCCACACCTGGTCGCTCGACCTTGATGACTCGGGCGCCCAGATCGGCGAGTTGCCGAGTGGCGAAGGGTGCAGCAATGGCATGCTCGAGGGTAACTACGGTTATACCGTCAAGAGGTCTCATCTCATTCCCCCTGTCTGATGACCGCGGTTGCCTGCATGGTCAGCCAGCCTTCGTGGTCCTTTGCCCACAGCCGAAACGTCTTGCCATCGGGCTCGGGTTCTCCGCAGACATGGAAGTGATTGATATCGAATACGGGCCGTACTGCTCGGAATTCGAAACTGGCAAGCTCCGCGTCAGGTAACTCGTGGCGCAGCAGATCGAGCAGCAGGGTGGCGATCATCGGCCCATGTACAATCAATCCGGGATAGCCTTCGGTTTCCGTCACGTACTTGCGGTCGTAATGAATGCGATGACCGTTGAATGTCAATGCGGAGTAGCGAAACAGCAATACATCATCTGGCACCCATCTTCTTTCCCAGGTAGAGCTTGCCGGCGCGGCCACGGGCGAAGGCGGAACATCATCAGGCTTTGCTGCCTGCCGGTAGACGATATCGTGATACTCGGTCAAGGCTGTTTCCGTCTCTCCCTCACGACGTATCTCGTGGCGCACCTTGACGAACACCAGCGGCCCGGTTCGGCCGTTCTTTTCAGTGACATCATGAATTGTCGAGGTACGAGTCAACGCATCTCCGACACGCAATGGCTTGTGAAAGGTGAACTGGCTTCCTGCCCACATGCGTCGTGGCAACGGTACCGGAGGCAGAAAGCCACCGAGCCTTGCGTGACCGTCATGACCTATTTCGGACTGACGATGCAAGGGCAGAAAGTAGAGCCAATGCCACAAGCCAGGTAGTGGGGTACCCGCTTCCGGTCGTTCCGCAGGACGATCGAAGGTGGCAGACAAGGCCGCATAGGGCGTGGCCGTAACACTGTCAGAGACTTCTTCCGAACGACCGATCCATTCTTCAAGCTTCATTTCAAATACTCCTTCACGCAATGCGGCGCCACTGTCTGCTACCAGCCCTCTGCAAGAGGGCTGGCGACGAGCTGACTCCAGCGATGATTCAGTGGAAAACAGGATGTTTTTCAAAGGCCCGATCTACTTCAGG
This sequence comes from uncultured Granulosicoccus sp., assembly GCA_947495035.1. Lineage (GTDB taxonomy): Bacteria > Pseudomonadota > Gammaproteobacteria > Granulosicoccales > Granulosicoccaceae > Granulosicoccus. The sequence continues at coordinate 69,497 of CANLXI010000015.1, forward strand.
GGCCATGGCATATCGGTGTAGTGCTGCAATAACCCTGGCGGGAAATCCAGTGTCAGGAAGTGACCCAGAGTGCACATGAAAGCAATACACAGCACCGTGTAGATCACGCTGCGTGACACGCCAAGAGAGGTTCGTACCATCAGGAAAGTCATGATGAAAACGGTTATCGACAGGATGAACCCGAACAGTGCTGTCATACCGAACAGGAACACGAACCATCCCACCGATGGCCAGACCGTCGTGCCGTCATCGGCTCCTCTGGCCCTGGCAGCCACCTCCTGGTCAAAATGAGCCGAGTGCCCAGGCGCCCCATTCAGGAGCATCATCACCATATAGCCCATGAACGCGACCATCAAAACCGATGTGTAGAACGGAAACACGGACCCGAGAAAGCTCAGAGGTGCACTGCTCAGGACACCATACAGAAACGTTACGAACAGCAGAACGGCAAACACGATCTGCGGTCGTCGCTCTTTTCTGCTCGCACCACCCAGTATCGGCTTGTCCACCTTCTTGCCATCGGCATCGAGATTCACGGCACCATCCTCCGACACCCTGCTGCGCAGCGCCATGAGCGTGGAGCCGATTGCCAGCGCACCGATGATCAACACCCCGGGGCGTTGAACGAATTCCCAACCGTAGAATTGCAATGCCTGGTACAGGTAGTTTTCAGCCTGACTTGAAAGCACAAAGCCGATCAGGAATGCTGGCCTTGGCCAGCCGAAGCGGCGTAGAAAGATGCCGACCATTCCCACTGCAAACAGCACCAGAAGATCAGTCAGGTCCCGTCGCGCCTGAAAGGCGGCAAAACAGATGATCATGATCATGAAGGGCGCAATCAGATTGAATGGAACGAAGGTCAGTCGAGCGATCGGTACAGCGAGAAAAAAGCAGAAGGCCGCTCCGACGATGCTTGAAAATGCCAGCGTCCAGGCAATCGTGTAAGTCAATTGCAAGTCTGTGGTTACCATCGATGGACCGGGCTGCAAACCCAGCAGCGCCATGCCACCCAGAAACACCGCCATGCTGCCCGAGCCGGGGATTCCGAAGAGCAATGTCGGCATCAACGCGCCACCCTGAAGCGCATTGTTGGCAGCCTCGGGGGCAATCACTCCCTTGACTTCGCCCTTGCCGAACTCGCTGGAGTCCTTGCTGGCCTGCACGGCATGACCATAGGCAATCCAGTCAACCACGCCACCACCCAGACCGGGAATGGAGCCGATGAAAGTACCCAGGGCCGAGCAACGCATGACCAGGAACCAGTTTTTCAAGGTATCTCGCACGCCTTGCAGCCAGCCGTCTCCCAGACCTGAACCGGACGCTATCGGGCGAGAACGGCGAATCAGATCGGCAATTTCGGGAATGGCGAACAGACCCAGTCCGATGATGACCAGCGGAATGCCGTCTTGCAGGTAGTCGATACCCAGATCGAAACGACTCTCGCCGGTAGCAGGTGCGGCACCCATCGCGCCTACCATAAGCCCCAATCCGGCTGCTACCACGCCGCGCATGATGCTCTCGCCAGCCAGCACACCCACGACCGACAATCCGAGCAGGGAGAACATGAACAGTTCAGCCGTTGTGAATGACAATATCAGTGGCTTGGCGACAACCACGAAACCGGTCAGCATCACGGCGCCGAATACCCCGCCCAACAACGAGGCTGAAAACGCAGCACTGAGTGCGCGCGCCGCCTGCCCCTTCTTGGCCAACGGAAAGCCGTCGAGAACAGTCGCCTGACTGGCGCTGGAACCGGGTATACCCATCAGAACCGACGTGAAGGTGTCGCCGGTGGGGATTACCGCGACCATGCCGACCAGCATGGCCAGAGCTGATGTCTGATCCATGCCGTAGATGAAAGGCATGAGTAGCGACATTCCCGCAATACCGCCCAGACCGGGCAGGATACCGACGCCCAGCCCGACAACGATGCCGAGGAACATATAGGCAAAGTGATGAAACGATATGAGCGCGACGAAAGCACTCTGGATGGCTTCGAACATGAAATGACTCCGTGAAAGTGGACGGCCGGCGTGGCACGGCTGTTGCCGTGACGGGCATCAGTCAGGCGGAATCACCAACAGGGCAATTCCGCTGACTGACGCTTGAAGCGGCTTCGCGACAATCAAAAGCGCGCGTTGTAGTCTTTTTCAAGCAGCGCTCTCACCCAGTCTCGTGCCACCGGGTCGATCGTCGTGCCCTCGGCAAACAGTGCATCAGCCGCTTCGTCGGTGACCTGTTCATAACCTCCCAGTGCATCGACCTTGGCTGCCTGGTATTCCGGATCATCCTTCATGTTGCGCACAGCCTCGCGGTAGGCTTCCACGATATCCGCGGATGTCCCCTTGGGCAGCATCAACAGTTTCTGGGCTGGAAACCCGGCAATCAGAAAGGCCTTGAACGCATCCCATTCGATACCTTCGGGTGGCTTGCCAGTGACGGTTTCAACGGCTTCACCGATGTGCGGCAGATCGGGAAAGTTCGGATCACGAACGATGATGCCATTGTCGTCAGCAGCCCCCATGCTGAACAGGGGGACAGCCTTGCCTTCCTCAACCATGGGCAGTGAGCTCTTGAGATAGGCGGACGTGGTCTGGAAATCGATATTGGCTTCACCTCGTTCAAACGCCAGACGCCCTTCACCGCGGCTCTTCATACCGAAGACATGTTGTACATCGAGACCCAGCAGACGAAAGGCCAGTAACGGTACGAGATCCAGTGAAGTCGCGCCCTGGCTCCCATAGATCAGCCGCTGGCCTTTCAGCTTTTCCAGATCAGCAAGGGATTCGACACCCAGCTCGCTATCGAGATAGGCAACACCACCGGTTGGTGCCGCAAGCACCACCTGCCAGTCCTTGTATTCGTACTTGACGCGTTTGTCATCGAGCAGATAGGGGAACTGGGTAGATGCCGATGTACCCAGCACACTCATGCCGTCCGCTTTGGCACGCTTGGTAAACTGGTTGGCACCAGTGATCGAGCCGCCGCCGGGCACGTTCTTCACTACCACCGTGGGTTGTCCGGGCAGGTGCCGGGACAGAAACGGCGCGTTGAAACGAGCCCAGGTATCAGAGCCTCCACCTACGCCGAATGGCATGAAGAATTCTATCGTCTCATCACTGAAGTCGACTGCTTCAGCGTAAGCCGGCAGGGGTGAGAGCACGGTTGCAGCGACAAGGGCCGCCGTTGCGCCGAGCAGGTCTCGACGTGTGAGATTCATGGCGTTTTTCATGGTATTTCTCCGTTGTGGGTACATCAATTTTGTGGTGAAACGGTAAAAGCCGTTTCTGGAATGGTGTGTCTTTCAGGAATCACCACGACACCGCTGAGCAGCGGCCTTGCCGTGGTGACCACAGAGCCGCTGGCCACCAGCGGCATGTTGCCGGGTGTGTGATCGGTGACATCGACATGGCATTGCATGCTGCCGCCCGGATGCTCGACGACGATTCGGTCGTAGTGCTTGACATCCAGCTCAACGCAGGCTTCCGCGACAGAATCCGTCACATGACAGGCCGCAGCCAGTCCCAGCGCGCCAGAGATGGCAAACGTTGCGTGGCACCAGGTCGGTGAAAAATAGCGTGCCGCGATACTGCCGCCGTGGCGCGGAGATGCGACGATGGCGACTTTGGGCAGCGCGATACTTGCAGAATCCTCAAGTCGCATCAGCCTGGCCGCCTCCAGTCGAATGCGTTTCAGATTGCTGGAAAACTCGATGTCGGCATCGAGCTCTTCCTTTGACTCGTGACCTGTTTTGCCAAGCGACTCGGCTTCAACGATCGCCAGAGGAATCGCACAATCAATGCAAGTGACTTCTACGCCGCAAATGATGTCCCGCGCCTTGCCGGTCGGCAACAACACGCCGGTACGCGTACCGGCAGGATCGAGGAAACGCAGTTGCAGCGGTGCAAAACTGCCAGGCACGCCATCGAGACGACAGTCGCCCTCATGGTTGACCTTGCCCTGTGGCGTCGACAATGTGACCTCGACAATCTTGCCACTGTTGAGGTTGAGCACACGCACACAGCTCTCGGGGGAGGAGGCGGGAATGATTCCCTGCTCTATCGCGAAAGGTGCTACAGCGGCAAGCATATTGCCGCTGTTCGGCAGATAATCGACAAAGTTTCGGGCGACGGACACCTGGGCAAACAGATGTTCCACATCAACGTCCTCCCGGGCGGATGCCTGAACGATAACCACTTTGCTACTCTGGCTGTCACCACCGCCCATGCCATCAATTTGCCGAAGATCCGGAGAACCCATTGCAGCCAGCAACAGTCGATCTCTCTCATCTGTCGCTGTCGGTAGATCCTGTGCAAGGAAAAACAGTCCTTTGGACGAACCGCCTCGCATCAGAACGCAGGGAATGCATCTCATCCGTCTTGTCTCCTCTGCCCACTGCTCTTGCCTGGTTGTGCCAATAGTAGGGTGGAAGGTAGTTTGTACGGAAATGCAATAAATCGTATGATTGATTCGAAAAGCGCATAAGAGAAAGTCAGCGAACGAGGAAGCCAATCCATGAAATTCGACTTCGACGGCATTCAGGCCTTTGTCGCAATCGCCGAAACAGGCGGATTCACCGCAGCTTCCGAATACCTGCATGTCACACAGACGGCATTGACGCGTCGCATCCAGAAGCTGGAATCCTACCTCGACCTACGCCTGATTGATCGGACGACACGATATGTCGAACTCACGCCCGTGGGCCGCGAATTTCTCCCACAGGCCAAGTCCATTGTGGAAGAGGTCACAAGGGCTGTAGACCGCCTGAAGGACGTGTCAAAACACGGCGTCGGTCATTTCACGATTGCCAGCATCCCGACGATGGCCTCCTACAAACTACCCGAGGCCATCAAGCGCTATTCGCTCACCCACCCCGGTAACCACATAAGAGTCATCGACACCAACGCATTCGATGTGCGCGATGCCGTACTGCATGGCAAGGCCGAGCTGGGAGTCGGTATGTCCACCGAGCACCACCCCGAACTTGAGGAGACTCCACTGCTCGAAGAGCCGTACATGTTCTTTTGTCCGGCAGATCACCCCCTGGGTAACAAGAAGCGAGTCGTCTGGTCGGATCTCAACGACTCTCATCTGATTACCATCAGCACCTTGAGTGCAAACCGCGTGCTGATGGATTATCAGCTGGCCAAGCATGGCATCAAGCTGTCCGGCACCTATGAAGTACGCCATCTGTCCACAGCTCTCGGTCTGGTATCAGCAGGTGTCGGCGTTGCCATATTGCCTGAATCCACACTTGAGCCCCGCATACGCTCAGGCATCAGCAGAATCCTGCTCAGCGGTCCAACCATCAAGCGTCAGATTGTCGTGTTCCGCCGGCGAAAGAGCACGCTTTCACCAGCGGCCAGCGCCTTCTTCGATCTGCTCGTGAAGAACCAGGGCAGGGAAGACGACACACATTGATCGCCTGTCGAAGGTCGTTCGAAAGGCGCGCTTCTGGCGACGGCATGTGCAAACCGTGCTGAACGAGTGAAATCACGCCCCGCGAGCAGTAGCGCTCAGTGCAATCTGGATTTTTGCGCTTTTGACAAGAGCACGAAATACAGGCGTCTCAGCTCTGTGTCATGCAGATACAACAGCCGGCGATCCAGCTTGCCACCTTCTTCGGCCCGCCATTTCTCACGATGTGCCTCTATGGTTGCCTGTTCGTTGGCTGTCAGAACATTGGGCATGCACCCCAGAATTACCGACACACCATTGACCCCGACCACGGTACAGAACAGCACATCGCCTTCGGCAAAAGACCGGCTGCCAACAGCCTCCACCACGACATCCTGCTCCGTGTAGATTTCTCGCAAGTGCAGGCGGTCATCTTCGGCTACGGCCGTCACCGAATAAAAGCTGTACGGTGCCGTGGTGGCAACATCGATCGTGCCTTGCTCGACCGGACCCAGCTCACCCCGGTTGGCCTTGAGAAATTCAGCGGCAATCGGGTGGTCTGACAACTCGGAGGCGAAGGAGTCACGGCCCAGTGCCGTATCATCCGGTAACCAGGCATACAGATACCAGTCGTTGAACGCAGCCTTGTAGGCCTGTTCTTCACCGGCGATGGCCTCATGCCCCCAGCGGCTGAAATCCTGCCAGGCGGCATTCTCGACTGACTCTCCGTATTGCTCCCGACCGGCTTTCTCCAGCCTGGGGCACAACTGCCGCACCACCCGCAGGATGTCGTCTCCCGAGAGCCCTGTCTCGGTTTGCATACAGCATTTCTTGTACTTCCTTCCACTGCCGCAATGACACGGATCGTTGCGCTTGCTCTTCAAGATGTGTTTTCCGGACCGAAAGAATGTCGCTAGTGTAAGCGAGCTGAGACTCGAGGTCCATGAAGGCAATGGATACGCGTATTCCCTCACAATCGGCGATATTCGCCAATATCGGGAAAACCTCTGTTGTACTGTGCCAGCACCGATACTTTATCAAGAAGAATCCGGTACAGTCCCTGAACCGACGCAGTTCGACGTCCGTTCAGGGTATCCTACTTACCAGACTACCGGCTATACCGTACCACCCAGCGAACCTTCCAGCGTCGCCAGTTCCTGCCCACCCGCCATCAGATCCTGCAATTCCTCGGCAGTGATTTCGTCCTTGAGTGCCGTACCCAGCGTCTTGCCACGATTGAGAACGGTGAAGCGGTCTCCAACGGCCATGGCATGTCTGACGTTGTGTGTGATGAAGACAACGCCCACACCTTGCTTGCGCACCCGATCAATCGTGGCCAGTACATTCGAGGTCTGCCGCACGCCCAGTGCCGAGGTGGGTTCATCCAGAATCAATACCTTCGCACCGAAATAGACCGCACGAGCGATAGCCACCGTCTGCCGTTCGCCACCTGACAAGGTACCCACCGCCTGATCGGGGGCTCGCAGGTTGATGCCCATCTTCTTCATCTCCTCGATAGCGGCCTTGCTCGCAGCTTCCGTATCAAAGCGTTTGAACAGTCCTTTTCCTTTCGTAGGTTCACGGCCCATGAAGAAATTTCGGGTAACCGACATCAAGGGGATCATCGCCAGATCCTGGAACACAGTGGCAATGCCTGCTTCCATGGCATCCCGCGGACTATCGAAATTCATTGGCTTGCCTTCGAAATGAATCGAACCATGCGTCGGTTTGTGTACCCCGGACATGGTCTTGATGAACGTCGACTTACCTGCACCGTTGTCACCCAACAAGCAATGACACTCACCGGCACGAACATCAAATGACACCCCGTTCAAGGCAATGACGTTACCGAAATGCTTCTCGATACCTTCCATATGGACAATAGGATCGGTGGACATATCAGCGTTCTCCCGTGACACGCTTGCGTATCATGTTGTTGAAAAGTACGGCGATCAGTAGCATGCCACCCAGGAATACCAGGTACCAATCCTGATCGATCTGCGTATAGCTGAGGCCGATCAGTACCATGCCGAATATGATGGAACCGAAGAACGCACCGATGGCCGATCCGTAGCCCCCCGTCAACAGGCAGCCTCCGATGACCGCTGCGATGATGGCTTCGAATTCCTTCTGAAAACCTCGTCGTGCATCTGTCGAACCACTGTCAAGCACTGTTATGATGGCAACCAGCGCAGCACAGGCCGCCGTCACCACGAACAGGCCGATCTTCACCTTGCGAACGGGCACACCGGAATTGGATGCCGCATTGGCGTCACCTCCAGAGGCAAAGATCCAGTTGCCAACCGGCGTACGCAACAGCACATAGGTGGCAATACCGGCGATAAGGATGAACCAGAGAATTTCCACGGGAATGCCTTTGACCTTGGGCGTGCCATTCTGGAAAGTATCGATGAGTCCCATATCTGCCAGAGCCAGGAACAATCCGGGGAAGGCATCGCCGCTGAAGATCGGCGTCAGAAAGTCATTCTCCACGGCAGGGCGTATCCCGCGCAGCTGCGTTGACCCGTCGGTGGCCGCCTTCAAACCGACCAGTGACAGACCACGGTAAATGAACAGGAATGCCAGGGTCACGATGAAAGAGGGCAGGCCTGTTCGGATCACGATCTGCCCATTGACGGTACCGACCACCGCTGCGAACAGGAAGGTCAACGGGATGGCCAGTATCAATGGTTGCCCGAAGTTGACCACGCAGGCCCCGAAGAACAGGCCGATAAACGCAATCATGGAGCCGAGCGACAGATCGAACTCACCACCGATCATGAGCAGTGCTGCACCGATGGCCAGAATTCCCAGCTGCGCCGCCGGGGACATGAAGTTCATGAAGCCAGCCAGCGTGAACATGGCGCTGTCGGCAGTTATAAGAAAAAATATGGTGACCAGTACGACGCCGGCTATGGCTCCCAGCTCTGGCCGCTTCATCAGGCTGGCCATCGTGGATTCGGACTTCAGCCGTTCGTCGTCTACCGTTGTCTCACTCGACATGATTTTACCTCTCGGGATGCTGTATTTGGATTGGAGCGAGGTGACAATGACCACCTCGCTCCACAGGTTCCGTTAATGTATTAACGGATACCCTTGGACGACAGATCGATTACCTGCGCAGCCTTTTCCTGCGTGATCAGGTTAGGACCTGAAGGCACATCGCCACCTGGCATCAGGCCGTATTCTGCGTGCAGTGCCAGAAAGGCCACTGGCAGATAACCCTGCAGGAACTGCTGCTGGTCAATGGCAAAGGCTGCATTGCCTTCGGAAACCGACTTCAGGAAATTGCCGGAAAGGTCGAAAGAGCCCACGAGAACCTCACCCGTACGACCGACTGCATCGACAGCGGCAACAGCTGGCTCGCCGGCAAGCGACGCACCCAGAGCAATCACTGCGTCGATGTCAGGATTGGACTCCAGAGAGGCTTGTACCTTGGACTGGATTTCACTCGGATCATTGGTTGTCGGCATGACATCTACTGGTCCACCAAACCCTTCGGCAAAACCTGCACAGCGATCGTCAAGTGAAATGTTGCCCACTTCGTGGTTGATGCACAGACCGTGGTTACCGCCCAGCTCAGCCATCTTCTCGCCAGCAGCCTTGCCCGCATCGAATTCGGACTGTCCCACATGCAGCAATGCGCCAAGCTCTTTCGCCGCATCGCCACCCGAGTTCATTGAAATTACCGGTATACCAGCTGCAACGGCATTCTGGATGGAGGGGCCGAGTGCATCGGCATCCGGTACCGAGACAACCAGGCCATCTGGCTCCTGGTTGACGGCAGCATCGATCAGCTGACTCATCGCGATCATGTCGAACGTTTCGGGTGCCCGATATTCGACGTTTGCGCCAGTATCCGCCGCCGCTCTCTCGACACCATTCTTGACGACTGACCAGAAGGGATCACTGGCCTGTCCGTGACTGACGACAATGATATCGGCAGCCATCAAGGCGGGTGCTGCGACCAAGGTCGCGGCGGCGATAGTTGTTTTAACAATTCTTCTCATTCTTTACTCCTGTTGGAATGTCATGAAAGACAAGCGAGTGGCTTGCCGGTGTGTGCAGAATTTCTCCGCGTGGTAATTCGTCAAGCGATCCTATCCGGGAACACTCAGAGAGTTGTTCCGACATCGATTCGAATGACAAATATCTGGTCTATCTTTTCTTGAAAAGACAATGTGCGTGCAATTGCGCCAGTGGTCTATCAAGCACTCATCAGCCGATACTCGACGTCACGGTAAATGCCTGCCTGAATGCACTCAGTGCCACTTCCGGATCGCCGGAGGCAAATGCTTCCATGGCGACCGGTCCCCGGTAGTTCATCGCGTCGAGTGCACTTGCGATATGGGCGTAGTTGATCTCTCCGGATCCCGGCTCACAACGGCCCGGATTGTCCGCGACTTGTATTTCACCGATCCAGGGCAGGCATTTCTCGCACCAGCGCACCAGATCACCTTCTCCAATCTGCGTGTGATAAAGGTCCAGATTGATTCGCAGTTGCGGTCGGTCCACGGCCGATACCAGTGACAATACATCTGCCGTGGAATTGAAGGGACAGCCTGGGTGATCTTGCAGGTTCAGGTTTTCCAGCGTAAATACGACACCTTCGTCCTCCGCCAGATCACACAGCCTGTTCAGCGTATCCCGGGCTTTCAACCACATCGCGCCCGTAATTACATCAGTCTGTAACTTCGGTATTCCTCCTTCACCCAAACCCGTACCGTGCAGGTTGAGACGCGATACACCCAGCCGTCTACCGACCTGTATGGTCTCGCGGGCTGATTTCAGCAGTGCCGCAGCACCTTCATCGTCAGCCAGCCTGCCTTCCAGGTAACCATTCATGATGGTGTAGTCGGCACCCACGGCTTCGAGTCTGGCCAGGTCGTGCTCTGGCCAGTTCCATAAGCCGACACCAAAACCGAGTTCCGTCAGTCTTGACGCACGCCACTCTATCGGTTTGTCCTGCCACAACATTTCAGCGCAGGCGGCCAACTGGAAAGGGATGGTCATTGCATTTTTGTCCGAGGCGTTCAGTGATTCGAAGCGTGTATGCCTTCAGGCGTCGCGCTCGAGAATCCACTCGACTTCCGGAGCTGGAACAAAGCGCCACTTGCGCAGTGGGCCGGCCATCACGTTCAGGTAGTACATGTCGAATCCGTGTGGTGCGGCGCAGGGATGATGCCCGCGCGGCACCAGTACGACGTCGCCATCGGCTACGGCCATGGTCTCATCCAGTGAGCCATCGTCGGTATATACCCGTTGCACACCAAATCCGCTTGCCGGATTCAGGCGGTGGTAATAGGTCTCTTCCAGATAGGTGATACGGGGAAAATCATCCTCATCATGGCGATGACTGGGGTAGGACGACCAATTGCCGGCGGGGGTGAAGACTTCCGTGACCAGCAGGGAGTCGCAAAAATCCTCGTTCTCCATGGCGATATTGTTGATATAGCGCTTGTTGGAACCCTTGCCGCGTTCGGTCAGCGTGATCCCGTCAGGGCCTATCCTGCGTGCTTCATGCCCGCCCTTGCCGGGCGCAGTGCACACGGCAATGACGCAGTCGGTCTCGGCTTTCGCATCCCATTGCGTATCGTTGGGCAGATACAGGCAGTGCGGAGCCAGTCTTTCAAAGACATTCATGCGGTTGCCCAGTACGCCCCAGTGCTGGCCTGCGCCGTTGATCTCGGCCTTGCCTTCCACCATGACGAGAATCACTTCTCTGTCGCCCGTGGCTTCGCTGGCTGTTTCGCCGGCACGCAATCGATACAGAGAAAATCCGACATAGCGCCAACCGGCGCTGGTGGCTGTTATCTCATGGACCTTGCCATGATTCCCGAAGGGTTTTTTCAACAATACTGACATCAGATCGACTCCTGGTCTTGCTTGTTGGTGTTGATCATGAGCCCTGATTTCTGGCAGATCCTGACGATATGCTCATAGCCCATGTTGGCGTATTCATAGGGTGGCGCCTTGGCAGGATCCTGCTCGGCTTCAACGACAATCCAGCCCGCATAGTCCTGCTTGCGCAACAGGTCGGTAACACCCTGAAAATCGATGCAACCTTGCGGGTCACCCGGTACGGTAAACACGCCTGCTATCACGGCATCGAGGAAACTCATGTTCTCGCGTCGAGCTCGCTGCATGACATCTTCTCGCACATCCTTGAAATGCACGTGGTGTACGCGATGACCCCAGGTATCCAGTGTGCCGAGTACATCAGCGCCACCAAAATGCAGATGGCCTGTATCAAAGAGCAAGGTGACGTCATCCGAGCTGCCTTCCATCAACCAGTTCACATCGTCCTGATCCTCGATCATCGAGCCCATGTGGTGGTGGTAAGCCAATACCAGCCCCTGGCTGGCTGTCCAGCTTGCCAGCTCGGACAACTTGGCGGCATAGCTCAAGATGTCGTCTCGCGTCAGCTTGGGCCGATCGTTCACGGCAACCGACTGATTGCCCTGAACGGTGTTGGAACACTCTGCGTAGACGATGCACGGAGAACCCAGAGCCACAAACTGCTCGACTTGCTGTGAGATCATCTGCTTTTCATCGGCAACCGATGAATTCATGAGATTGCCGGAACACCAACCGCCACACAAGGCCAGCTGATTGTCAGCCAGGTAGCTGCGCAGGCCTTCCGTATCCTGTGGCATGCGTCGACCACGCTCGACCCCGGTGTAGCCGATCTTGCGTGCTTCCTGCAGTGCCTGCTCCATGGTGTAGGCGGCAGTCAGCTCTGGCAGATCGTCGTTTTGCCAGGAAATTGGGGAAATACCGATTTTTATGCTCATCGTGTTTTTCTATCTGTCACTGCAGCCTCGTAGGCAGCTCGAATCTCGTTCATGTTTTCTCGTTCGCTCACCTCAGGGACCGCGACATCCCACCAGGTACCGCCATGCGGGGTAGAGGGGTATGGGTCAGTGTCGATGACGATCACATAGGGACCCTTGATGTCCGCTCGTCTGTCCAGAGCCTCCTCCAGCTCGCCGATGCTGGATACCGACAATGCCGTTGCGCCCATGGAGCTGGCGTGTTGCACGAAGTCGATGCGCGACGGCTGCTCGTGGATGGCGTGTTCGAGCAGATTGTTGAACTCGGCGCCTCCCGTGCCCATCTGCAAGCGATTGATACATCCATAGCCGCGGTTATCAGTAACAACCACGGTGAAACTGATGCCCATCATCGCCGCCGTTGCCATTTCCGAATTGGCCATCATGTAGGTTCCATCGCCAGTGAAGCAGATGACGTCACGATCAGGTTCGGCCATCTTGATACCCATGGCACCTGCAATCTCATACCCCATACAGCTGAAACCGTATTCCATGTGATAAGCGCCCGGACGGGGGGCTTTCCACAGCTTGTGCAGCTCTCCGGGCATGGTCCCGGCAGCAGACATGACCGCTGTGTCCTGATGGGAGGCACGTTGCACGGCACCGATGACCTGCATGTCTGTGGGCAAGGCATTGGTGTCTGTTGGCGATGACGCTGGTGCATCAGTGAGCACGTCCACTTTCCCGAACCAATCCGCTTTCAGAGACTCAGCAGGTGCATCGAAGCGATGTGAACCAAGTTGTTCCGACAACTCATTCAGGCCCACCCGTGCATCCGACTGCAAGGGCATGGAACCGCGTTTCGCGGTGTCGTGCGCCGCGGTATTGAGGCTGATCACCGTACGGTCAGGGTTCGAGAACAGAGACCAGGAGCCGGTCGTGAAGTCCTGAAAGCGCGTGCCGACACCCAGTATCAGATCTGCCTCGGCACATACCGCATTCGCCGCTTCGCCACCGGTCACACCAATGGGGCCGAGGTTGAGTGGATGGTCCCATGCCAGCGCAGACTTTCCTGCCTGCGTCTCGGTAACCGGCACCTGATGCTTCTCGGAAAATTCCAGCAGCGCAGCAGTGGCATCCGAATAATGCACGCCGCCGCCGGCGACAATCACCGGGTGAGTTGCCGAGCGAATCGCATCGACTGCCCGTTGCAGCTCGGCTTCATCCGGGCGGATACGTCGGCGGTGCCAGACCGTGGGCTCGAAGAAGGACAGGGGGAAGTCATGGGCTTCCGCCTGTACATCCTGGCAGAAGGCCAGCGTCACCGGTCCGCAATCGGCAGGGTCTGTCAGCGTGCGAAAGGCTCGCGGCAGCGCCGTCAACAACTGCTCCGGACGCATGATGCGATCGAAGTAACGACTGACCGGCCGAAATACATCGTTGGCACTGATGGTGCCGTCATTGAAATCCTCGATCTGTTGCAACACCGGATCCGGCCCGCGGTTGGCAAAGACATCACCCGGAATCAGCAGCACCGGCAGACGGTTGACATGCGCGAGCGCTGCCGCAGTCACCATGTTGGTGGCACCGGGACCAATCGATGAGGTCACCGCCATTGCACGGCTGCGGCGCAGTTGCTTGGCATAGGCAATGGCGGCATGCGCCATCGTCTGCTCGTTGTGGCCACGCCACGTCGGCAGGGTTTCGCGTGCCCCGTACAATGCCTCACCAATGCCAGCGACATTGCCGTGACCGAAGATGGCCCAGACGCCGGCAATGAAGGGTGTTCCATCTTCCGTCAGCTGCGCACCCAGGTAGCGCACCATGGCCTGAGCCGCAGTAAGTCGAATCGTCTTACTCATGTGAGTCTCCTCGTGCCAGCGCTTTGTCCCAGAGCGTGCAAAGTCGTCGGTAGTTGTCTGCCATGGTGGCTATCGCGTCCTTATCAGAGAGTTCGCCTCGCATCCATCGGCTGGCGCTGTCTGCAAAGATGGTTCGTCCTACGGCAAACCCCTTGACCAGCGGATAACGGGCCGCAATGTCGAAGCTCTCGGCCAGCTTCTCTTCGCTTTCGCCCAGGCCCAGTACGACAATGCCGCGAGTATTCCGGTCATGCCGTTCTATCGCATCAATGGCCTGCTGCCAGGCTTCCGGCGTAGTCATGGGTTCCAGCTTCCACCAATCGGGATAAACACCGGCGGCGTAGAAGCGCTCGATGATCTGTGCGGTCGTGGTGTCGTTGACCGCTGCGACCTTCGATGGGATGACTTCCAGCAGAAACTCCAGACGATTGCGACGACAGGCCTGAAAGAGACGCACGATGGTCGCTTCATGATCGGCCCAGGTTGCCTCATCATCATCCGGGTGGCAGAAACACAATACTTTCACGACCTGGTCCCGAGGCCATTCGGACAATCCACCATAATCCGGTCCGATACCGGGCTCGAGAGTCAATGGGCGTGAACCCGGCCATTCAACCGGACGACCGATCCACAACGGGGTATCGACAGCCCGATAGAGGGCATCACGACCGAGGCGCTCATCGCACAGCAGGCCGTAACCGGGCTGACCTTGTGCGACCCTGTTGGCGGCGTCCAGGCACAGCAATTTGAACTGGCCGATTTTCTCGTTGGTAGCGCCTTCCAGCTCTTCCAGCTGTATTCGGTGGTCGAATGCAAAGATTCTGACCGAGGGCCAGTCCAGATGGCGGTTGCTCGCCCAGTGAACTTGTTCAAGCGCCACGTCATTGCGCAGATCCGGTTGCTTTATGCCTCGCTCGAAGAAGAACTGCAGCTCTTGCCAGCTGGGGTAGGCCGGTGTGCAACCGTGTCGACTGACAGCAAATGCACCGCAGGCGTTCGCGTACTTCAGAGCGGTAGGCCAGTCTTCACCGTCAAGCCAGCCTTTGAGTAAACCGGACATGAAGCCATCTCCGGCTCCCAGCACATTGAAGACTTCAATGGCAAAGCCAGGACCGCTTTCGCCATCATCCAGCGTGTCCGGAATGTCACCCGTAAACGCAACCGCGCCAGCGGCTCCACGCTTGCAGATCAGAGCGGCATTCGAGACGGCTCGAACCGCCTTTAGCGCCGCTATCGTATCCGTCGTTCCACCGGCAATATGAAATTCTTCTTCTGTGCCGACTATCAGGTCAAACAGATGCAGAGTCGACTGCAGCTTGGCCGTTACCTGATCGGAAGCCACGAAACGGCTCTCCCCCTCACCATGACCCGCAACTCCCCAGAGGTTGGGGCGATAGTCGATATCCAGCGCGGTCTGCATTCCTTCCTGACGGGCAATATCCAATGCCTTGAGAGTCGCCGCTTCCACTTGCGGATGACTCAGGTGAGTACCCGTGGCCACGACTGCACGAGCATCGCGAATGAGTGCCGGATCGATGTCGTCGACCGTCAGCCCCATGTCCGCACATTGCTCACGATAGAAGATCAGCGGGAACTGTTCCTGGTCACGTATGCCCAGCAATACCAATGCTGTCAGACGCTCGGCATCCACCTTGACGCCGCGTGTGTCGACACCTTCGCGCTCCAGTTCTTCAAGGATGAAGCGTCCCATGTGTTCATCACCGACACCGGTGATGACCGCCGACTTCAGCCCGAGTCGGGCCGTACCACAGGCGATATTGGTGGGGCTGCCACCAATGTACTTGTCGAACGAGCGCATGTCCTCGAGGCGGCCGCCAACCTGAGCGCCATACAGGTCTACTGAAGAACGACCAATCGTAACAAGATCAAGTTTTTTCACATCCGTTCTCGGCTGATAATCAGATTAGGTGAGTATTCGTATTTGCTGAAGCTGCTGATCGACTACAGGCAGCTCGACGCGCTGCCAGCCCGGCCAATCCTGGAATCTCCGGGCTGGCTGACAATCAAACGTCTGCCAGTCTTACCGGCAGACCTGTCTGCATCGATGTCGTCGCAGCTTCGGCCATTGCCAACGCGGCAACCCCATCTTCCAGAGTGATTGGCAGAGCCTTGTTGTTGATGACCGCGTCGACGAAAGCGGCCCATTCAGCATCATAGGCCGGCATGTAGCGCTCGAGAAAGAAGTAGGTAGGCCTGGCGTTGATGACACCGGTACTGGTGCTCTTGACAAGTGAGTTTTCGGGCACATTCACGACCTGAAGCTGACCTTCCGAACCGAGAAGCTCTACGCGCTGATCGTAGCCGTAAGCGGCTCGTCGAGAGTTCTTGATGACGGCAATACGCCCATCGGCATAGCGCAGGGTTGCAACGGCGGTGTCCACATCGCCTGCTTCGCCGATGGCGGGGTCGACTAGGGAAGACCCGATGGCCGTAATGGACTCGGGTAGATCGCCCATGATGAAATTCGCCATGTCGAAGTCATGAATCATCATGTCCCTGAACAAGCCACCGGACACATTGACGTAGCTGACGGGAGGCGGGGCAGGGTCGAACGAGGTGATGGACAGCAATTCACTCTTGCCGATTTCACCAGCGACAGAGGCGGCTTTGAGAGCGGCGAAGCTGGGATCGAAACGTCGATTGAAGCCGACCATGACGGGCTTTCCATTGGCACTGGAGACCTTCAGACAGGCCCTGGCACGCTCAAGGCTGAGATCCACCGGCTTTTCGCACAACACCGCCTTGCCGGCAGAGGTGGCAGCCTCGATCAGATCGGAATGCGTATCGGTAGAGGTCGCGATGAGGACGGCATCGATCTCCGGATCGGCGATGATCTGATCCACACTGCGGGCTGCCGCGCCGTGGAGAGCGGCCAGTTTTTTGGCACTCTCCGGGGCAACATCGGCAACGGCGGCCAAGGTGCTGCCGCGGTGAGCGGCGATGGCTTGTGCATGTACGGTGCCGATCCGGCCGGCACCCAGAAGGCCTACTCTCAACATATTCCTCTCGTTCCTTTTAGTGAAATCCAAACATGGGAGTGATGATGCCCCATCTTGCACGCGCGTGCAAGCTGTTTTTGCTCGCGCGTGCAAGATGGTAATGTTGATGAGAATGCGGGGCGATACCGTATCGCTTCAAAAGAGAGACACCGATACCCTGTAAACTGAAAAGAACGATGACGGGACAGATCTATGACCGGAGTCGCACTATCTTTCGGTAGTCGGCGACGGCAGACTCTTCAGCGGAACTCGGCCGGTGTGCAGGACATCAGCGATTGATCAGCATTCAGTGCAACAACAACCATGAAACCGGACAAACTCCGCGAATCCATAACCGCAAATGACGTTGCAGAACTGGCTGGAGTCTCGCGCTGGACTGTCAACAGGGCCTTCAAACCAGATGCCTCTATCTCGTCAGAGAGTCGCAGAAAGGTTCTGGAAGCGGCAGACCAGCTGGGCTATACACCGGATCTGATCGCCGCCAGCCTCGCATCTGACAGGAGCAATCTGGTATCGCTGCTCATCGATGACTTTTCGAACCCGCACAAACTTGTCATGATGGAGCGGCTCACGCGCATCCTGCGCCATAGTGGCTGGGGCACGCTACTGGTGAACACACTGGATGAGGATGATGCCGCGCTGGCTCTGGTGAATGCGCGACAACACCGTGTCGATGCCGCCGTGTTGATTGGCAGTCAATTCAGCGAATCCATTCTTGCGGCAGCGGGCGGAGCACAACAGGTAAAGAAGCTGATTCTCTTCGCTCGCTACTCGGCAGACCCAGGCACCATTTCCGTGTGTTGTGACGACAAGGCGGCGATGGAGAGCATCGCGGATCATGTCATCAGCCGCGGGTTCAGCCATCCCGTTTTCATTGCTGGACCGCAAACACAAAGCGCTCACCTGATGCGCAAGGAAACTTTCCTGAAACGATGGCAGGACGCCAAGGGCAAGCAAGCGGCATTTGCACCTGTCGAGACCTACGATCCTCAGATAGCATACCGGGAAGTCACTCGTTATCTGTCTGGTCTGGAGCGCTCAGAGTGGCCGGATATCCTCGTCTGCGAGAATGATGCACTGGCCATGGGCGCCATTGACGCCGTACGGCACGAGTTCGGACTACGAGTGCCTGATGACATCGCTGTCACCGGGTTTGACGACACCCCAGTGGCTGCCAACCCCAACTATCGACTGACCACATACCGACAGCCGATTACGGCTATGGCAGAAGGCCTGGTCGATGTATTGAGAGGGGAGTACGATCCGGATGCGCTCAGCCGTTTCATCGGACGCCTCGTCGTTCGCGAAAGTGCCTGAGCACAGACTCGCACGACAGAGGTTCGATCCATACCCTTCGGCGCGACCTGGAAAATTGCTCGTGGTTTGCGCGTACGGCAGTGATTGACCATGCGGTGCCTTGGGAGCCTGCAGTCGACACGCACAAGCGGCCAATTGCTGACAGGGCTGTTGATCGAAAATCATCGAGATACCGCGAATCAATGACGTCGGTACATTGCGTCGTCGCATGACGACTTGCATTACTGCAAGCGTCCAGTGACAGACCGACCAGGAGCTTGCCGGCAGGTCCACACTGCCTGTCCATGTCAGCGAACCGGACTGAAACCGTGAAAACAGCGTGAGCTGCATTCAGGCCACCCGGGGTTTCGCGCCGGTTCAAGCTCATGGTCTGGCCTCTTGCCTCCTCCTGTCAGAGGCGAACTCGCTGGCTGTCGCAGTGCCCCCAACATTACAAATCTTCAATTGCATGAAAATATGTTTGTTTATTTCATGAAAATTGATATTATTTTTTCACCGACTGATACGATCCTTTCATGGAACGGGGGGCAGACAAACCGTGAAGACGAAACACCAAGACCTTTCGGGTCACGTGAATCGCACGCGCAAGATGAGCAACACAGCCTGTTTCCGTGAATTGAAACAAGGTGTCTGCCGCGCAGAACAGCAACGCCTCAAGGCGAATCCACCCTGCGACAGACCCACTACCGTGAGTTGATCAATGACTGAAGACTGGCCGGTCCCCGCCTGACCGAGCCATCTTCCTGATACCCCGACCCTTGCAGGTCGAATCTCCATACAGAACGGCAATTACCGTTCTGTACGGGAGAGTAGTGCCTGACCGCTCTTCCTGAGCGATTGAACCACAACCAAACTTGAGGAATATCCCCATGACCGCGGACGACTTTGACGTTCTGTTCGATGCATTCAATCGTCACGACATAGATGCCGTGATGCCATATTTTCACGATGACATTGTCTTTGACACCGTGTCTGGCCCCGAGCCCTACGGCACGCGCATCGAAGGAAAAGATGCCGTGAGGCAACAGTTCGAGAACACGTGGGGGACCATGCCCGACGTGCAATGGAAAAACGGCAGCCATTTTCTTGTATCCGACGATCGAGTGGTATCAGAGACCACCTTCATTGCAACCAATCCTGATGGCAGACGACAACATGCCGATAGCGTGGATCTGTTCACCATCAAGGATGGAAAGATCATTCGTAAACAGGCATTTCGAAAAAATCGTCCACTGCTGGATCCGATCTGAGGCACAAGCCTCCCACACGAAAGCGTCGACTTTGCAAGCATGACTCCCTGGGAGAGTCTGCATGGCCGGCACCTGTCCATTGGAAGGCAGGTGCCTGTATCAACGTCGTCTGTTCACCACACACCCCATGGATAGTTCAATGTCAACCAAACAGCCCTATAATCCCGGTTACGATCCACTCTACGACAAGAACCCCGGTACCGGGGTGGAGTACGCCCCCACCTATTGGGTCGATAATGCAGGCCCGCCTCCAGAGGATGATGGACCCGTCAATGCCGATATGGATGCCGATGTCGTTCTGATCGGCGGTGGATTCACCGGCACGGCCACAGCCCTGTTTCTCGCCCGCGAGCATGGCGTCAAGGCCGTGGTGCTGGAAGCCAATCAGATCGGCTGGGGTTGTACCAGCCGCAATGGGGGGCAGGGACACCTGGCATGGGGACGCTTGAGTCGTAGTGACTGGGTCAGGAAATGGGGTCTTGACATGGCACGCCGATTACACGCCAACAGCCTGGAAGGGTATGAAGTCTTCCGATCCATGACCGAAGACCCGGAAATCGATTGTGACCCACACGGCGAAGGCAATATGTGCATCGCACATTCGCAGGATGCCTACAAGTATCTGAAAGGTGAAACCGAGCTTTGCAACAAATTGCTGGGCTATGAGGTGCGAATGCTCAGCCGTGGCGAAGTGCACGAGCAATACATCGGCGATCAGGAGTCACACGGTGCAATGCTGGAACCGGTGGGTATCGCCGTGCAACCTCTCAAGTTGTGCTACGGCTATGCCCGCGTGGCCCGTCGACTGGGGGCGAGAATCCATACCAGCAGCCCGGTTCTGGAGTGGACAAGCAGGGAAGGCTTGCATTATCTGCGCACACCCGGTGGCACCGTACGTGCCCGCTCGGTGGGGGTGTGCACTGCTGGCTATACAAGTCCCAATCTGCACAAGCTGACTCGCTTCAAGAACATGCCCATCATGGCCAATTCAGTGGTGACTCGCGAATTGACCGATGATGAAGTAGAGGCCTGCGGATTCCGATCCAACATCATGTTCACGGATTCCCGCAAGCTTCGTTATTACTACCGTTATCTGCCCGAGAAGCGACTGCAGATCGGATCACGCAGTTCCATCAGCGGTGCTGATGCGCAGAACCCCAAACACTTGCAGATTGTCCGTGAAGCCATTGCCCGAAAATTCCCGGCGTTGGCAGGCATCGAAACACCGTACTTCTGGCACGGCTGGATGGATATCTCGCATGACATGATGCCTCGAGTCCTGCAACCGGATCGCAAGCAACAGATCTTCTATGCGCAAGGCTATAGCGGCAACGGTGTTTCCTTTTCGGCCTATGCCTCACGGCAACTTGCAAACCTGATATCGGGGAAAGGCATCAAGGAATCGGATATTCCCATCTTCAACTCACCGCTCCCGGCTCATCCACTTCGGCCGATCCGTCGATTGGGTCAGCACGCCCTGTATCGCTATTTCGAAGTGTTGGACAAGATGGGCTGACAACCCATTCACCCAGGGGGAGGGTGCAACTCCCCCACTCACCATCGTACTTGAACATGCTGCCGGAATGACCAACGGGCGAGCGCCTGCGTCTGTCCCTGCACAAACAGGATGTGACACTTCTTATGGCAAATACCGATTCGATACGGGACGACCTTGATGTATCCAATGGTCTGTTCGGAAAATATGATCACAGTCTCTTCTGGCCAATTCTGATTGCCTACACCGCTATCATGCTTTGCGCCTACCTCCTGCCTGACGCAACAGGTGCTGCACTCTCGGGCATGCGAGACTGGTTGATCAGGAACTTTGGCTGGAGCTTTCTATTGGGCGTCGGCGCGACACTGATATTCTGCTTCTATCTGCTATTCAGCCCTTTCGCATCGCTCAAGCTAGGGGCGGATGATGCAGTACCGGAGTTTTCCTATCTCGCCTGGGTCTCGATGATGTTCAGTTGCGGCCTGGGTATCGGCTTCGTTTTCTTCAGCGTTGCCGAGCCGCTGTATCACATGTATACCTCCTCTCATGTCGAGGATATGGGAGTGACAGGGCAGGAGGCCAGCGTGGCCAAGGCTGTCCAACTGACCCTGCTGGACTGGGGCATGCACGGCTGGGCGCTTTATGCCATTGCAGCCTGGGCCATTGCCTTTCCGGCATACCGCCTGGGTCAGCCCTTGACAGTGGCAACCGGCCTCTACGGGATTCTGGGTGAGCGCAGCAACACCAGCGTCTGGGGACGTATCGCCAACTTCCTGGGGATTCTCGGCACCATTGGTGGCAATGCAACCATGATCGGCCTGGGTGTCGCTTCGATCAGCTACGGTCTCAACGTGCTGTTCGGTCTGGACCTGGGCGACCTGGGAAAAGCTCTGGTCATGTTGGTCGTGATCATCGCCTATGTCATCTCGGCGGCCACCGGCGTTGAAAAGGGCATCAAGCTGCTCAGCGAACTCAACATGATTCTGGCCGGCGCAGTTCTGGTTGCCATTCTGTTTTTTGGCGCGGCCCCGACCAGCTACCTGTTGAATCTGACGACCCAGATGTTCGGCGACTATTTCAGTGGCGTGCTGGGATTATCCTTCTGGAGCGATGCCGGCAACTTCGAGCAGCGTGACTGGGTCGGTGGCTGGGTGGTGTTCTACTGGCTCTGGTATGTTTCCTACATCCCCTTCTGTGGTGGCTTCATCGCCCGAATCTCGAAGGGTCGTACGCTTCGCGAATTCATCTCCGGGGTTATCCTGGTCCCCATGGTTCTGACCGTGGCCTGGTTCAGCATCTGGGGCGGTACGGCGGGATATGTCGAGGTCAATCAGATCGCCCCCCTGTGGGACGGCGTTCAGGCAAACCCCGAATCCGGAATCTACGCGCTTCTGGACACCATTCCGGTAGGCGGTTGGTGGCTCAGTGTCATCGTGTTGTTCAATCTGATCATCTTCGCGGTAACCACATCCGACTCTGCATCCTTCTTTGTTGCCATGCAAGTGTCCAATGGCAATGAGAATCCCCGCATCTCCATGCGTCTGCTCTGGGGCTGTGTCATCGGGTTCACGGGCATCGTTTTCCAGCTTGCCGGAGGATTCGATGCCATCAGGGCTCTCGCGATCGTGGTCGGCGCTCCGTTCTTTCTGGTCGGTATCGCGTACATGGTGTCTGTCTACAGAATGCTTGTCGCGACCAATGAAGGACGCCTCTGATACAGCGGAAACGTCAGCCTGAGCCAGTGACTACCTCAGCACAGGCCTGCCACTGCCAGCCAATCTGCGTTGCGCCTGGCGTGTCAGTCAGATCGATCATGATTGACAAACCTTGCCAAATTCCTGTTCCTGCCCGTCACGGTGAAAACCCCTTCGAGAATTTCATGTCGAGTGTTACCATTTTGACGAATGCAGAGCAGGAGACGAATGTGCTGACAGGTGCCGATCTAAGAACATTGCGAAAGAATCGTTCGATGACACTGGCCGAGTTGGCATCCGCCATCGGCCGGTCAGTGGGGTGGGTATCTCAGGTGGAACGCGGGATCTCACAGGTCAGCGAAGCGGAAGTCGAGTTATTGGCGAAGGTGCTGGACGCTCCTCTCGCCATGCTGACAGTGGCAGAAGCGGAGAGCGAAGAGGAAGCCGGCCGAATAGTGAGGGCCGATAATCGTCGCATCGTGGAGCATCGGCGTGACGGTCTTTTCGAAGAACTGATTTCACCGGATCTGACCGATGATTTCGAGATACTTCACTCGACGTTCGAAGCCGGTGCATCACTTGCCGAACCGATTCAACGTGCCACTCAGGAAATAGGCTTCATCATTTCGGGCAAGCTGGATCTCTGGTTTGATGGCGACGTTTTCACGGTAGGGCCCGGCGACAGTGTTCGAATCAGGAATGAGCCCTATCGCTGGGCCAATCCCTACAAGAAGCCTGCGATTGCCCTCTGGGTGATCGCCCCACCGGTGTATTGAGGATAAGCCAGATTCTATCAGCTCCCCGATACCGCCACGGTTCGGGGAGGCATTCGATCAGCCGCTGATCCGAACATTTTCAACCTCAACCTGCTCGGCCAGTATGGGCGGGCGTCTTTACAGCAAGCGATAGAGAAATCACACAATGAAGATGACCACCGAAGAAGCCTTCGTGAAGGTCTTGCAGCGCCATGGTATCGAGCATGCGTTCGGCATTATCGGCTCCGCCATGATGCCCATCTCGGACCTGTTCCCCGCAGCGGGCATCAAGTTCTGGGATTGCGCCCATGAATGCAATGCCGGTATGAGCGCCGATGGCTACACACGAGCCACTGGCAAGATGTCCATGGCCATCGCACAGAATGGCCCGGGTATCACCAACTTCGTCACGCCGGTGAAAACCGCCTACTGGAACCACACCCCCATGCTGCTGGTCACGCCGCAGGCGGCCAACAAGACCATCGGTCAGGGCGGGTTCCAGGAAATCGAACAGATGGCTCTGTTCGAAGACATGGTGGCCTATCAGGAAGAGGTGCGTGATCCGTCGCGTATCGCTGAAGTGCTGAATCGCGTCATCCAGCAGGCGCATCGCCTGGCCGGTCCTGCGCAGATCAACATTCCACGTGACTACTGGACGCAGGTCATCGACATCGAACTGCCACAGGTGGTTCGCATCGAACGTCCACGTGGCGGCGAGAGCGCCATTGCCGAAGCAGCCAAACTACTGTCAGATGCAAGGTTCCCGGTCATTCTCAACGGTGCCGGTGTTGTACTGGCCGGTGGCATCGAGGCCTCCGCCAGGCTGGCCGAGAAGCTCGATTCGCCGGTCTGCTGCAACTACCAGCACAACGATGCGTTCCCGGGCAGTCATCCTCTGTCCATGGGCCCATTGGGCTACAACGGTTCCAAGGCGGCGATGGAAATCATCGCCAAGGCTGACGTCGTGCTGGCACTGGGTACTCGTCTGAACCCGTTCTCCACCTTGCCGGGCTACGGTATCGATTACTGGCCGAAAGAGGCCAAGCTGATTCAGGTCGACATCAATGCCGATCGTATCGGACTGACCAAGCCGGTCACCGTTGCCATCCAGGGCGATGCCAAGCGTGTCGCCGAGCAACTGCTGAGCCAGCTCTCCGGTAGCGCCGGCGACAACAACCGTGACGAGCGACGTTCACTGGTGGATCAGTCCAAGAAGCGCTGGGCCCAGGAACTGGTGTCCATGGAGCATGAAGATGATGATCCGGGTACCGACTGGAACGAGCGTGCTCGTAGCCGTGATCCCGAGCGTATGTCACCCCGGAATGCCTGGTTGGCGATCCGTGATGCCATGCCCGAGGATGCCATCATCTCCAGTGACATCGGCAACAACTGCGCCATCGGTAATGCCTATCCAACCTTCGAACAGGGCCGCAAGTACCTGTCGCCAGGTCTGTTCGGACCGTGTGGCTATGGTTTTCCGGCGATTCTGGGTGCCAAGATCGGTTGTCCCGACGTACCGGTCATCGGTTTCGCCGGCGACGGTGCCTTCGGTATCTCCATGAACGAGATGACGGCCTGTGGCCGTAACGACTGGCCGGCGATCACCATGGTGATCTTCCGCAACTACCAGTGGGGTGCGGAGAAGCGCAACACGACTCTGTGGTTCGAAGACAACTTCGTGGGCACCGAGCTGGATCTGCAGGTCAACTACGCGAAGATTGCCGAGGCCTGTGGTCTGAAGGGTGTTCAGGTGTTCACCACCGAGTCCCTGACAGAAGCACTGCAGACGGCTGTCAAGGAGCAGATGGAAGATGGGGTTACCACCTTCATCGAAGTGGTTCTCAATCAGGAACTGGGCGAGCCCTTCCGCCGCGATGCGATGAAGAAGCCTGTGAGTGTTGCCGGTATTGACGCTGCAGACATGCAACCGCAAGTCGTCAGCTAGTTGCAGCGCAAGGACAAGTAGCTCGGAATGCAGAAAGCCCCGTTCAGGGACGGGGCTTTCTGTGGAAGGTCAGTCGATCCGAGCCAGTATCGTACGCTACCGGCTCGGAGTCAGCTCAGCTCTTTATCGATACGAACGACCCGGGGGCCGACTCGATTACATCGAGTTTCCCTGAACCGGGTACTCGCTTGGCAACCTGCTTTCCGGACAGGGGTGCCAACCACTTGTCCCAGTCGGTCCACCAGGAACCGGGAAATTCTTCGGCACCATCGAGCCACTCTTCCAGATCCTTTGGCTGATCTTCGTTGATCCAGTAGTTGTATTTGTCAGCAGCCGGTGGGTTGATCACCCCGGCGATATGCCCTGAGCCTGCCAGCATGAATCTCACAGGCCCCGAGTACAGCCCCGTAGACTTGAAGACTGACGGGTAGGGCGCAATATGGTCTTCCTTCGCCGCCTGCAGATAGATGGGAATGGTGATCTTGGACAGATCGATGGGAACACCTTTGAGCGTGATGCCACCTGGCTTTGCCAGGTTGTTGTTGATGTACATCTCACGCAGATAGAACAGGTGCGTCTGCTTGGGCATGCGCGTCGAATCGGCATTCCAGTACAGCAGATCGAACTTCATCGGATCCTTGCCAAGCAGATAATTGTCCACGTAGAAAGACCAGATGAGATCATTGGCGCGCAACAGATTGAAAGTGGTAGCCATGGCACTGCCATCCAGATAGCCTTTCTTCTCCATCATGCGTTCAAGATTGTCGACCTGCGCCGTGTCAGTGAACAATTTCAGATCGCCGGCTTCGGAAAAGTCAGCCTGTGATGCAAAGAAGGTAGCAGCCTTGATGCGATCGTCTCCAGTCTCCGACATGTAGGCCAGTGTTGCGCTGAGCAGGGTTCCGCCAATGCAGTAGCCGATCATGGACACTTCGCGCTCACCGGTAGCGGCTTCCACGGCATCCAGCACATCCAGAATGCCTTCCTGCATGTAGTCCTCGAATTTCTTTTCGCCCAGCTTCGCATCCGGATTCACCCACGAGATGACGAATACCGTATAGCCCTGCTCAACCGCCCAGGCGATGAACGAGTTCCTGGGCTGCAGGTCGAGGATGTAATACTTGTTTATCCAGGGTGGGGCGATGACCAGCGGTCGCTGATGTACCTTGGCAGTGGTAGGTTCGTACTGGATCAATTGCACCAGATCGTTCTGGTAGACCACCTTGCCAGGCGTCGTCGCAATATTCTCGCCCAGTGTGAAGGCGTCAGGATCACTCATCATGATGCTGAGCTGACTGGTCTTGGGGTCAAGATCACGCTGCAGATTCTGCATGCCCTTGAGAATGCTTTGACCACCAGTCTCGATCATGGTGCGAATCGCTTCAGGATTCGTCATCAGGAAGTTGGACGGGGAAAACGCATCTGCCAGCAATTTCGAATGGAAAATGAGCTTCTTCCTGTCTTCTTCGCTGATGCCTTCTACCGAGGTCATGATTTCAACCAGACGGTTGGATGTCAGCAGGTAGGACCGACGGATATAGTCGAACATGGGGTTGTTCGTCCAATCCTCATGCTTGAATCGACGGTCGTGATGCTTGCCAGTAGCGCCATCCGGGTTCATGTCGTGTTTCAACATGATTTGTTGCATCAGCTCGACATGCTCTTTCCAGAGCTGATAATTGTCTTGCATGAGCTTCATCGGGTCACCGGCCATGATTCTGGCAGCGCTCTTGAATGCCGGGCCGATATTCATCGGATCCAGGCTTTTCATCGGCTGGTAGGGACTTGTCATCATCTGCTGAGACTGGCTCATCAGATCGCTCATCATGTCCGCACTTTTCTGCCAGGTATCGACTAACGAGCGAGTCATCTCTTCCATGTGGTCATTCTTCACGTCTTTTTTAGCGTTCACTGTTTTTCTCTGTGTCGTTACGACTTGCTGGTACTGTTTCGTCGATTTCATGAAACAGCAAGGGCAGGTATTGCATCATTGCCAGCGCTGCCCCGCAAAAAACCGGCATTTGAAGATTCTGACAGCAACATTGCGAAGCAGGCTCTGACTTCTTCGAGCAACCCCGGCTGTCGTGCTGTCGGGCATGCAGATGGAGACATCATGGCAACTCGGCAGTTGCCGATCTACGGCTCCGCAATTTACGGAATCTGAAAGGTCAGAGCATCGGAGATAGTCGGCCTGAGCGTTCCGTGAATACCGAAAAAAGAACGGCCAGAGCATCGGTGATAGCCGGTCTGACCGCTCCGTGACCATCAGTCGAGGAGCAGCCGGAGTTTCGGCAAGCGCCGGCCTGACTGCTTCGTCAATCGATCAAGCCTTGGTCGATTTTGCTTTTGCTTTTGGTGCAGTAGCAGCAGTGGCTTCTGACTTGGCTTTTTCACCCAACTCGCCGGCAAGTGCAACGTATTCAGCAGCACGAGCGTTCACTTTTTCAGCGAATGCCTTGGTCTCGGCCATACGCTGTTCGTATATTTCCTGAGGATTTGTGGTGCTGGCAGGTGCTTTGACCTGGCTGACAGCGTAGTCAACCAGATCGCCCATCAGGTCGTAGTTCTTTCGAGCAATGCGCTCGAAGGCGTCTGCAGCAACAGCATTCATGTTCTGCATTGGCTCGAGGCTTTCGAGAGTCTTTTTCTGCATCTCTGCAAGTTGTTCGTTTACTGGTTTCATGTGTGTCTCCACGTGCGGTTGACAATATTTACAAGATGGCCCGATGACACAGGTTCATCGAAGCCCTGGACCCACAGCGATGAACCGTGCGTGTAACTACAGACGCTGCCGTTGTTTGCAACGTCTTGCATGATGCACCCCTGCCTGGATGTAGACGACAATCTCTCGTCTTGATACACACCAATATAGAGACAATTTTTTTGCATTGCAACATGTTTTGAAGACAATTCTCGAAAGTTTTCGAATATCGAAATATCTTCAATGATATCAATCTCATGTAATCACCATGACTTCGATCAAAGCCTGCATTATTCGACATGCAGTGCTTTCACCACCGATATTTGTTGCGGCGCAAATTTGCTGTTGAAGAGAATCAGAGAGCCGAGCAGGGCGACCCGACGCCCTGTCGAAGCATACCGATTGTGGCGCGGTTGCCAGTTGAGCATGAATATCCGCACGCAATCCGATGGATACCCGCATCGCGATTGATACTGATCAACTCAAACAATGCACAATTGTGCTCGAATATCGTATCCGTTGACTCAGATGAGAATCGAGATGCAGTCAATCTTGCTGGCTACTGATTTTTCAGAACGTTCAGACCGTGCCTTGCGTCGCGCCGTATTGCTGGCTCGTGGGAGTGGCTCTCGTATTCATCTGCTCCATGTCGTTGATGATGACCGACCGCGTCGTATCGTTGACCACGATACCGCTGACGCCAAAGCGCTTCTTGATGAACTGGCGCAGACACTGGAGAATGTCGATGGTGTCTCCTGCAGCACCGGAATCATTCAGGCTGATCCGTTTGTCGGGATAACTGAGGCGGTGCGTGACATCGGTCCCGACCTGTTGATACTCGGCCCGCATCGTCGACAGATACTCAGAGATGCATTCGTTGGAACGACGGCGGAACGCTCGATCCGTGCAGCGGCCTGTCCAGTACTCATGGTCAATGGTCCACCAACTGCCCCGTACAAGCAAACCCTGCTGACCACAGACTTGTCGGAAAACGCGCGTGCAGCGCTGCTGCACTTCGAACGCTTGCAGACAGGCCTCGTGAATAGTGACGACATCGCGATCGTGCATGTCTTCGATGCACCCGCATTACGCCTCACAATGTCTGACACCCTGTCAAGGGAGAGCCAGAATGCCTATCTGCATGATCTGCGCATCGACGCCCAGCGCAAACTGGCAAGACACACGGCAACAATCGGCGGCAAAAGACCTGAACGAATCGTGCGGCATGATGAGGCATCCATTGCGCATGAAATACTGACAACCGCAAAGGATCTGAAGTCGGACCTGATCGTGATGTCCACTCAGGGCAGGAATATAATCGAGAGACTGATCATGGGCAGCGTAACCGAGCAGGTTCTGCAATTTTCGCCTGTTGATGTGCTGGCGATACCCCCACGTGTTGTCACGAAGCAGGCGGCAGAGGCACAGGACACTTCCATCACGGATTCGGCCATGGACAATTCGACCCAGGGTCATCGGCAGAAAACTCCGTGAAGCCTGTCTTTCGTAGCACGACTGCTTGGCCTGCATATACTGCAATGCGGGTCTCCACACCCATAGAGCTCGTGCAATAATTCGCGAATTCAGCGGTAATACAGGGAAAGTGCAATGGGACTGATCGGAATATTCCTGTCTCTCGGGTTGTTGATGTACCTCGCCTACAAGGGTATCAATGTTCTGGTACTGGCTCCGATACTGGCGCTGCTCGCGGTGTTGATGAGTGGCGATCTACCGGTTCTCGCCACCTACACCCAGGTGTTCATGAAGGCACTGGGCGGCTATGTCATTCTGTATTTTCCGTTGTTTCTGCTCGGTGCCATCTTTGGCAAGGTCATGGCCGACAGCGGTTCTGCCAGAGTCATTGCCGAACGCATTGTCGACAGGGTAGGGGCTCACCGCGCCATAACGGCCGTGGTTCTCGCCTGTGGGGTCCTGACCTTCGGTGGTGTCTCCCTGTTCGTCGTCGCCTTTGCCATCTATCCGATTGCCAATGCACTGTTTCGACAGGCCGATATTCCCAAACGCCTGCTGCCAGCGGCCATAGCACTCGGCTCATTCACGTTCACCATGACGGCATTTCCGGGCACCCCGGCCATCCAGAATGCCATTCCGATGCCGTACTTCGGAACCAATGCCTTTGCCGCTCCAGTACTTGGCACACTGGCCGGACTGATCATGTTGTTGGGCGGAATCCTGTGGCTGAACAGACGCTCGGCAGCTGCCAAGGCACGTAATGAAGGCTATGGCACGCACAAGGCCATGGCAGCCGATGCCGCATTGCCCGACGATGTGCAGTTGCCGGGGTTCGCACTGGCAATTGCCCCAGTCGTCATGGTCATTGCCCTGAATGCGATGCTCACTTACCTGGTCTTTCCCCGCATGGATGCAGGCTATCTGGCGGAAGATAAATACGGCGCCACCTCGCTGAAGTCCGTTGCCGGTATCTGGGCCATCATCGTCGCCCTGGTAAGCTCGATCCTGCTGGTCATCGCGACCAACTGGAAACGCTTCGAGGATGTCAAGGACAGTATCAATCAGGGCACGATGGGCTCGTTGCTGCCGATCTTCAATACAGCGTCCGAGGTCGGCTACGGGGCGGTCATCGCCGCTCTGCCTGCCTTTCTGATCGTACGTGACGTCGTACTGGATCTGTTCCCCGACAACCCGCTGGCCTCATTGGCGGTAGCAGTCAATGTACTGGCCGGTATCACCGGGTCCGCCTCCGGCGGCATGTCCATCGCATTGAGCGCCCTGGGTGAGCAGTTTGCCGACATGGGCAATGCACAGGGAATCAGCATGGGATTGATGCACCGGGTAACGGCGCTGTCCTCCGGTGGTTTTGACGCCTTGCCACACAATGGCGCGGTCATCACGCTGTTGGGCATCTGCGGTTTGACACACAAGCAAAGCTATGCCGATATCTTCATCTGCGCGGTCGCCATTCCGGTCGTGGCAACGGTTACTGTAATAGTGCTTGGCTCGATGGTGTAATACAGGTGTAATGCACGTGTAGAACACACCATCGAGAGAAGGCCATGCAGAACAAGGTTGTTTCGCAGCGCGATGCCGCGGCGCTGATTCACTCCGGGGACACGGTAACCACCTCGGGCTTCGTCGGGGCCGGTGTGCCGGATGCCTTGCTCAAGGCACTGGCCGACCGTTACGAGGATGAATCGCACCCACGCGACCTTACCCTGGTGTTCGCTGCCGGGCAGGGCGATGGCAAGGAGCGCGGCCTGAACCGACTGGCGGCACCCGGGCTTGTCAGCAGAGTCATCGGTGGGCACTGGGGACTGATACCAAAGCTGGCCGCGCGGGCAGTGAGTGGGGAAATAGAAGGATACAATTTTCCCCAGGGCATCATCTCGCACCTCTATCGCGACATCGCGGCCGGCAAACCCGGCACCATCAGCCATGTGGGTCTGGAGACCTTCGTTGATCCTCGTCAGAACGGCGGCCGGGTGACAGGCAACTCCTCTCCGGATCTGGTCGAACTGATCACCATTGGTGGCGTTGAACGCCTGTTCTATCACGCCATGCCGATACATGTGGCGCTACTGCGGGGCTCAACCGCCGACGAATACGGCAATATCACGATGGAACGTGAAGCCCTCATTCTCGACAATCTGGCGCAGGCCATGGCAGCGCGCAACTCGGGTGGGGTTGTCATCGTGCAGGTAGACCAGCTTGTCGCAAAGGGTACTCTGCCGGCACGCGACGTCATCATCCCGGGTGTTCTGGTCGACGCGGTGGTCGTCGCTCCACCGGAATTGCATCCGCAAACCTATGCAACGCAATACAACCGCTACTATACCGGCCGGTACAGAGAGCCGGAGGGCAAGGCGGCTCCAACCCCACTGACACTACGCAAGATCATCGCACGACGTGCCGCATTCGAGTTACCGATTGGTGGCGTGGTCAATCTGGGAATCGGCATGCCTGAAGGCGTATCCTGTGTGGCAGCCGAGGAAGGTCTGCTGCACCATGTCACGTTGACTGCAGAGCCTGGCATCATCGGTGGTCAGCCGGCATCAGGTCTGGATTTTGGTGCCGCCGTGAATACCGAGGCCATCATTGCGCAAGGCAGCCAGTTCGATTTCTATGACGGCGGAGGGCTGGACATGGCTTGTCTGGGCATGGCCGAAGTCGATTCGGCCGGCAATGTCAATGTCTCACGCTTCGGCCCCAGGCTGGCCGGCGCCGGCGGCTTCATCAACATCAGTCAGAATGCCCGCCATCTGGTGTTCACCGGGTCGTTCACCGCCAGTGGTCTCGACATCAGAATCACCGACGGAGCCCTGCAGATTGTCACCGAAGGGCGAGCCCGTAAATTCGATACAGCGGTTGAACAGATCACCTTCTCCGGCAGCCGCGCACAGCGCCTCGGGCGACCGGTACTGTACGTGACCGAGCGCTGCGTGCTGCGGCTGGATCACGAAGGCATCAGCCTGATCGAAATCGCGCCCGGCATCGACATCGAACGCGACGTTCTGGCTCATATGGGGTTCACGCCGCACATCGGCGATATCACCCAGATGGATCCACGCATCTTCATCGACGCACCCATGGGACTGCGAGATGAACTTCTGACCCTGGGAATGGCACAACGCATCCAGTTCGATGTGGACCGCGACATCCTCTTCATCAATCTGGCCAAGATGAACATTCGCAACGTGGCCGATATGGAGGAGATAAAGACCCGCGTCGAGAACGTGCTGGCACCACTGGGACGCAAGGTCGACGTGGTGGTCAATTATGATCAGACGCAGATCGATGACGACCTGACCCATGCCTGGTCAGACATGGTGGATGACCTCGAAGATCGCCTGTACAAGCAAGTGACTCGATATTCGACATCGGCCTTTCTGCGCCGCAAGCTGGGCCAGACACTGGAGCGTCGTCGTCGCGTCACCATCTTCGACAGCGAGCGCGCCGCGGAAGCTGCGTTGCGCGACGGAGCGCTGTAAAGACAATACAAGCAGGGTCGACTCGTGAGATCATTGCGAGTCCTGCAGGCCTGACCATGGCCCGCCATTCAGAACAGCTGCCCATTGGCAGATTCGACCATTCATTGATAACGAGACAAACCGATGATTCAAGCGTTAGCCAGCTTCTTCACGAAAATAGTACGCCGATGGCTACCGGATGCATTTCTCTTCGCCGCCTTCATCACGTTCATCGTCTTCGTTGGTGGCATATTCGGCCAGGACAAAAGCCCGGTGGAAATGGTCGGCTACTGGGGTGATGGATTCTGGAGCCTGCTTGCCTTTGCCATGCAGATGGTATTGATCCTCGTGACCGGGTACGTACTTGCCATGAGCAAGCCCGTGCGCAAGGGACTGGCAGCCATAGCGGGTCTGGCGAAGAACCCGGGACAGGCCGTTGTTCTGGTCACCGTGGTTGCGCTGGCGGCGTGCTGGATCAACTGGGGCTTTGGCCTGATCGTTGGCGCCCTGATGGCCAAGGAACTGGCAACGCGCATCCGTGGCATCCATTACCCCTTGCTGGTAGCGTCCGCCTACACGGGCTTTCTGGTCTGGCATGCCGGCCTGTCAGCCTCGATCCCCTTGAAAGTGGCTTCACCCGGCGATGATGCACTGTCTCAATTGACCGGCGGCCAGGCCATCTCGGTAACAGAGACGATTTTCAGCTGGCAGGTGCTGCTGGTGACACTGATTCTGTTCGTGACGCTGCCTGTACTGAATCGGCGAATGATTCCGAAGAGCGATGAGGTCCTCGAAGTCGACCCGGAGAAGCTCAAGGAAGCTGAAGAGACAAGGATCATCAATCGAGCCGACATGACGCCGGCCGAAAGGATCGAACACAGTCCAGTCGTGCCAGTCCTGCTTGCCCTCATGGGGGGTGGCTATCTGTTCAATTACTTTGCCAACGGTGGCACGCTGGGTTTGAACAGCGTGAACTTCCTGTTCCTGTTTGCCGGAATTCTGTTGCACTGGACACCGGCCAACTATCTGCGCGCCCTGAATGAGGCGATCAAGACAACCGGCGGCATCGTACTGCAATTCCCGATGTATGCCGGCATCATGGGCATGATGGTCGGCTCTGGTCTGGCCGCATCCATTTCCCTGTGGTTCGTGGAAATTTCCAATCCCACCACCTTCCCGCTGCTGACGTTTCTCAGTGCCGGTATCGTGAATTTCTTCGTGCCCTCCGGTGGCGGCCAATGGGCCGTTCAGGCGCCAATCGTATTGCCGGCAGCGGAAGCGCTGGGTGTGCCACTGAGCAAGGCAACCATGGCAGTGGCCTGGGGCGATGCCTGGACCAACATGATTCAACCGTTCTGGGCATTGCCTCTGCTTGCCATTGCCGGCCTGGGCATCCGCGATATCATGGGCTACTGCGTCGTGGCCCTGCTGTGGACAGGCGCTGTCGTGGGCCTGGCGATGCTGGTGTTGTAGATTCACGATACCGGAATGCATCATCCTGATTGGCCCACCGAACGGTGGTGGGTCAATCACCGTAACCCGATGGCCGTCGCCAGCTCGCTGGCAAGGAGCGGCCGGTGAGGCACACATGAGTCGAAACGACACACCCGACAAGCTGTATTCGCCGTTGTTTCAAGCGGTGCAGGACAGCCAGATACTGGGCGACTCCAAGACCTTTGTCGATGCCATCCCCAAGGTCGAGCCCGCAAACATTGTCGCCGAATACCTCAGGCAACAGCATCAGCCGGAATTCGATCTTCGGCAATTCGTGGAGTTGCATTTCACGCTGCCCGAAAGCGATGACAGACGCCTGCATTCCGATGGTCGCATACCGGTGCGCGAGCATATCGAGCAGCTCTGGGATATTCTGACCCGGGCGCAGGATGACGTGCAACCGCATGATTCCTTGCTGGCACTACCCAGACCCTACATCGTACCCGGCGGCCGTTTTCGGGAAGTCTACTACTGGGACAGCTACTTCACCATGCTGGGTTTGGCCGAATCGGGGCGGCTCGACATGATCGAGAACATGGTAGCCAACTTCGCCTGGTTGATCGATCAGGTCGGATTCATTCCCAACGGCAATCGCAGTTACTACTGCACACGTTCACAGCCACCGTTCTTTGCCCTCATGGTGGAACTGCTGGCCCGGAACCTTGACGAGTCGGATGTTCATACCCGGTATCTGCCACAGTTGCGGCGCGAGTACGAATTCTGGATGAGCGGTGCCGAAACGCTGGACAGGACCAACCCGACATGCCGACGGGTCGTATTGGCAGGGGACGGTTATCTTAATCGCTACTGGGATGACGCCTGTTCGCCACGTCAGGAAAGCCATGCGGAGGACAGGGAGCTGGCACCTGAGGATCCGCAGGCAGCGGCAGAAATGTATCGCGACATTCGAGCCGGGGCAGAGTCGGGCTGGGATTACAGCTCTCGGTGGTTCGCGGATGGCATGAACATGGACACCATACAGACCACCGAGGTGGTCCCCGTGGATCTGAACTGCCTGATGTACAAACTGGAGACAGTGTTGGCAACCGCCTGTCAGCAGGCCGGCGACGGTGTTCAGCAGCGTTTTTACGAAAACCGGGCCGCCACGAGAAAACAGGCCATTCAGACCCTGTTCTTCGACGCTGATGCCGGTTTCTTTGCCGACCTGTCACTACCGGAGCTGCATTGCAAACCCGGCTTGTCGCTCGCCGGGGCGTACCCCTTGTTCTTCGAGCTGGCATCGCCTGAACAAGCCGCCGCCGTGGCTTCGCACATCCATGCCCGCTACCTCAAGGCCGGTGGCTGGGTCACGACACTGGTCGATACCGGCCAGCAGTGGGATTCACCCAACGGCTGGGCGCCACTGCAATGGATCGTGTATCGGGGGCTGAGCCACTATGGATACTCGGAGGAGGCACAGACCGGTGCGCGCCGCTGGATGGACAACAATCTGAAGATCTATCAATCCACGGGAGCATTGGTAGAGAAGTACAACGTCGAGCAACCGGGCGTCCTGGCCGGCGGTGGTGAGTACGAGGTACAGGATGGTTTCGGCTGGACCAATGCGGTGTTGTTGTGCCTGCTGGGAGAACTCGGCGAACTCGGCAACTGACTGCTTCAAAGGGGCACAGGCTGACCGGCATCTGCGAATAGGCATCTGTGCATGCGGCAACTGTGCATGCTGCATTTGCGAATGTACATCGGCGAATGGACATCCGTGCATTGGCAGCTGTGCATTGGCATTTGCGACCGGACATCTGGCTGACGTCGCCACAGATGCACACGGCAAAACCGTCCTCCGATAGACCTGATTCCTGGTCGAAACCTGTATTCTGATTCACATGGACGAATTGCTTCACGATCTGTACCGGGATGAAAGTCGGCGCATATTTTCGACGCTGGTGCGCCTGTTGGGTAGCTTCGACGTTGCCGAGGAAGCCTTGCACGACGCCTTCACGGTGGCGGCAGAACAATGGCCAACGCAGGGTGTGCCTGCAAATCCAGCCGCCTGGCTGGTGTCAACCGGTCGCTTCAAGGG
The DNA here is from genome assembly GCA_947495035.1 of uncultured Granulosicoccus sp. Classification (GTDB taxonomy): domain Bacteria; phylum Pseudomonadota; class Gammaproteobacteria; order Granulosicoccales; family Granulosicoccaceae; genus Granulosicoccus. The sequence continues at coordinate 106,184 of CANLXI010000015.1, forward strand.
CATCGATCGAATACGTCGAGACCGCCGACTGTTGGCCTGGGAGGACGCCGGAATGCCAGTCGAGACCCTGGCCGGCAACGAACTCGATGTCGAGCAGTGGATGGAGCAGGCTGGCGAAATCGAAGACGATCGACTACGACTGATATTCACCTGTTGCCACCCAGGCCTGACCCAGTCAGCGAGAATCGCGCTTACATTGCGCGAAGTATGCGGCATGACCACCGAGGCCATCGCCGACGCCTTCCTGCTGGCTACCCCCACGCTGGCTCAGCGCATTGTTCGCGCAAAGGCCAAGATCAAGGCGGCCGGCATTCCGTACGAGGTGCCAGGTGAAGCACTCCGGCCAGCACGTCTGTCCAGTGTCCTGCGCGTGGTGTATCTGGTTTTCAATGAAGGCCAGGCCAGCCACAATGCAATCCTGATTGACGAATCCATTCGTCTGGCGCGCCTGCTCAGACAACTGATGCCGGAACCCGAAGTGACCGGCTTGCTGGCATTGCTCATTCTGCATGACGCGCGGCGCGAAGCGCGTCGCTCGGCGACTGGTGACGTGATGCCGTTGGAGGATCAGGATCGTAATGCATGGAACCACACCCTGATCGCCGAGGGCAGTGCTCTGGCTCAGGAAGCACTGTCGCAGCATGGCTTCGGGGCTTATTCATTGCAGGCTGCCATCGCCGCCCTGCATGGAGAAGCAGACAGCCTGGCCACGACCGACTGGAATCAGATCATCGGCATTTACGATGTGCTGCTGCACTTCGAACCCAGCCCGGTGGTTGCGCTGAATCGAGCCGTCGCCATCGCCATGCGTGATGGACCTGCAGCGGGCATGGACCTGATCGAACCCTTGCTCGGGCAGTTGCCGGGCTACCACGCCGCTTTCGCCGCCGCAGCCGATCTGTGCCGGCGCTGTGGCCGTATCGAGGAGGCCTGCCAGCATTATCGCAAGGCGATATCACTGATTCGGCATGAACCGGAACGCCGCTTTCTGCAACAACGCCTCTCGGAACTGATCGTCGAAAAATGATTTTGTGTCCACTGTCGAAACCTGCCAGTCTCATTCGACTGTTTTCTGAAGCAAAAGACAATCTGACGCAACCCGACCCGGAGACGCTCATGCCCACCACCTTGACGCCGTACCTGACTTTTGATGGAACCACACGACAGGCATTCGCCTACTACGAACATGTACTGAATGCCCGGATCAACACGATGTTGAGCTACGACGATATCCCGGCAATGGACTCTTCGGACACCGGCAGCGAGGGTTCTACGACACCGAGCGGCGAGGGCATCATGCATGCCTGTCTCGAACTGCCCGGCGGCGCCATGCTGATGGCTGGGGATACGCCCCCCGGTATGCCCAGTGAAGGGATAAGCGGAGTCATGATGGCCCTGCAATTCGACAGCAATGAACAGGCAGGCGAGATATTCAACGCGCTATCGCAGGACGGGCAAGTCACCATGCCCCTGGCGCCCACTTTCTGGGCAGAGATCTTCGGCATGGTGACCGATCAGTACGGTGTGAGTTGGGCAATCAACGGCAAGGCCGTCGAATTCGACTGATACTCGAGGGAGAGTGACTCATGAAATACCTGTGCCTCATCTATCTGGATGCCGAAAACTGGAATGCCTGCAACGATAATGTCTGCGCTGACTATGCCCAGCAGATCACACAAAGCCAGAGGCTGCTGGCAGCCGAACCGCTGCACCCGACACACACGGCCACAACAGTGCGTGTCCGCCAGGGCGAGGTGGACGTTTTCGACGGACCATTTGCAGAAACCAGGGACATGCTGGCCGGCTTCTATCTGATCGATGCCAAGGACCTGAATGAAGCGATTCAGATTGCGGCCGGCATACCACCCGCCAGATATGGTTGCGTGGAGGTCAGACCGGTTCGAGAACTGCAACTCGATCAGCCGGACCTAGCCCGGTCTGCTGCAATGCCTGGCGCATAAGCAGATTTCTTCAACGTCTGTATCTACGGGGAATAGAGAACACCATGGACAATGACAAGGACCTTTCCGTCTCACACTTCATCGAGGCCCCCTGCGAGGCGATATGGCTTGCCTGGGAGAAGCCTGAGCATCTGGCCAAGTGGTGGGCGCCTTCCCCCATCCAGACAACTGTTCACCAATTGAATCTTCACCCGGGCGGAGCTTTCAACACCTCCATGCGCATGGAGGACGGTAGCGAATTTGGTGGCGAGGCCTGCTTTCTCGACGTGGTGAAGCATGAGCGCATCATCTGGACTTCGGCGTTGCAAGGAGGCTGGAGGCCCAACAAGGACGATATGCCATTCACCGCCATCATCACGATGGAACAACGCCCCGGAGGGACACAATACACCGCCACCGTCTTGCATCAGAATGATGAAGACCGGCAGAAACATGCGGACATGGGGTTCGGGGATGGCTGGACGCTATGCATCCGGCAGTTGGGCGAACTGGCTCAGCAGCTGGCATGAAGATCGTTTGCCACCGTACGGCCGGTGGACATGGAAAACCAGGCCGGACGAGTGTCGTATTCTAGCGCGGTTGAGTTTCCTCTTTCGCACCATGGTCGGTGTGAATGACGCTCAAGCAGTAAATCGTTGCCGCAGGACACATGACGCTTGATTTTATTAGACGATCGGTCTATATTAATCCTGCCTCTTGTTAGCAGCCTTGATACAGAGTTCCACGCATGGATAACACCGTACGGAAACGTCGTCGCGGAAGGCCGCCGAAAGAGCAGGCGGGACATAGCGAGACTCGGCAGGCACTGCTGAAGGCTGGCGTGGCAGCGTTGACTGAAAAGGGGTTCTCGGCGACGGGTATCGATGAAATCCTGCGCAGTGTCGACGTGCCCAAGGGTTCGTTCTATCACTATTTCAAGAGCAAGGAGGCCTTCGGTGCTGAGCTGATCGAGCATTACGCCCGGTATTTCTCCACCAAGCTGGACAGGATCCTGCTGAATGAATCAAGAAGTCCTCTGGAAAGATTGCAAGACTTCTTTCAGGATGCCGAAGACGGTATGAGACGTTACCACTTCTCTCGCGGCTGCCTGGTTGGCAATCTGGGTCAGGAAATGGGCGCCTTGCCAGCACCATACCGGACTCAGCTGACGCAGGTTTTTCAGGACTGGCAGAGCAGAACGTCAGCCTGTTTCCAACTGGCAAGGGAGCAGGGAGAGATTGCTTCCGACATCGATTGCGACGAAGCTGCCGAGTACTTCTGGATTGGCTGGGAGGGAGCTGTGTTGCGAGCCAAGCTCGAGCAGTCCGACAAGCCATTGAGACTTTTTGCACGGCATTTCATTGCAGGCATCTCGCCATGAATTTTGTCACAATTAAATAGACGATCGGTCTAATTGTTTTACAGAATTCCCTTTGACTGACAGACGATCGTTGAGAGCAATGGGCAAACGTGGTGCTGAAGCCGACGGTTCAGAACATTCCAGCGCCGACAGTCAAGCCCGACAATCATGAAGAGAACCCCAAAGAGCCTCTGGCCTGATGCGAATTGCCAGATATTCGCCAGTCCTCTGCTCACTCACCCACCACATGGAACACCGGAACAATGAAGAACTCGGAATCTGAAAAACTCACTGGAGGACCACTGACGGGCATCACCGTACTGGACTTCTCCCGTGTTCTGGCAGGACCGTATTGCACGATGGTCCTGGCGGATCTGGGTGCCAGAGTCATCAAGATCGAAAAGTTCGGCACCGGTGACGATACGCGCGCGTTTCCCCCATTTGTCGATGCCGAAAGCGCGTATTTCATGTGCTTCAACCGAGGCAAGGAAAGCATCGTCCTGGACATCAAGTCGCCCCGCGACCGCAAGCTACTGGAGCGCTTGCTGGATACCTCCGACGTACTGGTCGAGAATTTCAGGCCCGGAGTGATGGACCGTCTCGGCTATGGCCATGAACGGCTCGCCAAGACTCACCCACACCTGATCTATGCCTCCATTTCCGGCTTCGGGCATTCCGGGCCGATGTCTGACCTGCCAGGGTATGACATGGTAGTGCAAGCCATGGGTGGCGTCATGAGCCTGACCGGTTGGCCGGGAGAACGCCCGGCTCGCGTCGGCACCAGTTTCGGCGATCTGGGAGCGGCGCTGTTCGGTGTCATCGGCATTGTGTCTGCGCTGTACAAACGCACGAAGAATGCCCAGGGCGAGCGGGTGGATATCGGCATGCTCGATTGTCAGGCTGCGCTGATGGAAACGGCCCTGGCACGCTATGACGTCGAAGGCAAGGTGCCGACTCGTACTGGCGATTGTCATCCGTCGCTGGCGCCGTTCGAAACCTTCATGGCCGAGGATGAGCGCTTCGTGATTGCCGCAGGAAACGATCAGCTGTTCATGTTGATGGCCGACGCGCTGGGAGCGCCGGAGCTTGTTCAGGATCCCGATTTCGCCACAAACGATCTGCGGGTACGCAATCGCCCGAAGATGGTTGCAGCCATCGAGGCCATCACGACGATGAGACCCATGCAGCACTGGCTGGATGCATTGAACGACGCGGGGGTTCCCTGTGGTGCCATCAACACGATAGATCGGCTGCTGAATCATCCGCAGCTGCTGTCGCGCAACATGATCGTCAAGGTTGAAGGCCAGGGTGCAAAGCCGTTTCGTACGGCAGGCAATCCGATCAAATTGGCAGCCTATCAGGATATCGACCCGCAGGAGGCGAGAAGGGCACCTGCTCTCAACCAGCACCGGGAAACCATCCTCGCTGAGCTCATGGCAGGGGCACAGACCTATGACCCCAGTAGCGGCGATCAATCACCTCACCCGACAGAAGCTACGAACACTGACGACAACCCCTGGGTATCCACCCGGGCAGCTGTCTGACCACAAGCGATTCAGGAGAAACACACATGAACACTACAAGTACGCGATCCAAGGGCAAGACCGCAGCGGCTCCCACCAGCGAGACCGGCAAGGACAACGCCGTATCGACCGGACGAAAGAGTCTGGAAACCATCCTTGTCGAGCGTCGTGAAGGAGTCGGTCTGATCACCTTGAATCGACCCAAGAGCCTCAATGCACTGAGCATTCAGCTGGCGTCCGAGGTCGTTGCCACCTTGCGTGAGTTCGATGCCGATGAGCGAATTGGCGCCGTCGTGATCACGGGAAGCCCACGCGCCTTTGCCGCCGGTGCCGATATCGAGGAGATGGCGGAAAAGACGCTGGTTGACCTGCTCGGCAAGGACATCTTCGCTGATTGGGATCAGATGCGATTCATCAGAAAACCGGTGATAGCCGCCGTCAGTGGCTTCGCCCTGGGTGGCGGTTTCGAATTGGCGATGTTGTGTGATTTCATCATTGCAACCGAGGATGCGCAGTTCGGTTTGCCCGAGATCAGACTGGGCATCTTGCCGGGAATCGGAGGCACTCAGCGTCTGACCAGATCCATTGGCAAGGCATTGGCAATGGATCTGATACTGACGGGTCGGACCATCGACGTACACGAAGCCAAGTCAGCGGGCATCGTTTCCCGCGTGGTACCTGCCGGTGACCTCCTGCAAACCGCCATCGAAGCTGCCCACCAGATTGCGGGGCTGAATGCCCCTGCCGTTGCCATGGCCAAGGAATCCGTCAATCGCGCCTTCGAGACTTCGCTGACAGAAGGTGTGCTGCATGAACGTCGACTGTTTCAGGCAGCCTTTGCCACCGAAGGTCAGAAGGAGGGCATGGCGGCATTCATCGCCAAGCGTGCACCGGTGTTCCGCAATCGATGACTTGACAAGCAGGGATTATCCCTGTTTTCTGTCATTCTTCGAAACGTGGCGAGCAAGTGGACCAGATCATGAACAACAACACCACCGATGCCAGTCTGGACGCCACACTGAACCTGCAGCGCAAGGCCGCCATTACACGTGGTGGTGCGTTCGATCATGGCGGGCAGGTTCGGGTTCGCCGCCTGTCGGACTTCGACATGAACAGAACGATATTCGGCGGCCTTGGTGGTCTTGCACGCAAGTTCATGGACGAGAAACTGGCCAGGGAGGTGGAGTGGGACGCTGTGGCCGCATCGGATATCGAGACCGCTTACGCCGAATTCGACTCTGCTCGGCCTGCACCACCAATCAATCCGCAGTTGATCGACTTCATGGTCAGGGAATGCGATTTCAGTATGGAGCATGCTGATGGCACCTTTCTCGAGCATCTCGTGTTCTGTCATCACTATGCAGCTCATCATTACCCTGAGCATTCACCGAATGTGGCGCTGCTGCATTCGATTCTGGGTACGGCTACCAATACATTTGCCATGGATGCGGCAAAGATACCGCAACTCAAGGCCTTGCTGACTGACTTCGAATCCCTCCAGGTGGAGGCGTTTCCATCGATTCTGCGTTTGCTGTACAACAAGGATCTACTCGAGGAGCTCGAGCAGAATACACAGCGCCTTGGCGATCTCGACGCCTTGCATTGTTTCCGCGTGATCGATAACGAGCCCCTCAGGATCGACGCCGACAATTTCTGGATCAACCTGAACTATCATTTGATGCACTTTGTCGATTTCATGCCCACGGCAAACTGGTCCACGCATCAGTCAGATCCCTTGCTGCAGATGTTCAAACGGCTGTCGCAGCTGCTTGATCAGGCCGGTCAACGTCAGGCCCAGGTAGCATTGGAACTTCCCGAAGCGAAGACAGCCCCCGTGGGAGAAAACCCCACATTGCTCGGGCGAATCATGGCTCTGTTACCGGCATCGATAACACTCGCGCTGGCCAGGAAATCCGTTCGCAGATACTCGGCACTGGCGGGGCACGATCTTTCCTACCAGCTTGTCTGGAAATGATTGGCAGATTGCCAGCGGCTTCAGCTACTGACCCGGTTAATCAGTTTCGGCGAGATGACATCGTGCCGAGCTTCAGTCCGCCCCTCCAGTCGTGACAGAATGGTCTCCGCAGCCAGTGCGCCAAGGCCTGAACCATCCTGATCGACGCTGCTCAGACTGATCAAGGGCATCTCCGCCACCGGTGAATTGTCGTAACCGACAATGGCCAGATCTTCCGGTACGCGCAAGCCTTGCATGCGAGCAATGTTGATGAGCGGGATGGCATGAAGATCCGACCAGCAGAACACGGCCTCAGGCAGTTCGGGCCTGTCAAGGTAGGCGATCAGATCCTGCTCGGAAGGACCGGTTGCAGACTTCATCCGGATGATGGATGCTGGCAGGCCAGCCGCCTTCATGATGTCAAGATAGCCACTTTCCCGGCGTGATTGCACATTGTGCGGCTTGGTGGCGTCGCGTGGCAAGGTCAGCATCTCGATGCGGCGATAACCGCTGTCCACAAGTGCCTGGGTAGCCAGTCTGCCGCCCGCATGATCGTCGCTGTTTACCGTGTCGAAGCTGGTGGCTTCCGCATCATGGTGACCAATGGCCACCAGCGGTATCTGCCGGGAATAGTGAGTGATTCGTTCTCGAGAGAGGCTCGGCGCAACCAGAATCAATCCATCCATTGACATGTCGATCATCGTTTCGATGGTCGGACCTTCGATTTCCTCCCGTCTTCGCCCGACACCCAGAAACGGCTTGTATTGCGAAGCGCCCAGAGTCTTGCCGATGCCATCCACAACGGTTGGAAGAAAGGGATTCGAGAATTCCACCAGTAGCACGCCAATGGCATAACTCTGCCCGCGCATTCCGCGTGCTGCCGTGTTGGGGCGGTAGCCCAGCTTTTCTATCGACACCTCTACGCGGTTTCTCAGCGAGTCACTGACGCCATAGGCGTTTCGCAACACCTTGGAGACCGCTGAAACACTGACCCCGGCATCGGCGGCCACAGTGCGAATTGTCGGTTTTCGGACTGACATGGAGGTTCCTGTCGAACAGATCACGTCCGGCCAAAGTTCGGGTATGGGACGCCATGGATGAAAAAAAGATTGTACAGGAAAGACAACTGTGCAACGATATACGTAGAACGTTCTACACACTTGATCAACCAGGAGCAATCAGCGGAGATGGTGTTGGATAGTGAACAGACAAGTCCCGTGGCCTACCGGGAAATCAGCCGCAACTGGCAAGCGCAGATGATTGCGCCTCTGGCCGACGCCGGCCAGGGCAGCCGTGCAAGCTTCGTGTCCACGACCTTTCGTGCTACCGGGTCGGCACGACTTCATGTCTCTGCCATGGGTCTGTACCGCGCTTACTTGAATGGAAAGCGTGTGGGAGACGACGAGCTGACGCCAGGGTGGACCTGTTACGATGATCGTATCGCCTACCAGAGCTACGATCTGACCGGCCTTCTGGTCGAGGGCGACAATCGCATCGATATCTGGCTGGGCGATGGCTGGTTTCGCAGTCAGATGCTGTGGGACAGACAAGCGATCTTCAACTGCTGGGGAGACCGGATAGCTGCGATCGCGGAGATCGAGGTCGGCGACACCCTGATTGCCAAGACCGACAATAGCTGGCGAAGCGGTTTGCTACCGATTACCGCCTCCGGCATCTACCATGGCGAGGACTTCGATGCACGACTCGCGAACCTGATTGCCGATCAACAGGTAGAGGCTTTGCCATTCAACACTGCCAGTCTGGTACCGCACGAAACAGCACCGGTGAAAACCATGGCGCCACTGGCTCCCATCAGAATCTGGGAAGCCGATGGTAGTCGTCTCTATGACTTTGGTCAGAACATCGCAGGCTGGGTGAGTTTTCGAACTCGTGGCGCTGCCGGGGCAGTCATTCGGGTCGAACACAGCGAAGTCCTGGATGGCGAAGGCCGATTCGACAACCGCAACTATCGTTCCGCCCGGGCAGAATGCCGTTACACCCTGTCCGGTGATGACGAACAACGCTATGCGCCTCACTTTACCTTCATGGGGTTTCGCTATGCTCGAATCACCGTTGATGGAGAAGCGAAGGTATCCGACGTGCTGGCTGTACCAGTGACATCGGTGCCGGAACAGTGCGGTGGTTTTACCTGTGATATTCATGCGGTCAACCAACTGGTCGAGAACACGATCTGGTCACAACGCGGCAATTTCATCGAGATTCCAACTGACTGTCCTCAGCGTGATGAACGACTCGGGTGGACCGGCGATGCTCAGGTGTTTGCTGGCACTGCCTGCTGGCTGGCCGATTGTGAACGGTTCTTCCTCAAGTACTTGCGTGATGTCATGCACGACCAGCGTGTCGATGGCGCGATCCCTCACTTTTCACCTGATCCCACACGATTGCACCCGGATCAGCTCGGCGAAGGCTGGGCCGGATCCACCGGCTGGGGCGACGTGATCACCGTGATGCCATGGCAGCATTATCTGCACTATGGAGATACCGCTGTGCTACGCGATTGCTACCCGGCAATGCGACGCTGGCTGGATTATGTCTGGTCACTCGGAAATGGTCCGATCGTCAAGACACGCGCCAGACGAGAGGAGCCGGGATTCACGTTCGGAGATTGGCTACAGCCAGTCGGAGACAATCGATTGCCACGCCCGACCATTGCGGCCGACTGCGCGGCCACTCTGTACCACTATCTCTCGACCGACCTGACCGCCGTCATAGCGGAGACAATAGGCGAGGACTCCAGCGAACTCCGCGAGCGGGCAGCCCGTATCCGCGACGCATTCGCCTACGAATACATCGCACCATCCGGACGGCTTGCTCATAACGACATGACATCGTACGCACTCGCAACGATGTGTGATCTGATCCCCGCTGACAAGCTGGAAGCTGCACGATCCTGTTTTGCCAAGGTCATCGAAGACGCCGACGGATTGATCGGTACCGGGTTCATCGGCACTCCAGCTCTCCTGCCAGCCCTGTCAAGACTGAACTTGACAGCCGAGGCGCAGCAGCTGTTCCTGAACCGCGAGGTACCCGGCTGGCTCTATCAGGTGGAGCAGGGGGCCACCACCATCTGGGAGCGCTGGGACGCCATCAGCCCCGACGGCGAGATCTACGATCCGGAAATGAACAGTTACAACCACTATTCCTACGGCGCTGTATGCCAATGGTTGTTCGAGGATGTCGCCGGAGTCAAACCCCGTGCCGATGGGCCCGGGTTCAACAGAGTCACGCTGTCTCCACACATCCTTGACAGACTTGGCCAGGTTTCCATGTGGCACGAGTGCCGCCATGGTCGGATCAGTGCGGCCTGGTCCCTGAACAACCATAAAGTGACGTATGACATCGATCTGCCGGACGGTTGCGAAGGCATGTTGATCCGCCGCCATGGTCAGAGCGGCTTTACGCTGGACGGTGTAGACGTCGACCTGCCAGAGGAAGGTCTGAGCATAGCCTCAGGAGCGCATACGATCACATTCGAGCTTGCCTGAAATCCAACGGATACCACTACTTCATTCATACCGCCGATCCACCATCGGCACCTTCAATACCAACTCTCTGGGAGGAGAACAGATGACCACCATCAACCGATCCACAAGTGCGGCCACGGCTGCCCTGGCAATCTGCGCTGCAATGGCACACGGGGTCCAGGCACAGGAATTGACGGTTCTTACCGACAGTTCCCCGCAATATGTCAAGACCATGGAAGCACTGATGTCGGCGTATACGGCAATGCATCCTGATGTAACCTTCCGACTGGAAAGTCGGCCGGGTGGTGCAGAAGGAGACAACCTGATCAAGACCAGGCTGGCGACAGGTGAAATGGAAGATATCTTCAACTACAACTCTGGATCACTTCTTCAGGCATTGCGACCGAACCGCACCCTGCTGGAAATCAGCGACCTTCCAGCGATGGAGGTCACGCTCGACAGTTTCAAGCAGGCTGTGACCGGCCCTGAAGGTGGAATCTACGGAGTGCCGATGGCCGCGGCAATGGGCGGAGGCATCCTCTATCACATCCCGACCTATGAAAAACTGGGTCTAGAAATTCCGATGACCTGGGATGCCTTCATGGAAAACAACAAGCGCATTGCCGAGGAGACCGATCAGGCGCCAATCGCCCAGACGTATCGCGATACCTGGACATCACAACTGTTCGTCCTCTCGGATTATTTCAATGTGCAGGCTGAAAGCCCCGACTGGCACAAGGCATTCACGGCAAACGAAGCGAAATTTTCCACGACACCCGCCGCCATGCGTGGTTTCGAGCATCTGCAGGAAGCTCATGCCGCAGGCTACTTCAATGAGGATTTCGGTGCGGCCACGTATGCTGACGGCCTGGCAATGGTGGCCTCTGGAGAGGCTGTTCATTACCCGATGTTGACTCATTCGATCAGCGCTATCCAGCAGAACAATACCGATCAACTGCAAGACATCGGTTTTTTCGCCCAACCTGGAGATCACGCCGACAAGAACGGACTGACCGTGTGGATGCCTGCGGCACTGTACTCTCCGAAAAGCACTGAACATGCCGATATCGTCAGAGACTTCTTCGATTTTGTCGGTTCGGTGGAAGGGTGCGAGACCATTATCGAAGCCATTGGCGCAGCCGGACCACATGTGACGCAGGGCTGTGAGCTGCCCGCAGATATTCCTCCTGCCATTGCCGACATGTCGGCCTATTTCCAGGAAGATGGACGCACCTGGCCGGCGCTGGAATACCTCTCACCAGTCAAGGGCCCCTCTCTGGAACAGATAACGGTAGCCGTTGGCAGCGGTATCAACACTGCTGAAGAAGGCGCAGCGCTCTACGACCAGGATGTCATGAAACAGGCCAGACAGTTGGGACTGGAAAACTGGTAGCGATCAGCTTTTCACGCAATCCTCACGTGCCCACTCGTGCACCTCACGGGTGGGTCCTGATTCCTCCTGACCCGAGCTTTTGCCGATCATGAGACGCAAGACTCCCTATCCATATTGGTTCGTTGCACCAGCCGGTGTGATTTTCACCGTCTTCTTCGTTGTTCCGACTCTGACATCCTTCTATTTCGCTTTGACCCGTTGGGATCTGTTCGATCTGACGTTCATCGGCTTCGAGAATTTCCAACAGTTCTTCTCGGAACCGTTCCTGGTGGAAGGCATGCTGAACACACTCCTGTTCGCCGGCATCACGTCGAGCATGAAGACTGTTATCGGCCTGTTGCTTGCCGTGCTGCTGACTTCGGGAATCTGGGCACAGAGCTTTCTGCGCACGGTTGTCTTCTTTCCCGTACTGGTGTCCACGATAGGTGTGGGCCTTGCCTTTACGGAACTCATGCACCCGACAAAGGGCGCGATCAACATGGCGCTCGACGTCGTTGGCATCGCCGGACCGGGCTGGTTGACGGACCCCCAGCTGGCTCTTCTGTCGGTATCGCTGGTGGATGTCTGGCGCGGCGTCGGCCTGGCCACCCTGATCTTCATTGCCGGACTGGCCTCGATCAGCCCGGAATACTACGAAGCCGCTCGGATGGACGGCGCAACTCGCCTGCAACAGTTCTGGCGAGTGACCGTCCCCCTGGTGCGTCCGGCTACCGTGACTGTCGTCATTCTGTCGTTGATTGGCGGGATGCGACTGTTCGACCTGATCTGGGCCATGACTCGGGGCGGACCGGGGTTCAGTTCGGACGTGCTGGCCAGCATCATCTACAAGCAGTATCAGGCCGGTTTCTTCGGACTATCAACAGCCGGTAACGTCATTCTGTTTCTTCTCATCTCGCTGATCATTCTGCCACTGGTCTGGTTCTTCAACCGTCGGGAGGTCGACCTTTGAAAACTCGTCAATATCTGATTGGAGTCGCGTCACTTGCCGGGGCGCTGTTCATCTTCGTGGTGCCATTTCTCTTCATCTTCCTGACGGCAGTGAAATCACCGGCTGATGCCGCGTCCATGGATTTCAGCTGGCCGGAGCAGTGGCAGTTCTGGCAAAACTTCAAGGAGGTGCTGAAAACGGGGGATTACATCCTGTTGCTCGCCTACTGGAATTCCACGCTCATCACGGTTTTTGCCGTCACCATGCTGGTGATTTTCGGAGCGATGGTTGGCTATATTCTCAACCGTCGCCGCTCGCCATGGAACAAGGTCATCATGGCCTTTGTGCTGGCGGGACTGATGATACCGCCGGCGGTTGTACCGACAATCTGGGTACTGCAGCAGCTGAACCTGTTCAAGACCATTTATGGAATGATCCTGATCCAGTGTGCCTATGGTCTGGGTTTTTCCATTCTGCTCTTCAGCCAGTTCATCGGCACCATACCGCGCGACCTGGACGAGGCTGCTCGAATCGATGGTGCCAGCCCATTGCAGATCTTCTTCAAGGTCATCATGCCATTACTCAAGCCTGTCACTGTTACGGTCATCGTCGTGCAATCGATCTCCATTTTCAACGATTTCACGCATCCCCTCTATTATCTGCCAGGTCGCGACAACGTCACCGTACAGCTGACGCTCTACAACTTTCAATCGCAGTTCGTCAGCCAGATGAATCTGCTTTTCATGAACATCCTGCTGGTCACCATCCCACCACTGGTGGTGTTCATCTTCTTCAACCGACAGATTGTCGCCGGCATGACCGCCGGCGCTGTGAAAGGATAAATCGATGGCCCGAGTAGAGCTGAAGAACCTGGTCAAGAGTTTCGCTGCAATCGACGTCATCAAGGGCGTCGACCTGAGTGTGGAAAGTGGCGAATTCTGTGTGTTCGTAGGTCCCTCAGGTTGTGGAAAATCGACCTTGTTGCGCATCATAGCCGGATTGGAAGAGGAGACATCCGGTGAGATCTTCATCGACGAGAAGAATGTTGCGCCTCTTGAACCGGTGGACAGGGGCGTTGCCATGGTATTTCAGAGTTATGCCCTTTACCCCCATCTTACGGTTCGCGAGAATGTCGGCTTCGGGCTGAGTCTGACCAAAATGGCGAAATCCGAGATCAAGGCCAGAGTCGATGCTGTAGCAGAGACCCTGCAACTGACCGCCTTGCTCGATCGCAAGCCCAAGGCATTGTCCGGTGGTCAACGCCAGCGTGTCGCCATAGGACGAGCTATCGTGCGCGACCCGAAGGTGTTTCTCTTTGATGAACCCCTATCGAACCTCGATGCCGCCCTGCGCAGTAAAATGCGCATCGAGCTGACGGACTTGCATGCCCGACTGGGTGCGACCATGATTTATGTCACCCATGACCAGGTCGAGGCGATGACCATGGCTGACAAGATCGTGGTTCTGCATGACGGGCATATCGAACAGACGGGCACCCCCATGGAACTCTACAATTCACCGGCTACACCGTTCGTCGCGGGGTTCATCGGAAGTCCGAAAATGAATCTGTACACGGGGGATGTTGCTCGCCAGATGGGATGTACCACCTACGGTATACGACCCGAACACATCACCCTGGGAAGTGACGGGATGTGGACCGGTCGCATCCGGCATATCGAGCGCCTGGGGGCGGATACCACGCTGCATCTCGACGTCGATGGCCTGGGGGAAATGATTGTCCGCACCGATGGTCAGATCGAATATGAGCTCGGGGCAACCCTTCATGCCAGCCCCATAGCGGGATGCGAGCACCGATTCGATATCTGAACCAGAATCAGATGATTCGGGAGGACAGCTGTCGTACCGACTGCACCAGATACTTGGCGTAGTTTCTCGCTGTTTGTGTATCGAGTGACTCGCCGTTGATCGCGGCACTGATGGCGGCTACGGGCTCGTTGCGCTGGTTCAGTATCGGCGCGGCAATGCAACTGATGTGGCTATCGATTTCGCCCTGGGTCACCGCATAGCCGAGCCTCTTGGCTCTGCTGATGTCCTCCTGATTCGCGTCCAGAACGCGTTTGCTTTTCAGGTCTTCACACTCTTCACTGCTGTAATAGTCTCGCCTGAACGCCTCGGAGCGCATGGACAGAATAGCCTTGCCAGATGCCGACTGGTGCATCGGCATGGTCAGTCCGATGTGGATATTGAAGGCACTGTTCGCCGAATACTCGACCTTGGAAACCACGACCACCCTGTTGCCGATGGGCACGCAAAGGAAGATGGGTTTGTGTATCTCGTTTTTCAGGATCTCCGCTATCGGGTAGAAATAGGGGATGAGATTCTGCCTGTTATAGATGGTCGACGCTATCTGAAATATTCGTGAGCCAACGCAGTAGGACTTCTTGCGACTGGGGTCCAGGGCGACCAGCTGATGATCGAGCAGCGCCTTGATGAGGCGGTGCCCGCTGGCAACTGCAATGCCGGTCTGTTCGCAAATCTCCGACAGAGTCATCGGATAAGTGGACGTGGCGAGCAAATCCAGAATCAGTACGGTGCTGTCAACTGCTGGGGCTTTGGATCTGGTTTTTGGTTCCATCACAAATTTTCCATACGGGGAAAAACCGGCTATCAGGTATCGAACCGTGACACAGCCGGGGAGCAGACACGCTTATGACTGCCAAGGGTTGATACAGAGCCATTACGTGCATGATTCCACACACCGCCACACGTCTGACTTATCCATGGCTGCAGTATACCTAGCGGTTTCATGGGCATTGCCTTGTTCCATTCACCAATTTAATTCCATATATGGAAATAAATTATTACATGTGAAATTATTTATTGACAGCCCTTTTTCAACTCCCTAGGATGCCGCCATCAATTCTGAGGAGTCTGTCATGCGTATCGACAAGAACTTTGTCTGTAACGAGTTCAAGCAATCCAACACGGCAGAAACTCTGTCCGTCTACAGCCCCGCGACTGAAGAGCTGGTGGGGCAAGTGCAACTGGCTACCGCCGAAGAGGCCATCGAGGCCGTTGAAGCCGCGGCAGAGGCGCAGAAGCGATGGCGCGAGCTGACGAGCATAGAGCGTGCGGCGTACATGCATCGTCTGGCGGATGCACTCGTTGCACGCAAGGATGCCATTGGCCTGGCACTGGCCAACGAATCCGGCAAGAGCCTGGAAGATGCATGCAATGAAGCTGTCTATGCCGGAGACATCACTCGCTACCATGCGGAATGGGCACGTCGCATCGAAGGCGAGGTGATTCCCAGCGACACCCCGTCAGAAAGTCTGTTGCTTCAGCGTGAACCCATCGGTGTCATCGCCTGCCTGATCCCGTTCAACTATCCTGTCTATACGCTTCTGCGAAAGATCGCACCGGCGCTGATCACCGGCAACACCGTCGTGGTTCGGCCCAGCAACAACACACCGGGTTCTGCATTTGAAATTGCCCAGGCAGTACTCGAGTCAGGCCTGCCGGCAGGCGTGGTCAACATCCTGACCATGGACCACGCCATTGCCGAGCGTGTCTGCACTCATCCGGCCGTAGGCATGATCACACTGACTGGCAGCGTCGGTGCTGGTCGAAAGGTACTGGAATATTCGCAGGTCAACATATCCAAGTCGTCGCTGGAACTCGGTGGCAAGAGTCCGGCCATCGTGGAAGCCGACGCCGACCTGGAAAAGGCAGCCAGGGAGATTGCGGCGTCCAAGACAACCAACTGTGGTCAGCTCTGCACGGCCATCGAACGCGTCTATGTGCATGAAGCAGTCTATGAGCCCTTCGTCAAACTGTTGCGGACTCATATGGAAGAACGCCGTTATGGTGATCGCAGTATCGAACCGAGTGACATGGGTCCGCTCATCAATGAAAGCTCTCGCCTGAACATACACCAGATGGTGGAGCGCGCCATCGATGATGGAGCCAGACTGGAGATGGGCGGCTTCATTCCCGAAGGCCCTGGCTACTTCTATCCACCCACCATGCTGACGGAGTGCCGCCAGGACATGGAAATCGTTCAGGAAGAGATATTCGGGCCGGTTCTTCCCGTGCTCAAGTACAGCGATGCAGACGAAGCCTTGCGCCTGGCCAATGACCACCAGTTCGGACTTGCTTCAGTGGTATACACCGAAAACTACCGTACCGCGATGAAGCTGGCCAACAACATCGAAGCCGGTGAAGTCTATGTCAATCGCACGCCTGCCGACCCCTATCAGGGATATCACGCAGGTTGGAAACGCTCCGGTCTGGGCGGCGATGACGGCAAGCACGGCATGCTCGATTACACCCAGACGCGACTGGTCGTGTTGAATTACTGAATGCCCGACAGGGGTCTGCCTTGCAGAATGTGAGGCAGACGTCAACCGTGTAGTACCCCAAACCCAAACAGAAATGTGCTTATAAAGGAGAAGTAAAGATGGCGGCGACAATAGACCAGGTCATTCCGGTTGACGATAAACGAACGAACCTGAAACGATATTTCCAGTTCTCGCTGCTATTGCTTGCCGCTGGAGCCATCTACCCATTGCTCTATCTACGTCAGAATTTCGAGACACCGATTCTCGAGGCGTTCCAGATAAGCAGCAGTGATCTTGGCAACTACTACTCCATGCTGGGCGTGATGTATTTTCTGTGCTATCTGCCCAGCGGCTGGCTGGCGGACAAACTTTCACCACGCTTGCTGGTTTCAATATCCATGGTGGGCACCGGCGTACTCGGCTTGTGGTTCGCCACCATTCCATCCAGAGACGTTCTGGTCTATATTTTCATGGCATGGGGCATCGCTGCGGGCCTGACGTTCTGGGCGTCGATGCTCAAGGGCGTGAAGATGCTGGCTCACAAGAACGAGCAGGGCAAGTTCTTTGGCATCCTCGACGGTGGTCGCGGGTTTGTCGAAGCCATTCTGGCCTCGATTGCCATTGCGATCTTTGCCTATGCCATCGAGACCAAAGGTGACAGTAATGCCGTCGCATTGCAGCAGGTAATTCATATGTATTCCTTTACCTGCATCGCCATCGGAGTCCTGACCTTCCTGTTTGTTCGCAGCGAAAAGTCTGCCGAAGTGACGCAGAAGCGCAAAGGCAATCTTCTGCAGGATCTGAAGTTCCTGATGTCCATTCCCGAGATGTGGATTGTTGCCCTGGTCATATTCTGTGGCTACCAGCTGTTCTGGGCGACGTATTCCTTCTCTGCATTCCTGCAGGAGGGACATGGCATGACAGCGGTCACAGCCGGCTTCGTCACCGTAGCCAAATTGTGGATGCGGCCTATCGGCGGGATCGGTGGTGGATTTCTCGGTGACAAGTATGGCAAGGAGAATATCCTGGCGATTGCCCTGGCAGGTTCCACGCTGGGATTGGTCATCATGATCCTGTTCCCACAGCTCAATACCATATACTTCGTACTCGCCATCGTGTTGCTGATAGGTGTATTGACCTATGCGATTCGGGGGCTTTACTGGGCTATCCTCGACGATTGCGACATACCGCTTCACGTTACGGGTCTTGCCATTGGCGTCATTTCGCTGATTGCCTATACACCCGACATTTTCCTCCCTCAGATCAACGGTTTCATCGCAGCACGCCATGAAGGGGTTACCGTCTATCACCTCTATTTCGGCTACATTGCCGTCATGGGTGCAATCGGTACACTGGCGGTCCTGAAGTTGAAATCAATGACAGCACACAACAAGGCAAAATGATGAAAGTCGTATCCTGTGACACTCATATCGTAGCCACACCGCCGCCACACATTGGCGGCATGTACTGGATCTTTGTTTCCCTGCGGACCGATTGCGGCATTGAAGGTGTCGGTGAAGTCTACGCGGCCACCTTCCACCCCAAGGTCATGGGCCCGGCAATCAGCGACGTCTTCGAACGCTGTCTGCAAGGGCGTGATCCTCATCATGTCGAACGATTCTTTCGTGAAGCCTATTCCAGTGGATTCACGCAGCGTCCCGACCTGACCATGATGGGGATTGTCAGTGGCCTGGAGATGGCCTGCTGGGACATCATCGGCAAGGCTGCAGGCAAGCCGGTACATGAGCTGATAGGTGGCAAGGTGAACGACAGACTGCGTTCCTACACCTATCTCTACCCGAAGGACAAGAATGGTAATCACGATTACAACAACGTCGAACTGGCCGTCGAATGTGCGCTCGAGAACAAGGAAGCCGGCTTCACCGCACTGAAATTCGACCCGGCGGGTCCGTATACGGCCTATTCAGGGCATATGCTGTCGCTGGAAGACATGGACAAGAGTGCCACCTTCTGTCGCCGCATCCGTGAAGCCGTGGGTAACAGCTGCGATCTGCTGTTCGGTACCCATGGACAGATGACCCCGGCCTCGGCCATACGTCTGGCAAAGAGACTCGAGCCCTATGACCCCATGTGGTTTGAAGAGCCGGTCCCTCCCGGGCAAAACGAAGCCATGTCAAGGGTGGCACAGCACACCAGCATCCCGGTTGCCACCGGTGAACGATTGACGACCAAGTACGAGTTCCATGATGTATTGAAGCATGGTGCTGCGGCCATCCTGCAGATGAATCTTGGCCGGGTAGGGGGTATCCTCGAGGGCAAGAAGATTGCCAGCATCGCCGAGGCCTATTACGCCCAGATTGCACCGCACTTGTATAATGGGCCGGTTGGCGCAGCTGCCAGTATCCAGCTGGCTGCCGCCACACCAAACTTTCTGATTCAGGAAAGCATCGGTACCTGGGATGGTTTCCATGCAGAGGTTCTGCAGGAAAAGATCGAATGGAAAGACGGTTACATCATTCCTTCGAACAAACCCGGTCTGGGCGTCGAACTGAACATGGATGTCGTCAAGGCACACTCTCCCTACACCGGCAAGACCCTGCACCTGATCATGGACCCCAGGCCGTACGACTACCAGAGGCAATCTTCCAGCAGCTGGAAAGAGCCCCCGGAGCGCTAGACATGCAATATGACTACATTGTGGTCGGCGCAGGATCTGCCGGTTGCATTCTCGCCCATCGCCTGAGCGAGAGCGGTGAGCATTCGGTATTGCTGCTGGAGGCGGGTGGCAGGGATATCTCCCCCTGGATCAGACTGCCGGTGGGGTTTGCCAAGACTTACTACAATCCGCAGTACAACTACATGTACTACAGCGAGCCTGAAGCGGGGATGGCCGGGCGCAAACTCTATGCACCGCGCGGCAAGGTGCAAGGTGGCTCCGGTTCCATCAATGCCATGATCTATGTGCGTGGACAGGATTCGGACTTTGACGATTGGGCCGCCGCCGGAAACGACGGCTGGTCTTCCAGCGAGGTGTTGCCATTCTTCAAGATGCTGGAGCGACACCCGTCTGGCGACAATGATCACCACTCCAGCCAGGGTCTGATCGGTATCACGCCCATGAAGGAGGGGGCTCATGCAATCTGCCAGCACTTTCTGAACGCAGCGGAAGAACTGGGCATGCCGCTGAACGAGGACTTCAACGGTAGCGAGTTCGAAGGGGCCGGCATCTACGAAACCAATATCGACAAGGGGCAGCGGGCTTCCAGCAATTCTGCGTACCTGAAACCGGCGCTGAAACGCAGGAATCTTCACATTCGGCGTCACGCGATGGCAGAGAAGCTGTTGTTCGACGACAGTGGTCGAGTCACGGGGGTTCAGGTGCGTACCGAGAGTGGCATGGAATCGTTTTCCGCCTCTGTGGAAGTGATCGTATCGGCAGGCGCTGTGGACACACCCAAGTTGCTGCTCCTGTCCGGCATCGGCGATAGCGCGGAATTGGACAAGCATGGAATTTCACTGCAGAAACATCTTCCGGCTGTCGGAAAAAACCTGCAGGATCATCTCTGCGTGAGCTACTACTACCGGGCCAATATCCCGACCCTGAATGACGATTTCCGATCATGGACCGGCAAGGCAAAGGCGGCGTTGCAATACCTGTTCACCCGCAAGGGAGCCTTGTCCATGAGTGTCAACCAGTCAGGTGGTTTCTTCAAGGGTGATGACAGCGAAAAAGAACCCAATATTCAACTTTACTTCAACCCGATGTCGTATCAGATACCGGTAGATCCCAAGGCAGATCTGGTCCCAGAGCCCTATTCGGGCTTTCTGATTGCCTTCAATCCCTGCCGACCGACCAGCCGTGGAAGCATCGAGCTGGCGTCGGCTACAGCGACCGATGCAGCGCTGATTCGACCGAACTATCTGGCAACCGAAAAGGATATCAATGAAGTCATTCAGGGGAGTCGTCTGATTCGAACGTTCATGCAATCCCGATCGCTTCAGTCAGTCACGGAAGAGGAGGTCATCCCGGGGGCGACAGTGGAGACCGACGAAGAGATGCTGCAGTATTTTCGTGAAAACGGGGGCTCCATATACCACCTGTGTGGCTCCTGCACCATGGGACCGGATCCCGAGACCTCCGTGGTGGACCAGCGGCTACGGGTTCACGGAGTACCCGGGCTGAGGATCGTTGATGCCTCCATCTTTCCCAATATCACGTCAGGCAATATCAATGCCCCCGTGATGATGGTTGCCGAGAAGGGCGCCAGAATGATTCTGGAAGACAGCCGCTTGACCAGTCATGCAACCACTGGCGAACATATGCCTGACCGGGTTGATACGGCTATTGCAGGCTAGCACTGACAACAACTGGATTGTGAGCGGAACCATGACGTGACCATCATGATTCCGCTCCTGGCCAGATCTCCTCAATCAGTGATCTCGACCACCACCTTGCCGATTGCCTGACCACTGGTCAGACGCGCATAGGCATCGCCAACCTGCGCCAGTTCGAATCGTTGCTCGTCAAGCAGTGGTGTGATTGCGCCAGAATCAACCAGTTCTGCCAATCTGGCAAGGATGGCTCCGTGCGTTTCCCGCTTGTGATCATGCAGCATGGGAATCAACATGAAGACAACATGCAGTGACAGGCCGCGAAAGTGAATCGGTGTCAGATCCAGCTCCACCAGGGAAACAGTGGTACTGACGTTGCCGTTCAATGCTGCCGCGGCGAAGGAATTTGACAGATTGGCTCCACCGACGGTATCGAAAACCACATCAAACCCGGCACCGTCGGTATGTCTGGCCACATAATCGGCCACTTCTTCGGTCTTGAAATCGATGGCAGTTGCGTCGTAGTCAGCAACAATCTTCGATTGCTTGTCCCCTGTGATGGTGGTGTAGACTTCAGCACCCATGTGCTTGGCCAATTGCACGGCCAGGTGACCGACACCTCCCGCACCGCCGTGTACCAGCACCTTTTGCCCGGCTTGTGTGCCGGCTCTGACCAGGCCTTCATGGGCGGTGATACCGACCAGTGGCATGGCTGCCGCTTCTCGCATGGACAGTGATTCGGGTTTGTGGGCGATCAGCCTGGCGTCCGCAGCGATGTATTCGGCCAGTGCGCCCGGAAGTCCTATCAGCCCGCCAGCACAACCGTAAACCTCATCACCCGGTGCAAAGTCGCTCACACCGTCGCCAACGGCCTCAACGGTACCGGCAAAGTCCATGCCCAGTAGCGCTGGCAGATCGGGCGACAACGGCAGATTTTCCTGGCCCATTTGCCGAATCATCGTGTCAACAGTGTTGACGCTGCTTGCAGCGATACGTACCAGGACTTGCCCAGCACCTGCTACCGGTTTGTCCAGTTCGGCAGGTCGAAATTCAGACGCTTCACCGTATTCGTTCAGAACCATGGCTTTCATGAAACATACTCTCTCTGGTTGAGTTATTGACCAGTGAACGATAGAGCCTGCCGTGGCCTTGGAAAACGGGTGGTTCGAGGATTCAGTATTCCGAAATTCAATGGAATGTGGGAAATCGATTGGATGATCTGCGGGGCCCCGCGGATTTCCGCCAGACCGGACGAGCAGTCAATCCTGCCAGATGGGAGGGTCACCGATCTTCTCCAACAGGAAATCGATGAAGACACGTACCTTGGCCGTCAGCACATTGGACTTGGGGTAAACCAGCCATATCGCTGACTGGTCTTCTATTTCGTACTCCGGTAAAACGCGCACCAACAAGCCATCCTGGATCTCCTTGTGCACACTCCAGATGGAATTCATCGCAATGCCGACGCCTGCCGTGGTTGCTATTTTCATGCTGGCACCGTCATCACACACCACACGCTTCTTGACACCGGTCGGCGGAAAGGTATGTGTAGACTCTTCACCCTCCTTCAACAGCCTGCGCGAGGTGCCGCTCATGAACGTCATCAATTGATGCTCTGCCAGGTCCTCGGGAGTCTTCGGTGTTCCGTGGCGAGCCAGGTAGTCGACAGACGCACAGAGAATGCGCTTGTCATCGGCCAGCTTTCTGGCCCGCAGGCTGCTGTCCTCGATGGCATAGTTCCGTAGCGCCAGGTCGAACCCTCCTTCTATCAGATTCATCTGGGTATCGGACAGCTTCAGCTCCAGATTCACATCCGGATATCGATCGAGGAATTCGGGCAGGATGGGTGCGATATACAGCTGGGCAAAGGTGCTCGATGCCGAAAAGCGCAGCGTGCCGCTTACCCCGGCATTGCCGTGACCGAGAGCGGCTCTCGCCGCATTCTCCTGGGCCAGTATTTCGCGAGCATAGGGGAGAAATTCAGCACCTTCCAGAGATAGGGAGATCTTGCGAGTCGATCGGTGCAGCAAGTCGGCTCCTATCTGCTTTTCCAGTTTCGACAACCGTGCACTGGCGACAGCTGGAGCCAGACCCAACTGACGTCCGGCGGCGCTGATGTTGAGCATGTCAGCGGCCATGACGAAAAGCTGTACACCTTCAGTGTCCATGATCTGTTGCACTCCAGTGATGAAAATCGCTCGCAGTATGTCCTGTTCGATTCACGGTTGGCAAGCCGTGCGCGCTTGGCAGCAAACGGGCCATTTGACGGCTCTGTGACCAGGGAACGTTTTCACCGGCGTACCGCGTTCTGTCCAGTTCTGTCCAGTTCTGTCATCAGTACCGGAGTTTCAATGAAACACGAATTCTGAATCGCCGCAAACGCTCTTTTACGCTGCAGCCATCTGCAATAGATTATCGCTATCACAACGGGGAATAGACTTCGCTGCCCCGACAGAGATGGGAGTAACACTGATGAGAGAGAGCGCAACGGTCAATTATCACGTCAGAAGTGACACACCCCAGGCATTCAGATTCGATGTCGACGGTGTCTACGGGAAGCTTGTATCGCCGACATTGCTGCCAACTCAGGTCAGTGTGCAGGATCTGCGCGATGTGCCGTCCAATATGGACTTCAACCGCGACGGCATCCGCTTCGACAGACATATCAGCAAGATCACGGACTTCGAAACCGGTTCTGCCTGGCAGGCAGTGTACGAGGAAGAATTGCGCGCGTTGTTGGTCGAGCGAATTGCCGCGAAAGAGGTCATCGTTTTCGATCACACCGTGCGTGTGGATGATCCCGATGCAGATCGCAAGCCTGCCCGCAATGTACACAACGATTACAGTGCGCCGGCGGCACAGCAGAGGCTGATCGATATCCTCGGCGAAGAACGAGCGAGCGAGTTTCAGGAGGGTCACTACGGTTTCGTCAACGTCTGGCGACCCGTTCAACAAACCATCAGAACATCGCCACTCGGCTTCATTCGTCCGTCTTCGGTCAGACCCGAGGACTGGATGAACATCGAGTTGATCTACCCCGATCGTGTAGGGCAGATACTGGGAGTCGCCGCAAATGACGATCATGACTGGTTCTACCTGTCGAAGATGACTCCGCAGGAGGTGGTGATCTTCAACATTCACGACAACCGCGGTCGTCCTTGCCTGGGACACAGTGCGCTGGATATGGACAGCGCGTCCGGTGAAAAGGCGGTGCGCAAGAGTATTGAAAGTCGAACACTGGTGCGCTATCAGTAGGATTCCGAGCACTGTTCCCGAAGTGAGTGGCAAGCATCGGCGAATCATGCATTCGCCGCTGCAATAGACTCACGAACGCACTTGCGGCGAAGCCAGCCGCCCTGACAGTATTATCCTGCGATCCTGCGATCCTGCGATCCTGCGATCCTGCGATCCTGCGATCCTGCGATCCTGCGTGCCTGTGTCAAGCAGCATTGCCTTCACCCACCTCTGAAACCCCGCAAAACACGAAAACTGATTATCGGTGCAGCCGGTTTTGCCTGATCGCACGAAGAAATACAGTTTGTCTCACGGGGCAGGCAATCCAGTTCTGTCTTTACACGGCTACTGCGGTAACCACGAAACAGGTACACCCAGTGCCACGCACATGACGAGAGAGAACTGTTCAGATGGGATACACGAATTTCACCACATTCAAGGTTCAGATTGACAACGGCATCGGCTGGGTCACTTTCGACTTCCCACCGGTCAATATCCAGGGGCTGACGATGCTGGCTGATCTGGACAGACTTGCACAACAGCTGGAGAGTGATCCCTCGGTCAAGGTTGTCGTCTTTCAGTCGGCACACGAGGAGATTTTCGTGGCCCATGCCGATACCAATTTCCTGAAAGACATGTCTCACGAGGCCGTCTCACGCGATGACGTCGAGCTGCTGGATCTGCAGGTGGTACTGGAGAGAATCAGCAAGCTGCCTCAGGCAACCATTGCCAAGATCGAAGGCTTTGCACGTGGCGGCGGTCACGAGTTTGCTCTTGCCTGTGACATGCGTTTTGCGGCACGCGGCAAGGCGATGTTCATGCAGATGGAAGTGGGCATGGGCATTCTGCCATGCGGCGGCGGCGCTTCCCGAATGGCACGTCAGACCGGGCTGGGTCGTGCACTGGAGATAGTGCTGGGGGCGCGTGACTTCGACGCCGATCAGGCTGAAGCCTACGGCACCATCAACCGGGCTCTCGACGCAGATGAGATCGGCCCATTCGTCGAAGATCTGGCCAGGCGAATTGCCTTGTGGCCATCGGCCTCCATCAACGCGACCAAACAGGCTGTTCTCGAGTCGATCGACCGCCCGATCGAAGACGCACTCCGTGCTGAAGCCTACTGGCTGTACCAGGCAACCAGTCAGACATCGGCATTGACACGATTCCGATGGGCTGATGAGCAAGAAGCTCAATTTGACATGGACAACCAGCGCACCTGGCCAGACATGCTTGTCAAGGTGCAGGAGATCAACGACTGAAAGGCGGAAAAGTGTCTCATCGACAGCGTGTTGAGACACTTTGAAGCTGGCAGCAATTTTCCAGTTGTCGCCTGCCAGTCATTCGGATTACAACTTCAACACCAGATCAATGCCGGGATACCACCCAGGCAGAAAACAGGAGGATCAACAATGCAGCCGTCACTTGAACAGAAGCTGTGGATGTACGAAACAATGGTGCTCAGTCGCCGTTGCGAGGAGCAGATAGCCAAGATCTACATGGAAGGGAAAACCCCGGTATTCAACATGGCCAACGGTACCATTCCGGGAGAAATGCATCTGTCCGATGGGCAGGAACCCGTAGCTGTTGGCGTCTGTGCACACCTGGATGCAGAAGATATCGTCACCGCGACTCACCGTCCACATCATCAGGCTATCGCGAAAGGGGTGGATCTCGACCGAATGATGGCAGAGATCTTTGGCAAGGCCACTGGCCTCAGCGGTGGTCGAGGGGGGCATATGCACCTGTTTGACCCTGCCGTCAACTTCGCCTGCTCAGGCATCATCGGTCAGGGTCTTGGACCTGCTGTCGGAGCTGCATTATCACGCAAGATGCAAGGCAAACCCGGTGTTGCCGTCGCATTCATTGGTGAAGGTGCTACCAACCAGGGAGCCTTCCACGAAGCACTCAATCTGGCAGCAGTATGGAACGTACCATTCGTTTGCGTTGTTGAAGACAATGCCTGGGGAATATCGGTCTCGAAAGAGGCATCCACATCGGTACCACGCAATGATGTACGAGCAGCCTCTTATGGCATTCCGGGGCATTACGTGGAAGGCAATGATCCCTATCGAATTCATGAGGTTGCCGGTGAAGCAATTGCCCGAGCCCGTGCCGGTGAGGGTCCCAGCCTGATAGAGGTGGAAACATTCCGCCTGGCCGGACACTTCATGGGCGATGCGGAAGGCTACCGACCAGAGGGAGAAAAGGATGCATTGTTTGAAATCGATCCGATTCCAAGGATGCGAAAACGTCTGCTTGAGGATGGCGACGCCTCGGATGAGCAGTTGAGCGACATCGAGAAAAAGGCCGAAGAGCGCATCGATCAAGCGATCAGATTCGCGAGGGAGAGTGCTGATCCACGCCCCGAAGACGCCTTGACAGCCGTCTTTGCTCAGGACTGAACCAGCAGGATATATCGGAGGAAACAATGACACAGTCAAACAATAGAAAACTGACGATAGCCCGAGCCATGGCGGAGTCTGTCGCACAGGAGATGCGCACTGACGATCGAGTCTTCGTCATGGGTGAAGATATCGGCGAACTGGGAGGAGTCTACGGAAATACCCGTGGACTGCTGGAGGAGTTCGGCAAGGATCGAATACGTGATACGCCCATTTCCGAAACAGCCTTCATCGGCGCTGCCGTCGGTGCTGCCCAGGACGGGATGCGCCCGGTGGTCGAACTGATGTTCGTCGACTTCTTCGGCGTGTGTTTCGATGCCATCTACAACCTCATGGCCAAGAACATCTACTTTTCCGGTGGATCTCTCAAGGTACCGATGGTCCTGATGACATCCACTGGCGGAGGCTACTCCGATGGCGGCCAGCATTCGCAATGCCTCTATGGCACCTTTGCACACCTGCCGGGCATGAAGGTCGTTGCGCCATCCAACGCCCATGACGCCAAGGGGCTGATGACCGCAGCAATACGAGACGACAGCCCCGTTGTCTTCATGTATCACAAGCGCTTGCAGGGTATGGGCTGGCTGGGTACCGAACCCGGCGCGACCGTCAAGACGCCGGAGGAAAGCTACACCGTGGAAATCGGCAAGGCTGCCATCGCACGCGAGGGTCGCGATGTCACGATCGTGAGTCTGGGACTGGGGGTTCATCATGCACTCAAGGCCGCCGAGACACTGTCCGAGGAAGGTGTGGAGGCAGAGGTTGTGGATCTGCGCTCGCTGGTTCCATTGGATCGCGACACCATTCGCGAATCTGTCGCCAGGACCGGACGACTCATTGTGGTCGATGAGGATTATCACAGCTTCGGTGTTTCCGGAGAAATCATCGCATCGGTAACCGAACACGACATCTCCGTTCTCAAGGCTGCACCGCGTCGAGTTGCATTTCCCGATGTGCCGATTCCTTTCGAACGCGGCATGGAGCAATTCTGCCTGCCGAATGTCGACAAGATCATTGCAGCCTATCGTGAGATCGCGACTGCCTGAGCCACTCCTACAACTGCATTCCGACACGCGCCGTCGTGTCACTTGAATCGAACTCATGAGGTGAAACATGTCAACGGATATCGTGGTCCCGAAGGACCTTTACGAAGAAGATGAAGAAGCTGTCGTCACCAGCTGGCTGGTTGATGATGGTACCCAGGTTGAAGCCGGCTCTCTGGTTGCGGAGCTGATGACGGCCAAGGTGCAGTATGAAATCCTTGCGCCGAGCAGTGGCACGGTCAGCATTCTGAAGCAGGTAGATGATGTGGTGGCCAAGGGCGACATCATCGGAACTGTCAACTAGTTCGGCGGGGGATGACGACAATGGAGCAAGTTACAGCCTCAACCGACAGCCGGACGGTCGTGCCTCTGCGTGGCGTGAGAGCCATGATTGCGGACAAGATGGCTAGCAGTCTGCGAGAGGGAGCGCAGCTGACACATCACGGAAGCTGCGATATCAGTGGCCTGCTCGGATTCAAGCAACGTATGGCTGCCGACGGTGTGAAGCTGTCGGTGGAGGATATCGTCAATCACTGTGTTGTTCAGGTTCTGCAGCGTCATCCGGACATCAATGGCACTGTAAAGGACAAGGAAATTCACCTCTCTTCATCAGTTGACTTGTGTGTCGCCATCGCGCTGCCAGGCAACCTCCTGGTAGCCCCCGCCATCTTTGGTGCCAATGAAATGGACCCATCCAGCTTGCGAGAAGCACGTCGTGATCTCGTTAGCCGTGCACAGTCAAACAAGCTGAGTGTCACCGAGATGACCTCGGGGACCTTTACCGTCAGCAACCTGGGTTTGACACGGGTTGAACACTTCACTCCGATCATCAATGCTCCGCAAATCGGAATACTCGGCATAGGCTGTTCGACCGAACGCCCTGTATCCGATAGCGACGGCAATATCACACTGCGACCGTACGTTGGCCTGTCATTGACGTTCGATCACCGTGCAATCGACGGTGGGCCGGCAGGTGACATACTGACTGACTTGTGCAACACGATAGAGGCACTCTCATGAACGGTGCTGCGCAAGCACTTCGCATTTTCGATCATGTCAGCGATGGTTTGCAGGCAGAAATGGATTTGCTGCTTGCACCTCACGCCGCTCATGGCACTCAGTCACTCGTATGGCGGACCAGTCAGTCTCTGGTTGTACCCGCCAGCTTTGCAGCCCGACCTGGCTTCGGGGAGGCCGTCGACGCGAGCAAGGAGAGAGGCTGGCCTGTCGCATCCCGAGCCACAGGGGGAGGGACCACGCCGCAAGGACAGGGGATTCTCAATGTCTGTCTTGCATTTTCACCCACATCACGGCCCTCGATTCATGCTGCCTATCGCCGAATCTGCATGCCGCTACAGAGAGCCTTCGAGGAACTGGGCATGCGGACGACATGTCAAGCCGTACCCGGTTCATTCTGCGACGGTGAGTTCAACATCGTACACCGTGGTCAGAAGCTGGTGGGTACTGCTCAGCGCTGGCGCCCGCCTCGCTCAGGAGGCGGTCACCGCATCCTTGTACATGCATTGATCCTGCAGTCAGCAAACGTGAGGGAAGTGGTGCAGGCCATCAATGCCTTTCATCAGGATCTCGGACTCGACGTCCCTGTCCACCAACACACCCACACGACGGTGGAAGCTGCGGGAAGACCAATGAGTGAAGTTTCTTTCGCAGAGCTCCTGACGAGACATATCAACGACCATGATGCTTTGCTGGAGCATACTACTACAGATCTGACCCCAACGCCGCTCAGATCTCGCAGGGTGTCGGAGGCTGTCATTGGCGCTTGAACAGAGCAGAAAGATCAACTGGTACGTATCGACCAGCACGAACAGCACGAACAGCACGAACAGCACGAACAGCACGAACAGCACGATTGCATACGGCTTGAATGAGCATGGCCCATATCAATGAATTCCCAGTGCCTGATGCCATTCCGGGATAGCCGCATCAGGCACAGGCGATCTGACCACCACTGAAAATCATGAGGAAAAGACAATGACACACTATTCAGTACTTGCAGTCACACCGACCAATGAAGACTGGATACCGGGCTATATAGCTCCGGTGAATGCTCTGATAGCCAAACACGGAGGAGAATATCTGGCGCGTACGGTCAGTCACGAACGCCTTGAAGGTCAGGGCGAAGACGCCGCATTGCGCATCATCATTGCATGGCCTTCGGCAGAAGCCGCCAAGGCGTTCGTTGGGGATCCAGACTACGCACCTTACTTCAAAAGCAGAACGGAAGGCTCGGAAAGTCATCATTTCCTTATCGAAGGAAAAGACGATCTCGCCTGATTCCCAGGGAGTGTTCGGACCTCGGCAGGGACGCTAACGCTCCTTGTCGGGTCTGACTATTCCATGTCTGAGCATCTTTCGATGAATGGTGGCCCGACCGATACCCAGCTTTCTGGCTGCCCGTGACACGTTCCAGTGAGTACTATCAAGAGCATCCATGATGGCTGTCTTTTCATCACAGGGAGATGAAACCAGCGCCGGCCGTGAAGCACCCTCTGCGGCAGACTCGTCGCTGTTGACCGAATGTGAGCGCAACGTGATGTCGCAGAGCGAAATACGCTCGCCGTTACCCGCAATTAGTGATTGACGCAGTGTGTTGCGTAGTTCTCTGACATTGCCGGGCCAGTCATGATGCCGGATGGCCACTCTGGCATCGTTTGTCAGCTCGACTGTATTGCCGGCAAGTGTAGTTGCTATTGCTGAAGCCAAGGTGTCTACCCCTTCTCGATTGCGCAAAGCGGGTAGAACGAAGTGCGCACCGCACAGAAGATAGTAAAGATCCTCTCTGAAGCGCCCGGCATCCACCTCCGCAAGCAGATCGTGATCAGTCGTCGCGACCACGTTCATCGGCAGAGCACTGTGCCGGGCGCTGGCGTCGTGCTCCATGGACTCCAGGGTCTCGAGCAGGTTTCTCAAACGAGCCTGACCACTGGCTGGCAGATCGGCAACGTTCTCCACCAACAGCGTCACAGACAAACGGTTGATGTCCGCTTGTTCAGCAACAGTCGATACCTTGTTCATGAATGTACCTGTCTGCAACCGATCCATCACCGACTCGTCGAACACTGTGCAATCCATCCTCACCAACTGAGTCGGACTATTCCCCAAATCCGCATGCAGTGATGTGACCAGTCGAGTCTTGCCGGTTCCGGATTCTCCTTCAATCAACAGAGGTATTCGGTTGGCAAAACAGACCTGAACCTGCTCAAGTGAGTCCGCCATTGCCCGACTGCCGATAGCAAGATTTCGCAATGAGCGGGAGAGTCTGCGCCGACCGAAATCACGCTGTTTCCTACGCTTCGGACCGCTTCCCGATACGGTGGAGAACGAGGAGCAGGCGACCTGTTCGCGCACCGAGATATTCAGAACGTCTCCCGAGTCAAGGTGCACGTCATGAACCTGCCCGGGTGTTCTCACAAGGTCCTCGATACTCAGACCGGCAATGGTATCCATGCTGGTACCGGTCAGTACTTCCAACCGGCCTTCGCCAGGAAATAACCCAGCGCCGCGAGTGGCCCCCAGAATGCAACCGGAATCATCAAGAGCGATGAGCGTGTCGCTGGCACTCAATCCCGTCCCGGTTGGACTGCTGACGGTAACTATCAATGCATCCTTGTAGTGTTGCTCGAACAGTAGATTCTGTACTCGCCTCGACGCCTGTTCGAGCAATTGTTGCGAAAAAATGCATTCTGCTGCATTGCCACTATCCATTGTCGACAATGAAACAGCTCCAATCATGCGATTGCAGGCATCCAGTAGCGGTACCGAGGTACAGGAAAAGGAATTCAGTTTGGAAAAGAAGTGTTCATTGCCCCGGACTGTCACGGTCTCACCCAGAGTCATCGCCATGGCGACACCGTTGGTACCCGCAATGCGCTCATTCCAGCAGCTGCCCAGTGCAATTCCGTGACGCTCGAAACGAGAATGACCCTTGTCACGGGCCTCGAGGCGGACGACGACCTGATCAGCATCGCACAGGACCAGACAATGGCCTGCGTGGCCGGCAATATCGGCCAACCGCTGAAAGATACCTCGACGGCCGCCAATCTTGTCAACCATGGCTTCGAGTCGGGGCGTGACCTCCGTGGACTGCAAACGCATCACGGGATACATCGCCTCCTGCACGAGACTGAAGTCGTGCTTGCAGCGATCCCAGGATTCTGCAATGGCTTTCTGGTACTTGCTCGACCGCAATTCGGATGCCATCCGCCCCTCATTCAGTACATGCCGTCACTCCAGAATACCCGTTTGACGGACCGTAGTCGATACCCCGAATTGCAAGCGGTCGACCGGGAGAGTGGTACAGACCCGCCAGAACGGCAGGCCGGCAAACGCGACTGAATGCCCGCCAGAACCTGACGGGCAATCAGCCGCAATGCTCACGACTTCGGACCGAGAATGAACCACGCAATGAGTCCGACGACCGGCAAGAAAACAACAATCAAAACCCAGATGAG
Source organism: uncultured Granulosicoccus sp. (assembly GCA_947495035.1). Taxonomy (GTDB): domain Bacteria; phylum Pseudomonadota; class Gammaproteobacteria; order Granulosicoccales; family Granulosicoccaceae; genus Granulosicoccus. Next base: position 138,515 of record CANLXI010000015.1, read on the forward strand.
TTTTTTCAACGTACTCGCTGTGCTGCCAACGATCTTGATGATCGCGTAGATATCCAGAACGAAAATGATAAAGCCGAGTATGCCGCCACCAAATCCGATTTCCATGTCTTTCTCCTGCTGTTACAGATCAATTTGTCTGAGCAGAAGTCTATGTCTGTAACCCTCGGCCAGCATGCTCATTGAAGAACATGCACAACAGCAATTGAATCGAGCAACGTACAATACCCGTAGCGTGTAGCTCCACCGGGTGACGCCGAGCCGTCCTTCCGGTCACGCCGGAGCGCGCGCGCCAGGCCTGTTGCCTGGAGTGGAAGTCAGTGCCTACAGCGAGCCTTGGCTCAACGGTTCAGCCGTCACGATGACTCCATCGGTGTCGGTGTAGACATGATCACCCGGGCGGAACTCGACACCGCCGAATGACACGGCAATGTCACGCTCGCCTTGAGTCACGGGAATGTATTTTCTGGAGCAGGTTCCCAGCGCGTACAATGCCACGGGAATGTCCTTGATCTGAAACGTATCTCTGATGTAGCCGTTGACGATGATTCCCGCATAGCCGCTGGCCTGAGCGAACTTCATCAGATTCTCGCCCACGATCGCGTAATAGGCCTGATCGGAATCCACCACCACCACTTTTCCGTGTCCGTCCTCATCCCGCAATAGTGTGATGAGATCGCTGTTGTTGCGATCCAGCCGCAGGGTGACAACTTCGCCCTGACACACGGGGGCACCACCGTAGTTCGAGTAGCCCGGACCGAGAACCGATACCTTGTCTGGGAAGGTGTCACAAAAATCTGCGGTGAAGTCGGCCATGTTTTGCTCTCTGAAACGGATACCAGGCCCACTCGGCGGGGCGCAAACCGCAGATTCTATCATCTCGTTGTCTCTGTGCCGGGGGTACTTTTGGTACTATGATCTGCTGGATACGGGGCGCGTGGAACATGAAAGTCGTAACGGGGGTGATTGGCAACGATATTCACGTGGTTGCCAACCGATTGATGGATCTGTCGCTGAATGCGAGAGGCTATGAAGTCTTCAACCTGGGGGTAAACACCTACCTGGAGGAATTCTTCGATGCTGCCGTCGAGACCGGCGCCGAGATTCTGCTGATTTCCTCTCTCAACGGGGAAGCCGAGGGCTGGGCTCGAGAGGTCAAGTTGCTCAAAGCCCGATACAAGAGCCTTGACAAGCTCATCATGATGATCGGCGGCAATCTCACGGTGGGTAGTGGCAATGCGGAGGCCATCGTACCTCGCTACAAGAATTACGGCTTCGATCTCGTGTGCCATCAGGTGGATCTGAATACCGGTCTGGACATGCTCGAAGACTACATCCGGGAACGCTCACAGGAAGCATCAGACGCATGAGCCAGCTACAGGAAGAACGGGAAATCATTCTCGGCAATGAAAATGTCGATTCCTTCGATTTCGATGAAGTACGCGAATTCGTGAAAGGTGCCGATGAACGGCTGTTCATCTCTCACCATTTCGATAAAAGGGAAAAAATGCTGGTGCAGCCTCGTGGTGGCTTCCCGACCTATGAAAAGCAGTTCGCCCTGTACGAATTTTTCGTGGACGCCAATGTCGACGTTCTGCCACTGACCATCGACTCCAACACCCGGCTCAACGACTACGCCACGGCCAAGAAGATGCTGCGTCTGAGCGAAGCCAACGAGGTGGACATGCTCAACGGCTACCCACTGGTCAATCATGGCTATCGCAACACGCGAAAGATGATGACGCACTTCAACCATCCCGTCAGCCTGCGTCATGGTACGCCGGATGCGAGGTTGCTGATTGAAATCGCCATCGCCTCGGGCATCTTCGAGATCGAGGGTGGACCGATCACCTACCTGCTGCCATATTCCAAGAATTTCCCGTTGGACAAGGCCTTTCTGTACTGGAAATACGTCGAGCGCGTCTGCGCCGATTATTCGGCGCTCAACAAGCCCATCAACCGGGAGTCCTTCGGCCCACTGACCGCAACGCTGGTGCCGCCATCGATCACGATCGTGATCCAGTTGCTGGAAATGCTGCTGTCTCTGGAGGAGGGGGTCAAATCCTTCTCCGTGTCATTTTCACAGCAGGGCTCGATGATTCAGGATATCGTCACCGGCAAGGTGACTCGCAAACTGGCAGATCACTACGCAGCGCAGATTGGTTGCGATGATGCCTCCATCCATCTCGTGTATCACCAGTGGATGGGCGCCTTCCCGACCAACAGGGATTCTGCCGATCAGCTCATCAACATGTCCACGGTGATCGCCTCGATGTGCGGCGCCGACAAGATCATCACCAAGACGCGCGAGGAGGCCGTAGGCATTCCCACCAAGGAGGCCAATGCCCAGACTGTTGCCAACACCCAGTACACATTGAGAATACTCAGTGGCTTGCCCGCCATTGTTGACGAGCACGAGGAAGAGATTCTGACTGCGGAAGTGCACGCCATCATGGAGGCCGTATTCAATGATCCGGCTGACACACTGTGGCGCAAGGTCTTCAACTCGATCAAGAACGGCATCATCGATGTGCCTTTCTCACCGCATATCATCAACCACAACAAGATGATCACCATTCGCGATGCGCAAAAGAACATTCGCATCATCGAACGCGGCAATGTACCGATTCCCGATCGTTGTTATGCCTATGAGAAGTCATGTTGCGACCTCGACAAGGACACCACCAGCATCGTCAACGACATCATCCACGATATAGGAATCATGCAGTGAGTGCCAACAACGAAAAGCTGCTGATCGATATCGGCAGTACCTACTTCAAGGTCAGCACTTCGAACTCCATCGAGCAGCACTTCCGGGATTTCAACAAGCAGATCCTCGATGACCTGATGCACAAGTGCGGCGAAACCATTCAGCGCTTCGATGCACAGGATATTCATATCTGCTCGTCTGCCAACGGTGGACTGAGCACACTGATAATCGGTCTGACTCAATCCTACTCGCTGAAGTACGCGACCAATATCGCGTTCAATGCCGGAATCAATATCATCGATTCCATCGTATTCCAGGATATAGAAGACTACTCCATACCCAGTGATCTCATTGACGTCGTGATCATCGTTGGCGGAATAGACTCGAACGGCGGCCTTTTCGACGAGCGGCTCATCAGCTACCTGAGCAAACTTCAGTATTCCAATGTCGTTTACGTCGGCAATGCACCGGATGCAGCCCTTGTCGGCTCCCGGGTAGACAAGCTGGTGGTGCTGCCCAATATCATCGACGATCGACTGCATATCGTCGAAACACACCTGAAAGACTACCTTACCAATCTCTACCAGCAGGACATCGAGGGCAAGGAAGACATCAAGCATCTGTATCAGGTCACCGCCAACCAGATCTATCCGACACCCTATGTCGTCAACAAGTCTCTGCCGTTGATCCATGACTCGTTCTCCGTGACCGACCCGTTCATTCTGCTGGACATCGGTGGCGCTACCACCGATGTGCACTACTCCAAGGATCTGGTAAGCGACAACATCGTGACGGAGCAGGGCCATGACCGCATCGTGTTCAAGAAGCTGGGGGTCTACAAATCCAGGCAATCATTGATTTTCACGGCGGAAAACAACGAATTTTCCTACGAGCTGCTCATGCACCTCAAGGTCACCGAGAACATCTATAACGAACACAGTGAAAAGGCAACCCGGATCCTCATGCAGCTGGCGATCTTCCTGGTGCTGTGCAAGATGTCTCATTACAGGCCGAGTTACGTCACCCTGAAGCTGCTTGCAATGAATTCCATCGTGTTCACCGGTGGTATCACGAAAGTTCTGAATACCGAAGACATCGAGGATGTCGTGGCCTTTTTCTACCGCAAGATTCTCAATTCGGATCACAAGCCCGTGACGGTACTGGATACCAACTACGACATCTGGACCATTGGCGCAAGGGAACACGCATCATGTCAATAAACTGTATTCGTATTCTTCTTGACAAGGCTGCACAACAGCAGCCGGACAAGATTGCACTGACGCACAATGATCAGCAACTCAGCTATGCGGAATTGCTGAAACGGGTAGACCATGTTGCCCTCTACCTGCAGGAACTGAACCTGCCCAAGGGCACACGGATCGGGCTCTATGCCAACAAGGACATCTCACAGGTCATCGCCATACTGGCGATCCTCTCGACCGACTATATCCTGGTGCCATTGACGCGGCTGCTCAAGCCGGAGCAAGTCCAGTACATCATCGGTGACTGCGACATACAGTGTGTCATTACCGACAGGCTCAAGCTCAAGAGCATCGAGGAAATCGAATTCGACGGACATATCATCTCCATTGAAACCGTTGACAAGGACATTCCGTCGTTCGAGGAGATATTCAAGTATTACAACAAGCCATTCAGTTGCGATATCAACGGTCACGACAACGCCGTCATTACCTACTCCTTCGGTCTGACGGGCACACCCAAAGGCATCGTGATATCGCATCGTAACCTGATCGATTCCGCACGTGTCGTGTCGCAGTATCTGGACCTTGGCGAAGACGATGTCATTTCCGGCCTTCTCATGTTCAACCTCGATTACGGCCTGAATCAGATCTTCTGCTCACTGCTGAACAAGGCAACTCTGGCGCTGCATCGTTTCATTCTTCCCGAAGACTTCTTCAATCACCTGGTCAACGATCAGGTGACCGTATTGCCACTCATGCCGGTCAATATTTCGCAGATGTTCGATGAAGACCTGCACGTCCACCACAGCGTCGACTTGCTCGACAAGGTACGAATCATCACCTCATCAGGTGGAAACGTGACCGAACAGATGGTCGAATCCTGCGCCAGAACCTTCAGAAATGCCAGGTTCTACTCCATGCATGGATTGACCGAAGCCTTTCGCTCTACCTATCTTGATCCTGCACAGATACGGATTCGGCCAGATTCCATCGGCAAGGCCATTCCCGATGTCGAGCTCTATGTAATCAACGATGAGGGCCGAGAATGCGCGCCTCGCGAAACAGGGGAGTTGATCCACCGTGGAGGCTACATCTACCGGGGTTTCTGGAACGCTCCCGCAGAGACTGCCGAGCGCTTCAAGTCGGTCCAGATCCTCAAGGACGTCATCAACCTCGAGGGGCAGCTTGCCGACGAGATCGTGGTGGCTACCGGTGACTATGTGTACAAGGACGAAGAAGGCTATTTCTACTTTGCCTACCGCCGTGACGACATGATCAAGACCAGTGGCTTCCGCGTGTCGCCGTATGAAGTGGAATCGGTCGTTGCCAGGCACCTGCCGCAGATTCAGCAATGCGCTGTATTCGGCATGAGCAACCCTCAGATCGAGGAAGAGATTGTCATGGTGTATTCCGCGATGAGCGAGATTTCCGAAAAGGAAATCACCTTCGAGCTGAAGAAGCATCTGGCTTCCTACATGGTGCCCAGCCGTATCGTGTACAGAAAATCCCTGCCCATGGTGCAGAGCGATCAGAACCAGATCAACAAGGACGAATTGAAGCGGGAATTGTCTGACGACTGATCCCGAAAACCGGGCAGATCCCGATGGCGGAAACGACTTTCTCGAGCACATCGGCAAGCCGCCACCGGGAGCACATTCAATCGGCGTTGATGCCCAGCAGTTCGACATCGAATATCAGAGTCGATCCCGGCTCGATCTTCCCGGCCGAACGGTTGCCGTAAGCCAGACTACTGGGTATGAAGAGGCGGGTCTTTTCTCCTTCCACCATGAGCTGCAGACCCTCTGTCCAGCCTGGAATGACCTGGTTCAGACCAAACGATATCGGCTCTCCGCGATCAACGGAACTGTCGAACACGGTCCCGTCTATCAACGTGCCATGATAGTGAACCCGGACCTTGTCCGTGGCGCCGGGATGTTCACTGCCAGTACCTGGCTCGAGAACCTGGTACTGCAAGCCCGAGGCGGTAGTCTGAACGCCTTCGAGTTCGGCATTCTTGTCCAGAAAGGCCTGACCCAGCTCGGTGTTTTCCCTGGCCTTGCCGGAGTTCATGAATTGCTGGGCGAAATACCAGATGGCGCCGATAGCAAGCACGATGAGAACGTATTTCATGATGAGATTCTTCAGAAAACAGATGATGTTGGAGGATAACGAATAAGCGGGACAAGCGGTGGTATAACAGCGATGCCGCCAAAGCCTACGACTCTTCCTCGGTAAAGGCCTTGATGGTCTTCGCCTGGCCACGAATCTCCACATCGCCCACCAGGCGTAGCGGGATGGCATCCCCAGCGAGTCTGGCTGTGTTTTCCGATATCAGCAGGCGAGTACCAAACTCCTTGTTGAGCGTTTCGAGCCGGGCAGCCAGATTCACCGAGTTTCCATAGACCGTATAACTCAACCTGCCGGCTGCACCCACGGCTCCGGCGACAACAGGACCGGTATCGATGCCTATGCGTATGCGCAGTCGATGGTGAGCATAGGCTTTTCGCTGAACATTGCCCAGCATTTCCCTCGCCGCCAGGATGGCACTACGAGCATGTTGCGGGTTATCGATGGGGACATTGAACGTGGCCAGAATGGCATCCCCGTGAAACTGCGTCACGACTCCCAGATGGCGTTCAAGAATCTCCACCATATCCGAGAAGTAGGCATTCAGGATGGCCACGACTCCTGCTGAGCCCTGAGTCTCGGTCAAGCGGGTAAAACCCTCGATATCGGAATACAGCAGGGTGGCCATGGCGTTCTCGGTCTTCAGTCGGCCACCATCTGAAAGCAGGCTTCGTGCAACTTCTTCCGGGACGAACTGACCCAGCGTCTGCCTGATCAGCGTGCGCTCTCGCAAGTCCACCACCATCTGATTGAAGGAGCGAGCAGCATCATCCAACTCACGCATGCGACTGGAAGGCAAGGCCGGGATCTCGTCAAGCTCATTGGCTTCGACCTGACGAGCCGCAGCAGCAATGGCTGTCACCGGCCGCGTGATGTAGCGTCCCAGAAAGAATGCCCCCACCACGGCAACCAGCAGGACGACCAGTCCCGCCAGCAGACTGCGCATGAGCCGATCTCCCTCGGCTCCGCCATAGGTTTCCGTATTCAGATGTGCACCGATGATCCAGGGTGTAGGACCATATTCCTCGATAAACCGATACAGGTACACGTAGAAGCGTTCATGCGCTCGAATGAAGGCCCCGGAGGTATGAAGCTGGTTGTCGTTGCTGAGAAAGAAGAGCTCCTCTTCATCCGGTGTCCAGATGCGTTGCAGAACATCGTCATCAAGTTCACTCAATGGTATCAGCGGGGAGTCGCCAGGGGCATCGAGCACGGCTTCATCGGTCAGAGACGGGTGAGCCAGCACGCGATCCGAGCCATACAGAACAAATGGCGTCATTCCTTCGCGAGGAGACAATTCCACCATATGTCGCGACAGTTCCTCGATCGGCACGATTTGCGCCAACATGGCGAGCAACTGCCCGTCTTTTCCGTGAATGGGCAGATCGTGCAGCAGAATGGTCTTGCCGATGGTATCGGTAAAGAACGGTTCGACCCAGGAGGGCTCGGTTCGTTGTCTGCCTGTGTCAATCCATTCTTCGATCCCCTCTCGATTGGACCAGTCAGCGGTAACTGCCTTGGCACTGGAGCGATGCCAGCGACGTACCAGCGCATCCGGGGTAATCAGTGCAATGCCCGCCACTTGATCCGTGGCCGCCAGCGCTCCCAGCATGAATTCATCAAATCGCTCCAGCTGATGGATATCCAGAGCGTGGTGGGCAACATGCTCGGCGATCCAGTCGGCTTGTTGATGGACTGGGCGAAGCCACAGTCCGATATCGCGTTCCATGGCAATGATGAGAGTTTTCGCCTGATCGCTCATCAGCAAACGTGTGTTCTGGGTGGCACTGACAAGGCCGAGCACGAACACGATGCCGACCGCCAGCGCCACCAGTGTGGTTACACCGAAAACCGTTATGAAGCGAATGGGGATGCGAATACTCATCCGCCCAGTGTAATGGGTTTACCAACCTCCTTGTCATGACGTGCTGGTTCAGCGATAAGGCACACAGATGGCCTGTGCTGTCACTTCACCCGAAAAGGTAGGGACGGTACAGCGATAGGTTTCCGGGCTCACCGCGGCATCGGCTTCCACGATGTCAGAGGTACTGCAGGCACCACCCGACAGATAATCGATGGATCGGGTACCCCCGAACTCGGTCTCGTAACTGTAGGGGCATCTGGCGATACACGATTCGCCAGGACCAACGTCAGTACAGGTCTTGGTGACAATCAGCACGTTGTAGCGTCCATCGAGTGACACTGAGTCGTCGCCGTCGGAACCGGCATATTCGACAAAGATGTAGGGCTGACCGATTTCATCCGGATTTCGTGTCACCCCGAATTCACCTTCGTCATTGAAAGAGATGACATGATAGTTTCCCGGCTCGGTAACCAGATATTGCGTATCGCCCCGGACGGTATCGTAGTAGGCGTAATCCAGATGAATGTTGTAGCCTGTGGCGCCCTCCTGTGCATCCCAGCTGAGCCGGTTATCGTCCAGCGCAAGTCCGGTGACCCTGGGCAGATCTGCTGTGGCCACGCCACTGATGGCAATGGTAAACAGGAAAATCACGGCACGAAGTGGTGTCTGCATGAGAATGATCCTCATCATTGGGTTGGTGTGAATCGACAGGCACTCAGTGTAGGGCGACGGACATCGCATTAGAAGGGAATCTTGCCGGGACGAATTGCAATCGAATGTGCTATCGATCATTATCAAGTGCAGCATGGGCTTCAGCGAAACAGACCAGAGGTTCGTATGTCAGAGGATGAATTCGAGCTATTGCCGACCAGATCGCCACAGCCAACATTGCCAATAGAGCCTCTGTACTCAATGCTGCATGATGCACCTCTGAAGGCAGTCGAGTACCTGCATCGAGAGCTTTCCCGCATTGAATCGGACAGGGAGCTGGAGGAGATTGTCCCGAACCTGGGCATCACACGCAGACGGGCGATCGAGCAGGTATGGCTGGTACTGGATCAGCGTCGACAGGACTGACTCGGTCATCCCTGACCGGGGAATGAAACATTGACGAGGGGCTGTATCAGGAGTAGGTCATCAGATAGTGCATGCTGAGACCCAGCGCTGCCAAGGAACAAATGCACCGCAGATGGTTCCATCGTGTCCATCGATCCACATAGTGGCTCCAGAACCCGGATGGCAGCCTGCCGTCATTATCGTTTCCCGTCAGCCGCTCATTGAGCGGTACGTTGAATACAACGGTACATAGAAACATGCCTGACACGTAAATCAGGCCGGTGAAGAACAACAGCCAGCGTCCGGGAAGCTCCACTTCAACCAATGCCATGATGCTGAGCATCGCGTACAGCAAGGTTGAACCTGTAAACAGCACCATGAACCAGGAGCGCAGGATGACCGAGTTGATGGCAATCATGGCGTCTGTCGCCTGTCCGGCGTCCAGACTATCCAGGGCGCGCATGATGAATGCGGAGAAAGCGAAATAGACGCCAGCCATGAGACCGGCGCCGATCGCGGCGGTGCACAGAATTGCAGTCAACAGCGAGTCAAACATCACAGCACCTTTTCCGGCAGCGTCCTGTCGAACATCACGAGCAGCATGCAGGACAGACCGATAGCGCCCTCCAGGGCCATTGCCTGGACCAGACCGGAAGCCGGCATGCCATCGATCATGAGGCTCAAGCCGCGAGTCAATGCATAGGACAGGTAGATAAGAGCAGCCAGCCTCAGTGCGACATCAGCCTGGCTTCTCCGGAAAACGGTGGCGATCATGAACAGACCGGCCACCAGCAGGAGTCCAGCCGGAGCCTTGAGTTCATTGAGCAAGCTGATGTTCGCGCCGAGCTCTATCCTGTTGTGTGCGAAGAATGCAACCGGTGATACGAGGATGGATGCGCCGACCAGAACAAGAAGCGATCCTGACAGCAGCAGCATCACTATCCGGGTTTTCGCAAATCGTGAGTTCATGTTGACTCTCCTGACAGATATTGAAGGGGACGACAGCGTGACTACACCTGCTGCAAGAGACCTGAGCGATGCCAGGCGCCGGAGTCCATGACCTTGCGCAGGTATTCGCTGAAGTCGGTTGGTGGCCGTCCCAGCACCAGCTCGACACCGTCTGTCGGGATCGAATTGCGACCATCAAGCACGACCGTGAATAACTCATGCATGAGCCACAACATGTCCTCGGGCACCCCCTGTTCGCGAAGTCCCCGAGTGAAGTCTTCCACGCTGCATTTCGTGAAACTGACCGGGTATCCCACGACCTCCGAAATTTCATTGACACACTGGGTGAAGGTCATCGAACGCGGCCCCGTGACTTCGAACAGGCGATTGCGCAGTTCAGGACGAGTCAGGGCGGCCACTGCAACATCCGCGATGTCATCAATGTCGATGAAGGGTTCCGGGATGTCTCCAGCTGGCAAGGTCAATTCACCTTGCAAGACGCCTTCGATCATGAAGCCTTCGCTGAAGTTCTGCATGAACCAACTGGCGCGAACCACATTCCAGTCGAGCCCGCTGTTCATCAACAGGGTTTCCGCGCGTTCTGCTCCCTGCTCACCACGGCCGGACAGCAGTACCAGATGTTGCAGTCCGACCTCCCTGGCCAGAATGACGAACTTCCGCAAGGTGCTCTCGGCAGTCGGCATGGCAAGGTCAGGGTAGTAGGTGACGTAGGCCGATTCGCAACCATCCAGTACGGCGCGCCAGGTCCTTGCATCCTCCCAGTCGAAGGCGGGTGATGAGGTGCGCGACACGCCTCGCGTGACGTAGCCCAGCGATTGCAGTCGCTTGTCGACTCGCAGACCGGTTTTGGCGTTTCTACCGATGATCAGCATGGGGGATTCTTTCATTGCTCTTTCTCCTGTGCAGCTTGTGTAGAGACCAGCAGCGATAAAGTCTGCTGGTGTGTGGAGCATTCTGTCGGCTTTGCACTGGAGTTGAAATCACAGAATGTCTATGATATTTAGCCAATCGTCCAGAGACGTCTCAGACCATGACGAACACTCGATTGGAGCCGCCACGTATCGACCCGGAGTTACCGCCGAGCTCGGACCCGTTTGGCGAAGTCCTGCATCTACTGCAATTGACTGGCGTTCTCTATTGCAACGCTCAATTGAGTGATCCCTGGGGCATCGAGTTGCCACAATTGCCCGGAGTCATGAATGTGGAAGTGGTGACGTCCGGTCATTGCTGGATCGAACTCGCTGGAAAATCACCGGTATACATGCCGCAGGGCAGTCTTGTGCTGATTCCCCGGGGAGATCGACACATCTTGCGTGGCAACCCTGGCGACAAGGCCACCTGGCTTCAGGACATTCCGGTAGAACGAATCGGAGATCGTTTCGAGAACATGCAATTCGGCGGTGGTGGACGGCTTACCCGGATCACGTATTACGGTGTGCGATTCGACCCCTATCTGGCGAATCGGTTGGTTCGATTACTCCCGGATATGCTTCATCTGCGCACTCATGTCAACGATGGCAGCTGGTTGCAAAGCACCATTCAGTTCATCGCACAGGAGGCTCAGGCACGCTTGCCCGGCAGCGAAACCGTCATTACCCGATTGGCCGACATTCTCGTGATTCAGGCAATTCGTACCTGGATAGAGAGCGTACGCGACGAGGAACGAGGCTGGATAGCCGCCTTGCATGATCCTGGAATCGGGAAAGCCCTGTCACTGATGCATCGTCAACCGGAACACGACTGGCATGTGGAAAGCCTGGCGCATGAGATCGGCATGTCACGATCGGGTTTTTCAGCGCGCTTCACGGCCATGGTAGGGGAGTCGGTCAAACAGTATCTGACCACATTGCGAATGCAATTGGCACATCGTGAGTTGCGCGAGACATCCGACTCACTCGCCCGGATCGCGGAGCGCGTGGGCTACCAGTCGGAGCAGGCGTTCAACCGAGCCTTCAAACGCGAGGTAGGCGTATCTCCGGGTGCCGTGCGCAGACATCACGCGCGTACTTGATCGAAACAGGTTTGCGGCACCACGCCACCAGAATCGGTTTGGCCGGTTTGTGTATACTTGAATTCATCACTTGCAGAGTCGGGCTTTCAATCGAATCGTGAGTTCATCGCCACCTGCCAGCGACCCGCTGATCGTAGTCTTCGACACGGGGAAAACCAATATCAAGTTGTCGGTGGCCAGGGCAGATGGCCAGATTGTCGAGACGTTGAGCCTTGCCAATCCGACCCTTGAAGGACCGCTGTGGCATTACCACGACCTCAGCACCATTTCTGTCTGGCTACTGGAGTCGCTGGCTCAACTGGTGAAACGCCATGACATTGCGAGCCTGGTACCTGTCGGACACGGTGCCGCAGGTTTACTGGTCACCGGGGATCCAGACAGGAACAACGGCGTGGCATTGCCTATGATCGACTACGAACAGGACCTGCCAACGTCCATACGTGACGCCTATGCCGCCATTGCCGGCAGTTTTCACGACAGGGGAAGTGCGATGATGCTGCAGGCAACGCACCAGGCGCGACAACTCTATTGGCAGGAGCAGATTGCACCTGAGGCGGTTGCCGAGGCCCATTGCTACCTGTGCCTGCCGCAGTACTGGACGTGGTATCTGACGGGCAAGGCTGTCTCGGAATACACGATGCTATCAGCCCAATCGCATCTCTGGAATGCTGTCGAGCAACGCTTTGCCGACATTGTCGGCAATCGCGACTGGACCCGTTTGATGCCGCCGATAGCTCCCGCATGGCATCGCCTGGGGCCGTTGCGAGCTCCGCTTGCCAAGGCTATCGATTCTCCACGCGAGATCGACATTCTGGTAGGCGGGCATGACAGCAGTCTCAATCTCTATCGCTATCACGCCGCGGGGCTCACCGATGTCTGCCTGGTGTCCACCGGAACCTGGTTCGTTGGCATGAGCACGGAAACACCGCTCGAAAACATCGATGAGCAAAGAGGCATGACCCTGAACAGCGATGTCACGGGACGCGTTGTGGGCGGAGCCCTGATCATGGGGGGCCGCGAATACGCACAAGTGATGGGGAATAACGAAGGTCAGGAGGAGGTGGCTGCAGATGCATCCGTCTGTGAACGATTGATCTCTCGACAGACAATGGCGCTACCATCCTTCGGTGATGACGATGGCCTGTTTCCGGGAAGTGCGCGACGCGGAGTCGTCATTGGCCCGCTTCCTGAAACGAGCGTGGAAACAAAGACGCTGGCCGTGCTGTACAGCGCTCTACTGACTCTTGAGTGTATCGATGCACTCGGTGCCAGTGATCTTGTCGTTCTCGATGGCACCGCCCTCTCAGATCCATTGTTTGCAACCCTGGTAGCGGCATTGAGACCCGATGGCCGAACACTTTACAATCGTGAAAGCTATGGCGTGGCAGCCGGCGCTGCTCTGCTCACAGAGCATGAAACTCGGCAAAAACCAGCAGCTATCACACTCGAATCACCATCAACCTACACCGGCGACGTTGACGCATTGCGCGTCTATGCCGAGCGCTGGAAACACCGGAGTCGACCTTGAAGGATATACAATCAGTACGTCAGGAGATGGTCGCGACCTGTCGGCAGATGAACGAGAGCGGTATCAATCAGGGCACCGCCGGCAATCTGTCGATACGTATCGACAATGGATTTCTCATTACGCCATCCTCTCTGCCTTATGACGATATGCAAGCAGAGGACATCGTCGAGATGGGCTTCGATGGCACCTACGTCGGACGTCGTCCCTCTTCGGAGTGGCGTTTTCATCGTGACATTCTTGCTCAACGCAACGACATCAATGTGGTGCTGCATTGTCACTCACTCTATGCCACGACGCTTGCCTGCCATCATCGCACCATACCGAGTTTTCACTACATGACCGGGGTGGCCGGCGGCAACTCGATACGCTGCGCCGGCTATGCGACTTTCGGCACCCAGGCCTTGTCGGACAACGCACTGACGGCCCTCGAAGACAGACTGGCCTGTCTGCTCGGACAACACGGACAGATCTCGCTGGGCAAGGACTTCTCATCAGCCCTGTGGCTCGCTATCGAAGTCGAGACACTGTCACGCATGTACGTTCAGGCATTGACATTGGGCGAACCGCCAATACTCCCCGACGACGAGATGGAACGGGTCATCGAGCAGATGCGGCGCATGAGCTATGGTCAAGCGCCGGATCCTGAAGGCAGCAATGACGTGGCGCGGCCGCGCGAAGCCGGGTAAGTCTCGCCCGACCAGTCAGATCAACCGATACTGCGCCGCCTTGTTGCGCAGGAAGGGCAACCCCTTCGACATCACCTCATCATGATTTCGCGCTACCGGACGCCATACGGCAAGTCCGTAGCCGATTTCCGGTGGCATGTTGATGAAGCTTTCCATTGCAAGGCCGCCCTTGAAACCGATGGCTGCAAGCGTCGAATGGATTTCATCCCAGTCACAGGTGCCTTCACCCGGTGTACCTCGGTCGCTTTCACTCAAATGAATGTACTTCAGAAACTCCCTTGAATCGAGAATACCGTTACCCGCACCTTTTTCCTCGATATTCATGTGATAGGTATCCAGGTGAATGAAGATATTGTCGGAACCGATGCGATGGATCATGTCTCGCGCCTGCCAACCCGTGTTGATCAGGTGATTCTCGTAGCGATTCACAGGCTCGATACCGAACAACAGCCCGATCGATTTGGCCTCTGCCGCCGCGGCTTCCAGAGTACGTGCGATGTTGCTGTATTCCGCCTCAGTCGGTGGCAGTCCGGTGCGCTCGCCAATACCGCCGTAGGTCACACCGGAAAGGGCTTCGGCTCCACAGTCCCTGGCTTTCTTCAAGGCAAGTTTCAGGTAATCGATGGCTTTGTCCGGATGCACTGACGCCCAGCATTCCTCGGGCAGGCCCAACGAACAGATAGCCTTGAGATCATTTTTCTCAAGCAGTTTTCGAGTGTGCTCCGTGTCGATATCGTTCGGGCGCAACATCGGAATCTCGATGAAGTCCACACCGTACTGGAGCGCACCGGCTACCGCTCGCTCGGCGCCCTCACGGTCCCAGTTCATTGTCCACATGCTTGTATGTACGCCAAAGCCTTTCATGTCTTGATGCCTTTTCGTTTTCTGAATAATGTGAATTGTTCGGAGCGCAGCACCATCACGAGGATCAGGAACAGACCCCAGACAGCGGTCGACAGGTGCGGGTTGGCACCGACAAGACTGAGTCCCGAAGACAGCATCTGCAAGATCAATATCGCGAGGATGACAGGCAGCACCTTGCCGTGCCCACCAAACGGATCGATACCACCCAGGAAGATCGCCAGCACTGTCACCAGCAGCAACGCCTCGCCATGGCCGACTCGTACCGAGTTGAAGCGCGCCAGCATCAGAATTCCTGCAATGGCGCAAACCACGCCGGACAGGGTGTAGATCAGTACCAGAGTGCGCCGAGTGGGCAGTCCTGAATAGGCAGTCGCTCGAATATTGGATCCAACCATATAGACTGAAAAACCATGGCGACTCTTTCGGAGCAGTATCTGCCAGGCAAGCGCCACCACCGCGAATAGCAGCAATGGGGCTGGCAGGCCGAACAGACTACCGTGGCCCAGTGACGCGAATTCGGCGGGAAAGCCGGAAACATCACCGCCACGCGTCAGGAATTCACCGAGTCCACGCAGAAAAATCATCATGGCAAGTGAAACCAGAATCGGATGCGCTCCCACATAGGCGATGATCAATCCCATGACGGCACCTGCAATTGCACCCGCCAGTATTGCTGCAAAAGCCCCGAGCAGGATTGCCGATGTACCGGCTTCAGGCCCGCCGAACGCCAGCACGATGGCTGCCATCGTCAGCCCGGAAATGTTGGCGGTGTAGACAATCGCCAGATTGAGTCCACCCGAGATCATCGGTGCCAGCATTGCAATCGTCAGCAATCCCAGCAAAGGGGCCTGATAGCCCATCGATGCGAAATTGGCGACGGTCAGAAAACGCGGACTGAGAAAGCTGAAGATCAGCACCAGCATCGCCATCAACAACAACAGATCAACGGTCTCCTTGCCAAGGAGACGACGCATTCGCTCGATACCTTTCATGACCCATGCCTCCGCGGACGTGCAGCCAACAACTCACCCAGACGAACATTCGACGTGGAGATGGCGACCAGAATGGCAGCCCCGATCAGCATCTGGAAAGCGAACGGAGAGATTCCCAGCAGATTCAGACCGTTCTGCATCACGGCAACGAACAGAACGCCAAGGACACAACCAGTGATGGTGCCCTTGCCACCACCGAGACGAGCACCACCCAGCACCACGGCGGCCAGAACCTCGAGTTCTCGCCCATACAGGGCGTTTGGTACCACCTCCTGAACGATATTGACCTGCATCAGCGCTGCGATACCCGCCATCAAGCCGCTCCAGCCAAATGCCAGTGCCTGCATGGCAGCGATATTGACACCAGCTCGGCGTGCACCCTCCGGATTATCACCAAAGGCGTACAGCTGACGACCCAGGTTCACACGCCGGACCAGCAACCAGGTAGTGCCGACGCAGAGCGCCATGACTGCAACAGGCAGGATCAACTCTGACCAGGTGCCATCAGGAGACTGATGCTCGAACAGAATGATGCGCTCTGTCCACCAATCCGGCAGAGCATAGATGCTGCGTCCACGACTTAGCCACATCAACAGACCGAAAAACACATTGAATGTCGCAATGGTGACGACTATGGAAATGATACGGAATCGATGAATGAAGAAGGCGTTGACCAGCCCCAGCAGAATGCCGACACAACCGCACAACAGGAAGCCCAGCGCCCAATTACCCCCCCCCAGGCTGACAAGTACCTTTGCTGCCACAAACTGAACGACCGAGGAGGCGACAGCAAAGGAAATATCAATGCCACCGGCAATCAGCACGACCAGCAGTCCAACCGCCCAGATCAGGTTCACCGAGTTGTTGTTCAGCAGCGATGTGAGGTTGCCCAAGGTCAGAAAGGTATCGGTTGCGATACCGAGTGCCACGCAAGACAGTAACAGAACCACGAACAGGCGAAACTCTACCTGGCGGTGTCGCAGAAAATCAGACATAGATGACTGTCTCCAGCTCGTTGACCGAGATACTGCGAGGATCGTGAGTGTCAACGATGCGACCATGGGCCATGTGGATGACCCGGTCACTGTTGAACAGGGCTTCCGTCACCTCATCGGTGATCAGAAGGATGGCAAGGCCTTGCTCGGCAAGCTCGCGCACGATGCGAAAGATACCAGCCCGAGCCCCTACATCGACTCCCACTGTCGGACAGTCGAGAATCAAGAGCTTCGGTTCTGTTGCCAGCCATTTGGCCAGTACCACCTTCTGCTGATTACCCCCCGACAGGGTGGATATGGCATCGTCTGGTTCGCCGATCTTGACGCCGAGACGCTGTACCCAGCTGGACACGAGAGCGTTCTTCCTGCGTCCTGATATCAGACCCACAGCATTCAGGATACGATCGAGTACCGAGATGACGGTGTTGTCTGCAATCGACTGTTTCTGCAAGAGCCCCAACTGCAGTCGGTCTTCAGACACGTAGGCCACTCCCTGAGCAATGGCATGACGCAGAGAGGAGGGCGCAAAGGGCTTTCCATTCAGATGCATTTTACCTTGATCGAGACGAGTCATACCCGTCATCGCATGGGCCAGCTCGGTACGGCCCGCACCGATAAGACCGATCAGACCGACGACCTCACCCGCCCGTATGCTGAGATCAATACCATTGAACTCACCATGTCGTGCAAGGCTTTCTCCCCTGAAAACACAAGGTGCACCCTGTCTGTCTCGGGCAACGACCTTCTCGTCCAGCACATGGCCTGTCATCAGTTCGCCGAGACGAGACTGTGTCATGCCTTCCGTGGGAAAGACGTCCACCAGGCGACCATCACGCAGCACGGTCACACGTTCTGCAATGTCGAGCACCTCGGCCAGGCGATGACTGACAAAAACAACTGCCACCCCCTCACTGGACAAGGTGCGAACGATCTCGAGAAGGGCATCGGTTTCCGACTGGGTCAATGATGCCGTGGGTTCATCCATGAAGATCAGCTGTGATTCGTTCATCAGAGCGCGCGCGATTGCCACGATCTGACGTTGTGCAATCGGCAACGACTCCAGTGAAGCCGACAGGTCGAGAGTGACTTGCAATTTCGATAGAACGGCCTTCGCGCGCGTTCTCATATCGGCCTGGTCGACACCTCGTGGCGACAGACCCACCATATCGTCGAAGGCAATATTCTCTGCCACGCTCATGTTGGGGAAGAGCGCGAGGTCTTGCCAGATAACCGACACGCCGCGGGCACGGGCGATAACCGGTGTGATCGTGTCGAGCGTTTCGCCGAAGAGTTCGATCCGTTCGGCTGTCTCGGGTCGGTGCACTCCAGTCACGATCTTGATCAGGGTCGACTTGCCACTGCCGTTCTCGCCCGCCAGGCAATGCACTTCGCCTCGGCGAACCTGGAAATCGACCTCATCCAATGCTCGTACGCCACCAAAGATCTTGGTGACGCTGTTCAGGCGCAAGGCGTGTTGCTGACTATCTGTCACGTCAGACGATGTCATGGGGAATACTCAGGAAAGGATGCTCGGACAATGAAGGCCGCGAGTCGACTTGCGTACTCGCGGCCGGGTTTCAGTACATCGTTCTGGCAGTAATCAAAGCCCCTTGGCAGCCAGTTCGTCTACCGATCCCTTGTTGAGCTCCAGCAGGTTATCCGTAATGATGTCCTTGTTCACTGCGTCAGGCTCGATGACACCAAGACCGGGAATATCGGTTCCCGCCGTGATTTCATCGCCGTCCACCAGCATCTTGCCGAGCGTCACGAATACCTCACCGGCCTGCATCGGATTCCACATGAAACCGCCGGTAAGCACATCGGAGTGAACCAGTTTCGCGCCCTGACCCGGAGAGAAGGGGCCCAGCACGAATATTTCGCCAACCTTGCGTCGCTCTTCGATTGCCCGTCCTGCACCGATGGGTCCCTGACTGCCAAAGGCCAGGAAGCCTTTCAGGTCAGGGTTGGCAGCCATGAGGTCGAGGGCCGTGGCACGGCTGTCATCCACGTTCTCCGCTACCCCGTAACGCTCACCGACCAATTCCACATCCGGACGATTCTCCTCCATCCAGGCAATGGCTGCATCGGCCCAGGCGTTGTGCAGCGGCACCGTCAGTGAGCCGACAAACACGGCATATTTGCCTGCGCCTTCAATTTTCGACGCCAGCAGCTCGGCATGTGCTTCGCCAAAACCCTGCGCCGAAGCAAGCTCGAAGTTCCAATCGACATTTTGCAAGCCTGGTCCTTCGTGGGATATTACCTTGATGCCTGCATTCCGCGCTTTTTCCAATACAGGTTCGAGCGCCGCTTCATCATTGGGTACGACTCCAATGACGTCCACTCCTTTGGCAATGAGATCCTCGATGGCCTGTACCTGCAGTGACGGGTCCGCCGAGACGGGACCGATCATCTCGGCCGTCACACCCAGCTCCTCTGCCTTGTTCTCGATTCCTTCCTCCATCGCGTTGAACCAGGGTATTCCTCCAATCTTGACGACCACACCGATGTCGGTCGCCAGTACGTTGCCGGAAAGGCCGATTGACAATAGTGCTGCAGCGGCAATCACGTTCTTTTTCATGTGTGTCTTCCTCATGTGGTGCATTCTCCTGCTTGGTTTCTGATGTGGCTGTCTGTACAAGAGCCACTGTCAGGTCGATCTGATGAATCCGGTCCGAACGTTGTGATATTGTGTTGCACAATCGATGGTGCACCGTACTCCCGCATGAGGTACTGTGTCAACCACGGAACATGAATCGGGAACAAATTTCTCATGAGCAAGGGCCAGCGAACCGAGTCCCGCAAGCAATCGACCACGATCTATGACATTGCCCGCGAAACGGGGTCATCGCCGTCTACTGTCAGTGCGGCACTCAGCGGCCGTTGGAAGTCACGCCGCATTCGCCCCGAAACTGCCGAGCGGATCATCAGCACGGCCAATGAGATGGGATATGCGATCAACCGACAGGCGCGTGGACTGCGCACAGCTCGATCCGATCTGATCGGGCTCCTGATTCCCGAACACGACAACCGGTTCTTCTCTGATCTGGCGCAGAGTTTCACCCAGGAAGCCAGAAAGCGTGGGCAGTGCCCGATCATCATCGCCACCCAGAGGGACGGCAAGGCTGAAACCGACGCTGTCCAGAACCTTCTGAGCTACTCGATCGACGCTCTGTTTGTTGCCGGTGCTGCGCATCCAGAGAATATTCATCGCGTGAGTGAGGCAGCCAGCCTGCCTACCGTGTTTCTCGACCAACCCTGTCAGGGAGCAAGATCAGCCGTCACCGACAATGTTGTCGGTGCTCGACAGCTGACCGAAGCAATATTCGATACCCTGCCGTCAAAAGTGCCGGAAAAACGCAACCAGGTGTACCTGATCGGCGGCGACGCCACGCTGCATGCCTCGGCATCGCGAATTGCGAGCTTCCGCGATGTTGTCACCGAACGTCTGGGCACATGCAGAGACGATCAGATCATTGCCTGCGGTTATCAGTCAGCGCCGGCTCTCGCTGCCATGGAAGAACTGGCAAGCCGTCTTGGTGGGCTACCCGCCGGCCTGTTCGTCAATTCGATCAATGTCTTCGAATCCATACTGCAGTTTCTGGTGCAGCGACCCGAAACCGAGTTGCACAAGGTCTCCATCGGCTGCTTCGACTATGAACCTTACGGGCAGTGGCTACGTTTTCCAGTGCACATGATCAGGCAACGGCACCGGCAACTGATTCGGACGGCCTTCGATCTGCTGGACAGTGGCCAGGACGAAAACCAATTGGTTCTGATTGCGCCAGAGTTGTATCCCGCCAGGCTTGGGCAGGGAAGTGGTGCTCAGTAGCCTTCGACAGGATTGATACACCTGATCCGGCCTCCGCAGACTGACCGGACACCTCGATCACCCAGTCGCGCGAAGGCAAGGTCGAGAGATATTGCTGACCCGCCGAGAGAGGGCATCACTGCGACTTCTCGCCCTCGTTCAGCACCAGGCAGCACCAATACCTGCTCCCAGGCAACATCGAATCTGTGCAGCACCGCTGACGCGGAACCTCGCCTGCGCAACATCAGGGCGAACGCCAGACGCAGCGCAGCGGCATTCAGAATTTGTCTGCAACCTCACTGGCCAAATGTGCTCTACCTGCGCCGTCCTGTCTCTTCTTCGTCGCAATATCAGCAGACTTCAACGATGCAAAAAAAGTTTGACAGATGTCTGATACATCAGATATCATAATTTCATCGTTGAAATTGCTGCTCACACGACCCCTTCCATCCGCGCTGTTGCTGCCATCGGTCGGTATCCGGGCGAGGGTGGCCATGCCGGTCATCGATAGCGGATCGGATGCAACCCCGACAGATCGACATTCAGGAGAAGTACATGAACCCGCGACCCAAGGTCGTCATTACCGACTATGACTATGGCGATACAGATGTTGAACGAGAAATACTTGAGCCTCTCGGCGCTGAAGTCATCGCCCTGCAGGCCAAACGCGAGGAAGACCTCTTCGAGGTAGCGAGCAGTTGTTTCGCGATGATGAATCAATACGCTCGCGTCGGCGCTGACACGATTTCCCGAATGCAACATTGCAAGGTCATCGCACGCTACGGCGTCGGGGTTGACATCGTCGACGTTGAGGCAGCAACCCGTAGCGGTATCCTCGTCACCAATGTGCTTGATTACTGCACGGAGGAGGTTGCCGATCATGCAATTTCACTATGGCTGACACTGGCTCGTAAACTGACCGATTACGACCGTGCGACGCACCAGGGCATCTGGCGCTGGCAGAGTGGCAAACCCGTGTACCGACTTCGCGGTCGCACCATGGGTGTGGTCTCGTTCGGGAAGATTGGTCAAGCCATTGCACTACGTGCAAAGGCCTTTGGCGTCAATGTCGTTGCCTATGACCCCTACCTCTCGGAATCCGCCGCAAAAGCACATGGCGTAGAGCTCGTGGACAAGACTCAACTGCTCGCCCGATCGGACTACTTGCTGATGCAGGCCCCGATGTCGACACAGACTCATCACTTTCTGTCTGACAGCGAGTTCGCCGCCATGAAGCCAGGCGCGATCGTCGTCAATACAGGCCGCGGACCGACGATAGACAACAAGGCCCTCTATCGAGCACTGAAGGAAGGACAAGTTGCCGCAGCAGGGCTCGATGACCCCGAGGAGGAGCCGGCAAAGTGCTCTTCATGGAGCCCGCAAGACAATCCCTTGTTCTCACTACCCAACGTGCTGGTCACACCGCACGCTGCTTATTATTCGGAAGAATCGATTCAATCCGCACGTGAACGTGCTGCAACCCAGGTTGCAAAGGTCCTGACCGGGCAATCTCCCGATTTCCCTGTCAATGCCGATGCACTCGCCCAAACTCGCTACCACTGACTGAAAACAGACATGCTACAGATATACAATGACTTTGAACGTCGCCCGGAACTTCTGAAGAAATTCGACCAGGTTCTGGAATGCTACTCCGCTGCCGCTGTCTTTGCCGACGTGCAATACCGGACAGGCGTGATGGACAGTGGCATCAAGCCCGCTTTTCGCGCAAAGATCACGGGTCAGGCTATTACCGTGCAGCTTTCCAAGGGCGATCTGGTGGATCCGCTGAAAGCACTCGAAATGGGCCAGGATGGCGATATCATCGTCGTCGACGCCGGCGGAGATACCAATACATCCGTATGCGGTGGCTTGATGGGTGGGCTTGCGCAGAACCGAGGCATTCGCGGCATGATCGTGGATGGTGCAGGGCGTGACACCGATGAGCTCGAGGACATCAACTGGCCAATCTGGACACGGGCCATTACACCCAGGGGAACTCATACAATGTTCTCCGGACGCAAGGAAGAACTGTCCATCAATGTACCGATTGCCTGTGGTGGCGTTGCCGTCAACCCCGGCGATTTCATTGTCGCCGACCTGATGGGAGTGACCGTGATTCCTCTCGACAAGGCGGAGGAAATCGTTGAAAAGGCCCAGGAGCAGGCTGATCGCGAAGCAACGACGCGAGAATGGGTCGCTCAAGGCAAGACCATCGAGGACCTGCTCAATGAGTTCGGTCGCATCTGACCCCGCCCTCATCGGGCTTGATTGGGGCACGTCCTCGTTTCGTGCGCACCTGTTGGACCGGGAAGGGCTTGTACTCGATTGTCGATCCAGCGATAAGGGCATCATGCAAATCAGGGATTGTGATTTCGAGGCAGAGCTACACCGACAGGTAGCGGTCTGGGCGAAGTGGCGTGATCTACCGATCGTGGCATCGGGCATGATTGGCAGTCGCAATGGCTGGATGGAAACCCCCTACATCGAGGCACCTGCGCAAGTGGACACTCTGGCTGGTGCCTTGACGACCCGGACGACAAGCCAGGGCTACCGTGTTCATCTTGTTCCGGGCGTGAAAGCGGAACATGGCGGTGCTCCCGATGTCATGCGAGGCGAGGAAACACAGATTCTAGGTGCGGTGGATACGGGCATGAACGAGAATCTGTTCGTGCTTCCTGGCACACATAGCAAGTGGATCAGAGTCAACAAGGGCTGTATCGAGGGTTTCTCCACCTTCATGACAGGGGAAATGTTCAGCCTGCTTCGTTCTCACTCCGTTCTAGGCAAGCTGATGGATGACGAAGACGCCTCATTCAGCAAGAAGGGCTTTCTGTCGGGCGTGAATGCAGGCCTGGAGGCGGGACAGGATCTGCTGCACCGATTGTTTCGGGTTCGCACCTTGCCGCTGTTCGACATCATCGACAAGAGCATGGTCAGTGATTATCTGTCGGGACTATTGATTGGCGCAGAGATAGCTTCACCATTGGCCAGAGGTCGCGAGACATGTACCGGCGTTGCCGTCATGTGTCGTGACGACCTGGCCCAACGCTACGAAGTAGCGTTGGGTGTCGCAGGAATACCCTGCACCAGAGTACCGGATAATGTAGTTTCACGAGGCCACATTGCGATCGCACGAGCGGCAGGACTCATACCATGATTACCTGGGAAGAAGCCAGCTCGGAGCGCCCACTGATCGCAATCCTGCGTGGACTGGACCCGGATCGAGCACTCGACGTTGCCGACCTGCTGGTCGAAACCGGTTTTCGCATACTGGAGGTGCCCCTGAATTCCCCGGCACCTCTGGAATCAATTCAACGCATTGCCAGGCGCTACGGCCAGCAGATCATCGTGGGGGCTGGCACGGTACTGAGCGCCAACCAGGTCGACTCGGTTGTCGAAGCGGGTGGGCGGATCATCGTTTCGCCCAATACGGATGCCCGGGTAGGGAGAAGGGCGGTGAAGCTCGGCGCAACATGGTGCCCCGGTGTGCTTTCACCCACCGAAGCGTTTTCTGCGCTAAGCCTTGGTGCATCGGTACTGAAGTTCTTTCCAGCCGAACTGGTTTCTCCTGGAGCGATTTCGGCAGTGCGGGCAGTGCTGCCGGACGACACGATGGTTGCTGTCGTTGGGGGCATCACACCCGAGACACTGGCTCACTATCATGCTGCGGGAGCCAATTGTTTCGGCTTGGGATCGGCTCTGTTCAAACCAGAGCTCAAGAGCGTGGAAATTGCCGAACGTGCCTCGGCATTTATCGAGGCACATACGAAACTTGTCAACCCACAGGATCAGTAGGAGACGAGTTCAATCGATACGGAGGGCTCTTGTACCTGTTGCAAGAAGCCCTCGATCACTTGCCTCTTGTCTTTTTCCCGTCGCGCCCTGCGGCGGTGATATCAGCAGTACCCGCGGCAAATGTACGCTCACCTCGCGTGACGTGTCGCTCCAGCACCTGCTTCGCCTCTTCA
Source organism: uncultured Granulosicoccus sp. (assembly GCA_947495035.1). GTDB lineage: Bacteria > Pseudomonadota > Gammaproteobacteria > Granulosicoccales > Granulosicoccaceae > Granulosicoccus. The sequence continues at coordinate 163,292 of CANLXI010000015.1, forward strand.
ATTGAGCGGTTCTGCAGCAGCCTCAGAATTTCAAAGTGCTCATGCTTGGATTTGTCCGTGTGTTCAGGATACTGAGACAAGTGAGTTCGAATTGCCGCTACCTGACTACTGATTCCCTTGTATCCCCGCAGCAGAAAATCGTTGTCGCAAAAGCTGACGAGCTCCTGGTGAAAACGTCCGTCAATTGCGAGATAGGATGCCAGGTCTGATTCTCCGTGCGCCAGTGTCATCTCTTCGCAGGTCTTTCTCAGAGCCTGGAGAAGAGCTTCCTCGTTATGCCGCCACGACAGTTCCAACGCGGCAGATTCCAGCAGATAGCGGTAGCGTCCCAACTGCGCGACATCATCAACACTCAGCGTGAAAACGAACGTGCCTTTGCGCGGCACGATCCTCACCAGACCTTCGTGTCTGAGCTGAGCCAGCGCATCGCGAATCGGTGTCTTGCTGATCCCGGTTGCCTCCGACAGGGCGTTCTCCGATAGCGGCGCACCCAACTCGTATTGGCCCGTGACGATTGCATTCCGAATGGCATCGGCAGCGATGTCTGACAACGCAGACGGCGTCTTTATCTTGTCGATCTGATGGCTGTGCATGCGAACTGTGGTTCTACGAAATTGAAGATGGACGATACGCTACCACAAATGCTTGTAGTGCAATTTGATGTCTGATACATTACACATCAGATTCCAATGTATTGGGTCTGACATCAACTACTGGAGGCTGTCTTGATCAACAAGAATTTACTCACTTGCTCACTCGCTACTGCGCTGACCCTTGGCGTGATGACGCAGGTAAATGCGGCAACGACGATAAAAATCGGTCATGGTGCAAACGAGCAGTACCATATGCACCGAGCGCTGCTCCACTTTGAAGAACTGGTGGAGGAGAGGTCGGAGGGAGAGATCGATGTACAGATATTTCCTTCATCGCAGATGGGCCCAGACCGGGAAATGATCGAAGGCGTTCAGTCCGGTGTTCTTGAAATGGCGGTCTCGCCGTCCTCATTCTTTGCCGGATGGGATCCTGCCTTTGCAGTCGTGGAACTGCCTTATGTGTATCCCAGCAAGGAAGTAGCGCTTGACGTACTCAATGGAGACACAGGCAAGCAAATGCTGGAGCGTCTGGAACCTCTGGGCCTGACAGGGCTGGGATGGATGGAAAACGGCCTGCGTCATATCACGAACAATGTACGTGCCATCGAAACCCCGGAAGACTTGCAAGGCGTCAAGCTACGCACGATGAAGGTACCCGCCCACGTGGCGACCTTCGAGACACTGGGTGCCAATCCCACACCCATGAACTTCGGTGAAGTCTATTCGGCGTTACAGCAGGGCGTAATCGATGGACAGGAGAACCCCATTGCGATCATCGATTCACAACGATTTCAGGAGGTTCAGAAATACCTGTCTCTTACCGGGCATGTATTCACCGTCTACATACCGGTAATCAGCCAGCATTTCATGAGCAGTCTGCCTGAAGAACAGCAAACCCTGCTCCGTGATGCCATGCAGGAGGCCGCCGCTTACCAGCAGGAACTGGTCGATGCCGAAGAGGCAGGGCAATTGAAGAAAATCGGCGAAGCCGGTGTGCAGATATCCGATCTGACTGCAGAGCAGCGCAAGGGTTTTGCGATTCAGACAGAGGCCGTTCGCAGCGACTACAAGGAAGAAGTCGGTGCCGAGATCTATGACGGCTGGATCCAGGCAATAGACGACGCAGCAGGCAACTGATTTCTGCGCAATCGTTATCTCCAGCAGGGGTGCTCAGCTCGGAATGAGCGCCCCCTTACACGCTTGAATCGGAGGGAAATCATGGCAGTTCTGAGGTGGCTAGACGCCAATCTGGAGAAGTATCTGATCGCGACACTACTGGCCGCAACGGTAGTGCTGATTACTGTCAACGTGATAATGCGCTATGTGATGAACGATTCCCTCTCATGGGGGGAAGAACTCACATTGTGGATTTTCGTCTGGTTTGTCTGGCTGTCTGTCAGCTATGCCTTCCAGCGAAACGCACACGTGCGAATCACCGTATTCAGAGATTTACTGCCTGAGCGCGGTCGATTGATGATGAACATGGTGGTCGATCTACTTGTTCTCGCCTTCATGCTCGTCTTGTCCTGGGAGTGTCTCGATCTGATGAGACAGCCCTTCGTGGCCAGCCAGAATTCGGTTGTTCTCGGGTTGCCGATTCCCATTTTGTACGCCTCTGCGCCTGCCGGGGCATTGTTATCGTCTGTGCGAATCGTGCAGCATCTGCTCGCAACCCTGAAGGTATTGCGCCAGACAACTACAGGAATTGCCTGACATGATAGCCAGCGTTCTGTTTACCGTATTGCTGATCTTGCTGTTGATCAGCGCGCCCATAGGCATCTGTCTCGGCCTTGCAACACTGTTCGTGATGTTGTTTGTTGACGGGGCGCCACCGATAGTTCTGCTTGCCAGATCGGTCGTCACGGGCGCCGACTCCTTTCCACTGATTGCAGTACCACTGTTCATACTTGCCGGTGATCTGATGCAGCAAGGTGGCATGTCGCGTGGACTTGTTGCATTCGCAAATTCGTTGATCGGCCATGTGCGAGCGGGTCTGGCCTACGTCAATGTCCTGGCTTGTGTCTTCTTCGCAGCAATTTCCGGGTCCTCACCGGCAACCGTAGCGGCTATTGGCTCGAATCTCATCCCTGAAATGGAGAAGGTGGGCTACACACGTAGTTTCAGCAGTTCGCTCACAGCGTCGTCGGGAATGATTGGAGTGCTCATACCTCCCAGCATTCCGTTCATCATCTATGGTGTCACCGCTGAAGTGTCAATCGGCAAGCTCTTTCTCGCAGGCGTGGTACCCGGAATTCTCTTTGCGCTGATGTTCATGTTCATATCGTGGCTGCTACTACGCAAGGACCCAACCAGCAAGGAATCGAGCCATCCGTTTGCATGGCGCCGCGTACGGCAGACATTTCGTGAATCCATCTGGGCATTGCTGGTACCGGGCATAATCCTCGGAGGAATCTATAGCGGTGTGTTCACCCCCACAGAGGCAGGTGCGGTCGCGGTTGTGTATGCGGCAATAGTCGGCTTGTTTGTCTACAAGAATATCAAACTGACCGACTTGCCTGAAATCCTGGCCGAGAGTGCCAAGACAAGCGGCACGATTCTGATACTGGTCATCATGGCCACGGCCTTTGGCAGAATGATCACCATTTTGCAAATACCATCTACTCTTGCAACGACAATCACGGGTCTCTCCGACAACCCCGTCATCATACTGTTGTTGATGAACCTGCTGCTTCTGGTCATCGGGATGTTCATGGAAACGATTTCCTCGATCATCATAATGACCCCGATTCTGTTGCCTGTGGCAATAGCCATTGGCGTAGACCCGATTGCCTTTGGCGTGATGATGACTGTCAATCTTGCCATCGGATTCTGTACTCCGCCACTGGGTGTCAATCTGTTCGTTGCCAGCGGCATCTCCGGAGTATCGATAGAGCGGATCAGTCGCGCGATACTGCCGTATTTTGCGGGAATGCTCATCTTGTTGCTGCTGATTACCTATGTACCCTCATTGTCTCTGACCCTTCCCTCATTGTGGTGAGACCCATGAAACTGGATTCAATCAATGTCACGGTGGAAGGAGGGCTCGACTTCTCCTTTCCACCGCTAACACCGGTGGAACAGCACTTCGAGAGACAACGCCTGAAGGATGTCGGGGCACACATTGCCGATGAACTGCAGAAAATTCCGGATTCTCTGATCAGTGGCAAGTCCATTGCCTTGACTGTGGGCAGTCGCGGAATTTCACGAATCGAGGAGATAACAAAAGCCCTGATTGACGGCCTGCGTAACAAGGGCGCTGAACCCTTCATTGTGCCCGCCATGGGCAGTCATGGCGGGGCAACCGCCGAGGGTCAAACTCGGGTCCTGGCCGGCTATGGCATTACTGAAGAGCGTATTGGCGCCCCGATACGTTCCTCAATGGAGGTGGTGCAAGTCGCTCGGCTTGAGGATGGCACGCCCCTGTATTGTGATCGTATTGCCTTTGAAGCTGACGCCATTGTGGTTGCAAACAAGATCAAACCCCACGCCGATTTCAAGGGAAGCTACGAAAGTGGCCTGGTCAAGATGCTGAGCATCGGTCTGGCCAAACACAAGGGAGCTGTTGCCTTGCACGACCATGGTTTTTCCCGGTTCCACGAGCTACTGCCCTCAGCTGCCAGGCTATTGCTGGACAAGCTACCGGTAGTCCTCGGGCTTGCCATACTGGAGAACGCCTTTGATGAATTGATGGAGCTTGAGGTCATACCGGCGGAGCAGATAATGTCGCGAGAAATGTCACTTCTGGAACGAGCAAAAGGTTCATTGGCGCGCCTCCTTTTTACCGATATCGATTTACTGATTGTCGATGAAATCGGCAAGAACATCAGTGGCGAAGGCATGGATCCGAATGTGACAGGCCGCCCCGGGTCGGGTCTGCCAGGTTTTGAATCTCCGAACATCCAGAAAATCGTGGTGCTTGATGTCACGCCGCAATCGCAGGGCAACGCCGTGGGTATTGGCATGGCTGACTTCACCACACGCCACTGCGTGGAGAAAATCGACCTCGGAGCCATGTATACCAACGCAATCACTGCGACGATCCCCGGTCCGGCCAAGCTCCCGATCATCATGAATTCGGACCGAGAGGCAATAGCGGTTGCCTTGAAAACCTGCAACCGCACAACAGTGGACAATGCAAGGATCGTCAGGATCAGAAATACACTGGAAATCAGTCACATTCGAGTCTCCCCAGCGCTATTGCCAGACGTTGACTCCCACCCCCAATTGAGTGTGTCTGGCGAGTCAGAGCCGTTGCGATTCACCTGCGATGGCCAACTGCTGAAACAGTGAATCCATCATGCACGACAGGCTGAACGTAGCCATGATCACAGCGCTTCATGGCTTGCACCGTTGACACGCAAGGTGGTTTTCACCAGTTCCTGACAGTCCTCAGGAGAAGTGCCTTCAATGCGCTTGAGCAACAGGTCTGCCAATTTCCAACCCGCCTCCTGTCTGGAATAGTGTGAGGTGTAGACCTTGGTAGCTACGTATTCACCAATATTGGTGCCGGAGCGCAACGCGAAGCCCAGGCGATTCACACCGGCTCCGAGCCGATCACGCGCACCAGCGCGAGCACCGAGAAACGTGAGCTCGTTGACGCAGACAAAACTGTCGGCACCGGAATCCAGCAGTTTGACGGCAGCCTTGCGAGCGCGGTCTGCATTGAGCATGTCGTGGTGAATCAGCGCCGGGTCGAGTTCGATACCATACTCGTGAAGCGCTTTTTCATAACCTCGTACGCGCTGACGAACATAGCTGTAACGCAGATCACCATCGACCAGTGCCACGCGCCTGTATCCGTCCTGCAGCAGGGCAGTGGTGCTCTGCCAGACGGCAAACTCGTTGTCGATATCAAACCAGGCGTGTGGCGACAGCAATTCGGTGCGACCGTAAGTCACGAAGGGAACATCGACCTCGAGCAGAAGCTTGACACGTTCATCCTGCAGCTCGGTGTGATCCAGTATCAGGCCGTCAGCACTGCGTCCTCGAACCACATCGCTGACCTGTTCAAGTGCCAGATCGCCCATTGCCACCGGCACCGCACGCACCGAATAATCGGTGTCGGCAAGCCGCTTGTGAATGCCTTGCAGCAACCCCACCGAGCCTGAATCGCCGATTTCCTCTTCCTCGGTGAAGCTGAGAAAGGCCATGATGACCAGCGTCTTGCCGGTGCGCAGTTTCGCACCTTCAAGATTGCGAACGTAGCCCAGACGGTCGGCGGTCTTGCGCACCTTGAGCACCATTTCAGGCCCGACCTTGTGGCCATCCTTCAGAGCACGCGCAACCGTCGTCACCGACACACCCAGTTCGGCTGCAATGGTTTTCAAGGTCACCGGCTCACCGCCGAGACTGTTCCGGGCCATGTTCTATCCTTTCAGAGACAGCGCCTCGGGAGCGCGATCGGGGAGTTGCGACTGCCGCTTACGGGTAGCTCGTAAAACTCTCGGGCGCCCGGGCAGCAGAGTCAAACAGTTGTCAGACCATACCATATCGCCGCCCAGGTCCCACGTCACCCACAGTGCCGGGCGATTGGTGTGCAGAGTGACCTGAGGTGTGCCATCAGCGGCAGTGCCTTTTTCTGCCGTGATGGATGGAAGGCCGATGTCGTACTCCTTGGGTCTTTTGGGCAGATATTCGCTCTCCCCCTCGTGTGTATCGCTCGGATCAGTCCAATCGAAATGCACAAAGGCATCCTCGGCCAGGGAACCGGACTCGATGCGTGCGACTTCCACCGCACGGTCTGTGGGACAACTTGCCTGCCATTGGCCCAGCTCCATGATCTCTCCCTGAAAACGGACAGAACGGGCGTTGATGCATAGCGACACATCACTGTCGGTATCGTTGACCGCCCATAGCACGATGTCACCGCTTTCAGCGTCCGGCTGCGCCGTGACCAACACAGCCGCGTGGAATCGCCGCGCCAGGTAATGGGTCGCTTTCCAGCCGCCACCGTACTCCAGGCTCGACCAGCTGGCCACCGGCCAGGTGTCGTTGAGTTGCCAGTAGAGAGTACCCATGCAGCGTGGCTTGCTCGAACGCCAGAACTCGATGGCAGTCTTCATCGCCAGACCCTGTCCAATCTGACTGAGCCAGACCATGTCCTCGAATTTCTCCGGAAAACGGAAATAGCGCGCCATGGTTTCCACGATCCGGCTGTTGCCCCCGCGGTTGCGCTGATGTACATCCATCACCCTGGATGAGACGTTGCGATCCCGTTCCTCGGTGAAACTCTCGATCTGTCGCATGGAGGGGAAGGATTGAAAACCGAACTCGGAGCAGAAGCGCGGACGCACCGAACGGTAGTGTTCGAAGTCCTTGGCCGAGTGCCAGACATCCCAGAAATGCATGTCGCCCGAGGTATCGTCATGCCAGCCGTCGCCGAAATTCAGCGGACCGACACTCGGTGAAGATGGCCACCAGGGAATATCCGGCGACTCCTCGGCGATGACTTCTTCCAACGCATGGTTGAGGCGGTCGTAGAGCGCAAGATATCGATCCCTGTCTTCCTGCGCTTCCTTGAACCAACTGAGAGCCCCGACCAGTTCGTTGTCACCACACCAGAGCGCCATGCAGGGATGGACTGACAGGCGGCGGACCTGCTGTCGTGCCTCGCTACGTACGCCGTTCAGCCAGGCACGGTCCTGCGCAGGGTAGAGATTGCAGGCGAACATGAAATCCTGCCAGATCATCAGACCTCGCTCCGAACACATCTCGTAGAACCAATCCGGCTCATAGGTGCCGCCCCCCCAGATGCGCAGCATGTTCATGTTGGCGTCGATTGCACTGTCCAGCAGGTCTTCCACGGCTCCGGGGGTTGCGCGTTGCGGTAGAGCGTCTGCAGGAATCCAGTTGGCACCGCGCATGAAGATCTCACGGCCATTGACGCGAAAGGCGAATCGCTGTCCGATCTCGTCTTTATCGGTCAGTAACTCGATCTCTCGCAATCCGATGCGTAGATTGCGCACCTGACCGCCGATCGATACCGACACATCATACATCTCCTGATTGCCATGCCCTACCGGCCACCAGAGACGCGGCTGTTCGATCTCGACAGACATACGCACTGTATTGGTTCCCGGCCAGATCTGCACCGGTTTTGTTATGTTCTGTTCACCCACGCTCATGCGGGCATCGGTCTCTACCGGCCGAGTGGCATCGATATGCAAGTCGAATTCGACACGAACCCGTCCGTCATGATGAAACTGACGCACGAGAATATCGTCCAGGCGCAGCGGACCAGTTCGCTGCAGACGCACCTCACCATAGATCCCCAGAGGGCTCAGTGCGATATTCCAGTCCCAGCCGGCATCACACTGAGGCTTTCGCAGAAAGTTGTAATGCGGAATACGGTTATTCCAGTCGATATGAGGTACCGGAAACGGTGCACTGTCAGCACGCTGTCTGGCTTCCGCAGAGTTCGACAGAAAACGTATTTCCAGCCGGTTGCAACCTTCAACAAGCGCATCAGTCACATCCAGATCGTGACGCTGAAATCGGTTCCCGAGCTCTCCGATTCGAGTACCGTTCAGACTGACAACCGCATGGCAATCCACCTTGTCCATGGTCAGGGTATAACGCCCTTCGAGCGAACGGATATCAAACTCACGGCTCAATAGCCAATCACTCTGATGGACCCAATCGGTTTCCGGTTCGCGATCGCGCCAGTAAGGATCTTGAATGTGTCCGGCTTGCAATAGTGAGGAGTGCACATCGAACGGTATGTCGACTTGCAGACTGGTCTCGCCCCCAACGAGTGAGAGCTGCCAACCGGAGTCAAGCGTCAGGACAGGACAGGCTTCTTCATGCATGAAATTCATAGATGATCGTTCTCCAGGTCAGACCAGGGAAAGGTGGTATCGCGCCCGACCACCGTTGCCCGCAAATTGGCCGAAGCGAATATCGAAAGTCTTAACAGATGTCACCATTGTGGGTTAACGATACACCTGAAGCCATCATTGCTGGCCAGTCGTCGTACATCCCATGCTTTGAAGCTCAAGTTCACTGCTTGCTCCTCGCTCATGATGCAAACGTAACTGAAGGGTTATCGTTACACCCAATAGTAATATCTGAAACAGGGGCTTGTCAACGGCAATGGGTGTATCGATAACCCTCGTGGAACTTCACGACGTTGTGCGAGTCAAGCAGCCAGACTGCCCACCTCGAGTTCATGCACATCAATCAACAAGGGGGCGCAGCGGCATCGTCGACGATCGGTTGATATTTTATTCACGACCAGACGTGACAATCGGTAGCAGCCTGGAGCGCTGATTTGTAGCGCTCTCCAACTAGCTGGCCATGTACTCGAACAAGGATCATCTGCTACGTATAGAGCCAGAGTTGTATCACACAGAATCGGAACACGGAACACGGAACACGGAACACGGAACACGGAACACGGAACACGGAACACGGAACACGGAACACGGAACA
>CANLXI010000016.1 GCA_947495035.1 uncultured Granulosicoccus sp.
TGATCGGCGATTCCGTCACCATCAGAATCGGTCGGTTCAAGACTGTCATCAATGCCGTTTCCGTCCTGATCCGTACCGCCGGTGGCATCCACATCCAGCGCATCATCGATGCCGTCGGCATCGCTGTCGGTGCCCAGCAGAGTCGGACTGCTTGTGTCTTCCTCGGCATCCGTACGTCCATCATTGTCCGAGTCCGTATCCTGGTAATCGGGCACACCATCACCGTCCGAGTCCTGCGGCGAGGCCGGATTGTCACCGGCTTCGATGATGTCGGCAATGCCATCGTCATCGCTGTCGATGTCCAGGTGATTCGGTTGATTGTCGCTATCGCTGTTCTCCGGCTCGAACGCATCGTCGATGCCATTGGCATTCAGATCATCACCACCAGTCTCGTCCACATCCAGCGCATCGTCGATGCCATCGGCATCCGAATCGCTCAGGGCGAGCACCGGGCTGACACTGTCTTCCTGATCATCGCTCAGCGTATCGTTGTCCGAGTCCGTGTCCAGGTAATCGGGCACACCATCACCGTCGAAGTCGGCATCGGTCTCGTAGATATCCACGATGCCATCGGCATCACTGTCGATATCCAGATGGTCCGGCGTACCGTCACCGTCCGTATCGGTCGGCTCCGTGGCATCATCCACACCGTTGCCATCGACATCATCACCGCCGGTGGCATCCACATCCAGCACATCGTCAATGCCGTCATTGTCACTGTCCACACCGCTCAGGGTCGGACTGGTACTGTCCTCTGCATCATCGGTAATGCCGTCGTTGTCAGAGTCGGTGTCCAGGTAATCCGGTGTTCCATCCCCGTCACTGTCACCCGTGCCCTCCAGTACATCGATGATGCCATCGTTGTCACTGTCCACATCGCGGCTGTCCGACACACCGTCATTGTCACTGTCCGCCGGTTCGAATGCATCGTCGATGCCGTTGCCGTTCACATCATCGCCACCGGTTTCATCCACATCCAGCGCATCATCGATACCATCGGCATCACTGTCAGTGCCCAGCAGGGTCGGACTGCTTGTGTCTTCCTCGGCATCCGTACGTCCGTCGTTGTCCGAGTCCGTGTCCTGGTAATCGGGCACACCGTCACCGTCCGAGTCCTGCGGCGAGGCCGGGTTGTCACCGGCTTCGATGATGTCGGCAATGCCATCATCATCGCTGTCGATGTCCAGATGGTTCGGTTGATTGTCGCTATCGCTGTTCTCCGGCTCGAACGCATCGTCGATGCCATTGGCATTCAGATCATCACCACCGGTCTCGTCCACATCCAGCGCATCATCGATACCATCGGCATCCGCATCGCTCAGAGCCAATACCGGGCTGACACTGTCTTCCTGATCATCGCTCAGCGTATCGTTGTCCGAGTCCGTGTCCAGGTAATCGGGCACACCATCACCGTCGAAGTCGGCATCGGTCTCGTAGATGTCCACGATGCCATCGGCATCACTGTCGATATCCAGATGGTCCGGCGTACCATCACCGTCCGTATCGGTCGGCTCCGTGGCATCATCCACACCGTTGCCATCGACATCATTACCGCCGGTGGCATTCACATCCAGCACATCGTCAATACCGTCATTGTCACTGTCCACACCACTCAGGGTCGGACTGGTACTGTCCTCTGCATCATCGGTAATGCCGTCGTTGTCAGAGTCGGTGTCCAGGTAATCCGGTGTTCCATCCCCGTCACTGTCACCCGTGCCCTCCAATACATCGATGATGCCATCGTTGTCGCTGTCCACATCGCGGCTGTCCGCCAGTCCATCGCTGTCACTGTCCGTGGGTTCGAATGCATCGTCGATGCCGTTGGCATTCAGATCATCGCCACCGGTCTCATCCACATCCAGCGCATCATCGATACCATCGGCATCGCTGTCAGTGCCCAGCAGGGTCGGACTGCTTGTGTCTTCCTCGGCATCCGTACGCCCGTCGTTGTCCGAGTCGGTGTCCTGGTAATCGGGCACACCGTCACCGTCGGAATCCTGCGGCGAGGCCAGGTTGTCACCGGCTTCGATGATGTCGGCAATGCCATCGTCATCGCTGTCGATGTCCAGATGATTCGGTTGATTGTCGCTATCGCTGTTCTCCGGCTCGAACGCATCATCAATGCCATTGGCATTCAGATCATCACCACCGGTTTCGTCCACATCCAGCGCATCGTCGATACCATCGGCATCCGAATCGCTCAGGGCCAATACCGGGCTGACACTGTCTTCCTGATCATCGCTCAGCGTATCGTTGTCCGAGTCCGTGTCCAGGTAATCGGGCACACCATCACCGTCGAAGTCCGCATCGGTCTCGTAGATGTCCACGATGCCATCGGCATCACTGTCGATGTCCTTGTAATCCGGCGTACCGTCACCGTCCGTATCGGTCGGCTCGGTGGCATCATCCACACCATTGCCATCAAGATCATCACCGCCGGTGGCATCCACATCCAGCACATCGTCAATGCCGTCATTGTCACTGTCCACACCACTCAGGGTCGGACTGGTACTGTCCTCTGCATCATCGGCAATACCGTCGTTGTCAGAGTCGGTGTCCAGGTAATCCGGTGTTCCATCCCCGTCACTGTCACCCGTGCCCTCCAATACATCGATGATGCCATCGTTGTCGCTGTCCACATCGCGGCTGTCCGCCAGTCCATCGCTGTCACTGTCCGTGGGTTCGAATACATCGTCGATGCCGTTGGCATTCAGATCATCGCCACCGGTCTCATCCACATCCAGCGCATCATCGACACCATCGGCATCGCTGTCAGTGCCCAGCAGAGTCGGACTGCTTGTGTCTTCCTCGGCATCCGTACGCCCGTCGTTGTCCGAGTCGGTGTCCTGGTAATCGGGCACACCGTCACCGTCGGAATCCTGCGGCGAGGCCGGGTTGTCACCGGCTTCGATGATGTCGGCAATGCCATCATCATCGCTGTCGATGTCCAGATGGTTCGGTTGATTGTCGCTATCGCTGTTCTCCGGCTCGAACGCATCATCAATGCCATTGGCATTCAGATCATCACCACCGGTTTCGTCCACATCCAGCGCATCGTCGATACCATCGGCATCCGAATCGCTCAGGGCCAATACCGGGCTGACACTGTCTTCCTGATCATCACTCAGCGTATCGTTGTCCGAGTCCGTGTCCAGGTAATCGGGCACACCATCACCGTCGAAGTCGGCATCGGTCTCGTAGATGTCCACGATGCCATCGGCATCACTGTCGATATCCAGATGGTCCGGCGTACCGTCACCGTCCGTGTCGGTCGGCTCGGTGGCATCATCCACACCGTTGCCATCGACATCATCACCGCCGGTGGCATTCACATCCAGCACATCGTCAATGCCGTCATTGTCGCTGTCCACACCGCTCAGGGTCGGACTGGTACTGTCCTCTGCATCATCGGTAATGCCGTCGTTGTCAGAGTCGGTATCCAGGTAATCCGGCGTCCCATCCCCGTCACTGTCACCAGCACCCTCCAGCACATCGATGATGCCATCGTTGTCGCTGTCCACATCGCGGCTGTCCGACACACCGTCATTGTCACTGTCCGTGGGTTCGAATGCATCGTCGATGCCGTTGGCATTCAGATCATCGCCACCCGTCTCATTCACATCCAGTGCGTCATCGATGCCATCGGCATCACTGTCAGTGCCCAGCAGGGTCGGACTGCTTGTATCTTCCTCGGCATCCGTACGTCCATCGTTGTCCGAGTCCGTGTCCAGATAATCGGGCACACCATCACCGTCCGAATCCCGAGGTGACGCCGGATTGGGTCCAACCTCGATGATATCGGCAATGCCATCATCATCACTGTCGATGTCCTTGTAATCCGGCGTACCGTCACCGTCCGTGTCGGTTGGCTCGGTGGCATCATCCACACCATTGCCATCAAGATCATCACCGCCGGTGGCATTCACATCCAGCACATCGTCGATGCCGTCATTGTCGCTGTCCACACCGCTCAGGGTCGGACTGGTACTGTCCTCTGCACCATCGGCAATACCGTCATTGTCAGAGTCGGTATCCAGGTAATCCGGCGTCCCATCCCCGTCACTGTCACCGCTGCCTTCCAGCACATCGATGATGCCATCGTTGTCACTGTCCACATCGCGGCTGTCCGCCAGTCCGTCGTTGTCACTGTCCGTAGGTTCGAACGCATCGTCGATGCCGTTGGCATTCAGATCATCACCACCGGTCTCATTCACATCCAGCGCATCATCGATACCATCGGCATCACTGTCAGTACCCAGCAGGGTCGGACTGCGTGTGTCTTCCTCGGCATCCGTACGCCCATCGTTGTCCGAGTCGGTATCCAGATAATCGGGCACACCATCACCGTCCGAATCCCGGGGTGACGCCGGATTGTCGCCAACCTCGATGATGTCGGCAATGCCATCACCATCACTGTCGATATCACGGTAATCATCGACGCCATCATTGTCCGTATCCGTCGGCTGAGTCGAATCATCCACGCCGTCAGCATTGACATCGGGGCCACCCGTGATGCTGGCATCCACGGCATCATCAATACCGTCTCCATCAGCATCAAGCGCACTCAGTACGGGGCTATCGGCATCCTCATCAGCATCCGGTATGCCGTCGTTGTCACTATCGGTGTCCAGACTGTCCTGGAGTCCATCACCATCGCTGTCGGCAGTACCTTCAACCGCATCGGCAATGCCATCGTTGTCATCATCCAGATCGTCCAGATCACGAATGCGATCCGAGTCGGTATCACGTTCCACCGTACTGGAGTGATATCGTTCCTGTGACGTGTAATCGGCGGCAACGAAGTCCGTGTATGTCACGGTAACGACATCATCAATCCGCGTAACCAGCGTTCCGTCGTTATCAGTACCTGCAGATGCTCCCTCAGTGGTAGGCAACTCCCCTTCAAACACACCGGAATTGATCGATGTCTCGGTCAATTCAAGCGTTTCGGTCTCTCCCGTATCATCGTTCACGATACTGACAACCACGACGTCCAGCACGCCGGAATCCTGGTCAAGATCCGGATCGGTGACGCTGACCCTGTAGGTGAGGCCGGGGCTTATATAGGTATCTCCCGTTACCGTACCATCGTAATTGACTTGCAGATCATCATTCGCGATGACCGCGGCCGCAGCGTTGGCCGTGGTCGCCAGTCCATAGACATACGTGTCGATATAGCGATTGTTACCAAAACCGTCACTCGTGAAATTTCCCCAGGTGTGATGACCCTCTGGCGTCGTGGACAAGGCACCTCCAGGCGTGTTGCTGGTACCTTCGTTGCCACCTATCAACGTCACATCATCCCAGAAGACTCTCGCAGCCTCGGTACTGCCATCATCATTGGCCTGATGAACGGTCAGACCCTGACTGGTTCCGCCACTGGACTCTGCATCATTGGCAATGAAATGATACTCACCCATGTGTATTTCGACATGGGTGTTGTAGGTGCCCTCTGGCGGTGTATTGCCGTTGGAGTCCTTGCCATCCCAGGGCACTCTGTTGAGACCATTGACGGCAGGACCCAGAAGCTGTCTGTCGCCGGCGTTGCCGAATACGCCGTCTTCATTCAGATCGATCAATATCGAATAGGTACCTGTGACATCCGTCGTGAATTCGTAGAAACCGCTGTCCTGAACATTGACGGTTCCTCCAGGAGAGATGGCGTTATCCTGACCATCGCTGTCGACAAACCGCACACCCGAGATATCAGGTGGAACCGTCGGTGCGGGGTACGCAACTTCCGGATAACTGACATACATCGGATGTTCGTAGGTGACTGTATCCACGGACCTGTCAAACGTACTGTAGCCAGAGTTCGGTGCATCAACACCGATCGAGTTCGCCAACAGGTTGTAGCCAAAGCCGGCAAACTTGTTCAGATCCAGCTTCCAGACATAATTCGTGTTCGGTCGACCGCCCGGTACCAGAGGGTAGTAATCGGCATCGGTGGAATTGATCTCTGCAAAGCCACCGGCATTGAAGCCGAAGGTATAGCCCCACAAACGTCCGCCTGTTTCCATGGGGTCCGGATCAGTGGCAATATCGGGCGTGACGGTAATATCGTAGCGCTCGAAATAGCTGTCAAACTCGATTTGACTCGTATTCTGCAGTTCCAGCCGGTAGGTACCGCTCTCCAGAGTGACGTATCGAAGCGGATTGGGCAGCGGCGCATTCATCGGATCACTACAACTCAGCGTCCCGTTCGCCTGGCTTTGCGTACTGACCGGCGTGACATCATCGGATGGCGCAAAGATCGAGACCGATATGTCATCGCTGAAAGCGGTACCACACAGCGAGATATTGATGACTTCGCCAATGGTCAGAATATCGACATAGAGCGAGGCTGAAACGCCATCAGTTGCATAGCCGCTTGACTGGACACCTTCATGGTCCAGCAGGCGCTGGCCAAAGCCCATTTGTACAACGCCTTCCGCATGGACCTGCTGCGTCTGCGTCAGCGCCATTGCCACCGCACAGGCACAAGCTGTCGGACGCCATATGTGCAGAAATCCGTGGTTCGCAGGTTTCAAGAATCTGAACATGAATGCACTCTGAGCGATCGTCGATGAATGGCACGAAATCCAAACGCACCATGACTCGGTACCGGACAAGCAATCCACTATCCAGAAGCTTCTGCAGGGGTCATGATTTGCAATTCTGTAACACTGTTACGCTACCAGTGTGCAGCAGTTCCCTTGATGGCGCAGGAAAGCGTGAACTGGTACAGGTCGGTGAGCACAGACGAATACTCAGCTACCATGGCAGACACCATCGACGAAACCTTCAAGCCGTTCGTCTGACAATGAACCTGGCGGTGATACCCTCTCCAGACTCCGCCACGCTTGTATCCTCACCGGTGATCATCCGCATCGCACAGCGAGCCACCTCATCGCCGGATAACGCAATGGTTGTCACCCCACCGCAAATCCACTGATGAAACGCGGGGTCACCGTAACCGACAAAGGCCAGCTGCTCCGGCAAGGCGATACTGCGCTCCAGACACGCATTCAAGGCACCACTGGATAATTCGAAGCCACCACAGATCAACGCATCAGGCCCCTTGTCCATATCGAGCAATGCCAGCGCGCACTCATGACCAACCCTCTGGCCCGGCGATCCCGTGAAGACCAGCTCGTCATGAATATCCAGGCCGTTCTCGGCCAGCCCCCGGGTGAATGCGCGCAGACGCAGCCGACCAGAGGACAGGGCCTCGGCTCCGCCAATGTAGGCAATGCGTGAATGCCCCTGACTCTGCAGATGCGCCACTGCCTGCCTGATCGCCAGATCGTCGTGGATCATCAGATCGCCCCTGCTGGTCTCACCCTCGACGGTTCGAATCAGATTGATCAGATCGGGACCATTGACAGGATAGGGTGCCTGTCCCTCACGCCTGGGAGCGGGCACCCGCAGGACAATGCGTACCTGCAGTGCCTGCAAGCGCGTCAGGCACTGCACCTCCTGCGCGATGTCATCACCGGTCAGGTGGATGACCAGATCGAAGCCGGCCTCGGCACACATCAGGCTCAGAGCATTGGCAAATCGCGCATAGAAATCGTTGACGATATTCGGCAGCAGCAGCCCAACGATGGCAGTCGGATCGCCGCGCATGGCACTGGCTGCCGAACTTCTCACATAGCCCACCTGCTCGGCGTAATCGCAGATTTTCTGCCGTGTCGCCGGATTGACCTGCTTGCTGCCGGACAAGGCCCTGGAGACCGTCATGTGCGAGATTCCGAGATCTCTTGCGATGGACTTGATCGTTACCCGCACGGCCGTGTTCCTGATGGCTGTCTGTCAACGATCATTCTTTCATAATCCGTGTTGACAGCCACAACTATTTGCCTCATTATGTTCACGTGAACATCAAAGATAACAGGAATCCATCCGCATGCCGGAATTCGAACGACGCTGCCGGTCTCTGCTGAGCTCCCTCGGTTTGTGCCAGCCTGAGGACATACACACCATCCGACGACTCAGCGGCGGCGTGGCATCCGACATTGCGGCCGTGTCTTTCGCGGAACAGACCGTCTGCGTGAAATTCGCTCTCGAGAAGCTAAAAGTGCAGGAAGACTGGTTTGCGCCGGAACATCGTGGCAAGGCCGAGTTCGCCTGGTTGCAGGCAGCTGGCCGCATCGTGCCTGATGCCGTACCGATGCTGCATGGCTGGAGTGACGCCGACAACGGTTTTGCCATGGAGTTTCTGGACCACCCTGATATCCGCTTGTGGAAAACCGAACTACTGAACGGTTGCGAGGACACCGGCGAAGCAACTGCAGTCGCCGATACCCTGGGCCGTATCCACGCAGCGTCCACTTCGGACGGTTTTGACCACTCACCTTTCGACAACAGCGCAGATTTCGAATCCTTGCGCCTGGAGCCCTACCTGCGCTTCACTGCCAGACAGCACCCTGACATCGCTGCAACCCTGAACGCTCTGGCGGATCAGCTCGCAGCGTCCAGACAGGTATTGATTCACGGCGACGTCAGCCCGAAGAACATCTTGTTGCGCAATGACAAGCCAGTGATACTCGATGCCGAATGCGCAACCATGGGAGATCCATGCTTCGATGTCGCCTTCGCACTCAATCATCTGTTACTCAAGTCCTTCCACTTGCCGCAGTGCCGCTCGAAGCTGCGACAGGCAGCACGCCGATTCTGGGCGCAGTACGCCCCTCACATCTGCTGGGAAGATGCGCGATATCTCGAATCCCGGACCGTCAGACTGCTACCGGCTTTGATGCTGGCACGCATTGACGGCAAGTCGCCGGTCGAGTATCTCGACGATGACAGGCAACGCCAGGTGCGACAGTGCGCCCTGGCATTGATCAGGCACCCGACAGACACGCTGACACAGTTTCTGGAATCCGAACCCATGAATACAAGACCATGAGTGACACCACCCTGTCCACCCTCTCGGCCAGACGCGTCTGGGACAGTCGAGGCAACCCGACCGTCGAGGTCGAGGCAACACTGGCAGATGGCTCGACAGGCCGTGCCATGGCACCTGCCGGCGCCTCTCGAGGAACTCGCGAAGCCATCGATCTTCGTGATGGTGGTTCACGACTCGGAGGCATGGATGTCCGGAATGCGGTCGGCAACGTGAATCGTCTCATAGCCCGCGAGCTGCGCGGCATGGACGCCAGCCGGCAAGCCGATATCGACAGCAGACTCATCGAACTGGACGCCACTCCCTACAAATCCTCTCTGGGAGGAAATGCCATCGTCGCCACATCGATGGCCGTGATGCATGCGGCAGCCTCGTCGGCAGGCAAACCACTCTGGCGATATATCGCAGACTTCACTGGACAGACGCCGACCCTGCCCTTGCCTGAAATCCAGATCTTCGGCGGCGGCGCGCATGCAGGGCGTCGCGTGGATGTTCAGGACTTCATGATCATGGTACCCGGAGCATCCTCCTTCGATGAAGTGCTGGAAGTCACTTCGGAGGTGTACAGAGCGGCAGGGGCACGCATGAAGGCCAAGGGCGGCAACCTCGGCGTTGCCGACGAAGGTGGCTGGTGGCCGGTGTTCGACAGCAACGAGGAAGCGCTGGAGACCCTGACGAGAGCCATTGAAGACACCGGTGAGAAACCCGGGGAGCGTGTAGTCATATCACTGGATATCGCGGCCTCCGAATTCGGCAGTCAGGGCCGGTATCGCCTCGCACTGGAAGATCGTGAACTCGATCGGGAGCAGATGATCGAATTGCTGGGCCGCTGGATCGACGACTATCCGATCGCCTCGATCGAGGATCCGCTGGCAGAAGATGACCCGGAAGGCGTAATCGACTTCACCCGACAATACGGCCACCGCATCCAGATCATCGGCGATGACTACCTGGTCACCAATGCCGACCTGGTTCATCAGGCAGCCGACCAGGGAGCCTGCAATGCCGTGCTGGTCAAGGTCAACCAATCCGGCACAGTCACCGAGTCACTGGCCTGTCTGGCAGCTGCCCGCGACCATGGATATCGCGGCATCGTCTCGGCCCGCTCGGGTGAAACCGAGGACGTGACCATCTGCCATCTGGCGGTGGGTCTCGATGCCGGACAGCTGAAAGTCGGCTCCATTACCCGTTCTGAACGCATGGCCAAGTGGAACGAGTGTCTGCGTATTGGCGAACAGCTCGGCGACAACGCCTACGTCATGGGCAAGCCACTGGCGAATACCTGGTGGGCTCGACAACAAGAGGAAAACGCGCGATGAACCACTATGACTACACTGACCGGATAGCTGTTGTTACCGGAGGCTGCAACGGTATCGGCGCTGCGGTCACGCAGAGGCTTGTCGGCTCGGGCGCTCGAGTAGCCATCTGGGATATGGATATTTCAACCGTAGAGCCAGCCATCAGCAAGCTGCCAGAGGACAGCGTCAAACTGATACAGGTGGATGTCAGCGATCTGCAGGCGGTCGAAGCGGCGCGATCACTGACCGAACAGGCCTTCGCGGGCGTGGATATCCTGATCAACAGCGCAGGCATTGCCGGTCCCACCAGTACACTGGCAGACTATGACCCACAGATGTGGCGCAAGGTGCAATCGGTCAATCTCGACGGCACTTTCCATACCTGCAAGGCGTTGACACCGGGAATGATGGAACGAGGTTACGGCAGGATCGTCAATGTTGCCTCCATTGCCGGCAAGGAAGGCAATCCGAATGCGTCTGCGTACTCAGCATCGAAGGCCGCTGTCATCGCACTGACGAAATCCCTGGGCAAGGAACTCGCTGCTCACGACATTGCCGTCAACTGCGTTACCCCCGCAACCGCACGCACCCGCATCCTTGATCAGGTCAGCCAGGAATTCATCGACTACATGTTGTCCAGGATTCCGCGCGGACGTTTCGTGACGGTGGAGGAAATCAGCAGCATGATCCTGTGGATGGCATCGGCGGAAAATTCCTTCACCACCGGATCGGTCTTCGACCTCTCCGGCGGCAGAGCAACCTACTGAGCGCACTTCCCGCTGCATTGGCAGCCAGCCCGGGATGAAGGCCTGATCCAGCAGCCCAGGCAGTGGGCAACTCGTGCAACAATCATCATCTGATGATTGACGGAGTAAAGGTGTTGATACACCGGTTTTTCTTCCGGAAAGTGGATACCGCATCGCTGGCCGTGTTTCGCATGATGTTCGGCACCTTGTTGCTGTTCGAGGCAATCAATTACGGTGCCTTTCTGTGCCTGGATTGCATGTACCGGGACACCGAACTGCTGTTCAAATACCCCTTTTTCGAGTGGGTCCATGTGCCACCCGAACCCTGGTTGCGCCTGAGTTATGCAGTACTGGGCGTTGCAGCCATCGGCGTCATCACGGGCACCTTCTACCGACTGTCCATCATCCTCTGTACCGTATTGTTCAGCTGGCACTTTCTGCTCGACCAGGCGCTCTATCTGAATCACTACTACATGGCGATTCTGATCTGCGTCATTTTATGCTTCGCTCCCGCCAATCGCCTGTGGTCGGTCGATGCCTGGCGAAAACCGGCATTGCGAGCCGAGACCGTGCCCAACTGGAGCCGATTCTGGCTCTGTGCCCAGCTGGAGATCATTCTGCTCTACGCCGGGATCGTCAAGATCAACCATGACTGGCTGAACCTGGAGCCGATGCGACTGTGGATGACCAACCGCAGTCAGGATGAGGCTGCGCTGTTCCAGTTTCTCACGCAGGATTGGGGCATCGCCGCTGCCAGCTATGGTGCCATCGCCTTGCATCTCATCGGGGCGCCCTTGCTGCTCTGGCGCCGAACACGGCTGGCAGTCTTCTGCCTCTATGCATTCTTCCACCTGACCAATGCCATGGTGTTCGACATCGGCATCTTCCCGTTCATGACTCTGGCTGCCACCTTGCTGCTGTTCGATCCGGACTGGCCGCGACAAGTGGTCCGCTGGTGGTTGACACGGCAGAACGCAGACACAGGACATCGCTGGCACGCTCTCACGGTTCCGGCTGAATCAGCCCCCCACTCGGGCCCGGCCGGTGCCACCAGTCGACGACTGCTCTCTGTCATGATCGTCACCGGGGTCTGCATCTGGCTGGTACTGCAGGTGGTGGTGCCACTGCGCCATCTGGCCGCACCAGGCAACGTTGCCTGGAACGAGGATGGACATCAATTCAGCTGGCGCATGAAACTGCGCTCCAAGCAAGGCACCGTTCGCTTCATTGTCGTCAGCGAAGATGGCAAGCGCACCGTGGTGAATCCGGCGAATCATCTGAATCCGCGCCAGGTTCGCACCATCGCCTGCATTCCTGATCTGATCTGGCAGTTTGCACGCTTTCTCGATGAGCGTCACCGGGGAATCGACGGCCAGGATGTCAAGGTGTATGCACAGGCGAGCTGCTCACTGAATGATCGGCCGGCAGCAAATCTTGTCGACAACCGGGTAGACCTCTCTTCGATTCCCCGGGACGAACCCGTCAGCCACTGGATACTGCCTCTGGACACACCGTTGAGGAAAACCTGGTTCTGATCTCTGACCGAAACCTGCGGTTTCGAAACGAGGAGATTTGACCCGTCAGGATGTCATGCCGAGAACACGCATCTGCTGTGACATCTGCACGAAGGATCCCTGGGTGTGCATGCGAATGACCCTAACCGATTCTTCGACATCATTCCTGCGCAGCGCCTCTATCAGCATGCGGTGCTCGGCGATGATGGCTTCATGCCGCGGAACCTTGATGCTGAGCTTGGCGCCGTGCACATTCAGTGCGCGGCGCAGCTTTCTCCAGGTATCAGCCGCTTGCTGGTTGTAGTGGCGCTTGCAGATGGTCCAGTGGAATTCTCCATCCAGCTTGCGAAAGGTTGACAGCTCTGCAATCGGTACCTGCTCGATCCTATTCTGGATGGCCTCCATTTCATCGATGAGCTCCGGTGGCGCGAATTCGGCAAACCAGGAGACGAAATAAGGCTCCAGCAGTTCAAGAATCTCGAAGATGTTCTGAATGGTGTTGGCGTCGCCCTTGCGAATCGTTGCACCCCGGTTCGGGCTGATATCGACATAGCCTTCCCCCTGCATGCGCCTGAGCACTTCGCGCACCGGACTGGTACTGACTCCATAGCGTCTGGCCAGCTCCGCCACCTTCAGACGCTGTCCGCCTTCCAGCTCACCGGTGGAGATGTCGTGGAGCACGGCCTCGTAAAGCGAACTGGTGTCGTCGCCATCATTACCGTTGTCGATAAAGCTGAATTTCATGTTTGTTTCCATGCGCGTATTTGACCAGTTCATCAATGAGTTAATCAAGAACAATCGCTCATGATGGTAATTTCGTATATTATTTCATGAGTTTCATGATACATTATCACCGTAATGATCAACAAACGAGGCAGGAGAGTCCATGTATCCACTGCAGGCACAACCCGACACCGGAGTACCTGATCATGGCTGATGACACTTCTCGGAACGGCTCCAGGCGTCCCAATGTCATTCTGATTACCACCGATCAGCAGCGCGGTGACTGTGTCGGCTATGACACTCGGGGTGTCAGAACGCCCCATATCGACAGACTGGCAAGTACCGGCACTCGCTTTTCAACCTGCATCACCCCGCACCCGATGTGTCAGGCGGCCCGCGCTTCGATTCTCACCGGCAAACTGCCCTACACCCACGGTGTACGTGACAATGGACGCAATCTGGAAGAACGCTATGGCAAGGAAGGCCTTGGCGGCATCTTCTCCCGCGCCGGATACCAGACCCGCTTCATCGGCAAGGCGCATCTGTCCACACACGAGACCTTTCAGGCCACCGGGATGGCAGAGTGCTACAACAGCGTCAATCAGTACCCTGCAGACTGGGGCGGCCCCTACTTCGGCTTCCAGTCGGTTGAACTACTACTACGTCCCCACCATCACTGTACCTGGAGCGATCCGCCCTACACCCTGCATTATGAAAACTACCTGAACACCGATGGCCAGGGCCGCCAACGCTGGGAAAGAGCCAAGGTACACGCCAACCCTGAATCCCTGGCCGACACCACACATCTGCAAGTCTGGCGATCAGCACTGGACGATGAATGGCACTCCTCACCCTGGGTAGGCGATCGTGCGGTAGAGCTCATCAATGCAAGATCGAATGATGCATCAACGGAACCCCTGTTCGCCTGGGTATCCTTCCCCGACCCCCATCCTCCTTTTCTTGCGGCTGCCCCCTGGTCCAGTCAGTATCACCCGGAAGAAGTGGATATTGCCCGATACAGAAAGCTTGATCTGGACAAACGCCCCTGGTGGCATCGTGCCTTCCTGGAAAGTCCGATTCGCAGGAACGTCAAACGGCCACATGCTCAGGGTGGCCAGGACTGGGGTGAATCCAGCGAACTGAACGAAACACAGTTGCGCGATATCACGGCTGTGTACTACGGCATGATTTCGGCCATTGACCATCAGGTAGGTCGTATCATCGAAGCACTGGAAAACAGCGGCGAACTGGACAACACCATCATCCTGTTCACCAGCGATCACGGTGAATGGCTCGGTGATCACGGCCTCCTGCTCAAGGGCCCCATGTTGTATGACGGCCTGCTGCGAGTCCCCCTTGTCATGAGTGGCCCGGACATACCGGCAGGCCGATGTGTGGACGACCCGGTTTCCACGCTGGACATTCGCGCCACACTTTCGCAACTGTGCTCTCTGGATGCATCTGCCGACAACGGCACTTCCCTGGTCGGTCTCATGCAGGGCACGGAAATCCGTGATTTCGCCCTGAATGAATGGGAGGTCGATGAAACGCGCAGTGGCATCGGCATGGATCTGACAACGGTGCGCAGTCGTCGTTACCGGATGTCCGTCGACTTGCGAACCGATACCGGCGAACTCTACGACATGCAGGAAGACCCCTTCGAGCTGCACAACCTTTTCGACGACGCAAGCCATGCTGGTACTCGGGCGGAGCTGATGGAAATGATTCATTCCAGGCCCCATGACCAGGTCCCTGCCGCTCCCCGTGTCGGCTGGCACTAATCCACTGACGGACAACAACCCATGACAAAGATTGCATCCATCGAACCGATTCTGGCCAGAGTCGGCATACGCAACCAGCTGCTGATCAAGGTCACCACCGAAGACGGCATCATCGGCTGGGGCGAATCCGGCCTGTCAGCTCGCGAGGAATCCGTTGCAGCTACCATCAGACATTTCTCCGACTTTCTCGTCGGCCAGGATTCACGCAGGATATCGCGCATCTGGCAGGAGTCCTACCGCAGCCAGTATTTCGAAGGTGGTCGAGTACTGACCGCAGCCATGTCGGCAGTGGATATCGCGCTCTACGATATTCTCGGCAAACGTCTGGGCGTACCGGTCTATCAACTGCTGGGCGGCAAGCAGCGGGATGTCATTCCCACCTTCGGTTGCTGTACGGGAAAAAGTGTCGACGAAGTCGTCTCCAATGCCCGAACCCTGGTGGAGTCCGGATGGAACAGTATCCGCATCAACTCCTCCGGATTCGAGACCGGCGAGATATTCGATCCCCGCGCATCATTGACCATTGCGGCAGACGAGCTGGTTCGCATACGCAAGGAATTCGGACCGGGGTTGTGCCTGGGGATCGACTTGCATCATCGTCTGTCAGTTGCCGAAACTGCCAGTTTCTGCAACATGCTGCCCCAGGGCACTGTTGACTATATCGAAGAGCCGATCAGAGACGAGTCTCCAGAGGCCTATGCCAGCCTGCGTACCCTGACGCAGATTCCCTTCGCCATCGGTGAGGAGTTTTCCTCCAAATGGCAGGCATTGCCTTATCTGGAACGCGGCCTGACGCAATACATGCGCATCGATATCTGCAATATCGGTGGATTCACCGAAGCCATGAAAGTCGCTGGCTGGAGTGAGAGTCATTACGTGGACATCATGCCGCACAACCCACTGGGTCCGGTCTGCACCGCAGCAACCGTGCACATGGCTGCAGCCGTCGCCAACTTCAGCTGGCTTGAGACCCGTCAGACCTCGGTAGAGCAACTGGGATTCCACGATCCCGCCATATTCCCGCAACAGGTTCAGATGGAAGGGCCTGTCTATGTGGTCCCTGATGGACCCGGACTCGGCGTGGAAGTCGATGAAGAGGCCATCAGGAACCAGGAAGCAGCCCACGTAGAACCACCACATCTACGGCGGCCGGATGGATCTGTCACCAACTGGTAAATCACGAAAGACCCACCAACCCGAAGAGGAGCCATGAAAAGATACAACACATTTCCAGATTATCTGGGCAAGGGCATTGCCGGCATCTGCCTGACCATCGCCAGCAGCTTACCGGCGCTCGCATACGAACAGGCGCCGATACTTGATGCACAGGTCGAGGCAGGCACCCTGCCACCTGTGGATGAAAGGCTTCCGAAGGAGCCACTCGTCATGGACGTCATCGAACAGGCCGGCGAATATGGCGGAACCCTGCGACGTGCCATTCTCGGCGGAGGCGATCAGCACAACATGGTGCGTACCATCGGCAGCGACAACATGGTTCGCTGGGATCCCGGCTGGACGGAAGTCCGACCCAATATCGCCAAGAGCTGGGATGTTTCCGAAGATGCCTCGAAATTCACCTTTCACCTGCGCGAAGGCATGCGCTGGTCCGACGGCGCACCCTTCAGTGCCGACGACATCCTGTTCTGGTACGAGGACGTTTTCAGCAACCCCGAGCTGACTCCCAACAAGGACTCCACCTTCGTCGGACCGGAGGGCCCTGTCAAGGTCAGCAAGATCGACGACTACACCGTGGAATTCGATTTCGGTACTGCCAATGGCCTCTTCATTCAGAACATGGCCTACGGATTCGGCTACCACCCCACAGCCTATCCCAAACATTACCTCAGTCAGTTTCACGAAAAATACAATCCTGACCTGCAGAGCCTGGTCGATGCCGAACCTGCTGCGGCCGACTGGATTCAGCTCTTCAACCTGAAGGCGGGCCCCATGGATACGCCCCTGTTCTGGCAGAACCCTGATCGTCCCACGCTGCATGCCTGGCATCTGACCAATGTCTACGGATCAACAGACCGCGTGGTGGCCGAACGCAATCCCTACTATTACAAGGTGGACGAGAAGGGACAGCAACTGCCCTACATGGATCGTATTACCTACGATCAGGTTGAAGACGTCGAGACCATCCTTCTGAAGGCCTTCAATGGCGAAATCGACTACATGCTGCGTCATCTGGGCCGCCCGTCGAACAAGGCATCCCTGACCGACAACATGGAACGCGGCAAGTATCGTTTCTTCGATGTCGGTGACCTGCCTGCCAACATCATGATCCTGATGCTCAACCTGACACACCCTGATCCGGTCAAGCGCGAAGTCATCAACAACAAGGACTTCCGCATTGGACTGAGCCACGCCGTCAACCGCCAGGAGATCATCGATCTGCTGTATTTCGGCGCAGCAACAGCGGCCCAGACAGCGCCACGCGAGGGTTCGGAGCTGTACAAGGAATGGTATGCAAAGCAATACACCGAATTCGACCAGGAACTGGCCAACAAGCATCTGGACATGGCAGGTCTGGACCAGCGAGATGATGAAGGTTTCCGATTGGGGCCAGACGGCAATCGCTTCACCCTGGTCTTTCTGGTGGCTGATGTCTTCGGTCTGCAGTACCCCGACGCGATGGAACTGATTGCCAATTACGCCGCCGACGTCGGCCTGGATATCCAGGTCAGAGCCACCGATCGTTCTCGTCTGATTGCGCTGCACACCGCCAATGAGCAGGACGCCTATCTGTGGAACTGCTCAGGTGGACAGGCCGATGCCTATACCACGCCCATCTGCTATGTGCCCATCGTCAGCAATTCCGTCAGTTGGGCTCGTGAATGGGCAGAGTGGGGCGTGGACAACACGCAGGGATCCGAACCCCCTCAAGCCGTCAAGGACATTTTCACCGCCTACAACGAGGTCAAGGCAGCCGGCAATCCGGAAGACATGAAAGCCAGAATGCAGAAGGTACTGGACATGTCGATGGAGCAGTTCTTCACGATCGGGCTGGTTCAGAACGACCCGGTATTCGGTATTGCACGCAACAATGTGCGCAACGTACCAGAGCCTCTGCCCATCGCCGGCCAATTGTGGTTCCCGGCCCCCTACACCGCCCAGATGTATTTTGAAGGCGGCGACAATCTGCCCTGACACAACTGTCAGGTCATGCGCCCGGGGCATCTGACCCCGGGCTTCAACTCGAACCGGCTGATTCTCCCTGTCGTCGCTGAGACGTGCAGCGGCATTGCTTGGCCGACAAAATGTCTGTTGTACCGGTCAAACGGCAATCAGGCTTTCACTCACCTCAGAGGTACAATCCAATGATGGGGTTCTGTTTGCGAAGGATCATGTACATGATTCCGACGCTGTTTCTGGTGTCGATAGTCACCTTTGTCATCATCCAGCTACCGCCCGGAGACTATCTGGATTCCCTGGCGGCCGACATGGGCGAGTCGGGCTCAGACAATACAGCGGTGGTGGAAACCCTGCGACAGCAATACGGTCTGGGCCAGCCCATGTACGTGCAGTACTACAAGTGGATGAAGGGCATCCTGCTGCACGGCAACTTCGGTATCTCGTTCGAAAAGAATGTACTGGTCACCGACCTGATCTGGGATCGACTCGGCTGGACCTTCGGTATCTCGATACTCACGCTGTTGTTCATCTGGATCACCGCCTTGCCCATCGGCATCTACTCGGCCGTCAGAAAGTACTCCTTTGGTGATTACACGGCCACTTTCTTCGGTTTCATCGGTCTGGCGGTTCCCAACTTCCTTCTGGCCCTGCTGATGATGTATGTGTCTTTCAAGTACTTTGGTCAGAGTGTGGGCGGACTGGTCAGTCCGGAGTACATCGGTGAACCCTGGAGCCAGGCCAAGTTCATCGATCTGTTGAAGCACATCTGGATGCCGATCGTCGTTGTCGGCACATCCGGCGCCGCAGCGCTCATTCGCATCATGCGCGCCAATCTGCTCGACGAGCTGTACCGGCCTTATGTGGCCACGGCACGCGCCAAGGGCATGTCAGAGTTCCAGCTGTTGATGAAGTATCCGGTGCGCGTAGCGCTGAACCCATTCATTTCCACCATAGGCTGGATTCTCCCGAGCCTGGTGTCAGGGGAAATCATCGTCGCCGTGGTCATGAACCTGCCGACCACAGGTCCACTGCTGCTGCGGGCCTTGCTGGTGCAGGACATGTATCTGGCAGGTTCTCTGATTCTGATCGTCAGCCTTCTGACCGTCATCGGCACATTGATCTCCGACCTGCTGTTGGCATGGATCGACCCGAGGATTCGCTACCAATGAACATGAACTCGACGACCAGTACACTACAAGCCGAAGATGAAGTCTCGGCACCGGTGCTATTGAGCCCGCTGGCACTGACCTGGCGGAAATTCAAACGCCACCGTGTCGCCTACATCAGCCTGTACATCGTTGCACTGATCTATCTGATGGCCATCTTCGGCGAGTTCCTGACGACGTCGGACATCCACAAGACCAGTACCCGCAGGGCGTTTGCCCCTCCCATGGGCATTCACCTGTTCGCCCCTGGGGAGGATGGGTCTTCCAGATTCCAGCTACATGCCAAAGGCCTGAAACTGGAAGTGGACAAGGTTGCCATGCGTCGGGTCTTCGCCGAGGATGAAGACAAGATCATCCCGCTCGGATTCTTCGTGAAAGGCTATGAGTACAAGGTGCTGGGGCTTTTCTCGACCGATGTACACTTTTTCGGCCCGGTCAATCCGCGCGATACCGTCTACTTCATGGGAGCCGATCGGCTCGGCCGGGACATCATGAGCCGCATCATCATCGGCACCCGGGTATCGATGTCCATCGGTCTGGTCGGGGTCATCGTGTCTCTGGTCATCGGCGTCACTCTGGGAGGTGTATCCGGTTTCCTTGGAGGCTGGGTGGACAACCTGATTCAGCGACTCATCGAATTCATACGTTCCATTCCCACCATTCCACTGTGGATGGGGCTGGCTGCCGCCATACCACTGGACTGGCCTCCCCTGAAGACCTACTTTGTGGTAACGCTGATCGTGTCGATGATCGGCTGGACAAGTCTGGCGCGCGAGGTACGAGGCAAGTTCCTGTCACTGCGCCACGAGGATTTCATCATCGCCGCCAGACTGGATGGACTGAGCAATATGGAAGTCATCAGGAAACACATGGTGCCCTCCTTTTCCAGCCATATCATTGCTTCTCTGACCCTTGCAGTCCCTCTGATGATTCTGGCAGAAACCTCCCTGTCGTTTCTGGGAGTCGGCCTGCAACCACCGGTGGTGTCCTGGGGCACGCTGCTCAAGGAAGCACAGAATGTGCGCACCATCATCGAAGCGCCCTGGCTTCTGATTGCCCCGGCGTCAATGATTGTCACCGCGGTACTGGCACTGAACTTTCTAGGAGACGGATTACGTGATGCAGCCGACCCCCATGCCCACTGATACCATGGCACCGGACATCGGCAAGGCCGAGGGCCTGCCCTTGCTCGAGATTTCCGGACTCAAGACGCAGTTCTTCACCGACGATGGCATTGTCAAGGCTGTCAACGGGGTTGACCTGAACATATACAGCAACCGCACCCTCTGTGTTCTGGGAGAAAGCGGCTGCGGCAAATCGATACTGGCCCGTTCCATCCTGCGCATTGTCGATGCTCCGGGCAGGATCACCGACGGTAGCATTGTCTATCGCTCGGCTGACGGCCGCACCGTCGACCTTGCAGCCGCCCGCCACGGGTCACGTGAATTGCGCTCGATTCGTGGCAACGACATTGCGATGATCTTTCAGGAACCGATGTCCTCTCTGGGCCCGATCACACGCATCGGCAAGCAGATAACCGAAACCATCCTGTTGCATCAGAAGATATCCAAGGCCGAGGCGCGCGAAACAGCCATCGAACTGCTGGACAAGGTGGGTATCCCCAAACCGGCCGAGCGTCTCGATGCCTACCCGTTCGAACTCTCTGGCGGCATGCGACAACGCGCCATGATCGCCATGGCACTCAGCTGTCGGCCACGACTGCTGATTGCCGACGAACCCACCACGGCGCTGGACGTGACCACTCAGGCACAGATACTGGATCTCATTGATGAGCTCAAGGAAGAGCTGGAGATGGGAGTCATGCTGATAACCCACGATCTGGGAGTGGTCGCCGAGGTGGCAGAAGATGTGGCAGTGATGTACATGGGCAAGGTGGTTGAGAAGAGCGATGTCTATTCGATCTTCGAAAACCCGCAGCACCCCTATACCCGAGCCTTGCTCGACTCCGTTCCGCGCATCGGAGCGGCCCGAAGAAAGCGCCTGCCCGCCATTCGTGGCATGGTGCCGCATCCCCTGGCCACTCCATCGGGATGTACCTTCCGCACCCGTTGCGACAGCTACATGCCTTCTGTATGCGACAGGAAACAACCCGCTCTGGTTGAACATGAGGGTTCACAGGTCGCCTGTTTTCTGCATTCCAGGGAGACAGTCAATGACTGATACCATATTGCAAGTCGAAAACCTGAACATGCAATTCGTCAGCGGTGGCGGATTCTTCGGAGGCAATGTCGACGTGGTGAAGGCGGTCGACGATGCCTGCTTCAAGGTCTACCGCGGAGAAACGCTGGGCATCGTCGGTGAAAGCGGCAGTGGCAAGACAACCCTGGGTCGATGCATCATGCGCATTCTCGATCCGACCAGCGGCACGGTCACCTTCAATCGCAAGAGTCGTGGCACAGTCGAACTGACAAGCTGTGATGCACAGGAGTTGCGAGCTGTCTGGCGTGACCTGAGAATGGTATTCCAGGACCCGCAATCTTCCCTCAACCCGCGCCTGAGAGTGCTCGACATTGTCGGCCAGTGCCTGCGCAAATCGGAAAATCTCAGCGGCAAGGCATTGTCCGATCGCGTGGCCGATCTGCTGGAAAGGGTGGGCCTGCGGCCGGAATATCTGCTTCGCTATCCGAACGCATTTTCCGGTGGGCAACGGCAACGCCTGGGCATCGCCCGCGCGCTGGCCACCCAACCCGAGCTGATCATTGCCGACGAAGCAGTGTCCGCTCTTGACGTGTCGATCCAGGCGCAGACCCTCAATCTGCTACAGGATCTGCAGGAGCAGTTCGAACTGACCTATGTCTTCATTGCTCATGACCTGGCGGTCGTTGAGCACATCTGCGACCGAATCGCCGTCATGTATCTGGGGCAGATTGTCGAACTGGCGACCGCCGATGAACTGTTCAACAACCCCCGTCACCCCTACACCCGAGCCCTGTTGAGCGCCGTACCCATTCCGGACCCTCGCGCCAGAGACCGGAAGCGCGGACGCGTCAAGCTCAAGGATGGAACATCAAGCTCCACCGGTTGCCGCTTCTCCGCTCGCTGTCCTCATGCTACCGAGCTGTGCACGTCCAAGTCTCCCGAGCGCAAGACCATCAATGGTGCTGATGTCCTGTGCCACTACGCAGGTGAACTCTAGCGGATCACAGCCACGCAATATACCGGCAAGCCGATACGTCGATGGTCACGCACACCCGGTGCGTGACCATCGAGATTATTACTCAGCACTCGGTACTCAGCACTCGGCACTCGGCACTCGGCACTCGGCACTCGGCACTCGGCACTCGGCACTCGGCACTCGGCACTCGGCACTCGGCACTCAGCGATTGTTTTCCGCTCGCCAGGCAGCGAACAGCTCCAGATTGGCAGGGTCCGTGGCCGGATACAAACCACGAATACTGGCACCGGCAGCAACACGCTCGGTCACGAAATCCTCGAAACAGGTCATTTCCACAGCCTCTGCGGCAACTTCGTCAACGATGCCGGCCGGAATGATCACCACGGCTTCATCATCACCAAATACGATATCTCCGGGCCAGACCGCGACATCACCGCAAGCGATGGGCACATCGAGATCAATCGCCTGATGCAATGTCAGGTTGGTGGGAGACGAAGGCCGCTGGTGATAGGACAGAATATCGAGATCGGCGATTTCGGCACTGTCTCGAAAACCACCATCCGTGACCACGCCGGCCGCTCCGCGAACCATCAGACGCGTCACCAGAATGCTGCCGGCTGAAGCAGCTCGAGCATCCTTGCGGCTATCCATGATCATGACCGAGCCTTCCGGGCACTTTTCGACACCCACACGCTGAGGGTGTTCCGGATCTCGGAAGACCTCCAGCTGATTCAGGTCCTCGCGCGCCGGAATGTACCGTAGCGTATAGGCCGGCCCGATCATGTTGCCACGACCCGCACGCAAGGGATGCACATCCTGCAGTGTCTGGTTCCGCAGACCGCGCTTGTACAGGGCGGTACACAGGGTAGCGGCGCTGACTCCCGACAACTTGTTCCGGGTATCACTGGAAAGTGTATTCATAAGCTTCAACTGGGTTCAGATCATCAGGGCTACCTGATCCTCGCCTGGCAATGAGTGATCGGGCAACGTGGTTGAGAGTTCAGAGACCTTGCACTGAATTTTTATAATGGTATGCTTGTTTGCGCAATCTAGTATACATGATATCGCAATCTTCAAAAGCACGACAGGCAAGGGTTCGACAATGCACTGCATGCCGAACCCACCCTCACAGGATCACTACAGGAGCAATACCGAACAATGATCAGGAAAAACATGCTGCGCAAGCTGAGCACGATAGCCATGTTGATGGCCGTCGCCGGTAGCACCATCGCTGCTGACTTTCCCACCCGAGATATCCGATACATCGTGCCCTGGCCTGCCGGTGGTGGCGTTGACGGTATTTCGCGAAAGATCAACAGCATTGCGGAACAGGACATCGACAAGTCCATATTCGTCGAGAACATCGGCGGGGCGGTGACCGCTACCGGTCTGATGCAGATGAGCAAGGCGCGTCCCGATGGGCACACCATTGCCGCACTGACTTACGACAGCATCATCACTCTGCCTCGCGGCCAGATGGTGCCGGGCTACTCGCTGGACAACATGCGCTACATTGCCAGGATCACCAAGGAAGCCGATGCCATTGTGGTTTCCAAGAGTTCCGGCATCACCACCTATGAAGAACTGATTGCGGCAGCGAAGGCCGAGCCCGGCACAGTCCGCATCGGCGTCGCGCCAGAAGGCTCGGGACCCTACCTTGCCGTCAAGCGACTGCAGGAAGCTGCCGGTGTGGAATTCAACGTCATTGCCTACCCCGGCTCTTCCGCCGCCGAAACGGAAGCCTTGCTGTCGGGAGAAATCGTGGCCGCCATATCCAGTCTGGGCGACTTCAACGGGATCATCGAATCCGGTGACGTCACGGGTGTGATCGAACTCTCCTCCGAGCAGAACCCCTCCTATCCGGATGTTCCGCCCATCAGTGAAAAGGGAATCGAGCTGGAAACCGGCAGCTTCATCGTGCTGGCAGCACCAGCCAAGACTCCGGATGACGTCATCGCCGGCCTGGAATCCATCTACAAGAGCGCCTATGACAGCGAGGAATTCCAGACCTGGATCACCAAGGTCGGGGTCACACCCAGCTGGCTGGGAGCATCCGAAGTACAGGGCTGGGTAGACAATCTGCAGTCCACGACCTTCGGCGTCATGGACGAGCTGGGACTGTAGAGCCCGGTTCGTTATCAGCGTCGCTGCCATCCGGCGGCGACGCTTCCCTCTTACCCTGTGACAGACGAGTACGGGACAGACAATGCAGAGTATGAAAAAGGCCGCTTTCCCCATTCTTTTGCTTATTTTCTCCACCGGCTACCTGGTGACTGCCAGGGGCCTGGGTCCATCCATCGTCGATGGCAGACTCTCGCCCTCCTTCTTCCCGTCGATTCTCGGAACACTGGCAGTCCTGCTCAGCCTGATTCTCGTAGGGCGAGCCGCACGAGAGGCGAACAATGATGAAGAATCTGACTCGCCTGCGGGTATCGCACGATACCGGGTACTGTTGATCACGGCAGCCACAGCCTTTTTCATTCTTGTATTTCAGCAGATCGGCTATGTGTTCTCGGCTACCGCTTATGTTCTTTCCATCATCCTGATCTTTTCAGATCGAACAAGATTGCCCTCCAAATTCCTGATGGCTCTGGCCACGTCTCTGGGCGCCTATCTGTTGTTCACACAGGCCTTCAATGTGCGCCTGCCCGGATTGTGGAGCTGATCGTGGAATTCATCGAACTGGTACTGCTCAGCTTTTCCAAACTGCTCGACCCACTTACCCTGACCTATGTTGTCTGCGGTTTTCTGATAGGCACCATATTCGCAGCCATCCCCGGGTTGACCGCCACGCTGGCGCTGGCGCTTCTGCTGCCACTGACCTACAGCCTCGATGTCACCACCGCCCTGATGGCCTGCGCCAGCATCTACATGGCAGGCATGTGCGGTGGCAGCATCACGGCGATCACCATCAATATTCCGGGTGCCCCCTCATCCATGATGACAGCGCTTGACGGCTACCCGATGCATCAGAAAGGCAAGGGCGCGCTGGCACTGGGTCATGCAGCCATCGCCTCCATGTTCGGTGGTGCGGTTGGCGCCTTGCTGCTGATTCTGCTGGCGCCGGTCATCGCCGACTTGTCCCTGCTGGTCAAGACCACCGGCAAGTTCTCGCTGTTGCTGTTTGCCATGATCGTCATCGTGATCGCACAACGCGGCAACGTGGTCAAGGGAGCCATGGCTGCCTGCCTGGGTCTCATGCTCGCCACCATCGGTCTGGATACCATGGTACCAGTCACCCGATTCACCTTCGGACTGGCGGACCTGACCTCCGGCATCGAACTGATGCCCGTGATCATCGGTGCCTTTGCCGTGAGTGAGATTCTCACGCAGACCGATCTGGCACGGCAGGCACAGCATCTTCGCGAAGCGGTCAAGTCGATGCCCAAGGTCCGGCGACGGGATTTCCTGCCACCGCTGTCCGATATCAGGAAAGTTGGTCTGGCGTGCTATCTACGCTCCAGCCTCATCGGATATGCCGTAGGCACCTTGCCGGGTGCCGGTGGTTCCATGGGCGGTTTTCTGGCCTACATCGAGACAGTCAGGACATCCAGAGAACCACAGAGCTTCGGCAAGGGCAATCCTCAGGGTATTGCAGCGGCAGAGAGCGCCAACAATGCCGTCTGTGGTGGTGCGCTGGTACCGATGCTGACCTTCGGCATTCCCGGCGACCCCATCACGGCCATCGTTCTGGGGGTACTGGTCATCAATGGAATACAACCGGGACCACAGCTGATGTCAGACCAGGCTGGACTGATTGCTCCCATGCTGGCAGCGCTGCTGTTCAGTGCCGTGGTGCTCATCCCCCTGACACTGTATCTGCTGGGTCCATTCTTCATCCGTATCGTGTCCATTCGCAAGGATGTCCTGTACGCAGCCATCGGCCTGCTATCGGTTGTTGGCAGCTATGTGGCCACCTTCTCCACTTTTCAGATGATGATGACCCTGGCCATGGGCATTCTCGCCTACCACCTGCGCAAGCGCGGCTTTCCGGTCATCACCCTGCTGCTGGGATTCATCCTGGGTCCCAATCTGGAGGAATTCCTGCGTCGCTCGCTGACCCTGTCGCAAGGCAATCCGATGACATTCCTGACCAATCTCGACAGCCTGTTCTTCCTGGTTCTGACTCTGGTCTTCGTCTATTTTCTGGCCATCCGCAAACCTCTGGCACAACCCGAGGCCGAGAAAACCTGACATCCGTTGGCCAGAGCCTTCGGGTGCACACCAAGGACGCAAGTCGGCACACGCGAACACACATTGCCGTGTGTCGGACTTGACAGTTGAGAGCAATACCTGATCCGATCAGGTATTGCTTATTCTGTTATGCTGAAACCCCTGTAAATATAGACATATACGTCTGACAAAAAGGAATGGCCAGAACCAGATCATCAGCAAATTTCCAGCTGTTTTCGGAATTGTTCAAAGACATTTCGCTGAGCTCGGACGAGAGCATGGTCAATCAGATTCACCGGGTACTCTGGGAACTGATTACCACCACTCGCCTGCTTCCAGGCCAGCTCCTGTCCGAAAAGGAATTGTCAGAAGCCCTGAATGCAAGTCGCACACCGGTTCGCGAGGCCTTGATTCGCCTGGAGGAAGCCGGACTGGTTTATGTCGTGCCCAAGAGCGGTACCTATGTAACCCCGGTACGCATCAGCACCTACATTGAAGCCTGCTTCATTCGTCTGCAGCTGGAAATCGGCTCTGCCCGACGTGCAGCGGAAAGGTTCTCGAATTATCAGTCCGATGAAAACCTGAACGACATCATCGAATTGCAGACGGACGCACTGAAGGATGATGACTACTCCAGGTTCTTCCAGCTGGACGAACGACTGCACGAGTCCATATTCCGCATAGCCGGAATCGCCGGTGTCTGGAACGTGCTTCGCCGCACCCAGTCCGAGGTCTACCGCATCCGCCATCTGAAACGCGAATACCAACTACGGCACGGCAGTCGCGTACTGAAAGCACATCAAAAGATCGTGGACAGTATCAGTGCCGGTGATCCGGATGCTGCCGAATCCGCCATGATCGAACACCTTGGCCCACTGGAACGCGAAGTCGAACAACTCACGGCATTCCCCGAACTGCTCAAGTTCATCGAACAACAGAATAGCGAGATTCCGCGATCAAGGCGTCGCGCCAACTGACATCATCAGCACTGGCATGGCCACTTGACCTATTTCGAGTGCCTCGTTCGCTGAGTTTTTCGTCGGCAAGGGTCCGGGCGAAAAATCTGCACTGTATTACTTGTCTGTGACTTGTTAGAGTAAGAGTGCTGGTGCCGGCTCAGGCACTTTGTCATCACCTCGGGAGCTTTTCAGCAGCACGCCATGCAAAAGGAAGCTGACTCACAACACCTGGCACAATCGGCCAATACGCCTCCGGCCAAACCTTCAGCGCTGGCACCTTTCGGCAATCCGGTATTCCGTTCACTCTGGATGGCCACCCTGATCTCCAACCTGGGAGGCCTGGTGCAGGCAGTCGCCGCCGGCTGGACCATGACGACCCTGACCGATTCGGAACACATGGTGGCATTGGTGACCGCCTCCACCACCTTGCCCATCATGGCGTTGTCACTGGTAGCAGGCGTTTTGGCAGACAATTACGACAGACGTCGCATCATGATGGTGGCACAGACGCTGATGCTGGTCGTGTCGATTGGCCTGACGCTGGCAACCTTCTTCGGTGTGCTCACACCCTGGTCACTACTGGTCTTCACTTTCCTCATCGGCTGCGGCACCGCACTCAACAACCCGTCCTGGCAAGCCTCGGTGGGAGACATCGTCCCGCGCGAGCAGGTACCGGCTGCAGTCATGGCCAATGGCATGTCCTTCAACCTCATGCGCAGTGTCGGCCCGGCACTGGGCGGACTGATCATTGTCGCTGCTGGCGCCACCGCTGCCTTCAGTCTCAACGCTGTCAGCTATCTGGCGATGATACTGGCGCTGGCACTGTGGACGCGCCCCCCCATCGAACGCACGTTGCCACGCGAGCGATTCGGGCAGGCAGCCGCCGCCGGCATTCGCTACGTCGGCCTGTCCCCCAATCTGTTGCGCATCATTCTGCGCGGCTTCCTGTTTGGCGTGACCGGGGTGTCGGTACTGGCATTGCTGCCGCTGGTGGCCAGAGACATGCTGGACGGCAGTGCATCCACTTATGGCTTTCTGCTGGGACTATTCGGACTGGGTGCTGTCGGCGGGGCTCTCAACAATGCAAGAATACGTGCCGCCTTCAACAACGAGACCATCGTACGCACCACTTTTGCAGGCATGGCGCTGGGGGTTGTGCTTCTGTCAGTCGCGCCCAACATGCTCCTCGCCGCCCTGGCCCTGCTAGTGTGCGGTGCCTGCTGGGTCACGACCAATGCCTTGCTGAATGTGTCACTGCAGCTTTCCACGCCACGCTGGGTAGTCGGGCGCGCCCTGTCTTTCTACATGACGGCCAACGCCGGAGGCATGGCAGCCGGCAGCTGGATCTGGGGACTGGTAGCCGAGCAGCATGGCCTGCACACGGCATTGCTGATCTCGGCTGGCACTCTGGTGCTGGGAAGCGTGATCGGCTATCGATTGCCCTTGCCGGAATTCGATCGTCTGAATCTCGATCCTCTGAACAGGTTCATCGAACCGACTCTGGCCGTCCAGCTGACACAGCGCACCGGCCCCATCATGGTGACCGTGGATTTCGATATCGCCGAAGACGATATCCCGGCCTTTCTGGAGGCCATGGCAGCACGTCGGCGCGTCAGATTGCGCGACGGCGCGCGCCGCTGGTCACTCCTTCGCGACCTGGAAACACCCAATATCTGGACGGAAAAGTACTACGTGGCAACCTGGGTGGAGTACATTCGCCACAATCAGCGTCGCACTGTCTCCGACTCGGGGGTATCCGAACGGCTTCACGCCTTGCACCAGGGATCCGAGCCACCGAAGGTGCGTCGCATGATCGAGCGTCAGACGTTTCCCAAGCCGGTCGAGCCTCCCGTCAAGGGCTATGAGGAGCCTCGTTACCAGGCCCCACACTGAGGTGACGCTGCCGCGATCCACGTGATCGGGATCAACCCCATCATCGTTTGCACGGCAGCATCACATTTGTCTGACGCTCAGCCAGCCATGGCCTGAACGCTGGTCACCGCCATCAGCTTGTAGACATCATCGGCCGAACAACCTCGGGACAGATCATTGGCTGGCCTGGCCAGACCCTGCAGTATGGGACCAATGGCATCGGCACCACCGATTCGCTGGGCGATCTTGTAGCCGATATTGCCAGCCTCCAGACTGGGAAATACCAGAACATTGGCTGCACCTGCCAGGGGTGAATCAGGCGCCTTGCTGGCAGCTACCTGCGGCACGAAGGCTGCATCGAACTGCAATTCCCCATCGACCAGCAACTCCGGAGCCAGTTCACGAACACGAGCCGTGGCAGCAGCCACTTCGGCAACACGCGGATGCCGTGCACTTCCTGCCGTTGAAAACGACAGCATGGCAACCCGCGCCTCGTTTCCGGTCAGCGCCTTGCAGGATCGCGCAGAAGACACTGCGATCTGCGCCAATTCTTCCACTGTCGGTTGCACCAACAGTGCGCAATCGGCAAACAACAGAGTCCGAGGCTCGCCGTGATGTGCCTGTTCCAGCAGCATCAGAAAAAAGCTGGATACAGTGCTGACGCCTTCTGCCTTGCCAATGATCTGCAAGGCAGCTCGAACCGTGTCGCCGGTGGTGTGTACCGCCCCTCCGATGGTGGCATCTGCATCTGACTGCCGAACCATCATGGCGGCATACACCAGGGGATTGCCTTGCATGTCCTTCCCGGCGGTAGCGGCATCCATGCCCTTGTGAGATCTCAATGCATGGTAGGCCTGTGCATAGTCATCGGTCTTGTCCGACGTGGCTGGATCAATGATCTGAATCCGATCTGCCGATTCACCGAACTGCTTCAACAGCACCTCCACACGACTCGCATTACCCAGTAGAACAGGGATTGCAATATCATCGGCCAGCGCCCTCACGGCACCCTCGACAATTCTCGGGTCTTCCCCTTCCGACAAGACGATCCGTTGATCGCTGCCACGCGCCTGATCAATCAGGGATTCGATGATACTCATTGAAGATATGCCAGTCCTATCAATATGAATACGCCGAGAAATATCGTTTCGGCCACGATCAGCAGTATAGCCTGCCCTCCCACATTGAAAATGGTTTTCAAGGAGGACTTCATTCCCACGGCAGCAATGGCAATCAGCAGCGCCCAGCGAGACACGTCACCGAGAAACTGGGAAACCATCGCCGGAATCAGGCCAATCGAGTTCAGAGTCGCAAAAACAAGAAAGGCCACGACAAATGCAGGAATCAGCGGTGGCCTGGCGGCCGGCTTGTCCGGATCCTCACCCTCGCTTTCCATGTTTCGAAACAGCAAGGCCATGATCAGCACTACCGGGGCCAACATGCTCACCCGGATCAACTTGACCAGAGTTGCAGTTTCTCCAGCCGATTCGGAAACCGAGAAACCGGCACCGACAACCTGCGCGACATCGTGAATGGTTCCTCCGAGGAAGACACCAATGGCACGATCATCCAGACCGAAGGATTGAGCGATGATCGGATAGGCAATCATGGCAATGGTGCTGAGTACCGTCACCCCCAGTACCGTGAAGAGCAGATTACGTTCCGAATGTTCGTTTTTCGGTAGAACCGCTGCAATGGCCATGGCAGCCGAGGCACCACAGATTGCCACAGAGCCGCCTGTCAGCAAGGCGAAACGCCAGCCACGCCCCAGTACACGAGCTCCCAACAGAGCAAAGGCAATGGTTGCCGCCACACCGAGGATGACCAGAAGTATCAACTCCCAACCCAGGCCAATCAGCAATTCGACACTGATTCGAGCACCCAGCAAGGCTACCCCCATGCGCAACACGGTCTTCGCCGTGAAGCCGATACCCGCCGCACAGCGCCCTTCTTCCGACAGGAAGTTGAAGGCGATGCCCAGCA
Organism: uncultured Granulosicoccus sp.; assembly: GCA_947495035.1. Lineage (GTDB taxonomy): Bacteria > Pseudomonadota > Gammaproteobacteria > Granulosicoccales > Granulosicoccaceae > Granulosicoccus. Next base: position 31,374 of record CANLXI010000016.1, read on the forward strand.
ACAGGGCCATCAGCATCGCTGGTGCCCCATAGTGCTCGGACAGGAATTGCGCGCAGATGCCGATGACTGCCGACACCGCAATACCCTGTCCGAGATGCTCAAGCGGGCCGAACTGCTGTTCGGCCCACACCTTTGGAGAGAAAGTGCTCAATGTCAGCTCGGTTCTTGAACCTGCATGTCTGCAGCGTCAATACCGGCAACACTCACAGGCTTCTTCATCGCATCGCGGCGGAAGGGCTCGCCCAGTTCCTGATTGAGAACCACTTCGATGAAGGTGGTAACCCCATCTTCCATCTGCTCCTTGACAGCCGTCTGCAGTGCTTCTGTCAGGGACTCGGTGGTGAACACCTGAACACCCTTCAGACCACAGGCCTCGGCAATCTTCGCGTAGTTGACCTGCAGATCCAGCTCGGTGCCCACGAAGTTGTCTTCGAACCACAGAGTCGTGTTGCGCTTCTCCGCACCCCACTGGTAGTTGCGGAAGATCACCATGGTGATCGCCGGCCAGTCGTTACGGCCACAGGCCGTCATCTCGTTCATGGAGATACCGAAGGCACCATCGCCGGCAAAACCGATGACCGGTACGTCGGGACAACCGATCTTGGCACCCAGAATCGCCGGAAAACCATAGCCGCACGGTCCGAACAGACCTGGCGACAGGTACTTGCGGCCCTGTTCGAAGGTTGGATAGGCATTACCGATGGCGCAGTTGTTGCCGATGTCACTGGAGATGATGGCATCCTCGGGCATGGCATCACGGATCGCCAACCAGGCATTGCGCGGCGACATACGCTCGGGATCACGGCTACGAGCACGCTCGTTCCAGTCGGTACCCGGATCATCATCTTCATGCTCCATGGACACCAGTTCCTGGGCCCAGCGCTTCTTGGACTGATCCACCAGTGAACGTCGCTCGTCACGGTTGTTGTCGCCGGCGCTACCGGAGAGCTGGCTCAGCAGTTGCTCGGCGACACGCTTGGCATCGCCCTGGATGGCAACGGTGACCGGCTTGGTCAGTCCGATACGATCGGCATTGATGTCAACCTGAATCAGCTTGGCCTCTTTTGGCCAGTAATCGATACCGTAGCCCGGCAAGGTGGAGAACGGGTTCAGACGAGTACCCAGTGCCAGCACGACGTCAGCCTTGGCGATGATTTCCATCGCCGCCTTGGAACCGTTGTAGCCCAGTGGGCCCATGGACAGAGGATGACTGCCCGGGAACGCATCGTTGTGCTGGTAGTTGCAGCAAACCGGCGAATCGAGCTTCTCGGCCAGCCTGGCGGAGGCCTCGATGCCACCGGCCAGTACAACACCGGCACCGTTGAGAATGACCGGGAACTTTGCATCTGACAGTAGTTTGGCTGCTTCGGCAATGGCGCTCTCGCCGCCACGTGGACGTTCGATGCGAACCACCTGTGGCAGTTCGATATCGATGACCTGCGTCCAGTAGTCACGTGGAATGTTGATCTGCGCAGGACCGGCCAGGCGATGCGCCTGCTGGATGACGCGATTCAGCACTTCAGCGATACGCGACGGATCACGCACCTCTTCCTGATAGGCCACCATGTCTTCGAACAGAGCCATCTGTTCGATTTCCTGGAATCCGCCCTGACCGATGGTCTTGTTGGCCGCCTGAGGCGTGACCAGCAGCATGGGGGTGTGGTTCCAGTAGGCGGTTTTCACCGGCGTGACGAAGTTGGTGATACCCGGACCATTCTGTGCAATGGCCATGGACATCTTGCCAGTGGCTCGTGTGTAGCCATCGGCGCTCATGCCGGCATTGCATTCATGGGCGCAATCCCAGAACTTGATGCCCGCTGCGGGGAACAGGTCCGAGATGGGCATCATGGCGGAGCCGATAATGCCGAAAGCATGCTCGATACCATGGCGCTGCAAAACCTTTACGAACGCTTCTTCGGTTGTCATCTTCATGGAAAAATACCTCGACTTGTTCCAGTTTGGGTGAATATGGGTCTGAAGCCACAACAGCTTCGAAAAAGAGTGGCCCTTCCAGTGGGCCGGGGTTGGACAAGGTCCTGACTACCCGATCTCGGGAATCATGGCCAGTGAGAACCAGGGCACAAAGGCGATCAGCATCCAGGCAATCAGCAAACCCGTCAGATACATCAATGCAAAGGGCACGATCTTCGAATACGGGATACCGGTGGTGCCGCTGGCGACGAACAGATTGAGTCCGAAAGGCGGCGTGATGAACCCGATGGCCGCACCAACCAGAAAGATCACACTGAAGTGCACCGGATCGACTCCATGAGCCATGGCAATCGGTGCCAGTATTGGCGCAAAGATAACGGTGACCGGCAGACTTTCAAGAATACAACCGGCTGCCATGACGATGGCCATGCATACCAGCAATACAACCACTTCACTGTCACCAAACCAGGCAACGAAATTGGCAACCGCCTCTGCAGCGCCAAGCAAGCCGAACACCTGCTGCATCACGATCGAGATGGCGATCATCGGAGCCAGCATCCCGGTCAATTGCCCGGAGCGCAGCAGGATATCGGGCAATTGTCGAAAGCTGATCTCACGGGTCAGTAGCAGACCGGCCAACAGACAGAATCCAACAGTGATTGCGGCAGCTTCGGTTGGCGAGAAGATGCCCGAGTAGATGCCGTAGATGACAATGAAGATGGCGAAGAAACCGAGATAGGCAAGACGTCCGGTTCGCAGTACTCGCTTCATGCTCAATGGCTCGACAGAACCCCATCCATGCTTCTTTGCCAGGTACCAGCAAACGGCCTGCATGGCAAAGACCATCAGAATTCCCGGAAGGATGCCGGCAACGAACAGATCCGAAATGGACAGGTTCATCAGAAAGCCGTAGACGATGAAGATGATGGACGGTGGGATGATGATACCGACCGTACCACCAGCGGCAGCAGTGGCTGCAGCAAACCGCGTGTCATACCCGTCTTTTACCAGCACCGGATGCATGATGCCGCCAATGGTTGCCGTGGTAGCCGAATTGGAACCGGAGATTGCCGCGAAGAGCCCGCATGAACCGATCGTTGCCAGTCCCAGGCCACCGCGCATCCAGCTCAGGCAGGAGTGTGCAAAATCTGCCAGCCGTTTTGCTATCCCTGCGGCCGCTATCAGGTCACCGGTCAGAATGAATAATGGCAACGACAGCAGACCGAAGAAATTCAGACCTTCAAACAAGGTAAAACCGATATTTGCCAGTGTGAAATCGATGATGATCGACACACCGACCACCCAGAAACCGATGACCAGAAAGATTGGTACACCGATCAAGAACAACAGCAGGACGCCCAGCGATACCAGTCCGATTAACATTCCCTGATCCATGATATTCCCCTATGCCTGACCGATTGACTGAATATCAACCAGGAACTGCTCCCGCTTCCTGAAGCGTCTGATATCGTCCATCAGGTTCTGAACGACGCGCACCATCAGCAGCAACCAGGCCACTGGCGTTGCCATGTAGAACCACCATTGCATGATGTTGTCGGTACCCTGCACGATGGCAAAATTCATCTGTACCAGCTTGGTCTGCTCGATCGTGAAGTACACGACTATGGAGGCAAAAACCAGCCACAGGATCGCATCCAGCCACATGCAGGCATACTGCAGTGCGTAAGGCAGTCGCAAGCGGACATCATTGAAGACCAGATGCGTGCGTTTGCGAACGTTGTAGGAGCAACCTATCCAGGTTACCCATAGAAACAGATAGATCGGAATGGAAGAACTCCACGGTATCTGCGTTTTCAGTACAAAACGTTCAAACACCGCATAGACGATGATCAGTGCCATGGCAGAGTACGCGATCAGAATCAGTACTCTCTCCACATTTCGATCAAGCCATCTGAGGCAGGCCTTCAAGAGATTCATTGGGAGACACCTGGGGTAAACGGACAGAAGAGTCTCGAACCGGCAGCATCAGCGCTGCCAGTCGAGTTCAAGGAACAACAGCTTCTTTCGAACCTATCCCTGCCACCAGCGGCGGGCTTCAACCGAGGCAACCTCGGTATCCTTGGAAATCTCGCGAGCAATGTCGTAGATTTCCTGATAGACATCCAGACCACCTGACATCTTGTTCAGGCGCTCACGCCATTGCTCCCATTCCGCCGGACGATATTCCGGTGAACACATCTGCTCGGCCTTGTGAATCTCTTCATCGGACAAGGTAGCGACACGAACACCGTTGTCACCAAAGACGGTACCTGCCGGAGGATTGTCAACCGCACCGACAACCTCTACCAGAGCACGCTCCTGTTCCCGCTGCGTATACTGCTGCGCCTCGAAGGACGTCTCCATGACCACATCCTGCAGGTCTGCCGGCAGTGACTCGAAAGTCTTGTTGTTCATGGCCGTATGTTCGGTACCGCAGAAGAAGCGCAGATCGACCGCCTGCGACAGCACAGGTGACATGTTCGCGTAGGCCGCAGCGCCCATCCAGGTTTCCGCACCATCGATCAGACCTTGCTTGAGACCATCCAGTGTCTCTTCCCAGGCGATGGGAACCGGATTGAGTTCCATCAACTGCATCGCAATGCGGCCCAACTGAGTACCGGTTACCCGGTTCTTGGTGCCTGCCAGCTCATCGATGCTGGTAATGGTTGGAGCATCGGCAAACTTCTTGCCCATCATCAGGCCTCGCAGCTCGCAATGCGTGTACAGGAACTGGATGTTGTGCAGACGTCGCATCGGCTCACGCAGCAGTTGTTCGCTCTTCGGGTGATAGAAGAAGTGGTGCTGCGCTGCACGGCTGGGGAACATATAGGCGAAATCCAGCACGTTGTAGTAGGGTGCAGAACCTGCCGAGTTCTGGGTACTGGCAGTGAAGAGGTCAACGATGCCCTGTTGAGTCTTCTTCACACAATCGAGCTGATTGCAGATGGCATTGCTGCCGATGAATTCGATCTGCAGCGCTCCATCACTGGCCTCTTCCAGTCTCTTGGCGAACCAGAGTTGTCCGGATTCCTGAATCTTCAGGTTCTGTTCGTTGAAACCGGAGGCACCGAACTTCAGCGTCTTCAACGGCTTCTTGTCACGATCAGCCGCCGTGGCAGCCGCAGCTGTACCGACCCCCTCCAGCGTCAGCGGGCCAACGGTACCGGCAACTGCAAGCAGCGCGGACGTATAGCCATACCGCCCGGCTATCTTCAGAAAGCCTCGTCGATCAAGTGGTGTTTTCTTGCTCATGATGATCTGTCCTGTTGTCGCCTGATGAAAAACAGGCTGTGTGGTAATGACCGGTAACGACTGGTGAACCGCTACCGGGGGCTTGCCATCGAATCGGTCTCGCTGCTCAGGCTGAGGTAATGACTGACTCAGACCTGGCTTTGCCGGACGAGGCGACGGATGAACTACCCGAGGATCGTCTGGCATCTTCCAGGATCATGTCCACGGCTTTCTCCGCCATGGCAACAGCCGGTGCATTGGTATTGCCGGACACCAGCGTCGGCATGGCGGAGCAATCGATAACCCGCAAGCCTTCGATACCCCTGACTCGCAGACGGTCATCGAGAACCGCCATGGGGTCACTGTCGACACCCATCTTGCAGGTACCGGTCGGATGGAAAATGGTGGCACCGTGATTGCGACTGAACTCCAGCAACTCTTCATCGGTGCTGGCATCCGGCCCGGGTTTGACCTCACGCTTGACGTACGGTTTCATGGCACTGGAATTGGCAATGGCGCGTGCTGCCTTCAGGCTGGCAATGGCGGTTCGCCTGTCAAGATCGGTAGAAAGATAGTTCGGAACCATGGCAGGTGGCACCAGCGGATCGCTGGATTGAATATGCGCATGGCCACGAGACTCGGGACGCAACTGACAGACTGACAGCGTGAATCCCGAGAATGGATGAACACTGCCACCAGCCATGTCGGCAGACAGCGTTGCCACATGGAACTGGATATCGGGGGTCTTTGCCTCCTCCGGCAAGGCGCGCATGAAACAGCCACCCTGGTTGATGCCCACCGCCAGAGGTCCGGAACGGTGCAGCAACCACTGCATGCCGAGCTTCGCCTGACCCGCCCAGGAGTTCAACTGATCATTGGTCGTTGGAATGGTGGCTTCGTAGGTTGCGCGGATCTGCAGATGATCCTGCAGGTTCTCACCCACTCCCGGCGATTCGTGCACGACTGAGATACCCTGCTTCTGCAAGACCGTGCCGGGACCGATGCCGGAGAGCTGCAGCAATTGCGGTGATTGCAGAGCACCGGCCGACAACAATACTTCGCCGCTGGCGCGTGCCTCATGCAGGGTGCCATTCTGACGGTAGCGTACGCCCACGGCCCGCTTGCCATCGAGTATCAATCCCGTTGCCTGAGCGTTGGTTTCCACCCGCAGATTGCTGCGGTTTCTGGCCGGCTTCAGATAGCCCTTGGCCGTGCTCCAACGCCAACCCTTCCAGGTCGTCAGCTGATAGTACCCTGCGCCTTCCTGATTTTCGCCATTGAAATCGTCGGTGCGCGGCACGCCACTTTCGCCGGCTCCATTGATGAATGCTTCGATCAGTTCGTTCTTTGCGCCAATGTCGGACACGGACAAGGGACCCTCGCCCCCGTGGTATTCACTGGCGCCACGCTGATTGCGTTCGGAACGAATGAAATAAGGCAGCATGTCGTCATAAGACCAGCCGCTGTTGCCCAGCTCTGCCCAGTGATCGTAATCCTCGCGCTGGCCCCGAATGTAGATGAGACCATTGATCGAGCTGCAGCCACCGAGTGTCTTGCCGCGAGGCCAGTAGATCTTGCGATTGTTCATGCCCGGATCGGGCTCGGTGTGGAAGCACCAGTTGTATTTCTTGCTCCACATGGTCTTGCCATATCCGATCGGCAAGTGAATCCAGAAAGAGTTGTCCTTGGGGCCCGCCTCCAGCAGCAGAACCTTGACCGCAGGATCTTCACTCAGACGCCCGGCCAGAACGGCTCCGGCTGACCCTGCCCCAACTACAATGTAATCGTAACTTGCATTCATAGACGATTCCTTACCACCGGCTGCCCAATAACAGTGCAACTATCCCTTTTTGTGAATTTTTATCACATCTAAGTTGCCTTGCGAGAATTATACATTTAATCTATTTCGGAATGCAATGTTCCAAATAATAAAATTTTTATATCTACCCTTTAAAAAATCATGGGAAATGACCAAGTGATCAAAACCAGCAGCTCCGCTGAACGCACGCTTCGGGTGCTCCAATATCTGGCAGAGCGCTCTCAACCCGTGCCATTGGCAGAGTTGTCCGGCGAACTGGACCTGCCCAAACCCACCGTTCACCGCCTGTGTCAGCTATTGCTGGATCTGCGCATGATCAAACATGACGTGGAAGAGAAGACCTACCTCATCGGCCCGGCCTTGCAGAAGCTGGCCATGGACACACTGACGCACGGTACAGTCAGTCAATTGCGACACTCGGTGCTGGCAGACCTCGTCGACACGGTGGGAGAAACCTGCAACTTCACCACCCTCAACGGCTCGTCTGTGCTCTATCTGGATCGTGTGGAAACGCGATATCCATGGCGACTGACGATCGACGTCGGTGAATCTGTACCGATACACTGCACGGCCAGCGGCAAGCTGTTCCTCGCCATGATGCACAGTGTCAAACGGAACTATCTGCTGCGCCGATTGGAGCTCGCTCGATTGACCGACCAGACAATGACCGACCTGGACCAGCTGCGAGAGTCACTCGAAGAAGTCAGGCAGGTCGGCTATGCGCTGGATCAGCAGGAGTTCATCACCGGGTTGATCGCCATTGCCGTACCGGTGCATGATTCACAGGGCGAGCCAAGAGCAGCCGTTGCCATCCACGGCCCCACCAGTCGAATCTGCCTGCAGGACCTGCACGACATGCTGCCCGACCTGAAAAAGGCTGCGGCCAGGATGACTGAATTGCTCTGAACAAATGACTGAATTGCTCTGAACACCAGCCGTCTGCTCAGGCTTCGTCCCAGACCACTCTAAAACTCTGATGAGTCGTGGAACTGTCCGGGGTCGAGCCCGTTCTCGCCGCTATCCGATAACGGTAGCAGTAGCTCTTGTGGCAGAGGAATGACCCGCCCTTGGAAAGCTTGTAGCCTTTCATGGATCGAATGCGGGAGCGTGCCTTCGGGTTCTTCGAGTTGTTCGTGTAATTCTCGGCTGTCCACTCCCAGACATTGCCGCACATGTTGTACAAGCCATAGCCATTGGCTTCGAAGGAGCGAGCCGGCGCAGTCGCCCGAAAGCCATCAGCCCCCGTGTTGATCTTCGGAAACTCACCTTGCCAGATGTTGCAAGGCAGTGTATCCGTATCATTCGGTTCATCATCCCCCCAGGGGAACTTGACATCACCGAGCCCACCGCGAGCCGCGTGCTCCCATTCCACTTCGCTGGGCAGTCTTCCTCCCACCCAGCTGGCATAGGCCGTCGCATCGTTCCACGACACATGCACCACCGGATGATCAGGAAGGCAGGCACTACTCTGCGTACCGGGGCCATTCACCTCGCGCCAGTTGGCTCCGTGAATACGCCGCCACCATTCGATACCGAGCACTCCCTGCGAATGGGGGATGTCATCCGGCACCTGTTCCCAGAATACGAATGACCACCCGAAACGCTCCGCTTCGGTCACGTATCCGGTTTGTTCGACAAACGCCTGAAATTGCGCATTGCTGATCGTGGTCTGACTGATGCGAAACGGTTTGACACGTACCCGGCGCAAAGGGGTTTCACCATCATCCCGAATGCCCGGCTCCCTGGTCCCGACGCAAGCACTGCCACCGGGGATCGAACTGCTTTCCGGTCGTGAAGCCACCTCACATCGCTGCGTGCCGATTTCCGCTGGAGCCTCGGAATCCAGCAGCGTCGCATCTCTCGGCGGCGCGCAACAGGCATGTATCGAAGCGGCATCATTTCGGACTTCGATCAGAAGATCCCCGCACGACTGACCACCGCCGCGACAGCTCACGGTGCAAGCCGGCTGACAAGGCTCACGGTTGCTGATGTCCTGTTCCATGTTTGCGAATTTCTCTCGTTGCTGTCACCGCGGCAGAATCGGGCTCAGTCATCGTCACCCAGGACGACATTACCACCGGCATCAACTGTAACAGGAATGCTTTCCAGGCTGGAACCCAGCCCCAATCCCTCGACCCCTTCTCCGGTAGCCGATGAAAATCCGGCGCCATGACTGGTACATCGAATGACAAGCCCATCTGCCGACAGCAATCTGTTGCCCTTGTGATCCAGCGGCAGATACTGATGTGGGCAGGCATTGAGAAAGGCCCTGATGCCGTCGCCGGTTCGCAGAACGAGTATGGGGAAGTCATCGAGTCGCAAGCACAATGTACCTCCGACAGGAATGTCATCACGGTGGCAAATGACACGGCCAGGCAGGGGTGCGCCCGACAGGCTTTTCCAGCTACTCATGTGCGCAGGCTCCTGCAGGAAGATGTCGACGGAAAGACATGATACGCCACGGTTAGCGAACCTCAGTCATGCCCCAGTGCGCGGCTTACCGCAGCCGCGGCATGCAAGGCCGTCGTATCGAACAGTGGCGCCGGCGTATGCGCCTGATTGATCAGCAGTGTGATCTCCGTACATCCCAGGATTACCGCTTGTGCTCCGCGAGCAAGCAGGCCATCGATGATCCGGGTATACACCTCACGGGAAGCATCCTCGATTATCCCCAGGCACAGTTCTTCATAGATGATGCGATGCACCTGAGCTTGCTCGGAATCGTCCGGCACAATGACATCCAGGCCGAATGTCTCCTGCATGCGCCCCTTGTAGAAATCATCGCTCATCGTGAATGCGGTTCCCAGCAGCCCCACTCGTCGATGACCAGCCGCCAACAAGGCTTCAGCCGTCGGATCAACGATATGCAGCAACGGGATGTCGATACCGTCCACTATGCTGTCAGCCACCTTGTGCATCGTATTGGTGGCGATCACCAGAAAATCCGCTCCGGCAGCCTGCAGTGCCAGAGCCGCTTCGTTCAACAGACTGCCTGCAGCCTCCCAGTCACCTTCGTGCTGCAGCCTTTCGATATCGGCAAAATCGACGCTGTAGAGGATCAACGAGGCCGAATGCAGACCCCCAAGCGACTCCGCAACGCCGCGATTGATGGCCTGATAATACAAGACCGATGACTCCCAACTCATGCCACCGATGATACCGATCGTCTTCATGCTCTCTCTCAATCCAGGTTGATGGCGATCAAGACCCAGTGACAATCAACAGCGCACGCCCTGCCTGCCCGTCTGCCCTGATCGAATGCGGCCGATCCGCCACATAGCGAATCGTGTCACCCACGTTGACCACTTCGGAAACACCATCGGAGGTGACCAGGAGTGTGCCACTGAAGACAGTCAGATTCTCCATGCAGCCAGACCGATGGGCTTCACTGTCCAGTACTCCATCGGCCTCGAATTCCAGGTCATAGATTTCCGTTTCGCCAACCGTTTCGGGAGCACTCAGTATCCTTATTCTGCAACCTTGGCCCTGCGAGTGAATGACCGGTGTCTGACCTGCACGAATCACCTCTCGTATCGGGCTACGCTCCTTCGGCCCGCCATCGAGCAGACCGGAAAAGTCGATGTTCAAGGCCTGCGTCAGGTTCCATAGAATGGCCACCGTCGGGCTGCTCTCCGCTCGTTCGATCTGTGACAGCATGGAACGCGAGACGCCGGAGAGCCGCGCCAGCGCCTCGAGGCTCAGACTGCGCGATTTCCTGGCCTCTTTCAGCCGCGTGGCCAGGCGCGCGGATATATCGTCATTCACACATCGGTCCAGTCCAGCACGACCTTGCCGCTGGAACCACTCATCATGGCAGCAAAACCCTGCTCGAATTGTGTTGCCGGAAATCGATGAGTGATGACCTTCGAGACATCCAGTCCGTTCTGCAACATGGCAATCATCTTGTACCAGGTTTCGAAGATCTCCCGCCCGTAGACACCTTTCACCGTCAGGGCCTTGAACACGATGCGTGACCAGTCGACGGGGCTTTTCCCGGGCGGGATACCCAGCATGGCAATACGTCCTCCCATGACCAGGGATTCCACCATCTGATCCAGTGCTGCCTGACTGCCCGACATTTCCAGCCCGACATCGAAACCTTGTGTCAAACCCAGCCGGGCGCAGACATCCTGCAGATCTTCTCTGGCAACGTTCACAGGAATCACATCGGCAACCTCGGTAGCCAGCGCCAGACGCTCATCGTTCACATCCGTGATCACGACATGACGCGCACCGGCATGCCGGGCCACGGCGGCAGCCATGATGCCGATGGGCCCCGCGCCGGTAATCAGGACATCCTCACTGACCAGATCAAAGCTCAGGGCGGTATGCACGGCGTTGCCCAGTGGATCCAGAATGGCGCCGATGTCATCACTGATGTTGTCCGGCAGGGGCACCACGTTGAAGGCGTCCAGACGCAGGAACTTGGCAAAGGCACCGTTTTCCTGCACCCCGATACCGCGCGTCTGCGGATCGAGATGAAACTTGCCGGCGCGAGATTGCCGCGACTTGCGTCCTACCAGATGGCCCTCGCCACTGACGCGCTGACCGATGGTCAAACCTTCGACATGGCTCCCGATGTCGACGATCTCACCGGCGAACTCATGCCCGATGGTCAGCGCCACGGGAACCGTCTTCGCCGCCCATTCATCCCACTTCCAGATATGGACATCCGTGCCACAGATACCGGTCTTGTTGATGCGAATCAGCACCTCATTGGCCCCGATCTGTGGTACCGCGGCTTCCTGCATCCACAAGCCTTCCGTGGCTTGCGCCTTCACCAGCGCCTTCATTCTGATAGTGTCGACACTCATTGTGCAATGACTCCGGTCTTTCGTCCGGCATCTGCAAAGGCTGCCAGCGCCTTGTCCAGATCGGCTTTCGTCAATGCTGCACTCATCTGGGTGCGAATGCGCGCCTCGCCTCTGGGCACTACGGGGAAGAAGAATCCCGACACGTAAACGCCTTGTTCGAACAGCTCTCTGGCCAGGTTCTGGGCCAACTGTGCCTCGCCCAGCATGACCGGAATGATCGGGTGCTCGCCCGGCGCCAGTGTGAAACCGAGAGAGCTCAACCCCTCGCGCCAGTACCGGGCATTCTCGAACAGGGTCTTGCGCAGGTCATCGCCCTGTTCCACCAGTCGCAAGGCTTCGATGGACGCCACCACGATGGCCGGTGCCAGGGAATTGGAAAACAGATAGGGCCGCGCGCGCTGACGCAACAGGTCGATCACAGGCTTCGGGCCAGCGATATAGCCTCCCATGGCACCACCCAGGGCCTTGCCCAGTGTGCCGGTCAGCACATCGATCCTGTCATTGACACCGAAGTACGCTGCAGTTCCCTGTCCGCCCGGCCCCATGAATCCCGTTGAATGACAATCATCCACCATGACCATGGCATCGTATCGTTCTGCCAGTTCGGTGATTTCCGGCAACCTGGCAAGAAAGCCATCCATGGAAAACACACCATCAGTGGCAATCATGATGAACCGAGCGCCCTTCTCCCGAGCGGTACGCAGTTGCAGTTCCAGATCTTCCATGTCGGAATTGCGGTAGCGATAGCGCTGCGCCTTGCACAAGCGCACGCCATCGATGATGGAGGCATGATTCAAGGAGTCGGAGATGATCGCGTCTTCCGGGCCCAGCAATGGTTCGAACAAGCCACCGTTGGCATCGAAACAGGCAGCAAACAGAATGGCATCCTCCTTGCCCAGAAAGCGCGCCAGCCGCGCTTCCAGTTCCTGATGAATGTCCTGTGTGCCGCAGATGAAGCGTACGCTGGCCAGGCCATAGCCGTGTTCATCCATGGCAGTCTGCGCCGCGCGGATCAGCTCCGGGTGATTGGCAAGCCCCAGATAGTTGTTGGCACACAGGTTGATGACGTCATCCCTCTGCACTCCGTCTATCGTGACCGATATGCGACCCGACTGGGCGGACACGATGGCGCGCTCGGACTTGAGCAGGCCTGCCGATTCGATATCCACCAGTTGCTGCTGGACATGGTCAAGAAATGATGTACTCACAATAAGCTCTCCCTCAGACAAGGACGTAGCATATATTGGAATTTGTCCAATATCAAGGATATTTGACAGTTGTCTGCTGTTTGCGTCTGTACTGATCGGCTCGGTTGCCAATACGCATCTTCCGCGTCGACCTGAAGAGGCATCAGCGCCCGATGGACCAGTTATACGATACTGTAGTCATCGACGGGGAGGAATCCGACATTGACTGACAGGACCATGACGCTCGGCATCATCGGACACGGCATGTTGGGCAAACCGATTGCACAGGCCTGGCTCGACCGGGGAATCGCATCGAACGAAACGCTGTGGATAGCGAATCGACGGGGCGGAGGCAATGCTCAAGCGCCGCACAGTGCCGTTCGATTCACCACGCACATTCAGGAACTGGCCGACGCTTGTGACATCATTCTGCTCTGCGTGCCTCCTGCGAATGCCCCGAGTCTGAATTTCACGGCCCCTGACAAGCTGGTGGTATCGGTCATGGCTGGCGTGAGTGTCGACTGTCTTGTACATCTCGCACATACCGAACGTGTCGTCAGAGCCATGACAAGTCCAGCCGCCGTCAAGTCTCTGGCCTATTCTCCCTGGTATTGTACGAATTCGGTCAGCGATTCCGACCGCCACAGCGTCAAGCGACTGTTTGACGCCTGCGGCGCGCATGACGAAGTGCATGACGAATCACAACTTGACCTGTTCACGGCTCTGACCGGCCCGGTACCCGGGTTCGTCGCCTACTTTGCCCATTGCATGATCAGACATGCCGTAGAACAAGGAGTCCCTCCTCGGGTTGCCGATCGTGCCGTCAGGCAACTCTTTCTGGGAAGTGGTGTGCTCATGGCGAGTGCAGACGAATCGCCGAAAGCACTGGTGCAGGAAATGATCGACTACGCCGGGACCACGGCGGCGGGCTTGCTGACGCTGGATCACACCGAGTTCGCCAAGACGCTTTCCGAAGGGCTTGATGCCGCCACCCAGGCAGCCAGAGAGATCGCAAGTTGAACTCGGCATCACAATGCCTCTGAGCCATGCCAGCCGCAAAGGGCTACCGGGCTGGCCTGATGGGCAATCCTGGCCCGCATTGACAGGCTCTGGTGCCGCTCATGACCTGACCCAGTCATCACTGTCTGGCGAATACTCGGCCTTTCACAAGCTTGCGCACACTCAGATATCCTTGACCAGACGCAATGCATCATAGATGGCTGCATGGGTATTGCGCGCAGATACCGCATCACCGATCCGGAACAACTGGAAGGCACCCTCATCATTGCTTTGCAGATTCTGTACCCTGCCGTCTATCAAGGCCTCATAGTCGACAGCACCGAGATTGGAGGACAGGGGCTTCAGTTCGTAATACAAGTCCTCCATGGGCAGCGTACCGTGATTGATGACCACCTGGTCGTAGAGTTTGTGATCGCGGAAATCACTGTAGTCGGTACCGATGATCGCTTTCAGCTGGTTGCCCTCCTGCACCACGTCCATCAATCGGCGTGTGACGGTGAATGTCACCTGCTTGTCCTGCAGACTACGCATATAGGGAACCAGATTCATGGCCATTACATCCGGAGAAAAGCTGCGATCGGGCGTCATGATCTCGACCTTCGCCCCCGTATTGGCGATGACTTCGGCGGCCTGCAAAGCCGGATGATCACCGGCATCATCGAAGACAAGCACATTCTCGCCAGGTGTCTCGCTGCCGGAAATGATATCCCAGCTGGATACGACCAGATGATTGCCTGATTCCAGCACCGCGGTATCCGGCCAGCCACCGGTGGCAACAATGACCACATCCGGATTCTCTGCACAGACTTCGGCAACCTCCGCATAAACGTTGTATCGAATCTGCACACCCAGCGATTCACACTGCTGGAGTCGCCAATCGATGATGCCCTTCATGTCCTGTCGGCGTCTGGACATGGCCGTGAGCAGGATCTGACCGCCGGCCTCGGACGCTGCCTCCAGTACGGTCACCTGATGCCCGCGCTCGCCGGCAACCCGAGCCGCTTCCAGTCCCGCCGGCCCGGCACCGACCACGACCACCTTTTTTCTGAGTGCCGCTTCGGGTATATCGTGAGGCATGGTCAACTCGCGACCGGAAGCCGCATTGTGCAGACACAGGGCCTCCCCCCCTTGATAGATTCTGTCCAGGCAATAATTGGCACCGACACACGGCCTGATGTCGTGTTCACGACCGGCCACGATCTTGCGTACGATATGCGGATCCGCAATGTGGGCTCGAGTCATTCCGACCATGTCCAGAAGCCCTTCGGCAATGGCATGTCTGGCGGTGGCAATATCCGGAATCTTTGCCGCATGGAAGGTCGGCATGCCGGTTTCCCTGCGCACTCTACCCGCAAAGTCCAGGTGCGGAGCGCTGCGCATGCCCTGAATGGGAATGACATCGGTCAGACCCGCATCGTGGTTGATCCGCCCACGTATGACATTCAGAAAATCCACCAGACCACTGTCACGGAACATGCCGGATATCTCGAGGCCATCCTTTTCGGTCAACCCGTGCCGGTGCACTTCATCGGCGGTGTAGCGCATGCCGACTATGAAGTCCGAACCAACTCGCTCCCTGATGGCCTGCAGCACTTCCATCGTGAAACGAACCCGGTTCTTCAGCTCACCACCATAGGGTTCATCCAGGGAATTGGTAATGGGCGACCAGAACTGATCCATCAGATGCCCATAGGCTTCCAGTTCGATACCATCCATGCCACCGGCCTGCATGCGTTCGGCCGCATCGGCATAATCGGTGATCAGACGCTGGATGTCCCAGTCTTCGATCTTCTTGGGAAACGCCCGGTGAGAAGGTTCACGACGATGAGACGACGAGATGACCGGCAACCAGTCCCCCTTGTTCCAACCGGTGCGACGACCCAGATGAGTGAGCTGAATCATCACGGCACAACCATGCTCGTGACAGGCATCGGTCAGATTCCGGATCCATGGAACCACCTCATCCTTGTAGGCCAGAATATTGTTGAACACGGGCGGACTGTCTCTGGATACCGCCGCTGATCCGGCTGTCATCGTCAGGGCCACGCCGGCCTTGGCACGTTCCGCGTGATACGCCGCATAACGCGCCTTCGGCATACCTTCCTCGGGATAGGCCGGCTCATGACTGGTTATCATGATGCGGTTTTTCAGCACGAGATGCTTCAACGTGTAGGGTTGCAGTAGCGGATCACCAGACATCTACGTTTTTCCCACTCATCGCGATGGTTGATTGCAGGGCTGCCCAGAGGAGTCGAGCAGCCAGCGCCTGAGTCAACTTAAACGCTGTATCGAACATTGTCCACACTTGAACATCCCGAACCGATACTGCGGCGCACAGTTGATCCTGCCGGCATGAAAAAAGCGAATACCACCCGAGGCAGTATTCGCTTTACTGCTGTCGACCGGCATTGTCGACAGGCTTCGTGCAAGTGACTATCGAGGTACTAACGATAGAACATAGTCGGCAGCCACAACGCCAGATCGGGAATGAACACCACCATGAACAACACGATGACCAGAGGCACCAGAAATGGCATGGTCGCCGTCACACAGCGTTCAAAGCGCACCCCCGATACCTGCGATAGCACATAGAGCACCATGCCTACCGGCGGTGTCAGCAATCCGAGCATGAGATTCAGAATCACGATGATGCCCAGATGCACCGGGTCGATGCCCACCTGATTGGCAATCGGCAACAATACCGGCACCAGGATGGTGATCGCGGCGATGGTTTCCATGAACAGACCAATGGCCAGAACCAGCAACATCATGATGACCAGCAGTACGTTCTTGTTCTCTGAAATGCCCAGCAGGAAGTCGCCCAAGGACGCGGCCACCTGATTGGCAGTCAGTATGTAGGCGAAGATGGATGCCGCTGACACGATCATGAGAATGGCCGCTGATGTTTCAATGGTGTCCATGGACACGCGAACCAGATGCTTCCACGTCAGTGTTCGATAGACCACCAGTCCGAGAAACAAGGCATAGCCCACGGCTGCCACGGCAGATTCGGTGGGAGTGAAGACTCCCGAAACGATCCCCCCGATGATGATCATCGGCGTCAGCAGCGGCAGAAAGGCTGCCTTGAAGGTCGTTGCCAGGCGCGACAGCTGGAAGCTGGCGTCCCGCGGATAGTTGCGACGTCGTGAATACCAGGCCACCATGATCATCAGAGATACAGCCATCAGCAATCCCGGTATCAGACCGGCGGCAAACAACTCGCCAATGGATACCGACGCCATGACGCCATAGATCACCAGTGGTAGCGAAGGTGGAATGATCGGCCCGATCGTGGACGATGCGGCGGTGATGCCGACCGAGAAGTCGGTGTCGTAACCGGCATCGCGCATGGCCTTGATCTCGATGGTGCCCAGACCACCGGCATCAGCCACCGCGGCTCCTGACATGCCGGCGAAGATGACGCTGGCACCCACGTTGACATGCCCCAGACCACCATGCATCCAGCCCACCAGCGCTCGGGCAAACGCGAAAATCTTGTTGGTGATGCCCGCCGTGTTCATCAGATGACCGGCCAGAATGAAGAACGGAATGGCCAGCAAGGGAAAGCTGTCCACGCCATTGATCATGGTATGGATCATGACCACTGCCGGCCGACCCTCGATCAGTATGTAGACCAGCGAGGCACCCGCCAGTGAGACAGCAACAGGAACGCCGACGATCAACAGAATCGCCAGCAGAATGAACATGAAAGTCAGAGCCATGTCAGTTGCCTGCCATATGTGAAGGGTCCAGCTTCTCTGCAGCAATCTCGGCAGCAGGACGTCTGGCCAGTTTGAAGATGTTGATGATGGCCACCAAGGCCATGGCGAAGCAGGCGACAACCACGACCCAGTAGATGATGCCCTTGGGCAGATCAACCGAAATCATGCGCTGCGAGAAGGTGCGCTGTGCCAGTCCGATGCAGTAGTAACCGGCAGCGGAAAAGAATACTGCAACCGTCAGCTCGCAGAACAGCGCGATGGGCTTGATGAAACCGACCGGCAGATAACGATAGAAGAACTCCAGATAGATATGCGATCCCTTGCGCACGCAGGTGACCGAGCCGACAAAGGCCAGGAAGATCAGAAAGAATCGTGCAATCTCTTCGGTCCAGGCCAGCGAATCGTTCAGCACGTAGCGGGTGAAGAACTGCAGGGCAACAATGAAGAAGAGCACCCAGAAAATGATCAGAACCGGAATGTCAGTCCACTTCACGTCCGAGATATCGTTGGTCACCTCGTCAAAGGCGGCAGACTCGAGATCGACCGACGTCGATTCGCTACTGGGGGGGGTGGTCATGGTTTACTCCACTGGACAGGAAATCACACCCGGCGTCGACCGCCGGGTGTGGACTACTGCATTGCATTACATCAGGATCGAGTCTGACGAACGATCAGGGCGCATCCTGAATCGCTTGCAGACGCTCATAGACGTCGCTCGGCCAAGGCATGTCGTCACTGACCAGAAAGGGTTGTACCGCTTCGATGAAAGGACCACGATCCACCTCGTTCACGGTATTGCCCTGTTCGCGGAACCAGTCAGCCAGTTCGTTCTCTGCCTGAACGATCTGCTGAGTGGCGTCAAGCGCGGCCTCTTTCAGCACATCCTTCAGGATCTGCTGGTCTGCTTCATCCATGCTGGCCAGGGTGCTGCCGGACACCACTGAAATCAGCGAATTGGTGATGTGGCCTGTCAGGTTGATGTTGCTCTGAACCTCGTAGAACTTCTTGAACTGGATGGTTGGCAGCGGATTTTCCTGGGCATCGACCACACCCTGTTGCAGGGCGAGGTAGACCTCGGAGAACGCCATGGGCGTCGGATTGGCGCCAGTTGCTTCCGGAAACAGCAGGTACGAAGGCGCGTTGGGTACACGGATCTTGAGGTTTTCCATGTCCGCTGGTGTCAGTATCGGCTTGTTGGATGTGACATGCCGTGCACCGTAGTAGGTCAGAGCGACAATCTCGTTGCCGGTGGTATCCTTGAAGCCATCGGCCAGTTCGCTGAACAGATCACTGTCACGGTAGGCTTCCCAGTGCTTCTGGCCACGCATGGTGAATGGATAGTCACTGATGGAGATGGGGCCATAGGAGTTGGCAGCAAATCCGACACCGGTATAGATGACATCAACGGTCCCCAGAGACAGACCTTCGTTGATGGCCGTTTCCTTGCCCAGCGAAGAGGCCGGGAACACCTTCATCTCGTAGCGTCCTTCCGTGCGCTTTTCCAGCTCTTCCGCGGCCTTGAGGATAACCTGGTGATAAGGGGTGGCGATTTCATAGACATGAGCAAACTGCAGTGTCCTGGCAGCACTTGCCGGGCCGGCGACTGCCAGCGCAACGCCAGCCAGCGCTACTGCCTTCGCCAGATTCCTGATTTTCATGTGCGTACTCTCCTTCTCGCCGTCAGTGACGGCATGGGTTGAGGCAATTCCAGGGAATCGCCAACTGATGTGGTCTGCTTGCATTACCGATGCGTAGAGCTGAACGATAGCAATCGCGGCATTACGATGTCCGTACCTCTGCTCCAACCACGATTCTGCAGGTCATGCAGGAGTCGCGGCGAGGATGACAATCAGGGGAATCGGCATCATCTCTGCTGCACCGGGATGGATTGGATCTTCGGATCTTCTTGTTCAATGCCAATGGTTTGGTACATTATCCATTTTGTACAATATCGTATGACAATCGTTCGGCTTTGTCACTAAAGAACCATTGATGAGTGACGGTCGGAAAGTCGCAACAATCTCAGAGCATTGGCCACCACCAACAGTGTGGCCCCCACATCGGCTGCGATGGCTCCCCACAAGGTGGCAATGCCGAACACCGTCATGATCACGAACACGGCTTTCAACGCCAGAGAAAACACGATGTTCTGCCGAATGACTGTCAGGGTGCGCCGTGAATGCCTGATCAGCCACGGCAATCGTTCCAGTTCATCGCTCATCAGGGCAATGTCCGCTGTCTCGATGGCGGCATCCGAACCGATCGCTCCCATGGCTACCCCGAAACTGGCACGAGCCATCGCCGGCGCATCGTTGACCCCATCGCCAATCATGGCCACCACCTCGTGACGGGCCATCAGCGCTTCTATCTCGGACACCTTGTCTTCCGGCAGCAGACCTGCACGTACCGTGTCGATACCGGCCGCTGCTGCCACCGCATTGGCGGTAATCGCATGGTCACCGGTAAGCATGACGATTTCCTTGACGCCTTGCCGGTGCAGCATGGCAATCATCGCTCGGGCTTCCGGACGCAGCGCATCAGCCAGAGCCAGTACGCCAATGGCCTGGTTCCCCGCGCCCACGACCACCACGGTATTGCCTGCCTGCTCCAGCTCCACGATATGCTGCTCGAGGACATACGACAGCTCAGCGCCATCACTCAGCGTTTCCCGGGCGAACCGTGACGATCCTATCCACAAGGGCCGACCCTGCACCCGACCACGTACTCCGCGCCCGGCCAGTATCTGCACATCATCCGCAGGAAGGGGCGCGAGACCTTCTTCACGGGCTGCGTTGAGGACGGCAGTAGCCAGAGGGTGAGAACTGCGAGATTCCAGGGCAGCAGCATCGCTCAGTAGCGCCTGCTCGCTGCGACCATCGAGTGCAACGATCTTCTGCACGACGGGCTTGCCCTGCGTCAGCGTCCCGGTCTTGTCCAGCGCCAGCGCATCGAGCCGCGCCGGCAATTCGACATAGGTCCCTCCCTTGATGAGTACACCGGAACGGGCAGCACTGGCCAGCGCCGCCACCACGGATACCGGGGTGGAAATCACCAGCGCACAAGGGCAGGCAATGACCAGCAACACGAGAGCGTTGTATACCCACGGCTGCCATGCGGCAGAAAAAGCCAATGGTGGTACCAGCAGAACCAGCAAGGCGATGATCATCACCACTGGCGTATAGCGGCGTGCGAAGGCATCGACCCAGCGCTCGACAGCGGCACGTTTGGCATGCGCGTCTCCGATCGAACGGGTGATGCGTGCCAGTACCGTATCCTGTGCAGCCTGCGTCGCCTTCACCGTCAGTGTGCCTTCACCGTTGATCGTTCCGGCAAAGACCTCATCCCCGGGCATCTTGGCTACCGGGATGCTTTCTCCGGTAATGGGCGCCTGATCAACCGATCCCATTCCATCGAACACCTCGCCATCGAGCGCTATGCGATCACCTGCGCGAACGATGAAGTGCGTGCCAATCGGCACGTCGGCGGGCAGCACATCACGCTCCTCGCCATTGTCGTCGATGATTCGAACCGAGGACGGTGCCAGTTCCAGCAAGGCCGCCACGGCTTTGCGGGCACGCCCGACACTCCAGCTTTCCAGTGTCAGCGACAGTGCAAACAGGAAGGCCACGGTTGCCGCTTCGAACAGTTCACCAATGGCAATGGCACCCACCACCGCAATGGTCATCAGCAGATTCATGTCCGGCCGCAGGGTCTTCAGCGAATACCAGGCCTTGGGCAGCACATGACGGATGCCGGCTGCCGTTGCCAGCAACCAGGCCACGGTCTCCGGCAAGGGCGTACCGGTATCGGCATGGGCATTGAGCACGGTGTGCCAGTTTAGCGGTCGATCAGCAGCGAGAACATGCAACAGCATGCCAATCAGGATCGCCACACCGCTGAGAATCGTCATGTACGTTTTCCGGTGGTCCGCCCCGGGTCTGGCGTTCGGGTCGCCCACCCTGGTGGCGCTCATGCCGGTCGCCGCAATCGCATCGGCAATCCGTTTGTCGCCAATATCCTCGGCCTCGCCGGATATACTCATGCGTCCATTCAGGACATCGAAGGATAGCTGTTCGTGTCCGCCGACCAGTGGACCGATCGCGCGTTTCAGTATGCGCACCTCTTCCACGCAATCAAGTCCGGATACCTGAAAGACACGACCCGCCGATGGCAAGTCGGCACCAGTCCCGGACGTCGTTTCAGTCGATGCATCAGACCCTGCGCAACAGGACGTCACCGGCCCCGCACTGGGATCGACGGGGTTTGTATCCGACACCTGCGACGCGCAACAACCGCGGTCAGGTTCTTGCTTGTTCAACGGTGCTGGCTCTGGATGCGATGCAGACATGATCCACCTCTTTCAATCAGGACCATGACATCATAGGATCTCCAGTAACTAGAGCTTCAAGCCCCGGGGATGGAAAATATGGAATATTCGATCGGACAGCTGGGGAAACTGACCCACACCAAGGTACCGACGGTTCGCTACTACGAGGAGATCGGCCTGATCACAGCCGCGCGGCGTAGCGAAGGCGGACAGCGGCGATTCGACCAGGCATCGGTGCGGCGACTGGGCTTCGTCAGACATGCACGCGAGCTGGGATTCACCCTCGATGCCATTCGGCAACTGCTCAGTCTGGCTGATCGGCCGACAGCCAGTTGCGAGCCGGTTGACGGCATCGTGCAGCAACAATTACACGAAGTCGACCAGCGGTTGGCGCGCCTGCAGGCCATTCGTCAGGAACTGCAACGCATGCTGGATGAATGCAGCGGTGGCAGTGCCAGCGATTGCCGGATACTGGAGGTGCTGGCCGATCACTCCCTGTGCCTCACGAAGGATCATGACCACCCGGAGAGCGCCACGCGAAGGTCTGTCGTCTGACAGGGGTGTCAAGGAACTCGAGAGCGTCAAGAGCACCGAGAGCACCGAGAGCACCGAGAGCATCAAGGGTGTCATTGGCGCTAACTGTACGGCGATAGACGAGCCTGATTCCCCGCATCGGTGAAATGTTCTACCAGATGGTCAATCAAGGCGCGGACCCGGATATTCAGGTGCCGACTTGCCGGGTACAGAGCCTGCAGGTTCAGTGTGCTGGCTTCGTGTTCTTCAAACAGCACTCGCAGTTCCCCGTTCTGCAGAAACGGGTCGGCAACGTATTTCGGGCAGCGACCAATCCCCAGACCCTGCGCTGCCATGTGAGCAATGGCCCGAGGCGAATTTGCCCGGAACGTGCCCTTGATGCGAACCTGCACGGGTCTGTCATCGACATGGAATGTCCACAGGTCGGCGGCCGTCGCCAGGTCCTGCACCAGACAGTTGTGCGCCGACAAGGCAGCCGGGGTTTCCGGCTCGCCTTCGCGCTGCAGATAGGCGGGTGATGCCACCACCACCAGACGCATTGTCAGCAGACGCCGCGCAACGAGACTGGAATCGTCCAGATTGCCAAAGCGTACTGCCAGATCAAACCCTTCTTCAACCAGCGCCACCCAGTTATCCGACAATTGCAGGTCGATTCGTACCTTGGGATGCTGCTGCTGGAAACGAGCCAGGGCTGCGGGCAAGGCGCTACTGCCAAACGCGGTAGGCGCAGACAGACGAATGCTGCCAGCCAGCTCCGACTGCCTCGCCTGGACAAGACCTTCGAGTTCATCGAACTGGTCCAGCAGTGGCATGCAACGTTCCAGATAGGCACGCCCGGTATCGGTGACGCGAACACTGCGTGTGGTGCGACTGAACAACTGTGCGCCCAGTCGCGCTTCCAGCTGCTGTACATATTTGCTGGCCAGTTTGGTACTGATGCCCATGCGTCTGGCACCCGCAGTGAAAGACCCTTCAGCAGCTACCGCCACAAAGGTTCGCATACCCTCGATGGTATCCATGATGCGACTCGCCCCTTTCAATTATCTACATTTTGTACATTATGATTCCATATTAAAGGTTATTGTTCCCTTGAAGTTACCTAACTACTATCGTGTCTCGTCAGGCAATCCTTCACAGAGAACACGAATCACATCATGAACACAGCCATTCGCATTCATCATTTCGAACTCTCCGGCCATTCCCATCGCGTCGCGCTCTTTGCCGAACTTGCAGGTATCGAGCATGAAATCGTGCTGGTCGATCTGCCGAACGGGGAACACAAGCAAGCCCCCTTTCTGGCCTTGAATCCTGCAGGCCAGGTGCCCGTCATCGAAGACAACAACGTGGTCGTCTCGGATTCCAACGCCATTCTGGTGTATCTGGCACGCAAATACGCCCCGACCTGGTTGCCGACAGAGCCGCATCTGGAAGCCGAAGTACAGAAATTTCTGACCCTGGCAGCCGGTGAGCAGGCTTATGGACCGGCGGCTGCCAGACTCAACACGGTGTTCAACGCCAACTTCGATATCGATTTCACGCATGCACTGGCTCATCGTTATCTGGCGCGCATCGATCAGCACCTGAAAGGCCGTGATTTTCTGGTGGGCGATGCCCCCACCATTGCCGATGTCGCACTGTACAGCTATACCGCTCATGCTCCCGAAGGCAATGTCTCGCTGGACGCCTATCCCAACGTACTCCGCTGGTTGGCCAGTATCGAGGGGTTGCAGGGCTTCAAGGCAATGCCCACGACCAAAGCCGGCCTGCTGGCCTGACCTGACAAACGCAAGACAGGAGAGTTCGCATGAGTGCAGCAACGACAGTCGTACCGGATGATTCACCTTTTCACTGGGGAGAGCTTGAACTTCAGACCCGTACCGGCAGTCGTGAATCCCTGGCCGCCTATACCAACAAGGCCATCCGCTCATTCATGCCGGATCAGCATCGACAATTCTTCGAAGACTTGCCATTCGTCGTCCTGGGCAGTGTTGATGAGCAGGGCAACCCATGGGCCTCCATGCTGTCTGGCAGACCCGGCTTCATGCACTCTCCCCTGCCCACGCGGCTCGATGTGTCGGTCAGAGCGCTTCCCGGCGATCCGCTGGCAGGCTCTCTGGCCGTCGGCAAACGTCTTGGACTGATCGGTCTGGATCCGAGAACGCGCCGCCGCAATCGCGTCAATGTACACGTGGTGGCATCCACGTCCACCGGCTTTTCGCTGGAAGTCGATCAATCGTTTGGCAACTGCCCGCAGTACATACAGCGACGATCCATCGATTTCATCCGTGAACCCGGGACTATCGGCGCTGGACATCGTGTCGAGACTCTGAGTTCACTGGACGAGGCAGCCACTACCATGATCGCTCGCGCTGATACCTTTTTCGTCTCCAGCTACGTTGATGTCACGGATCGTCCCGACAAGGAAGGTGTGGATGTCTCTCACCGCGGCGGCCAACCCGGATTCATCAAGGTCGACGGCAATACGCTGACCATTCCCGATTACTCCGGCAATCGCTTCTTCAACACGCTGGGCAATTTTCTGGCCAATCCAAAAGCTGGACTGCTGTTCGCTGATTTCAACAGTGGCGAACTGTTGCAGTTGAGTGGCACGGTAGAGCTTCTGGCGGAAAACGACCCCGCCATACGGGCATTCAAGGGTGCGGAACGAGGCTGGCGTTTTCATGTGCAGCGAGGGCTGCGCACGCACGACGCCCTGCCATTTCGCTCGAGCTTCATGGATTATTCACCCAATACCCTGATGACCGGCAACTGGCAGCAGGTCGAAGCGAAAATGACCGAAGAATCCCTGCGCAGCAGTTGGCGAGATTTCCGAGTCAGCCGCATTGTGGACGAAAGTACCATCATCCGCTCGTTCCATCTGGAACCCGACGATGACGCCGGCCTGCTACCCGCGAAGGCCGGTCAGCACCTGCTTCTTCGAGTCACTCCGGCGGGCAGTAACAAGCCGCTGATTCGCTCCTACACTCTGTCTTCCTCACCCGCTGATGATCACTATCGGATTTCGGTGAAGCGAGAAGCCAGAGGCACGATGTCCAGATATCTGCATGAACATGTGCGCGCGGGAGACCGCATGGAAATCAAGGCACCTGCCGGAGATTTCTGGATTGATCCGACAGAAAAACGCCCCGCTGTACTTCTGGCAGCAGGGGTGGGCATTACCCCCATGATCGCCATGGCAAAACAGATTGCCGAACTGGCAAGCCCGGCGCAGCAACTTCGCCACCTGACCATACTGCATGCCTGCCACTCGAATGATCAACGTGCCTTTGCCGATGAATTCATGCAACTGCAAAAAAGCAGCAATGGGCAGATCGACTACCACCGAATCGTCAGTGAAGTGAGTGATGGGGAAGAACAGGCGGTTCACTATGAGCGCAAAGGTCGTATCAACGCCGACATGCTGCGCAGCTTGCTGTCACTGGACGATTACGATTTCATGCTGTGTGGCCCATCCGCATTCATGCAGTCACTCCATGACGAGCTGCGTAGCCTGGGCGTTCCCGATCACCGTATCCAGGCCGAAGCCTTCGGACTGTCGAGTCTGATACGAGACTCCACGGCCAGGCCCGAGGAAAATTCTTCGAACATTCCACAACCAGCGTCGACAATGCAAGCAGAAGAAGCCGAGGAAGCCATGGTGCATTTTGTCGACTCCGGATTCGAACAACGCTGGAGTCATGGAGATCCGACGTTGCTGGAGCTGGCCGAAGCCCACGGCCTGTCACCTGATCATGGTTGTCGCAGCGGCAATTGCGGTAGCTGTGCCACACGGCTCATCAGCGGGCAGGTCAGCTATCGCACGCCTCCTACTGCCCCCATCGCGGATACTGAAGTACTCATCTGCTGCGCCGTACCGGCAAAAGGCGCAGAGAAACTTTCCCTGGCCCTTTGAACTTCACCTCTCTGGAAACCTGCACATGAACACGCGTCCTCCATTCCCCCCCTTTGATCACACCAGTGCCACAACCAAGGTACGCCTGGCTGAAGATGGCTGGAACAGTCGCGACCTCGCGAAGGTAGCACAGGCCTATACTCTCGATACCCGCTGGCGCAATCGCTCTACCTTTGTCAACAATCGGGACGAAGCCGAAGCCTTCCTGAAAGGCAAATGGCAGCGTGAACTGGACTATCGCCTGATCAAGGAGCTCTGGCTGTTCGCTGGCAACCGAATTGCCGTACGCTATGCTTACGAATGGCACGATGCCGCGGGCGACTGGTTTCGATCCTACGGCAATGAGAACTGGGAATTCGACGACAGTGGCCTCATGCGCCGCCGCTACGCCAGCATCAACGATCTGGCCATGGCAGAGGCCGACAGATTGTTCCACTGGCCATTGGGACGCCGTCCCGATGAGCATCCGGGACTGTCCGAGCTCGGATTGTAGTCAGGTCAAAGGCATAAGCTTATAACCAGAAAGTCTTGGAGCCAGTCTCGTAGTTGAACGATACTTTTCGCAAGCAGAAAAAGTGACAGCGACAGAGACAATGGTCAGTGATACACGGGAAGAGCTGAACTACAGGCATCAACTGGCAACCGCCCGGAATGCCATTCATGTTGCTCTGGAAAACAGCTGCCGCCCTATCGTCAGCACCAAGTTCTCGGAGGAATCTGCCGTATTTCTGCATCTGGTCACGCAGGTCAAGGCAGATATCCCCGTCGTCTGGGTCGATACCGGATATAACACTCGCGCAACGCGGGCCTTTGCCGACGAGCTTCACCAGAGACTCGATCTCAATCTCAAGACCTACGAGCCGCATGATCACACGATCACGTTTCCGCCAGCGCTCGACGATCCGGAACACGCAGAGTTCACGCACGAGGTCAAGATCGAACCATTCCAGCGCGCCTTGCAAGAGCTGCAGGCTGATGGCTGGCTCAGTTCGATTCGACGCTATCAATCGGCGCACCGCAGCAAGTTACCCACATTTCATACCGCCTCGAATGGCCTGCTGAAAGCCTCGCCCATACTGGAATGGACCGCCGATACGGTAGCCCGTTATCGGTTGGAACATGATCTGCCGGAAGGCCCGTCGTGCTTCGACCCGACCAAGGGTGAGGCCTTTCGCGAATGTGGCCTTCATCTGAGCGCCTGAGCATCCCCTTGTGCAGAAATCAGCAGGGCAAGTGGCACAATGCCGTCAGAAAGGCTGTCGATGTTACAGAGCTGGCTTTTGCATGTACCACCTCTGACTGCCTGTGTATGATGGTCACTTGAATCGACCGCGAGAGTCATCTTGTCAATGAGCACAGGCCTGTATTCGCCGATTGCCCCTGAACTCGAGCCTCGCGACGTGGACGATCGATCGGTACTGGCTTTCTGCCACGGACTGCCAAGCCCGCTGGTTCGATGGCATGGCCACGACGAATACGAATTGCACCTGATCGTCGAAGGTAACGGCCAGATGTTCGTCGGTGATCATGCAGGCCCGTTTACCGCTCGCCATCTGATCATGCTAGGCCCCATGCAGCCACATAACTGGGTCAGTGATGTAGCGCCAGAGCAAACCCTTGAACTTCGCGATTTTGTCGTCCAGTTCAGGCGAGATCTTGTCGCATCCATGGCCGCCAACATACCTGAGGTCAATGCACTGCTGCCTCTGCTGAAGCGATCGCAGCTTGGCCTGGAATTCTCCGAGTCCCTGGGCAACAAGGCCATGACCTTCTTCGAGCGCATGATCGAGAGTGATCAGATCACACGTCTTGCCCTGCTGATCGATTTTCTGGGAGTGCTGAATCGCGAATCACGATACCGCGTACTGTGCGACAGCATGCCGGAATCGAAACAGAACGAGGCGGCACGCAGCAGAATCGATCAGATAACCAGCTATATTGCGGCCAATCATACTCAGGACCTGCGTCTCTCGGAAGTGTCCAGAGTCAGTGGCATGAGTGAAAGCGCCTTCTCACGATTCTTCACTCGTTCCACCGGCACCAATTTCAATCGCTACCTCAATCGTTTGCGCATAACCCACGCCTGTGAACTGCTTGGTGAGGGCAAACTGGCGATAACCGACGTCTGCCATGAAGTGGGATTTCACAACATTGCCAACTTCAATCGGCATTTTCGCGAACTCAAGTCCATGACACCGCGAGAATACCGCAAGCTGGTGCAACAACGATATTCCTCACCAGCGAACGACTGAATCCTTCCAAAACAACCGCTCGAACCCGGACCGTACCAGTCCTGTCACCCACCTTCATGGCGACAACGGACGGCCGGGCAAGTCCATCGCACCGGTCCGATCAGGAGTCAGCACCCTGATCATCATCCCCGTCAAGCGTCCCCGGCAATGCAAACCTGACAACAGCCCCCCGCCCGCTCATCGGAGCTTCGGCGTTCAGTGATCCTCCGCGTGATTTCAGCAGACTGCGAATGCCCAGCAGGCCATAGCCATTGCCCGGGCGTTGTTCGGCCCCATTGAGAAATCGCACGGTGGACTCATCAAACCCCACTCCATCATCACTGACGGTAATCTGAAAGAATCCCTCGTAGAGTGTGGTCGCAGACACATGCAATGCAATCGGTTTGCCCGCGTTGTGCTTGATTGCATTGTCAATCAGGTTTCGCAATACGATCTGGGTTGCTGTCTTGTCGGCATGCACACTTCGAGAGTCAATGGTGACTACATGCCGTCCAGTCGGGTCCAGCATGATCAGAATATCGCGACACAGCACATCCAGTTCGAACCGCTCGACAGACTCGGTGGCGCCAGTGGCTTCGGCATGATCAAGCACGTCGGAAATCAACACCAATGCCTGGTTGGCTACCTGATCCAGCTTCTGAATGACCTGCAACTTGCCATCCCCCAGATCCGTGAAACCGTCTTGCAGCATGCCGCTCAAGGCCTTCACATTACGCAAGGGACTGCGCAAGTCATGGGCCGCCAGACTGATGAAGGCTTCCAGTTCGCGCGTTACCGACATCGTCCGACTGCGCTCATCCTGCAGCTCGTACTCTGCAGTGACCTCCTTGACAGTTCCAATGATGCGGGCGACCTCGCCACTGTCGGATGTCACCGGCTTCAGGTGGGTACGTATGTGCCGAATTCTTCCCTCGATCGGAAACTGCAATTCGAATGTCTTCGCCTCTCCCGACTGCATTACGCTGACATGACGCTGAAAGATGACCTTGCCAAGTTCGCCCTGATAGACTTCCTCGGCTGTCTTGCCAAGCGCCTGCTCGGCGCTGAAATTCACGAGACGGCAGGCGGCATCATTGAATGAGGCGAACACCGGCAGACCCCGCGAGTCGCTCTCCAGCACAAAGACCGGCGTCTCGACGCCATTGAGCAACTCTGCGTCATGGTGATCCATCAAAAGCTCGAAACGTCTTGATGGGGTTCAGATTCCCATGGCGGCAAGCCGCGTCATCAGATCATTGGCCATCGCCGTCACTCGAGGATACCTCGCCTCATAGGTCTCGATGAGTTCCTTCATCGTGTCCGCCGTAGACGCTTCCGGTGACAACTCATTGCCATGCAGTTGAGCTTCCATGAGACTAGCCAACTGCGTCAGATGTGCCTTGGTCTGCTCGTCACTATCCTCCAGGGCGTCGATTTCGGTTCTCAGTCCCTCGATAGCCTTGCTCAGCTCAGCCTTGTTAGTCATCTTCCGTCACCTGAATAATATAGTTCATGTTTACCGCCAGTTGATTCACCTTTCACTCAACGTGGAATCTCAGTCTACAACAACCACTCCACCGGCAGCCACGACATCAAGTACACACCCATTCTTTGCCAATGTGTCGTATTCGGCTCCAGATGGTGCACTTCAGCGTCATTCTGATCCGAACGGTCCTCCCACAGCAGTCGATCTTGCGCATCCAGTTTCAGATGATAGGCAATTTCTTCCAGCCTGTCAGTCAGAGAACCGTGCAGCCTGGCGGCCAGGGTGGCGTTTTCGAACACGATCCCCATCTCGGTATTGTGGATGGCCGAGCGTGGGTCCAGATTGAAGGAACCGACAAAGAGTCGCTCACGATCGATGAGAAATGTCTTTGCATGAAGGCTCGAGCGCTTCGATCCCAGCAACTTCAGGTGTCGCTGCCCGGGATCGACATCGGGCATGAATTCGTACAGCCTGATGCCGAGCTCAACCATCTGGCGTCGGTAGTCGATGTAGCCGGCATGTACGGCCAGCACATCATTGGCCGCAAACGAGTTGGTCAGCACCGTCACCTCGACACCACGCTGGCGCAGTTCGCGAAACAGATCCATGCCCCAGGAACCGGGGATCAGGTAGGGCGATGAAATCAGCAAGGTCCTGCGGGCCGACCGCATCAGTGTCATGATTTCCGGTGTCAGACTGCCGTCTGTATCGAAAAGCCGGCTCAGTACTTTCTCGGGAGGATCGCACAGGACTTCGGCATCACAGCTGCAGACATCCAGACTACGGCGGATGAGCTGCTGCGGTGGCAGTTCATCGGCCTCATCAGACTCGCTGACAAAGCGCTGCCCGGCCTCTTTCACCTGCAACAGCCACTGTTGATAGAGTTCCATTGGCGCAGGTGCAGCGACCGCGGCACAGTCCAGTGACAAGCCACCACACCAGTAAGCGTCAAACTGTCTTACCACATCGCTTGCCACCTTGCCGGCGGCCAGCATGTCGTAATCGCTGAATGACACACGGGCATCGACGCCGAAATATTCATCGCCGATGTTTCGCCCACCGACAACGCAGGCAGCAGCATCGACGGTAAAGGACTTGTTGTGCATCCTCCGGCTGGATCGCGGGAATCTCAGAATGAAATCCAGCGGTCGGGCAAAACGCAGGTACAAGGGGTTGAAGATGCGAATCTCCAGATTATCGATCTCGCCTGCCAATCTGGACAGCAAGGCATCACGCTCTTTCAGATCGATATCATCGAGCAGCAGCCTGACCCTTACACCCCGTTCGGCCGCTGCGATGAGCATGGCAAGCAAGCCACGGCCAGATTCATCATCATGGAACACATAGTACTGAGCATCGATGGTGCGGTCGGCAAGTCGTGCCAGCTCGATGCGACTCAGGAACGATTCACGGGCATCACCCAATGGAAAACACAGGGAATCGGACTGCTCGCCATGTTGGTCATTCCAGTCATCCAGCACCCGACCAAGTCGAGTATCTGCCGTGTCGCCTTGCTCAGGCGACTTCTCGGGATCGACACGGCAGACAAGGCGGGCTCGCCAGCGCAGCAGACAGATGGCTGACGCCATCAACAGAACCCCGACCAACCCGTTTGCAAGTGTCATGGCGACGATTGTCGCAGTTTGCGCGCCAGGCGGCCATCCTTGCAGAATACCTGTTCAGGAAGAGCACTGCGCGTTGTTTCGTGCAGCGGGATCGAAGAAGCCGTCGGGCTTGAGCACGGTCAGGTCCTGTGTTCCGGTAACATCACTTCTGCTCCGATTGCCGTGCGCGCATTCCCGGCCTGATTGCCATGAGATAGATGAACAGGGCGGCCAGTGCAAGAAAGAAAAGGCTGTCGGGACTCGTCAGAAAGATACTGGCATCCCCATCGTTCAACGACAGCGAGCGCCGCAGATAGAGCTCCAGATCAGGTCCGAGAATGAATCCCAGCAACAATGATATGACAGGGAAGCCGGCTCGACGCAGGAAATAGCCGAACACGCCGAACAGGACCGCCAGAAACATCTGAAATACCGAATAGGTGGCCACGTAGCTGCCAACCAGAGCGACAACCGCGATGCAGGCATACAGCATGCCGCGAGGAATCGCCACGATCCGGATAAACCAGGGACCCAGCAGGTACAAGGTCAAGGGGATCAGTATCAGGGCACTGATGAGCAATGAGGCAAACATCGGTGCAATCAATTCAGCCTGATGGGTCACCAGACGCGCCCCGGGCTGCAAGCCATTGATGACCAGTACACCGAGAACGATGGCGGTTGTCGGATCCCCCGGAATGCCGAAGGAGAGCATGGGCACGAAGGCACCACCACACATGGCATTGTTGGCCGATTCCGAAGCGGCAATGCCTTCACGACTGCCCTGCCCGAATTCTTCTGGCGTTTTCGAACTGCGCTTGGCATCTGCATAGGCAACGAAGGCTGCCATCGATCCACCAACCCCTGGCAGGATACCGATACCGTAACCGATGACGGCCGCTTTCAGGTACGCGAAGAAGCCGATCCTGCGAACCTCCGCCAGCCTGGGAATGAAATCCCGGCGTCGGATCGACCTGGCCACCTCACGCACTTTCGATGCCGATACATCGTCACTGCCCGGTCTTGCCTGCATCAACAACTCGGTGAGGGCGAATACACCGATGATGATCGGCATCATGTCGATACCTTCCACCAGAATTGCCGTATCGAAACTCAATCGCGGGATGGGTTGCATGACATCGATCCCCACGGTGGCAATCATCATGCCCAGTGCGGTGGCAACAATGGCCTTGAGTGCATCATCGCGCTGTACCAGCACGATGACCACAATCGCAAACACGATGAGAGAGAACTTTCCGGGGGTTCGGATGAGAAGCGTGGCTTCAGCCGCCAGCGGCATCAGCAGTATCAGCAACAGAGCGCCCACGGTTCCACCCACCATGGAACCCAGTGCCGCATGCCCCAGGGCGTTGGCACCCTTGCCCTGTCGCATCAACTGATTCCCTTCCAGTGCCGTCATGACTGACGAGGGAGCACCGGGAATGTTGATGGTGGTGGCTGTAATGCTGCCAGAGTACATGCCGGCCATGAAGATCGAGGCACACATGATCAAGGCAGGCACGACATCGATGGAATAGGTTATCGGCAGCAACAATGCAATGGCCAGCACCGAGGTGAGGCCCGGCACGGCACCGAAGAACGTGCCGATCAGGAAACCACCCACCATGAACAGCAGGTTCCAGGCCTGCAGCACTTCCCCGAAACCACCGAACACCTGTTGTGCAAAATTCATGAGAATACGCTCGGCAGCAATGGCAGACGCACACTGAAGCACACACTGAACAACACATGAAACACCAGCGTCATCAGTGCCGAGACGATCATCTGGCGCAGCCATTGCCGGGGCGCATAGTCAAACAGCTTGAGCAGCAGGAAGGCCAGAGATACCGTTGCCAGAACATAACCCAGCGGCTTGAACAGCAAGACATAAGCCAGCACCGACAGCGCCACCAGGGCAGGCTTGCGGTGTTGCTCGAAACCCATTCCACCCGCCGCAATGTCATGCTCAACGGGTTCGACCGACGAAGACTCTCGCCACTGCCTGACCAGAATACCCAACAGACCCAGCACGACGACAGCGGTCAACAAGAGCGGCAGGAAAGACGGCCCGACCAGACCTTCGTCGAACTGAGACTTGATCGTCAGCGCTTCACTACCGTAGATCAGAGTCATGAGCAGCAGCGCAACCGGAACCCCCATGCCCTTCCATCGAGATACCTTGTTTCCAGTCATGTGGGGATCTCCGGCTACGCCTCAATGATCACTTGGAAATGACACCACTGGCAACCAGCTCGTCCAACTGCTTGAAGATGCCAGCCTGAGTATCACTGGCCCATGCACCCACTTCGTCACTACCCAGCCAGTTGGGTGTCACACCGACGTCGGCCACCCATGACTGGAACTCATCGCTGTCCAGTGCAAACCGATACGCAGCTTCGATCTTGCCAACAACCTCCTCCGACACACCGGCAGGTGCCGCCACGACGATGAAGCTCCCCATGCGCAGGGACAGATCCTCATCAGCCGCCGTAGGCACATCAGAATAGGTCGGGTTGGGGGTGTCGGAAAACTCCACGATGCCTCTGGCACTATCCTCGTTGAGCAAGGAGGAGAAATCACCCAGACTGGTGGTCACCAGCTCGACCTCGCCGTTGAGCATGGCCTCTTTCTGCTGGGCCGCACCGCCAGGATAGGCAATCAGCTTGAACTCGGTACCGGTTTCCTGTTGCAGCTGCAAGGCAGCCAGATGCAGACGGGAACCGATGTTCTGCATGCCGATACGCACCTTGCCTGGAGCGGCCTTGGCAGCCTCGAGCACATCGGACAGGGACTCATAGGGGGATGAGGCAGCAGCAATCAAGGCATCCGGCTCACTGGTGACGCGAGCGATCAACTCGAGCCTGTCCAGCTTGTAGTTGGGCAGCAAAGCCTGCCAGGGCACGGTGATGACGCTGTCGTAGGTGAGCATGCCGATCGTATAACCATCCGGCCGTGCACTCATGACTTCTGATATGCCGGTTGCACTGATCCCTCCTTCGATGTTTTCCACGTACATCGAGGTGTTCAGCTGCCCTTCGGCGATGGTCGTCAGCTTGCGTACGATGCCATCGGTACCGCCTCCTGCTCCCCAGGGAACGACGACGCGTATATCGCGCTCCGGGTACTCGGCCAGTGCCGGGCCACAGACCAGACTCAATGTTGCAACGGTGGTGAACGCTGCCAATGCCAGTTTTTTCATGGTATCTCCTCTTGGGTAAATGCGCCTCAACGGGCGTCTGTTTCAGCTACTTGCGATAGCGGACTGTCCTGCTCAGGAAAACCGTCCGAGCAGTTCGGCAAGTTCGTTTTCTTCTTCTGCCCGCAGGTCGGTCAACGGTGAACGTACGCTGCCGGGATCGAAACCAGCCAGTCGCGCGCCAGACTTGATGATCGACACGGCATAGCCGGGTTCACGGTCGCGTATCTTCATCAGCGGGTAGAAGAACTCCTGCAACAGTTGCCGAGTCACACTCTCATCGCCAGCGCGCAGCGCGGCATAGAAGCGGTTGGCCAGATCCGGCACGAAATTGAAAACGGCCGACGAATACGTAGTGACACCTATCGCGTTATAGGCGTCCGCATAGAGTTCTGCGGTGGGCATACCACCGATATACACCAGCCGCTCAGCCATCTGCACGCAGATCTGACGTACCAGCGCAACGTCTCCCGAGCCATCCTTGAACCCGATCAGATTCGGGCAGGTGTCGGCCAGACGAGCAAGCGTATCGGCTTGCAGTATGGAGTTGTCGCGATTGTAGACAACCACTCCCAGGTCGGTGGATTGACAGACCTGCCTGACATGGTCGTACAGACCCTGTTGTGACGCACCAACCAGATAATGCGGCAGCAGCAACAGTCCATCGGCACCTGCCTGTTGCAGCTCGGCCGCCAATTCGACAGCCATCGACGTGCCGTAGCCACAACCGGCCAGAATGGGCGTGGATCGAGCAGCTGCCTTGGCAGCCCTGACCACCTGCACGACTTCGTCCTTGCGCAGCGAAAAGAACTCGCCGGTACCACCTGCTGCAAACAGCGCTGCAGCGCCGAACCCGTCCAGCCACTGGATATGGCGGGCGTAGGAATCCTCGTGGAAGTCACCGGCCGCATCGAAATGCGTCACCGGAAATGACAGGAGTCCTCTGGACAGGACACGTTTGAGTTCTTCGGGTGACATGATCGATTTCGCCGGATGAAACATGCAGCGAATGTACTACCAATAATTCGTCACTGTCAATAGTTGTCATACCAATTCATGACAAATCTGAGAATCAGGACTGCGACAAGGCTCGATAGCGTTCCAGACTGCCCACCAGATGCGCCTGCATGGCCTGTCTGGCGTCCTCGGCACGGTGCCTTTCGATCGCCTCCAGAATATCCAGGTGCTCCGACTGCATATCCACCAGGTACGCCCGATAGGGCTCACCGGTTGTTTCCAGGCCCAGCTTGCCACGCGGGATGGTGCGCTTGCCCAGATATTCCATGAAGGAGCGATAAGCGCTGTTGTTGGTTGCCTCGGCAATGGCCTGATGAAAGTCATAATCGGCCTCCTCGGTCTTTGCTCCCGTCTCCACGGCTTCGGCAAATTGCTGATGGCAGCTGCGTATGCGCGCAATCTGCCCGGGAGAGGCCCGGGTAGCGGCCAGAAACGCCGCCTCGATCTCCACCGCTGCCCGCAACTCCAGGGTGTCCACGATGGCAACGATTTCCGCCTGCATCTGCGGCATGGCCGCTTGCCAGGGGGATTCCTGCACAGTGTTCGCCCGTACGAACAAACCGCTGCCACGACGCGATTCGATCAGTCCTGCCGCCCGCAAACCGGCAATCACCTCACGGATCACGGTTCGGCTCACACCGTAGGTCAGGCACAGAGCTCTCTCCGTTGCCAGTTTCTCACCGACCGGCGGTTCTCCGGCAAGGATTCGGGTGCGCAGGTCCGCCTCGATTTCTGCCGCGAGCCGGGGCTTCTGCCCTTTGCCTGGTGCCTTCATTGTTGTCTGTCACTCCGCGAGACAGCGATACCGAGTGGGACAATGTCATTCGTATTTGTCATACCAATAATCTACCACCATTCCGTTTACTCTTCCTGTACGCGTTTTCATGGAAAACGATTTGCGTCGTTGATTTTACTTGCCGCATACTGACAGTGATGCAATCGACACAAGGAATTGAACTCGGAGCTGTCGCTGCCCATCCAACAGACCGAGCACCGCCTCAAACTCACTCGACAGGAATCATGGAGCCAAACCCATCATGACGACAGAAGCCCCCGCATCTCGCAACGCTGACACGGAAAAACCGATCCATATCGATCAGCGTATTTTCGACCTGTATGATGAATATTGTCACGGATACATGGATCGCCGTGAATTCATGAAACGCTGCGGCGCCATTACCGTCGCTGGCGTGTCCGGCCTCGTCATGGCCCAGGCACTGCTGCCTCGCTACGCCGAAGCGCAGACCATCTCGTTCACCGATGATCGCATCACTCCCAGTTATGTCACCTACCCTTCCGAAGGTGGTACCTCGGGCGAGATGCGTGGCTATCTGGTGCGTCCCGCCGGGGACGGTCCTTTTCCTTCGGTTCTGGTCATTCACGAGAACCGGGGTCTGAACCCTTACATCGAGGATGTCGCCCGACGCCTCGGGGTGCTCGGTTTTCTGGCACTGGCGCCTGACGGCCTGTACCCGGTAGGTGGCTACCCCGGCAATGACGACAAGGGCCGTGAACTGCAGAAAGGCCTTGACCAGGCAGCCCTGACCACGGACATGCTCAACAGCGCACGCTTTCTGCAGGCGCATGCGGACTCCAGTGGCAAGCTGGGTGCAGTCGGTTTCTGCTGGGGTGGCGGTACCGTCAACCAACTGGCAGTGCACATGGGTGATGATCTGTCTGCTGGCGTTCCCTTCTACGGTGCTGCCCCGGACAGCGCACAGGTGGCCAACATCAGCGCCCCGCTGCTCATCCAATCTGCGGAAAAGGACGATCGAATCAACGCCATGTGGCCGGATTTCGAGGCGGCCCTGCAAGCCGCAGACGTCTCGCATGAGCGACACATCTACCCGGGCACCATGCACGGTTTCCACAACAATTCAACGCCTCGCTTTGACGAAGAGCAGGCAGCGCTGGCAGAGGAGCGCACGGTCGCCTTCTTCCGCGAACACTTGAGCTGAACAGGGAAGCTGTACTGGCACAGTACCGGAAATCGTTCCGGTACTGTGCCCAACACTGCTTCTCAGACAGTACACTAGGCGCCAAATCCTCCAATGCCATACGCATATCATCATGGAAATACGCCAAGTCAGCAGTCCCGCGGAAACACGTCGCTTCGATACCAGTGAGCTACGTGCAGCCTACCTGATCGAGCAGCTCTTCAAGTCCGGCGAGATCTGCATGACCTACAGTCATCTGGATCGCACCGTCGTCGGAGGTGCGATGCCAGACAAGGTCGCATTGCCGCTGAAATCGAGCAAGCAGATCGGTTCGCCGAATTTTCTCGACCGTCGTGAACTGGGTGTGTTCAATATTGGCGGCGCCGGAAGTGTGGAAGTCGATGGCACTCACTTCGAATTGCAGAACACCGATGCCCTCTATGTACCGATGAGCAGCGTCAATGTCACCTTCTCCAGCAAGGATGCAACGGATCCGGCGCGCTTCTATTTCATCAGTACACCCGCACATGCAGCTCATCCGGTCAGGAAGATCACGGCCGATGACGCCAATCTCATCAAGCTCGGTACTCAATCCGATGCCAATGTGCGCGAATTGCGACAGTACATCCACCCGGATGTCTGCACATCCTGCCAGCTCACCATGGGCATGACCCTCATCGCGGATGGCAGTGTCTGGAACACCATGCCCTGTCACACGCACGACAGGCGCACCGAGGTCTATCTGTACTTCGACATGGCCGAGAAGACTCGTGTCATTCATCTGATGGGCGAACCTCAGGAAACCCGTCATCTGGTGGTGGCCAACCAACAGGCAATCCTGTCTCCCGGGTGGTCGATTCACAGCGGCACCGGTACCGGCCGCTACGGCTTCATCTGGTCCATGGCGGGAGACAACCAGGATTTCGATGACATGGATTTCGTGGCCATGGAGGACTTGAAATGAGCAAGGAACAAGCAGCCCTCTTCAGCCTCGTCGGCAAGACCGCCATTGTTACCGGCGCCAATACCGGACTCGGCCAGGCCTTTGCCCTGGGCCTGGCACAAGCCGGTGCCCGAGTTGCCTGCGTGGGGCGTTCAAGCATGGATGAGACCCTGTCGCTGATGAACGATCCCGATAACTGCCTGGCCATCAAGGCAGATCTGGGCAGCCTGGACCCGATTGACGACATCGTATCCCGGGTCCTGGAGTGGTCCGGACAGATCGACATACTGGTCAACAACGCCGGTATCATCCGTCGGGCCGATGCCCTGGAATTTTCCGAAGAGGACTGGGACGCGGTCATGGATATCAACCTGAAATCCCTGTTTTTCCTGAGCCAGGCCGTGGCCAGAACCATGGTGCCACGGGGCAGTGGCAAGATCATCAACATCGCCTCCCTGCTGTCCTTCCAGGGCGGGATCCGCATTCCGTCGTATACGGCAAGCAAGAGTGGCGTTGCCGGCCTGACCAAACTGCTGGCCTGCGAATGGGGACCCAAGGGAATCAACGTCAATGCCATTGCACCTGGCTATATCGAAACCAACAACACCCAGGCATTGCGCGAAGACCCGGAACGCAACAAGGCCATTCTGGATCGAATACCGGCGGGCCACTGGGGCAATCCAGCGGATCTGGCAGGTGCGGCCGTGTTTCTCGCCTCCGAGCAGGCAAACTATGTTCATGGCATCACCTTGCCGGTAGATGGTGGCTGGCTGGCTCGCTGAACCTTGCCGGAAGATGGTGGCTGCCTGAATGATAGACGGGGCAATTCTGATACGATTGCCGCCCCGGTTGGCGTGATCAGACAGAACGCAGCCATCACCTTGTACAGAGACGCACGTTGATCTGGTCAAAGACCGGATTACGTGCGACCCTGTCCATGATTCTTTCGCAGAGCATTCGTCATGACACATATAGCGGTTGTTGGAGCTGGCATTTCTGGAGTTACCACCGCCTATTCCCTGTTGCAACGTGGTTATCAGGTTACCGTGCTGGATCGAAACCGCTATGCAGCCATGATGACCTCCTTTGCCAATGGCGGCCAGCTGTCAGCATCCAATGCCGAGGTGTGGACTCAACTCTCCACCATCATCAAGGGCATGAAATGGATGCTCAAGCGCGATGCTCCCCTGCTCGTCAATCCGAAACCCAGCTGGCACAAGTATTCCTGGATGGCCGAGTTCATCGGCAACATTCCCAACTACGAAGCCAACACGATCGAATCTGCCCGGCTGGCCATCGTTGCGCGAGAATTCCTGTTCAGTTGGGCAGAGAAGGAAAACATCGATTTCGACCATGAGAAGCGGGGCATTCTGCATATCTGCGTCGATCAGAAAGGCTATGAACATGCTCTGAAGGTAAATGAGCTGCTGGCCAAGGGCGGACTCGAGCGTCATGCGGTGA
Organism: uncultured Granulosicoccus sp.; assembly: GCA_947495035.1. Lineage (GTDB taxonomy): Bacteria > Pseudomonadota > Gammaproteobacteria > Granulosicoccales > Granulosicoccaceae > Granulosicoccus. The sequence goes on from CANLXI010000016.1 coordinate 71,745, forward strand.
CGCCTGAGGAGATGCGCAGCATCGAACCGGCTCTGAAAGGTGATCCCTACGGCGGTTTCTACACGGAAAGCGATTCAACCGGTGATATTCACAAGTACACACTCGGCCTGGCCAAGGCCTGTCAGCGGATGGGCGGAAAGTTCCTGTTCGATGTCAGGGTGCAGACACTGTCGCAGCAAGGCGGCAAGGTTCAGATCAGCTACAGCGCCGAAGAGAACTACACGGTTGAGCAAGAAACATTCGACGGCGTGGTCATCTGTGCCGGTATCGAGAGTCGCCGGTTTGCCGCTCAACTGGGCGACAAGGTCAATATCTATCCGGTCAAGGGTTATTCCATCACCATCGATCTGCCCGATGCCGAAAGCCGCGACGCCGCCCCCTGGACCAGTCTGCTGGACGACAATGCCAAGGTCGTTTCCAGTCGTTTGGGCGAGAATCGTCTGCGCATTGCCGGCACAGCCGAGTTCAATGGTGAGAACTACGACATTCGTGACAATCGCATCCGTCCGCTGGTTGCCTGGTCGCGTCGCTTCTTCCCGGGCGTGCAAACCGAACATATCGTCCCCTGGGCAGGCTTGCGACCGATGATGCCCAGCATGATGCCCCGTGTCGGCGCGGGCAAGCAGCCTGGTGTCTACTACAACACCGGTCATGGTCATCTGGGCTGGACTCTGTGTGCCGCCACCGCGGAAATCCTCGGCGATACCCTGTTGAAGTCACAGCCACCCGGCAGCTGACAACCACACTGTCGATGCCCATCTGTCATTGGCCCGGTGGCAAGGCTGTTTTCCACCGCGCCTGACCGATTCCGAATTCTGCCTGCTCAACGTCTGACCGTTACCGAACGACTGGAAGATTGCCGTGTCACCTGAAGAGATCGATCGATTGCCCTATCGACCCTGTGTCGGTTTGATGATGCTGAACTCCCGTGGCCTGGTATTCGTCGGTCAGCGTATCGATACCCCCCAACCCGCCTGGCAGATGCCACAGGGAGGTATCGACGAGGGTGAGACGCCCCGCGAGGCCGCGCTGCGTGAACTGGGCGAGGAGACCGGACTCCCCGCGGAGAGTGTCGAGATTCTGGCCGAGAGCGCCGACTGGTTGCCCTATGAGTTGCCGGTGGAGCGCGTCCCTCATATCTGGGGCGGACGCTATCGAGGGCAGCAACAGAAATGGTTCCTGTTACGATTCATCGGCGAGGATCAACAGATCAGCATCGACACCGACGTGCCGGAGTTCAACCAGTGGCGTTGGCTGCCTAGCCAGGAACTGGTTCAGCACGCCGTCGCCTTCAAGCGCGACGTCTATGCTGCCGTTGTCCGCGAATTTTCAGCCTATCTCTAGAACGGCCCTGTCCGCGACCGCCTGTCAAACCGACTTTCGCTTCACCATGCTGACCATCCTATCTCTGACGGGCGTGATATTCGTCCTGATTGCCATCGGCTACATTCTGGTCGTCTCTGGTGCGTTCGACCGAAACCACATGCAGGTGCTGACGCACTATGTCGTCATGCTGGCCCTGCCTGCACTGATCTTTCGTGCGGTTGCCAACAACTCACTGGGGCAGATCATCAACCCGGCCTACATACTGACCTACGTTGTGGCCTCACTGACCTTGTTCATTGCCTACTATTTCTGGGCATCGAGAGTGTGCGGTCAGAATGCGCTCTACAGCACATTCGCCGGGATGGGCGCTTCCAGTCCGAACAGCAGCTTCATCGGCTACCCGATCGTGCTGATGTTCATGCCCTCACTGGCCAGCACTGCCCTTGCCATGAATGTCATCGTGGAAAATCTGCTGCTGATTCCTCTGGCCATGTTGCTGGCCGAACGCAGCAATGGCTCTGAAGCTCTGAACCGGGCCGTATTTCTCGATATTGCCAGACGCTTGTTGCTCAATCCGATCATGATCGGATTGCTGGCCGGACTTGTCATATCCATCAGTGCCATCGAACTGCCCATGGTTCTCTCGCGTCCTGTGGACATCATTGCAGATTCCAGTGCTGCGGTGTCCCTGATCGTGATAGGCGGCGCCATTGCGGGCATGCCTCGCACATCCATCAGCGGCAGATTGATTCCATTGAGTGTCGGCAAGCTCCTCCTGCATCCCATGCTGTTCTGGCTGGTTTCACTGGGCCTGGCGAGTCTCGGAATGGGCATCGCCGATGCCGATCTGACCAGAGCGGGTATTCTGATGGCAGCCATGCCCCCCATGGGTATCTATCCGATCCTGGCTCAGCGGTATGGTGCGGGGGACGAACATGCCGCGGCGATGGTGATCATGACGGTGTGCTCCTTCGGCACAATTACCACCCTGCTGTGGATGCTGAACCTGACGACTGCCTGAACGCTCTGACACTCCCGCGACCTCCGCCAGACCGCCAGACCGCCAGACCGCCAGACCGCCAGACCGCGAAGAACGAAGAACGAAGAACGAAGAACGAAGAACGAAGAACGAAGAACGAAGAACGACGTTGCCTGTTCACACCCGACGAGCGCATGCGCGTGGCGCCCACGTTACTGTGACGCTACCGGTCTTGCGAATCGAATTCGCGTTATCCAGACCCATGATGCACCGGAATAATGCACAATATCGAATTGAACACGGCAGGTAGTTCGCCTGTCTGTACCTGCTTCCGCCATACTGCGGAGAGCGCTGCATTCACCGACTGACTCTCACTCGGTTCATCCAGCGGCCGATACTTCACGCAAACTGCAAACATGTCTACCATCGAACTTGGCTGTCGACTTGTCTATCATGTCGAATTCGAAACCAGCTTCATCTTCCAGATTTCCGTTCTCGAATCACGGCATCAGGTCATCGAACAGGAATCGTTGAGCTTTCAGCCCGAATCCGATGTCCGCATGGCCCGAATCGGAAACCCCGGGCACCGCATCCACCGACTGCTGGTTCAACCCGGGTGGTTCAACATTCACTACAGCGCCACGGTCTCCAGCAATCCTGCCTACATTCCGGCCGCCAGTCTCGGCCCGCGTCCTCATGCCGAGCTACCGGCCGAGGTACTGCCCTTTCTCAATCCCAGCCGGTATTGTGAATCGGATCGCCTGGAACAGTTTGCCTGGAAGACCTTCGGCCAATCATCGACCGAGCACGATCGCGTACTGGCTGTCACGGACTGGGTATACAACCACCTGAGCTACGCACCGGGAAGTACGGGTCCCAGCACCACCGCCTGTGATGTATTTCTGCAACGCAGCGGTGTCTGTCGGGACTTTGCCCATCTGAGCATCGCCTTGTGCCGCGCCCTGGGTCTGCCGGCACGCTATGTCGCCGGATACGCGGTGGATCTCGTGCCGCCCGACTTTCATGGATTTCTGGAAGTCTTCCTCGATGATGATTGGTATCTTTTCGATGCAACCCGACTGGCACCCGTTGATGGGTTCGTACGCATCGGCATTGGACGCGACGCGGCGGACCTGTCCTTTGCAACCTACGTCGGCAACTCAAGCATGAACCAGCTGTATGTCTGGGCCAGTGAAACCGGTGATCGACCACGTACCGTTGACAGCTCCATGGCCATCAGCCTGGGGTGACAGGCCTGTAGTCAAGCCTGAACGGCTCGTCCCCACTGCAACCCACTGGGCAGCGGTCGCTAAGCTGTCGACAAGGGCGAGTTGCGTCGATGTATCTGCCTGACAACGCTCATTGCCGTCAACGCCGACGATCGCGGATTGCCAGGCAAGGGCTTGCCTTCGATGGAAAAATTCAGCTGTCCGAACTCGCCGACGGCTTCCACCTCATGACGATTCGCGTTCATCGACGGGTCGGCAATCAGTTCCACCCTAGTACCATCAAAGCCGATGCCGGCCATGGCCACAGCGGCCGCGACGTTGGCATTCTTCGGGAAGCTCAACGCCGCCTGACGAGCCGTCCCTTCGAAAAACTTCACTGGCATCTGCAGCGAATCAAGATCGAGCTGCTGCTCGGCAGCAGAACCTCGCCAACCTTGCGGCGGCTTGCGCCCTCGATAGGTGACGGATTCGAGCCCGCCGACACTCGCTGCTGACAGGGCATCCAGAGAACCGATGGCCCCGGACAGCAAGGTCAGCCGACTGTCACCGACAAGGGCGGACCGAGTCAGGCGCTGCTCCAGATCAGCATCAGCCAGCGCGCCACCGGAAACACTCAAAATGTCCTTGCCTGCTTCGAGCAGTGCCGGAAAATACTGACTCACCGCCGAGTGACCCGCGCATTCCACCACCAGGTCGATGTTGTCCGGCAACTCAGCAGGGTCATAGATACAGGGTATCCGGCTGCCCATCGCCTGAGCCACCGCACCTTGTCGCCCCTGCCGACACAGAACGTGCGATACGCGACTGTGAGCGTATTGCTCGAGAGCGCTTGCGACATACTGACCGATGGCACCGTAGCCAATCAGCAGAATGTCACTCATGCTGCGGTCACACTCACTACCTTGCCTGGATTGAGGATATCCAGCGGATCCATACTGCTTTTCAGCGTAGCCATCAGCTCATAGGCATCACCGTGTTCCTGGCTCATGTACTTGCGCTTGCCACTGCCGATACCGTGTTCACCGGTTACCGTACCACCGAACTCCAGCGCTGTGCGGTTGATGGCAGAAGAGAGTGTGGCTGCGCGCTGCATTTCTTCCTCGTTACCGGGTTCCACCAATATGAGCAGATGAAAATTGCCATCACCCACATGTCCGACGATGGGTGCCAGCAGTCCGCTCTGATCAATCAGCTCACGCGCTCGGTCAATGCAATCAGACAATACCGAGATCGGCACACAACAATCCGTGACAACGCCTTCGGCGCCCTGACGCAATGCCTTGCCCGCGTAGAACGCATTGTGCCTTGCCTTCCACAGACGATTGCGATCCTCGGTTCTGCTGGCATGCTTGAACTCACTGGCCCCGAATTCCTGCGCCACCGAATTGAACATGTCCACCTGCTCGGCCACCCCGGCTTCCGTGCCATGAAACTCCAGGAACAGATGCGGTTTCTCCGGCATGAGCATATCCGGATTGTAGATGTTCATGCCTTTCATCTGCATCTCGTCGAGCAACTCGATACGCGCCATGGGAATTCCCATCTGGATGGCCATGATCACTGAGTCCACGGCGTCCTTCACGCTCGGGAACGCGCAGGTGGCAGCCGAGATGGTGTCGGGCTGCCCAACCAGGCGTACCGTCAATTCGGTAATGATGCCGAGCGTACCTTCCGAGCCGATGAACAGATGGGTCAGGTCATAACCCGAAGCGGACTTTCTCGCCCGGCTGCCGGTTCGAATGATCCGGCCGTCGGCAAGCACCACCTCCAGCGCCAGCACATTCTCTCGCATGGTGCCATAGCGCACGGTATTGGTGCCGGATGCGCGTGTTGCCGCCATTCCGCCCATGGTGGCATCGGCTCCGGGGTCTACCGTGAACATCAGACCGGTGGCGCGTAGCTCCTCATTGAGTTGGGTACGGGTGACTCCCGGCTGCACGACAGCATTCATGTCGCTGTCGAAGACGGTCAGTACCCGGTTCATGCGACTGGTATCCAGCGTCAGTCCGCCGTTCACGGGAACAACGTGACCTTCGAGCGATGTGCCCACACCGTAGGCCACAACCGGACATCGCTGTGCAGAGCAGATCTTCATGATCGCGGACACCTCTGCCGTGTTTTCCGGAAAGGCCACGGCATCGGGCAGCACTGCCGGGGTGTAGGCCTCGTCATGACTGTGCAGTTCGCGAACCGAGCTGCCGGTGGAAAGCCTGTCTCCCAACAGCTCGCGTAGCTGCTCGATGGCTCTGGCGATGTTTTCGGCGGTCACTGAGTGATATTCCTCGTTCTGATGATGGGTGACGTGGCAGGTCTTTCAGCCGTGTCACACTCGATCATCGGCGCAACACGGCAGCAACCACGGTTATGCCGGCTCAGGCGGTCTGGGTGCGCTTCGGCAGTTTCCAGCCAGGTCTCACGAAATGACAAGTGTAACCATTGGGCAGGCGTTGCAGGTAATCCTGATGTTCCGGCTCAGCCTCCCAGAAATCACCGGCAGGCTCCACTTCGGTCACCACCTTGCCCGGCCACAGGCCAGAGGCATCCACGTCGGCAATGGTATCCAGTGCCGTGGCTTCCTGTTCCGGACTGGTGTAGTAGATCGCCGATCGATAGGAAGCGCCGACATCATTTCCCTGACGCATGGGCGTACTCGGGTCATGAATCTGAAAGAAGAATTCCAGTATGTTCCGGTAGCTGGTGACATCGGGATCGAACAGTATCTCTATACCTTCGGCATGATTGCCGTGATTGCGGTAGGTGGCATTCTCGACCTCCCCGCCGGTATAACCGACTCGGGTTGCCAGCACGCCGGGCTGGCGGCGTATCAACTCCTGCATCCCCCAGAAGCAACCGCCGGCCAGTATGGCTTTTTCCTGTCTGCTACTCATGTCATTCACTCCAGATGTTATTGGTCACGAACCGAATGTCAGGGCGCATGGGCGCTGACCATCGGTACAAGGTATCGATCAAGTCAGCGATTTCCAGATCCTCGGCAGAAACTTCACAGACCACCTGTCTGCAACACGTCACACTCGGTGATGATGAAATCCATGGGAATGTCATGTGGTTGCGGATAGATCGTTGCAATGCGCGTGACCGAATGGCCTACGCCAATGACAGCCGGAGCCAGCCGCCGTTCACGCATCAGCGCCAGTGTACGATCGTAGTAGCCGCCGCCGTAGCCCAGTCTGTATCCCCTGGCGTCGAAACCGACCAGCGGTGCGATGACGTGAGTCGGCTGCAGCACCTCGCCATCGACCGGTACCGGAATGTTCCAGACACCTGGCTGCATGGGACAATCCGGGAGCCATTCGCGAAAGATCAACGGCCGTGATTTCGCTTCGACCACCGGTAACGCAACCCGGACCCCGTCCTCGACCACTTCCTGCATCCAGTGGCGAAGGTTCAATTCTGCACGAAACGGCCAGTAGAGACTGACGATGGCATCCTCTCGATTCCCTATCGTTTTTTCCAGACTGACGGCCACCTGCTCGGCGTGTCGCTGACGGTCTCTTGCCGGAATGGCCACCCGCAAGTCGATGAGACGTTCTCGCTCCGCCTTGCGCCATCGGGCAACATCGCAGGCTGCTTGCGCATCGCTGACAACATAGCCGTTGTCGCCAAGGCTCAGCTCGTGAGCAAAACACGGCGGAGAAGCATAGCCGCTGTTGTTGTCATCACTGTGGTTCATGCACTTTTCCGGTTAACGCCGCACTGATTCCGTGCAACAACCATACGCCTCGAAAGTTGAATTGTCTTGCCGGTTCCTGCACCCTTGGAGCTGCCTGAATGGACAATCCGGAAGCCATTCATGCCTGTGGTATCTTTCAGACCTCTCCCTTCCAGCCTGAGCGAGGACCTTCCGGACATGTCCACCGACAAGCAGCCCCCTGATCATCCCCTGACCTCCCGGTCCGGCCGACCCTACACCACCGGCTTGCTGCGATTGACCGCACTGGTCATGGCTGGCGCCGGTGGCCTGCTCGGCTCTCCCGCCCAGGCAGCAGACCAGCAACTGGTTGTCTCGGTCTACGGCTTCGCGCAGGATGCATTCTCCGAGATCGTCTACAAGCCATTCGAAGCCTTGTGTGACTGCGAGCTGGTCGTGGAAACCGGCAACAGTGTCGAACGCCTGGCCAAACTCGAGGCGCGCAAGGACGATCCGGAGATCGACATGGCCGTCATGTCCACCCATGACGCACTGTCAGCCAATCGCAAGGGCATTACCCAGCCCATCGACATCTCTCGCCTGAGCAACCACGACAAGCTGTACGATATTGCCAAGGACCCACTGGGCGACCACCTGGGCATCGGCTATACCTTCTACGCTACCTCCATCGTCTACCGCACGGACAAGGTCAGCATCGATAGCTGGCAGGACCTGTTCAAGGATGAGATCAAGGGGCGCGTCGCCTTCCCCAATGTCTCGACCAATCAGGGTCCTCCGGCTCTCTACATGCTGGGCAAGGCTCTGGGTGACGACGACAGCAGCCTGAAGACACCCATCGCGGCAGTTGCGGAAAACGCTGACGAGATCGTGACTTTCTACGAACGCTCATCGCAGGTTGCGCAGCTGATGCAGCAGGAAGAAATCCTTGCAGCCCCCATCGGTCGCTTTGCCTGGGGCGCCTACACCCGGATGGATCTGCCTCTGGCCTGGGCCACACCCGCCGAAGGCCAGACCGGAGGCATGAATGTCATGATTCTGACCAAGGGTGCGAAGAACGAAGACCTTGCCTATCAGTTCATGGATTTCTGGTTGTCTACCGAGATCCAGACAGCCCTGGCCGAAGCGCTGGTAGACAGCCCCGCCAACTCGGAGGTGGTTGTCAGTGACGAGATTGCCGAGAATCTGACCTACGGCGCCGACACCGTCAGCACATTGAAGCTGCTGGCTCCCGATGTCATTCTCGACAACCGCGACCAGTGGCTGGAGTCCTGGAACAACAGCGTCACGCAGTGATCGAGGTCGAATGCCACTCAGCCCCCTTGTCGCTTGATACTGACTGAACATGTTCGACAAGCGACTCGAAGGGCTGGCACTGGTACTACCCGGTGTCCTGTTTGCGGCCCTGGTATTTCTGCTGCCGGTGGGTATTCTGCTGGGCGAAGGATTCCGGACCGTGGAGGGTTGGAGCCTTGCCCCCTACATCGATTTTTTCGCCAGCGAGCGCAACCAGGTGGTGTTCTTCCGGACACTGAAACTGGGAGCGATGGTGACTGTCGCGGCAGCCGTGATCGGCTACGCCGCCGCCTGGAGCATCGTCTCACTGTCACCGCGCTCGAGAGGGCGCATGATCGGCCTGGTCATCCTGCCTCTGATGATCTCTCCGGTGGCCCGCACCTATGCCTGGATCGTGATTCTGGGGCGAACCGGGATCGTCAACCAGGCCTTGACAGGCATCGGCCTGAGCGATGAGCCCATTCGTTTCCTGTTCACCGAGACGGCTGTGTTCATCGGCCTCTTGCAACTGTTCCTGCCGCTGATGATCCTGTCCCTGTGCAGCGCGCTGGAGAACATGCCGGATGATGCGGTTGCAGCAGCGCGCGTTCTGGGCGCCAATGGCCTGCAGGTCTTCTGGAAAGTCATCCTGCCGCTGACTCGCGAAGGTCTGGTGGTTGGCGGCACACTGGTGTTCACCGGATCACTGACCGCCTTCATTACCCCGGCCATTCTGGGCGGTTCGAAAGTGCTGATGCTCGAAACCCTGCTGTACCAGCGAGTTACGGTTGCCAATGACTTTGCGTCAGCCAGTGTCATCGCCATGATCCTGATCGTCATGAGTTTCTGCGCCAATCTGCTGCTCAAGCGTCTGGCGACTGCAAGAGGTGCCCGATGAACTCTCGCTGGCTGCAGTATGTCGTGCTGACACTGATCATGCTGTTTCTGATCGGGCCCTTCTTCATCATCGTCGCCGCCGGCCTGTCCGCTGGCGAATCACTGGCTTTCCCGCCGCAGGGTCTCTCGTTCAGATGGGTCGTCAAGGTCTTCCAGATAGACAGTTTTCGCGAGAGCTTCGCGTTGTCCATGGCGCTGGCAGTATTCGGCACACTGGCTGCACTCATCCTGGGAGTTCCCATCGCCTATGCCCTGTCACGCTACAAGCTGCCATTGGGCGAGACGCTGCGAACGATCGTCTCGGCGCCGATCATCGTGCCCGGCATCATCGTTGGCCTGGCCCTGTTGCGATACCTGGTGGTGCCGCTGGATGTCGAGGTGGTCACGGCCCTGTTTGCAGCACACACCGCTCTGATACTGCCCTACGCGGTGCGCGTGGTATCGGCCTCATTGAACAACCTGCGCAGCGACATCGAGGAAGCCGCCGTCCTGCTCGGAGCTTCTCGTCTGGGTGCCTTCTTTCGCGTCGTGCTGCCCAATATTCGCAGTGGCATCCTTGCAGCCTTCATTCTGGGTTTTGTTACCAGCTTCAACCAGGTGCCCGTCTCCCTGTTTCTGTCGGGACCGGGAGTCCGTACCCTGCCCATCGACATGATCTCCTATCTGGAAACGACCTACGATCCATCCGTTGCTGCCCTCGCAGCACTGTTGGCCTTTCTGTCCATTGCCATCGTATTCCTGGCTGAACGTTTTCTCGGATTCTCCCGATATGTCTGATTTCCTGCAGCTCGAGTCGCTGACACTGGCGTACGGAAAATCCATTGCCGTCGAGTCGCTGAACCTGTCCGTTCGCAAGGGCGAACTGATCGCCTTTCTCGGGCCATCCGGTTGTGGCAAGAGCACCACCATGCGAGCCATCGCCGGACTGATGAAAACCCGCTCGGGGCACATCCGTCTGGATGCCCGGGATATCACACGCACGCCCCCCAATCGGCGTGACGTCGGCATGGTCTTCCAGTCCTATGCCCTGTTTCCACACCTGAGTGTGGCTGAAAATGTCGCATTCGGACTGCGCCTGAAGCGTCTGGGCAAACAGGAGATCGACAGGCTTGTCGCCAACGGCCTGTCCATCGTCGGTCTGGCAGAGTTTGCGACACGCATGCCGGCAGAACTCTCCGGTGGCCAGCAACAACGGGTTGCCCTGGCTCGCGCGCTCGTCATGGATCCCAAGGTGCTGTTGCTGGATGAGCCCCTGTCCAATCTGGATGCCCGCCTGCGGCTGGAAATGCGCAGTGAACTGCAGCGAGTGCAGAAGCAGACCGGACTGACCATGATCTTCGTGACACATGATCAGGTTGAAGCGCTGTCCCTGGCGGATAGAATAGTTGTCATGAACAAGGGTAGCGTCGAGCAGATCGGCTCGCCGGAGGATATCTACAATCGCCCTGCAACCCGGTTTGTTGCAGACTTCGTTGGCTTCGAGAACATCTTTGCAACCCGTGGCCGACAGCTGCTAACTACGTCTGCCACGTCCCCCGATTCGCAACAGAGCACTGCCTGCCTGCCACTGGCCGAAGAACCTGACCCCGACACCCGTGGTCTGGCCTGGCGACCTGCCAGTGTCACCCTGGGTCGTGGCAGTTATCAGGGCACCATTGTCGGCAACGCCTTTGCCGGTACCGTACGCGAATACCTGGTGCAATCCGAGCTCGGACCGGTACGAGCCGATGTCAGCGCCGAATTGCCCGCCTACCCCACCGGTAGCGATGTGAATTTCGACCTGCCGCTCGACAAGGCAGTGCCATTGTCGAGCATGTCGTGAGTGACCAGGTGCCAGCGAATGTCTGGGTCGACACCGACATGGGTGTGGATGACATTCATGCATTGTTGTATCTGCGCCATGCCGGCGTGATGCCGGTGGCCCAGTCGCTGTCTTTCGGTTGTGCAAGTCTGACGCAGGTCAGCCACAATGCGGCGGGATTCAGCCGCGTCTTCCGGTGGAACCGCCCATGGCATCGCGGGGCTGCGCAATCGTTTCGAGGTGAAACCCGAACCGCTGCCCACGTGCTGGGAACCAGCGGCTTGCCGACACGCAGCGCCTGTCTGCCTCAGACCGCGCAACTGCCATCCACTGCATCAGCCATCGATGCTCTCATGTCGTGGCTCTCCGATCATCCCCCTCACGCACAGGTTCTGGCATTGGGGCCGTTGAGCAATATCGCCAACCTTTGCCTGCAGGCTCCGGAGCTGGCACAGCGCATCCATCGCCTCACCTGGATGGGCGGAGCAACCGCTCGTGGCAATCAGACAGCGCATGCTGAATTCAATGCCTGGGCCGATGCACAGGCTGCGGCCGTTGTGTTCGCTTCCGGCATCCCCGTGCGCATGGTCGACCTGGAAGCCTGTCGACAAGTGCAACTGCGGCCCGAAGACTTGAGGCCCCTGTCGCGGGTTCGCAACGCAGCGGGGCGTCTGCTGCATGATCTGCTGGGTGGCTATCTGGATATCGGCTTGTCTCGTGGACGCCCCGGCATGGCCATCTACGACCCGGTGGCAGCGGCAGCCCTGGTATCACCGGAAGATTTTGACAGCCGCAAGGTCAGCATCGACGTGATCAGCGACACCGGTGAGCACGAAGGTCAGACCGTGTTGCGACAACATCCATCCGCAGAGCGCTACCATGAGATCGTGACCGTGAGGAATCCCGATGCGCTCAAGACTCGCCTGCTGGAAGCCTTGCTCGCAGCCACTGAACCGCCGCAAGCGGGTCGCCCGGATGGTGACTGATCGAATCGGCCATGCAACTCCTCATGGCGATCCGGAACACCTGAACAGGAAATTGGCCAGATGACTCGACACGAACCTCAGGACCTGAACAATCGCCAACTGCGTGATCAGGCGGTGGCTGCCGCCCGTGGCGATGCCGCGTTCGATGTGCTGATACGTCATGGCAGGGTATTCGATGCCATCACTGGCGAGATACGGCGGGCAGACATCGGCCTGGTCGGGCCACTGATTGCCAGCGTGCACGACAGCGATCTGCATGCCGACGCCACAGAGACGATCGATGCTGCCGACCGTATCGCCATTCCCGGTCTCATCGATACGCACATGCATGTCGAAAGCTCCATGATCACCCCTCGAACCTATGCGGATGCGGTACTGCCACGCGGAGTCACCAGCATTGTCTGGGATCCGCATGAACTGGGCAATGTGCATGGTGTTGCCGGCGTGGACTGGGCCATCGACGCCAGCCGGGATCTCGACCTGCGAGTCATCGTTCTTGCCCCCTCCTGCGTGCCCTCGGCGCTCGGGCTGGAACTCGCGGGCGCCGACTTCACCGAGGAAACCCTGCGAGCCCTTCTGGCCAGACCGGAAACAGGCGGTGTCGCTGAAGTCATGAACATGCAGGGCGTCATTCAGCGTGAGCAGCGCATGAGCGGCATCGTGCAGGCAGGACTCGAAAGCGGCAAACCGGTATTCGGCCACGCTCGCAGCCTGCAGGGCGCCCATCTCAACGCGTTCATGGCTGCCGGCGTGAGCACGGATCACGAGATCACTTCGGCCGAGGACCTCTTGTACAAACTGCGAGCCGGCCTCGGGATCGAACTGCGTGGCTCTCATGATCACCTGCTCCCTGAATGCGTGACAGCTCTGAACGAACTCGGGCACCTGCCCGCCAGCCTTACCCTGTGTACCGACGATGTCTTTCCGGATGATCTGCACCATCGTGGCGGCCTTGATGACGTGGTGCGTCGCCTCACAGGCCATGGCATGCCGGCAAGCTGGGCCCTGCGGGCAGCCACCTACAATGCGGCCGTACGCCTGTCACGTCCGGACCTCGGCCTGCTGGCCGCCGGACGTCGCGCCGACCTGTCACTGGTGGACTCACTGGAAGCCCTGAACTGCCATATCGTCATCTGCAACGGTCGCACCGTGGCGCGCAGGGGACGCTGTCTGAAGGAGCAGCCTGAAAGCGATGCGCGGCCACTCCTGGGCTCAGTCAAGGTTCATCGACTCTGTGAAAGCGACTTTCGCCTTCGAATCGACGATCAGACGCCCCGGGTCACGGCAGACACTGGACAATCAGTCAGGGTCAGAACCATCGATCAACCGCGTTTCACCCGACACGGCAGTATCTGGGCCGAGGTGCGTGATGAATTCGTCATCCCCCCCGACGATGTCACCCTGATGGCTGTCACCCATCGCCATGCGTTGGCGGAGCCACGACCACAGCTGGCTTACCTGACGGGCTGGGGACGCTGGCACGGTGCCTTCGCCAGCACGGTATCGCATGACAGCCACAACCTGACCGTCTTCGGCGGTAACGAGCAGGATCTTGCCGCTGCCTGCAATGCTGTCATCGACATGCAAGGCGGTATGGCCGTGGCCATCGAAGGCAAGGTCGTAGCAACACTGCCGCTACCGCTGTCCGGCCTGCTGTCGGATGCGCCACTGGATGAATTGGCCGCACGATTCGTTTCACTGCGAGAAGCGATGGATAGGGTTGTACGCTGGCAGCCCCCCTACCTGGTGTTCAAGGCCTGTTTCGGCGCCACGCTGGCCTGCAATGCAGGGCCTCACCTGACCGACCAGGGGATTGTCGATCATGCGTTTTTCCCACCAGGCCTATCCCCCTTTCTGACACCCGAAGAGTTCGAATCTGTTACGTCCTGAAACAGCCTTACACAAAAGTGATCCCCGCCATGGTCCCCAGTCACCTAGAATCTCTGTCGACAGACTGAAAACCGACAGGGCTGTCGGCGACCACTCCATTCGACTCAAAGGCCAATCTCTGCCTCATGGTGAAGAACCGTACATACCTCAGGATGATGTCACGCTGGTATGGGCAGGTTCCGATCACGATCACTCTGGCAACTGCCATTGGCACACTGGTACTGGTGGCCGTAGGTGTCGTTTTCGGTGTGGGAGTCTGGCTGGCACAGAAAAACACCTTCGACCTGCTGCGGTTCAATGCCGAGCAGTCGGTTGTCGCCGATGTCAGTCAGTTTACCCAGCATCTTCGACCCGCCGAACATCTGACTCGCTTCCTGGCCCAGCAGATTGGCGATGCGCATATCGATACGAGCAACACGAGCACTCTGGGCTCCCTGCTCACCGGCGCATTGGCCGGAGCGCAGCAGATAGAGGCCATCCTGTACATCGATGTCGACCAGACAGCGCATATCGCCCGTCGCAACCGGGAGACCGGCAAGGTCGACCTGGTTGAAATCGATTCGTCGGAACGATCAATCAACCGCCTGAATCTCGACGATTTCCGCCAGGGCCCCAGATGGGGTGCTCCCGTGTGGCGCGAAGATTTTCAGAAAACCTATCTCAACCGGTTTCATCCGGTCACGCAGGACGGCAATTTCATCGGTGCCGTTGGCGCCGTGACATCGATAGAGGGTCTGTCGAATTTCATCGATCAACATGGCGTCAGAACCGAAGGCAACAGCTTCATACTCTATGGGCGCGACCAGGTGCTGGCTCACTGGTCGCTTATTGACGGCTACCCCGGACGCTCGACCGAACACCCCTTGCCGATGCTCGATACCTTCGTCGATCCGGTACTGGCCTCCATCTGGCAGACAGAAGGACGGCGTGAGATGCCGCAGGCTGAACCACAGGAAATATCCAGTCATTTCATGGAGCTGTTCAATGAACGTTTCGCCTTCGTCTATCGCAGCGTCGAGGGCTTTGGCCCCGAGCCCATGATCATCGGGGCCTATTTTCAGTCCAACGATTCCATCAAGGAAATTCAACGCATGAGTGCAGCCTTGATTGCCGGCATCGCGACGCTGTTCATCTCGTTGCTCGCCGCCATCTTTCTCGGTCATCGTATCGCTCAACCCATTGTTCGGTTTTCCGCAGCCGCCGCGCGAATTCGTGACCTGGATGTCTCCAGAATCGAACAGCTGCCGGGCAGCGTGTTTCGAGAACTCAACGATCAGTCCATTGCCTTCAACTCGATGTTGCGCGCCTTGCGATGGTTCGAGTTGTATGTTCCCAAGAAGCTGGTTGAACGTCTCATCAGAAACGCCGGTGATGACGGCACGAGTTCGGGAGCCCGTGAGGTCACTGTCATGTTCACCGATATCGTCGGCTTTTCCTCGATGTCGGAAGGCATGTCGGCCAAGGACGTTGCAGACTTCGTCAATCATCATTTTTCCCTGGTCGCAGACTGTATCGAATCCGAACAGGGTACGATCGACAAATTCATCGGCGATGCCGTCATGGCATTCTGGGGCGCTCCCGAAACGCAGGAAGACAGCGCCGAGAAAGCCTGCCGAGCAGCTCTGGCGATTGCCGGCTCGATACACAGGGACAACCTGCAACGACAAGCCAACGGCGAACCGCCTGTAGCCATCCGAATCGGTATCCATACCGGCATTGCAACCGTCGGTAATATAGGAGCCCCCGGCAGGCTCAACTACACCTTGATCGGGGATTCCGTGAATATCGGTCAGCGACTCGAGCAATTGGGCAAGAAACTCAGTCCGGCAGGCACGGAAGTGTCTGTACTGATCAGTAGCGAGACCCAGCGCAGACTGGGCGCGGATTTCACAGCGGTATCGGCTGGTAAACAGAAACTCAGGGGCCGCTCGAAAACCATCGAGGTGTACCGACTGCCTTTCGATGCCGGAGATTCATCTGACTGACGTTCGATGTTTCGCAATCTGCATCTCTGACGATAACGTGGGCACCAGCAATGCAGAGATACTCGCCTCACCATTAATGCAACCATATGGTTGCATGTTTGCCTGAAGCATGCTTTACTGACCATCACCACACACCATCAGGATGAGGCAGACAATGCAGAACAGCATTCAACGTGAAATCACCATCAATGCCAGTCAAGAGCGTGTCTACAAGGCAATCAGCGACCCCGAGCAGGTTGTGAAGTGGTTTCCCGAAACCATCGAGGGCAACTATAGCGTCGGTCAACAGCCCATCTTCGGATTCGGTGAACATGGCAAGAACCAGGTTTGCATTGTCGATGCAGTTCCGCATGAGTACTTTGCATTTCGCTGGGTTCCTGGGGGTAATCACTTCCTGGGCGATGTGCTCAGTGTCGATACCACGCTCGTGGAGTTCCGAATCTCGAAGCTGGACGACGACTCCTGCAAGGTCAGTCTGTCTGAAACCGGATTCGCCAACCTGCCCGCCGAGATTGCCGAATCCAGTCATCAACAGAATTCCGGCGGCTGGAACTTCATGCTTGGCCGCCTGGAGACACTGTTCGCGGGTGACTGAATGAGCATGCATGCCATATTCAAGGCACTCGGAGACCCGGTCCGTCTGGAAATCGTTACTCGATTATCAGACGGATCGAGCTACACCATCGGCAAGCTTTCGGAAAATCTCGGTGTGTCTCGTCAGGGTGCCCGCAAACAGATTCAGGCACTGGCCAGCGCAGAGCTTATCCAGCTACGTCCTGTCGGACGTGAGACACAAGTCAGCCTGAATACGGAATCACTGCAGCAGGCAAGACTGTTCATCACGAATCTCGAACAGCAGTGGGATCAGCGACTGCAGGCATTGAAGCAGTTGACAGAGGAATGATCATTGTCGCTCCGCAACCTGCCCGGAGCTGGAAAGTGGGACAGGCCCAGATCAATGGAATCGGCTGGCTGGCGCCACTCACCCCGCCCGCATGCTGACAACAAGGTGTCAACCTTGCACGCAGATGACAGGCAGATTACATCTGCCTTGCCGCGCCCGAGCAAATCCACCTGTTTGAACACCCGCACCCGCATGGCTGGTGGGTTTCCGCATGAAAACAGCGAAAAACCGGAAATTCTTGCAGACTCGGCCTGATTGCATCGCAATCAAATAATCTCGATCCCGTGAAATGAATACGGTTGACGGGGTAGTGATGGATACGAAAAACAGGAAAAGCACAAAGGCTCGCCTGTACCGCATGGATACCGGGGAGCATACATGCCCCTTCGGCCTCAAGGCACTGGATCTTCTTGAACGACAAGGGTATACGGTTGAGGACCACCGTCTGGAAAACCGAGAGCAAACCGATGAGTTCATGGCGACTCACGGCGTGTCCACCACGCCACAGGTGTTCATCGGTGAGGATAGAATCGGCGGTTATGAAGACCTGCGCGAATATCTGGACAAGCCGGTAGCTGACCCAGAGGGCACCTCCTACAAACCGGTCATCGCCGTATTTTCCGTCGCCTTTCTGATGGCGGCTGCCGCTGACTGGCAGAGTGATGGCGAATTGCAACTGGTCAGAACGGTGGAATGGTTCATCGCCTTCAGCATGTGCATACTGGCCATTCTCAAATTACAGGATATCGAGAAATTCTCCACGATGTTTCTCGGCTATGATCTGCTCGCCAGGAAGGTGGTCCGCTACTCTTACGTATACCCGTTTGCCGAAGCTCTGGCAGGGGTATTGATGATTGCGGGGGTATTTCTGTGGCTGGCGATTCCCATCGCCCTGTTCATCGGTTCCATTGGCGCCGCCTCGGTGATCAAGGCCGTTTATATCGATAAACGCGAACTCGAATGTGCCTGTGTTGGCGGCAGTGCCAGCGTGCCCTTGGGCTTTGTCTCTTTGACCGAAAACCTGATGATGATTGCCATGGCCATCTGGATGTGGGTTGGTTGAAAGGATCACTCGCCAGATGACGTAGCCACACTGGTACTGACCGAGCCAGGAGCACAGACTCAGACAGGCAGACCAACAAGCAAGCTCCCCTGACAACTGCGGATGCCCACTGGCGTCGCTCCTGTTGACACCAGACTACGGAGAAAAGCCCTGAATGAACAACTACGCAAGATTCGTGATCATGATCGTGGTATCCACCATTGCCATGTTCGGTCTCATGTACCTCAATACCTACCAGCCTGACCACCTGTTTTTCAGCGAGACACGCCTCTACATGGCGGTATACATGGGCTCGGCAATGGCCGTGATCATGTTGCTGTTCATGATCGGCATGTATGAATCGAGGGCAATCAACATGGCCATACTACTGTTGGCCACCAGCATCTTCGCCGGCTCGCTCTGGTTGGTGCGCTCTCAGCAGACCGTGGACGACGTCTTCTGGATGAAGGCAATGATTCCTCACCACTCCATCGCCATCCTGACCAGCAGCCGCGCCAGGATCACGGATCCTAGGGTACGGGAGTTGGCTGATAGCATCATCGAAGCGCAGGAAAGGGAAATTGGCGAGATGAAACGACTCATAGAGGAACTGGACAAGTAGTGATCGTTGCTCGGTCTGGCAGACACACACCCGGGGAGTGTTTCCCTGATCGCTAACCGGCGAGTGTCATCCCGATGCAAGTCGATCCATTGCGGGATGTGGCAAACGTCTCTCCGCCATGCATACTTGCAATGGCAGCAACGATGGACAGGCCCAGACCGTGATGTCTATCTGACATGGTTCTGGCAGAATCGGACCTGTAGAAGCGATTGAAAATCAGATCGATTTCCTCCGCCGCTATCGTTGGTCCGATATTGCAGACGCTCAGACGAACGAAGCGGTTGGAATCAGACTGTATCTGCAGTTTGATGACAGATCCCGGAGCAGCGTAGTCACAGGCATTTCCGAGCAGGTTGGATAAAGCGCGCTTCAGCAAGGCGACGTCCAGATTCCCCGCGGAATCACCGGATAGCGATACAGCAAGTTCGGAATCCGACAATTGGGCTTCATGATAATCGATGACCTCGCGCGCGATACGAGCAATACTTGTGACCTGCTCGCACCGCGCGAGAGAGCCTCTCTCGGCTTTCGACAGGAACATCATGCTGCGAATGATCTCCGACATACGGTGGAGCTCTTCCAGGTTGGAGCCCAGAACGGCACTATCCACCTGGCCGCTTCTGCATTGGCGAAGAGACAGCTCCGAATTGGTTATCAGGTTGGTCAAGGGAGTGTTCAGCTCATGCGCCACGTCGGCATTGAAGCTTTCCAACTGGGAATAGGAGAGCGATAGACGCTCGAGAAGATCATTGAACTGCGCGACGAGAGGTTGCAATTCCGTGGGAAGTGCGGATCCGTCCAACCTCGATTCCAGGGTACTGGCAGTCAATCGATTGATCTGCTCGACGAGACTGTCCACAGAGCGCATTTCCCGAGAGACCACCCAGTACACACCTCGGATCACGGCTATTGTGGCAAGAAGTGATGCGAATATCAGAGTGAGCGCCAGGCGCCTCAGCAATTCATCGTCGGCACGACGGTCAAGGCTGATGGCAACTCTCAACGGTTTTCCATTGATGTCGAAGCCAGCTATCTCGAACATCAAGGTCTGAACATCACCATCATTGGCAAAAGCACGCTTGCCCTCATAGACGACGGGGCCCTCCTGATAATCCACGACCACCTGAAGTTCATCGTGACCTGCCAGGAAATCATCCAACTGATGGCGCAGTCTGCCTGCCACGGGGTCGATGCGAAATTCCTCCAGCATGTGCTGGATGAGTTCCTGCTTTTCCTGCATGCCAGACAATTGCCTCGACGCCAGGTGATTGGCTATCACGACATAGACAACCAATGACACCACGACAAAACTGACAAGAACCTGCGCAGCCAACCAGCGCGACAGGCGTTGTCCGAGCGACTGCTTCCTTGAATGATTCACTGCGTTGACCGGTCCTCCAGTACATAGCCCATGCCGCGCTCGGTGTGCAAGAGGGCATGCTCGAAGGGTACATCCAACTTGGTGCGTAGTCGCCGAATCGCCACTTCCACGACATTGGTACCGCTATCGAAATTCATGTCCCAGACCTGATCAGCCAGAACGGCACGTGACAACACTTCCCCCTGACGACGCAGCAGCAAAGTCAACAAGACAAACTCCTTGGCCGTCAGCTCCAACGCCTTTCCACCTCTACTGGCCTTGCGTCGCACCAGATCAACCTCCAGATCAGCCAGGTGCAGTTTGCCGGTCTGAGTCTTCTGCTCAATGGAAGCCATCCCTCTTCGCGTGATGACCTGCAACCTTGCAACCAGTTCACTGAAGGCAAATGGTTTGACCAGGTAATCATCGGCACCAGACTTCAGACCGTCGACCCGGTCCTCGACACCGTCAACCGCCGTGAGCATGAGCACCGGCGTTGTTTTCTTGCTGCGCAAAGCCGAGAGTATCGCCATTCCATCCAGCCCCGGCAGCATGCGATCAAGCACTATCGCATCGTATTCGTATTCCAGTGCAAGTTGCAGCCCTTCGAGTCCATCACTTGCCACATCGACAACAAATCCTTCACTGCTCAAGCCATCGCGCAGATACTGCGCCAGCTTGAGCTCGTCTTCCACTATCAAAAGCTTCATCAGTCCCGATTTCCCGAATTGTCGTTTTCTGGAAGGGATCCCTCCTCTTCCGCACCAGTCGTGAGAATGCAAGTCGCATGATCTGTCGCCGTCAGCGACACGCTCTGAGCCGAGCACCTGAGACGCGTGCCGCTCTGGTGTCGAATATCATCCATACCCGTGCCTGAACTTGTTGACCAGGCATACTGCCAGACACGAGCTATCGGCCGTGTCGAATGTCGGTGCATCCATGGATGGTAATGCAAATGCCACCATCCGTGGTCACGCAGCCAGCGTTTGCGGTATGACTCGACTCCACGGTCTGACAAGTCACAATTCCGGAATCAACTGGTTGAACGATCCGGTTCAAACCTGCAGCACTATCGCAGAACGACCTGTCGACAAGCTGACAATCGAATGACATTTGTGTCATCTGGAAGACGAGCGCTACGGCTCTTCAGCGCACTTTGCCTTCACGGCAAAGCAGGTGTGTCAGCTTCATACCGGCAGCTGGTAGCGCGAGAATCCCCTGCATGGTGGCAGACCTGGTGCAGGAACAGGACTATTCCGGCAATACCTGTTCGACCAGTGTTACCCAGTAATTTACCCCGGTCCGGATTGCCTCGTCATTGAAGTCATAGGATGTGTTGTGATGCAAGGCGCCATCGATGGCAGGACCATTGCCCAACCAGACGTAACAGCCGGGTATGTTCTGGCTGAAAAAGGCAAAATCATCGCCGGCAGTCGAGCGCGGAAAATCAGTGCGTACGCCATGTGTACTGACGGTCGTGGCAGCCCGCAACGCCAGTGCAGTCGCGCCATCATCATTGATGACCGGTGGTATTCGGCGAATATAGTTGTAATCCACATCGATACCGAATGTCCCAGCGATGCCTCTGGCCAACTGTTCGATTCCGGCATCGAGCTGATCCCGTACATGTGCGGTGTAGGCTCTGGCAGTTCCACCTATTCTTACCTTGTCGGGGATGACATTGAGCGCTTCCGGGTCCCCGGCCTCGACCGAACAAGCGCTGACCACAGCCGGTTGCAAGGGATCCACCACGCGCGCCGGAATGGTTTGCAGTGCAGTCAGAAAGTGCCCTGCCGCGGTGATGGCATCACGCCCCAGGTGCGGCTTGGCACCGTGCGTCCCTACCCCCGTGAAGGTGATTCGCCACGAGTCCGAGCTGGCCAGCTGAGGCCCGCTGACCACTGCCATTTCATCCACGGCCAGCCCCGGCATGTTATGCAGACCGAATACCAGATCGCAGGGAAACTGCTCGAAAAGACCTTCCTCTACCATGCGTCTCGCACCACCACGTCCCTCTTCCGCGGGTTGAAAGATGCAGTGCACCGTGCCATTGAAGCGTTTGCTGCGAGCCAGTTCCAGTGCAGCCCCCAGCAGCATGACGGTGTGACCATCATGACCACAGGCATGCATCTTTCCTTCAACCGTCGACTGCCAGGGCCTGCTGGCCACTTCGCTCATGGCCAGTGCATCCATGTCCGCTCTCAATCCGATGCGACGACCGCCGTCTCCGCTACCGCCGCGAATGGTGGCGACCAGGCCGGTACCCGCCAGGCCCTGATGCACCTCGATGCCTGCAGTCTGCAGGATCTCAAGTACCTTCGCACTGGTTCGGACCTCCTCGAAACCCAGTTCCGGGTGAGCGTGCAAATCATGTCGCAACTCTGTCAGCAGAGCGAGATCGTCTGAGAAATCCGGCTTGTTCATGAGCGTTGGTGGGGTTGGACAGCAGGCTGGCACCACATTCTACGCTGGCTCACACGAAGCTGCAGACATGTCCCGCGCTGTTACGCAAACTGCACAGTTGCGGTGTCAGTCGATGGCAGGATAGGCATTCGCATACCTGGTTGCTCATGTGTGACGGGTTGTACTTCAATTTCGGGCTCTTGCTAAAGTAGCAACGCTATTTCACATGAATGCTCAGGACAATGCCAACCACACCGCGTTTCACCGACACCGATTTCTGGCAACGGATAGAACCCGCTGGCACCTATACAGTCCCACCCGATCAAGGCCATATACACGGGTATCCGGCGACATTGTCAGATGGTCGCCAACTGCTACTGCCTATCCGGGAACGTGATAACGGGCGGTTTGCGCTTGCCTCTCTGATCATCAACCAGGCCAGCTTTGATGTCGTCGACACTCTGGCAGCTGATCTGGCGGGCAAACTGCGTGGCGAGCATCCGGACATCATTGTCGGTCTGCCAACGCTGGGGCTGACACTGGCAGAGGCAACGGCTCGCAAATTGGGACATTCGCGTTATGTTCCGCTGGGCACGTCACGCAAGTTCTGGTACAACGAAGATCTGTCTGTTCCGATGAGCTCGATTACCAGCCCGGACAGTCAGAAGCGGCTGTACATCGATCCTCGGCTGGTGGGCCTGTTGCACGGTCAACGTATCTGTGTCATCGACGATGTCATCAGCACGGGTTCATCGGTTCTGGCGGCCCTGAAGCTGCTGGCTCGAACAGGTATCGCCCCTGACTGCCTTGGCTTTGCCATGTGCCAATCCACCCTTTGGTGCGAGTCTCTGGCAACAGCATCTCCCGGCCTCGAGACTCGTGTTTTCTCTGCCTTCGATACACCCAGACTCAAACCGGTGGCCAAGGGCGGATGGCTGCCGGAGTAACTTCAGTCCTCCACTACCAGGATTGCCGTGTCGCTGAACGATCCAGCTACAAGCGTTCTCGCAGTAATCCGGCAAGGGTCTGCAGGCCGCGCTGCCTGTCGGCATCGGCAGCGTGACTGAAATTCAGTCGCAGTGCCGGATAGCGTGTGCTCTGATCGATAAAGAACGGCTCACCTGGCATGAAGGCCACGTTCCTGCGAATGGCTTCGTCAAGCAACAAGGAGGTGTCAATTTCACCCGCCAGCCGCAACCAGAAGAACAGACCTCCAGGGGGCAGCTCCCAGGCAGCCAGACCTTCAAAGTGCTTTAGCAAGTCAGCCTGGAAAGCATCACGCCGTGCTCGGTAATGTTCTGCCAGCAACAGCAGGCGCGAGGCCTCATCAGCTACCTGCAACTGCTGCAGAATCAGCCATTGACTGATCCGACTGGTATGCAAGTCTGACGCCTGTTTCAAGCGCAGCAGAAAGGGCATGAGATCGGCTGATGCCACCATGAAACCGACTCGTAGTCCCGGCGCCAGACTCTTGGAAAAGGAGCCCTGATAGATCCAGGAAGCCTTGCGCAATCGGGCACAGACGGGTTGACGGTCCACGGAATCGTATACGAGGTCCCGGTAAGGGTCATCTTCGAAAACCACGGTTCCGGTCTCATCGGCAAGCTGCGCCAGCCGCTCACGCTGATCGCCTGTCCAGCAATTTCCCGTCGGGTTCTGAAAGGTTGGGATGATATAGGTCAGGGGCGGGGAATTCGTGCCTGTCGCCAGAGCCATCTCCGGCTCATCCGGATTCAGCGAGATTGGCTGCATGCCGTAGTAGTTGAAGACCTGCAACGCAGCCAGATAGGAAGGTGATTCCAGTGCCACGCGTGAACCCGGGTCGATGAACAGCTTTGCGACCAGATCGATGCCTTGTTGAGAACCAGACACCACCATCACCTGGTCCGCAGGGATATCCAGCCCCATGCCTTGCATTCGTTGCGCAATCATGGACCGTAATGCCGGCTCCCCTTCACTGGCACCGTATTGCAAGGTGCTCACCGGCATGCCATCCAGGCTCAGGCTCGGAAACGTGTCCAGCGCAGGCAGTCCACCAGCAAAGGACACCATGCCAGGCTGATCGATGACACGGAGAATTTCCCGGATGGGTGAACTGCGCAGATTGGCTATCCGGTTGGAAAAGGCGATTTCAGCAGACATCGAAGAGGTACCGAGTGTGACCTGTCATTAATGGTCAATATTATTGACCTATTGACAGTATCCACACTCAGGGCATAATTTGTCAACCCTATCTACTCCCTCATAAGCTTCAGGATGCCGACACCCGACGCCCGTGAACGAGAACTGCGCGATGCGATCGAAGCACTGTTCTTCGCCTACCGAGCCTTCACGGCGGAACCGGACGACATTCTGGCCAGACGAGGCCTGGGGCGGGTACATCACCGCATCCTGTATTTCGTTGCCAGAGAGCCCGGCCTGTCGGTTACTCGCTTACTGGAGGTGCTGGCGGTCAGCAAACAGGCCTTGAACACACCATTGCGACAACTCTCGGACAGTGAGTTGATCCATTCCAGCCCCGGCAAGGATGACAAGCGGATCAGGCAACTGACGTTGACGGCCGCCGGCAAACGGCTTGAATCGCAGTTGTGCCGAACGCAGACGGCTTTGCTGGACAAGGCTTTCGAGTCCGCAGGCAGCAAGGCAGAAGCCGGCTGGCGCGAGGTCATGCAGCAACTGGCTCGAAACGAGCGCTGACAATGCCCCTGCATCCGGCTCTACCCTGTTAACGAATAGCCTGTCCTTCGTTATCGAAGAAGTGCGCCTTGTCCACATCGAATGACAATCCCACTGAAGCACCCGGCCTGAGGTCGGAGTCGCCGTTGATTCTGACTGACACCTGTCCTGCAGCACCACAGCCCACGACGATGAAGGTATCAGCGCCAAGGTATTCGACCACTTCGACCTCTCCGTCACAGTAGCCGGTACCCGACTCCACGACGGAGATATGTTCAGGGCGTATGCCCAACTGAGTCGCGCCATCTCGAGAATACGGCATCATGCCGGGAAGACCACCAGCAATGACAAATTCCGTACCCGTGGTATTGCAAGGCACGACGTTCATCTTGGGACTGCCAATGAACTGAGCCACGAAGGTATTGTTCGGAAAGTTGTAGAGTTCACGCGGCGTACCCACCTGAACGATACGCCCCGCCTCCAGCACCACGATCCTGTCTGCCAATGTCATGGCTTCCACCTGATCGTGCGTCACGTAGATCATGGTAGAGGTCAACGAGGTATGCAATTTGGCAATTTCATGTCGCATCTCTACCCGCAGCGCAGCGTCCAGATTCGACAAGGGCTCATCGAACAGAAAAGCTGTCGGGTCACGAACGATGGAACGGCCGATAGCGACCCGCTGCCGCTGACCACCCGACAGATCCTTCGGACGGCGCTCAAGGTACTCGGCAAGGCGTAGTACGTCGGCTACCGCATCAACCTTCTTATCGATTTCTTCCTTGGGCAAGCCCGCCGTCTTCAGCGAAAAACCCATGTTCTCGCGGACCGACATATGCGGGTACAAGGCGTATGACTGGAAAACCATCGACAGGCCACGTCGTGATGGCGGTTGATCGGTCACGTCCTTGTCATCGATGAGCATCCTGCCTCGCGAGATGTCTTCCAGCCCACCGATCATGCGGAGCAGCGTGGATTTACCGCAACCCGAAGGTCCGACGAACACGATGAACTCACCATCCTGAATTTCAAGATCAACGCCCTTGATGACCTGAACCGTCCCGTACCATTTCTCGACAGCACTCAGATTGATGGCACCCATCAGATTGCACTCCTGTCAGGGGACGCCCAACCCAGCCAGATTGCGGCCGTCCAGGTGAAAGACTTGCCGCCGGCGGGTGTCCCGTCGGTCGGATCGAAGTATTCGGAAAATCCATGTGCCTGAATCAGTTCCGATGTCAGTGCACGCAATGTCTCGCCATCAGCATGACCCATCTCGGTCAGCCCTGTGCCGATGAGCATGTTCATCATGCCCCAGGTGGGTCCACGCCAGTAACGCTTCGCATCGAACCTTGCATCGGCAGGGTCGAAGGAAGGCACACCATATGCCACCAGACTCATGACTCGACGATAGCTCTCCAGCAGTTCCGGATTGTCCAAACCGGCATACCAGGCCAGAAACGAGGCATTGGACAGGGAGCCCGCCCACTTGCCGGTCAGGACATCCCGAGAGTCGAAACCCTTTATCGCCGGGTTCCAGAGCGTCTGCGCACCCGCTTCCAGCAATTCGATATCCGCTTGCAAAGCGCTGACATCACGTCCCAGGGCCTGCCCCAGAGCGACCAGATCGCGTTGCGCTCGCAGCAAGGTGAATGTCATGGTGGGATCAGCCACTCTGAACCGGGTGTTTTCCAGCAGGGCCGAATCATCCCAGGCAAACGAGCGACCATGCTTGAGTAGCCAGATATAGCGATCATAGTCATATGGCCTGGGTCGCATCGCACTGTCTACATGGCCCAGATCCCGCCGGGTGTAGCTGCCGACGTCCACCGGATCGATTTGCGCCATGGCACCATCCCAGTCCGGCGCATTATCGCGACCGGTTTCCCAGGGATGCGCGGTACAGACCGCATTGTCATCCAGCCGCCACTTCATGAACCAGGCATGCCAGCGAACCATGGCATCGAACAGTCTCTCCATGGGCTCACGCCCGGCTTCGGGATCGATCTCGAAGATGAACCGTGCCATGGTTGCGGCAACCGGCGGCTGCGTGATTCCCGATGAACGGACGGGGCCCGTACCCTGCCAGACCTCCGGCCCTGGAAAATAGCGATCATCTTCGGTGTGAAACAGGATATGCGGCACCATGCCGTTTTTCCACTGACCGGAAAAGAGGGTCTCCAGTTCCTTCCAGCCGCGACCCACATCGAACTGTGCAAAGCCGAATGCCGCGAAGGCACTGTCCCAATTCCATTGATACGGGTAAAGACCTTCGGTCGGAACGGTATACCCGCCTTTGTCATTCAGTCGCATGACCTGCTCGGCCTGCCGGTCCAGCTCTGTCGTTGACTGCTTGGTACTTTCTCTAGCGTTCATTATCCTTTCACCGATCCGGCAGTCAGCCCCTTGGTCATGAAACGTTCGAGTCCCAGGAACAGGCACATTATTGGAATAGTTGCAATCACAGCACCAGCCATCAGATGCTGACGAGGTATTTCAGACGAATTCAGCATGGCCACACCCCGCGTCAAAGTGAACTTGGAAGGATCATCCAGCAGCATGAAGGCGATCAGGAATTCGTTCCAGGCGATCATGAAGACATACAGCGACACAGACACCAATGCAGGTACGGACAATGGCAGGGTGATTTTCCATATGACTTTCAGCCGCGACAGACCATCCATCAGACCCGCCTCCTCCACTTCAACGGGCAGCCCCCTGAAATACCCCTGCAACATGTACAGCGCCACCGGAATGGTGGTGACCGGGTACACCAGCACGATGCCCAGAATGGTGTTGCGTAGACCAGCCATCGAAAAGGCGATATAGATCGGCAAGGCCAACACGATCATCGGCACCATGTAGATCAACAGAATCGATCTGGAAAACACCGCCTGCCCCTTGAAACGCAGACGGGCAACCGCGTAGGCACCCGGCACCGAGAACAGCAGCGTTATGAACACCGTCAGCACCGACACACCAAAGCTGGTGAGTAGATAACCACCGAAGTTGAAGTTGGCAAACAGCTCGATATAGCTCCTGAACAGATCAAGCCCCTGACTCAGATCGATCGTGAAATCCAGCGGATTCTGCAGCAGTTCCTGCTGCGATTTCAGGCTGGTCATCACCATGACATAAAACGGTATGAGAACGATGGCGGTAAAGAACACATAACCGAACCCGGTCAGGAATCGGATGATGGCTTCCTCGAAGACATGCCGCGTCAGAAAGCCCACTTCAACTTCCTGAAGCATTTTCTGCAAGGCTGCAACGCTCGCCAGACCTGTCAGCACCCCCGAGAGCAATCGCAACAACGGAGTTACTTCGGCAGCCATGAGCAGTGGACTCAATGGCGTGAATGCCATCCCTGTCCCCAGCAGTATTCCAACGATGTAGAGCACGACCGGCTTCTTGTAGACAACACACATCAGCGCGCTGACCAGTCCCAGCAACAGACAGCCGAGCAAGGCTGGTTTGAAGGCAAGCCCCGTCGAGAATGACAGGCAGATAGCCACTGTGACGGCAACAATGAATACCCAGAAGATTCCGATGAGACTGGATATGACTGTACCCTGACGAAGAATATTCACATTCCTTCCTCCCTGGAAACATAACGAAGGAACAACAGGCTGAAGAACAGAAGTACGACAAAGACCACGACAGCCACTGCCGCTCCGGCCCCGATATTGGCGACTGCAAAGGCCTGTTCGTAAACATTGACCGTCAAGGTTCGCGTTCCGGCATTACCGCCTGTCAGCAGAAAGATGTCGTCGAACTTGTTGAACGTCCAGATAAAGCGCAGCAGGAACAACACGCTGAGGATACCCAGCAGCTGCGGTACCGACAGATACCAGAACTTCTGGAAAGGGCTTGCGCCATCCATGTCGGCGGCTTCGTACATGTCTGTATCGATCGACTGCATGCGAGCCAGGATGAACAGGAAAGACAGCGGAAAATACCGCCAGATTTCGAATACGGTGACAGAAATCAAAGCCAGTGGCTGCTCACCGAAGAAATTGATAGGTGCCGTTACCACTCCCATCTGGAGTAGTAATGCATTGATGGAACCGGAGAACGGGTTCAGCAGCGTCACCCAGGTGAATGCCACTGCAATGATGGGAGACACATAGGGAAACAGATACAGTCCACGCAGTATTCCCTGTCCCTTGAACGACTTGTTCAGCAGCATCGCGGCTACCAGTCCGACAGTCAAAGCGCCAATGGTGCCCACCACCGTGTAGAAGGTGGTCGCCCAGATGACACTGAGAAACTGCGAACTGTCGAATATGCGCTTGAAATTGTCGGCAGTGAACTCGAAGTTTGTAAGTACATTTTCGCCACTGCCCTCGACAACAGGATCGCTGGCCTCGGCGATGTCTTCGAGCTCTTCCGGATCACCGCCATAGGACATGGGAATGCTCAGACGTTCGCTGAAGGCGGGCTCCAGAGCGCCGAAAGTACAGCTCAGGGTCTGACCGGTCAGTTCGCAGAGTTCGGGTATTTCCAGCAAGGAAGCGCCTTCCGGAATCGTGTCACTGAAGAAGACATCGCTCAGGGGGCGTTCGCGGGATGAATTTCGCACACGATATTCCACACGCAGGTTCTCACCACTGCCTCGTACCGCTTCACGTACGATGGGAGTAACGGGGCGCAAGTCGGACAGACCTACGGGTTTCACGCTGATCCAGAATACCGCAAGCAGCGGCAGAATGATGACCAGACTGACAACAATTACAGTAGGTAACAACAGGCCCCAGGCCAGACGGGCTTCGCGTTTGGCGAGCTCCCCCGTACCGGTAGGCGGCGTGGCTATAGTCATAGTGGATTCCCTGTGTTCAGTGACTCATGACGACAGGTGCCGTCATGAGTCATTCACCAGACGCCTCAGTTCACTTCCGACAGTTCGGCATTCATCGCGGCAATGGCATCTGCCGCGTTGAGCTCGCCATCGATGAACTGGCGTACCACGCGATTGACCACCTGGCTGTTGATCATCTTGGATGCCAGTGACAGCTGTCCTTCATCGACTCCCCAGCGCTGAGCGACATCCAGTCCGCCGACGATCTCGTCGATGACGGCTTGCGGATATAGATCGCCCAGTGGCGCCTTTCGATCCACACCGACATCGAGCTTGGCCCAACCATCCTTGTAGGCCATCTTGTCATCGGC
The DNA here is from genome assembly GCA_947495035.1 of uncultured Granulosicoccus sp. Lineage (GTDB taxonomy): Bacteria > Pseudomonadota > Gammaproteobacteria > Granulosicoccales > Granulosicoccaceae > Granulosicoccus. The sequence continues at coordinate 101,956 of CANLXI010000016.1, forward strand.
ATTGCCGGTGCGAACCGGAAACTTGCCTTCAGGCGCAATGGCCAGGGTGTCCAGATAGGCATCGCTCATGGAGAAAGTGATGAACTCTTCAGCAACATCGGTATTGGCATCAGAGGTGATACCGAAGTAGCGTACATCACCCCAAGCCGCGCCATCCGGGTTTGAAGGGCCAGCAAAGGTAGTCACAACACCGGTCTTTTCTGCCAGTTCGCGAGTGGTCGGGTCATCATTGATCGTTGGTGGTGAGCTGTCACGCAGACCCGCCAGTTCATCGAGAATGAACGGTGACCAGATGATCATGGCAGCCTGCCCCGCGGAATACAACTCGCGAGCCTCTTTCCACATGAGATCTCCCGGTGGTGATGCCTGGGCGATGCTCTTGTAGAATTCCAGTACCTCCGTGGTCGGCCCCTCTTCCAGTGGCTTGAAACCGTCCGGTCCCACCGGCGATACACCGTTCGCCAGGAACACGTGTTCCAGCACCTGACTCATGAAGCTTTCGTCAACCTTGGTTGCTGCAACAAATCCGAACATCTCCGGTGGACTGTGCAGCGCATCCAGTGCGTCGTTGACGGCCGCGTAAGTGGTTGGGGGCTCAAGCCCCTTCTCCTCGAACAGATCGGTACGGTAAATGATCATCTGCGTCCAGCCATCAACCGGAACCGAAGCGTAACCGTCTTCGAATGTGGACATTCTCAAAGGGCCGGGAGAGAAGGTGTCCAGACCGAGGTCCTCGATGACTTCGGTTGCAGCATCGACATCAAGAATGCCGGCCTCGGACCAGGGCAATGCATATTGCAACGGGTGATAGATGACATCTGGCAGATCATTCGCCGCAAAGGCAGCAGTGGCACGCTTGCCCAGATCGCTTTCAGTGACTGGAATGACTTCCACGGTATGACCGCTCTGTTCCTTGAACTGATCCGCCATGGCTTGCTGCTTGGCCAGACGATCAGGCTGTTCCTCAGTCGTCCACAAACGAATGGTGTCTGCCTGAACAGTGCCAGTCAGCATGGCCATGCTGAAAGCGGAAAGAGCGAACAGACGGCCTGAGCGCCCCATCATTCTATTCTTCATGTATGTCTCCTGATGGTTGGGTGCAGCTGCGTTTCCTGTTGTCTTCAATTTGACGCGGTAAACACTGAACATCGCTTCAGCGATAGGCATCGAATGGCAGCTGACCGGGATTACTATATCTCGCCATATGACAAGTGCGGCCACTATATCGTAACGTTACGATTATTATCAACTGTTTTCTGATTTAATTTAATGCTATAAGTATCAACAGGATAAATCATAGTTAGTAATATTCTGCACATTTTGAATGCACATATTGCAACGTTACGATTGACAATAAGACAGAAAAGCACTCATTTGTGAAATCAGGCAAACCAATCGGAATTGACCCCGGCAGGATATTCAGGAATGCGAAAACGACCGATCAGTATCCTGCACCCACTACGTCAGAGGACTGCTGCCGATACTGGCGATAGCACCGGATGGCCTGACAGATAGTAGACTCCAGTCGGGACTCGCAACCGTACGAGCAGAAAAATCCAGATCGAATCAGAATGAAGAATTCCGACGTCAAGCGAGCTACGCTCAAAACCATCGCCGACAGAACCGGTGTCAGTGTCTCCACCGTCTCTCTGTGCTTGCGCGATGGTAGCCATGTCAAGCCCGCCACCCGCGAGCTGATACAACAAGCGGCCAAGGATCTGGGCTATGTGCCCAATCGGGCTGGAGTACGATTGCGAACCGGTCGTACCAACGTGATTGCACTGGTGCTGGCAACAGACAGAAACTCGGTCGACTATACTCGTCAGCTCATTCACGGGATCGGAACACAGATCAGTGGCACTGTCTTTCATCTGAGCGTGATCCCGGAAATCGACCCTGCCGACCCCCTCGCCGCAGTCCGCTACATATTGGAAACGCGTTCGGCTGACGCTGTCATTCTTACCTATACCAGTGTTCGCGATCCTCGGGTACAGATGCTCATGGATGCCGATTTCCCATTTGTCTGCCATGGCCGTACGGAATTCTTTTCTCCGCATGCCTTTTTCGATTTCGATGCCGAGAAGTTCATCGAGATGGCAATAGAACGATTGATCAGCAAAGGGCGAAAGCATATCCACCTGACAGCCGTGGACAACCAGACGACCAATTACACACACATCGTCAACGCCTTCCTCAATTCAACAGCCAGACGCGGGATTACCAGCAGCGTGACCAGCAATCCGGAAATCCTTGACACTCCCGGCGGCGCGCGCGATCACGCTCGTGATCTGCCTGCCCAATACAGCGGTATTGACGCTGTCATCACCAACAATGAGCTCACCGGACTGGCGCTCATCAGTGGACTGAGCGATGTCAATTACCGTCTCGGTTCCGACTACGATCTGATCTGCAAGAGCACCACGGACATCTTGCCGACGCTGTACCCGGACATGGATACCGTGGCAGAAGATCTCATTGAAACCGGTAAGGCGCTGGCCCGATTGACCATGCAGCGTATTGATGGCGTTGCCATCGAACAGTTGCAATACCTTCAGGATCCGGTCAGCAGTTGGAGTTGAGAGGCGGCTGATCGGCTTCAATCAGCGCGTCAAGGGTTGCCCCATTACCCAGCCCCTTCTTCTTGCGACCTGGATACCGGTCCACACGACAGTGCGTGGTGACACGTCACGAAGTAGCGAACAGCTTCAAAGGAAGCGCTGCAAGATCGACTTCACAGAAACGTGAATAAAAGTGCCACGTGATGATGCTGCTGAGCGCCGGGTTCGCGGGCTCGCCGACTGTCAATCTCCGCTAACTGCTTGAATAGACTCGGATCAGACGACCGAACTGTTGTGATGATGCCGCGTGTAACCCGTCACTCGATCATCAGAGCACCAGAACTTGTTCCTGCGGATATGCTGCACTGCAATATGATCGCCCTATATTGAACCCATGCGCCAGCAATGGTCGCGTAATTCGAAACCAGCAAACCACTACAACAGGAACATCTACATGTCCGCCAATCTTGCAGAAACAGCCATTCGATATACCGCCTTGTCGGAAATGGGTATCGTCCGATTTCACGAAATTGCCAATTACAGCCTGCGTCAGGATGGCGCTGACAAGGATGTACTCCGTGTCATCTACAAACGCGCCAAGGGCTCCCTGCTGCCGCACAGTCGCAAGTACAAGTTCGGCCGCTCACTACGCACCGTGATAGCCGACGGTGGCACATCGCGAATGGAGCACACCTATGAAATATCGCCATTTTTGCTGAAGGCGGTGTCCGAGCTCGACGAGTTGGTCGCGTTCAACCAGCATGAACCCACCAAGACGGATAACACGGATGTCAAGATCGATCTGTTGGCAGAGATCAATGAGCTGAAACAATTGATCAACCAATCCATCCCCTCGGAAAACATGAGCCAGATCAACAGCAAGCTCGACAGCGTGCGCAAGCACATCGAAGCGCTGTAGCGTCTCCGATGGTCGGCAAGCAAGGCAGGCGGTAGCACCCTGTGGTGGCCACCGTCTGCCCCCTCCGGATTCTGTCCAACCGGATATTGCAGCGCAGCAATGCTGGCGGAATCTGCCTTCAGGCTCGCAGACAGGATGACGTTCAGGAGCCTGTGCTGAGTGGTGGATCGACTGATTCACATCATCGTCATTCACGATACTTGTGAGTCGGCGACAGCACCGATTACAGCAGTTCAGGGCAACACGATATCCCTTTCCAGATCAGAAAGTTACGGGGAGTCTGGATCAACGTGACTCGCCTCACGGAACTCCGGACATCAGGATGCGGATGCTGCAGGCCATGTCGAGTGCCCGCAAACGGGTTTACAATTCCTGACCTTTCGACCCGGCCACAACAGGCAAGCTCCGCACCGAGAATCGATTCGCCTCACCTCAGCGACTCATCGCTCCCCCGGCGAAACGACCTCATGGAACCCAACTGAACCGACCCACACTACGATGCACTGGACTCCGATCATTCGCCTTTTCGGTATGCTGCTGATGCTCTACAGCTTCAGCTTTGCGCCGTCGATTGGTGTGGCTCTCTTCTATCAGGATGATCAATGGTCTGTCTTTGCCATTTCGCTGCTGGCCAGTCTACTGGTGGGCTTGATGATGTGGTTCCCGGTGCGCCAGACCTCGTCTGAAATCAGCGTCCGGGAAGGCTATTTTGTCGTCAGCTTCTTCTGGATATTATTGGGGGCTGTTGGCAGCCTGCCGTTTCTTCTGAGCCTGCATCTGGATTTCACGGATGCCATGTTCGAATCGATCTCCGGCTTCACCAGTACGGGCTCTACCGTCATTGTCGGGCTGGACGAACTGCCACGCTCGCTGCTCTATCATCGTCAGCAAATCCAGTGGCTGGGTGGCATGGGTATCATCGTATTGGCAGTTGCCGTATTGCCTCTGCTCGGCATCGGTGGCATGCAGCTTTATCAGGCGGAAGCATCGGGTGTTGCCAAGCACGAAAAAATCACACCACGCATAGCCGAGACTGCCCGTTCCTTGTGGCTCATCTATGTCTGTCTGACCGTTATCTGCGCCCTGGCCTACTGGCTGGCCGGCATGCAACTGTTCGATGCCATCGGACACGCCATGTCCACCATTTCCACTGGCGGATTCTCCACCCACGATGCCAGCATCGGCTACTACGACAGTCCGCTGATCGAGATGATCGCGATCGTCTTCATGATTGCCGGGGGAACCAATTTCGCACTGCACTTCTTTGCGCTACGCAGCCGCAGCGCAAGGATCTATGCCAGAGACGGAGAATTTCGTACCTACCTCTACATCCTGCTGTGTACCACCCTTGTCATCACGATGACCTTGTTCGTCGTCGGTACCCATGAATCCCTGCTCACGGCACTGCGGGTCTCCGTTTTCCAGGTGGTGGCTCTGATGACCAGTACGGGGTTCGGTACGGAGACCTTTTCCAGCTGGCCACTCTTCGTGCCCCTGCTCATCATCATGGTCGCTCATATCGGAGGATGCGCCGGTTCCACCTCCGGTGGCATCAAGGTACTGCGCATCATTCTGCTGACTCGACTGGCTTTGCGACAACTGTTTCACATGGCTCACCCGCAAGCTGTCTCCGTGATAAAACTCAACAACCGGCTGATCCCCGACGACCAACTGTTTTCCGTCTGGGGCTTCTATACGCTGTACATACTGTCGAGTCTCGTCCTGACGCTCGCCATGATGGCCGCCGGACTTGACCTGGTATCCGCCTTCGGTGCGGTGAGTGCAACCATCACCCTGATGGGCCCTGGACTGGGCGAGGTGGCCACCGACTTTTCGACCGTCAATACGGCGGTGAAATGGCTGGGCATCTTTGCCATGCTGGTAGGCCGACTGGAAGTGTTCACTCTTCTCATCCTGTTCCTGCCCGCCTACTGGCGCAACTGATGTCTCGGAACAGCAGACGACAAACCCTCACGCGGACTGTCAGAAAACCATGAAAATCATCATATTGGGAGCGGGACAGGTAGGCTCGGATGTCGCCTTCGAGCTGGCTGCAGAATCCAACGATCTGACCGTAGTCGACCGCAAGCCGGATTTGCTCAGGAAGCTGCAGGAAAAGCTCGATATTCGCACGATTGCAGGCAATGCCTCCAGCCCTGCAACTCTGATCGATGCAGGTATCGAAGACGCGGACCTGTTGCTGGCGGTCACCAGTAGCGATGAGACCAACATGATTGCCTGCCAGGTAGCCCACTCCCTGTTCAGTACCAACAAGTGCCTGGCCCGGATTCGCTCCGCCGACTATCTGGATCATCCGGCTCTGTTTTCACCCGGCGCTGTACCGGTCGACTACATCATCAGTCCCGAACAGCTGGTTACGCGACATATTCAGTACCTGATCGAAGAACCAGGCGTATTGCAAGTACTGGATTTTGTCGGTGGCAAGGCTCGCATGGCGGCCGTGGAAGCCAAGCCAGCTGGCCATATGGTGGGCTTGCGTGTCAAGGATCTGCCCGCTCGACTGCCGGAACACCCGTTTCGAGTAGTTGCGCTGTTTCGTGGGGAAAACTCGATTCCCCTGAACGAACAGACCACCATCGAGCCGGGTGACGAGGTCTTCTTCATTGCGGCCTGTGAGGATGTGGCCGGCGTACTGGCTGGCTTTCGCCAGACTGACAAGCGCTATCGTCGCATCATCATCGCTGGTGGCGGCAACATCGGAGAAAAACTGGCTCTGTCGCTGGAGCATCAGTATGCGCTCAAACTGATAGAAGTGGATGAAGCGCACGGTCTGCACCTGGCGCAAACACTGCGAAAGGCCATCATACTGCTGGGAGACGCGGCAGACGCTGACCTGCTCAAACAGGAGAATATCGAGAACACCGATGTCTTCTGCGCCGTCACCAATGATGATGAAGCGAACATCCTGTCGTCCATGCTGGCAAAAAGGCTTGGCGCTCGAAAGACCATCTGTCTGATCAACCGCTCCAGCTATGTGGACATCGCACAGGGTAGTGCCATCGATATTGCCGTGTCACCCGCGCAGGTCACGATCGGTGCACTACTGGCCCATATACGACGAGGTGATGTACTGGCCGTGCATTCGCTGCGCCGCGGTGCCGCCGAGGCCATCGAGATCAAGGTACACGGTGACAGAAATACCTCACGTGTGGTCGGCAAGAGCATCAAGCAACTATCCATACCTGGCGGCGTCAATATCGGCCTGATTGCGCGGCGCGATCAACTCCTGTTTCCGCATGAAGACATGTTGATAGAATCAGGGGACCACCTTGTATTGTTTCTTTCGGACAAGCGAAGCATCAAGGATGTCGAAAGACTGTTCCAGGTGGGCGTCACCTTCGTCTGACACGCACTCAGGCCACCTTTCGATGAAGTGCTTCGCGAACATCACGAATCCGGAAACGCGATGCCAGCTCATGCATCGATGCGGACATGCCCTTTAGCGTTCTGGCCGCTTCCAGCGCTTTCACCGTGCCATCCACCGTTTCGCAGGAACTGGTAGATACCTGGGACAGATTCCCCATGATGGCCGTGGTTCTGACATCGGCTTCACCGGTGGACCGGTTGATATGCTCCACGGCGTGCTTCTGTCTCGACACGCCGGTGGAAATCTGATCCTGCAGCAGATTGATCTGAGTAATTATCTCACTGATTTCGGCAATGGCATTGACCGCACCGTCGCTGTCTCTTTCCGCGCCGTCAAGCCCGATCTGACTGACCCGGCAAACCAGCCTCACAACCCATACGGCTTCAGCCCGGCGTTTCAGGTCGCTGGCTTCACCTCACTGGCCTCTTGCGCCGCCGCACCGATGGCCGATTTGTCTTCCTCCGACAAAGCGCCTTCTGCGCTACCACCGCCGTCCAGTTTGACACGCACCTCCTTGCGCGCAAACTGAATGCCGTGCCTGTCGAACTCCTGCTGCACCCGCTGGAAGATTTCCTTGCGGATCTGGAATTGCTTGCCCGGCTTTACCATGAACTTGCCTCGAATCACAATGCCGATATCGTCGACCTGGATGACACCCTGCGATTTGAAGGGCTGTATGAAATCCCCGGAAAATTCAGGAATTTCCATCAATTCTGCACCGATGGTCTTGAATATCTTCTTGACCTTGATCAGATCCGTTTCGAAGGGCACCGTGAACGTCAGCTTCATGATGCTCCAGTCACGTGAATAGTTCGTGATCTTGGGAATTTCACCGTATGGAATGGTGTGCACCGGGCCACGGTGATGCCGCAGCTGCATTGCACGCAACGAGATCTTTTCAACCGTGCCCATGGTGCCTTCCACGTTCACGTATTCACCCGCCCGAAATGCATCGTCGATCAGGAAAAAGAGCCCCGAAACGATATCCGTTACCAGCTTCTGCGCACCAAAACCGATGGCCAGACCGACAATACCGGCGCCGGCCAGTAGAGGTGTGATATCGATTCCCAGATTTCCCAGACCGACCAGGACTGTCATGACCACAATGGCCGTCTGCACGAACCAGGTGATGAGAGGCAGCACGGTGGAAAGCCGGGAACCTCCCACCCCCCCTTCATCACCGCCGGGCAGACCCGCATCGCCTCCCACGCCCGATGCGGTTTTCTCCGCAGCCAACTTCCTGTTCAACCACAGAGTAACCACTTCCCAGAGCAGATAACCCACGGCAAATATGCCGATGAATTCCAGTAGTCTCCGAGTCATCGAGCTGCCCGTACCGGTGGCGTCGAGGTTGGAAAAATCCACGCCCCATATCCAGGAAAGCCAGCTGATAACCAGCAGCATGACCAGCAATCGACCAATCCGTATATAACTTCGCTTGGCGGAATGGTAGGCCTGCTGGGCAAGCGCGCCCTCACCCACGATGGCTGGTGTCAGATGTTCGACCAAACCTCGGATAACCGTATCCAGAACCGGTGCCAGCAGAAGGATGAACATGGTCGAATACTGAACGCCCTTTGCAATCAGATGAAGCTTTTCCTGAGCCACCAGTATCTCGACCAGAGTCCAGCTACTGACAATCACGGCCATGGCATAGTAGGGATAGAACTTCGCCACTTGCCTTTCCAGAGGAGTGGCATCGTCGTTCCTGCCAGTGATGATATCGATCAGGGTGTATCGCGAGCGCCAGGCAATGAAGGCAAAGTACAGGTGTATGAGTAGATTGAACCAGAAGCCGATTCGGGTTTCAAACCGTACCGCTCCCGGGATGTTCTGCAAGTCCGTGATCGACAGAGTGACACCCACCAGCAAGGCCACACTGACCAGGTTGTTGTGCAGGAAACGTGCGGCAGCGTCAGTGGTGTGAATCAACCGCAAATCGGAACGTCTGGGGGCCAGTGCAAAGGTCAGCACTACCGAAAACAGCCTGGGAATCAAAATGAGATTCCACAGCACGTGGTGCATGATGAAATGCACCTGCAGATCAGCGAGCATCTGCCTCAATACAATCTGGGTAACAATGATGAAAGCCAGCAGGCCGGATAGATCCAGAACAAACCTGATGCTCAACAGTTTCAGAATCTGCTTCAACGTCGGATCGGCCGATTGAGGCACATCAACGGTGGCACGCCATCGGCGTGTCAGTAACCGGACGAGATATTCGATGACCAGACCGGCGATGATCGCGAAGAGAAAGCTGATGAATAGCCCGGTAATGCCATTGGGTCCAAGGCGATCGACAAAGAGGCTGAAGATTTCGATCTGACCGGAAATCAGGGTGGGAAACGCACTGACCGCTGCTTGAATCGAAATCGGAATATTGGTTGTGATCAGGGTGAAAAGTCCGACCTCCTCGACCGCGGTGTCATCTTCGAGTTGTCTGGCTGCAACGATATCCAACTGTTGCAACAACAGTTCTCTGACCTCACTGTCAGACAATCTGGACACCAGCTCCCTGACCGCTGCGGGATTGTCCATGACGGGAAGCTCGGCCGTCGTCTGTTCATCAGCACCTGATGTCACAGAGAGCTGCTGAGCCTGCAAGGCAGAGCTTGTGCTGAACAGCAATAAAATACCGAACAGCACCATCGTATACCGAAAAATTCTCATGACTAGTGCGGTCAACCCTCATTCCTCGGTCTGGTTACCGGACAAGTGGCACAGAACATCTGCACCACACGCCCTCGAATGCAATAAACATGGCAGGCCATCCGGACAATGATGCCTGCACTGGAAATGATGTGCAATTGATGCCAGCTGTAACACTCACGTCTGCAGCGGTCTGAGCCCATTCCCTGTCAAGTCAGCAAACAGGTCTGCTGACCACTGTGACGAGAGAACCTGTAGGGATCGTCACCGATGTCATGGACTGTCGCTGGTGAGCTTCACTGATCAGGCGTATTGTGTGTATGAACGTCCAGAGAACTGTTCAACGGGAGTCTGTTACTGGAACACTACCAACATCGAATGAGGACCACACACCATGAAACGTCAACGCTACTACTTCATATCCGACGATCTTGACGATCTGGAACAGATCGAAATCGAGCTGATCGCTCAAGGTGTCTCTTCTCCGCAGATACATGTACTCAGTCGTGACAATGCCAGTGTGCAGCGGCATGAGAAACTGACTGGTGTTACCTCCTTGATGAAACGGGATCTGATGCATTCTGCCTTGATCGGCGCTGTTGCAGGTTTCGCATTGGCCATTCTTGTACTGCTCATCGCTGGCCTGGCTGGCTGGTCCTCCGGTGCAGCCGGTTGGACGCCCTTCATATTTCTCGCCTTCGCCGTCTTTGGAGCCATGACGTGGTTGGGTGGCTTGCGCGGAATCCAGACCCCGAACCATCATTTCCAACGCTTTCAATCCGTTCTGGATGAAGGCAGACATGTCTTCTTCATCGATCTTGAAGCAGAGGGCAAGACGGTATTGGACAAGATCTGCGCTGACCACCCACGCCTTGAACCCGCAGGTCTCGGCACTGCCACGCCAGACTGGATCCAGGCTTTCACCAGTGGCACGGATAAATGGTGGTACTGGCGGATGTGGAAGAACGTCTGATTGCACACCTCCGCTTTGATTCAAAGCTGGCAATGTGCACGCCACTTGCAATGATTGACCATCTACAAGCGGAACACGCGCCCTCGATTCAAGCACTCGACGTCCCATGGAATCTGCTCAGTTCGGAAGCCTTGTCTTCTTCCTGACCTGCCTGTTTTCTATCTCTGCTTGCACTGTGGTGGCCGATGTGGGCACAGTCAACCCGATACCTGTTGCCGCTACCAAGGTCTCGACATCGGAACCTGCGACTGCCAATCATTATCGGCCGCCTGTTGCAGTCAACTGGCAGCTTCAACTGCAAGGCGTAGCGAACACGGCTCATGACGCCGACCTCTATGTCGTGGATCTGTTCGATACGCCTGTATCGACGATTTCCGGGCTGCAGAAGCGCGGTGTCGCAGTCATCTGCTATTTCTCGGCTGGTACCCACGAGAAATGGCGCTCCGATGCCAATGAGTTCAGCGCATCTGACCTGGGGGACCCGCTTGAGGACTGGCCCGGCGAACGCTGGCTTGATGTCAGAAGCCGAAACGTCAGACGTATCATGGCAACTCGTCTGGACATGGCCCTTGCCAAAGGCTGTGACGGAGTTGATCCCGACAACGTGGATGGTTACAGCAATCAGACAGGGATCGAGCTGATGCGCAACGACCAACTGTCATACAACCGCTACCTCGCAGGTCAGGCTCATGCCAGAGGCCTGGCCATAGGTCTGAAAAACAGCGTCGGCCTTGCTGGTCAATTGATCGACGACTACGACTTCACGGTCAACGAATCCTGTGATCGCCATGATGAATGCGATGAACTGGACATTTTCATTCGCCAGGGTAAACCGGTACTGCACGTGGAGTATCGTCCGGAATTTCGCCTCAGGCCCAAGGTTTTCACCAAGTTTTGCCGTCATTTTCAGGACAAACGATTCAGCACCCTGGTCCTCCCGCGAGATCTGGACGACGACTACAGACTGAGCTGTCAGTAACAGGCTGCTCCTGGAACGAGAGCGCGCTTGTCGTTACCCGAGTAGACGAATGCTCTCCTCGGGTGTCATGCCTGTTCGAAGAAGGATTCATTGTTCAAATCCCCCTGCCCGGCAAGAAAGAGATATGCGCCAAGAAACTGAATAACAAACAGATTCTGTAACGTTGACGTACGTCTGATTATCGTTGAACAGCCATACCGGTGGAGCGTTACTTGCTCGGATTCCGGCCTAACCGAGGCGCCTACTGAACAGCGCCCACGCATGCCGGGCGTTCAATGATTGATAAAAAATGCACATGTGAAAGCATGGTTTCTCGTGGAAGGAATTCAGTGAGATTCCGCATCAGCCGAGCGATAGGTCTCGCGTTGATCATTCTGGGATTCCTGTCACATGCACATGCAGCCGTCGACGTGGACAGGATGTCATCCCCTACGATTCATGTCGCTAGTAGCGCCGGCTTCGTCGGAATGTACGCCGCTTACCAGATCACCAACAACAGCAGCTCGGACATCACGGATCTCTGGGTGGGTACCGAGAACTTCTCGGGATCGATTATCAGCACGGGGTCAGGGGAGGACGGCTTTGTATCACTTGGCCCTCTGGCTGTCGGTCAGACGACCACCGCATTCATCTACCTGCAAGCGAGTGCGGTAACCAGTGGAGAGACTCACGACGTTACCGTTTACAATGGTATTCCCTCGACTCTGGGTGGTACAGGAACGCAATTATTGGCAACGCCAGTAACTCTCGGAGGCTCCGGAGATGGCAGTGGCGTGCAGAATGGCTTCGCTGTTCAGTTCCTGCTCGATTCCATTGATACCGCTGGCAACAACGCCAGCACGGTTGATTCGATTGTCGTCAGCCCCGGAGCACCAGCACTCGGTAGTACCCTGTCAGTCACGGTGACTGGCAGCACAGGCAGCGCAGGTGGTGCCTTTGCGGCAACGCCGGCCGTTCTGTCCGATTGGCCAGCAGACAGCCTGCAGTTGGTCAGCACGTCAATCGAGATGTCCGGTGGTAATACTCTGAGTGCCTCCGACACACTCTATCTTTCCGGCCTCAACAGTGTGGACTCCAGCTATACGAGCACGTTCCGCTTCCTCGTAGCAGGGCCAAACACCGCGTCAAGTGCCATAGTTCCGGTCAACTACCACAGTAATCTCGGCATTCTCCAGCATACCGGAAATATCGACGCCAACTCATACCCACCCATTCAGCCAGTAGAGAATTTCGTCAGTATTGCTACAACTGTGGATCCGGCCATTCTGGACTCAGGTGGTGGAACCACAACCTATACCGTACAACTGAGCAACACCGGTGGTGCCGATGTTGAATTGCGGAGCATTCTCGAGAACCTGCCCAGACCTGTTACGGGATTCATCACTTACGTAAGCAACTCAGCCACTTTCAATGGCATCTCCTACCCTGACTCGAAACTGACCAGATCATCCAGATTGCACGATTGGGCAGGACCGTTTCTCGTTCCCGCGTCAACCACAGCGTCATTCACCTACGATGTGAGCTATAGCACAATCCCGGATGGCCCCTATGACAACAGGTCACTGGCCCGCATCGGGCTGACTCAAATCGATACCACGACAGATACGAGCGACGATGCAGCAGCTGTTGCGACCCTGGTCGTCGGCACACCACCCATCGACACCGATGGTGATGGAGTACTCGACCTGCTCGATGAAGATGATGACAATGATGGCATACCCGATGTCGATGAAACTGGCCTCGATACTGATTTCGACGGCATGAATGACTCGCTTGACATCGACTCTGACAATGACGGCATTGTCGACAACATCGAAGCCCAGACATTCTCGAACTACGTAGCACCAACCGGCATCGATACCGATGGTGACGGTCTGGATGACGCCTACGATCCGGATGATGGTGGCAGCGTTTTGATAATCGTGAACAGCGACGGCCTGGATCAAGCGGACTTCCGTGACACTGATAGTGATAATGACGGCGTTTCAGATCAAATCGAAGCCTACGACCTGAACGCTGACGGTATACCGGATGTCCTACCCGCGCCAGCCAATGCCGATGAAGATGGCGATGGTGTAAGCGATTAGTCCGATCCAACCGACAATGATGTCTGCCAGCCTTCCCGATTCGGCAATGGCTGCACGATCGATACCGATGCTGATGGTACTCCCGACAGTGTTGAAGGAGAGTTTTCCGATAGTGACAATGATGGCGCACCCGACTATCAGGAGTCCTCATCCACCGATACCGACGGTGATGGAGTACCCGATCAGTCTGACGCCAACAACAACAATGCCTGCCTGCCTTCGCAGTTCGGTAGCGGGTGTACCACCGATACGGATGCGGATGGAACGCCGGACAGTGTCGAAGGTGAATTCACCGACAGCGATGGTGATGGTACGCCGGATTATCTGGAATCCTCATCCGCCGATTCCGATGGTGACGGTGTAAACGACCAGGCTGACCCCACTGACACGCCTGCCGATCCCTGCCAGCCATCGCAATTCGGGGCCGGCTGTACCACCGACACGGACGGAGACGGCACACCCGATAGTGTCGAAGGCGAACTCACCGACAGCGATGGTGATGGCACTCCTGACTATCAGGAGTCCTCGTCCACGGACACCGACGGTGATGGTGTGTCTGATCAGGATGATCCGACCAATAATGATGCCTGCCTGCCTTCACAGTTCGGCAATGGGTGTTCGACTGATACCGATTCCGACGGCTCGCCCGATAGCGTTGAAGGACCGACGTCAGATAGTGACAATGATGGCACTCCCGATTATCAGGAGTCCTCCGTAAATGATACTGACGGTGACGGCGTACCCGATCAGTCTGACGCCAACAACAACAACGCTTGCTTGCCTTCGCAGTTCGGCACGGGCTGTACTACCGACACCGATGCTGATGGCACGCCGGATAGCGTCGAAGGAGAGTCGACTGACACTGATGGTGACGGCACGCCTGACTATCAGGAATCCTCATCTACCGATACCGACGGTGATGGTGTGTCTGATCAGGACGACCCGACCAATAATGATGCTTGTCTGCCTTCACAGTTCGGCACCGGCTGTACCACCGATACCGATTCAGATGGCATGCCCGACAGTGTAGAGGGGGAACTCACTGACACAGACGGTGATGGCACACCGGATTACCAGGAGTCCTCTTCCGCCGACACCGATGGTGATGGTGTATCCGATCAGGATGATCCGACCAATAATGATGCCTGTTTGCCCTCCCAGTTCGGCACGGGCTGTACTACCGACACCGATGCTGATGGCACGCCGGATAGCGTCGAAGGAGAGTCGACTGACACTGATGGTGACGGCACGCCTGACTATCAGGAATCCTCATCTACCGATACCGACGGTGATGGTGTGTCTGATCAGGACGATCCCACAAATAATGATGCTTGTCTGCCTTCACAGTTCGGCACCGGCTGTACCACCGATACCGATTCAGATGGCATGCCCGACAGTGTCGAAGGGGAATCGACTGACTCTGATGGTGACGGCATTCCCGACTATCAGGAATCCTCATCCACCGATACCGATGGTGACGGTGTGTCTGATCAGGACGATCCGACCAATAATGATGCCTGCCTGCCCTCTCAGTTCGGCACGGGCTGCACCACAGACACCGATGAAGATGGCACGCCCGACAGTGTCGAAGGGGAATCGACTGACACTGATGGTGACGGCACGCCCGACTATCAGGAGTCTTCATCCAGCGATACCGATGGTGATGGTGTGCCTGACCAGGACGACGCCACCAACGACGATGCTTGCCTGCCTTCGCAATTTGGTACCGGCTGTAATACCGATACTGACGAAGACGGTACCCCAGATAGCGTTGAAGGAGAATCAACCGATACCGATGGTGACGGAACGCCTGACTACGAGGAATCTTCCACTGTAGACACCGACGGTGACGGTGTATCCGATCAGGACGACCCGACCAATACTGATGCCTGTTTGCCCTCCCAATTCGGCACCGGCTGCGCCACAGACACTGACGAAGACGGTACGCCGGACAATGTCGAAGGCGAGTCGACTGACACTGATGGTGACGGCACACCGGACTACCAGGAGTCCTCTTCCACCGATACCGACGGTGACGGTGTGTCTGATCAGGACGACCCGACCAACGACGATGCCTGCCTGCCCTCCCAGTTCGGCACGGGCTGTACCACAGACACTGATGAAGATGGCACACCCGACAGTGTTGAGGGGGAGCTTACTGACACTGATGGTGACGGCACGCCTGATTACCAGGAATCTTCATCCACCGACACAGACGGTGATGGCGTATCAGACCAGGACGACCCCACCAACGACGATGCCTGCCTGCCCTCGCAGTTCGGCACGGGCTGTACCACAGACACCGATGAAGATGGCACACCCGACAGTGTTGAGGGAGAGCTTACGGATACCGATGGTGATGGCACCCCCGATTATCTGGAGTCAGCAACAGATGATACCGATGGTGATGGTGTACCTGATCAGAGAGATCTCAATGATAACGACAATTGCTCTCCAACAACCTTCGGCACTGGCTGTACAGCCGACTCCGATGGCGATCTGATCCCTGATGCCGAGGAAGGAAGATTCACTGATACCGATCTAGACGATGTTCCTGATTACCGCGATACCGATAGTGACAGTGATGGTATTTCGGATCGCTTCGAAACTTTTGAAGGTGCCCTGATCGATACTGACAGTGATGGCACCCCCGATTACAAGGACCTCGATTCGGACAACGATGGCATTGCCGATGTAGCCGAAGGCGCACTCGATACCGATGGCGATGGAACTGCCGACTTCAGGGATACCGATTCGGACAACGATGGCATACCTGAAACCATTGAAGGAGCTGTCGACTCTGACAGCGACGGTATACACGATTACCGTGATCTCGATTCGGATAATGACGGTATCCCTGACGCCACTGAAGCAGGATCAGACCCGAGCCATCCAATGGACAATGACCTTGATGGCGCCCGTGATTACATCGATCCGGACAGCGATGGCGATGGCATCAATGACAGTGTCGAAGCCGGTAGCGAACCCTTCGTTCAGCAAGACACCGATTCCGATGGTACGCCCGATTATCTGGATCTCGACTCGGATAACGACGGTATCCCTGATGCAGAGGAAGGCCTCGTCGATACCGATGGCGATGGAATACCCAACACGCTCGATCCGGATTCCAACAACGACGGCATTGCCGATAAACTGGCCGGCAACGGTGACCTGGATAATGACGGTATCGCCAACTACCTCGATGATGACATTGATGGCGACGGACTGGCGAATGCTACCGAAACTGCCGCCGATACCGATGGCGACGGCAATCCCAACTATCTGGACAGTGACAGCGACGACGATGGCATCACCGATATCATTGACGGTTCAGGTGATGCTGATGGTGATGGCAGCCCCAACTTCCTGGATATCGACAGCGATGGCGATGGCATTGGCGATGCCCTGGAGATGGGGTCCAACCCGACTGCACCGGTCGACTCGGATGCGGATGGTCAACCGGATTATCTGGACACGGACTCGGACGCCGATACCGTCCCCGACGCCATCGAAGGCATGGTGGACAGTGACGCCGATGGCCTGGCCGATTACCTTGACACCGATAGCGATGGCGATGGCATTGCCGATGCTCTCGAAAACAGCATCGACACAGACCTCGATGGCGCCGATGATCGCGTGGATCTCGACAGTGATGCCGATGGCATCAACGACTCGGTAGAGGTTGGGTCAGACTTGGCACATCCGCTGGACACTGACCAAGACGGCCTACCCGATTTTCGAGATCCGGACAGTGACAATGACGGAATCAGCGATGCCGACGAAGGGATTACCGACAGCGATGGCGACGGTATCCCCGATGCCAATGACCCGGACTCCAACAATGACGGCATTCCCGATTCATTCGGCCAGGGCGATGCCGACGGAGACGGCATACCCGACTATCTGGACAGCGATATCGACGGCGATGGCATTGCCAACATCAGCGAAAGTGGTGCCGGTCTGGATACCGACACCGATGGAGACAGCATTCCGGATTTCCTGGATTCGGATAGCGATGGCGATGGCATTCCTGATCGCATGGAAGGCATTCTCGATACCGATGGCGATGGCATACCCAATTTCATGGATATCGATTCGGATGGCGACACGCTTGCAGATTCACTGGAAGCCGGAAACAGTCCCGACTCACCCGTCGACACCGACGGCAACGGAGTCGCCGACTATCTGGATACCGATTCCGACGGAGATTCATTGCCTGATAGCCTGGAGGGCAATATGGACTCCGATGAAGACGGGCTCCCGGACTATCGAGACACGGACTCCGATAATGACGGTCTGCCGGATACCATTGAAGGCGCAGTTGATACCGACAATGATGGTATTCCCGATGTCGTGGACTGGGATTCGGATAACGATGGTATCCCGGATGCGATCGAAGCCGGCAGTTCTCCGGCAACACCTCAGGACAGTGATCAGGACGGCATTCCCGACATATCCGATCTGGACAGTGACAATGACGGAATACTCGACAGCCAGGAAGCCGGCAAGACGCCTTCGAACCCCAGAGACACCGACGGCGATGGTGTCATTGATGCACGAGACCTTGATAGCGATAACGATGGCTTGACTGATGCTCTGGAGGCTCGCAGCAATGACATCAACGATGATGCGGTGTTCGACGGAGCCGATGATATCAACGACAATCGCTTTAATGATGAGCTGCAATCGGTTCACTTGCCGGTTCAGGACTTCGATGCTGACGGAGTTCCCGATTATCGTGACCGCGATAGTGATAACGATGGTTTGTCGGATACGATGGAAACTCAGGGCACACTGGCGGACCGAAACCGTGACGGTATCGTCGACGGATTCTCGGATGCCAATGAAAATGGGTTGGATGACTCCCTGGAAAGCCGGTTCACACGCGTCGTACCCGACGATATCGACAACGACGGCTCTCCCAACTTTCGTGACATCGACTCCGATGGCGACGGCATTCTGGATCTCGTGGAAGCTGGAGGAGAAGATTTGAATAACGATGGAATCGTTGACAGCCTCGCCGACCAGGACCAGGACGGTATTCCAGATAGTGTGGATGTGGATTTCACGCTGGGCAACGATTCTGATGCCGACGGAATTGATGACAAGGCTGATTCGGACTTCAACCACGACTCACTCGATACCGATTCAGATGGCATCATCGACGATTTTGATCCGGATCTGGATGGCGACGGATTCGCCAACTACCAGAATGATGGTGCCGGTATCACAGGGGAATTACCGGACTCGGACAACAATGGTATTCCAGACTATGAGCAAGTCAACAGTCCGGATATTGCCTCGGCAACACCTGAACTCGTGATTCACACGGGTCTTTCCGGATCCGGTTGTTCCATCAAAGCCCGAACTACAGGATCCCCTGACCCGGTACTACCACTTCTGGCACTGATTGCCTTTGGCGTACTGATGACACGCCGAGGCACAACGTTGCAATCCGACTCGAACTCGGCAAGAGACGCCTTGCCGAGTATCGATGCCAGTCAATGACCCATGGCCCTGCCTGAGTAACTCGGCTACCTGCAGATTTTTTCCAGAGAACTATGCACCTGCTGCGACGGATTTTCTGGCCAACTCTGCGGCAGGATCAAAACAGACTTTCTCACCGAAACAGAGTGCTTGACTGTCCGTCGATCTCACCTGTTCGACACTCAGTAGAATCTCACCAGCGTCGGTATAATGAGCATTCGACTGACTGGCCATCCATTCATCGGGTGGCAGCAGCGTTGATGCACGATGAGTCACATTCCAGACGAAATAGTGATGAGGAATGGTGATTCGTGCGTTCAATCTGTCACGAACCTGAGCAACCTGCTCATAGCTCAGTACATGTTGCGAACCGTCGATCGGTAATAGTGCAATATCGATTTTACCCAGAGCATCCCAGACAGCCTGCGGTGGATTGGGTCGGTTGTCGCCCCAATGCAGGATACGTAAACCAGCCGTTTCGATGACAAGTATGGAGTTGTCAAACGATCGCCAGTTATCGGGAGGAACAGTTTCCATCGCTGTCAGCTTTCGCGTCAAGCCTGCCCAGTCATATACGCCATGTGTGGAGTCAGAGACGTGTTTGTCCGCAATACCTGAAATTACGGCATCAGCAAATTCGAACCGCCCAACCAGTCTGTCGATCAGCGTACTGGCATGCAGTGAATGCAGGTTGTCGTGATCGAAATGCGCATGTGTTGACAGGCCGATATCTACCTCGCAACGCGGAAAATCGTAGAGATACCAGTCCCAACCGCCCCAGGGTGGATTGCGCCACGGGTCGATCATCAACGACAAGCCGGCAGGCGTAGTGATTCGAAAGCAGGACCCACCAAAGTATGCCAACTTGATGGTTTTCGTTCCTGCTTCCTGCGATTGCTCTTCACTCTGGAGGGCAATCATCCGGTTGTTGTTTTCGCTCTGTTTCCAGGCCCAAAGTCCTTCCTTGCTGCGATCTCTCATGCTGTTTCTCGGGCTTGCCTCAGATGAGGGTGCGCTCTACCCCCTCTTCCATTTCTATCTGCAAGGCATCATTGAAGCGATTGAAAAAGCCGCACAAGGCAATTCGTAACGTCAACTCGACGATCTGCTCTTCACTGAAATGCTTTTTCAACTCGATGAAGACACCATCGCGCATTCTGTTGAAGTCATTGGTCACCTGCACCGCATAATCACGCACCAGCAGATCCACTTCATCGAACCCGTCTGGCGACTCGCTCAGAATGTCGCCAATGGCCTCCGCACTGAGGCCGTGTTCCAGAGCACGAGGAGCGTGGTGCGCGATACAGTATTCGCAGCGATTGATCGTGGACACCACGACCAGCGCAATCTCCAGATAACGCTTGGACAGAATCGCATCGTCATGCAACTCCAGAAGCAAGCCCATGATGTGCTTCAATGCCGCCGGGCGATGAGCAAACACACGCACCTGATTCAGAAACGGACCGTATTCCCGAGCATAACGCTCGTAAATCGGACGTACATCCTCCGGTACCTGCGAAACATCAACATCACTGACACGTGCCATTATTCAGACTCCTTGTTTCTGGTGCGGGGAGCGACAACGACTGCGCTCCCCGATTGCTTATCAGTATTCGAGGCGTTCGATGACAACATCTTCGCCATCACGAATCTCGGATAGCTGAAAATCTCGGCCCAAGACCATACCTTCTTCGTCGAATTCGATCGAGCCGGACGCTCCGGAGTAGTTGATCTCCTCGCCCGCACGCAACGCTGCCAGTCCATCTGCCAGATTGTAGACAGTCGTCTTGCCCTCACCGGTGGTCACCTCCCACACGGCTTTTGCAATGTCCGGCCCTGCCGTGCTACCAGCCTTTTCAATTGCCAGCAACAGGGTAGTCATTTGATCACGACCTGCTGTTCCAAACGGATGTTGCACGGAATCGGATTCATCAAGCCCGGCTTCCAGCAGGTATTCCTTGTAGGCAGACGAATTGATGGCGGGAACCGGAAATCCGTGGATGATCCCTTCTGCCGCTCCACCGATGGCCTCCTTGAACTGAGGTCCGGTGGCCAATGAGGTGGTAATGACCGTGCCTTCGTAGCCCTGACGATAGAGCTCCTTGTAGACAGCCGTGAAGTCGGTGACATAGGATGGAACGAACACAGCCTGTGGGTTCTTCTCGATCAGCTGAGTGACTTCCGAGCGGTAACTCGACTGCTGCGCATTGTAGTAGAACGGTTCGTTGAGCAGCGCATCCTCACCCACGATCTCGATGAAACCATCCATCATGGACCGGGTGAAGTCGTTGTTCAAAGCCATCAGACCATAGGTCTCGATGCCTCTGGACTTGACCAGTTCACCGATGGCACGCCCCCAGATTGGAGACAGTGGCTGGAAGTTGAACACCAGACCCTTCTCATCTGCTACCGGAATATCGGATGAAGAAGAGGTGCACATCTGTACGACATTGGCCGCCTGGCATTTGGGCATGACGCCCAGCGTCACGGATGAAGAGAACGTACCAACGATGGCGCACACGCCATTGACATTGATCAGCTTGTCAGCGGCCCGCACGGCGGTTTCGGGGTTGGTTTCGGAATTCTCCTGAAACAGGCGTACTTGCCTGCCGAGTATGCCACCAGCAGCATTGACGGCATCCACCACGCGTTTGTGTGCTGCGGTAATGTTAGGACCGAAGGGTGCGCCTCCGCCGGTATTGGGCGT
This sequence comes from uncultured Granulosicoccus sp., assembly GCA_947495035.1. Lineage (GTDB taxonomy): Bacteria > Pseudomonadota > Gammaproteobacteria > Granulosicoccales > Granulosicoccaceae > Granulosicoccus. Next base: position 123,703 of record CANLXI010000016.1, read on the forward strand.
CAGGGAACCAATGGCGATGTCACTCTCCTGAGCACGCAGGAATGAGGGAACCAGAAGCGCGGCAGTACTTGCTGCCAGGAAGCTACGGCGATTCATGTGAAAGCTCATCTTGTCTATCTCCTTTTCAGGTTATCCAGCGATATTGTCTTTTGTGTAGGTAAATTTCGGTTCTGGCAGCAACCCTCTTGGCCGCAGGCGCAAGGTGACAATCAGCAGCAGTCCGATGGTGATGATGCGCACTGAACTCATGGTTTCCGCATCCAGCCATGGCAGGACATCTCCGAAAAAGCGGGTGCCTTCCAGGAACATGATCACCGTCCCCGCACCGATCAGCAGACCTCGGTTGTTTCCTGCGCCACCGACAATCACTGACATCCAGATGAACATGGCCACCGTGGGCATGAAGACTTCCGGACTGATGTTCTGCGAATAATGCGCATACAGCGCACCCGCGAGCCCCATGAAACCGCCACCAATGGCGAAGATCTGAATGCGATGACGAAACACGTTCTTGCCCAGTACACCGGCCACCACATCATCTTCGCGTATGGCGCGCAAGGTACGCCCCATGGGAGCCTCGCGAATGCGCTCGCAGATCCAGTAGGTAATGGCGACGAAGAAGGCAACAAATGCCAGATAGAACACAGGGTAGTTCTCTGGTGCTACCAGCGATTGAAAGGGCTGAGCCTCGATGCGCAAGCCTCGTGGCCCCTCGGTGATCTGATCTTCGTTCAGCACAAGCAGCCGGATGACTTCACCGACTCCCAGCGTGACAATGGCAAGGAAGTCTTCTCGCAAGCGCATTGACAGCAGTGCCACCAGACCACCCGCGGCAAACCCCGCGGCTATGGCCATCGGAATGCTCAAACCGAGTGGCCAACCAGCCTTAGCCGACAGCAATCCCGACGTATAGGCACCCAACGCATAGAAGCCCGCAATCCCGAAATTGACCATGCCTGTCAACCCCCACTGCAGGTTCAAGGCCAGGGCAAGAATCATGAAAAAGCCAGCGTAGGTGGCCATTGATACCAGATATGCGCTCATTTCTTTATCTCAGCTGTGCCGAACAGACCCTGCGGCCGTAACAGCAGAAAGATGGCAATGATCACGAAACCGACCGCTATCTTGTAGGTCGATGGCAGAACCAGAATGGTCAGCTCCTCAGCCAGCCCCAGCAACAAGGCGCCGAGAATGGCCCCATAGGGGGACCCGATACCCCCCAGTATCGCGGCTGCGAAAATCGGGATGGTCAGATTCCAGCCCACAAGAGGTTCAATCACCAGATCCAGCCCTGCAAACACACCGGTCAACCCGAATATGGCACCGCACAGGACCGTGGTCAGTGCCGTGATTTTCGCTGCATCGACACCGCGGATGGCGGCCAGCATCGGGTTGTCTGCGACTGCCCGCATGGCACGGCCTGTACGCGTATGGCGGAGCAACACATGCAAGCCTGTCGCCAGCACCACAGCGCAGGCGATGATCTCTACCTGCTCCCTGGTGATCCGCGCACCCCAGAACTTCCAGGGCCGCTCCAGCGGAATATCGAATCCACGTACGTCGGCTGAAAAGAACAAACGCACCACACTCTCCAGAATCAGCGTCAGCGCAATCGACACGACCAGCAAAGTCACCGCGGACTGATCCTGCATGGGTTTGAACACCCATACATGGGCCAACCAAACGACGAATCCCGTGAAGAGCATGGCGCCAAGCGTTGCCAGAGGCAAAGGCAACCCCAGCGGAACATTGAAGGTATAGGCAGCGAATGCACCTACGGTGATGTAGCCACCGATGGCAAAGTTCGGAAACTTAAGAACACCAAACAGCAAGGAGAACGCCATTGCCGGCGGTGCTATCAAAGCGGCATTCACCAGAGCATTGACGAATATCTGCAGATTCATATACGCGACCCCAAATAGAGTTCGGAAACATCCGCCGAGTTCAACAGTTCCGATGCGGCCCCCTGCATGGCTATACGTCCAGCGGCCATGACAATCCCTTCGTGGGCGGTCTTCAATCCCTGCAGCGCATTCTGCTCCACCATGAGGATGGCGACACCTTCGGCGTTGACTCGACGAACCGTTTCGAACATCTCACCAACCATCAAGGGAGACAGCCCCGCTGACGGTTCATCAAGCAGCAGTACCTGTGGCTCCAGCATCAGGGCCATCCCGAAGGCCACCATCTGACGCTGGCCGCCCGACAGATTACCCGCCGGAACACGAGCCAGTGGTTTCAGATCGGGGAACATATCGTAGATCCTGTCGCGCGCTGCCTGTGTTCGTGCCTCATCCTGCCAACCGCCCATGGCCAGATTCTCGTGAGTCGTCAATGCGCGAAAGACATTGGCCTCCTGCGGAACGTAGGCCATGCCTGATCCAGCGACTCGTGCAGCTGGCAGACCCGCCATCTCGGCACCCGCTACGCGAATACTGCCATCCATAGCTGGCACTACACCGGCAATGGTTTTCAATAGTGTTGATTTCCCCGCACCATTTGGTCCGATGATGCACGTGATCTGTCCTGCTGACACTTGCAGGGAGATGTCATCACAGATTACCGTGCGCCCATAACCCGAGCGCAAGCCGGACACGTACAAGATTGCTTCAGTCAAGAAATACGCCTCCAAGATAAGCCTCGATGACACGCGGATCTTCCCTGATCTGTTCAAAAGGCCCTGCCGACAGATAACTTCCCTCCGTCATCACGACAACAGGATTACAGAGCTTGCCGATCAGATCCATGTCATGTTCGACGATCAGGAATGTCTTTCCGTAGTCGGAATTCAAGCGTCGGATCATGTCCATCAGGGTTCCCATCAATGCAGGGTTGACACCTGCTCCCGGCTCGTCCAGCAGGATCAGATCACATTCGATCATCAGTGTTCGAGCCAGCTCCAGCAGCTTCTTCTGGCCCCCGGACAGATCCGCAGCGTATTGGTCACGCAGTGGTGTCAGTGCTGCTATATCCATGACTTCCAGAGCACGCTCGTACACTCCATTGTCGGACTGTGCGACCGCTCTGGGCTTGGCAAACAATGGGAACAGCTGCTCGCCCAATTGCTGTTGCGGGGAGAGCATCAGATTTTCAAGTACCGTCAGTCGTCCGAATTCTCTGGACAACTGGAATGTTCTTATCATGCCCAGTCTGGCGCGCTTGTAAGGGGCCATTCGAGTCACATCCTGCCCCTTGTACAATACCTTGCCGGCTTGCGGACGTATGACACCACTCAACAGATTGAACAGCGTGGATTTCCCCGCGCCGTTCGGCCCTATCAGCCCCGTGATGGAACCTGTTTCAACTTCCAGCCCCATATCGCTGACGGCCTGAACACCGCCGAAACGTCGGGACAATCCACTGGCAGACAGCATGACGCTCATGCTACCGCCCTCTCGAGTCGATCGGTCAACAGCTGTGTCAACATCGCGCGAACGGCACGAGAGGCTGCCGGATTGGGTGAGAACATCTGCGCAACGCGTTGTCCACGCAAGGTTGAGGCAATGGTGGCAATCAAGGCATCACACTCCTTGTTCGACAAGCCGGCCTTGCCAAAGGCGCGACGACCCGCTGCGTTATAGCTCTTGAACATGCGTCCTACCCAGGAATCCAGATGGGCCTTGAGTTCCGGATTCCCGCGTGCTGCCAGGGTCATGTCAACCGTGACTGATACATGGGTTTCGGCCATGGCCCCATCCCATAGTGCATCGACAAACATCCTGGGGTCAGGCTTGTCTGGGTCACATTCCGCTCGCAGCGCATCGGTCGCGACAACGACGCCGTTCCACATTTCACCAGTGGCGTACATCACCAAGGCCACCTTGCTACTGAAGTGATGCAACATCGCACCGCGCGACACCCCGGCACGCTTTGCAATACTGGTAGTGGTCATGTTCACGAAACCCACCTCACTCATCAGAGCGATGGTTGCACGCCGTAAAGCGTCGATGGTTTCAGCTGAGCGCTCTGTCTGGGTTCGACGCACAACACCCTTGTCAGTACTGCCTTTTTCCGCCGTTTGCTGTTTCTCATCGGACATGGATGACTCGCTCTCTCATAGGCAACATATGACCTCAACTTACAAACAGCATTGATTGTTTGTTTGTGATGACTCAGTTCTACACGCTTTTTCGGAGAATTGGAAGGGGGGATTCTGCCGAGAAAGCGCCCTCTGAAGGACATTTGAGGAGACAGACCTTGCACAAGATTGCGCGATATCAGCTTGTATTGTCAGATAGAGTTGCGCGGCAGGAACTCACTGCAGTCATCAGTGCCCCGCAATGAAGCACAGGACCAACCAGAATGGTGCTGAAAAGTTGGCACGGTGACTTAGCTACGTGACAGCCGCGAATCGAGCCAACCGAAAAGGCATACCTGCCCCATGCAGACTATCAGCGCACCTCGTAACGAGCTTCTGCCCGCGGGCAGCGTCTCATCACTCAGGCGGACGGGAAACCACGAATTTCAACAGGGGTATGACCGGTGCCGAATGGCGCGCATCAGCCTGGTGCGGATTCCACGATGACCCCTGCTTGATTCGGTCATGCCAAATTGCGACGGGAGACAGCCCATACAGGTCGGTAACAGCGACTCGACTACTTCGTCGATACGGGTAAATGATCAGCAAAGAGCGCGACAATAAAATCTTGAATCTGTCGCCTTGGCCACAGATTACCGCCGCACCAGCCAACAATCGCTGCCTGAACGGCTCTCTTAAATGGATTGCAATTGCGGCTGCATTGCTGAATTCCAGGCAAGCTCACCTACGCGCAGTGTGATGGAATGAAACTCGAGCGCAAACGCTAAGGCTCTGCGCGGATGAATTGACGCCATGGCAACTGCGGTCGCTGAGGGCACCCCGGACCATTCACATACATTGCGCACGGCTTGGTCCAGTCGCAGGGCAGAACCTGCCAGGGAGGCGGCGCCGGGCTGCCTGACTGTGCCCTGCTCATCCAGAACCACCGGCATGCCAGCGAAGGAATAATTGCCGGGTGCGGCTCCCGCGGCAAGCACGGCATCTGTCACCAGAATACAACGATCATGAGTCTTGAGGCGCAACATCGCGGTCAAGGCGTTGGGCGACAGGTGTAATCCATCGGCGATGAAACAAGCCATCAAGCGAGGTTCAGCCAACTGTGCCAACAAGGTGTTTTCAACCTTGTGGAGTTGCTGCGGAAGCCCGTTACCCAGATGGGTCGACACGGTCAAACCCGCATTGACAGCCATTTCCACGTCCGCATATCCGGCCTGAGAATGGGCCATGGCAACGACAATTCCCATTGAACGAAACGTCCTGATTGCCTCGCAAGACCCGGCGCGTTCCGGTGCCAGTGTCAGCAGGAGAATCGGTTTATGCAGCTGCACTCCCAGACGCGAGACCAACGCCACATCAGGGTCGGTCATTGCTTCGTGAGGATGGCATCCACGGTAACCTTCAGCCGAATTCAGAAAGGGACCTTCCAGGTGATAACCAGGAACCATGGTGGCTCCGAACTTGCTGTTCGCGACTGCCGCATCCAACGCCAGAAATCGCTGTTCCAGCTCTTCGGGATGAGCCGTTATCAACGTTGGCAGACAGCCAGTCACTCCATCAGTCAACATGACCTCAAGCGCGTGATCGAGCCGCTCGGGTGTTATGGACGAGTCATTGAAATCGACTCCCGCATAGCCGTTGACTTGCAGATCGAACAGACCTTGGGATTTCATCATGTTGCCTTGGATCCATACATGATCTGCATGATTACATATATATGAACACTATGGTTTAATATCATTCGACGTATTTTAAGCTATTATCACCGAATAGCCGCTTCAGATATTCTATTTAGACCGATTTCGTTCAAATATCATGATGGCACTGGTCACCACGCACCCACCACACTTCTTTCCAAGCGAGACGAGCGCATGAGCCAGATAGAAGACCTGCAAGCGGTTTCCGAACTGGTACGCGCCGGGCTCGCAACCACTCGCCGGGAAATCCGCAAGGCACTGTCGCTTCGGTCTACCACCGTATCGGAACTGGTCGGCAATCTTGTCCATGCGGACGTACTGCGTGAGAACACAACGCCGCCAAGAGGTCGAGGCAGACCCGCCACGTCACTGAGTTTCAATCATCTGCGCCTGGCCGGCATCGTCATTGGTGTAGTGGATCGCACCCTGGTCGCCAATGCCGTCGACCTGACATACCGAGTCATCGGCAAGCAATCGATCACACCACCCCCTGATGCAGACAACAAGGCGATGGCTGACTGCATCCGCAAACTTGTCCACGCTACCGTGGAACAACTCCCCCAGGGGGTCGAGCTGAGCACCATCACGCTCTCCATTTCAGGCCTACTGAACAAGCCGGAATCACTATGGTGCTTCACCTCTCGCTGGCCAAAGCTCAAGAATCTGGACCTGAAAGAGGCCTTGTCGGACCAGCCTTGCAACATAGACATCATACGCAACCTGGATGCAGAGCTTTCCGGCATCCAGATAAATGAAAAACACCCGAAAAACGAAAATTCACTGCTGCTGCATTGGGGCGAGGGTATTGGTGCTTCATACAGCGCCGACGGTGTCATCGTCAACAAGAGCAGAGGCCGTTTCTGCGAGATTGGCCACTGGAGTCTCGGCAATGCTCAAGGCAAACCCTGCACCTGTGGTAACCACGATTGTCTCGAGACCGTTGCTGCACTCTGGGCCATAGGGGAAGAGCTCAAGAAGACGTTTCCTTCAATGGCCCTGAATGAAAACGATGTCGCCGACCAATTGAGCAAGGTCGACCCCATGCAATGCCCTGTCCTGACCGAAGGGTTGAAGCAAGTGCTGAGAATCACGACCAATCTGTGCAAACTGCTGTTTCCTGACCGAGTGATCCTGACGGGACCCTTCGTCCAGAACCCTCTGATCTTCAGCAAATTCATCATGGCTTTTGAGTCCGCATCACTACTCGACAATCAGGAGCGTATTCGAGTTTCTGTCAATTCAGAGAGCATGCAGGACGAGATCATAGGAGCCCTGCACCAACCACTGGAATCAGGGCTCCAGCAGTTGGTGGAATCTTCCTTACAACATGAACAACGCTGAAAAGGGCGTCTGCATCAATACAGTACAAGCTTGACCCCGGCGCGTCGAAAATTGTCTTTACGCTGACAACAGTGAGGCCGAGGCCTTGTCCAGATGCATGACCGTATCAGCGTGCTCTTGCACGATGGAGGCAGGAAAACGATTGCTGACCTCACCTTCCAGAGCATGCTTCACGGCACGCGCCTTGCGCTCGTCAGGTACTGACAGGATGATCTTGCTTGACGCCATTATCTGGCGAATGGACATTGATACCGCGCGCCGCGGCACCTCCTCCAGCGAAGCAAACCAGCCCTCGCCCATCTGTTGACGACGACAATCTTCATCCAGTTCGACAACGATATACGGTGATGTGGTTTCAAAATCGGCCGGTGGGTCATTGAAGGCCAGATGACAATTCTCGCCGATGCCGGCAAAGCAGACATCGATGGGCTCCTGCGCAATGCGCCGCCCCAGAGCGAGCACCTCAGCGTCCAGATCCTCTTCATCGGCATTGACCGGAATGAACTCCTTGAGCCCGGCCACGCGTTCGACGAAGCGCTCCTGCAGATAGCGACGGAAGCTCGCAGGGTGATCGACCCCAAGCCCCACATACTCGTCCAGATGGAAGACGGTGACACAGCTCCAGTTCACATCACACTCTACGAGCACATCGAGCATTTCAAACTGACTGGCGCCCGTTGCAACGATGATGGCAGCATGCCCTTTCTCTGCAATGGCCTCTCGTATTGCTGCCGCTCCTTCCTCCGCAGCATGCTTGCCAAGCGCCTGCTTGTCATTGTGTATCTGGACTCTCATGATTCTCCGATTGCTCAGTCGCCAAAAACAGGAATACTATTAACGAACCTGATAGTTCATAATTGATATCGACTTTATCATCATTCATGTTTACTCAGCATTTTTTTCAATTCTTATTTTGAACCATCAGCGTTCTTTAAGTTGACAGCTATTGGAGAATGACCGAATATTCCCGACAGGCTGCTTCGCCTTGTGAACAGATCTGACAAATCATGAAAAGTATTCGCCAAACTGCTCTCGGCGCACTGATTGCTGCTGCCATGGCCATCCCCCAGGTCAGCAACGCTGCTACCGTCTTGCGCCTGGCAGAAAACCAGCCTGAGTCCAATCCCGTGACGGTGGCCATGCACCACTTCGCCGATCTCGTGGAACAGTACTCGGAAGGTGAAGTGATCGTTCAGGTGTTTGCTGGCGCGCAATTGGGGCAAGAGCCTGAAACCATCGAACAGGCGCAGGTGGGCATCATCGACTTGACACGGGTCAACTCCGTGGTTCTGGCCAACGTCAGCCCATCAATGAGTGCCTTTACTCTGCCCTATGTATTCAGCGATTGGGATCACAAGTATCGTGTTCTCGATGGCGACATCGGCAAGGATGTACTGGAAGACCTGCATGATGTCGGCTTGATGGGATTCGGTTACATGGATGCAGGCGCGCGCTCCTTCTATACCGTCGAAGGCAAACCGGTAAAAAGCATCGAAGACCTGAAGGGCATGAAGATCCGTGTGCAACCCGCCCCTATCTCCATTCGCATGATGGAGCTGCTCGGCGCCGTACCCACTCCCATGAATTACGGTGAAGTCTATTCAGCTCTGCAATCCGGTGTCATCGACGGCGCAGAGAACGACTATGTCAGTTACCACACATCGGGACACTATGAGGTTGCACCCAACTATGTCGAAGATGCGCATCTCAGCCCGCCTGCCTTGCTGCTGATGAACAAGGCAAAGTTCGACTCCCTCGCGCCAGAACTGCAGGATGTGCTCATCAAGGCTGGTCACGAAGCAGCCCTGTACGAGCGCGAGATCATGCGAGAGGCCAACACCAAGGCACGTGAAACCGTGGAAGCCGATGGCGCAACCGTTCAGGAGATCGACAACGGTCCTTTCCAGGAAGCCGTCCAACCGATCTACGACGAGTTTCCAGAGCTTGCACCGCTGCTCGAGCGCATCAAGGCAGCTCGCTGATACCTTGTAGTCAGCGTCACGAACCAGACCATAGCGGGCAATAGACACGATGAATGAGAAGGTGGCGAGCTGGCGCAGCATTTTGCGCCTCTGGATCGACCGGCTCAACGCCGTCGCCGCCCTGGTCTGCCATGGGCTGCTTGTGATCATCACGACGATCACGGTGGCCCAGGTTTTCCTTCGTTTTGTCCTCAACTCGCCAACCAGCTGGTCTGAGGAAGTCGCGCTGCTTTGCCTGATCTGGTTTGGCCTGCTTGCCGTGGCTATCGGCATCCGCCGACATGAGCACGTGGCCATTACCTTCTTTCGCGATTTGCTACCCGGGCCACTGGCCACCGCTCTGGACATCCTTGCGCAACTGGCGATGGGGTATTTCATGTTCACGGTCATGCTTCATGCCAGCGACCTGATCAAGCTGGTGGGCATTCAGGCACTGCCAGCTTCATCGCTGCCCAAATCCCTGTTGTACTTTCCGACCATCGTCGGAGGCACTCTGGGCACCCTGAACGCAGCAGCCAATCTGCTCCTGGGCGATATTCGCCCTGAACCTCTGGACTCGACGGAAGCATCCAATGCCAATTGACACACTTGGCATATCGCTCCTGCTGGGGCTGTTCGTTGCACTCATGCTGCTTCGAGTACCCGTGGCTTTTGCCCTGGGCCTTTCCTCACTGGCGACCGCGCACTACCTGAACCTGCCGATGCTGATGATTGCGCAACGCATGGTCAACGGGCTCAATTCCTTTACCTTTCTGGCCGTGCCGTTCTTCATTCTGGTTGGCAACATCATGACGGAAGGTGGCATCTCGGATCGGCTGGTACGCCTTGCCGATGTTCTGGTCGGGCGAATGCGTGGCGGCCTGGCTCAAGGCAACGTTGTTGCCAGCACACTGTTCGGCGGTATCTCCGGCTCCTCTGTGGCGGATGTTGCCTCTGTGGGATCCTTCCTCATCCCTGCCATGAAACGCAGTGGCTACCCTGCCGGCTATTCGGTCTCGGTCACCGTCACCTCGTCAGTCCAGGGCGTGTTGATTCCGCCAAGCCAGAACATGATCTTCTACTCTCTGGCTGCCGGCGGCTTGCCCATCTCTACCCTCTTCCTGGCAGGCTATGTACCCGGGCTGCTGCTGGGCCTGTCACTGATGATCATCTGCTACGTGATGGCGCGCAAACACGGGCACCCCCTGGGTGGCAACTATACGCGACGTGAAGCGCTTGCTGTCATCGCTGACGCCGCCATTGGACTATTCACCATCGTGATCATCATCGGTGGCATTCTGACTGGCGTATTCACCGCAACGGAATCCGCTGCCGTCGCTGTCGTCTATGCCTTGCTGGTCACCCTGTTCTGGTATCGCAGCCTGACCCTCAAAGCGGTTGGGCGCATCTTCTCGACCACACTCACCACCCTGGCCATGGTCACAGCCATCATCATGACCTCTTCGGTGTTCGGCTTTCTACTCTCCTACCTTCGAGTGCCGGATTTCCTGACACAGGCCATTTTTGCCGTGTCTGACGACCGAATCTTCGTGTTGCTCGCCGTCAACGTATTGCTGCTGATACTCGGCATGCTAATGGACATGGGCATCCTGATCTTGCTTCTGACCCCGATATTGCTTCCTATTGTCATACAGGTCGGTGTTGACCCCATCCACTTTGGCATCATCATGATCCTGAACCTCGGCATCGGGCTCTGCACACCACCCGTCGGTACGTCCCTGTTGGTTGGCGCCGGCATTGGCAGAATCAGCCTGGAGAAAACCGTTCGGAGCCTGCTGCCATTCTATGCCGCGATGGTTATCGTGTTGTTGCTGGTGACCTACATTCCGGCATTTTCACTTACGCTGCCTGCGCTGTTGCGCTGAGTCTCTTTTTTGCTGGGAAGGAAGGTCGAGTCTGCTGAGCGCTGCAGCTGGCCCGTGTGCTGAATCACCTCCTCACCCAATGTCAGAGGCAAGCATCTGCTGCCGCTGACTCTTCTCATTCTTTTCTCCTCTTGACTTATGACATATGTCAGGACATCATGATTGCGCACGGTCACTCACCATCACCACGATTCACCTGGGCCAGTGCAACGAGGAGACAGTCAATGAAATTGCGAAAGCTTGCCGGCATTACGGCATCCCTGGTGCTCGCCCTGAGCGGCGGACTCAACAGCAGCATGGCCATGGCGGACTGGCCGGAACGCCCCGTCACCATCATCGTGCCCTGGTCTGCCGGCGGTGGTACCGATGCCACGGCCAGAGCCGTTGCACAACAGCTGGAAGAGCGTCTGGGCCAGCCCTTCAATGTGGTCAACCGAACCGGTGGCGGTGGCCTTGTCGGACACATCACCATCGCCAATGCCGCACCGGATGGCTACACGCTCGGCGTCATCACCATTGAAACCACCATGTACGACGCCCAGGGCATTCCCGGCGCCACCCCCGAGAACTTCACTCTCATTGGCCGCTTCAACGCCGATGCCATTGGCGTGAACGTGCGCGCCGACGCGCCTTACGACACGGTGGAAGAACTGGTGGAAGCCGTCAAGGCGGATCCCGGCAGCATCAAGGCATCGGGCGCCAACCGTGGCGGACTGTCCCACCTGGCCTGGGCAGGATTATTGAACTCACTGGACATCGACCCGGAAGCCAGCCCCTGGGTAGCCTCCGATGGTTCCGCTCCGGCCATGCAGCAACTCGCCGCCGATGCCATTCAAGTGGTCTCCACCTCCCCCTCCGAAGCCCGCTCTCTGGTGGAAGCCGGCGAAGCCAAATCACTGGCCCTGCTATCCAACGAACGCAGTGCGGCCTACCCGGATCTGCCGACTACCACCTAGACCTTTGACATCAACTGGTCACCACTGCCGTTCAGAGGCATGGCAGGCCCCGCCGGTTTGCCTGAAGAGGTCAGCGCCAAACTGGAATCCGAGCTCAAGGCCATCACCGAAGATGCCAAGTTCATCGAGTTCATGCAGTCACGCGGCTTCTCCATTGCCTATCAGGATTCTGCAGGCTTCACCGAGACCGTCATGAATTCACGCGACGGCCTGGTGAGTGCCATGAAGTCCGTCGGCCTTGCCAAAACCAACTGATAGCCAGGCCAGCGACACAACACCATGGTTATCAACGAACGTGTGCAGGGCATTCTGCTCTGCCTGTTTGCAGCGCTGATCATCTGGCAGGCCGGGGAGCTATCCAGCGTCCCCGGCACCACCTATGGCCCGGGGCTGCTGCCCACCATGGGTGGTGTCGCCCTGCTGTATCTCGGTGCCCACATCTTCTGGAAGGCGCACCGAGCGCAGTGCAAACAGCCACTGATTGACTGGCGCGCCTGGAGTAACAAGGGCAGCCTGCGCATCGCCGCCCTGTGGACCTTCGCCGGTGTCGCGGCCGGTTTCTACTTGATGCCTGCCATCGGCTTTCTGCTGTACGGCGCTGTGTTCATGATGGGCCTGATGCTGATCATGGGCGGCAGGCTCCTGACTACCCTGATCATCAGCACCGTCACGCTCGGTGCGGCCTACTACCTGTTCACCCAAGTGTTCTACGTGCCCCTGCCCAGGGGCTCATTACCACTTCCGTGGTGAACCCGCACTGATCCCATGGACCTGAACACCTACATTGCCGCCGCCAGCATCGTCCTGGACTGGCCTGTCCTCGCCGCGATTGTGGCAGGCGCAGTTTACGGCTTCATGGTCGGCGCCATTCCCGGCCTCACCGCCACCATGGCGACCGCCTTGCTGGTGCCCGTGACCTTCTTTCTGGCTCCGGTGCCAGCCATTGCACTGATCGTATCCACCACCGCCATGGCCATCACCGCCGGTGATATTCCGGGCACCTTGCTGCGTATTCCCGGCACCCCCGCCTCCGCCGCCTACGTGGATGAATCCTACGCCCTGACCCTGAAAGGCAAGGCCGAAGTGGCGCTGAACATCAGCATCATGTTCTCGGCACTGGGCGGCATATTCGGCGCGATATTCCTGCTCATTACAGGCCCCTTGCTCGCCAAGGTGGCGCTGAATTTTTCCAGCTTCGAATTCTTCTGGCTGGCCATGCTCGGGCTGATGACGTCCGCCCTGGTGAGTTCTTCCGGCCCCGTCAAAGGCTATGTGTCTCTGGTGCTGGGCATACTGGTTTCCACCGTCGGCCTCGACATTACCAGCGGCCAGCCGCGCTTCACTTATGGTGTAGTGGAACTCTATGGCGGCATCAGCTTCATTCCGGTGATGATCGGCATGTTTGCCTTTGCCGAGATACTGCGCGGGTTTTCATCCACTGCTGCCTATCCGCCTGCACCAGAGACCTCGGCCTTTCGGCCCTTTCATGGCATGGGCGGCCTGCTACGCAAGTACAAGTGGAGCTACCTGAGAGGCGCAAGTCTTGGCACGTCCATCGGCGCCCTGCCGGGTGTCGGTGGTGATATCGCTGCCTGGATTGCCTATGGCATGAGCCGCCGGTTTTCGAAGACGCCGGAGAAGTTCGGCACCGGGCATGAAGAAGGCCTGGTGGAAGCCAGTTCCTCGAACAATGCCGGCCTCTCCAGCGCCTGGATACCGGCCATGGTCTTCGGCATACCGGGCGACGCCATCACGGCCATTGCCGTTGGTGTGCTCTACATGAAGGGGCTGAACCCCGGGCCTCGGCTATTCACCGAGAACCCGGCCATGCCCACGGCCATCATCTTCACCTTCTTCATCGCCAATCTGCTGCTGTTCCCCATTGGCTATCTCGCGATCAAGGGGGCACGACATGTCTTGTCCATCCGCCGTTGCTACATCGTGCCGGTGGTGCTGATCTTCTGCATTCTCGGCTCCTTTGCCATCAACAACACCCTGTTCGGTGTCGGCATCATGTTCGCCGCAGGCCTGGCTGGATACATTCTGGAAGAGAACGGCTTCCCCATTGCGCCGATCATCCTCGGCATTGTGCTGGGCCCGGTGCTGGAGAGAAATTTCATCATGTCCATGCAGATTGTCGACGGGAAGCTCACCGGCTTCTTCGACCGTCCCATCGCCGCCTGCATTGGCACGGTCGTGATCATTCTGCTGCTGGTGCCCATCGTGCGAAAGCTGCGCCAATCCACCTCCTCACCCAACCCTATTTGAATCGAGACAACAGGAAGAGAATCAATGAGTAATGTATTCAGTGTGGAAGGCAAGACGGCTGTGGTCACCGGTGGGCTGGGGCAGCTTGGCACACAGTTCAGCAAATCCCTGGCAGAAGCTGGTGCCCGAGTAGCCATCTACAGCCGCCGCCCCTTCTCACAGGAACAGATAGAGGAGAAGTTCCCGGGACTCGGCGACAGGATTCGTGTGTATGAAGCCAGCGTCACCGACAAAGGACAACTGCAGGCGGCCACCGCACAACTGATGTCCGACTGGGGCGCGCCACAGATACTGGTGAACAATGCCGGTATCGATTCCAAGCCCGACGGCTCTGCCGAGCAGAATGCACCGTTTGAAGACTACCCACAGAAGTACTGGGACGAGATCATCGATACCAACCTCACCGGCGTCATGCTGACCAGCCAGGTGGTGGGCACCGAGATGGCCAAGGCGCAGGCAGGCTCCATCATCAACATCGGCTCCATCTATGGTCTGGTATCGCCCAACCAGGCCCTGTATGCCTACCGCGAAGAACGCGATGGTGTGCCATTCATCAAGGCGGTGTCGTATGCGGCGTCAAAGTCTGCTTTAATCAATCTGACTCGGTATCTGGCCACCTACTGGGCACCGAAGAAGGTGCGCACCAACCTCATCTCCTTTGGTGGCGTGAAGACTGCCAGTTTCGACAAGGAATTCATTGATGCCTTCCTCGAACGCGTGCCCATGGCCAGACAGGCCGAGCTGGACGAATACAATGGCGTTGTCCAGTTTCTGGCGTCGGATGCCTCCTCCTATATGACAGGCTCCAACGTCGTCGTCGATGGCGGCTTTACCGCCTGGTGAGAAAACCCGAAACAATCATGCAAACACGGCCCAAACTGCACATCACTCTGGCGGAAGATCTGGAGTCGCGCATTCTCTCCGGTGAAATCAATATCGGTGACCGACTGCCGGCTGAAGGCGAGATTGCCCGCGAGTACGGTATCAGCACGCGCTCGGTCAGAGAAGGCATCCAGATTCTCGAGATCAAGGGCCTGGTGCAGCGTCGGCACGGAGAGCGGACCCTGGTGGTTCGCTCCGATGTGGAGAATTTCCTGGGGGCGCTGTCCACCACTGTACGGCAGCACCTGTCGAGCGATCCGGATGCGTTCTTTCAGCTGATGGACGTTCGACGCATGATTGAAGTGGAAGCCGCCAGCACCCTGTGCGCACTGGAAGAGCGGGATCTGCAGGGTATCGAGGATGCACTGGCCCGCATGAATGACTGCGCGAAGAAGAAGAGCTTTGCCGACTTCACGACAGCCGATGCCGAATTCCACCGGGAATTGGTGAAGGCCACCGGCAATGACATTCTCTACCTGCTCTACAACAATCTGTACGGCCTGATTACAGAGGTCATCAAGGTATCCAGCCGGATACCCAAGAAGACCCTGACCGTGGCCTGCCGGGAACACACCGAGATATTCGACGCCATCGTCAGCCGCGACAAGCTTGTCTCCCGACGAACGATGAAAGCTCATATTGACAATAGCAGCGGCTACCTGCTGGCCGCCCTTCAGAAATCTGACACCACCGACAACACCGATGACAAATAAATTCGATTACTCCGACACTGACTGGGACTCGATAAAGCGACTGCAGAAGTGGTACTCCGGCGACATCCACGACAGCATGGAATCGCTTGGCCTGTGGGGCTATCTGGAAGGCATCTCGCTACAGGGACACCTTGAAGCCGGCGCCGTCATCTGCGGCCCCGCCGTCACCGTGCTGTTTGAATGCAGCGATCGCAAGGGCGAGCCACAGGATGTTTACCACAATGCCATTGACAACGCGCCCGAAGGTGGCGTGATGGTGGTGGATGCGTCCTGTGCCGATGGAGCTTGCAGTGGTGAACTGATGTCCACAGGTGCCAAGGTTCGAGGACTGCAGGCTACTGTGGTCAATAGCACTGTGCGTGATTTGGCTCAGGTGCGCAGCCTTGGATATCCGCTGTTTGGTACGCACCCTAGCCCGGTTGGGGTCACTGGGAAGAAGGAGCCGAAGTATTCTCAGGTGCCGCTTACGTTAGGCAAGGTGACCGTCAACCCTGGCGATATTATCTTCGGTGACATCGATGGTGTGGTTGTTATAGCCAAGGATCATGTCAAGGCTGTGGCTGATGCGGCGGACAGTCTTGGCGAGAATGAGCATCAGGCGCGAGAGCGGCTGTTGACTGGGGAGAAGTTGCAGTCTGTTTGGCCTGTGGCTTAGCAGTTAACATCCGGCCTGGGTCAGGGATGACCGGGTTGTGCACATATATAGTGCATTTTATGGTAGAAATGTGGGTATACCTAATACCAGCTAGCGGGTTTACGTCATGATGACAGGTTGTGATTTTGTTTATCGAGTTGCGCAGCGAGTGTTGATCACGGAGGCTGTGCTGCCCCTACAGTCGTGTAGAACATCCGGCTCGTGTAGGTACCCGCGTACGACGCCGCCATCTGGCTAGGCTCCGCGCTTTTCTAACGTCGTAGAATGCCTTGAAGATATCAATACAGGCTGACCTACGAATTCTTGATTTAGAATTATCGAGTTTTCGCTGCTGAGTATGCTGTTGCGTGGTTAAGATATTCTGTGTAGACGAGTTCTTGCGAGGTGCTTGAGAATGGCATGCCGCTACGTAGAGTTTTTTAAAGCATAGCTTTGACCTTGTCTCTGTCAATCTGCCTACATGCATCCCAGCTAATCCCGAGTCGGTAAAATTCACCCCATTGATATTTTGATACTTGGGTGGGAATGTGCGATATTTAACATCACGCACTTAGAATGCTCGCTCCCATTGAGGCTAAATAACTTGGATTGTCCTAACTTCCGACTCAGGGTTACTCTGATACGCTCTACTCCGTATAGCCACTACTTTATGGAATCACTGATAAAGCAATGCGAGTGATAGAGAATAGCGAATGCATACCTGATTCAGAATAATACTTGGTCGATTTTCTAGCAAATCCCTTAGAAACATAATCACAGTTCTATTTCCAATTACCTTATTTCATAGAGAACTGATAAATGAGCCCGATTCAGCAGATTACCATTCATCTGGAAGGCGTCGGTACTGTCCTTAAAAGCAGACGATTCCAGGTCCCAACATATCAACGAGGATATGCATGGGAAGCTGAACATGTCGAGGCGCTACTTGCCGACATTTCGGATGCCATCACGAGCAAGGAAAAAGAATACTTTCTTGGATCAATGGTAGTAACCTCTGCGAATAGTAAGAGGCTAGAGGTCGTCGATGGGCAACAGAGGCTCACCACAGTAAGCCTGATAATTCTTGCTATAAAAGAAAAATTCCTTCAAGACAAAGATCACGATGTCGTTGCATCCCTAAACACAGATTTTCTAGCAAGCAGCGACCGCAGAACTAAAGAGCGCGAACCCAAGTTAATTTTGAACGAAGTAGACAACGAAATCTATCAAGATCTGATTGAAGACTACGACGCTACTATCAATAAAAAAGGAGTTCGGCGCCCTTCTCACAAGCGTCTAATTGCAGCGGCCAAGCAATGCTCCGCATATATACAAAAAGTATGCTTAAACTCAAAAGATTCGGAAGAAGATCTTCATACGTGGTTAGATTATATTGAAAAACAGTTAAAAATTATTGTTGTAATAGCGCCTGACGACAGTAATGCGTTCGTAATTTTTGAGACTCTTAATGACAGAGGACTAGACCTGGCCATATCTGATCTAGTGAAAAATTATCTTTTTCACAAATCTAGCGAAAAAATAGAAGAAACAAAAAATCGATGGCTTTCGATGGTATCGACTCTTGAGAGCGCGACAGACGATCCCTTAATTGTTGCATATATACGTCATTTCTCTATGGCAAAGTATGGATTGATACGAGAGAAAGACTTGTTTTCTCTATTGAAGAAAAAAATTACTAGTAAAAGAGGAGCTTTAAACTATTCAACTGAGCTGGCTGATAGTGTTAGAGGATATTCAGCCCTGATTAATACTGATCACGATTTTTGGAATACGTTTCCCACAGGGACATCTGCGTCAGTTGCTACATTCAATTTATTGGGAATGACTCAAATAAGGCCACTTTTGTTAGCCATACTTGATAGTTTTACGTCAAAGCAGGTGGCAATGGCATTCAAAAGTCTTGTTGCAGTTGCGGTTAGATATCAACTTGTGGGCGGTGTAGGTGGTGGTACTTTGGAGAGGCTGTACTCTGAAACTGCAAAAGCGATTACAGAAGGAAAGATAACTAAGTCATTGGAGGTAATTTCAGAACTGAAAACCGTTCCAAGCGACAGCGCTTTTGAGGCAGCGTTTGCATACGCAACAGTTTCAAAACCAAAAGTGGCTAGATATTTTCTTAGAGAATTGGAAATAGCTAAATCACATCTCGCGGACGATATTATCCCAGATATTGATCCAACTAAGGTTAACCTAGAGCATGTGTTACCTCAGTCTCCAGCTGATGGGTGGAAGGATTTTGACGAAGAGGAATGGAGGACCTATCACAAGCGTTTGGGGAATATGGCTATAATGTCGTCTGGTTCTAATAGTGATATTGGCAATGCCAGTTTTTCGAAAAAGAAGAGTGCCTATAAAGATTCTTCATTTTATTTCACGGAACAATTGTCTTCATCGCCTGAATGGACTAAAGATAAAATAGAATCGCGTCAGAAGGAAATGGCGCAAGTGGCGGTTAAACACTGGAAGCCATAATATATGTAAGTGCACGACCATATAATAAAGAGATAATCACAAATAACGTTGAACCTGAAGCTTACCACCGGAACGCAATCATGAGTTCCTCTGGACACGCTCCGACGGCAAGTTCAGGTGGTCGCCGGAGTTAGGTTTCTAAAAAACTTTCCATTGGGTCAAAGAACATTACCCAGCATGGTCTTCTAGGAGCAAGCTCTGATTCCTAATACAATGTCATCATTACCAAGACGTTGACACGCTTCACATGTATAGTTTTCTGCTATGCCATATTATTTCTAATATCGCTTACTTGCACGGAGCAGACGAGTGCCCGACAGACTAAAACTTACAAAGAATGCTCAGTTCTTTCGAATCGACGAGCGCGTCTCGAATGAAATTATTCAGGACGTTTTGGATGCTGCTACAGAAAATATTGCCCCCGATGGCGAACTCATAATAGATAATTTCCGTGAAGAAATATACGTTGAAAAATTCGATTTGAATTTTACTTATTCTATCAAAGCGTATCCTTCGTATCGACCAGTCTATTTCTTGGATGATATTTATTCAGACACTATACATGCATTCATCCTGATCATTGAAATTGGAGACTATATTGCGATTTTGCGAAAGAGCTGCTCAAGCGTATTCGAGGTTCTAGAAAACCACTTCACGCTAATTGGTAGTGGTGAATTCTCATCAATGTTCGCAGATGAAAATGTAGAGTTTCAGAAACTAGCGCTCCGAAATATGACTGTATCAGACCGTGCTATGAGGTCAAGATCATATGAAGCAGCTAGCTTGAAAGGACTTCTCTCTACTCATTCAGCTGGCCGCTCGATTCCGTATTACTATAAATTGAGACAAGGTGCGGTGACAAAGTCCATATCAGGCACTGGCCGCGTAGTTGAGACATCTGTTAGGGCGCCACTTGAAGAAATCGGGGCTTGGGTGAAAGAACAAATCTTGCAAATTGAGTCTACAAATACTTCCAACTTTCTCGATGCCTTCGCTAGTAAGATTGAACTCCACGAGGTTCTAGGTGTTACAGCACCCAACGCCATACTAATTGAGTGCACATCCCTATTTGAACGGATTAAAAAAGACAATCTGCTTATAAAATACAAGACAAAATCGGGTCGAATAGTTGGGGTAAAAAATCGAGATGTGAAAAAAATTGAGAATGCTCTTGAAAAGGTCTACGAAATTGATTCTGACTACAGCGTGATGGATAGCGATGGTCGCTCGAAGATACGTGTGAACAAGAAAACACTCACCATTCAATCCCCGTTGCTTTCAAAGCTTAAGCTTCAAGAAAATGGTAAATTCGTGACTCTTCAGAAGTTCATTGTAAGGAATGGCTTTTATAGCATTAGTTTTGATGACCCAAAATACATGTATTTTATGGGGTCTTGTTTTGAAGATTCATCCGGTGTGTCAGAGATAGATAGCATTCTCGAAATGCTAACTCCTGTAGATGGCATCTCAAGTGTTAGTTCAGAGAAAGGTAAGCCTACTTCCATTTCAGTTAACTTCAGAAAAGGCTCAATGTTCAAACTGGTTGAGTCAATTCATCGTTCCGATGATTACATATTTTGTGACGATCTAGGTGACGAGTGGGCGGATCATATAACTTTTAGCAAGAAAAATTCAAACATATGCTTCATCCACTCAAAGCATGGAGATCCAAGTACATCCGCTAGCAACTTGCATGATGTTGTAGGTCAGGGAATCAAGAATCTCGGCAACATGTACTTCGATGCTGCTTCTATAAACAAGAAGGTCAATGCAATGCTTCGATCCAAATATAGCTTAGGCGGGGTACAAACTAACATATCACGAATTCGGAGAGGAAATGCTAATCGATTCGAGGCATATGCTAGTAACTTGCTTAAAGACTACAAGCTAAATAGAAGTTGTGTTCTTAGTTGTTCATTTATATCAAAATCGCAAGTGGCCATGGAGTTTGAAAAAATAAAGAACGGTCGCAATGTGCGTGGAAACGTTATTCAATTGTTATGGATATTATCCTCATTCGCGCACGCGGCAAAAGAAATGAACATAAGGCCTATTATATATTGCGCCGAGTAATATAATAGGAAACTGTAAATAGCAAGAGAACTTCCTGCCTACAAGAATAGTTAACTACCCGCTCATCAATTAAACCGGATTAGCAAGATTGTCTGGGATATGAGTGGGTGCTTATATAATTTGAAACGCAACCCGAAGAAAGCGTTGAACCTGTCATTTTACAAAACCTCCCAACACTGCCGCTCTAATCGGCTTGTGTAAAATGCACGTTAACGCTACTGTTATACGCCTCAGAGAGCTTCTGACATTATTAATAAATGACAAAGATATCATTCAATGTAGACACGAGGCTCGCGAAGCTCCTCTCCCAGAATTATCGATCAAGCGAGCGCGCTATTAAGGAGCTTGTGGACAACGCTTGGGATGCAGATTCTGAAGAAGTCATAGTTACTCTACCTCAAGCAATGACTGATGAATTAATCGTGGTGGAAGATAACGGCTCTGGAATGACTGAAGAAGAAATTCTAAGAGAATATCTTCATATCGCAAGTGATCGTCGGAAAAGGCGCGGAGATCTCACGCAAAAAAAACATCGAAAAGTAAAAGGAAAAAAAGGAATTGGAAAGTTCGCCGGATTAATGGCCGCTAACTCTATGTTGGTTGAAACATGGGCGAGAGGAAAAAAATGTCAATTTTCTATCAGCACATCCGCACTCGAGTCAATTGACAGTATCGAGCGTCTACCAATTGAAATGGACATCAGTGACTGCCTTTCGGAAAAGCACGGCACGCGTATTTCTCTTACGAGTCTACATCAACATATGGCGTTTCCTCAGCCTGAGAAGTTTCGGCAAATATTGCTTCAAGAATATGGCCGAGAAGACGATTTCAACATATTTGTCAATGACAAAGAATTAGATATTGATGATGTAATTGGAACCTACACATCACACGCCCAAAATTTACCTGATGTCGGAGATGTGAATCTGCGTTTTACCGTATCAAATCAAAAGGGCAAACTAAAACAGCCGGGGATATCTATTCGGGTGGGGGGAAAGATCGTTGGAAAGCCAGGCTTCTTTGGCCTTGATGAGGCAGACGACTTCCCTAAGAAGTTGCTTGCAAAAATTTACGGCGAAGTGGAGGTTGATGGTCTCAAGGATCATGTCACAGCCGATTGGGGCGCCCTCGTTGAAAATAGCGAACTGTACAAGAGTGTACTTGATTATGTAGCACCGATAATTAGAGAGAAAGTTCGAGAAGCATATGGCCGAGACATTGCCATGGCTCAAGCCAGATTACAAAAGAAGATTAATGAGCGGCTTGCCGCACTACCAGAATACAAACGTCAATTTGCTGAAAAATCAATTACAGCTGTATTAGGAAAATACTACGGCGAACCTGAGTCTAAGGTCGAGCCTGTTGTGAGCGTCTTGCTTGATGCAGTAGAGCGCACCGACTATCGCGCCATTCTTGATTACATCCACGAAGCTGGGCATAGCGATATTGCCAAGGTTGCTTCAGTTTTGAGTGAATTTGGTCTAGCTGAGTTAGCGATTCTTGGCGAACAGGTCAAGAGCCGTCTAGAATTTCTAGAACATCTTGAGCGACTATGCAAAGACAATAGCGTCAAGGAGGATGCAGTGCATTCGGCGCTTGAAAAAAACCTCTGGGTGTTTGGACACGAGTACTTTCTGTTCAGCAGCAATATTACATTGAAGCGACAGATCGAGGAATATCTAAATATGAAGTATACGGGTGACCGGTCTAGTAGACGCCCTGACTTAATGTTAAGTGCGGGCTATAGTGGAACCCATCTTCTCATAGAATTTAAACGCCCTTCTCATGCGTTGAAATATGTAGATTATCAGCAGGCTACTCAATATAGAAACGATTTTAGGAAATACATCGGTACAGACATCGAAATATTATTGATTGGTGGAAAACGCGGAAACGATCTCCCAGAATCAGTGAATATTGAGCCAAATACATCAATTATAATATTTAATGAAGTAATTTCGCGATCTCGAAATCAATTGAATTGGTTACTTCAAGAGCTCGGTGGAAGTGCGCATGCATGACGGCGTATAACAATACGCTGAACCGGCAACTAGAAATAAAATGGAACGCGCGCTACGCGCACAATCCACTACGTCTGCATAGTTGCACTCTAAACCCGGAAACACTCGGGGGTGATGTCGGAGCAACGAAATGCCACGTTACTCCCATGAACGTAAGAACGCTGTACTAAAAAAATTGCTGCCCCCGAACAAATAGTCGGTTCCCGAAGTCACCCAAGCCGAAGGTATCAGCGAGGGGACGCTGTACAATTGGTTATCACAAGTTCAAGACGGAGGATCCGCTGTGCTAGGTAGTCGTGCCAGCAATGCTGAACAGTCGAGTAGTGAATCCAAATTCGCTGACGTAAGGGGACACCCGCTTGATCAATCGTTGTTGCCTTGGTCAACTCGGCTCAGGTCGGACGCTTATACTACACAACTAAAATTTCGGTCACTAAAACTTTTCGAAGGAGTTGAAGTACAGGAATCCAGTCAAAACGCAGCTTGATTCATCTAGCTGCACACCACTATTGACCATAGCTCACCAAATTCCGCAAAACCCCTTCAGCACTCCCCGCCAACGGCTCAATCACCCCACCCAATATCTCATTTCGATCAAACATATCCGGGTACCTCTCTAGCTGCTCGCGCAAACTACGGCCAAACGCCTGCCGCAGCTCAGTGCCGATGTTGAATTTCATCACACTCGTTGTCAGCGCCACCCGCCGTCGCTGAGTTAAAGGAATACCACTCCCCCCATGCAACACCAGCGGTGTTGGCACAACCGCCTGTATGGCCGCAATGGCCTGCTCATCTACGGGTACGCTGTCATCCTGGCTCAGGTGGGTATTGCCTGCCGAGATGGCCAGTGCATCCACGGGGGCAGCATCTATGAAGGCCTTCACCTCTGCCGGGTCGGTGCTCACTGATTGTTTGGCACCCACGTAGCCGACAATACCGAGTTCTGCTTCAACGCTTACGCCTGCCGCTCGTGCGCGTTCAAGTACTCTGTTGGTATTGGCAATGTTCTCGCTCAGCGGCAAGGCCGAGCCGTCGTACATGACGGATGAAAAGCCGGCATCAATACCCGCGAAACATTCTTCTGGGCTCGTGCCATGGTCCAGATGCGCCACCACGGGCACTGTCGCCTGTTCTGCCAATACCCGAAACATCTCGGCCAGCACGGTCAGTGGCGTATGGCGACGGCAGCCGGGGCCTGCTTGCAGGATGATCGGGCAGCCGACCTTCTCGGCGGCCATCACATAGGCTTTGGCATCTTCCCAGCCCAGCACGACAACCCCTGCCAGCGCGCCACCGCCATTGCGATTCAGATGATCGAAGGCCTGGTTCAGTGTCACAAGTGCCATGGTGTCAGACCGCTTCCGTACCCCCTACGTCAGCATAGTTGCTCCCCAAACCCGGAATCACCCGGGGGCGATGTTGGAGCAACGAAATGCCACGCTATTCTCATGAACGCAAGAACGCCGTACTGAAGAAATTACTGCCACCGAACAACCAATCCGTGCCAGAGGTCGCTCAGGCAGAAGGTATCAGTGAGGGGACTCTGTACAATTGGTTGTCACAAGTCCGAGACGGAGGATCCGCTGTGCCGGGTAGTCGAGCCAGCAATGCTGAACAGTGGAGCGGCGAAGCCAAATTCGCTGTCGTACTGGAAACACAGCCCATGAATGAGGCAGAAAAGGCGGAGTATTGCCGGGAAAAGGGCCTCTACCCTGAACAGATCGAGCGGTGGCGCGCTGCCTGTATCGCCGGTGCCTCCAACAAGGAGCCCACCAACGAACCGCTGAAAGAGGCGCGTAATGAGATCAAGCGTCTCAAGCGCAAGGTGGATCGCAAAGACAAGGCCCTGGCGGAGAGCGCAGCTCTGTTGGTGCTGTCAAAAAAGTTCCAGGCGCTGTGGGAGGACGAGGATCGATGAGTACCCTTGCACAGCGCAACGAAATACTGGAACTGGTTGACGAGGCCGTGAGTAGCGGAGCAAGGCACACGGAGGCCTGCAAGGTCATTGGCATTGCCGCCAGTACGTTGCGACGATGGCGCCCCGCTGGAGGCGCCGTACAAGCCGATTGTCGTCCGACGGCAGACAGGCCGGTACCGTTCGGGCGTTTCAGCGATGAGGAGCGACAGCGCATCGTGGACACCTGCAACCGCCCGGAGTACGCCAGTCTGCCGCCGAGCCAGATAGTGCCTGCCCTGGCGGACCAGGGGCAGTACATCGGCTCGGAGTCCACGATATACAGAGAGCTCAAGCGGATCGGCCAGCTCGCCCCTAGAGGACGAGCCAAAGTGCGTCAGAAACGCAAACCACCGACCACTCACCTGGCGACGGCAATCAACCAGGTTTGGATGCTTGATGTCACCTGGCTCCCGAGCCGGGTCAAAGGACAGTTCTTTTATCTGTATATGGTCGAGGATCTGTTCAGTCGCTATGGCGTGCATTGGGAAGTTTTTGACGAGGAAAACAGTGATCACACCTGTCAGATCATCGAGCAATCGGTATGGCGAGAGAAGTGCGCGTTACACCCGCCGATACTGCACCGGGACAATGGGAGCGTATTGAAATCGCAAACCGTCATGCAGAAACTGCGGGATATGGGTGTGGGCTCGAGCCACTCACGCCCGCGAGTGAGCAACGATAACGCGTTCATAGAGTCGCTGTTCCGGACACTCAAGTACAGCCCGCGCTGGCCATCCGAAGGCTTCGAGAGCCTCGACGCTGCTCGCCAATGGGCCAACGAGTTCATGCACTGGTACAACCACGAGCACAAGCACAGTGCCTTGAAATTTGTCACCCCCGCTCAGCGTCACCGTGGTGAAGACATCGAAATACTGGCCAAACGTGAGGAAGTCTACCAACAAGCCAAAGCGGCCAACCCTGAGCGTTGGAGTGGAAACACACGGAACTGGGATCATCAGCCGGTCATGGCGCTGAACCCCGAGAAAAAGGTGCAAGCTGTATCCTGATTTAACGCGCAACTATGTTGACAAACACCGCGTATCGTTGATGACCATCGTGCGATTCGACATGAATTCAGCGAGTTCATCGGTGGTCGGCATGGCATCAGAGCAACCTTTTCGAGTGACCACCAGGGCCGCCGCGGCAGAGCCTTGTGTCACGCAGTCTGTTAACGGCTCTCCATCGTAGTGTGAGCTGAGAAACGATGCCATGAAGGCATCCCCCGCCCCGACGGGTTTGAGTGCCTCCACGGGGAAGACACCGGTGCGGATTTCACGCTCACCCTGAAAGGATATCGCGCCCTCGCCGCCCATCTTGTAGATGCAGATCTCGACACCGGCCTTGGCCAGGTGTCGCCCATGCTCTGCAGACAAGTCAGTGTCTCCTGCGAGCACGGCAAATTCTTCCTCATTGCCCACCAGAATCGTGCTGTTCCGTGCCGCCTCGCTGCAGATGCTACTGGCCTGTTCCACACTCGCCCAGGAATAGGGTCGGTAATCCACATCGAGCACGACATCGATGCCAGCCTCACGTGCCTTCTCGATCAGCAGGAACACCGCCGTACGTGACGGTTCGCGTGCCAAGGCGGTACCCGTAATCACGACAGCGGTGATACCCGCAAGGTCCAGCGCCTGAATACTCGAGGCATCCAGGTCAAAGTCTGCGGCACCGTTGCGATAGATCAGCGTTTCATGATCTTCAATGCGAGACTCTGACAAGGCCAGTGAACTGCGTGTCTCTGCACCCGATGCCTGCACCAGTGAACTATCGATACCGTGTACCGCCAACTGCTTTAGACAGAAGCGTCCTACCGGGTCGTCGGACAAGGCCGTCAACAGCGCAACGTCAGCTCCGAGGCGTGACAGACCCGCTGCTATGTTGGCCGCCGAGCCGCCCAGCTGCGCGGAGAACTGCGTGGCATCGGCAATCTTGGTTCCCGCAGGTTCCGGGTACAGGTCCATACCCGCACGTCCAACAACAATGAAACGCTTGCGTGCGGAGAGGGTCGAGCTGCTCATGGTTCATTTCCTGAAGTGGTACTGCGTTCAATCAAGTCGACGGGCAAGGTCACACGCACCGGCGTTTCCGGGTCTTGCAGCAGTTGACGGATGCCCTGCACCGTCGCCTCCAACACCGCATCCATGTTCTGCGCCACGGTGGACAGACGATACGCCGTCCAGTTGGCCATTTCGATATTGTCGTAACCAATCAGCTGGTAGTCCTGCGGTGCGTTCATGCCGTAGGTCTCACGAGCCGTGTCCTTGAAGCCCATGGCCATCATGTCATTACCGCAGAACACGCCATCGGGCGGGTTGGGCGCGCCGAAGAACTTGTCTGCTGCCTTCACTCCGCTTTCGTAGCTGTGATCGCCTTCGTAGGCGGCAACCGCAACACTGCCGGCCTCATCCAGACCTGCCAGAAAACCCTCTATCCTTGCCTCACTCGGGTCCGCATTTACGACCCCCGAGTGGCCGGACACAAAGGCAATGCGCTGACAGCCAGCCTTCGTCAGAAACCGAGCAGCCGCCATACCGCCCGCGTAGTGATCACTGGTGACATAGTTGGCAGCCAGCCCCACCGTCTGGCCTCGGTTGATCACCAGGGCCGGTATGCTGCGCTGAGAGCACTGGGTCAGCAGACTCGCCTGCGGCATGAATCCCGACATGACCACAGCCGACGGCAGATAGCCCATGATGGTCTCCGCCCGGGTGCTGGCAATGCGCGCATTGGGTACCTGAAACACCAGCGGTAGCGTCCCTTCACGTTCGAACTCACGAATCAGACGCGTCATGATCGTGGCCCGCACCGGGTTCGTGATATCACGAACAATCAGGGCGATGACATGCGGGTACTCTCGCATCACCAGCCGGGAGGCCACCGTTGGACGGTAACCGATTTCATGCGCCATTTTCAGTATGCGCCGGCGCACATCCGGAGAAATTCGGGAGTTCGGATCGAACGCCCGCGACACGGTAGAGCGGGAGACAGACAGTCGTTCGGCTATATCGTGGGCGGTTATGCGTTCGGACATCGTGTCTCTACCCGGCTGGACCGTTCAACAACACTTTCAAATGCCGCTCGGAATTGAATGAGGCGTTGAAGGCGGCCTGCACATCTGCCAACTCGAACGCACCAGTCAGTATGGGTCGTGGATCAACGGCACCGCTGACGAGCATATGCGCTGAACGAGCAAAAACCCCATTCTGCCGGAATGTCGATATCAAGTCGATTTCCCGCGTCGTCATCTGGTTGAACGGCACCGCGCATTCCTGGGAAGAGATCATCCCGACCAGCACCGCCTTGCCACCGCGGAGCACCAGACGGATCACATCGTTGAAGGCCGCGGTATGTCCCGAGGCCTCGAAGCCGATATCGAATTCCCCACCGGCCGCATCCATCGCGTCGATCACGGCCCTGTCATTCGCGTCGATGACATCGGTCGCCCCCATCTGCAGGGCAATGCTGCGACGAAAGGTACTCGGGTCAGAGACGCAGATGCGCGCAGCACCTGCAGCCTTTGCTGTCGCCGCAATCAGCGAGCCGATGGTGCCTCCTCCCGTGATCAGGACAGAGCGCCCCAGCAGCGGCCCTGCACGCTCTACCGCGTGTACGGCAACCGACAAGGGCTCGGTCACCGCCAGAATGTTGTGGGGCGTCGCCACCGGCACCTTGACGCAGCGAACAGCACTCACCGTAAAGCTGTCGCGATAGCCGCCGTGCAGGTGCGGATCGTGACTGGCCGAACCCATGAACTGGACGTTGGCACACAGATTGGCTCGTCCTGCCCGGCAGCCCGCACAATGCCCACAGGTCAGTGCCGGGTCGATCACGACGCGATCACCCACCGCCAGATCCTTCACCTCACCTCCCGCCTCGATGACATCGCCACTCATCTCATGACCCAGAGCAAACGGCGTTTTCAGCACGAAGGGGCCCATGCGACCGTGGCGGAAATAGTGTTGGTCGGAACCACAGATTCCGGCAGCCCCCAATCGAATACGCACGGCACCCGGTTCCAGTGCTTCGACCGGCAGGGATTGGTAGCGAAGGTCTTCGGCACCGTACAAGACCGCACCCATGGTGGTCGTAATTGACTGCGAGTTCACGATCAGGCTCCTTTCAGAAAATCGGGTAAAGCGGTACTCAGCGCTGGAAAGAACAACAATGCCAACAGCGCCAGAATGAGAGGCAAGGCAAACAGCAGCAGACTGCGGCTCACGAATGCGGGGGTAACATTGGCCACCTTCGCCAGCACAAAAATTACCATGCCCACCGGCGGCGTCAGCAGCCCCAGCATCAGATTGAACATGAAGAAGATGCCGAAGTGGATGGGATCGATCCCCAGTGAATTCGCGGTGGGCAGCAGGATTGGCACCAGGATGGTAATGGCGGCGATCATGTCCAGGAAACAACCGACAATCAGCGTGACACCAGCGACCAGCAGCAGGAATACCCAAGGGCTCTCGGTGATGCCTGTCACCAGGCTATTGACCAGCTCGCCGACATTATTGGCCGTCAACAACCAGGAGAAGATGGCAGAGCCTGCCACGATGATCAGAATGGAACTGGTGGTGCTTGCCGTCTCACGACTGATACGGATGAAGTCCGCAAAACTCATTGACCGGAACACCAGCGTGCTCAGCAGGATGGCATAGGCCGAAGCTGCAACTGCTGCTTCTGTCGAGGTGAAGACACCGGTCATGATGCCGCCAATGATGATCACCGGCGTCAACAGCGGGAACAGGGCCTTGCGCCCGGTAGACAATACAAGCTTGACGTCAAACGGTGTGCTGGGCTGGTAGTTGCGTCGACGGGCCACCACGTAGATGGTGAGACTCATCAGAGCGGCCAGCATCACACCCGGCACGATACCGGCGAGGAACAGCCGCCCGATGGACTCGGAGGCGACCACGCCATAGATGATCAATGGCAATGAAGGCGGAATCAGCGGGCCAATGATGGAACTGGCACCGGTGATGCCGATAGAGAAATCATCGTCGTAGCCGGCTTCACGCATGGCCTTGATCTCGATGGCGCCAAGACCACCAACATCGGCCACAGCCGCACCGGACATACCGGAGAAGATGACGCTGGCGGCCACATTGACGTGTCCTAGCCCGCCTTTCATCCAGCCAACCAGTGAGTTGGCGAAGGCAAAGATTCGTTCGGTGACACCACCGACGTTCATGACCGAACCTGCCAGAATGAAGAACGGAATGGCCAGCAGCGTAAAGCTGTCGACACCGTTGATCATGCGAAACAGAACCTGTGGTGTACCCAGGCCTTCGGTCAGCAAGAGATAGGTCATCGATGCCCCGACCAGGGCAAAGCCCACAGGCAGGCCCAGTACCAGCAGCACGATGAGAGAGACAAACAGGATACTCATGACTGGGTGTCCTTCGCGGTGGCTGGTTTAACCAGCTCGACCAGGCGATTGATGCTGGCAACCAACTGGAGCAGCAGCCCCACGAGTACCACGTAATAGATGATCGATTTAGGAAGCGGCATGGAGCTCATGGTCTGAGAAGAGAGTGCAATCAGGGCCTTGGCCTGCCAGGCCAGCACGCCAACGATAATGACAACGAATAGCTCACCGGCCGCCAGCAACCAGCGGCGTGCGTTCGTGGGCAAGGAATCGGCCAGCATCTCGATGGCGATATGTTCACCTCGGCGAGTCACGACCGGCAACCCGAGGAATGCGGTGAGGATCAGAAGATAACGAGCGAGCTCTTCCGTCCAGCCCAAGGGCATGTTCAGGAAATAGCGAAAGAAGAATTGTGCGAAGACCACTCCACCGAGTGTCCAGAAAGCAAGCAGCAATCCGCTTTCGCTGATCACTCCCAAAACGTTAGATACACGACTGCGCATGATGTGGCTCGCGGTAAGCGCGGGAAGGCATCGCGCCCTCCCGCAGGGTTTATCAGTCAGCCAGTGCCGTTACGCTATTGACCAGCTCTTCGCCCCACTCGGCCTTGACGGCCGGAATGACCAGCTCGGCGAAAGGTGCGCGATCGACTTCCACGATTTCAACGTCATCGCCTGCCTTGAACTTGTCAAACAGCTCTTCTTCACGGGCATACACCTTGTCGGAGAACAGGGCTGAGGCTTCCTTGGTCACTTCGGTGAACAGCGCACGGTCTTCTTCTGACAGCTTGCTCCACAGAGGTCCGCCGATGACAGAGACCACCGATGATGTGATGTGGCTTGTCTTGGCAACGAAGTTCTGCACTTCATAGAACTTGTTGGATTCGATGATGGTAATCGGGTTCTCCTGCCCCTCTACCACGCCTTGTTGCAAGGCCAGGTACACCTCGGCAAACGAGATAGGCGTCGGGTTGGCGCCAACGGCTGTGGGGTAGATCTTCCACAACGGTGCATTGGCCACACGAATCTTCATGCCTTTCATGTCTTCAGGCGTATCGATGCGTTCCTTGGAGCTGGTCTGACGTGATCCGAAGTACAGGATGGACGTCACCTTGTTGCCGGTCTTGTCCATGTAGCCCTGAGATACATCAGCGAAGATATCGCTGTCCTGGTAGGTCTTCCAATGGTCGTAGTCCTTCCAGATAAAAGGCGCTTCGGAGATAGCCATGGGCTTGTGGAACTGTCCCAGGAAAGTAGGACCGGTGTAGGCCATCTGGATGGATCCGATCTGCAGTCCTTCAGTGATTGTCTCTTCGTTGCCCAACTGCGAGCTGGGGAAAACATCGACTTCATAAGCGCCATCACTACGCGCTTCAATCTCGTCAGCGATCCACAGCGCGGCTTCGTTGTACAAGGTGTTGGCCTCGTATACGTGTGCGAACTTGATGGTTTGTTGGGCCAGTGCGGGGCCTGCGACAGCAGCAAGCGTTACGACGGCAAGGGTGCAGATCTTCTTCATGGTGTATTCCTCCGGGGTGCAAAATGTGCATGCTATCAGAGGAAAACGTTGGTTTTCGCGGGATTCAGATGTTTATTTGTGCAATTTTTGCACTGTAAAATCAGATGGTGGGATGGTGGTGAGGGTTGGGGAGCTGAGGGATAGGGAGGACGAGTGAACCGATGACGGCGTGGCGGCGGTAAAACGTTGTTACCCATGCATCCGGGGAATCTCTCCCCTGTCAGCCCACTTGATTATAAAGACACTTCTTGATCAACGTGCCCTGCAATAGACCGATATTTCTTGATCGCGAAGGCCGGGTAAGCTCGCGGTTTGAACTGTTAGCTACCATATTGACAATCAGAATATTTTTTATTATCCATACCGACAAATTTATCTCGAATGAGAGAGCACTACCGTTGAATTCAGCGTGAAGAGCATTCGTTAGCTGAGATCGCTTCCAGACTGAAGAGACCAATCTCGTTTACAGCAAGCCTCTTTTCCTCCATCGTCTTTATTTGGAACGATTCAATATATTCGCTGGACATGTAACCTCTTTTTGACCTAATTTCCACTGCATTCCTGGAGACGGAAAGCCGGAAAATCATCAAGACAATGACTCGTACGACTCTAGCGCTGTTAACGGCGACCTTTTATCTGATTGGATGCGGGGGCGGTAGCGGAGATTCAAACGACTCCGATGTTGTTATCCCTCAGGATGATGCAATCAATCCATTCGAGCCTATTCCGTCACCAACGGAGACGCCACCTTCCGAACCGACCACACCGACACTGCCTCCCGTCGAGGAGGAAGAACCTGCACCCGAGCCCGTTCCAGAACCAGAACCAGAACCAGAACCCATTGCCCCACCTCAGAACGAGGGGACTGCACGCGTTGTAGTCGCTGACCCGACAGATACTGACTGTACGGGGCTGATCAACCTGGCACTGGAACTTTACGGACTACCCACTGATCGTGAAAACACCGCGTCAACCGAGGGCGGACCGATAGACACAGCCTTGCTTGACTGGGCTGGCATAGAAACAACTGTGGTCTTCGAATTCAGTCAATCATTCAGTGGTTGCCGGGCAACTTATGTGTACGGTGGTCCGGCGATCCAGGTGCCTGCGATTGTGCCGGTGGTGGTTACACCTGAACCACAACCAGAGCCGATACCCGAACCAGAGCCGATACCCGAACCAGAGCCGATACCCGAACCTGAGCCGGTACCACAACCTGAGCCAATTCCTGAGCCCGAGCCACAACCACAGCCACAGCCACAACCACAGCCACAGCCACAGCCACAGCCACAGCCAAGTCAGACTGATGACTACAATTGCAGCGACTTCGCCACTCAGGCTGAGGCTCAACGTGTGTTCGAAGCATCGAGACCAGGTGATCCACACCGTCTTGATGGAGACAAAGATGGCGTGGCCTGCGAGTCACTGCCATAGTGATGACCACTGGTCAGCGCAGGGTCAATAACGACGCGTCGAAGCACCGCTCCAGGCTGGAGCGAGGCTCGCACTATCAACGATTAGAGCTGTTTTTCTACGGTGCTATTTACCCACATCGGATTGCGCAGCAGTAGAAACCAATTGGCTTTTCTCACCTTGGCTGAGAAGCCCAGCCTTTTGAAAATCTTTTGCCGCGCGGGAAACACAACTCACATAACTACCATGGTTTTTCCAAGTATCGTCCGCGGGGCACAACTGAGCGATAGAGCAACCATCACTATTCACTATGCCGCCTGATTCTGTTGCATCACAGCTGTCCGGCTCGTCGTCCAAAACACCATCGTTATCATCATCAATGTCACAGACATTGCCATCAGAATCACTGTCAGTATTGACCTGATCCGAGTTGGCGATGAGTGGGCAATTATCAATGTCATCTATGACTCCGTCCCCATCGGTGTCAATTTCGCAGACATCACCGGTACCATCACCATCGGCATCGGCTTGATCAGCGTTAGAAATAGTCGGACAGTTATCGACATCATCTATAACCGTGTCTTCATCTGTATCCGATTCACAAGCATCGCCAGTCCCATCACCATCAGAGTCGCCCTGAGTCGGATTGGCCACAATTGGACAATTATCGTCAATGTCCAACACAGTGTCAGAATCTGTGTCTTCACACGCATCGCCTATACCGTTGTCATCAAAGTCGGCCTGGTCTGCATTGAAATCGTCTGGACAGTTATCGACATCGTCCGACATACCATCTCCGTCACTATCGCCACCAGTACCCGGCTCAGATAACCAGACTTCATTTGCCTGTCTTCCTCTAGCAACGAATATATCGGGTGACCCATCATCATTAAGATCCCCAAAGTCTATTCCCAGACCATTAGTAGCTAGTGTTTGTGAGAACGTAAATATTCCACTACCGTCGTTTGACAGAACACGCGAATTCCCTCCAAATTCAAGCAGGAACGCATCGAGATCACCATCACCATCGAGATCTAACAATGCCACCTCGGTACCGCTAGTGCCGAAATTGTTCTGCAACGTATCCGTCAAGAATCCGAAACCATCGTTTAGCCAGATCTTGGTAAAAGAGCCATTAACGCGACTGAGTAAAACGTCATTGTCACCGTCTCCATCAACATCCCCCAAATCTACCAGGCCGCTGTCCAAACCCGACTGCCCTGAAGAGACGAAGAATCCAGCACCGTCGTTGAGCAATACGGTGCCGCCCGTGTTATTGGACGAATAGACATCGACATCTCCATCACCGTCCATGTCTGCAAGACTGATGTAATACCCCGCATCCAGGCTTTGACCCGTAGTTGCATACTCTCCGCTGCCGTCGTTCAAAAACACCTGCGACCCGTAGGCCCCGCCCATGAACGCATCGAGATCTCCATCTCCGTCCAGATCTGCCAGCTCCACTTGACACGCTGCGGTACATACAGTGCTGAACATATGCGATTTCCAGAACGCCCCGGCGCCATCATTCATCCAGACTTCACTTTCAACACCACCATAACTATTGTTTATGAAGATGACATCGTCGTCGCCATCACCGTCCAGATCCCCCATATCCATATCCATACCTGCAGGACCGAACGCCAACCCTTCTGTAAAGAAACCAAAGCCATCGTTGAGCCATACCCCGGTTGGTCCATACTGATGATGTGCATTCAATACAATGGCATCCAGATCACCGTCATCGTCGATATCTCGAAGGACCGCCTCCAGACTGAAATCAAAACAATTTGTAGGAGTCGAACAATTCGGTGTCAAGGGGACTGCATCCAGCAACTGATTCGTATTGGCAAAGTCACCAGGTGCGGCGTACGTGCTAGTCACGACGAATGCATTCGCCGCAATCAATATGATCGAGTAATTCCATGCTCGCATCGTATGCATCAAACCAGACCTCTCAGTTTCACAGTTGCAATTCTGTCGGAGGTTATCAGATATTCGCTTTCCAACAAAATTTTAATTGGCCTTCGACCAACAGAACTTACAGGGACATGATCTTTTTTGGCTATATCCGGGTTTCGCAACGAGTCGATCCTCGGTTCATGCTATGCCGCAAGGCCTTTCCGATGTAGTCAGCATGTACGGAAACGGCGCGGGATCTGTGCAGGAATGTCCACATCCCCAATGGTGAGGAGGATCATGTCGGCAAAGGCTTCCAGGTGACGGAAGCCACTGGCTCGGTTCTTCACGATCTTGGCAATGCGGTTGATGCCCTCGCTGATCGCGTTCGTCAGACGCGTATCGCTGTAGGCAATCACCGCATCGAGATGCTTGCGCACGGTTTTGACAAACCGGCGTATCGGTTCGATGCGGCTCAGTAGCGCACTTCGTGTCCAACGCTTGAGAAAACGTTTCGCCCCCACCGGCTGCGATAATTCCACAGTTGCTCGAACTCGTCCTTGAGCCGCCAAGCACGATAGATTCGCCGGTTGCTCTTCTCCAGTGCCTTCAGGGCGGCTGTGTCGGCGCGCGAGCGGGTACTCGAATGTCGATAGAGCATCCAGCGCAGCCCCTTGACCGCCTTCTTGTCGTGTTTCGATGCCTCCCGCCAGGCCTGCTTTCTCACCTGGTCGACGGCCTCGTTGAGGGCCTTGACGATATGGAAGCGATCGAGCACGAGAGTGGCTTGAGGGCAATGTTCGCGGATGGCGCCGATATAGCTTGCACTCATGTCGCAGCAGGCGGCACGGACCTGCTGGCGTTGCCAGGGGCTGAGCGCTTCGGTGAAGAAACGGTCTATCGTGTCTCGGCCTCTGCCCTTGCCGATCCAGATCACCTTGGACGTATCTAGATCGTAGATCAGCGTCGCGTACTTGTGGCGCTTGTGGTAGGAGATCTCGTCGATACCGAGAGTACGCAGGCCTCGGATCCTGTGACCATGACGATGTCGCTCGATGCTTCGATGCAGCAGGTCCGAAAGCGTTGAGGGTGCGGTCTGAAGCAGCTTCGCTGCCGCCTTCTGTGTCATGCTCTGGCAGAGGCTGAACAGGCTGTGCTCGAAGCGGTAGGTGATGCGCGAATGAGGGGCCGCCCAGGGAATATTCTCTTCGCAGCGACCATGGGTCGGGCAGTGGATCTCCCTGGGGAAATAGCAGAACACCAAGCGGTGTCCGCCTACACTCAGATCCCGCCACTCGCGCAGCTTGGGGCGGGTACGGACAATCTTGCACCGGCGGTCGCAGTCGGGGCAGCGGCACCCGTTCTTGAAGGATCTGACGTACAGCCGAACGAGCTTGTCCCGATGAAAGGAAAAGTCGACGAGCTTGAGCTCTTTGAGTTTGAGCAATCGTGCGATAGTCTTGAGGCTGGCCATGGGTCTGATGGAGGTTGATGTTTCGCAACTCCAACGTTACCTGAAGATCCATGGCCTCTTCAGCTACCCGATGCCTCTCTCAAGCCGTTGCGAGATCCGGATAGAACCTAATTCCTGCCTTAGTCCTTCAAGGAAAAAAGGGAGGGCCCGACCTTGGTCGGACCACCCGCTTGTCTGGCAAATTCAATCAACCACTGCTGAGTCTGCTAGAACTGCCGCCGCACACTGGGTACAGGTAATCATCATTTGCTCTCGATTCCCATCTCCACGATCGACTTCAATGTGGTCAGTGCTGTTTCGTTGTAAGTGATGACTCGTTCCACGAAATCCTCGGCCATTCTGGCTCCCAAGCGAACAAACCCATCATGCTCTATCAGCAGCATGGATTCGCCGTTATCGTCGTCCGACTCTTGCCGAAACACGCCAGGCAATTCGATTTCGATCATCTTCACACCATCGATTTCGATCAGCTTCCATTCACTGACCGCCAATTCATCCATGTCGCCCCCATCTCCCGGGTGCCCATCGTCACCAGTCGTACGTACTTCCGAGTAGTCGATATCGTCTGTATCAATCCCTGTTCGCGCAATCCAATCAGTACATTCGGGCTTGACGGGGAAGTCTGTTTCTTCATGGTCAGCATCCGAACCTTCCGGGTACTGCTCATGGAAATCCGGATCCTCTTCATCATGGTCGGCATTGTAAGATTCTCCGGCACCCTGCTCACCCACGAATTCACCCGTGTCAACACTGTCTACCGGGTAAATCGTGTCGGACGCATGACCATCGCCAGGCTGCGAATCAGGATAGAAAACACCATCGGAACCTGTGTATGCGGCACATTCATCCAGACCTGTATGATCTGCGGGGTATGTATGGTATTGATCCACGCCTCCCACGCCAGAATCCATTTCGTAGGGCAGCATTTCTCCGAACTCCTCATGACTGCCTTCAGAACCCACCTGCCAATGTACACTTCCGCGAGTAGGAAGTGTTCCATCGTCCAATTCTTCAGCACTGAGCTTCATGACGCCATCCAGCCCAACCCCGGATGCTTGTATCATCAGCTTCGTGTCAGCCAACGCAGATTCACGAACCGTATCCAGTGTGGCAATTGCAACATGTTGACCGTCCATCACCGCATTGACCACATTGCAGTTGTCAAGATACTGCGCACAATATTCCCGACTCTGTTCATCCTGAGGTTGGTGATTGAACAGCACATAGGGGTGAGATGTCTGCCGTACGTTGATCTTGTGTGCCAGCGAACCAGATGAAAACATGTCAGCTGGGTCCACCAGACTGAACCACAACGTATCGACTTCATCTTGCCAGAAATGATTGATGACCTTTCTGCCACCCACATCCTGCGTAACAGCCTTCAGCTGCATCCGTCCACCGTCATTGACGATGACAGCGGTGCCGTCTTCAGTGAATTCCACTTGGCCTTCAGGACCTTCCGAGCGAACCGGTATCCACTCTCCTTCTACCAGCGAATAATTCGCCATGTGCAAATCATCTTCAGCGTTCTCCTGCACCCATCCACCTGAGCCGACGTCGTACAGATAGTCCTCGGTTACCAGCGAATCACCTGAAGCGTTCAACTGCACATGACCGTAACGGGCATTGCAATCGACCATCGGGTAATCAACGTCACCCATGTAGTCACCGTCATCGGCATCTCCATCATCAAGTGCGTCGAAAATTTCATCGCTATCCACGTGCATCGATTCGTCGTATTCGTCGTATTCGTCGTAACGGTTGTCATGATGGCAATCGAACTCCATCCAGTAGACACCCTCTGTCAGTAGCTGTTTGATATCTGACTGAACCACTTCCACACGATCCCGAATGGCATCTATGCGCTCTTCAACCGCATCTGTGGCATCCGCCGGTCTCAGGTTCACAGCCAGGTCATCGGGATTGAAAACTCTTGCAGCATCGCCACTCGCCGATTCCGACGTATCTCCCGGACCGACAAGATCTGCTACTTGTCGGGCAATCTCCGGCAACAAATCACGCACTTCACTGCGCACAATCTCGCGAATGGCCCGCTGGGTATCTCCGCTACCTGCAACGTCGACACCGCTGGACACCGCCGCGTTCTCAACCTGCGTCTCGATATCTTTCATCAGACTCGCCACAACACGAGCAGTGTCATGCAAATAACGAAATTTCTCCGCCTTTGCACCATCGCCACTCGTATCGTTGCCCTCAGCCACATAGTCAGAA
Source organism: uncultured Granulosicoccus sp. (assembly GCA_947495035.1). Taxonomy (GTDB): domain Bacteria; phylum Pseudomonadota; class Gammaproteobacteria; order Granulosicoccales; family Granulosicoccaceae; genus Granulosicoccus. Next base: position 162,522 of record CANLXI010000016.1, read on the forward strand.
AACAGGCTGATATCCGCCTCTTCGATGCCCAGGATGGTTTTTACCGTCTGCTCCGCATCGTCAATATCCAGCGCTGGATTCGCTCGTAATTCCTGGTGGATCAATGTGGTAATCGGACTCAGAAATTCGGGTTTATCAGCAGGCGCGATGAATACGAGGGGTTGGCCTACAGCTTCGCCAGTATCTTCATCTATGGCTTCAGCGGGGATGTCCGCAACGATCGATTTCCCTTGGGCTTCATCGGAAATTTCCAGATCATAGACGCCGCCGTCTCCTGTGACGGTTGATGGTTCGTCATTGTCACAGGAATCGTTATCATTCAGATCCACGCAGACAGTTGCGCCTTGTATGTAACCATCGGCTACGCGACCCGACACTGTCGATACGGAACTCTGAGAAGATGTGTTATCCGACCCTTCAGCTTCACCAACTGCGGCGCCTGTCTCAGGCTCGACCGCGGCGTCATTGTCTCCACCGCCACCGCCACAGGCCACCAGGAAAAATGACAGCGCCACAGGGGACGCTCGACGTACAAATCGTTCTAGACTCACTCGAATACTCCGGTTATTGAATCGGGAATTTACGACACCGAGGAGAAGGCAGTACCGCTGACATTTGCACAATATTTCGTGTACTTGCGCCGAATTGACTGTTCACAACCCCTGATCGGTCCCTACAGGAATCGACGATTGCGGGGCGTTCTTTACGGCTATGCGAGATAACACCAGGTAAGCATCGAAGAATTCAGACGAACATGCCTCAGCAGATAACCCGCTGAGCGGAATGAATGTACAGACATGGCCCAGGGGTGATCACTATGAGAAGTTTCGATTTCGCGGCCAAACAGTTCTTGCCGATCCAGCGCGTCTCAGCTTCTACTCGCGCATGGCGAATCTGACCACTGTCGAGCTCGCGCAAAACAAGAACTTCTCGCTGTCGAATCTGCTCGTACTACAACCAGCCTTGTAGTAGAGTAGATCTACGCTCTGTAATGGACGCGTCGGAGGGAGTTTCCGAAATGACGACACCTCAAGACAGCTGGACAGACGACAGTGCCTACGAAGCCTATGTCGGTCGATGGAGCCGCCGAGTTGGCGAAGGCTTTCTCCGCTGGCTCGACCCGTTTGAACAAGCCCGTTGGCTCGATTTCGGCTGCGGGACCGGTGCGCTGACGAGCCAGATCCTTGCCTCCTGTGCCCCTCGACAGATCATCGGCATCGAACCGTCAGAGGAATTTCTTGCATCGGCACGCCGGCAGATCGTGGATGCTCGAGTCAGGTTCCAGCAAGGCTCGGATGATCGGATTCCAGTCAATGACGGCGAGATTGATTTCGCAGTATCCGGTTTGGTCTTGAATTTCGTATCTGACCAGAAAAAGGTGATCAAGGCGCTTCTCCGCACGTTGAACCCAGGCGGCACACTCGCAGCCTATGTATGGGATTACGCCGGGCACGTGCAGTTCATGCGACACTTCTGGGACGTCGCCGTCGAACTGAACCCGGAGGCTCGAGACAAGGATGAAGGCGTCTGCTTTCCCCTGTGTCGACCCGGACCACTGCACGCACTATTCGAATCATCCGGACTTCGCGACGTCGATGTGACAGCGATGGATATCACTACACCGTTCTCGGATTTTTCCGATTACTGGACGCCGTTTCTCAGCGATGTGGCGCCAGCTCCGGGATATTGCGCTTCGCTCGACGAGGAATCGCGAACCAGGCTGGAGTCGCGCCTGCGAGAGAGACTGCCTACCGATTCAGACGGGAGGATATTGCTCGCCGCCAGAGCATGGGCTGTGAAAGGAACAGGGCAATGATACGAAACCGACTCGGGATCAGAGCTCGCTATCCGACTCCGCCAACTGAGAACAGTGGCCATGTTCCTGGAACGCCTTTCAGTTCATGCAAGCCCTTATCCACGAATTGCAATCCGGAGCCAGCGACCAGATCACGAACCGTGCCCGAAACCAGCACTTCCCCACTCTGGGACAGCCCGGATATCCGGGCTCCAATGTGCACGGCTATACCACCCAACTGCCCGTCAACCATTTCACACTCACCGGTGTGAATACCGGCTCGTACCTCCAGACCAATCGTTTTGAGATTGGAGACAATCGATTGCGCACATCGAATGGCTCTGGCTGGGCCGTCAAACGACGCCAGAAAGCCATCCCCTGTCGTGTTGATTTCTCGACCACGATACAGTGCCAATTCATTTCGCACCGCTTCGTGGTGCGCCGAAATCAGTTGTTTCCATGCACTATCTCCGATCGCTGACAGCGTCCTCGTGGAATCAACTATATCCGTGAACAACACGGTGGCCAGGACACGGTCGACCGAAGCCGTACCATGATTGCCAGTCATGAATGATTCGGGTCTACGCGGATTCGTGTGGGTTAATCTTCGCGTTTTTGGGTAGTGGCGGCAGGAATGATGCGATGGTTTTGAGCTTGAGATATTCTTCGTCTCGATAGCCATAGGCTTTGCGCTGTATCACTCGTATCTTGCTGTTGACGCCTTCGACCAGACCCAGACTCACTTTGTTGTCAGGGTGGCAGTACGAGGCAATTCCATCCCAGTGCCTT
>CANLXI010000017.1 GCA_947495035.1 uncultured Granulosicoccus sp.
TCTGGCTCTGGCTCTGGCTCTGGCTCTGGCTCTGGCTCTGGCTCTGGCTCTGGCTCTGGCTCTGGCTCTGGCTCTGGTTCTGCACTGGAAGCCTGCTGTGGCAGCATCAATTGCAATGCCAGGCCGCCACCATTCCCGGGCAGAGCAGGGGGCTTCTCATCCGCCTGATGGTCGACCCAGTGCAAAAGCTGCAGATGAAACAGAACCGACAGCACGATTGCCGGGAACCACAGCGCAAGGGTCTTCAAGCACCCACCGTCAAGGGGACTCAAGGTCCTGCAAGGTGATCAGTTCGATCGAATGGATGCCGGCAAGTCTGGCATCCGTCAGCACCTGACGAAGCAGCACCACAGGGGTTGCAGCGTCCGCCTTGATGGCCAGCACCGGATCAGCCGAGGCGACAGCCGAATCCGCTGCCGACAGATTCAACTTGTCTTCATTGACAATCCCGCGAGGGGAGGTGGCCTGCATTGCGCGCAGTTCGTCAGTCAGTCGGCCTTGCGGCACGGCAGTCTCATTCAGCATCATGGCGCCAGTTGCATCCAGGTAGAGCACAGGTCGCGCCGTCTGTTCAGCGCCGGACCTGCTCATTGGTGCATCGACGGGCAAGGGATCCGGCTGACGGATGGTGCCGGCTACCATGAAGAAGATCAGCAGCAGGAACACGATATTGATCATCGGAATGAGATTGTCATCCGAAGGAACTGGGCGGATTGTAGAGGCTCGCAGCTTCACGTCCGTCGATCAGTGCAGTGCGGACAGGCTGAGCAAGGTCGCACCTGCCAGATGAAGCGTGTCACTGGCTGCGATCAATTCTTGCAGCGCTACGTCGTCACCGGCATCAAGTCGAATCGGGGTGGATTCCGCGATGGCTGCCACGACCAGTGGATGTGTTGGCAAGGTATCGATGGTCCCTGCACGTGTTTCGTTGATACTGATGCTGCCGTCTGCCGACAGGTGCAGACGCAGCCAGTGCTGCTCGGCCTGATCCTGAGCGCCAAGGTCCGCAACGACGGCCAGTTCGATGACCTGTTGCCGGGAAAATTGCGTGCTCAACATGAAGAACAGCAGCAGAATGAATACCACATCAATCAGTGGTGTGAGACTGATTCTGAGCGATCTGGCTGGAGACTCAACCAGCCGCATCGAGGGTATCCGTGCCGGCCATGGGGGCGGGTTGTGTACGCTGTCGTACGGTGGCGGTAAACACCTGCGTTACCGTATCCTCCATCCGGTGAGCATGATGTTCGGCCCGGCGATCCAGCCATTGATGGGCGAGGGTGGCTGGTATGGCAACGGCAAGGCCCACTCCTGTGGTCAGCAATGCCTGCCAGATGCCACCGGACAGAATCGAAGGGTCTATCCGGGAGCCGGCCTGCTCCATCTGTCTGAACGCTTCGATCATGCCGAGAACGGTGCCGAACAATCCCAGCAACGGGCTGATGGTGGCGATGACTTCCAGGGTACGCAAGTGGCTTCTGAGTCGCTGCATGTCGGCGCTGGCGAGGCGTTGCAGCTCTTCGCGCAGCTGGGCTTCCGAAACAGCACTGGCCAGGCTGCCTTGCATGGCTACCCGCAGCAAGCTGGCGACACCTCGCTCTGCATGGACAATCCCGGCGATGGCGTCCTTCTGTTTGCCGTTCTGCCAGTGCAGTAGCGCCTGGTGTATTGCATCGCGGTTGCGGCTACGTTCAGCGAACAGCTGCACGGCCTTCACCAGGACGATGCTCAGGGCTGCCACCGACAGAAGCAGAAGCACAAGGGTTACTGGTCCGCCCAGAGAAATGATCTGTCCGAATGAACCGGGAACCTGTTGCAGCAGCACTGCCGACAAGTCTTGCTGCATCTGCATGCTCTCTTTGCCTGGCCCGCAGCCAGAGAGCTGCGGGCCTGACTGTTCGAGGGGGGCTTATTCGGCCGAGTCGGCGCTGTCAGCCTGCAGATGCTGGTAGTTCTGCACACCGATTCGGTCGAGCAGCTCCAGCTGGGTTTCCAGAAAGTCGACGTGAGACTCTTCGTCTGCAATCAGCTCCTCGAACAGATTCTTGGAGACAAAATCCTTTTCCGCTTCGCAGATATCCCGTGATTCGATGTACGACTTCAGCGCCTCGTGCTCGCCGGCAAGGTCGCATTCCAGTACTTCCTTCACATCCTGGCCGATTCTCAGGCTGGACAGCGTTTGCAGATTGGGGTGTCCGCCGAGGAAGATGATGCGAGCGACCAGTTTGTCAGCGTGTTGCATTTCTTCAATGGATTCTTCACGTTCCTTCTTGGCCAGCTTGGTCAGACCCCAGTCTTCAAGCAGGCGAAAATGCAACCAGTACTGATTGACTGCACCCAATTCGAGAAACAGCGCCTCGTTGAGGCGTTCGATGACCTTGTCGCTACCTTTCATGATTGATGCAAACCCTTGGGTGATTGACCGTAATTGCCAGCAGGATCGGAAAGTTCGATCACTGCAACGATTCGATCACACATGATACATGAGGCGCGGAATGGTATCGCCTTGCCCCGTAGCTGAATAACGGTCTGCACACCCTCGCGATCCGGGATGGCATGCGGGCGAAAGCCACCGTGGCCCCGCCCGAGAACGGTGGGATCAGGCTGCTACCGGATTGGAGCCCGTCAGCTCGCTTTTGGAAACAAACCGCATCTCGGCTTCTCGTATCGTGGCTTCTGCCAGAGGAAAGCAGTTGCAGCAGCGTGGACAGGCGCCCAGCTCACCGTAGACATTGTCCGGACAGAGGTCAGGGTTGCTGCAGTTGGACTTCATGCATTCGACAGCATCACCGATATCGCTGGCTGTGAGGCGGTTGCAATGGCAGACGATCATCTGGAGATCTCGCGTGTTTACTTCACCGATTGGCGGCTGGGTTGTAGCATAACTTGATAATAGTAGAAAGACAAATGAGAATCATTGCTTTTTACCTGTATTCTTGTGACCATCTGAACACATCCTTCAACAACGTCACGTCATGTCAGACCCCGTGTCCAATGCAAGTTCACCGACCGGAGAAATCGAGGTAGAAGAACGAACGGTTATCGTGAAATCCGGTCGCATCCATGCCCCTGAGCTGTTGGGTGATCTGCGTTTGTTGCTCATCGAGCACAATGGTGAAGATTATGTATTGCGTGTCACCAAAAACAACAAGCTGTTGCTGACAAAATAAACCCGGTTGACCCGGTTGACCCGGTTGACCCGGTTGACCCAGCCAAGCCCGAGCCAAGCCCGAGTCAAAGCCGGGCTCAAGCCGGGCCTGAGACAATCCGAACCTTGTTCGGGCCAAGGCAGGAAACGGCGTAAAGTTCGAGCCTGCAGAGCCAGATCCCGCCTCAGATACCAGTCTGATGCACTAGAAGGGCAGCAGGCGACCGACGGTCCCGGACGATTGTGCCGGTAGTGCCGAGTCGCCTGCCGCTGGAAATCTGTACTCTCTGGTCAGGCGCTTGCAGCGGCAGTCAGCGTCTGCACGACCTCGAAGCCTTCGAATTTCGGATGTTCCAGATAGAGATCACCATGACTACCGGCACCCTTGTGGGCGTTGCGGAATGCTTCCGAACGGGTCCATGCCTCGAAGTCCGCCTTCGAACGCCACACGGTATGGGAGGAATAGAGTGTGTACTCCTCGGTCTCAGGGCCGCGCAACAGGTGGAATTCCTCGAAGCCGGGCAGGGTGGAGAGTTGCGAATCTCTGGACTTCCAGACCTGTTCGAATGAGGCTTCCTGGCCGAGTCTGACCTTGAATCGATTCATGGCGATGAACATCACGGGCTCCTGAGTGCGCTTTCATGCGCAGCATTAAATGATAACGATTCTTATTATCATCTCAAGTCGGCGTGACAATCAAGGACGAATTCTTCGCCTTCTACCGTCAGGAAGAGTCAACCCGGGAGGCAAGCCAGTTTTTCTCTCAGTTCGAGTCGCTGGGGTTGTGCACTTTCAGACGGGGTTTTTCCGGTTGTGGGTCAACCACTTCGCCATACAGGACAATCTTGTAGTCACTCAGGGTGTAACCCAGTTCCGTGGCAATTTCCTCCAAGCGGTTCTCGATGATTTCATCCTTGAATTCGGCAACCTTGCCGGTTTTCAGACAAACGATGTGATCATGGTTGTCGCCGGTATCAAGTTCGAAGATCGCCTGACCGCCATCAAAGTGGTGGCGGGTGACCAGTCCGGCCGCTTCGAACTGGGTCAGCACTCGGTACACCGTAGCCAGTCCCACCTCGTTACCGTTATTGAGCAATGTCTTGTAGACATCCTCGGCACTCATGTGATGTTGTTCGGCTTCTTCGAGAATTTCCAGAATGCTGATGCGTGGCAGGGTGACCTTCAGCCCGGCCTTGCGTAAATCGCTGTTTGCGGTATTTTTTTTCATGGTATCCACATCATTCTGGTGGGTATTCCTGTTCAACTCCGAAGTGTACACAAGTCTATGGAGGGATAGAATAACGCGCGCCAGCCACTACCGTGGTGCGCGGACTCGAAGCATTGTCTACCGGTGTGATCTTCTTCTGATTGCGCAACGCGAAAGTCGGCGGTGGCAGTGTTACCATTTTGGCAATAACCTTCAGGACCTCTCGTGACTCAGACAGCTTCTTCAACTTCCACCGGCAGGACCTTTCTGCTGGAGCCTGCGACTGCGCTGAGCGGCACGGTGCGTGTACCCGGTGATAAATCGATGTCTCATCGTTCCATCATGTTCGGTGGCATTGCACACGGTGTTACCGAGGTGCAGGGATTTCTGGAGGGCGAAGACAGCCTGCATACCCTGGAGGCGTTTCAGGCCATGGGTGTGCGCATCGAGCGCGGTGGTGCAGGTGAGGTGACACTGTATGGTCAGGGCGTTGAAGCGCTGTCTGCGCCGACTGCCCCCATCTACCTGGGGAATTCCGGTACGGGCATGCGTTTGCTGACCGGTCTGCTGGCGGGCATGAATATTCCGGCCACGCTTACCGGCGATGACTCCCTGACGGGGCGGCCCATGCGTCGCATCGTCGACCCACTGAGTCGGATGGGGGCCAGTATTCTCACTGCTGACAATGGCACGCCACCGTTGATCATCCAGAAGGCAGGGTCGCTGAACGGCATCGAGTACACCTGCCCCATGGCCAGTGCCCAGGTAAAATCGGCCGTGCTGCTGGCGGGGCTGCATGCCAGTGGCACCACCACGGTTCATGAGCCTGCCATCACTCGTGATCACACCGAACGCATGCTGCGCGGCTTTGGTGTCGAGGTTGAAGTCGACGGTCTGACTGCCTCCATTCGTGGCGGGCAGTCTTTGACAGCCACATCGCTGACAGTGCCGGGCGATATTTCCTCTTCAGCCTTCTTTCTCGTCGGTGCGAGCATGACGCCCGGTTCGAAGCTTGTGCTGACGGGCGTCGGCATGAACCCCAGCCGTACCGGTGTCATCGATATCCTGCGCCTGATGGGTGCCAATATCCGCATCAGCAATGAACGGCTGACTGGTGGCGAGCCCGTTGCCGATCTCGAGGTGGAAGGAACCCGCCTGAAAGGTATTCACGTGCCCGAAGAGCTGGTATCACTGGCCATCGATGAATTTCCGGCCTTGTTTGTCGCGGCCGCCGCGGCCGAAGGTGAAACGATAGTCACCGGAGCCGAAGAATTGCGGGTCAAGGAAACTGACCGCATCCAGGTCATGGCCGATGGGCTGCGAGCCCTGGGCGGTGACATCAGCGATACGCCAGATGGGGCAATCATCCGTGGCAAGCGACTGACTGGCGGAACGGCAGACAGCTGTGGTGACCACCGCACCGCCATGTCGTTTTCCATGGCCTCTCTGATCTGCGACGGCCCCATCACGGTGCTCGATTGCGACAACGTGAATACCTCGTTTCCGGGCTTCGTGCAGATTGCGGGCGATGCCGGATTGCACATCACGGAGTCCCGTGGTGCTGCGGGCGCATGATTTCCGGGCGCACTGATTCATGAGCGATATTCCTGTCATCACCATCGATGGGCCATCAGGGGCCGGCAAGGGCACGATAGCCCGGCAGCTGGCCACCGAATTGAGCTTTCATCTGCTCGATAGTGGTGCGGTCTATCGCGCTGCCGCTCTGCACGCGCTTGATCGCGGCGCCGATCTGGATGATGAGGCATCGGTTCTGGTGGCTCTGCAAAGCATGAAGGCGACCTTCAAACCTCACCCCGAAGGGGTGCAGGTGTGGCTTGATGACCGAAATGTAACGTCCGATTTGAGGCTGGAGACAACCGGTAACGCCGCGTCTCGCGTGGCCGTCATGGCCGGTGTCAGAGAGTCGGTTCTTGATGAACAGCGCAGTTTTCGCAAGGCTCCCGGCCTCATTGCCGATGGGCGAGACATGGGCACTGTGGTGTTTCCGGATGCCACCTTGAAGGTGTTTCTGTCGGCATCGCAGCAAGTGAGAGCGGAGCGACGCTCTAAGCAGTTGAAAGAAAAGGGAATCAACGTTACAATGGGGAGCTTGCTGCAAGAGATAGGTGCGCGCGACGAACGTGACAGTTCCCGCGAGCATTCGCCGTTGGTTGCTGCCCACGACGCGCTCATCATCGATTCCAGTGATTTATCCATCAACGAGGTGGTAGCGCAGATCAGGTCCGCGCTGTCTGCTGCCGATACGGTCGGGTGAATTCAGCTGGTTTGTCCCTTGCATCAGTAGCGTGGGCTCGTTCAATACATCGTTTACGCATGCACGGCATGCATTGATCAACCTGCAACAACGTACCGCCAGACCATGAGGGTCCGGTTTTTTACAACCAACACATCGCCTTGTCACGAAGACACTGCGTCATTCACCTAACAGGTTTACTACTTAATGTCAGAATCTTTTGCGGAGCTCTTCGAAGAGAGTATCTCCAACGCCCAGATGAAAGTCGGTTCCATTCTCACTGGAACAGTTGTCGACATCACGGGCGATTACGTCATCGTCAATGCCGGACTCAAATCCGAAGGCGCAGTGCCTATTGAAGAGTTCGAAGACGAAAATGGCGAAACCGATGTCAAGATCGGTGACAGCGTTGAAGTTGCACTCGATTCCGTCGAAGACGGTTTCGGAGAAACCAAGCTTTCTCGCGAAAAGGCACGTCGTGCTCGCTCCTGGACCGTACTCGAAAGAGCTCAGGAAAACGACGAAATCATCAAGGGCAACATCACTGGGAAGGTCAAGGGCGGCTTTACCGTTGAAGTCTGCGACATCCGCGCATTCCTGCCGGGTTCACTGGTAGACGTACGTCCGGTACGTGACACCAGCTACCTCGAAGGCAAGGAACTCGAATTCAAGGTCATCAAGCTGGACCAGCGTCGCAACAACGTCGTCGTTTCACGACGTGCTGTCGTTGAGTCGGAGTACAGCGCAGAGCGCGAGCAACTGCTCGAGAATCTGCAGGAAGGTCAGGAAATCATGGGTATCGTCAAGAACCTCACCGACTACGGTGCGTTCCTTGACCTGGGTGGTATCGATGGTCTGCTGCACATCACCGACATGGCGTGGAAGCGCGTCAAGCATCCTTCCGAGGTTGTGGAAGTCGGTCAGGAAATGCAAGTCAAGGTCCTCAAGTTCGACCGTGAGCGCAACCGCGTATCTCTCGGTCTGAAGCAACTGGGTGAAGATCCATGGGTCGATCTGACGCGTCGTTATCCGGAAGGCTCACGCCTGTTCGGCAAGGTCACCAACATCGCTGACTACGGTTGCTTTGTAGAGATCGAGGAAGGCGTTGAAGGTCTGGTTCACGTCTCCGAAATGGATTGGACCAACCGCAACGTCAACCCGAACAAGGTCGTTGCACTGGGTGACGAAGTCGAAGTCATGATTCTCGACATCGATCAGGAGCGTCGTCGTATCTCTCTGGGTATCAAGCAATGCAAGCCGAACCCATGGGAAGACTTCTCCGAGTCATTCAACAAGGGTGACAAGGTTGCCGGTACCATCAAGTCGATCACTGACTTCGGTATCTTCATCGGTCTGGAAGGTGGCATTGATGGCCTCATTCACCTGTCCGATCTTTCCTGGAACGAGACTGGCGAAGAAGCCGTTCACAACTACAAGAAGGGTGACGAGATCGAAGCGGTTGTACTGGCCGTTGATCCCGAGCGTGAGCGCATCTCACTGGGTGTGAAGCAGATCGATCGTGACCCATTCGGTCAGTTCGTCGCTGATAGCCCGAAGGGCAGTATCGTCAAGGGTACGGTCAAGGAAGTGGATACCAAGCATGCCATCATCGATCTGGGTGACGGTGTTGAAGGTGTACTGCGTGCTTCCGAGATCTCTCGTGAACGTGTCGAAGATGTTCGCCAGCACCTGAAGGAAGGTGAGGAAATCGAAGCGAAGTTCATCGGTACCGATCGCAAGTCACGCATGCTGAGCCTGTCCATCAAGGCGAAGGACTATGCCGATGAAGCAGAGGCCATGAGCGACTACAATGAGTCTGCTTCAGAGCCTGCCGGCACGACGCTGGGCGATCTGTTGAAAGAGCAGCTGGGCAACCTGGACAAGTAGTTCTGACAGGCCTATACCCTTTGTTCTGAAGTCGCCTGTTCCGGACAGCTCCCTTGACGGAGCTGTTCGGGGCGGGCACTCTTCGTTTGGAACAGTGGAAACCGCATTTCATTGCATCGTCATTGCATACAAGAACGCTGAGAACGGACGTGACAACAGGTGAGAAATGAGCGAACGTTCCCGCACTGATAACAGTTTGACCAAATCGGATCTCATCGAATCCCTGGCGCGCAATCAGGGTCATCTCGCGCCAAAGGACGTCGAGCTTGCCGTGAAGAGTCTTCTCGAGAAGATGAGTCAGGAGCTGGCCAGCGGCGAACGTATCGAGATTCGTGGCTTTGGCAGTTTTTCACTGCACTTTCGTGAAGCCAGAATGGGACGCAACCCCAAGTCAGGGGATGCCGTGGCACTACGAGGCAAGCATGTGCCTCACTTCAAGCCCGGCAAGGAATTGCGAGAGCGTGTCAATAACGGCACGGGTGGCGTCAACGAGACGTCCGAGTCCTGCCAGGATGATGAACACGACTGAAGGTGACAGTCGCTGCAAGTGCAAGCGACCTCCCGCAAGTCATGTCCTGATTCTGTTGCACGGCCAACCATGGCAACATCGTCCGGGCGATACTGAGAGTCGGCTGACATACCGTGTTCATTCCTGATCTGTTGTGGCTACTGCTGCCCGTTGCAGCGATGGCTGGCTGGTTTGCCGCCAAACGCAATGACGCTCGCAGACCCGACGCCTTCTGGGATTACACCAAGCACTTTCACCAGGATCTGAACGTGTTGCTCTCGGAGCAACCGGACAAGACCCCCGAATTGTTCGAAGCCCTCTCGGGCACCAGTCGGGATACGGCCGAAACCCATATTGCGCTGGGAAATCATTATCGCCGGCGTGGCGATATGGAGCGAGCCGTATTGCTGCACCAGAGTGTCATCGACAAGGTGGAACTGCACGCCGATATTCGGGATACGGCGCGTGTCGAGCTGGCTCGAGACTATCGATCGGCCGGCCTGCTGGATCGTTCCGAACAGGTGCTGCACGAATTGCTCGAGTCCGAGCACCGACGAGACGATGCCTACGAAAGCCTGTTGCAGTTGCATGAGCAGGAGGCGGACTGGCAGCAGGCGATAACGGTGGCCATCGAGTTCGATCGCTCTACCGAACGCAAGCTGGGGCCGAGAATTGCGCACTACTACTGTGAACTGGCCGCGCAGTCTGAAAAGCTGGGTGAGCGCGACGAGGCCACGGAGCGCCTGTTGCAGGCGGTCCGTCATCATCCCGGTTGCGCACGTGCGCTGATGATGCAGGCTTCGCTGGCGTTGGCAAGCGGTGACTATGATCGGTCTTTGGAGCTTTACGATCAGGTGGAATCGTTGCGTTCCGAGTTGATGCCCGAGATCATCGACTCGCGCTTTCAGGCATTCAAGGCGGCCGGTGATCAGGAGCGACTGCTGAGTTTCGTCAAGCGCATTCGCGAACAGCGGAATGCCTATTCGGTCATCAGAAGCACGCGCCAGATCATTGCCGAATTGCACAGCGATGCACTGGCGGATCGCTTCTTCAAGGAGCAGATTCTGCGACGCCCTTCATTGAAGGGATTGCGCGACTGGGCGCACGATCAGGTCGAGCTGAGCAAGCCCGGTGAGCGAGACAAGGTCCGGGTGATATGTAACTTGCTGGATCAGGTGATTGAAGATAAACCGGTTTATCGCTGCAATTCCTGCGGATTTCAGGGTAACGTGATGCACTGGCGTTGCCCCGGTTGTGGACGTTGGGACAGCGTATCAACCATCATCGGCGTGGAAGGCGAATGAACAGAATAATCACGGCACTGGATTTCAATGAACCGGGCAAGGCGCGCGCACTCGTGGAGCGACTGGACCCTTCGCTGACGCGTCTCAAGATCGGCAATCAGCTCTATACGCTGGCAGGGCCTGCCTTGGTGGAAGAGTGCCAGAAGGCCGGATTCGATGTGTTCCTGGACCTGAAATACCACGACATTCCGAATACGGTCGCCAGTGCCGTTGAAGCGGCAGCCGGCATGGGTGTCTGGATGGTCAATGTGCACGCCAGTGGCGGCCCGGCGATGCTGGAGGCGGCGCGCAATGCGGTCAGGCAATTCGATCGCAGTGCCGAGCAGGGTGGCGGGACTCGCCTGATTGCCGTCACGGTGCTGACCAGTCTGGACCGCGGCGAACTGGCCAGTGTCGGGCTGGATGTCGAGCCCGTCGATCAGGTCAGTCGGCTGGCAACACTGGCGCGTCAGGCCGGTCTGGATGGCGTTGTCTGTTCGCCTCACGAGGTCGCGCAGATTCGGGCGATTGCCAGGAACAACTTTCTGACCGTGACACCCGGGGTGCGGCCCGATCAGGCCTCCAGTGCCCCTGTCGGCAATATCTCCAGTCACGGTGGACGACCCGATGACCAGCGACGCACGCTCACTCCGTTTGACGCCATTCTCGGCGGCAGTGACTATCTGGTGATTGGCAGACCGATCACTCAGGCGAAGTCGCCGGTGGATGTGTTACACGCCTTGAATGCAGAAGTGCAGATCGCCGCTTCACAACTGACAGCCACAACGCCGCCAAGCACGGCAGACATCGATGCATGAGTACTGATCAAAAAGTCTATATTTCTGCCCAGCAGTTGCTGGAAGACTCACTGGAGCTGGGACGGCAGATTCTGGCCAGTGACTTCCGGCCGAACTTCATCGTGGGTGTCTGGCGAGGTGGTACACCTGTTGGCATCATGGTGCAGGAACTGCTGGATTTCTATGGGGTGCATACCGACCATATCTCCATTCGCACCTCCAGTTATGCGGGAATCAACAAGCGCGACAGCAAGGTTCGTGTGCATGGTTTGAGCTATCTGACCCAGAAGATGAATGCCGAAGATTCTCTGCTGATCGTCGATGATGTGTTCGATACCGGTCTGAGCGTCAAGAGTATTCTCGACAAGATGCGAGTGCGGTCGCGCAAGAACCTGCCGCATGACATTCGTGTGGCTACTGCGTACTTCAAGCCGGGCAAGAACAGGACGGACTTCGAACCGGACTTCTGCGCCCACAAGACTGAAGACTGGCTGATCTTTCCCCACGAGATGGATGGCCTGTCGCTGGATGAAATCAAGGCCAACAAGCCGCATCTGTTGCCGGTCATGAAATCGCTGGAGGGCATCATGGAACCGGTCAAGTTGCGCAAGGGCGATTGACCGCGATCGTTGCATCCATCATGGTGTTGAAGGATGATTAAAAAAATTCGTCCGAAGCTTGTCGTGGAGGCATAAACTGCCTACACTTCGCATGCGCTGCCGGAGTGGTGGAATTGGTAGACACGCCGGATTCAAAATCCGGTTCTGGAAACAGAGTGCGAGTTCAAGTCTCGCCTCCGGCACCAAGCGCTCGGCTCCGGCCTTATTCCACCTTATCCCCCCAAGAAAGACCATCCGTGGACAAGGCTGCCAAATCCTCATCTTCCGATCCTGACTCCTCCGCCAATCGTGATGCGGCCGAGTCTGCATTCCGCCTCAGTGATTTCCACTACGAGCTGCCAGCCGAACTGATTGCGCAGGTGCCGCTGCCGAATCGCAGTGACAGCCGCCTGATGGTGCTGAATGCGAACCTTGCCGACGCCGACGCCGACGCCGACGCCAGCACCAGCACCAGCACCAGCACCAGCACCAGCACCAGCACCAGCACCAGCACCAGCACCAGCACCAGCACCGAATCAGGAGTGGGGCAACCTTCCGGGTCTGCGACAGCTGCCGTCCTTCATGCCAGCGTGCGCGATCTGCCCGGACTGCTCAGGGCCGGGGACCACCTGGTCTTCAACAACACACGGGTCATTCCGGCTCGGCTGTATGGCAGCAAGGCATCCGGTGGCAAGCTGGAGATGATGCTCGAACGAGTCGGTGCAGACGGTCGGG
This sequence comes from uncultured Granulosicoccus sp., assembly GCA_947495035.1. Lineage (GTDB taxonomy): Bacteria > Pseudomonadota > Gammaproteobacteria > Granulosicoccales > Granulosicoccaceae > Granulosicoccus. Next base: position 12,419 of record CANLXI010000017.1, read on the forward strand.
TGCTGGCGAAGATCCGGGCCAGCAAGTCGCCCAGGCCGGGCACGCTCATCACGCTGACTGGCAGAACGGATGAAGCCGGTGCAGCCAGTCGCTTTGAAGCGCGGGTGGTTGGCAGGCAGGACGATCTTTTCGAGCTGGAAGCGGCTCATGAAGGTAACGAAGCGCTGACCGATTTCATTGCCAGGCACGGTGATATCCCTTTGCCGCCCTATATCGAACGAGCGCCGGATCAGCACGATGCCGAGCGCTATCAGACGGTCTTCGCGCACTCGCCCGGAGCAGTGGCAGCGCCGACGGCCGGTCTGCACTTCGACGAGTCGCTGCTGCAGGCTCTGGCACAGGCTGGCATCAGTCACAGTTTCATCACACTGCATGTCGGGGCAGGGACATTCCAGCCGGTACGGGTGGAAGACCCTTCACGGCACGTCATGCATGCCGAACGCGTCAGTGTGGACAGCGACACTGTCGAGGCCATTGCCAGAGCGAGAGCTGCGGGCGGGCGGATCGTGGCCGTCGGTACGACATCGGTCAGGGCGCTGGAGGCTGCGGCCGCCGAAACCGGTGAGCTGGCGCCTTTCAGCGGTGAAACCCGTCTGTTTCTGGTGCCGGGCTCGCGGTTCCATGTCATCGATGGCATGGTCACCAATTTCCACCTGCCCGAATCCACTCTGCTGATGCTGGTGGCCAGCTTTGCCGGTCTGGACACCACCCTCCAGGCCTATCGACAGGCAGTGCAGGAGCGCTACCGGTTTTTCAGTTACGGCGACGCCATGCTGGTGTGGCCACAGTCTGGAGTGCGTGCGTGAATTTCAGTTTTGATCTGCTCGGAAGCGACGGTGCGGCCAGGCGTGGACGCCTGCATTTCGACCGCGGAACCGTGGAAACGCCAGCCTTCATGCCGGTAGGGACCTATGGCACGGTCAAGTCGGTCACGCCCGAGGAGATCCGCGAAATAGGTGCCGAGATCGTCCTGGGCAACACTTTCCACCTGTGGCTGCGACCGGGCACGGATATCATCAAGATGCACGGTGATCTGCACGATTTCATGCATTGGTCCGGCCCGATTCTCACCGATTCCGGTGGTTTCCAGGTGTTCAGTCTAGCCAAGCTGCGCAAGATCGACGAAAGCGGTGTGCGCTTTCGCTCTCCGGTCGATGGCTCGGAGGTCTTTCTCAGTCCGGAAGAATCCATGAGAATCCAGACAGATCTGGGCTCCAATATCGTCATGGCCTTTGACGAGTGCACGCCGTATCCGGCGACATACGAGCAGGCTGCGGAGTCCATGGAACTGTCCATGCGCTGGGCAAGGCGTTGCCAGCAGGCGTTTGGTGAACTGCAGAATCCGAATGCCCTGTTCGGTATCGTGCAGGGTGGCATGTACGAGGATCTTCGCAAGCAATCCTGCGAGGCGCTGGTTGAACTGGACTTCCCTGGCTATGCCGTGGGCGGACTGGCAGTGGGCGAGGAGAAGTCCCTGCGTGACGCCATGCTGGACACCACCGTGCCGCATTTACCTGCCAATCGACCGCGCTACCTGATGGGGGTGGGCAAGCCTGAGGACATCGTGTCGTCCGTCTTGCGCGGTATCGACATGTTCGATTGCGTGTTGCCAACTCGCAACGCCCGTAATGACTATATCTATACCCACCGCGGCGACCTGCGATTGCGCAACGCCCGGTTTCGCACCGATACCGGTCCGATCGATGAAAACTGCGGCTGCTATACCTGCCGGAATTATTCACGAGCGTACCTGTACCACCTGTCAAAGTGTGGCGAGATACTGGGTTCACGACTCAACACGATCCACAATCTTTACTACTACCAGGAGCTCATGCAGGGTATCCGCAAGGCACTGGACGAAGAACGTCTGGATGCATTTGTCAGGGAATTCGAAGCCCTGCGAGCCAGCGGCGCCTGAATACCGGTCGCGGAAACCACCGGTTGATGCTGTGGTCTATGGCATAATTGCGCGTTACTTTCCGCCGTCACTTCAAGAGTCGTTTACATGGATTTCTTTATCAGTAATGCATATGCCCAGGGCGCTGGCGCTCCGGGTGGGTCCCTGATGGGCATTCTGCCGCTGCTGCTCATGCTGCCGGTGTTCTACTTCCTCATGATCCGCCCACAGCAAAAGCGCATGAAGGAACACAAGGCCATGGTCGCAGCCTTGAAAAAGGGTGACGAAGTCGTTACCAATGGTGGTCTGGGTGGCACCGTTACGAAAGTGGGTGATGCCTACATGTCCATTCGGGTCGCTGAAGGTGTCGAGGTCAATGTGCAGAAGCATGCCATTGCCGCTCTGTTGCCCTCCGGTACCCTGAAGAATATCTGAGTTCCACCCCCTTACGTAAAGACCAGCCGCAACAGCATGACCAATACCAATCCTCTCTGGAAAACGCTGCTTCTGGCAGTTGTCATGATTATTGGCGTGCTGTTTGCGCTGCCGAACCTGTTTGGCAGTGACCCTGCCGTACAGGTGTCGGCACGCTCTGCAGAGCTGACCAGTGCCGATGTCAGTCAGTTCGACCGAATCCTTGCCGATGCCGGCTTCACCGATGTGGAAGTTCGCCAGGAAGAGGGGCGATACCTGGCGCTGTTCAAGAGTGAAGACGATCAGATTCGGGCGCGCGATGAACTGGCAGAGAAGCTGAACAGCAACAATTACATCACCGCGCTGAATCTGGTGGATGCCAGTCCCGAATGGCTGCGCAGCATTGCACAGCCCATGTTCCTGGGACTGGATCTGCGAGGTGGAGTGCACTTCCTGATGGAAGTGGACATGGACGCTGCCATCAACACGGCAGAAGAACGCTTCATTCCCGCCTGGAAACGCGAAGTGCGTGAAGCAAAGATTCGGGGCACTTCCATACAACATTCCAAGGGCGTCCTGAGTGCACGCTTCAGGGACGTGGCCGAACGCGATCAGATGCTGGACGTCTTTCGTGAAGACGGCGTCGATCTCGATTTCGAGACCTCCGAAGACGGTGAATACGCCTACATCACGGCCAATCTGACCGAGGTCGCCACGGAGGCCGAACAACGCAGTGCCTTGCAGCAGAACATCGTTACGCTGCGCAACCGAATCAATGAGCTTGGTGTCTCCGAGCCAGTCATTCAGCAGCAGGGGCTGGACCGCATCGTCGTGCAGCTGCCAGGGGTGCAGGACACGGCACGCGCCAAGGACATTCTGGGCGCCACAGCCACGCTGGAATACCGACTGGTTTCCAGTCGTTCCGATGCCCGGCCTTACACCCGTCGGGACGATGGTTCCACCATCATGCTGGACCGGGACATCATTGTCACCGGTGACCAGATCAAGGACGCCTCTTCCGGCATCGATCAACAGTCGGGAACACCGGCCGTGTTCGTCAACCTGGACAATTCAGGGGCGAGACGCATGCAGGAAGTCACGCAGGATAATGTCGGCAACCCCATGGCGGTGGTCTACATCGAGAACCGCATCGAGAACATCAAGGTCAATGGCGAGGACGTCAAACGCGTCTCCAAGGTTGAAGAGGTCATCAGCGTCGCAACCATCCGTGATGTTCTGAGTCATCGCTTCCAGACGACTGGTCTGGGCGCTCAGGAAGCGGCTGACCTGGCGCTGCTGTTGCGCTCAGGTGCCTTGAAGGCGCCCGTACAGATCGTTGAAGAGCGCACGGTAGGCCCCAGCCTGGGCAAGGACAACATTCGTCAGGGCTTCATGTCCGCAGCGGTCGGCCTTGCCGTGGTCGTGGTCTTCATGGCCGTCTATTACCGGGTTTTCGGCATGATTGCCGGCCTGGCTCTGGTGACCAATGTCGTGCTGATTGTTGCCGTACTCGGCGCACTGACCGCGACGCTGACGTTGCCGGGCATAGCCGGGATCGTGCTGACCGTGGGCATGGCGGTAGATGCCAATGTGCTGATCTTCGAACGTATACGAGAGGAACTCAAGGCAGGGCGGGCCATTCAGGCAGCCATTTCTTCCGGTTATGACAAGGCCTTTTCGACCATCGCCGATGCCAATATCACGACGCTCATCGCTGCCGTGGTGCTGTTCAGTCTGGGCACCGGCCCCATCAAGGGGTTTGCCGTCACGCTGTGTATCGGCATCCTGACCTCCATGTTCACTGCCATCTTCGGCACTCGTGTACTGGTCAATGCCCTGTACGGTGGCCGACGTCTGACCTCCTTGCCCATCTGACGATGAACCATCAGCTTCTCTCCAGCACTGGCGGTCCGGTGCTGTCAGCTTGTTCTCCAGTCCTGATCGTTGATCACGGCTTGCGATTGTCCCCGGGATTTCTTCATGCGTAGTCTGATAAGAGACACCAACTTCGATTTCATGGGCCGCTATCGGCTGTCCCTTATCGTGTCGGGTGTCATGCTGGTTGTGGCGATTCTTGCCATTGCCATTCGTGGCTTGAGCCTGGGTGTCGACTTCACCGGTGGTTACACCATCGAGGTGGGCTACGAGCAGGCGCCGGATCTCAACGAGATTCGGGCGACTCTGGCGGAAGCGGAATTTCCGGACTCTCAGGTGCAGACCTTCGGCACCAGTACCGATGTGCTGATTCGGATGGCCCCTCCCGAAGAAGGGGCTGACAGTGCCACGGTCAGCGATGAAGTGCTGCAGGTGCTGTCCGACAACAGCGACTCGACTGTGTCCATGCGCCGAGTGGAATTCGTGGGGCCGCAGGTGGGTGAAGAGCTGCGAGAAAAGGGTGGACTGGCCATGCTGTCTGCCCTGTTCGGCATCATCGTCTACATCTGGTTCCGCTTCGAGAAGAAGTTTGCAGTAGGCTCGGTGCTGGCGCTGGTGCACGATGTCATCATCACCGTGGGTGTGTTTGCCTTGTTCCAGATCGAGTTCGATCTGACCATTCTGGCCGCCTTGCTGGCGGTCATCGGTTATTCACTGAATGACACCATTGTCGTATTCGACCGCATTCGCGAGAACTTCGTGACCCTGCGTACCGGTACACCGACCGAGATCATGAACGAATCGATCAATCAGACCCTGTCCAGGACGGTCATCACCTCGGGCACGACGCTCATGGTGCTGGTCTGTCTGTATGCCTTCGGCGGGCAGATCATCAGCGGATTTGCACTGGCGCTGATCATCGGTATCTTCATCGGCACCTATTCTTCCATTTTCGTGGCCAGTGAAATCGTATTGCAGATGGGTGTCACCAAGGAAGATCTGATGCCGGTCGAGAAGGAAGGGGCCGATCTGGACGCGATGCCCTGACGGAAAGTGAGGGCTCGGGTCCACTGATGGGCAGGTGCCGTCAGTTTTCCCAGTTGCAAGGTCATTTCCCGCAGCCGCGCTGCCATCTGTCTGGTTGAGCAGGCCTCTTCGGCATGCATCTGTTGTAGTCGAGCATTCAACAATGGCTCGCCAATCCGGCACGGTATGCGAGCACCGATCTTGCGCCGTGTTTCGGTGAGAAACAGGGAGCGTCTGACCAGATCGCCCATGTGGCTGGCGGCATGGAACAGGCGGCTGTTGTGGCCATGCACGAAGACGGGAAGAATGGTTGCCCCGCTTTTCAGAGCCAGTTTGCAGGCCAGCGGTGTCCAGGGAGCTTCTGCGGGCCTGGCCAGCGGGTGGGCCGTGATCTCGGCAGAACCGCTCGGAAAGAGAACCACACATCCTCCATTGCGTAAATGCGCAGTCGCCTTGCGGCGAATGTCGACATTCTGCCGTCTGGCCACCGAGCCGTTGTGTTCGGACAGGTCAAGAGGCATGAAATGACTGGCAGAGGGTGGCAGGCCAATGGCGTTCCAGACAATGATGCGAATGTCGGGTCGCACGGATTCCAGCATCGCGCTGATGGCCAGGCCGTCAACGACACCATAGGGGTGGTTGGCCACGACCAGCAGGGGCCCCTGGGCAGGAATGTAGGCACGAGGTGCAAACCACACGGTCGGTTTCAGATCGAATGCTGCTGCCGCCCGCCTGAAGAAGGTTTCGTCATTGGCATTATCGACGAAGCGCTGCCGTACCGCGCTGATGCCGCGACCGCGGCTGAGCCATTCGATGGCTTTCACCAGTCGCTTCTGGCGAGCTGACAGATCGGGACCTGCGTAGCTGAGATGCATGGAAAGAACCTGAAAAATCTCAGGTTAGTGCCATTGCATGACGTCTGGGTGACGCAAGAAGCCGGGCGATACATGTACGCCCGGGACTCCCTGATTGATTGCAGAGAGTGGGGTGGGGTCCTATTTGCGCGCTGCTGTCTTGTTGCGTGCTGCTGACAGAGGTTTCATGACCTCCAGCATCTGATGATGAATCCGTGGCGAGGCTGCGATGACCTCGCCTTTGCTCATCCAGTCGTCGCCGCCGTCAAAATCGTTGAGCAGGCCACCGGCCTCTCTGACGATCAGGCCGCCAGCGGCGACATCCCAGCTCTGCAGGCCGGTCAGCCAGCAACCATCGATGCGTCCGGCAGCGACATAGGCCAGATCAAGTGCCGCCGAACCCAGACGACGAATACCGCCGGAGCGCTCCGTGTAATGCCGAGTTGTACGCTGGTAGAAGTCCAGGTCCTGTCCGTCACGGTAGGGGAAGCCGGTGCTCAACAGGGCGTTTTCGAGATGGTTGGTGTTGGTGACGCGCAATCGCTTGCTGTCAAGAAAGGCCCCTTCTCCCTTGCCGGCAGTGAACAGTTCCTGGCGCATCGGGTCGTAGATGATCGCCTGAAACAGTCGCTTGTTCTGCAGCAAGGCAATCGACACACTGAAATGCGGTAGCCCATGGATGAAGTTGGTCGTGCCGTCCAGCGGGTCGATGATCCACTGATACTCGGCATTCTCGTCGCCGATCAGACCGCTCTCTTCACACAGGAAGCTGTGGTCGGAGTAGGAGCGGCGGAGGGTATTGACGATCTCTGCTTCGGCCGCTCGATCGATCTCGGTCACGAAGTCGTTGCGTTGCTTCTTTTCGATGCTCTTGGCATCGAATCGGTCAACATTCTGTGTAATGACTTTTCCGGCTGCGCGGGCAGCGCGAATGCCGATGTTGAGCATCGGGTGCATGTCTGGCTTCACTTGTCTGGGCTGAGGTGCATAGTGTAGTGCCAAACGCCCCTCGATCCGTGGCTTCCGGGACCAGTTGTGACATCATTCGCTACATGAGTGTAGAAATCGTATTCGTAATGGTGGGCACGACCCACACCGGGAACCTGGGTGCGGCGGCAAGAGCCATGAAAACCATGGGGTTCAGCCAAATGAGGCTGGTGGATGCCTGTTCGCATCTGTCGGCCGAGGCACTGGCGCGTTCATCGGGCGCCAACGATGTGCTGAAAGAGGCGCAGACCTTCGATACCCTGCAGGCGGCCATTGCCGATTGTCGGGTGGTGGTCGGAACCAGCGCCAGAGCCAGGCAGCTGGCAGTACCGCTGTTGTCCTGTCGCGAGATCGCTGAAGAGCTGGGTTCGGCCTCCAGATCCAGCCTGGCCGGGCAGAAGGTTGCCATGGTGTTTGGTCAGGAGCGCTCGGGTCTGAGTAACGAGTCACTGGACCTGTGTACGCGCCTGCTGCGCATTCCCTGTAATCCGGATTTTTCATCGCTGAACCTGGGCAGTGCGGTGCAGGTGGTAGCCTACGAGCTGTCACAGGCGCTGGTGTCGGTGCCACAGGGGGCTCCTGTGCCTCAGCCGGGCAAATGGAAGGGGAGTGATGGTGAAGCGGCTGCACCGCTGTCAACCGATCCGGACGATCTGCCGGCAACCAGCGAAGGCATGGAGCATTTCTTCGAACACCTTGACCGGGTGATGGTGTCGACCGGATTTCTCGATCCGGACAATCCCCGTCTGCTGCGACGCCGGGTTCGCCGCTACTTCGAGGCCAACCGTCCCACGGGCAGCGAGCTGGCCATTTTCCGGGGAATCCTGTCTGCGGTGGAGAATCCGCGCAAGCGAAAATAGCCGGTAAAGGTTTCTTCAAATCTCCGTAAGTTTTGCATCTCGGCTTTACACGGTATGATGTCCTACTGATCTGGTAGGAATTAGGGAAGGGCGCTTGCATGTGGCAATTGTTGAAAGAGGACGTCACCTGTGTGTTCGAGCGCGACCCTGCCGCGCGCAATCTGTTCGATGTGCTCACCTGCTATTCCGGTGTGCATGCCATCCTGTTTCATCGCCTCAATCACTGGATGTGGGGGCATGGTTTACGCTGGCCGGCGCGTTTCCTGGGCAATATTGCCCGGTGGCTGACCGGTATCGAGATCCATCCGGGAGCCCGGATCGGCCGACGATTCTTCGTCGACCACGGTACGGGGGTGGTCATCGGTGAGACGGCTGAAATCGGCAACGACGTTACCCTGTATCAGGGAGTGACTCTCGGCGGTCGTACGCTTGACGAGGGAAAACGCCACCCGACCCTGGGCAACAATGTGGTGGTAGGGGCCGGCGCCAAGATTCTGGGGCCGTTTCTGGTGGGTGATGATGCGCGTGTCGGCTCCAACGCGGTGGTGCTCGAAGCCGTGCCTTCCGGGGCCACGGTCGTGGGTGTTCCCGGTCGCATTGTCCGTTGCAAGAATCAGAACGCCAACTGCCTGGAGCTGGTTCAGGGGCATGTCAGGAGCGCCCCACAGCCGATGTTCGATGCCTATGGGGTTGCTGGCGAGACCGACGATCCGATCGAAACGGCCGTCGAGCAATTGCAGGAGCAGGTTGCGGAATTGCGCGCCGAGTTGGATCGACTCAACAAGCGGGCAGGGTGATTCCGGGGATCGGCGAGGGCGGCACTTGAATTTTCCAGACTGGCCCTAATACTTGACTGAAATGCTGGGTTATGTGATGCTCCCGGTATGGAAGACTTTCGGTTACCAATGCCATGAAGCTGACAACAAAGGGACGATATGCGGTTACTGCCATGCTCGATCTGGCACTGCATGGCGAGTCCGGTCCTGTCTCTCTGGCGGAGATCTCGGTTCGTCAGGAAATCTCGCTTTCCTATCTTGAGCAGTTGTTCTCGAAATTGCGTCGCAATGGACTGGTGATCAGTACCCGAGGTCCGGGTGGCGGCTATTCCGTTGCCCGTGAACTGCACCTGGTTGCGGTGTCCGAAATCATTGGCGCCGTCAATGAGTCGGTTGATGCGACACAGTGCGGTGGCAAGGAAAATTGTCACGGTCATGGACGATGCCTGACTCACGATCTGTGGGAAGGGCTCAGTGCGCAGATCGAGGAATTTCTCAGCAGTGTGTCCTTGCAGGACATGATCGATCGGCAGCGAGTACAGAACGCGTCACTGCGGCAGGACAAGGTCATGGTGCAGCGACCCTATGCATGATTTGGTGAATGGCGTGTGCGCGGCTGATCCGCTCACCCCGTTCGACGGTAGGCAACAGTCAGCAGTTTCCGGATTGCTGGCTACACAGCGCGGCAGCAGCCGGCTATTCAACGACATTATCTTTTTGAGGCAGACACAGTGAGTTCTTTAAACGTACCAATTTACATGGACTATTCGGCCACGACACCCGTGGACGAGCGAGTGGCTGCCAGCATGGCCAAATGTCTGACCATCCAGGGACATTTTGGTAACCCGGCTTCACGGTCGCACCCATTCGGCTGGAATGCCGATGAGCTGGTCGAGCAGGCGCGTGACAATGTTGCCAATCTCATTGGCGCAAACAGCAAGGAAATCGTCTGGACTTCGGGTGCCACCGAGTCGGACAATCTGGCCATCAAGGGTGCCGCGCATTTCAATGCCAAGAAGGGCAAGCACATTGTCACCCTGAAAACCGAACACAAGGCTGTACTGGATACCTGCAGGCAGCTGGAGCGTGAAGGCTTCGAAGTGACCTATCTGGATCCTCTGGAGAACGGTCTGCTGGACATGGACGCGTTCAAGGCAGCACTGCGTGACGACACCACCGTCGTGTCAATCATGCATGTCAACAACGAAATCGGCGTCATTCAGGACATCGCCGCCATCGGCAAGATCACTCGCGAGCGTGGAATCATCTTTCACGTCGACGCGGCGCAAAGCCCCGGCAAGGTGGCTATCGACGTCAACGAGATGAACGTGGATCTCCTGTCGCTGTGTGCTCACAAGGTCTACGGACCAAAGGGCATCGGAGCTCTGTATGTGCGTCGCAAGCCGCGCGTGCGTCTGGAAGCGCAGATTCATGGCGGTGGTCACGAACGCGGCATGCGTTCAGGAACCTTGCCCACTCATCAGATCGTGGGCATGGGTGACGCCTTCCGTATCGCCGGTGAGGAGATGGAAGAAGAGAACAAGCGCCTGAAGAAATTGCGTGACCGTTTGTGGGATGGACTGTCCGACATGGAAGAGATCTACATCAATGGCGATCTCGAACAGCGTATTCCGGGTAATCTGAATGTCAGCTTCAACTTCGTGGAAGGTGAAAGCCTGATCATGTCGATGAAGGACATTGCGGTATCCAGTGGTTCGGCCTGCACCAGTGCCAGCCTCGAGCCGTCCTATGTGCTGCGAGCCATTGGCCGTAATGACGAATTGGCGCACAGCTCGATTCGTTTCACCATCGGGCGTTTTACAACCGAAGAGGAAGTCGATTTCACGATCAGGAAGACACGGGATGCAGTAGAGAAACTGCGTGATCTGTCACCGTTGTGGGACATGCACAAGGAAGGCATCGACCTCGACTCTGTCGAGTGGGCTTCTCACTGAGTCGCCGAGGCGATCCGGCAGGAACTCATCCAAACGAATGTGCGATTGAAAGATCGACCTTTTACAACAGAAGACCGAACGGTGACCCGGCGGGTTGCCGAAACTGGAGAAAACCATGGCTTACAGTGACAAAGTACTCGACCATTATGAAAACCCGCGCAACGTAGGCGTGCTCGACAAGGACGACCCCAATGTCGGTACCGGCATGGTCGGAGCGCCGGCCTGCGGAGACGTCATGCGCCTGCAGATCAAGGTCAATGACGAAGGCATCATTGAAGATGCAAAGTTCAAGACGTATGGTTGTGGTTCCGCCATTGCCTCGTCGTCCCTGGTGACCGAAATGGTCAAGGGCAAGACGCTGGAAGAAGTGGGCGAGATCCGTAACAAGCACATTGCTGATGAGCTGGCTCTGCCACCGGTGAAGATCCACTGTTCCGTGCTGGCTGAAGATGCCATTGCGGCGGCCATTGCCGACATCAAGGCAAAGCGTGAAAAGAAGGACGATTCAGAAGCATTGGCCAGCTGAGTCGCTGGTTCTCCGATAGGTCAAGAATACGGCAAGGGTGTGAGAGCGATGACGGTGAGACCCGTCGTGCATTCGCTCTCACTCCGAGTCCGGAGGTTTTCTCTCAGATGGGCGTGACATTTACAGATAGTGCCGCCAGGCATATCAAGAGCTTTCTGGAAAAGCGCGGCAAGGGCATCGGTCTGAGGCTGGCCGTTCGCACAACCGGCTGCTCGGGATTGGCTTACGTGCTGGAATTCGCCGATGAGGTGGCTGCCAACGACGAAGTGTTCAAGGACAACGACGTCACGGTCGTCATCGACAAGAAGAGCCTGGTGTATCTGGACGGAACCGAGCTCGACTTCACGAAGGAAGGCCTGAACGAGGGGTTCAAGTTCAACAACCCGAATGTCAAGGATGAGTGTGGTTGCGGCGAGTCCTTTACCATCTGACTGTATTGGCGGCAGATACCTGATTGCCAGGGGACTGCCTCTTCCTGATTCCGGTCGCCGAGCGGCCACACTGCACTGCCCGGGTGTTCGATAGCCCGGGCAGTGTTGTTACCACGGTATGAGATCGCTTAGTCATGCAGGTTGACCTGTCCAGCAGTTTCTTCGATTTGTTCGGTTTGCCAGTGCAATTCGCCATCGATGAATCGACCCTGATCGCTCGTTTCCAGGACTTGCAACGGCAGCTGCACCCGGACCGCTTTGCCTCCAAGCCGGCGGCCGAGAGACGCTGGTCAATGCAGGCAGCGAGCCATGTCAACGAGGGATACCAGACACTGAAGCATGATCTCAAGCGAGCGATCTACCTGCTGACACTCAATGGAGTATCCGTTGACGAAGAGACCGATACCCAGATGTCGCCCATGTTTCTGATGGAGCAGATGGAATATCGCGAGGCGCTCGAAGCTGCAGAAGCCGCGGCGGATCCGCTTGAAAAGCTGGACGCTGTGCGCGGGCAGTTGAAAGCAGGTGTTCGCGAGCAGATGCAGAATTTCGATCAGGCGGCCGGTGCTGGCAACTGGGACGAAGCCCGAACCACGGTGCGGCAGTGGCAGTTCCTGGACAAGCTGGCTCGTGAAGTGAAGAGCATGGAAGAACGTCTGGACGCATGAGTCGAATCAACACGAACACAATGGAGTATTGAAGTGGCCCTGCTGCAAATAGCCGAACCCGGACAATCGGACGCACCGCACCAGCGGCGTCTGGCTGTCGGCATCGACCTGGGAACGACCAACTCGCTGGTAGCGGCGGTCAGAAGTGGCAGTGCCGATGTGCTGCCGGACAGCGACGGTCACCGTTCCGTGCCGTCGGTCGTGCAGTATGTGCAAGGCGAGACACCTCGTGTGGGGCATGCCGCAGAAGCATCGTCCGGCGATTCTCGCAGTACCATTCGCTCGGCGAAGCGTCTGATGGGCAAGGGGGCTGCCGATCTGGCCGATTCCTGGCTCAGCAAGCACTATGAATTCGACACAGAAAGCGGTTCTCTGCCAGCCTTCGTGACTCATGATGGCAACAAGACATCCATCGACGTGTCCGCGGCAATCCTGCATGAATTGAAGCAGACCGCCGAGCAGACACTCGGTGGCGAGCTGGCCGGCGCTGTGGTGACCGTGCCGGCCTATTTTGATGATGCTCAGCGTCAGGCCACCAAGGATGCAGCGTCGCTGGCGGGTCTGCAGGTATTGCGCCTGCTCAATGAGCCGACTGCGGCGGCAGTCGCCTACGGTCTGGATAACGAAGAGGGCGGCATCGTCGCCATCTACGATCTGGGTGGTGGCACCTTTGATATTTCTCTGCTGAAGATGCAGCAGGGGATTTTCGAAGTGCTTGCCACGGCTGGCAACACGGCATTGGGCGGAGACGACATCGACAACGCCCTGGTTCAGTGGCTGATGGATCAGGCCGGTATCGATTCACTGGCCGATTCGCAACTGGAATCCGATACCAAGCGTTATGCACGTGGCCTGAAGGAGGCCCTGTCTGCATCCGCGTCGGTGTCGGTCGAATGGGGTGATCGCGCCGGCCATGAGGTGCGAACCGAGCTGACAAGAGAGAGCTTCGACGAGCTGGTGATGCCGCTGGTGGCCGCCACTCTGAAGCCTTGCCGTCAGGTGCTGCGCGATGCCGATGTCGAACGTGATCAGGTAACGGCCGTGGTCATGGTCGGAGGCTCGACAAGGGTGCCCCTGGTGCGCGACAAGGTCAGCGAATTCTTCGGCAGACCGGTGCTGACATCCATCGACCCGGATGAAGTCGTGGCCATTGGCGCCGCCATTCAGGCCGATGTGCTGGCAGGCAACAAGCCGGACAGTGATCTGCTGCTGCTGGACGTGACGCCACTGTCACTCGGTCTCGAGATCATGGGCGGTCTGGTGGAAAAGGTGATTCCGCGCAATACCACCATCCCGATTGCCCGGGGACAGGAGTTCACCACATACAAGGACGGTCAGACCGCGATGGCACTGCATGTGGTGCAGGGTGAGCGCGAGCTGGTCGATGATTGCCGGTCACTGGCCCGCTTCGAGCTCAATGGTATCCCGTCTCGGGTGGCCGGTGCCGCGCGCATTCAGGTGCTGTTTCAGGTGGACGCCGATGGGCTGCTGACGGTCAGTGCCCTGGAGCGCGAAAGTGGCGTGGTGGCCAGCGTCGACGTCAAGCCTTCCTATGGACTGTCGGACGGTGAGATCGAAACCATGTTGCGAGAGTCCATGGATCATGCCAGTGAAGACATGCAGAAGCGTGCCTTGCAGGAACAGAAGGTCGAGGCTGCTCGTGTACTGGAAGCCATCGAGGCTGCGTTGCAATCCGACGGTGACGAGCACCTGGATGCGGGTGAGCGTGCTGCCATTGGCGCGCTGATCAGCAGCCTGAAGCAGGTTGTCGACAGCAGCACAGAGCGCGAAGTCATCAAGCAGGCAGTCCTGGCGCTGGAACAAGGCAGCGCCGAGTATGTCGAAAGACGCATGAATGCCAGTGTCCGACAGATGATGTCAGGGCAGGGGCTGGATGACATCGACTCGGCCGTCGGCAAGGCAAAGCACGAGGCTTGCGCTTCGGATTCCTGAGGCCGCTTCGCACGCTCGCCAGCGGGTCGAACGAAACCAACTACAAACATCAGACAGGAGTTCAAGGCGTCATGCCAACCGTAACGATCAAACCGCATCCGGAAATCTGTCCAGAGGGTGCAGAATTCGAAGTGGATCCGGGTATTTCCATTTGCGATGCCATGCTGAAGAACGGTGTGCCGATCGAGCATGCCTGCGAGAAATCCTGTGCCTGCACGACATGCCATGTGCATGTGCGCACCGGCAGTGAAAGTCTGGAAGAGGCGGATGAGCTGGAAGAGGATTATCTCGACAAGGCCTGGGGTCTCGACCCCGATTCACGTCTCAGCTGCCAGGCCATCGTTGCCGATGATGACCTGGTCATCGAGATTCCGAAGTACACCATCAACATGGTTTCCGAGGCACCTCACTGATGAAATGGTCTGACACCAGAGAAATTGCCATCGAGCTGTGCGAAGCTCACCCCGATGTCGATCCGCAATACGTGCGATTCACCGATCTGCACGCCTGGGTGCTGGCACTCGACGGGTTCGATGATGATCCGGAGAAATCCAGTGAAGGCATTCTGGAAGCCATCCAGATGACCTGGCTGGATGAAGTCGACTGAATACGATTCCGTACTCCGGTCGTGTGGCAGTTCCGCACACGACCGACTCGGAACAACACCGGCAAATTGATCGACCACGCAAAAAAGTTGTCATGAAATCGTTCCGTACCGGTTGACTCCTGTAAATGCAGTAGTTATTATTGTGCGGCTGACAGAGACGAAGTTCGGGGTATAGCGCAGCCTGGTAGCGCATCTGCTTTGGGAGCAGAGGGTCGTAGGTTCGAATCCTGCTACCCCGACCACTTTTTCTTTATTCAGTTTATCGGCCCGGTTATCGGCAGAGCGCCCGTAGCTCATGTGGATAGAGCATCGGCCTTCTAAGCCGAGGGTAGCAGGTTCGAATCCTGCCGGGCGCACCATTTCTTTGCCGTAGGGTCCGTAAAGCTGAACCAGCCTTGCTTTGGCAATTTGACGGGCAGTACTTGTGGTGAGCGTAGCTCAGTTGGTAGAGCGCAGGATTGTGATTCCTGTGGTCGCGGGTTCGAATCCCGTCGTTCACCCCACCTTATCCCTCATCCATGCGTAACGTATCGGCATCCTTGCCGAATTTTTCGTTATAATTGACGGCTGACAGTAATACTCTGCGAGAGTGGCGGAATTGGTAGACGCGCTGGTTTTAGGTACCAGTGTCTTTGACGTGGGAGTTCGAGTCTCCCCTTTCGCACCAGTTTTCGTGTCGTGCGCGACACATCACCTGACCGTCGGATGACAGGCCCTGTTCGGCTCCTGAGCGGCCGCGGCACTCATCGTGGTCACTAGAGGCAAGCATGCAAGTATCCGTTGAAACCACCCAAGGCCTTGAGCGCCGCATGACCGTAGCGCTGCCTTCCGAGGACATCGACAGCGCTGTACTGGAACGTCTCCAGAGTCTGAGCAAAACCACACGCATGAATGGTTTTCGCCCGGGCAAGGTACCGTTCAAAGTCGTCAAGAAGCGCTACGAACCACAAGTTCGTGGCGAAGTGCTGGGGTCGATGATCAATCGCTCCTATTTCGATGCAGTGCAACAGGAAAACCTGCGTCCGGCCGGTCAGCCGGATATCGTGCCTGCTCCGGCTTCGGAAGATGACGATGATGCCGGTTTCCGGTTTGTGGCCACCTTCGAGGTCTATCCGGAATTCGAACCGGTTTTCGATGACAGCATTACCGTAACGCGTCCGCTTGTAACCATCGAGGAAAGCGATGTCGATGAGATGCTGGAAAACCTGCGCAAGCAGCGCACCGAATACGTTGCCGTAGAGCGTGAGTCAGCCAACGACGACCAGATCGTGATCGATTTCGTCGGCCGCATGGACGGTGAGGAATTCGATGGCGGCAAAGCCGAGAAAGCACCTCTGGTTCTGGGTAGCAATGCCATGATTCCCGGTTTCGAATCGCAGCTTCTGGGCTTGAAGGCCGGCGACGAGAAAACCATTACAGTCACGTTTCCAGAGGAATATCAGGCAGAGCACCTGGCAGGCAAGGAAACCGAATTCGATATCAAGGTGCACGAAGTCAAGGAATCGAAACTGCCCGAATTTGACGAAGAAATGATCAAGAGCTTCGGTATCGAGGATGGCACTCTGGAGAGTCTGCGCGCGGATATTCGCAAGAACATGGAGCGCGAACTGAAGCAGCGTGTCGAGTCTCAGGTGAAGACACAGGTCATGGATGGACTGGTCAAGCTCAACCCCATTGATGTCCCGGGTGCGCTGGTCGCGGAAGAAATCAAACGCCAGCGGGAACAACTCATGCAACAGATGCCAGCGGATTCCGATTCTTCCATGCTGGCCGACGAGCTGTTCTCCGAGCAGGCGACTCGCCGGGTTCAACTGGGACTGGTGGTTGGTGAAATCATCCAGCAGAAGGAAATCAAGGCCGATGCGGCAGCGGTACGAAAACAGATCGAGGAACTTGCATCTTCCTATCAGGATCCCCAACAAGTCATAGACTACTATTACGGCAACCAGGAGATGTTGAAGAACATCGAAGGCCTGGTACTTGAGGAAGCTGTAACATCCGCTGTCCTTGAAGCTGCAACAGTTGTCGATGAACCAACTACATTCAAAGACATCATGAACCCGTCGGAGCCAGAAGCTCCGGCTGATAGCGAGAACAGCTAACGATGAATTCAGGTCCTACTTGGGGTTTCAACAGCTCACTGTCCGGTAATCACGGGTTTTCGGCTCCGGCCAGCCCGAATGCTGCCGGCGGTCTTGTACCGATGGTTGTGGAGCAGTCGTCGCGCGGTGAGCGTGCGTACGACATCTACTCCCGTCTGCTCAAGGAGCGCGTGATCTTCATGGTTGGTCAGGTAGAAGACTACATGGCCAATCTGATCGTCGCTCAGCTGTTGTTCCTCGAGTCGGATAACCCTGACAAGGACATCTCTCTGTATATCAATTCGCCCGGCGGCTCCGTGACTGCTGGCATGGCCATCTATGACACCATGCAGTTCATCAAGCCGAACGTCAGCACACTGTGCATCGGCCAGGCAGCCAGTATGGGAGCCTTTCTGCTGACAGCCGGGCAGAAGGGCAAGCGGTTCGTACTGCCCAACTCACGTGTCATGATTCACCAGCCTTCGGCAGGTTTTCAGGGGCAGGCCACGGATATTGATATTCATGCGAGAGAGATTCTGTCGATAAAGGACAGAATGAACAAATTGATGGCCAAGCACACCGGACAGACCGTCGAGAAAGTGAAAGACGATACCGAGCGTGACAATTTCTTGACAGCCGAAGACGCCGTAGCGTACGGATTGGTGGATCGAATCGTTCAGACGCGTGATGAAGAAGTCAATGTAGCCTCAAGTGGAGACTCTTCTACTCCTGAGAGCTAGACCGGCGTAAACTTGAGCTAGATCTCATGTCGCGATCCTCCCTGATCGCGACTGTGATCTGCACAACAACCCTGATTCAAGTGCCGGAAGAGTGCTTGAATGTTCGCGGGAAACACGGCAATGTGGTGCAAAGCCAGAGGTTTGTAAAAACATGAGTGATCAGGAAGACAAGAAAGACGACGGCAAACTGCTGTACTGCTCTTTTTGCGGTAAGAGCCAGCATGAAGTTCGCAAGCTGATTGCGGGCCCGTCGGTCTTCATCTGCGACGAATGCGTCGATCTGTGTAATGACATCATTACCGAAGAGATGCAGGAGCAGGCAAGTGACGAGGAAAGTTCACTGCCCAAGCCGCATGAGATCAACGAGCTGCTGGATCAGTATGTGATCGGCCAGGCCAAGGCCAAGCGAATCCTGTCCGTAGCGGTGTACAACCACTACAAGCGTCTCGAGTACAAGGACAAGAAGGGCGATGTCGAGCTTGCGAAAAGCAACATTCTGCTGATTGGTCCAACCGGTTCGGGCAAGACCCTCTTGGCAGAAACGCTGGCAAGAACATTGAACGTGCCGTTCACGATAGCCGACGCCACCACACTGACCGAAGCCGGTTACGTGGGTGAGGATGTCGAGAACATCATTCAGAAACTGCTGCAGAAATGCGACTACGATGTCGAGAAGGCGCAGACGGGCATTGTCTACATCGATGAGATCGACAAGATCTCCCGCAAGTCGGATAACCCTTCCATTACCCGTGATGTATCGGGTGAAGGTGTGCAGCAGGCACTGCTGAAACTGATCGAGGGCACGATTGCGTCAGTACCGCCACAAGGCGGTCGCAAGCATCCGCAGCAGGAATTCCTGCAGGTTGATACGTCCAACATCCTGTTCATCTGCGGTGGTGCATTTGCCGGTCTGGAAAAGATCATCCAGAAGCGCAGTGACAAGGGTGGAATCGGCTTCGCTGCCGAGGTCAAATCCAAGGAAAGTCATGATCACATCGGCAAGCTGCTGATGGATTGCGAAGCTCAGGATCTGATCAGCTTCGGATTGATTCCGGAATTCGTGGGTCGTCTGCCGGTTGTTGCCACTCTGGAAGAACTCGACGAAGAAGCTCTGGTGCGTATCCTGGTCGAGCCGAAGAATGCCATCACCAAGCAGTACCAGAAGCTTCTGGCCATGGAAGAGGTGGATATCGAATTCCGCAAGGATGCCCTGTACGAAGTGGCCCGCAACTCCCTGGAGCGCAAGACCGGCGCTCGTGGTCTGAGAACGATTCTGGAGAATGTATTGCTCGATACCATGTACGAGCTGCCACGTATCGAGAACGTCAAGAAGGTCATTCTCGATGCTGCCGTGGTTCGTGGCGAAGCCAAACCCTATCTGTTGCTCGAAGGGCAGGAAAAGGTCATGGAAGAAGAGAAATACAAGCGCGCAGCCTCTGACGACTGACGGGCAGGCAGGGCTGTCGACATCGCGGATCGATGTCGATGGCGGTCAGCCGCTCACGTCCGCTTGTCTGAGCAGGCGAGACTGAAAGCCTGGCAATATTGCTTCAAGAAAAGCCCCGCAAGGGGCTTTTCGCACATCTGAGGGTGCCGTTTCTCCGGGTCATTCCCCGGTAGTCGAATTATCGGCAAACTCCCCGACAGGGCTGATTACACGGGGTTTCCACGCTTGATTTTTCCGAAGCGGGTCTCACCTTGTCGTGTATGCTCGACTTATACAAGTCAGCCTCACACAGGAGAGCTCAGCCCCGTGACTGATACCGAAATCATTGAAGAAGTACCGACCGAGCCTGCACAGCTGCCGGTCCTGCCATTGCGTGATGTCGTGGTCTATCCGCATATGGTCATCCCTCTGTTCGTCGGACGTGAAAAGTCCATTGATGCGCTGGATGCGGCCATGTCGGCCGACAAGCGCATCATGCTTGCTGCCCAGACCAGTGCAGCGGTGGATGAGCCCACTGACGACGACATTCACCGCGTGGGCACGATTGCCACCATTCTGCAATTGCTGAAATTGCCCGACGGTACCATCAAGGTGCTGGTGGAAGGTGTTCAGCGTGCGCTGATCGATCACGTCAGCACGGCAGAAAAAGGCTATTTCACCGCCGATTACAGCTTCCCTCCGGCACCTGAAGCGGAGGCTGGTAGCGAGGCCGATGAGAAGGAACTCGATGTACTGGTTCGTTCGGTCACGAACATGTTCGATCAGTACGTCAAGATGAACAAGAAAGTGCCTCCGGAAATACTCAGTTCGCTGTCCGGTGTCAACGATGCCGATCGGCTGGCCGACATGATTGCAGCGCAGATGTCTCTGCGAGTCGAGGAAAAGCAGGCCATTCTGGAACTGTTTTCTCCGGCTGAACGACTGGAACATCTGTTGAAGCTCATGGAGTCGGAGTTGGACATGTTGCAGGTCGAGAAGCGCATTCGCGGTCGCGTCAAGCAGCAGATGGAAAAGAGCCAGCGCGAGTACTATCTCAACGAGCAGATGAAAGCCATCCAGAAGGAACTGGGCGAGATGGATGATGTGCCCAATGAGACGGATGAACTGACGCGCAAGATTGCCGAAGGCGGTTTGTCGAAAGAGGCGCGCAAGAAGGCAACGGCAGAACTCAACAAGCTGAAGATGATGTCGCCGATGTCGGCTGAAGCGACTGTAGTGCGTAACTACATCGATACGCTGGTAAGCCTGCCCTGGAAGAAGAAATCGAAGCTCAAGAATACGCTCAAGCAGGCAGAGCAGACGCTCGAGCACGATCACTATGGCCTGGAGAAGGTCAAGGAACGCATCCTGGAATACCTGGCGGTCCAGCAAAGAGTCGGGCATGCCAAGGGTCCCATTCTGTGTCTGGTCGGACCTCCTGGTGTGGGCAAGACCTCACTGGGGAAATCGATCGCTCGTGCCACGGGTCGTCGATTCAGCCGCATGGCTTTGGGTGGGGTCAGGGACGAGGCGGAGATCCGCGGTCATCGACGTACCTATATCGGTTCCATGCCGGGCAAGATCGTGCAGAACCTGGCGAAGGTGAAGCGTCGCAACCCGCTCATTCTTCTGGATGAGATCGACAAGATGTCGACGGACTTTCGTGGTGATCCATCATCTGCCTTGCTGGAAGTGCTGGATCCGGAGCAGAACCATACCTTTACCGATCATTACCTCGAAGTGGAATACGACCTGTCGGATGTGATGTTCGTGGCAACGGCCAATACGATGAACATTCCTGAGCCACTGCTCGATCGTATGGAGGTCATTCGCATTCCCGGTTATACGGAAATGGAGAAGGCCAACATTGCCGAGCGCTATCTGCTGCCACGCAAGATGGAAGACAACGGCTTGAAGGTGTCCGAGCTGTCCGTCAGTGATGATGCCATCATGGCAATCATTCGCAGCTATACCCGCGAAGCCGGTGTCCGTAATCTCGAGCGTGAAGTGGCCAAGATCTGTCGCAAGGTCGTCAGAGAAGTCATGGAACTGGAACTCGAGCTGAAGGAGAAGGGTGAGGAAGCGAGCAGTCACGAGCCTGTGGCAGTCACCGCCGACAACATTGGTGATTACCTGGGTGTTCCCCGTTTTCGTCATGGCCGGGCAGAGAAGGAGAATCAGGTGGGTCAGGTGACCGGTCTGGCCTGGACCTCTGTCGGCGGCGAGCTACTGACGATCGAGTCCACGGTGGTGCCGGGCAAGGGCAAACTGAGTTCGACAGGGCAGTTGGGCGATGTCATGCAGGAGTCCATCCAGGCGGCCATGATGGTGGTTCGCAGTCGGGCCCAGTCACTGGGTATCGATGCGGATTTTCATGAAAAGCTGGACATACATCTGCACGTGCCTGAGGGGGCGACTCCCAAAGATGGTCCAAGTGCCGGTGTTGGCATGTGTACCGCTATCGTATCCTGCCTGACGGATGTACCGGTGCGTGCCAATGTTGCAATGACCGGTGAGATCACCCTGCGGGGTGAAGTGCTTCCGATTGGCGGTCTGAAGGAAAAACTGCTGGCCGCACAACGTGGTGGAATCGATACGGTCCTGATTCCGATCGAGAACGAGAAGGATCTGTCCGAGATTCCGGACGAGATAAAATCTGGTCTGGATATACGCCCCGTGCAGTGGATTGATGAAGTGCTGGCTGTTGCATTGGCCAGTTCACCCGGGCCCGATGGTGAGAAGCTTGCCGACCCGGTGTCCGGCAAGGATGAGCTTCAGGGCGGTGCTGCAGGAGAGGTCAGGACTCACTGATCGAAGGGCTTTTTACAAGTCTGAAACCGACCTGTTTGTAAACAGGTCGGTTTCACTAATTGTGTGTCATTTATTTCACAATTGTTCCTGCACACTTTCCCGATTAATTCGGATACTATTCTCCTTGTTGAACGGCCACGGACAAAGATTCTCTGATCCGGTGAGTTGCGATTCTTCAAGAGTTATTTGATTATGCTGAAACCCGCGTGGTTGGTGGGTTTTTCAGTTATTTTCGCGTATGATTCGCACATTGCTTTTGGGTATTCACCAGCGTCATGAGAAACTGGCGTTCAAATAACAGTACAAACGGGGAAGTCGGTTTATGAATAAAGGTGAGTTTGTTGATGCGGTTGCCGCAAAGGGCGATATGTCAAAGGCAGATGCAGCCAATGCGGTCGACGCAGTATTGGACGCAGTAACCGATGCCATGAAGCAAGGAGACGCAGTTACTCTCGTTGGTTTTGGCACATTCCTTGTTCGTAAACGTGAAGCTCGCACTGGCCGTAACCCACGTACAGGTGAGCCTCTTCAGATTGCAGCATCAAATGTTCCTAGTTTTAAAGCTGGCAAAGCTTTGAAAGATGCTGTAAACTAAGACGCTTGGGTGCTTAGCTCAGCTGGTAGAGCATCGCCCTTACAAGGCGAGGGTCGGCGGTTCGATCCCGTCAGCACCCACCATTTTTGGAGCGGTAGTTCAGTTGGTTAGAATACCGGCCTGTCACGCCGGGGGTCGCGGGTTCGAGTCCCGTCCGCTCCGCCAACACCAGAGTTACTGTCAGAGCCAGCGATGAGCTGACAGTAACGATCCTCTACCGGGATTTTCGGATAGAGACTAAAAAGGGTGCTTCGGCACCCTTTTTTTTTGGGCCATGCGAATCGAAGATCGATACGCACGGGCAAGACAGGTTATTGATCAACAAGGCACTGCATTCATCATGTTATTGGATCTCCGAGAGACGGTCAGAAACTCCAAGCCCATCAAGTACACCTTGATCACGATCATCATCATCCCGTTTGCTCTGGTCGGAATCGGTTCCTATCTCAGTGGCGGATCTGTACCACCCGTAGCTGAAGTCAACGGTCAGGCCATCGATCAGCTGCAACTGGAAAGGGCCTATCAGCAACAGCGTCAGCAGCTGGCGAGAATGTTCGGTGGGCAGTTGCCGGAAGCCTTTGCCAATGAGTCGCTGCTTCGAGAGCAGGCTCTGCAACAGCTGATTACGCAGCAGGTTCTCGAAAGTGAAGTGGCCAGACAGAAGTTTGCGGTGGGTGATTCCACACTGGGCAGGGCGATACGGAATCTGCCGGCATTTCAGGTCGATGGACAATTCGATAGTGAAACCTACCAGAACCAGTTGAGGGCTTCAGGCATGTCGGTAGCCGCTTTCGAGCAGAGTTTTCGCGACGATACCGCCATGAATCAATTCAGAACTGGCATCAGCGATACCAGTTTCACCTTGCCCTCCGAAGCCGAACGCCTGTCTGCCCTGGCGCGTCAGACCCGTACCATCGATGCGGTCAGATTCGATGCAGCCAAGGCTGCCGAGACGGTGGACGTGACAGAAGACGAGATCGTTGCCTACTTCGATGAAAACAAGGACAACTACAAGTTTCCGGAGCGAGTCAAGGTTCGCTATATCGAGATCGAAAGCTCTACCATCGCTGCCAATATCGAGATCAGTGAAGAGCAGGCAGAGACCTTCTATAACGACAATCGAGGCAATTTCATTCGGGCGGAGCAGCGTGAGGTATCGCACATCCTGCTCAGTAATGATCAAGGTGACGAAGACGAATTGATTGCCAGGCTGTCGGACATCAGGCAGCGCGTTGAAGCTGGAGAGTCATTTGCCGATCTGGCCCGGGAGTTCTCGGATGATATCGGTACTGCAGAGCTTGGCGGCAGTCTGGGGGTCATTGCTCCCGGCGGTATGGATCCCGCGTTTGAAGAAGCCGTTTTCGCCTTGAATGAAGCAGGCGATCTGTCAGAGCCCGTGGTCAGTCAGTTCGGTGTACACCTGATTCGTCTGGATGATGTGACGCCGGAGTCCGGCAAGTCATTCGAGGAGGTCAAGGACGAGATCATTGCCGACATGCAGCAGGACGAGGCTGATCGTGAATTCTTCGATCTCCGCGAGATCGTGTCGGAGCAGGCGTTTGACAATCCGGATTCTCTGGAGCCTGCCAGTGAGGTATCTGGCCTGGAGCTCAAGACATCCGACTGGCTCGATAGCGAAACCGATTCCGGGCCTGTGCTTTCCAACCCCCGTGTCATGTCTGCCGCTTTCGGTCCGGAATTGCTGGACGAGCAGCTGAACTCGGAGATCATCGAAGTCGGCGACAGGCATGTGGTGGTACTGCGTGTACTGGAACATGAAGGGGAGCGAGACAAGACCCTGGAAGATGTGCGTGATCAGGTCACCGAGGAACTCAAGAACGAACGCGCCAACGAAATGCTGACGTCGCGTCAGGAGTCTGCGCTCGAGAAACTGGCAGCCGGTGAAGCTCCAGCGGCCATTGCCGAAGGGGATGAGTTTGCGTCGGCTCTGGAAGGTGTCGTGCTGGAGCGTCAATCTACCGAACTGGACGCTCGTGTCGTGACTCGTGTGTTTGCCTTGCCACACCCCGATGGCGAGACGGTAGTGACAGAGAAGGTGCAGATGAACAACGGTGATCTGCTGGCTCTGCGTCTCGCTGCCATCGATGTTTCGGAAGCTGAGGTCACTGAATCGACAGATCCTGCCAGCGCAGACCCTGCCGCAGTCTCCGCAGGTGCCAATCCGCAGCTGGGTGGTACTGAATTCGAAGCGTTGCTGGAGAGCCTGCGGGAGTCCGCAGATGTCGAAATCAATTCGACGGCCTCTCCCTGATAGCGCAAGCTGAATAGTGGTGCAGCGACGGGCTCACCTGCCTTGGCAGGTGAGCCCGTTCTGCTTTTCAGATTCAGTCTTTCTTGCGTAATTCAGCTGACAGTATCTGGCGGGCATGGCTGGCCATGCTGATCAGCGCGCCGCGTATCTGCAATTCATTGCGCAGGGGTGTGGAGAAATCGATTCTGACATCCACGGGTGCAGAAGGCTCTCGTGCGTCGTCTGTCGCCGGATTCTCCACGGAAAAATACAGACTGTTTCGGTCCAGGTTGGTCAGCTTGGCGCGTTGAGCCGACGTCTGGTCGGAAAAAGCCTTGACCATGAACAGGCAGGAGTCCGCATGATCCTTGTTCATGTGAGAAACAACGGATCTTACGAATTCGGGATCCAACTCATCTCGTGTGTTCATCATGATGTCCGAGTGTCGGTGGCAGCCGAATGATAACGTGTAGTCGTTGATAGGTCAGTTCCATGAGCAGTACTGCAGTGGCATGTTTTCCTGCCATTGCAACGGCTTCTTCGGATGTTATCCGATGCAGGAACACAAGATATATCGGCCATTGTTACTCCATGATTCAATGGTCGTCAGTTACTGTTACAGCATACTCCAGGAGGCACAGGCGTGAGCATTATTCGGGAATTCAGGGAATTTGCCATGAAAGGCAGTCTCATCGACATGGCGGTCGGTATCATCATCGGGGCTGCGGTCAGCGAAATGGTGGGCACGCTCGTGGAGAGCATTTTGATGCCGATCATCGGCATTTTCATGGGTGGAGTCGATTTCAGTCAGCTCTCGATTACCGTAGGAGATGCGGCCATCGCTTATGGGGCCTTTATTCAGGCCTTGATCGACTTTCTCATCATTGCCTTCGTGATCTTCATGATCCTCAAGACAATCAACAGGATGAAAAGGAGTGTCGAAGAAGAAAAGGTGGACGAGCCGAAAGAAGCACCTGTCGACGTGCAGCTGCTGACTGAAATCCGCGATTTGCTGAAACAACAGCGCACCTGAAATACCGGCAAGGTCGGATCCGGTGACTTCAGGGCTGGTGAGGGGGGGCGCGAGGTAGGGCTTTGCCGAGGTAGGGCTTCGCGAGGTAGGGCTTTGCCGAGGTAGGGCTTTGCCGAGGTAGGGCCGGCCGCTTGATGCAGCTTCAGATGAAGCTGCACAGGCCGAAGCCGGCCACGTCTGCCTGCAGGTCTCTGCGCGTTGAACCCGAACGCCGGATGCGTAGCGACGGCAGAGACGTGCTGCTTTTCCGAACCTAGCTCAGGTCGGGCATTGACACGATGTTGAAGCCACCGTCCACATAGATGACCTGGCCGGTAATGCCGCCTGCCATGGAGGACGCCAGAAACGCGGCGGTGTCACCTACCTGTTCGATGGTGGTGTTCTCACGCATGGGTGAAACCGAGGAGACGTGGCCGAGCAGTTTCTTGAAGTCACCGATGCCGGCCGCTGCCAGTGTCTTGATGGGACCTGCCGAGATGGCATTGACGCGAATGCCTTCCGGTCCGAGTGAGGAGGCCATGAAGCGGGTATTGGCTTCCAGTGACGCCTTGGCCAATCCCATGACGTTGTAGTTCGGCATGGCTCTGACCGCACCCAGATAGGACAGGGTGATCAGTGAGCCACCTTTACGCAAGTGGGGTCTGGCCGCCTTGGCAACTGCGGCAAAGCTGTACGAGCTGACATCGTGTGCAATGCGGAAGGATTCTCTGGTCACGGATTCCAGAAAGTCGCCATCCAGTGCTTCTCGTGGTGCAAAGGCCACGGCATGTACCAGACCATCGAATCCGTCCGCCCATTCGTTCTTGACTGAGTCCATCAAGCCGTCGATCTGCTCGTCTTCTGCTACATCACAGGGAAACACGAGCTTGGAATCACAGGCTGCCGCCATATCGACGACCCGATCCTTGAGCCTGTCGTTCTGGTAGGTGAACGCCAGCTCCGCACCTTCCCGATGCATCGCTTCGGCGATACCCCATGCGATGGAGCGTTTGCTGGCCACCCCGAAAATGATGAATCGCTTGCCGTCTAGCATGCCCATAGTGTCACTCCTTTTCCGTTAACCCAGTAGTTGTTGCAGCGTTGACTCGTAGATACGCGACAAGGCGTCGATGTCACTGCAGGATACACGCTCATCCACCTGGTGGATGGTCGCATTGATTGGTCCGAACTCGATCACTTGCGCTCCCGTGGGTGCAATGAAGCGACCGTCCGAGGTTCCACCGCCGGTATCCAGAGTTGCACTGATACCGGCTTCATCGCTGATGGCTTTCTGTACGGCATCGGTCAGTGTGCCCGGCGAGGTGATGAACGGTCTGGCGCTGTCTTTCCATGTCAGCTCCGACTGCAGCTGATGCCGGCTGCATAGTTCATCGACTGTCTGCTGGATTGTCGCAATGCTGGTTTCCGGGCTGTAGCGCAGATTGAACTCCACGACAAGTTGGCCGGGAATCACATTGGTGGCACCGGTACCGGCATGGATGTTCGAGATCTGCAGTGTCGTTGGCGGAAAATGGGCGTTTCCCTGATCCCATTCGATGGCCGTGAGTTCTGCCAGAGCAGGCAATGCTCGATGCACCGGATTGTCCGCCAGTTGAGGGTAGGCGACGTGTCCCTGCTTGCCACGAATCAGCAGGGTCGCGCCCAGTGATCCGCGTCTGCCATGGCGGATGATGTCGCCAAGTTGCTGGTCGCTGGTGGGCTCACCGACAATGCAGTAATCGATTTTTTCCTGGCGCGCCTCCAGAGCCTCGATGACCTTGCAGGTGCCATCGGTGGCTGGGCCTTCCTCGTCGCTGGTGAGTAGAACGGCAATGGAGCCGTTCTTCAGCGCGCCAGCGCCAACGAAGCGTTCGATTGCTGTGATCATGGCAGCCACGCCGCCTTTCATGTCTGCCGCGCCACGCCCGATCAGATGATCGTCGACAATATGTGCTGCAAAGGGTGGCGACGACCAGTCTTGCACTTCACCCGTGGGTACCACATCCGTATGACCGGCAAAGGCAAACAGGGGAGCCTCCGTGCCCAGGCGTGCCCACAGATTGCTTACCCCACCGGAGGGTATGGATTCGAGCGTGAAGCCGATGCGTTCGAGGCGTTCTCCCAGCATGCTCTGGCAGCCCTTGTCCTCCGGTGTGACGGAGTCTCGTTGCACCAGATTGACAAGTAGCTCGATGGTATCGCTGTACGTGGTTGTCACTCGAGGGTTTCCTTGTTTGAGGGTGGCGGACTGCGCCGCTACAGTTCCTGCTTGAGCAGCTCGCGAACCGTCTCCTGTTCACGCTCGCTCAGCGGCAGGCCTGCCTGATTGGACAGCAGGAAGACATCGTCAATGCGCTCGCCCAGCGTTGCAATGCGCGCGGCATGTACATTGAAATGAGCTCCCAGCAGCACCTTGCCGATACCCGACAGAATGCCCGGTCGGTCAGCGGCAGTGATGTGTACTTCGGTAAAGCCTGCTTCGTCGTTGGAGAACTCCACCTGGGTGGAAATGGAAAAATAGCGCAGCCGTCTGGCGGGGCGTTGTTCGCTGAGCGAGGGCAGGTCCCTGGGCACGCCCAGTTCGTAGGTCAGTGTCTGGCGAATTTCGTCGATGCGGTTCATGTCCTCGATCGGCATATGGTTGGAATCGAGTACATGAAAGGTGTCGAGGGCGAAGCCACCAGCCGTCGTGTTGATGGTGGCTGACAGGATGTTCAGTTGCAGGCGTTCCATGACTGCCGTGATCAGGGCAAACAGCGCCTTGTCATCGGGTGTGTAGATGAGAATCTCGGTCGAGCCGCGCGAGACGGAATAGCGCAGCGACACCAGCGGGCCGGGGGTGTCTTCATTGGCCAGCAGGATTTCCGTGTGTCGGGCGATTTCCACTGCCTGGTACTGGCGAAAGTAGTCGTCTCCCAGGGTGGACCACAGCTTGTCGACACGGGGGTCGTTCTCCAGCGATTCGTCGAGCAGGGTGCGGGTGTGCCCCTGGCGCCGGTTGATGACATCCTCGACATCGAGCGGATTATCCAGACCACGCTGCAGAATCAGCAAGGCATGGCGATACAGGGATTGCAGCAGACTCTGCTTGAAGGAGTTCCACAGCTCGGGATTGGTGGCACGGATGTCCGAAATGGTCAGCAGGTACAGGTGGTTGAGTCGCTCGATACTGCCGCAGCTGCGGGCAAACTCCAGTTGTTCGTTGGGGTCGTCGATGTCACGGCGTTGGGCCGTCATGGACATCAGCAGGTGATTTCTGACGGTCCAGTCGAGCAGCTCGACATCGGCCTTGGGCAGTCCGTGGTTGCGACCAAATTCACGGGCATCCTCGGCGCCCAGGATGCTGTGATCGCCCCCGCGTCCCTTGGCGATGTCGTGAAACAGGCCTGAGAGATACAGGATGTGCGGCTTGGTGATATTGCTGGCCACGCTGCTGCCGTGTGGCAGTTCGTCGGCAAATTGCGGCAGCATCATTCTGCGCAGATTGCGTATCACGCCGATGGTGTGCTCATCCACGGTATAGATGTGGAAGAGGTCATATTGCATTCTGCCAACGATCTGGTCGAAAGCGGGCAGGTAGGCTGCCATCACACCGTAGCGATTCATCAGCCTGACGGTGCGCGTGAGTTTGTGGGGATTGCAGAAGATCTGCAGAAACAGATTGCGCACCGCCGGATCGCTGCGGAAGCGATGGTTGATCAGTGGCAGATTGGCACGGATGAGTCGAACCGTGTTGGAACGCACATTGACGGCATCCGGCGTGTTGCTGAATACCAGGAACAGTTCAAGCAGCGCTGGCGGATAATGCATGAAGACATCATCATTGGTGACTTCCAGAAAGCCGTTGCGCAACTGGAAGCGCGAGTTGATCGGCTGGATCTCCGAGGCCGCGGTCACGCCGCTGATGATGCCGCCGATGCCCTGCAACAGGATTTCATTGAGCCGCTGCAACGACATGACCGAGCGGTAGAAGCGCTGCATCAGCTGTTCGATGGAGCGATTGTCCGTGTCATCGGTATAGCCGAAGGCATGGGCGATATCCTTCTGGTAGTCGAACAGCAGGCGATCCTCGCGGCGGCCGGTAACGTGGTGCAGCAGATAACGGATGCGCCACAGCAGTTCCAGTCCTTCACGCAGGGACACCAACTCCTGCGGTTCGAGCAGGTTGTGCGTGACCAGGGCGCTCAATCCGGCCGTGCCGAACTGGCGCTGACAGACCCAGGCAATGGTCTGGAAGTCGCGCAAGCCGCCCTGGCTCTCCTTGATATTCGGTTCCAGACGATAGGCATTGGTCTGAAAGCGGCGGTGCCGGTCGTCCTGTTCGGCGACCTTGGCGGCGAAGAATTCGGCGGAATTCCACATGTGCATCGGCTGGATGATCTGCTGCATCTGCTGGAACAGGGTTTCGCTACCGCACAGCAATCGGGCTTCCATCAGATTGGTGATGATGGTGATGTCATTGCCCGCTTCGCGTTCGCAATCGGCAACGGTGCGCACGCTGTGACCGATATCCAGATTCAGATCCCACAAGGCCGTGATCCATTCACTCAGGTCGGCGTCGAGGGTCGAGTCGGCGTTCTGGCTGCCGGGCTCGGGCAGCAGGATGGCAATGTCGATATCCGAGCAGGGGTGCAATTCGCCCCGACCATAACCACCTACGGCGACCAGCGCCAGCCCGTTCAGGCTGTCTGCCTTGCGTTGCCACAGGTGCTTCAGGATATGATCGATGACGGCTGTGCGCAGGGCCAGCAGGCAGGATGCTCTGGCGCCTTCCTGAAATTGCTGATGAATGGCCTCGCTGCCCGTCTGCAGGGCCTGCCTCAGGGTGCCCGGAGAGTGCTCGCCTTCGGTCAGCAGCCGGTCGATGTCGCTGATGATGCGGGAGCTGACCGTGGGCAGGTCGATCTGTACCCAGGGTGCGGAATCCGGAAGTCGGGTGTCTGCCAGTGCGATCATGGGTGACGGCTATCGGGTTGGGGCAGCGCAGGCCGGAAGCCTGCGTGTGCGGCTCCAGTGCACGGGCAGGGAACGCCGGCAAGCACGCATCCGGGGTGGCAGGTCACTAGAGTGTCTGCCCGTCGCTGAGCGTCAGCAGTTCGAAGCCGTCCTCGGTGACCAGCACCGTATGTTCCCACTGCGCCGACAGGGAGCGGTCCCGGGTGACGACCGTCCAGCCGTCGGCAAGGACCTTGGCGTGTCGTTTGCCCTGATTGACCATGGGTTCGATGGTGAAGGTCATGCCGGGTCTGAGTTCGACACCGGTTCCGGGTTTTCCATAGTGCAGCACCTGGGGGTCTTCATGGAAGCTGGAGCCGATCCCGTGGCCGCAGTATTCCTGCACCACCGAATAGTGCTGACCCTCCACATATTCCTGAATGGCGTGACCGATATCGCCCAGAGTGGCCCCGGGTCGGACCACGCGTATGCCGCGGACCATGCTCTCGTAGGCGCATTCGCTCAGGCGCCGGGCGTGGGGCGGGACGGCGCCGACGTAGTACATGCGACTGGTGTCACCGAACCAGCCATCCTTGATGACCGTGACGTCGATATTGACGATGTCGCCTTTCTTCAGAACCCGATCGCCGGGGATGCCATGGCAGATCTGCTGATTGATGGAGGTGCAGATCGATTTTGTGAACCCCTTGTAGCCCAGTGTTGCCGGAATGCCTTTCTGCACATTGACGATATGGTTGTGACACAGGGTGTTCAGTTCGTCTGTCGTGACGCCCGGTACGACATATTCCGTGATCATGTCCAGAACCTCGGCCGCGAGACGTCCAGCGATTCGCATTTTGGCGATTTGCTCTGGCGTTTTGAGGGTGATGGACATAGTTTTGGTCGCGGTAACTGATTCGGGGCCGATAGTGTACAACGCTGGCCCCGATCGTGTTATAAAGACGGGCTGACCGGAGCAGGATTTTCTGCGTCCGGATTTCACACGCAAGTCGTCCAAACCCGACCGGGTGCCTTTTCAGACAATTCTGAGGGGTCTGTCGCGGTTGACTTGCGGAGGCCAAACCCAACCAGAGGATATCCCATGGCTGAAGTAACCATGCGCCAGATGCTTGAAGCAGGCGTGCATTTCGGACACCAGACTCGTTACTGGGCTCCCAAGATGGCTCCGTACATCTATGGTGAGCGAAACAACATTCACATCTTCAATCTCGAAAAGAGCCTGCCGGCCCTGATCGAAGCCACCAATTATGCAGGCAAGATTGCCTCCAAGAATGGTCGCATCCTGTTTGTCGGCACCAAGCGTGCGGCTCGCGATCCTGTGCGTGAAGCGGCAGAAAGCTGCAACATGCCTTTCGTCAACCGTCGCTGGTCTGGCGGCATGATGACCAACTTCAAGACAGTCAAGCAGTCCGTCAAGCGTCTGCTGGAACTCGAATCCATGCAGGAAGACGGCAGCTTCGAGCGACTGAGCAAGAAGGAAGCACTGGGCCTGACCCGCGAACACGAAAAGCTGGATCGTGGCATGGGTGGTATCAAGCACATGGAACGACTGCCGGATGCCCTGTTCGTCATCGACGTCGGTCATGAGCGCATTGCGATCACCGAAGCCAGGAAGCTGGGCATTCCGGTCATTGGTGTCGTGGATACCAACAACTCGCCTGACGGCATCGACTACGTCATTCCCGGCAATGACGACGCCATCCGTGCCATTCAGCTGTACGTGGAAGCCATGGCCAGTGCCATTCAGGACGGCAAGCGTTCTTCTGGCCAGATGGATGTCGAAGAAGCCGCTGCTGCTGATGCGCAGCAGGCTGCACCAGAAGCCGAAGCAGCACCGGAAGCGGCTGCAGCACCTGAAGCAGCGCCCGTTGCCGAAGCGGCTGCTGCTGGTGACGACACCGCTCCTGCAGCCTGAAGCAACGGCTGACTGACGGCTCCGTAAGGAGCCGTTCATAAAACATGTGTAGGTTCGTGACCTGGCCGTCCGGCCGGGTTGCACCGCCAACTTTCAATAGCAAGTCCGGACCCGATCAACGCTGTCCGGCAACAGATTTCTAAGGGGAATGTACATGGCCATTTCGGCAAGCATGGTTAAGGAGCTGCGTGAGCGCACCGGCGCCGGCATGATGGAATGCAAGAAAGCACTGACGGAAGCTGGCGGCGATATGGACGCTGCAGTGGAAGCCATGCGGATTTCAGGTCTGGCCAAGGCCGACAAGAAGTCAGGCAATACAGCCGCTGAAGGCACCGTCGCCATCAAGCTGAGCGACGATGGCAGCAGTTTCGGCATGGTCGAGATCAACAGCCAGACCGATTTCGCTGCCAAGGCAGAAGATTTCGTCGCCTTTACCGACAAGGTTGTCAACGCGGTTCTCGAGCAGCAGCCCGAGAGCGTTGATTCACTGGTCATCGATGGCCAGCCTGTGGAAGAAGCCCGCAAGGCACTGGTTGCCAAGATTGGCGAGAACATCCAGGTTCGTCGTTGTGCTGCCGGCAAGAGTGCCGGTGGTCAGTACGGTGAGTACTCTCACGGTGGCCGCATTGGTGTGGTTTGCGAAGTCAGTGGCGGTGACGCCGAGCTGGCACGTGATATCGCCATGCACATCGCAGCCAGCAAGCCAGTCTGTGTGGACGAGTCCGGTGTTCCGGCCGAGCTGCTGGAAAAGGAAAAGGCCATTTTCTCTGCAGAGGCAGCGGAAAGCGGCAAGCCGGCCGAAATCATCGAAAAGATGGTATCTGGCCGTATTCGCAAATACCTGGCGGAGATCACACTGGTCGGTCAGCCTTTCGTCAAGAACCCTGATCAGACTGTTGCTCAGCTGCTCAAGGAAAAAGGCGCATCGGTTGTCAGCTTCCATCGTCTGGAAGTGGGCGAGGGCATCGAGAAGAAGGAAGAGAACTTTGCCGAAGAAGTCATGGCACAGGTTCGCGGCGAGTAATTCGTTCCGTGTGCCGGTCCGGCGGGTTTGCGCCCAGCCGGATCGGCTCGTATTCCGGACCGTGAATGGTAACGGTCAGTGAATTCCGGGAATTATTTTGTGCGCTATGATCCTTACGCATTAGAATCGTAGCGACGACGCCGGGCCTGTCCCGGCTTTTTTGTATCAACGTGTCCGGACCCGCGTCGGTCCGGTGCAAAAAAAGAAGAGTCCTCCTCGCATGGAAACTGCACGTCCTGCCTTTGATAGAGTCCTGTTGAAACTCAGCGGTGAAGCGCTGATGGGGGACTTGGACTACGGGATCGATCCGGTCTACATCCGGCGTCTGGCCGGTGAAGTGAAAGCCATCAGCGACGTTGGCGTCGAGGTGGCCATGGTCATCGGCGGTGGCAATATCTTCCGCGGTGCCGGTCTGGCTGAAGCCGGAATGGACCGGGTGACCGGCGACCACATGGGAATGCTGGCAACGGTCATCAACTGCCTGTCCATGCAGGATGCGCTGGAGAACCAGGGTGCCTACTGTCGCGTCATGTCGGCGCTGCCCATCAACGCGGTGTGTGAGGATTACATCCGCCGACGTGCCGTACGCCACCTGGAGAAGGGGCGTATCGTGCTGTTTGCCGCCGGTACCGGCAACCCCTTCTTCACGACCGATTCCGCTGCCAGTCTGCGAGCCGTGGAAGTCGGTGCCGATGTCATGATCAAGGGGACCAAGGTGGATGGAATCTACGACAAGGACCCCATGAAACACGACGATGCGGTGAAATACGACACGGTGAGTTTCGATGAGGCCGTCCAGAAACGACTGGGCGTCATGGATACCACGGCCATTGTCATGTGTCGTGAAAACAATCTGCCGGTCAAGGTTTTCAACATGAACAACAACGGTGACCTGATGCGCCTCATCATGGGCGAGAATGTCGGAACCACCGTCAAGCAAACGAATTAACAGGGTGCAGCCATGATTGACGATATTCTCAAAGATGCCAAGATCCGCATGGGCAAGACCGCCGAAGCGCTCGAGAACGAACTGTCTCGCATGCGTACCGGTCGGGCACATCCCAGTCTGCTGGAAAGTGTCAAGGTCGACTACTACGGTGCCGAGTCGCCGTTGAGTCAGGTGGCCAACGTCAATATCGAGGATGCCCGCATGCTGACAGTCACGCCCTGGGAGCAATCCATGGTGCCTGCGGTCGAAAAGGCCATCATCAATTCCGACCTGGGCCTGAACCCCAACACTGCTGGTACCGTCATTCGTGTGCCTGTTCCACCGATGACCGAGGAACGACGTCGTGACATGGTCAAGATGGTGCGCGGCGAGGCAGAGAACTCACGGGTAGCCATTCGCAACATCCGGCGGGATGCCAACAGCGACCTGAAGGAGCTGGAAAAGGAGAAGGAGATTTCCAAGGATGACCTGCGCAAGGGAGAAGAGTCCGTGCAGAAACTGACCGACGCCGCCATCAAGGAAATCGATTCGGTATTGAGCAAGAAGGAAGCGGATCTGATGGAAGTCTGACAGGCACTTCCTGTCTTCCCGTGACCTCGACAGTGACGCGAGGTCATCAGCCCACGTCCCGCATCGAGATTCTTCCGTGTCAGCTTCCGAAACTCCCCGTCCCCGTCATGTCGCCATCATCATGGATGGCAATGGTCGCTGGGCGCGGCAGCGCGGGAGACCGCGCGCATCCGGCCATCAGGCCGGCTTCCGAACCACACGAGACATCGTTGAAGCCTGCGCCAGGCAGCGCATCGAAGCGCTGACCCTGTTCGCCTTCTCCAGTGAAAACTGGAAGCGGCCACCGACCGAGGTCGGTCTGCTGATGGACCTGTTCCTGCGAGCGCTGAAGAGCGAAGTGGGTAAACTGTGCGACAACAATGTCCGGATTCGCTTCATCGGTGAGCGCTCTGCCTTCCAGCAGAAGTTGCAGGAAGAGATGGACAATGCCGAGCAGCTGACTCGTGACAATACCGGTTTGCAGCTGGCCATTGCAGTGAACTACGGTGGGCGCTGGGATATCGTGAATGCGGCCAGAGCACTGGCGCGGCAGGCGCGTGATGGCCAGCTGGATCCCGATGCCATCGATATCGACATGTTCTCCGGGCAGGTGTCCCTGGCGGACATTCCGGAGCCGGACCTGTTCATCCGTACAGGTGGGGAGAAGCGCATCAGCAATTACCTGTTGTGGCATCTGGCCTATACCGAGCTGTTCTTCACGGATGTACTCTGGCCGGATTTTTCCGAAACCGAACTGGCAACGGCGCTGGAGTTCTATGCCGGTCGTCAACGCCGCTTCGGGCAAACAGGCGAACAGGTGACTGGATCCAATGCTTAAGACTCGCGTATTGACGGCTGTCGTTCTCTTGCTGGTTTTCAGCGCCGGCCTGATTCTCACTTCTGTCGATGTATTCGCTCTGGGCCTGGGGTTCGTGGTGGCGGCAGGGGCCTGGGAGTGGGGCAGGATGAGTGGCCTCGTCAATGAAGATGCGCAGACAGC
This sequence comes from uncultured Granulosicoccus sp., assembly GCA_947495035.1. GTDB lineage: Bacteria > Pseudomonadota > Gammaproteobacteria > Granulosicoccales > Granulosicoccaceae > Granulosicoccus. The sequence goes on from CANLXI010000017.1 coordinate 48,557, forward strand.
CTATGCCGTTCTGGTTGGCGTGGTGTCGCTGATTGCACTGTATCTGCCATACAGTGAGGCCTGGATACAGTGGCTGATGCTGGTCGGTGTGCTGTTCTGGCTGTCGGTGCCGGCACTGTTCTATCTGTCGCCACGGCAGCCGCCCATCGTGGCGATGGACCGCATTCTGCTGGCCATCGGACTGCTGGTGTTCGTGGTGGCCGCCGTGGCCATCCAGTATCTGCGCAGTTTTGCGCCGCAGGGCTCCAGCTGGCTGCTGCTGTACGCCCTGTGCATTGTCTGGACCATGGATATCGGTGCCTATTTCAGCGGCCGCCGCTTCGGGCACCGCAAACTGGCCCCGAGTATCAGCCCCGGCAAGACCTGGGAAGGGGTGTACGGCGGACTGGCGGCGACGGTGGTGCTGATGCTGATCGTCATGCTGGTGGCCGACTTTGCCGATGGCAACCGTTTCAAATTGCTGGTGGCAACGCTGCTGGCGGCCATGATTTCGGTTCTCGGCGACCTCTACGAAAGTCGCATCAAGCGCGCTGCGGCGCTGAAGGACAGCAGTCAGTTGCTGCCGGGTCACGGGGGCGTTCTCGATCGTCTCGACGGTGTCGTGGCAGCCTTGCCGGTCTTCGCCTTCATCTGGGTCTGGCTGTGAGAGCGGTCACAGTTCTGGGGTCCACCGGATCCATAGGGACCAGTACCCTGGATGTCATCGCCCGTCATCCGGATCGCTACTCGGTGCATGCGCTGACGGCACATTCGAGCGTCAACGATCTGTTCGAACAGTGCCGTCGGTTTCGCCCGGTGCATGCGGTGCTGGGCTCGGCAGAATCTGCTGCCGAGTTGCAGACGCTGTGTCGCGGGGAAGGGCTGGCCGTGCAGGTGCATCACGGCGCACAGGCGCTCAATGCAGTGGCATCCGATGATGCCGTGGACACCGTGGTGGCCGCGATTGTCGGTGCGGCAGGTCTGCTGTCGACACTGGCTGCCGCCGAGGCCGGCAAGCGCCTGTTGCTGGCCAACAAGGAAGCACTGGTAATGAGCGGGCAGTTGCTGATGCAGGCTGCCCGGCAATCAGGCGCGCTCATCATGCCGGTGGACAGCGAGCACAATGCCATTTTCCAGAGCCTGCCTGCGACCGAAACGGGTGTCAGTACGGCGGGAATCGAAAAAATCCTGTTGACGGCATCAGGTGGACCATTACGAAATCTTACGCTTGAAGAGCTCGCTGTTGTAAGCCCGCAACAGGCCTTGAAGCATCCGAACTGGTCGATGGGGCCGAAGATTTCCATCGATTCCGCCACCATGATGAACAAGGGACTGGAGGTGATCGAAGCCTGTCAGTTGTTCTCGGTGGATGTGGATGACGTGCAGGTCGTGGTGCATCCGGAGAGCATCATTCATTCCATGGTCAGCTACGCCGACGGTTCGGTCATTGCGCAGATGGGACGGCCAGACATGCGTACACCGATCGCGCATGCTCTCGCCTGGCCAGAGAGAATCGATTCGGGAGTCGAGGCCCTGGATCTCTTCAAGGTGTCTGGCTTGCATTTCGAGGAGCCTGATACAACGCGTTTTCCACTACTGCGGCTGGCCTTCGAAGCCCAGCGGGCCGGCGGTACGGCACCCGCCATTCTCAATGCTGCCAACGAGGTCGCGGTGGCGGCGTTCCTGAATGGCGATGTTGCATTTTTACAACTTTCAGCGCTGGTGGAGCAAACACTGGAGTGTTTAAAAATATCCCCCGCAAGCGATTTGAGCACTATCATTGAGGCAGATTCCATCGCGCGTGGTACGACTCAACGTCTGATTGCTCAGGCGGCGGCCTGACCTTCAATCCAAGTTCTCGGCAATGATCTTTACATGTTCAGCAACGTAGTCGTCAGCGCGCTCGCATTCCTCGTGGCGCTGGGGATCCTCATCTCCATTCATGAATACGGTCACTTCTGGGTAGCCCGGCGCGTGGGTATCAAGGTGCTGCGGTTTTCCATCGGCTTCGGTAAGGCGCTCTGGCGTCGAACCGGGAAAGTGGATGACACCGAGTTCGTGGTGGCGGCCATCCCGCTGGGCGGCTATGTCAAGATGCTGGACGAGCGCGAGGGCAGTGTCTCGGCCGGCGAACGTCATCGTGCCTTCAATCATCAGCCGCTGTGGGCGCGCAGTGCCGTGGTTGTCGCCGGGCCTCTGGCCAACTTTCTGCTGGCCATCGTTGCCTACTGGATCGTGATGATGATCGGTATCAGTGGTGTGGCGCCGCTGGTGGGAGAGCCGCAGGCAGATTCTGCGGCAGCGCGCGCCGGTTTCCAGTATGAGGATCGCATCGTGTCGGTCAACGGGCAGCCGACTCCGACCTGGGCGGATGCTCGCATTGCGCTGCTGGAGTCGTCCCTGAATGCGTCCGAACCGCTGCAGATCGAAGTGGAAAGTGTCGGTGGAGAGCAGAGCATGCGCAGCCTGCCGGTGTCGCAGGCCGATATGCTGCAGGCGGATGGTGATGCCATTGCCAATCTGGGATTTCGTACCTGGTGGCCCGAGGTCGACCCGATCATCGGGGAAGTCATTGCCGGCGGTGCTGCCGAGGCTGCCGGATTGCTGCCGGGTGATCGCGTTCTGTCTGTCGATGGCGAAACGGTGGCCAGCTGGCGTTCGCTGGTCGAGCATGTCCGGCCCAGCGCGGGCACTGCCCTGGAACTGATGGTGCTGCGCGACGGTGAGCGGCTGTCGCTGACCATGACCCCGGAGCCTTTCGAGATCGGGACAGAGACGGTTGGCCGCATCGGTGTCATGGAAACCCAGTCTGCTTCATTGGCCAGAAAGGCTCAGGTCGTGGTCAAATACCCACCACTGGACGCATTCGGTCAGGCGCTGGAGCGTACCTGGGACATGTCGGCGTTGACGCTGCGAATGATGGGCAAGCTGTTGCTTGGACAGGCTTCGCTGGATAACATCAGTGGACCGATCAGCATCGCGCAGTATGCGGGCCAGTCGGCCAGCATAGGTATCGATCACTACATCAACTTCATTGCATTGATCAGCATCAGTCTGGCGGTGCTCAATCTGCTGCCCATACCCATGCTCGATGGTGGGCATCTACTGTATTTTGCAGCCGAAGCCATACGCGGCAAACCCCTGTCGGAAAGGACGCAGCTGCTGGGGCAGCAGGTTGGCATCGCTTTACTGGGCGCATTGATGTTTCTGGCTTTCTACAACGATATATGGCGACTGTTCCAATGAGTCGTTTTCTGCTGTCTTCCCTGAGTCTTCTGATCCTGCTGGCATTGGCGTCGATCAATGTGCGTGCGCAGGAACCCGCACCGCGTACTTCCAGCCAGAGTGCTGGCGAGAGTTTCGTGGTCGCCGATATCGTCATCGAGGGCAATGAACGGATCGATCTGGGTACCATCCTGAACTATCTGCCGATTCGCAACCGCGATCGTTTCGTGGTCGGGGACGATAGTGCCCGGGTGCTGCGTGCTCTGTACGAGACCGGTCTGTTCAGCGATATCGTGGTCAAGCGCCGCGGTGGCAATACCCTGGTGGTGCGTGTCGTGGAGCGTCCGGCCATCGGCAGCATCAATATCGACGGCAACCGGAAAATCGATACCGAGGAGCTGACCAAGTCATTGCGACAGGCCGATATCGCCCTGGGCCGGGTCTACAACCGTTCGATCCTGGAAACCGTCGAGCGCGAACTGCGTCGTGTGTACTTCAGCAGCGGCAACTACGGCAGTGAGATCGACATCGAGGTCGAGGAGCTGGAGCGCAATCGTGTGGCTCTGGACATCACCATCACGGAAGGCGCGGTGGCGCGGATCGAGCACATCAACATCGTCGGCAACGAATCCTACGATGAAGAGACATTGCTGGACCTGCTGCAATCGAGTGAAAAGAAACTCAACCCCTTCAGCTCGGCCGATGAGTACTCCCAGGTGAAGCTGGCAGCGGATATCGAGACACTGCGCTCCTTCTATCAGGATCGAGGCTTTATCCGCTTCGATGTGGACTCCACGCAGGTGTCCATATCCCCGGACAAGCGCGATATCTTCATCGTGATCAATATCCGTGAAGGTGAGCGCTACACGCTGCGGGACATCAAGCTCGAAGGCGAGGTGGACATTCCCATGGAAGAGCTGCGCTCGCTGATTCAGGTACAGGAGGGCGATATCTTTGCGCGCAAGGACATCGTCAGCAGCAGCAATGCCATCAACGATCGTCTGGGGCAGGACGGCTATGCGTTTGCCGATGTCAGCGTGTTGCCCGATATCAACGATGAGTCGCGCGATGTCGGCCTTACCTTCGTCATCGTGCCGGGCAAGCGGGTGTACGTTCGGCGCATCACCTTCACCGGTCAATACAAGACCCGGGATGAAGTGCTGCGTCGGGAAATGCGGCAATTGGAAGGCAGTCGTTTCTCGCCGGCGCTGGTCAATCGCTCCAGAATCCGTCTGCAGCGACTGGCTTTCATGCAGAGCGTGAGCATCCGCACACCCAGAGTGCCCGGCACCGATGACCAGGTGGATCTGGAGATCACCGTACAGGAAGGCCAGTCAGGCTCCTTCAGTGCAGGTCTGGGCTACGGTAGCGATGGCGGAGCAACCGTCAACCTGGCCTTCCAGCAGGACAATCTGTTCGGTACCGGCGAAAGTCTGCAGTTCTCCTTTGACAACTCGGACACGACACGGCAGCTGTCCCTGACGTTTCAGGATCCCTACTTCACCGATGACGGCATCAGTCGAACGGTGGGTGCCTTCATTCGCGAGACCGATACCAGCAACCAGAGCTCGACCTCGCGCTTTCTGGCCAGCACCCGGGGTGCCAGCGTGCGCTTCGGTGTGCCGATCAGTGAATTCTCGACCTTCCGCATCGGCGTGGGCTATGAACGCACGGAACTGGGAACCACCGGTGAGACGCCCGACGAGATTCTGGACTTCATCGAGGAAGAGGGCGATACCTTCAATACCTACAATCTGAACCTCGGCTTTACCTACGACACGCGTAATCGGACGGTTTTCGCCACCGATGGGTCCGTGCAGCGTTTCTCTCTGGAAGCGTCGGTTCCCGGCAGTGACTACACCTACTACAAGCTCGGATACGGACTGGAGTTCTATCAGGCCATCACCGATCGTTACACCTTCTCCACCACGCTGCGCGTCGACTCCGGCTATGGCTACGATGAGTATGACACTCTGCCGTTCTTCGATCGCTATTTCGCCGGCGGCGTGCGAACTCTTCGTGGTTACGACACCGGTAGCCTGGGTCCTCGGGACAGTCGTGACAACGCATCCGGCGGTGATTTCCGTACGCTGGGCACCGTGGAAGTCATCTTTCCGCCACCGTTCGTGGAGGAGCCGGGTGCAACCCGTTTGAGTCTGTTCACCGATTTCGGTAATGTGTTCACGGACAGGGATGCATTCGATGTCGATGAGTTCAGAGGCTCTTACGGGGTCGCCTTCGTCTGGCTGTCACCTGTCGGACCATTGACATTCAGTCTCGCCAACCCCTATAACGATCAGGAGCAGGACGAGAAGCAGAGATTCCAGTTCACGATTGGCTCGATCTTCTAGCCATGATTCGTGACTTTTCATCAGGGTCAACCTCAAGGGGTCAACCGTTGAACGATTCGCAGAGCAAGCCGCTCACGGCCGTCTGGCTGATGTTGTTGGCAGTGGTGAGCATGGGAGGCGCGGGGCTGCCCGGCACGCTGACGTCTGCTCATGCCGATGAGCAGGGTGTTGCACTTTCTCGCATCGGTTTCGTTGACATCCCGTATCTGATCGATCGTGCGCCCCAGGCGCTGGAAGCCGAGCGTCGTCTGGAAACCGAGTTTGCTCCTCGCCAGAAGGAGCTGGAAGTCCAGCGCGCCCAGCTGGCCGAACTCGCTGCCCGCATGGCCGATACCAGTCTGGAGTTGACCGAAGCCGAGATTGCCCAGCTGGACAGGGAAACCCGGGGGCTGGAACGGCGGGTGAAGCGCAGCGAGCAGGATTTCAGGGAAGAGCTCAATATCCAGAAGAACAATGAATTCAAGAACGTGCGTATTCTGGTGCTGGAGGCCATTGCCGATTTCGGCAAGCGGCAGGACTACGATCTGATCATCAGTGATGGCGTGCTGTTTGCCAACAAGCGAATCGATGTCACCGAGCGGATTCTCGAGTCTCTGGAACGCGAAAACGCCCGCCTGAAATCAGCCAACTGAATCACAGCCAGACATAGCCCAATGAAACTGCAAGACTTGGCCGAGGCTCTGGAGGTCAAGCTGTACGGCGACCCCGATTGTTCCATCAGCGCATTGGCACCGATCGACCGGGCCGGCAGGGGAGAGTTGGCGTTCGTGGTCAGTCCGCGCTATGCGGCGGCATTGCAGGGTTCGCAGGCTGGCGCTGTCATCGTACCCGATGGGATGCGCTCTCTGGCACCCGGAAATTGCCTGGTCAGTGACAATCCCTACGCCAGTTATGCACAGGCATCCTGGCTGCTGACACCCGAAAAGCCTGTGGCGGCCCAGGTGCATGCCAGTGCCTGTATCGACCCGAGTGCGCGGATTGCCGCGTCGGCGCATATCGGCCCGGGGGTCGTGATCGGGGCTGACAGCACGATTGGCGAGGACGTGGTCGTCGGCGCGAATTGCAGTATCGGAGCGCGGGTTCAACTCGGCAAGGGCTGCCGTCTGTTTCCTAACGTCACTCTGTACGACAAGGTCGAGATGGGGACGGCATGTCGCGTGCAGTCCGGAACGGTCATTGGCAGCGAGGGATTCGGCTATGCGCCAACCGCCGCCGGGTGGTTGCAGATCCAGCAGACCGGTGGAGTTTGTATCGGCAATCGTGTGCACATTGGTGCCAATACCACCATCGATTGCGGTGCCATCGATCCCACGATCATTGCCGATGGTGTGATACTCGACAACCAGATACAGATCGCCCACAACGTGCATATCGGCGAGAACACCGCCATTGCCGGGTGTACCGGTATTGCCGGCAGCACTCGCATCGGCCGCAACTGCCAGATCGGTGGTGCCTGCAATATCGTGGGTCATATCGCCATTGCCGATGGGGTCATCATCAATGCGGCTGCGCTGGTGTCGCGCTCGATCGATGTCGCCGGGCGTTATGGATCCGGCATGCCTTTGCAGCCAGAACATGCGTGGCGTCGCAGTTTTGTTACTCTAGGGAAACTTGATCAACTGGTGCGGCGCATTCGCCGACTGGAACGTCAACAAGAAACCGACTGACTCTGCCAATTCTGGGATGCCAACTGCCGTGGATGATATTCGTGAGATCCTGAAGTACCTGCCACACCGTTACCCGTTTCTGATGGTTGACCGGGTAACCGACTTCGAGGAGAACAAGTCGCTCAAGGCACTGAAGAACGTGACCTTCAACGAACCGATCTTCACCGGCCATTTTCCGCAATCTCCGATCTTTCCCGGCGTTCTGATTCTCGAGGCACTGGCCCAGGCATCGGCATTGCTGGCTTTCAAGAGCATGGGAGGCTACCCCAGTGAAAGGACGCTTTACCTGCTGGTGGGCATTGACAATGCGCGCTTCAAGCGACAGGTCATACCGGGGGATCGGCTTGACTTCGAGGTAACGCTCACCAAGAGTCGCCGGGGTATTTCGCGGTTCGACGCCACGGCACATGTCGATGGTGAGCTGGCCTGCTCGGCCGAAATTCTCATCGCCAAGAACGAGATCGACGAGTGATCCATCCCACTGCCATCATAGATCCGGGTGCCAGCATCGCTGATGATTGCGAAATCGGCGCCTATTCCATCATCGGTGCGGATGTCAGTATCGGCAGCGGTACGACGATCGGACCGCATGTCGTCATTCGTGGTGTGACGCGAATCGGTGCCAACAATCGCATATTCCAGTTTGCCTCCGTGGGTGATGATCCCCAGGATCTCAAATACGATGGCGAGGTGACAGAGCTGCAGATTGGTGACAGCAATACCATTCGAGAATTCACGACCATCAACCGTGGCACGGTCGGGGGCGGCGGCATCACCCGCATCGGTAACCATAATCTGTTCATGGCCTACATTCACGTGGCTCATGATTGCATTATCGGAGACCGTATCGTCATGGCCAATGGTGCCTCCCTGGCCGGTCATGTCACTGTCGGTGATCATGCCATTCTGGCGGGCTTTGCCTGTGTCCATCAGTTCTGCGAAGTCGGGGAACACGCCTTCGTGGGCCTGAACTCGGTGGCAAACCGGGATGTGGCACCTTTCACCATGGCGGTGGGCAACTACGCCAGTGGCAAGGGCATCAACAAGAACGGTCTGCGCCGGCGGGACTTCAGTGAGCCCACCATTCGTGCATTGCACCGTGCCTACATGCTGTTGCTGCGCAACCATGGAGAACGCGACAAGGCCATTGCCGCGCTGTCCGCCGAAGCCGCCGAATTTCCGGAAGTGGCCAGACTCATCGCTTTCATCGAAAAGAGCGAAAGAGGCGTGGTGAGGTAGGGCATTTGCCCGGCGCGCAAGCCCGAGTGCCGGTCGCGGTCGACGCGCCCGAGCTGGCCACGCAATACCGCCTGGCGGGCAAGGGGCTGGTTTCGGGGCCTTCGCTCCGAGCGATTGTCAGGGCGTACGAACGGCCAGCTTGAGGATCAGCTCGGCCACTCGCTCGGAGGCACCGCTGTCGCCCATGTTGATCTTCAGCGTGTGCAAGTCGTTCAACATGGTCTGACGACGCGCATCATCCTGCAGTAGTGACAGGACATCGTCGGCCATGGCTTCGGGAGTGGCGGCATCCTGCACATATTCAGGCACGATGCGTCGTCCGGCCACGATATTGACCAGAGAGATGTCCGGAATGCTGATCAGGCGCTTCATGATGGCGTAGTTGAGCCGGTTGATGATGTACATCACCACCATCGGTGTCCCCATCAAGGCCGTCTCCAGAGTTGCCGTACCCGAGGCCACCAGTGCCACGTCGGATGAGCGCATGACATTGCGCGACTCTCCCTTGACCACACACAGGCCATCCGGCGCCTGATCGCCAATGCTGTCGTTGATGAAGGTCTGTTCCAGAGTGGGGGCAACCGGCAGAATGAACTGACATTCCGGCCGCTGCTGCGCCACCAGCCGGGCAGTGGCCAGCATGGCGGGCAGATTGCGGTTTATCTCGCCGGTGCGACTGCCAGGCAGCAGCGAGATGACAGGCCTGCTGCTGTCCAGGCCGAAGTGGTGGCAGGCTTCGTCTCGCGAATAGGGAGACACCGCATCGGCGACCACCGGGTTGCCGACATAGCTGACGGCTACCCCTGCCTTCTGATAGATCTCGACCTCGAAAGGGAACAGGACCGCCATGTGGTTGACCAGCCTGCTGATACGCTTGACTCGACCGGCGCGCCAGGCCCAGACCTTGGGGCTGATGTAGAACAGCACCGGGATGCCCAGCTCACGCGCCGTCTCTGCCAGCTTCAGATTGAAATCCGGGTAATCCACCAGCAGCAGCACATCCGGCCGGCGTTGCCGCATGGCGTCACGCAATCGCGCCAGACGTTTCATGAAGCGCGGATAATTGATCAGCACATCCACGATACCGATGACAGCCAGGTCGCGGCAGTCGACAATCAGTTCGATGCCGACAGTCTGCAACTGGTCCGCCCCCATGCCGAAACCGGAAAAGGAGACGCCCTGATCATTCAGGGCTGCGATGGCGTGTGCCGCATGGGCATCACCGGAGGCTTCTCCGGCGGATACCATGACGGTCAAGGGTTTTTCGTCTGTCATCATGCACTGTCACGAGTGAATGATGAGCATTTTACCGTTATTGCCTGCGAGTCGTGCGGCAGGCTCTCCAGCCGATCAGGCTCAGCATCATCAGGAACAGACTGCCGTTGTCAGACCCTCCCGCCGAGGCATCATTGCTGGCAAAGGATTGTGACTGGGCTGCCGCAACCGCCGGAATCGATATCACCGTCTCGCCGGTCGGTTCATCCACCGATTCCTGCTCGTCGGTCGTGTTTGCGATGCTCCTGGCGTCGTTGTCGACTGGCTCTTCGCTCAGAGCACCATCGTCGTTGTAGCGGTTGTTGTCTTCGTTGGTGTCCAGAGTACGCGAGGTGAGCAGGATACTGACATCATCGGCATTGCCACTACCTGCATCGGCGAGGATGGTGAAGCGCGATTCGGTTTTCTCGGTCAGGGTCGGGCGCGTGCAACGCAACTCGGAGCTGTAGTTCTTGCAGTCCCAGCTGCCATCGCCTGAAACACCCAGCCATTCGGTATCATCGGCGAGTTTGACCACCAGCTGTACCTCACTGGCACCCAGGTTACCCTGGTTGAGCACGGTGATACCCAGTTCCAGCCCTTCGCTGGTTTCGATGTCGCTCGGTGGCAGCAGTGCCAGATCGGTTGCGTACATCTGATCGACCGAACGGGCATCGATGTCGCTCAGGGCAACACGCTGACCGATCGTGACGCCATCAGGCACGACTATGGTAGGGGTCGTGCCTGCACTGAAAAAATATTCGCCATAGTGCATGATGGAGCCATAGTCGTAATCTCCGTAGTTGCGGGTACCAACGTTCTGCAGCTGAAAGTTGATGTCCTTGCCATCGACAATCTCGTCCCAGTTGATCTGCACGTAGCTATCCCGGTCCGAACGCGTGTGCTCGTGGAACAGTCCCAGTGCATGTCCGATTTCGTGGATGATGCTGCCGGGCGTGCAACCGTCGGATACCATGATGGATTGCTCACCACCCTGCATGCCGACGTAGGAGGCGCAGCCGTTGCTGCTGGCGAATCGCAGATAATGCGGATACTGATCGGCGTTCTCCTCCGTGCGCTCGACAAAGGTGATACGGCTATGCTCCATCCAGTGATCGATTGCCTGCCTGATATTGATCTGCTGGGTGCCCGAATTACTGGTGGGAGGGATGTAGGGCACGATACCGTCAGGCCATCGACCGAAGGCATCTTCCCGTGCCAGCCCACGGGCGCTGGTAGTTCGAGGAATCGATCCGGTGCTGTCGACTTCCCCCAGCAGGATGTCGCCTTCGAAGATGGCCAGGCCCTGAATGATCTCGTACTGGTAGGCACCGGTACGGCCGTGACTGGGAAGCGAGGCGGTGAAATCGTTGAGCAGTGCAGGGTCCGCTTCGAACATTTCCGGTGGGTCGGCCCTTGCACAGCCCGATAGTACGATCAGCGCTGCCGAGCTCAGGCTGACCAATGGCCGAGCCATGGAGGTACTGGCTAACGGGGGTCTTTGCCGGGACAAGTTCTTGCGAACTTGCTGATACATGGTGAAGCGCATTGGCTCGGCTCACTTTTATTATTGTTTTTATCGTGTGACGCGAAGCGGTGGCCGGGCTGAGGTTCAATCGGTCTGACCCGCTTTCAATCGTCTGTCATAGCATGTATCGGTAACTTCCTGCGTCCATGAACGCTGATTCCGGAAAGCGATGGGCAATCGGCATCCGGAAGGGGACGCGCGTAACATCTTGCCGATCAACTGTCGGCGAGTTCACACGCAAAACGTAAAAGAATGTCGATTGGGTACGTTCTGAGCAGACATGCCCACCGGGCTCGATGGGCATGTCTCTTTCTCTTACTGCGCGAGGGTTTCGATACGACCGCTGCGCTGTCCATTGGCTGAACGGGCCCGAATGGCGACAACGGCCGCGTTGGGCGGTGAGCCTGCGGAATAGGTCGAGAAGTTCTGACCATCAGTGGAGTATTCCAGTGGCAGACCCGGCAGTTCGCTGTTCATGACCAGCGTGCCGCCAGCAGTACTGGCGCCGGGTACCGGAATCCGGTAACGGATGCCGGCGGCGTCAAGCTTGCGCAATTCCTTGACCGCCAGAGCGGCAGCAAAACCGGCATAGTCGCTGGTCAGGGAAGCCTCATCGACCAGGTTGGTATCACCGGAGAAGGTCTGCCCCGGGACGTAGTCGAGTTCCCAGTCGGCTCTGGACCAGGCTCTTTCCGCCAGTGCAATCACGCGCGGGAAGAGCATGTACTCGAATTGCTCCGCAGTACGGATGGTTTCACTCCACAACTGGCCCTGCATGCCCAGAAAACCCTGGTTGGCCACATCGCCGGTGGCGCTCCAGCTGCGGCCTTCGCGGTTGATCGAGGTCTCGGCGTTCTGTGGCAGGTTTTCCGGTGCGAAAGTGAAGACCTTGCGCAGATCGGTGAAACGCGTCGCCCAGTAGTAGCCACGCTCCTCGGGGTTGGCTTCCTGTGGAAAGTCGAAGTACAGGAAGTCAGGCACGGATACCACGGTCTCGTAACCGCGATTGGAGAAACCGTTGATGTTGTTGTAGCCGGTGGATGTCGCCAGCATTTCCCAGTAGCCTACGCCGGCTCGCTGAGTGGCCAGGTCATCGGCATCCAGGTCATCGTAGATATCCTGATAGGCGTACAGTGCAGGAATGCCGGCATCGGCGACCCGCTGAGCCACTTCCTTGACGAAGTAGGGTTGCAGGACTTCGCGAGAGGCAATGCCCGGATTGCTGTCGATCAGAGCAGCACAGGCCGGAGAATTCTCCCAGGGATAGTCCCATTCACTGCGGTTGATGTTGCCGCGAAAGGACACCTTGTCGCCGGCATTGATGTCCTGGAAACCGCCGCCGGTGAAGACATTGCGAGCCTCATCACCGCCCATGTGGAATATTTCCAGTTCCAGGCCGGCTTGCTGATACATTGCGGAGACATCGCCGATGACGGTCTCGATGAAGTTGTAGGTACCCGGAATGCAGGGGTTCAGGATGCCATCGTCATAGTGCTGAATGGTGAGGTAGCGCGAAGTGTCTTCCGGATCATCCACTCGAACATTGATATCGTCGGCATCACCGAGGTTCGCGGCACGGACCCGCATGGCAACCACGGCCGCTCGCGCATGAGCCGGCATGTCGAACTCGGGAATGACATCGATCTTGCGGGCAGCGGCGTAGCGCAGCAGAGAGACAAACTGGGCGCTGGTATAGAAGCCGCTACCCTGATTGCTGCTGAAGGGACCCGAACCGAGCTGCGGCATCAGGCTGGCCGCTTCCGAAACATTGCCGTCGCTGTCGAGGGCAAAGCTGCGACGTGCGCCTACATCGGTCAGTTCGGGCAGGGAGGGGATCTGCAGACGCCAGCCTTCGTCGTCCGTGAGGTGAATGTGCAGCTTGTTCAGCTTGTAGGCGGCCATCTGATCCATGAGCTTCTGCATGGACTCCACCGAATGGAAGTTGCGCGCAACATCGACATGCATGCCACGAAAGTCGAAACGCGGGGCGTCCTGCACACTCACGAGCGGCAGAGTGCCGACACCGGGCTGCACCAGGGCCAGCAGAGACTGGGCGGCATGGAACAGTGCGGTTTCATCGGCACCTTCGAGACTGATGCCACCGCTGGTGACATCCAGGGTGTAGCTGCCGACTGTCAGGGAAGGATTGATGGTGGCGCTCAGCGGTACTCCGGCAGCGGTACCCATGAACTGCGCCTGGCGCGCCTGCAAGGCGGCCACTGACTCGGCCGGGAGATCCGTGCCATTGAATGAAAAGCCGTTGCCGATGTTCAATGTGCCGCTACCCACAGTCATGCTGGCCGGGCGGGGAATGATGCGTGCCTGGATCTCTTCAGCGCTGAGCGTGTCGGCGATGGCCTGGGCATCCCCATTGGCCTCGAAGCGACTGCTGGCCGAGGCAACCGGCGTGGGTTCGCCATTGTAGGACTTGGCATTGTCACCGGTGATCGCCACCGAATAGGCGGACTCGTCGGTGTCTTCATCGGTGTTGCCGATGAGCGTGACATTGCCGTTGTCGCGGACCAGCCAGTAGCGCGGCATGAAATCCGATTCGATCAGGTGATTGAATTCCGTGACCAGGCCGATGGTCTTGACGTTGCCATCGAACCCGGTGAATGCATCGGTAGGCTCCAGGTAGTTCAGATCACCGTTGACCAGGGAGACGCTGAATTCTTCGCTGTCTACCCGCAGAATGCGGCGAATGCTGTGGAAGTACAGTTTCCAGTTGCCATCGTTCAGTTCGCCATTGGCGTCCTTGATGTGCAGATTGGTCACACTGCAGGAGGCATATTCGGCAGCCAGTGACTGACAGCTGGGGTTGCCCGTCGGAAAGGCATCTCCGCCATGGTTTTCCACCACTTCGTAGACCACTGCCAGATTGTCCGGCAGAGCGGCTGCCTTGGCACGCCCAACATCCGAATACAGGGCTGTATCGGCCGGGTTGACCGCGTTCTGTGGCAAGGGCTTGCCTGTGTGGCTCAGGGCCGACAAGTCGCCGGAGTCCTGACCGCCAGTGGTACCGCCGTCCGTGCCACCACCGTCGGTACCACCAACGGTGCCTCCGTCAGTGTTGCCGCCGGAGCTGCTGGAACCGCCACAGGCAGTTGCCAGAGCTGCCGTGAACAGCAGGGCAAGAGTCAGTTTCAAGGAATTTTTTTTCATCATGATGTGCAGATGGAGTAGTGCTGGCATTATGCCTGCCCATTTCCTGTTTTTTCGAGCAGTTGTCACACCTTGCAAGAGATTAACGAGACGACGTTGCGAAAACCCCTGTTGCGCGATCATCTGCGCCTTCTGACGGCGGCAGCCATCTGGGGTTCCTCCTTTCTGCTCAATGCCGTGGCGCTGGGGGATTTCACGCCCGTGGCGATTGCCAGCTACCGGGTGTTGCTGGCCGCTGTGATCATCTGCCTGGTGTGCCGCAGCATGAAACTGCCAGTGAAGCTGGATCGTCGCTCTGTGCTGTTGCTGGGCGCCATCGGTCTGCTCAATAGCGCGGTTCCATTCACGCTGATCGGCTGGGGACAATTGCGAATCGACAGTGCCACCACGGCCATCCTGCTGGCCTCGTCGCCGTTCTTCACGCTGCTGTTCTCGCATTTCATGACGCAGGATGATCGTTTCTCATGGCCCAAACTCACCGGACTGATACTGGGTTTTCTGGGGGTGGTGGTGTTGCTGGGACAGGGGCTGCTGCAGGGCGGTGGTGGCTTGAGCGGCATGCTGGCGGTCGTCGCAGCTGGCTGCTGTTACTCGATATCATCACTGTTGATCCGTCGCCTGAAAGGCATGCCGACGCTGCTGCTGGTGGCCGGTACCCTGGTGGCCGGCTGCGTGGTGATGGTACCCATTCTGCTGCTGTCGAGCCCACCCTGGGAGCAGCGCTGGCATCTGGAGACCGCTGGCGCTCTTGCAGTGCTGGCCATCGGACCGACCGCCATTGCCTATGTACTGCGCGCGCAGATCGTGCAGATCAACGGCGCGGTCTACATGTCCAATGTCGGTTATCTGATTCCGCTGTTTGCCGTGTTCTGGGGCTGGCTGTTCCTGTCACAGCAGCCCAGCCTTGCCATGTGGGTGGCATTGCTGCTGATTCTGGCCGGTATTGCCATTGGTCAGCGCCGCACGGACAGGCCGCTGGCGTCACCGGTTACACAATGACCGCGAACGGCACGATAATGGATACACGACACCGTACCTGGCGAACGTCAGCCGAAGGAGAAGTCGAGTCGCCTCGATGAGCGCGGTGTTCCTGCCTGACGTACCCCGGTACGCCTTCGCGGCAACATCTGGTCAGTGCGAAGGCTGACACTCTGCATGCGAAATCATCCGATGGGCGCACCACTGGGTATACTTCACACTTTCCGAATTTCACAACGAATCCATTCTTCATCATGACTAAAGCCAATCCCTGGTCGACTCCCATGCCGGACGAACAGTTCGAGATCATGCGCGACATCATTGCGGCTCCCAGCCCGGTGGGCCTGGAGTCGGCGATGACCCTGGGCGTTCTGCAGCCCTATTTCGACAGCTTCATGCCCTCGAGCTGGGAAATGCATCAGTTTGTCGGCAATGCCGGGGTCGTGTGGGATTCTCACCCGGGCGAGGACGATCGTTTCAGCGTGATGCTGGTGGGCCATGCCGACAAGATTCGCATGCAGGTGCGCAAGATCGGCAGCGATGGCAAGGTCTACGTCAACAGCGACTCCTTCCTGCCGTGTACCCTGATCGGCCACGAAGTGACGGTGTTCAGCGAGAACCCGGACGAACCGGGTGCCTATCGATCACTGAATGGCGGCACCATCGAGGCCATGGGAGCCATCCACTTCTCGGATCCGGCGCAGCGTACCGGCGACAAGGGCATCCGTCCCAATTCCCTGTATCTGGATCTGCAGGTCCATGGTGACAACAAGGCTGATCAGATCAAGCGTCTGGGTCTCAAGCCCGGCGATCCGATCCTGTTGAATCGTCCCATCAAGCGCGGATTCAGTCCCGATACCTTCTACGGCGCCTACCTGGACAACGGTCTGGGCTGCTTCGTGACCGCCGAGGTGGCCAGACTGGTGGCCGAGGCCGGTGATACGCAGAACATTCGTGTGCTGTACGCCATTGCCTCGCATGAAGAGATCGGTCGGTTCGGCAGCCGGGTGCTGGCCGGAGAGATGGCGCCGGATGTCCTGATTGCCATTGATGTGAATCACGACTACGTGGCAGCTCCGGGCATCGGTGATCGCAACATGCAGCCACTGGAGATGGGCAAGGGCTTCACACTGACCAGTGGCGCCATTGTCAGCGAGCAGCTCAATGCCCGGATCAAGCGCGCGGCGGCCAGTGAAGGCATACCCATGCAGATCGATGTCAGCGGTCGTGACACCGGCACCGATGGCATGGCCTCGGTTCTGGCCAGTGTGGACAGTGCGGCAACCTCCGTCGGTTTTCCCACGCGCAACATGCACACGATCTCGGAATCGGGTCATACGGGGGATGTACTGGCCGCTATTCATGCGCTGAAGGCGACATTGCTGGCGATGGACCAGGAAGAGGATCTGCATCATGCATTCAGAACCTCACATCCTCGACTCGACCAGACGGAACCGCTGAGCCATCAGGGCTTTGCCAAGCTGGACAAGAAGAAGGGAAAGTAGCGCTGTGTTGCGCGGCGGCAGCTACGGCTGCCGTTGTGCATGGTGTCCCGGGAGGGATTCGAACCCCCGACCTGCCCCTTAGGAGGGGGCTGCTCTATCCAGCTGAGCTACCGGGACGGCAGACACAGTGCCGCAGTATAGCTAAAACAGGGCCGCAGGGATGAACATTGCGTGATTCGAGCTGACAGGCAATGTCGAGTCGAATGAGAACCGAGCATTCACTACAGGTAGTCACATGACAGATCAGTCCGATATGGGTGGTACGCAGGAATCCTCCGAACGGCGCTCCAGCGAGCGTGTGCAGGACGCCATTGCCCTGCATGTCGAGCGACTGACCGATCTGCCGGCAGCCGGTCAGGTCGTCCGTGCACCGGCGAGGCAGTCGGTCCGCAAGCGCGACAAGTACGAGATCGATGGTTACGCGGAGGTCTGCCGGGATCACCCGGAAGTGGCTGCCTACATCGATGCTCTGGAAGAACGCATCCGTGAACTGTTGCTCGGCGGAGAAAGCGCACCGATCCGGCCGACACACAAGGTCAGCCTGTCGGCCGGCGGGATCCGGTTTCAGGATACGCTGTTGCTGCAGCCGGGTGAAATGGTAGGTCTGACCATGACGCTCTTTCCCAGTGGACAGCGGATCGGAACGGATGCGCTGATTCTGGCAGGTAATGATTCACCCGAGGTGGCTCGCGGGGATTCACCGACCTATCGCGCCAGATTCGTGCGAATGAGTGACGCGGATCGCCAGACCATTGGCGATCACGTGCAGAGTCTGCTCGGCAAGAGAACAAATCTACAGGATTGAGTGATGACTTCCATTGGCGCAGATGCGCAACACTGTATCGACAACAAGACCAAGCCACTCGGCTCCCTGGGGCTGCTGGAAGCCCTGGCTGTGCAGTTGGCCACGGTTCAGGAGACTCTGAAACCGCAGGTGGATCCGGCGCGCATCATCGTCTTCGGTGCCGATCATGGCGTCGGAGTAGCCGGAGTCAGTGCATTTCCGGTTGAAGTCACGGCGCAGATGATGACCAACTTTGCAGCGGGCGGTGCCGCCGTGAATGTACTGGGCGCCAACGCAGGTGCCTCGCTGGAAGTGGTGGACGTTGGCGTGGCGTCCGATCTGGGTCATCTGCAAGGCGTACTCGACTGCAAGGTCAGGGGCGGGAGCCGCAATCTGATTCATGAGGCTGCCATGTCGCATGAGGAGCTGGATCAAGCGTTGCAGGTCGGGCGTGAAGCAGTGGTGCGGGCTGTTGCGGATGGACATCGCTGTCTGGGTCTGGGTGAGATGGGCATAGCCAATACCACATCGGCCGCCATTCTCGTCGGCCTCATGTGTGGCGAGGATGCGCAGACCGTCACCGGGCGTGGCACCGGTGTGGATGATCAGCAGTTGACCTGGAAGCAGGTGGTGGTCGGCGACGTCATCGAGCGTCTGACCGGGCAGAGCGATGATCCGCTGGAGTGCCTGCGCCAGGCAGGTGGTCTGGAAGTGGCTGCACTGGTGGGTGCCATGCTGGAAGCACCTGCGCATCGTTTGCCGGTACTGGTCGACGGCTTCATTGTCACGGCGGCCGCGCTGATTGCCTGTCGGATGAAGCCCTCGGTGCGCGATGTGCTGTTCTTTGCCCATCAGTCGGCTGAAGCGGGTCATGTGCTCGCCCTGAACGAACTGCAGGCCAGACCCATTCTGCAACTGGACATGCGGCTGGGAGAAGGGTCGGCCACGGCGCTGGCCCTGCCGATACTGCGCGGAGCTGCCGCCATACTGCGTGACATGGCCAGTTTTGCCGACGCTGGCGTTTCCACCAGCGCGTGATGGCGGTACTGCCCGGCTGCTGCACCACACTGTCAGGACTGGCGAACCCATGCAGGAACTGAATCGTCTGGCAACAGCGATCATGTTCCTGACGCGACTGCCCACGGGAACTCTGGCCAGTGGCGAGGCCACCGAGCTGGTCCGGTCGACCCGCTATTTTCCGCTGGTGGGTTTCATCGTGGGGTCGATGCTGGCAGCCAGTCTGGCCATCCTGCAGCAGCTGTTGCCGATCTCCGTGTCGATTGCACTGATGCTGCTGCTCTCCGTGCGGCTCACCGGCGCCTTTCACGAAGATGGGCTGGCCGATGTCGCTGACAGTGCCGGTGCCTTCGGCGTTGATCGCAAGCTGGAGATCATGCGCGACAGCCGCGTCGGCACCTATGGTGCACTGGCGCTGATTCTGCTCGTCGTGATCAAGCTGCTGAGTCTGTGGGAACTGTGGATGCTGGCCCCGCAGCTGTGTCTGGCCACGCTGATCTGTGCCCACGTGCTGAGTCGCTGGAGCAGTGTCTGTCTGATGGTGCTGGAAGAGTATGCCCGGCCGGAAGCTGCCAACAAGGTCGTGGCTGAAGGGGTTGATCGGCGTTGTCTGCTGCACGCCAGCCTGTGCACCGCGGCGGTTCTGTTGCCATTGGCTCTGTGGCAGGGTGCCGGTCTCTACCTGCTGTTCATCGTTGCCTGGCTGGTCGTGTTGCTGTCCGGCAGACGCTTTCGTGCCGTTTTCGGAGGGATAACCGGGGACTGCCTGGGGGCTGCCAATCAGGTGGTCGAAGTGACAGTCCTGCTGAGTGTGCTGATGGTGGTGTCATGGCATTGAAGTCCCTCTACCTGATTCGACACGGGCATACCGAATGGCATGCGACGGGCGGCGTTGCGGGCAGTTCCGATATCGCACTGGCCGAGCAGGGGCGAGATGCCATCCGGCAGCTGGCTGCCAGCTTGCAGCAGATGATGGTGACACCACAAGCCTGGTACTGCAGTCCGATGTTGCGAACCCGGCAGAGCTCGGATCTGCTGCGCGAACACTGGTGGTCAGATGAGACCGGTTCCACGGCTGCAGCTGACCGGATATTGCCCGATACCCTGCTGGATGCGCGTCTGGTGGAGCTCGATTTCGGGGACTGGGAGGGCATGACCTGGGCCGATGTGCATGAGCAGCACGCCGATGTCATGCAAGCCTGGGCAGAAGACTGGGTGAATCGTGCACCTCCCGGCGGAGAGCGCTTTGCCAGTCAGGCGGCGCGTTGTCAGGCGTGGCTGGAAGAGGCCCGCAAGGCGCTGGCCGATGTCGAATCGGCATCGGCCGTGGTTGTCAGCCACGGTGGCAGTATCCGGGCGCTGTTGTGTCTGTGCCTGGGCTGGTCATTACAGCGCGCCATGAGTTTCCGGGTTGACCCGGCCTCGCTGACGCACCTGCAGTTCGACGCCAGCGAGGCTCGCTGGCTGACCCGCGGCATCAATGTGCGGCGCGCTCCCTGAGCGAACTCAACACCTCGGCCACATGTGTGTCCAGCCAACGCTGGCGACCTTGAAGAAAACCGACATGGCCACCGGCCTGCGGTATCTCCAGCGTGGTCTCGGCGGACAGTTCTGCGGCCTCCGGAAGAATCTGCGGGGTGAAGAAGGGGTCGTCATGAGCACACAGGATGTGCGTGGGGGTGCGGATAGCGGGCAGGAACTGGCGAGCACTGCAGCGCTCATAGTATTCACGGGCGTCGGCAAAACCGTGCAGCGGCGCCGTGATGGCATCGTCGAATTTCCACAGGGAGTCCAGACGCCGGGTGGCAGGCGGCAGGTTCAGTTCGGGGTAGATCTGACGTTTGTTCTCGTGGTGTCTGCGCATCAGCCGCAGCAGGTGCGCCTGATACAGGCGCGAGACACCGCTGTTGAGCTTGTTGGCGCCTTCCTGCAGAACCAGCGGCGGTGAGACGGCCATGGCGCCGCTCAACAGGGCATTGCTGCCGTTTTCACCGAGGTATTTCAGCAGCGCATTGGCACCCAGAGAATAGCCCAGGGCATAGCGCGGCGTGTCGCCGAAGCGCTGCTGCAGGAACCGGATGAACCACTGGACATCATCGCTGGCGCCCGAGTGATAGGCCCGTGGCAGGCGGTTGGGTTCGCCACTGCAGCCGCGCCAGTGCATCAGCATCGGCCGAAAGCCGGCCAGTTCCAGAGTCCTCCAGACGCCACGGATGTAGTTGCTGTTCACGCTCCCGGCAAGGCCATGGAAGATGGCAACCAGTTCGCCTTGGCTCTGCTGACTGAGATTGACGTCGATGAAGTCACCGTCCGGTAGTTCGATGCGCTCATGATCGGTCTGAACCGCAGCCGGTCTGAGAAGCTGACTGGCCACGATGGTCTGCAGATGAGGGTTGCTGAGCCAGCGTGATGGTGTATAGGTGCTCTGGATGATCGGCATGGGTGAGTGACTTTTTTGCGAATATTCTGTTGCTTAAATGCCAATGCGGACTAAATTTACAGTCCGATGACTACAACTGTGTGTAAGCGGACCGGACTATGAGAATTCTTGTCGCCAACGACGATGGGTATCTGTCTCCCGGCATTCGTGCGCTTCACAACGCCATGAAGACGCTGGGCGAGGCGACCATTGTGGCGCCGGATCGCAACCACAGTGGTGCCAGCAATTCACTGACATTATCCCATCCGATCCATGCCCGGCGCCATGAGCCGGACATCTATTCACTCGAAGGCACGCCGACCGATTGCGTGAACGTCGCGCTCAGTGGCTTGCTGGAAGAGGAGCACGACATGGTGGTCAGCGGAATCAACGACGGGCCCAATATGGGCGATGATGTGTTGTATTCGGGCACTGTGGCGGCGGCCATCGAAGGGCGTCATCTGGGGCATCCGGCGGTGGCCGTGTCCATGGCCAGCCACGCACCGAAGCATTTCGAGACGGCGGCAACAGTCATGCGCAATCTGGTGGCGCACCTGAAGGAAGTCCCCTTGCCGATGGATACCATCCTCAACATCAATGTACCGGATCTGCCCTTTGATGAACTGGCCGGTCTGCGTGCCACACGCCTCGGCACCCGGCATCCCTCCAAGGAAGCCATCAAGCAGCTCAGTCCGCGTGGAGAAACCATCTTCTGGATAGGGGCTGCCGGGGATGTGGCCGATGACGGTCCGGGCACCGATTTCGGTGCCGTTCGCGACGGCTTCGTGTCGGTGACGCCGCTGCAGATCGATCTGACGCGAATGGACAGTGTAGCCCCGGTGAGTGCCTGGCTGGAGAGACTCTCGTGATCGCCAGCCCCGAGCAGATTGCCGGTATCGGATTTACCTCGCAACGCACTCGAAGCCGCATGATCCGTCGCCTGATCGATCGCGGCATCGAGAACGAAGCCCTGTTGCAGGTCATGGCCTCGGTGCCGCGGCATCTGTTCGTCGATGAGGCGATTGCCTCACGTGCCTACGAGGATGTGGCTCTGCCCATCGGTGAAGGACAGACCATCTCGCAGCCCTATGCGGTGGCTCGCATGACGGAAATCCTGCTCGAGGACGGTCCGCTGAACCGTGTGCTGGAAGTGGGAACCGGTTCAGGTTATCAGGCCGCCGTGCTGTCTCGACTGGTCGAAGCGGTGTTCACGGTGGAGCGCATCGGTTCCCTGCTGGAGCGGGCACGCCGGCGTTTCAGGGCATTGCAGTATCACAATATTCATTCGCGCTACAGTGACGGTGGCTGGGGCTGGTCCAGTCATGGCCCGTATGACGGTATCATCGTGACCGCGGCCCCGCCGAGTATCCCCGAACCTCTGCTGGAACAGCTTGCCATTGGCGGCCGCATGATCGTACCGGTGGGTGAGCAGAGCGGCATGCAGGCGTTGACGATCATTACCCGAACGCGGCAGGGATTCAGTCAATATCGTGAATGTGACGTGAAATTTGTGCCTTTTCTTTCTGGTAAGTCCTGAGCAGGCAACTACACTTCCTTGATCGTGAGTGAATCTGTCACGTCCTGCCGGATGGTGATGGCGAACACAAACAGTATTATCGAGTGATCCATGAAGCTTCTGCAACGCGTTTGCTGCCTGACCGTTCTGTCCCTGACTGTCTCGGGCTGCGTGTCAGTGCCCAGAGTCGAGGAAAGCCTGAACAGTCTCGATCTGGACTCGGGCACCTATGTGGTGCGGGCCGGGGATACGCTGGAGAGTATCGCCTTTCGCTACAAGCTCTCACCGAATGAGCTGGCAGCTCTGAACCCGGACAAGGGCAGGCATTTTGCGGCCGGCACCCATCTGAACATTCGTTCGGCATCCAACGCGCGGGAGAGCTATCGCTCGGAGGCTGCCTGGGCAGAAGCGCAGCAGCCCGCCGCGGCATCGGCGCCACGACGTGACCCTTATCGGGATGAACGGGATGATCGCGCCGTGGTATCTCGCGTCGAAACACCCAGGGCAGTACCGCAGACGCAGCCGCAGCGCCATGAAGTGCCCGAGAACCGATCGGTATTCACACCGGCGGTCAACGCCGTGGTCTCCGATGTGACACTGCTCGATACCCGCAAGCCGTATCGGCGACCGGAAGCCCCGGTGCAGGAGATTGCGCCGGAAACTCCTCAGCCCATGGTGCCGCGCGAGTCGACCTTTGCCGGTCGGGAGATCGTTGAAGAGGAATATGCCGGCAATGATGCCTTGCTTGACAGCCGGGGGGTGAGCGATCGATTGCAGCCCCTGGTCGGCAGCTGGACCTGGCCGACGCAGGGACCGGTGGCCCGCGGATTCGCACCGATTCAGGAAGGACGACATGGCGTCGACATTGCCGGTGTTCCCGGGCAACCCGTGGTAGCCGTGAAGGATGGTGTGGTGGCCTACTCGGGCAAGGATCCCAGCGGTTCGGGCAATCTGATCATCGTCAAGCACGATGGATCGCTGCTGACGGCCTATTCCCACACCAAGGATCTGTATGTCGCAGAGAACGACACCGTCAGGGCAGGGGATCCGATCGGTACGCTGGGCTGGAACGCGCAACAGGAGTCTGTGCTCAGGTTCGAGGTACGCAAGGATGGCAATTCATTGAATCCGATGGATTTTCTTTCCGCTCGGTAATGCAACTTTTCATGAGTCTCGCGCCTTGCAGGCACAGGCGAGTAACAGTGTCCCGGGGAATTTATACGTTAGTCCATGGAAATTGCATTAGCAAGTCGATCTAAGTTGCTTTAATATATAAAAAAAACAGCAAGAGAGTGTCTCATGACACAGCATTGGGGAAATTTCACGATGTCCACTGACGACCGCGCCGGCTGGAGCCGACGAGGTAGTAGTGGGTCTTCAACTGCCGCTGCAATCAGCGATGACGACTCTGGCGAGAAGATCACTGCCAGCAAGTTGCGGGATGGTTCGAGGAAGGAGATGGACGCCACGCGTCTGTATCTGAAGGAAATCGAACATTCAGAGCTTCTGACTGCCGACGAGGAAAAGATGTACACCCGTCTGGCTCAGAAAGGTTGCGAGAAGTCTCGTGCCAAGATGATCGAATGCAATCTGCGCCTGGTGGTCAAGATTGCTCGCCGCTACATGAACCGTGGGCTGGCCCTGCTGGATCTCATCGAAGAAGGCAATCTGGGGCTGATTCACTCGGTCGAGAAATTCGACCCCGAGCGCGGCTTTCGCTTCTCCACCTACGCGACCTGGTGGATTCGCCAGACCATCGAACGTGGCCTGATGAACCAGACACGCACCATTCGTCTGCCGATTCATGTCGTGAAAGAGATGAATGTCTACATCAAGGCCGAGCGTCGTCTGCAACAGTCACTGGATCGTGAGCCAACGGCAGAAGACATCGCGGCTCTGACGGAACGACCGGTGGAAGACGTGATTCGCCTGCTGGGACTGCGTGATCGAGTCACCTCTGTGGATGTGGCCATCGGCAAGGACGGCGAACGACCACTGCTGGACATCATTCCTGACGAAAACAACGTGGATCCATCCATGGTGCTGCAGGACGAGACGGTGAACTCCAACATCAACGACTGGTTGCTGAAGCTCGAATCCAAACAGCGCGAAGTGCTGGTACGACGCTTTGGACTGCACGGCCACGAGAAGTGCACACTCGAGGAAGTCGGTCAGGAACTGGGCGTGACTCGCGAGCGAGTCCGGCAGATCCAGATGGAAGCGCTGAAGCGATTGCGCCGGATTCTGGAAGGCAGTGGCTATTCCGCAGAAAATCTGTTTCTGGCCTGAGTTCGGCGGCTGATACGAGACCCGTTGCCGCCGTGATCGCACACGGTGGCACGCAGTCGCACCCCGAGTTCAGGACTCCGTGCGCAGCCGGTTCTGTTGAAACCGGCTGATCTCCTGTTCGACATCCCTGACAAAGCGGCTCATGCCGGCCAGAACGGCCGCATTGTAGTATTCATCGCCGGCTTTCAATGCATCGACGGCAGACGCCATGTCAGCATGTGCCGCTTTCGAGCGCAATTCCAGCCTGTCGATCGCAACCCATTGCTCTTCATTCGGCACCCTGTGCGCCAGGGTGCTGGCTTGCCTATTGTCCACTGACGAGTATGCCAGTGACTTCGTCAACGCATCGAATTCGGCAATGACCGTGTAGGACCGTTCCACATTGCATTGAGCCTGATGATTGAAGTTACTCAGGGATAAAACGCACGTAGCGAGATTCGGTTGACCGCAGAGTACATGGCAGACACCGACGTCACTGCTTGTGATGGTGTGTAGCGGCGGATGCAGTCGCCGGAATCGCCAAGCGGAGCGCTTGCCTGCCTGGCTGCAGGCGATTTCCGGCCGTGCAGGTGGGTAGAGGTGGCGGAGTCAATCCTCCTTGAGCGGATCATGTCCCCAGTTCATCAGTGAATGACGCCAGTTCGAGTGTTCCTTGCCTTCATCCGGTCCGCCCTGCGACAAGTGGCGCTTGATGTAGCCCACAACCTTGGCCATGTGGTCCCACTGATCATCGCTGATGTCATCCTTGTTGCTGCGCTTGATCTCGACGATGCGGCGCCCGGAGGCGTGTCCGGTGCTCTCCCCGTCGTCGCTGTCGCCGACCGATTTCGAGTCATCGGTCTCCAGCCAGTCTTGCAGTTCCTGTGGCGCCATATTGACCAGATCGCGCCATTCCGACCAGATTTCCTCGCGTGATTTCGATGATGACATGATTGATTCCCGTGGAGCTGATGAAGGCAGGGGCCTGCTTCTGACAAGGCCAAAACTAGCCTGAAACAGGCAGACAGGAGAACGACTTGCAATTTGTTCTCGCGTCGAACGCGGTAAGCTGGAATGCGAGATGACGGCTGATTCCCGGCCCGACCACTGGAGACACCACTGTCATGAGCATGCAATCAGGTTCACGCTTTCGCGATCTGCACCGTCCCGGCAAGCCCTTCGTCCTTGCCAATGCCTGGGATGCCGGATCGGCAAGGATGCTCGAAGCTCTCGGCGCCGAAGCCATCGGGACTTCCTCGGCCGCGCACGCATTCACTCTGGGCAGGCCGGACATGGGCCATGTAACCCGGGACGAAGCTCTGGCGCATGCAAGCGACCTGGTAGCCGCCGTGAAAGTGCCGGTTTCCGGCGACTTCGAGAATGGTTTCGGCGATGACCCCGATACCTGCGCCATGACGGTGAAACTGGCGTTCGAGGCCGGTCTTGCCGGTATCTCCATTGAAGATACTGCACTGCCTTCGGCCACGCCCTATGAGCGCGCGCTGGCCGTTGAACGCATTCGTGCGGCCTGCGCTGCTGCGCGCGCACTGCCTGGCGACTTCGTGCTGGTGGCACGCGCCGACGGCGTGATGAATGGCCAGTACGACATCGATGAAGCATTGGCGCGCCTGGCCGGTTACGAGGCGGCGGGTGCCGATTGTGTGTATGTGCCCTTGCCGGGTACGCTGGAGGATCAGGCTCGCATCTGCGCAGCCACGGAACTTCCGGTGAATGCGCTGGCTGCGGGTCCTTTCACCCGCCATAGCTGGGGGCAGTTCGCCGCCGCCGGAGTGGCTCGCATATCCCTGGGTTCGGCCCTTGCACGAGCCACACATCGTCTTATCGTCGACGCCGGCAGCGCCATGTTCGAACAGGGCGATTTCTCATTGTTGTCGAAGTCGATATCGGGAGACGTGGTGGATGGTCTGGTGAGTCGTCAGGGGGACTCGGCGCTGTTTTCGAAGAAATAGAGCAACTCCAATCTGCAGAAATAGCAATTTGTTATAAACATATAGAAGTATATATGTTATAAAGTCAACTGCAGATCATCAATGGGTTCGGATCAGTCGACAAGTTGGGGTGATGCCCGGTCGATTGGCAGTGGGCATGACGGCCAACTCGCCAAGCTCGGTCTGCGGCCCGGGTGTTTCGCCCGGGTTGAACACTGACCTCGGGAGAACCAACAATCTTGCTCACTCAGCCCATTGCATCGGCCTTCAGGCGTGATGAGCATCGGCAGATTCGCAAGGTCGAAGGTCTGGTGAGTTGCATCTGGTGGAGAGTTGGCGTGCGGGTGGGTGGTGCCGACCTGTGGGCAAGTCTGCAGCTCGGCAGGAATTCGCTGCTCGGATCGTTTGCCGATGACGGTAGTTCTTGTCCTGGACCCGAGGCCTCATGACCGGTTCCTGGCTATTGGGGAAATTCTCCTTACGACGTCCATGGCATGCAGCAGTGACGCTGGATACCTTGCGGGAGGATGCGCTCGCAGGCCTGACCAATGCAGCCATCGTCCTGCCTCAGGGAGTGGCCTTTGCAGTCATCGCCGGTCTTCCGCCGGAGTATGGATTGTTCACGGCCATGATCACGCCGGTGATTGCAGCCATCTGGGGTTCATCCATGGTGATGGTGTCGGGACCAACTACGGCGATATCGGCGGTGATGTTCGCCTCGTTGTCGCAGTTTGCGCCACCGGGTACGCCTCTCTACGTGCAGTTTGCGCTTGCATTGACGATTGTCGCCGGTCTGTTTCAATTGCTGGCAGGCGTTTTTCGGCTGGGAGGACTGATCTCCTTCATCTCGCATTCCGTCATGGTCGGGTTCACAGCCGCAGCAGCGTTGCTGATCGGTGCGTCGCAGATTGGCGGAGCGCTCGGAATCAGCGTAGATGGCGGCGGCGGGGTGGCCGAGCGGATCATGCAGGTCGCCGATCACTGGCGAATGGTCAATCCGGTGGCCATGATGATCGCCTTGACGACTCTGGTGACGATCATCGTCTGTCAACGCTTGAGCAAGCGCATACCGTCCTATCTGTTGGCATTGTTTGTCGGATCGGCTATCGGCGAGGTGCTGGCAGCGGAGGAGGCCGGCGTGGCAATGTTCCAGAAGCTGCCTTCCATCGTGCCGGCGATGACTGTTCCGGAGGTTTCGCTGTCGGACATCTCTGCGCTGATGCCCGCTGCTCTGTCGGTTGCCTTTGTCGGGCTGCTGGAAGCGATCAGCATCGGTCGCTCGTTTGCAATGCGACGCCAGGAACGGTATGACTCCAATCAGGAAATCGTGGGTCAAGGCATGTCGAATGTCGTAGCCGGATTTTTCCAGGCCTATGCGGGCTCCGGATCCTTTACCCGTTCGGCCTTGAATCTGGAGTCTGGCGCTCGCACCCCGCTGGCAGCGATTCTGGCGGCACTCTTCCTGTTCATCCTGCTGTTCCTGGTTGCACCTCTGGTCGATCGAATTCCCAAGCCGGCGGTGGCTGGTATCGTCATCTATGTGGCCTGGCGCCTGATCAGCTTCGTCGAAATTCATCACATCCTGCGCAGTAGCCGCAGTGAAACGCTGATCCTCAGTCTGACCTTTCTGGCTGGTGTGACCACTGAGCTGGAGAACGCAATATTTGTCGGAGTTATAACTTCGCTTGCCGTATTTCTGCACCGTAGCGCGCGTCCACATCTGGCTGAGATCTCGCCCATCGTCTATCACGGTCGCAGGTTGTTGCGTGGTGTGGACTACCACGCGCTTGAGCAATGCCCGCAAATCAGTGTGTTGCGTCTGGAAGGACCTTTGTTCTTTGGCTCGGTTGAACATGTGGAATCCGAGCTTCGTCGCTTCGAGAGTCGAGCTCCGAATCGCAACTTGAAGGTTCTGGCCCTGAAAGGGCTGGGAAAGATCGACCTGTCCGGTGTTGATCTGCTGGTGTCAGAGTATCTGAGGTCTCGCAAGGCAGGCGGCGATCTGCATGTCGTGATCGCCTACAAGGAAACCGTGCTGGCGCTCAAACGGATGAATCTTTTTTCGGTCATCGACAAGTCCAGGGTTCATCCGAGCAAGGCTGAAGCGATCGGTGCTGTCATGGAGCAGGTTGATCCGGACATCTGTGCCGGATGCCGCATTCGGGCCTTTGTCGAGTGCGCAGGCAAACCAGCCCCTGACGGAGTTTCTCGAGAAAGCACGCCACCGGTCGTGGACGCGCTTGGTACGCATGGAATGAGTTTCAGGGACTGATGCGGAACGCCATGAGCTCAGATTCCACACAATGCAAGTTTGTACATCCATTACATCCTGTGAACACTGCACGTAGTGACAAGCGTTGCATCATCACGACAACACGAGAATGAAAACATGAATGACTATCCCGAACTGAGATTGTTGATCGACGGCGAGTGGCGTGGCGGCTCGACGGGAGCAACGCAGGATGTGATCAATCCAGCGACCGAAGAAGTTCTGGGTGCTCTTCCGGTTGCCTCGGCTGAGGATCTTGACGCGGCCCTTGAATCGTCCGGGCGTGGCTTCGCAATCTGGCGGGCCATGTCCTGTTATGAGCGAGCTCGAATCATGATGATGGCAGCGCAGCTGATCCGCGAACGCAACGAGTTGATTGCAATTGCCGTGACACTGGAGAACGGCAAACCCCTGGCAGAGTCTCGCATGGAAGTCGGAACGGTGGCCGATATTCTCGAGTTCAGCGCAGAGGAAGGAAAACGTCTGCATGGGAGAATCGTCGAGGGACGTGCAGCTGGCGTTCAGCATCATGTGGTCAAGGAGCCGGTTGGAGTCTGCCTTGCAATAACGCCCTGGAATTTTCCGATCAATACGGTCGCCAAGAAAACCGGGGCAGCGCTGGGTGCGGGATGTTCACTGATTCTCAAGGCATCGAACGAGACACCGGCATCTGCCATTCTGCTGGTGCAGGCGTTGATGGATGCAGGCCTGCCTGCGGGCGTGGTGAATGTCGTCTTCGGTCCCTCCGCGCAATTGACCCGCCATCTGATGTCATCCAGCATCGTTCGCAAGGTGTCGCTGACAGGCTCGGTGCCTGTTGGCAAGCAGTTGGCGGCAATGGCAGCCGACAGGATGCAACGATTGACCATGGAACTGGGAGGTCATGCCCCTGTCGTCGTGTTTGATGATGTGGATATCGGCAAGGCTGTCGACCTGCTGGTGCCGGGCAAGTTTCGCAATGCCGGGCAGATCTGTATTTCGCCGACTCGCTTCTTCGTGCAGGAGGCGATTTACTCGGATTTCGTCAAGGCCTTCAGCGAACGAGCTGCAGCTATCAAGGTGGGTGATGGCATGACTCGGGGTACCATGATGGGGCCATTGGCCAATGCACGCAGGCTGGCTGCGATGGATGACTTCGTGGCCGATGCGAAGTCTCGTGGATCGACCATCACGACGGGTGGCGAACGAGTGGGTGAACGAGGCTATTTCTTCGCACCAACCGTGATCGAGAATGCCGCGGACGACAGTCTGCTCATGACCGAGGAGCCGTTCGGTCCGATGGCACCGATGACGCGATTCCGTTCGATCGATGAAGTGGCCGAACGCGCCAACGCGCTGGAGCTTGGTCTGGCATCGTATGCCTTGACCAATTCACTGGAGCGCGCGACGCGAATTGGCGAAGCGTTGCAGGCCGGCATGGTTGGCATCAATACGGTGGCAATAGCCATTCCGGAAACCCCGTTTGGTGGGGTCAAGGAAAGTGGTTACGGTGTCGAGGGTGGCCCCGAAAGTCTGGATCATTATGTCGTGCCGAAGTCCATCGCCATGAAGCCAGGCTTGTAAAAGCCTGATAATCATTACACCGATCATCAGGAAAAGGCCACGCGCGATGGGCGTGGCCTCTTCGAAGCAGTCGGATGATCAGGAAGCAGCGAGTACGTAATCGCCTTCGGTGTGCATGTACAGGATGCAATCATCGTCAGACTCACACGCAACCGTGTGTGAGGCCTCTCCGCGGGACCCGAAATAGCTTCCCGGATTCAAACTGTTGGTTTCTGTCTCGCCTGACATCGTGACTTGCGTGGTGCCTTGAATGGTGACGGCACGCATCAGTGGGGCATCGGTGCTCAGTGTCCCGTTGTAACCACTTGGCAGTTTGACGAACGTACCATTCTTTTCGTTGCCTTCCAGGCTGCCCCAGAGGAATGCCATCTGCGCTCCATCATCACCGTCCACCCATTGCACATCCTCGGCATCCAGCCAGACAACATTACGGGCATCGACATTGACCGGAAGTTCATCGCTGGCGAAAGCCTGGTCGGCCGGTTTGACCAGATAGGGGCCTGACAGGATTTCCAGGAAGATCATCGGGGTCTTGCCATCGGCGCTCTTGGCGGCGGTAATGTGGTTTTCACCCAGGGGTTGAGTCCAGAACGAACCGGGTCCCATCCACATGTTGGCTGCGTCGGGATCGTCATTATGAGCGAGCCCATTGATCACGACTGCGCGATAGGTAATGTTGTGTATGTGTGGTGGGGATGAAAAACCGTCTGCGAAGGTCACCAGCATGCCCGAGGGAACGTCTTCGCGGATATTGCCCCAGAGTGCTCCGGACCGAGGACTGGCATCGCCACGTGCCGGGTTGAGCGGGATGAACTTGACATCCGTGTCCCTGACCAGTTCGTTGCCCGGTTCTGCTGCCAGCAGCGGGGTGTTTGCGGTAGCCAGCAGGCTCAGTGCCAGGCCGAGAGCGTGGTAGCGATTCGATTTCATGCGTATCTCCTGTATCGATGATTGGTGTTCACGCGTGTGATGTTGTTGACCTTGATAGTCGGGACAAGCGTGATTTTCAAACGCTCAGGCACAGCTCGTCGATCAAGGCCGAGCAGATGCTACTACGTTGGAACGCACAAAAGTAAAAATATGTATTGATATATACCTTTATATGTTTTACAGTGCAGTTGTGGTAACGAATCGTCGTCTGTATTCGAATGCACACACGTCCTGATGGAGGTGTGTTGAGGCTGCAGAAGCTGCGTGGAGGATTCCACGGAAGAGTGCGCACCCATGGGGCCGGGTGAGCTGGCACGATACGGATAGTATCCGCTCGTCATGTCCATTCACGATAAGAAAGAGGAAATCACATGTCCGAAGAGAAGTCGCTTGCCGGCAAGACAGCAGTAGTAACCGGAGCTGGTCGTGGTGTCGGGCGCTCGATTGCGCTTTATTTTGCTCGCGCGGGAGCCGATCTCGCCATTTGCTCGCGCACTCTGGCGGAGCTGGAAGCGGTCAAGGCCGAAGTGGAGGCCGAGGGTGTTCGTTGCATCATTGCTGCCGTGGATCTTGCGAATCAGGAGGCTACGCAGCGCTTCTGTGCAGATGTCATGACTGAATTCAAATCTATCGATGTACTGGTCAACAATGCAGGGGCGGAACTCGAAAATGGAAAAATCGAAGAGTCGGACCCGCAGAACTGGTGGAAAACGGTCGAGATCAATGTTCGAGGGCCCTATATGGTGACTCGATTTCTGCTGGAAGGGCTGTCGGAAGGGGCCAAGATCATCAACGTTTCATCCGGAATGGGCAAGCGTGCCGGTAATAGCAACAGCGCTTACCATGTTTCCAAGGCGGCGATGAACATGCTCACCGATGCTCTGGCCAATGAGCTATGGCCACGCAGAATCGACGTCAACAATCTGATTCCCGGCCCCGTAGCGACCAGCATGCTCAACAAGGACAAGCCCGGCGATCGACGCACCACGCCCGAAGAAGTGCTGGAGAGATTCGCAGACGCACTGCCGCCGGGGTTCCCCGAGTGGGAAAGGTTGAAGCATCCCGATGAAGTCGGGGAGTTGGCACTGTACATGGCAACACGGCCTGTCGGCGGGCCAACAGGCCAGAGTTTCTCGCTTGCACGACGCCCGCTTTGAAGAGTCATTCGAATCGCGGCTTCCGCTTACCTCCGATGATGATTTTACGTGGCAGCTGTTGCCAGCGACCAAGGGTATAGATGATGAAAGCGTTGATAGCAGGCCTGAATCAGACCAATCTTGCGATCTGCAAACTGTTGCGATGGTTGACCATCCTGTTGATGGGTGCGATCACGCTGAATGTTTTCGTCGGCGTTTTCTGGCGCTATGCCCTCAATAGCTCGATTCCCTGGTATGAAGAAGCCGGCAAGTACATGATGTTCTGGCTTGTATTTGTCGCCGCACCGATCGTTTTGAAAAACCGTGGACAGATTGCGCTGGATATCCTGCCCAGCCTGTTGCCTCCAAGGCTACGCAATCTCAATTACCTGATCATCTATTGCATCGTGTTTGTGCTGATGTGCGTGTTTGTCTGGCAGGGCTACAGCATTGCCTGGATCGCCCGCAATCAACAACCCTCTTCTTTCGAGATGTCATTTTTCTGGATCTACTTTGCCATTCCCTTTGGCAGCTTTGTCATGGCCCTGATATCTCTGGAATTTTCCCTGAGTGCCTTGCTCGGCATTTTCAGTCCCGACGAGGTTGATCTCGAACCGGGAAGCATGATCGATAACTCGTTGTCGTGAAACGGCATTCGACCTCAATAATCAAGTTCAGGCCGCAGCCATTCTGCGGAATCTAGGGAGGAAATTGGCACCATGGCAGCTCTGACGTTTTTCTGGGTATTTCTGTTCTTCATGGCGGTGGGGATACCGATCGTGTTCGCACTGGCTGCGGGGCCGCTGGCCGGGTTCCTGCTGACCGATCAGGCTGCTTTCATGAAAATGCTGCCGCAGCGCATGTTTGGCGGTATAGCGCAGTTCCCCATACTCGCGATTCCGTTGTTCATCCTGGCGGGCGAGGTGATGAATGTCAGTGGTATCACCAGGAGTCTGGTGCATTTTGCCAACGTGCTTATCGGTCATGTGCGCGCCGGTCTGGCGCAGGCAAACATTCTTGCTTCGATCATGTTTGCCGGGCTCAGTGGATCGGCGGTGGCAGATACCTCAGCGTTGGGTTCCATCTTCATTCCGGCAATGGAAAAGGACGGTTATTCTCGTGCGTTCTCCGCGGCCGTGACTGCGGCAAGCTCGGTCATCGGACCGATCATTCCTCCCAGTATCATCATGGTTATCTATGCCTATGTGATGAATGTTTCGGTGGCTGCACTGTTTCTTGCTGGCATCATACCTGGTGCCATGGTTGGTATTGGCTTGATGGTGGTTACCGCCATCATCGGAAAGCGACGCAATTATCCGAAGGCTGAACGACGAGCCAGCAAAGGTGAGATGTGGGGAGCTTTCAAACCCGCTCTTTTGCCATTGATGACCCCGGTGATCATACTTGGCGGCATCGTGTCGGGAATCGTTACTCCCACCGAGGCTGCCGCAGCTGCCGTCTTCTATGCCTTGATTCTGTCCATGCTGATTACACGCACGGTCAAGCCTTCCGATCTGCCTGGCATCCTGTACCGCACTGGTCTGGTGTCCTCATCCATTCTGCTGATCGTCGGTTCGGCCACGATCTTCGGTTGGGCGGCGACCGTGTCTGGCGTACCACAGGCTTTGGCTGAACTTCTGTTCACCATTACCGAGAACCCGTATCTGTTGCTTCTGCTGGTCAATATACTGTTGCTGTTCATCGGCATGTTTCTGGATGCGGTGCCTGCGATTCTCATTCTGGGGCCGATATTTGGTCCCGCACTGGCGCAGGTAGGTGTCGATCCCGTTCACTTTGCCATCATCATGTGCGTCAACGTTACCGTCGGCCTGGTGACGCCACCCATGGGCATGATTCTGTTTGTCGCATCCGGGCTGACCCGAACGGGCATCGAAAAGATCTCCCGTGAACTCTGGCCGTATCTCGCTGTGCATTTTCTGGTCATCGTGCTGATTTCCATGATCCCGGCACTGACCCTCACCATTCCACGCCTGTTCGGTTTCATGTAAAGCCGCACAGACCCACTACAGACAATACAGGGGGAGGACCCGATGTCTATCAACAACAGCAGTAGAAAACTTGTCATTGGCCTGAGCGGTAGTCTGTTCAGTGCCTTGGCATTCACAGCCAGTGTGCATGCCGCTGACTACACGCTCAAGATTGGCCATGTCTCGGCGGTTTCACAGCCCTTGTCGACCTGCGCCGAGGTGATGAAGTCCCATGTCGAGCGATACTCGGGGGGGCGTATAGAGGTAAAGCACTATCCGGCAGGTCAATTGGGCAACTTTCGGGAAAATGTCGAGGCGGTGCAGTTTGGAACGCTCGAGATGACGCTGACCTCCGGCGGTGGCATTGCCAATTTTTTCGGCCCCATCCAGGCCTTTGATATTCCCTATATGTTCGAGAATGATCAGGTGATGGACAAGGTCATGGCTGATCGTGAATTGACCGAGCGGTTGCGTGCCGACGTACTCAAGGCGACAGGGTCCGTAAGATTGATGGGCATGACGGGTGGTGTTGGCTGGCGAGACTTCTTCGCCGATGTGCCGATAAAGACGGCAGCAGACCTCAAGGGTGTGAAGATGCGTACGGTGGAGTCGCCGGTTTCGATGGAGTTTGCCCGCGCGCTTGGCATGAACCCGACGCCGGTGCCCTGGCCCGAGCTCTACACTTCGCTGGCAACTGGCGTGGTCCACGGTACCAAGAATGCCCTTTCCGACGTGGTTGATACTTCATTGAACGACTATGTCAAATACGCTGTTGCCGATCACCATACGCATAATCTGATCTTCTGGTGGATGTCGGATACCTGGCTGCAGAAACTACCTGAAGACTTGCAGGGAGTGGTGGCTGACGGCTTCCATGAGCTGAACAAGACCTGCAATGGTTTGCCTGGTGCCCTGTACCTCGAGAAATACCAGAAGTTCGTGGATGGCGGCGGTGAGGTGCATATCCCCTCTGCCGAGGAAAAAGCGACGTTTCTGCCCGGACAGCAGCCGGTGATCGACTGGTTTGTCGACAAGTATGGTTCCGAGTATTACGACCTTGTTCAGGCGGCTGTCGACAGGGCAAATGCCGAGATCGAAGCCGAGAGGGCCAGTTTCATCAAGCAGTAGTACTCACCTTCGGTATCTGCACCGGCGAATCTCGTCGGTGCAGCTGATGTTGCGAGAGTCGAGTAAGCCAATGGCGCAGGTTGGTAATGCAAGACGACAAGGCGAATCATGAAACAGGGCGGTGGGGCAGAACATTGGCGCTGAGCCGCTTCGACGCAGTGAATCATTTTGAACAAGGCAAGCTGACAGGTATCTCATGAACAAGACTTACGACACGGCCGTGGCAGCGCTCGACGGAGTGCTGACTGACGGTATGCTGATCGCTGCGGGAGGTTTTGGCCTCTGTGGAATTCCGGAATTGCTGATCTCGGCCATTCGAGACGCAGGCACCCGGGACCTGACGATAGCGAGCAACAATGCAGGCGTTGACGGGTTCGGACTAGGCATATTGCTGGAGAGCCGTCAGGTCAGGAAGATGATCAGCTCCTATGTGGGGGAAAATGCGGAATTCATGCGTCAGTACCTCTCGGGAGAACTGGAGCTTGAATTCAATCCGCAAGGTACCCTGGCTGAACGGATGCGTGCAGGCGGCTGTGGTATTCCGGGCTTTTATACTCGTACTGGCGCGGGAACCGTCATTGCAGAAGGCAAGGAAAGCAAGCTGTTCGATGGCGAGGAATACATACTCGAAAGGGGAATCGTGGCGGATCTGTCGATCGTCAAGGCCTGGAAAGCCGATGATACCGGTAATCTGGTGTTTCGCAAGACCGCACGCAACTTCAATCCGCCCGCGGCGATGTGCGGCAGAATCTGTATCGCCGAAGTTGAGGAAATCGTCCCACGCGGCACGCTGGATCCCGATCATGTTCATCTGCCGGGTATCTATGTGCACCGCCTGGTGCAGGGGACACACGAAAAACGAATAGAACAGCGCACCACGCGCAAGAGGGAGACAGACTGATGCCTTGGGATCGTAACCGGATGGCTGCACGCGCAGCCGAAGAACTTGACGATGGAATGTACGTGAATCTGGGCATCGGTATTCCGACACTGGTTGCCAACCATACCGGCGACAAGGACATCACATTGCAGTCCGAAAACGGCATGTTGGGCATGGGGCCGTTCCCGCTGGAAGGTGAGGAAGACGCCGATCTGATCAATGCAGGCAAACAGACCATCACGGAACTGGCGCGAACCAGCTACTTCGACAGTGCAAGCAGTTTTGGCATGATCCGCGGTGGGAAGATCGCGGCGGCGATACTGGGGGCCATGGAGGTAGCCGAAAACGGTGACCTGGCCAACTGGATGATTCCGGGCAAGCTGGTCAAGGGCATGGGTGGTGCGATGGATCTGGTCGCGGGTGTCGGACGAGTGATCGTGGTCATGGATCACACCAACAAACACGGCGAGAGCAAGCTGCTGAAACAATGCACTCTGCCTCTGACAGGCAAGGCAGTCGTCAACCGGATCATCACCAATCTGGGCGTACTGGATGTCGTTGAAGGCGGTTTGAAGATTGTCGAATGTGCCGATGGCGTCAGCGAAGAGGATTTGCGGGCAGCCACGGAGGCGACCATCGTGTGAGCAGTGGACGACAGTAGTTCATCGGAGTTGGCGAACGAGTCGCCTGTATTGTCACAGTCGCGGCGTTTCGCTTGAATCAGGCTGTTCTGTCACCTTGCAGGAACGGTAACACAGACATTTAAACGAGTCAGAACGATATGAGGGCTATTGGATACACGGAACGGGGAGCCATTGATGCTGCCTCATCGGTTGTGGAGTTCGTGGCAGACAAGCCGAGCCCCGGAGCGAAGGATCTGCTGGTCGAAGTCAAGGGAGTCTCGGTCAACCCTGTGGATGTAAAAGTCAGAGCCAACCGGCAGCCGCCGGAAGGTTCCCCTCGCATTCTGGGCTTCGATGCCTCCGGAACCGTGGTTGAGGCGGGCTCGGCAATCAAACAATTCAAGCCGGGTGACGAAGTGTTCTATGCAGGGGACTTCACGCGACCTGGTTCCAATGCCGAATTTCAACTGGTGAACGAGAAGCTGGTTGGACGTAAACCGGTATCGCTCAGTCACGCTGAGGCTGCAGGCATGCCGCTGACGAGTATCACCGCGTGGGAGATCCTGTTCGATTGCTTCAGGTTGAATGCCAGTGAGGGCAAGGGTGAAGCCTTGCTGGTTGTCGGCGCTGCCGGTGGTGTCGGTTCCATGCTGGTTCAGCTGGCCAGCCGACTCACGGAGTTGACCGTGATTGCCACCGCCTCTCGTGACGAATCGATATCATGGGTGAGCAGGATGGGCGCGGATCATGTCATCGATCACCGCAAGTCGCTTCCGGAAGCGATGGAAGCTCTGGGAATACAACCACGCTATGTGGCCTCGCTGAATCACACTGAACTGCACTTTCCGTCCATTGTCGACCTGATCGAGCCACGTGGCCATATCACCATGATTGATGACCCACAGACACTCGACATGACACTGATCAAATCGAAAGCACTGACTTTCAGCTGGGAATTCATGTTCGCTCGTTCGATGTTTCAGACGCAGGATATGGATGCCCAGGGGGCATTGCTCGACCGCGTATCGGCATTGCTGGACGAGGGGGTGCTGGTATCGACAGTCAACAGGCATCACGGCGCATTGAGTGCGGATACCTTGCGAGCAGCCTTGACCGAACAGGAACGTGGTACCGCTATTGGCAAGATTGTTCTCGACGGTTTCACAGCTGCTTGAGGCAAGCTGAGCGCCGACTCATTCACATCAATACTGACGCCGCGAATGTGGCAAGCCATCAACAGGATATCGCATGAATCGTCTTGATAACAAGATCGCCATCATCACTGGAGGCGCAAACGGGCAGGGAGCTGCGGAGGCAGAGTTGTTCGTTTCAGCAGGAGCCAGAGTTGTAATTACGGATGTCAACCGTCAAGCGGGTGAGGAAGTAGCCGCACGCCTGGGAGAGAACTGCACGTTTTTCGAGCACGACGTCAGCTCCGAAGAAGACTGGGCACGTGTCATCGATGGCACGGTCAAATTGTACGGTCAGATCGATGTACTGGTGAACAATGCGGGTATTTTCAGGGTGCTGGGTCTGGAAGAGACCGAGCTGGATGTCTGGAATCAGACGGTTGCCATCAACCAGACAGGTGTATTCCTGGGTATGAAGGCCGTAGCACCCGAAATGAAGCGGCAGAAGGCCGGCAGCATCGTCAACATTTCTTCCATTGCCGGATTGGCGGCCTCCAAGGCTCATGCCTACTGTGCCACCAAATGGGCTGTACGGGGCATGACCAAGGCTGCAGCCGTTGAACTCGGACCTTCCAGGATCCGCGTCAATTCGGTTCACCCCGGTTATATCGAAACCCCGATGCTGGATGCTTTCGGTGTACCGCGAGAAGAGCTTGTGGCCAGGATTCCATTTGGCCGTACCGCCGAGGTGATCGAGGTGGCAAAGCTTGTCCTGTTCCTGGCTTCCGACGACTCCAGCTACTGTACTGGCCATGAGTTTGTCGTTGATGGTGCCATCAAGGCCTGATCCCGGGGGGCAAAACTTGAGCCCCGAGCCCCGAGCCCCGAGCCCCGAGCCCCGAGCCCCGAGCCCCGAGTCCCGAGTCCCGAGTCCCGAGTCCCGAGTCCCGAGTTCAGGGTTCAGGGTTCAGGGTTCAGGGGAGCACAGGGGCCAACGCACAAGCCCCTTGAGGGTTCGACTTCTCCGTTTGTCATCGCTCGAATTCACGTTCCAGCGCTGCAATGTTGACTCCGAGCCCGGGTTCGTCTGTCAGCGTGACCCAACCCTTGCTCAACGGTAGTGGGAACACCTCGTCGCGGAATGTGTTCTCGTTTGCGTCGCATTCCAGTAATCCGGGCCCGCCCGCCGCTGCCAGGAGGTGCGCGGACGCCGCCAGTGCGACACCACCACCCAGAGAATGCGGGCAATAGGTCAGCCCGTTGGCAACTACATCAGTTGCTACCGGCAGGCATTCACTGAAACCGCCCCATTTTGCAATGTCCGGCTGAACGATATCCATCCAGTTTCCGCGTGCCACTTCATCGTATTCGCCACGGGTCAGAAAGTTCTCGCCACCGGCGATCGGTATGTTCGTCGCGTTCTTCAAGGTGCGCCATGCTGCTCTGGTGGTGTCGACCGGCATCGGCTCCTCGATCCAGCGCGGGTTGCATGCTTCGATCCAGTACATGGCCTGGATGGCTTCCGATGGTGACCAGGCCTGATTGGCATCCAGCATGAAGGTTTCCGCCTCGCCCAGGTTGTCGGCCACTCCGTGAACATTGGAGCGATCGGTTTCCTCGCCGAAGCCGACCTTGACCTTGAAGTGCCGGTGTCCGTTCGCGCGGGCGCGTTCGACGGTTTCCAGAACGCCAACCGGGTTGATACCGCTGGCATAGGCTGGAATCCTGTGTCGTGTGGATCCAAGCAATGCATGCAGCGGTACATTGTTTCGCCTGGCGATCATGTCCCAAACGGCGATGTCCACCCCGGCGATTGCCTGAGCAATCGGCCCTGTTTCACCGGTTTGCAACCGCAGGATGCGCAGTAGAGAATTCATTGTCTCGTAGCAGTCCTGTGGACTGGAGAATTGCCGGCCAACCAGGCGTGTCGCAATTTCGGTGTCCACGAGCAGGGCTCGATGTTCGGCACCGCAAACCGGAAAGTTGCACCAGATCTCCCCATACCCTTGCGTGCCGGATGAATCAGTCACGCGAACCAGAAGTGTTGGCCGGTCATGCATTATTCCGAAGGAGGTACGCACCGGAACGGATATGGGCGTCCGTACCAGCCGGGTTTCTACCGACATGAGTTCAAGGCTCTTTTCGTGGTGATCGGCAGTAGTGCTCATTCAGGAAACTCCATGAATTGGACGGTGGATGTTGAGATCTTGTGGACTACGGGTGGTATCACCACCAGCAAACACGGTCGTATCAAGAAAGTAGCAGGCTCAGTGGTCGGCTCGGTCCTGCAGGATCATGTCGCTGGCTTTTTCGCCGATCATCACGGCAGCTGCGTTGGTATTGCCGGACACGATCTCGGGCATGATCGAACAATCGACGACACGCAGCCCCTGGATTCCCCGTACCCGGAGTCGTGCGTCTACGACCGCCATATCGTCTGTCCCCATCTTGCAGCTACCGGTCGGATGAAACACGGTTGTCGAATGATTGCGTACCCAATCCAGTGCCGTATCATAGTCGTCCAGATCGAGCTCACGCGGTGGTCGGAACTCCTCGAAGATTTCTGCTGACAATGCGCGTTGACGGGCAATGTGGCGTGAGATGCGCACGCCTTCTACGGTCTTGCGGCAATCGTCTTCGGTGCTCAGATAGTTGGGTTGTATCCTGGGGGCGGTCATGGGGTCTGGTCCGTTCAGAGTGATTTCCCCCTTGCTGGTCGGACGCAGAACACATACGGTTGCCGTGAACGCCGAAAAGGGATGAACGCCTTCAGCCGGGCTGTCGGCAGACCAGGGATTGATGTGAAACTGGATATCCGGTGTCTTCAGATCGGGGGAACTGCGTAAAAACCCTGCCACCATGCTGGCACCCATGGTCATCGGGCCACTGCGGTTCAGCCCATAGCGTATGGCCGTCTTCATTTTCGCCAGAAGACTGCGAACCTCATCGTTGACAGTACCATGACGGGTCTTGAACGTAGTACGCGCCTGTAGATGGTCCTGCAGATTCTTGCCGACACCGGATAATTCATGTTGCGGAACGATCCCCGCCCTGTTGAGCTGCTCTCCGTTACCAATGCCGGACAGCATCAGGATGTGCGGTGAACCGATGGTACCTGATGAAAGAACAACCTCCTGATTCGCCCTGATGGTACGAGTCTGGCCGGACGCATCGACAAGCTCAACGCCCACCGCACGGCGTCCTTCCAGGATGACTCGACGCACCTGCGCTCGCGTGAGTATTTCCAGATTCGGACGTTTCTCAGCTGGTTTGAGATAGGCAACGGCGGTGCTGCATCGACGACCGTTGCGAGTGGTCAACTGATAATAACCAACGCCTTCCTGTGTGCCTCCGTTGATATCGTCGTTGCCCGGGTATCCCGCCTCTTGCGCGGCCTTGAGCCAGGCATCGCAGATCGGATGTGTGTAAAGAGGATCGGACACGCTCAATGGGCCATCGACGCCATGCAGCGCATCTTCGCCTCGTTCATTGTCCTCGGAACGTTTGAAATAGGGCAGCACATCTTCCCAGGCCCAACCCGTGTTGCCCAGTTCCTGCCAGCGGTCGTAGTCCTCGGCCTGACCGCGTACATACAGTAAACCGTTCAGCGCCGAACTGCCTCCCAGAACCTTGCCGCGAGGCCAGTTGATGGCCTTGTCATTCAAACCGGGAACGGGGCTGGTCTTGTAGCACCAGTCGTAGCTCGGATTGTTCATGGTCTTGAAATACCCGGCCGGAATGTGGATCCATGGGTAGGTATCTCGCCCACCTGCTTCGATCAGCAGAACCTTGTGTGTCGGGTTCTCGCTGAGTCTGTTGGCCAGCACGCAGCCCGATGAACCTGCGCCAACGATGATGAAATCCGGTTCCATGCAAGCTCCTGAAGCTAATGGATAAATTATGGAGTCCAGCCCCTGCGACGGGGTAAGGGCTGGACGATGGAATGCGGGACTCAGAGCTGCCGCAGCCCCAGAATGTCACGAGCCTCTGCCGGCGTGGCCATCTCGCCGCCGAGTTTCTCGACGATGTCCACGCCTTTTTCAACCAGCTGAGCATTGCTCTTGCACAGTTCACCCTTGTCGATATACACCGTGTCTTCCATACCGATACGCACATGGCCTCCCATGAGATAGGAGAGTGCGAGCATGCGGAAAGCATTCTTGCCGATACCGAATGCAGCCCATTCACTCTCGGCAGGTAATTGCGAAACAAGATACGCCAGAGTCTGGTAATTGGCGGCAGAGCCGAAATTGATTCCCATGACAAACTGGAACATGGCAGGTGACTTGAGGATGCCCTTGGCCAGAAAATCCTTGGCCATGTTCAGATCGCCGGAATCGAATATCTCGATCTCGGGTTTGGTGCCAGCCGCATTGGCAATGTCAGCCATGGTCTTGAGTGTGATCGGGGTATTGATGACTGTCCAGGTCTTGTTGACCATGGTGTTGAAATCCAGAGTGCAGATCTCCGGTTGCAGCTCCTTTACATGAGCCGAGCGCAACGCGGGGTGACACAGGGTAGTGCCCGGTCCTGCAATACTGGGATCTTCCTCGCTGGGCACGAAACGCTGCCCTTCACCGGTGGTCAGGTTGATGACCACGTCCGAGCCCGCATCCCGGATGCGATCGACAACTTCCTTGTACAAGGCGATATCCATCGAACCCTTTGCCGTCTCCGGATCGCGCACATGAATATGGGTGATCGCAGCGCCGGCCTTGCCTGCATCGATCGCTGCCTGCGCAATATCGGCCGGCTTGACCGGGAGATTTTCATTCTGCGAAGGCATGGTTCCGTTGCCGGTGACCGCACAGGTCAGGATGGTTTTTCTAGTCAAGGCAGTAGTCCTTTCGGTTTGGCGCGGACCTGCCGGATTCTCCGGTAATGGCTCCGCGATGCGAGTGGATTTTCAACAGTGTTATAAATATCTATTGTTATAAACTACTATATGTTTTAATGTTGGTCAAGCAATTCGGCGTAGAGTCGTCGGATTGTCACTACCCAGAGCAAGTTGCCTCGGCAGCTCGTTCAACATCGAAAACAGGAGACAGTAATGGACAGGCAAAGTGGCAAGACACGTACGGCACTGGTGACCGGTGGTGCGTCAGGCATAGGGTTGGCCAGTGTGACCCTGCTGGCGCAGCAGGGTATTCGGGTTGCCATGAATCATCTGGACGAGGACGCACAAGGTCCCGAACAGATCGAGCGTCTTCGGTCGCAGGGTCTGGATGTCATTGGCGCACCAGGCAATGTCTCGATTCCCGGTAGTGCAGAATCCATGGTGAAAACTGCCATAAAGGATCTTGGCGGACTGGATTACCTGGTCAACAATGCCGGCATTTCGGGCACCCGTGATCCTATCCCTGCATCAGAACTGGACCGGATTGACGAGGATCTCTGGATGGCGCTGCTCAACACCAATCTGATCGGTGTTTTTCGGTGCTCCAAGGTCGCTGCCGCCGCGCTGCGCGATTCGGGTGGTGCCATTGTCAACACGGCGTCTACCGCTGGCATGGGGTTGCAGGGTAGTAGTACTCCCTATGCGGCCAGCAAGGCGGGCGTAGTCAGTGTCACCCGATCGCTTGCACGTGGACTCGCTCCCGATGTTCGGGTAAACGCGGTCGCGCCGGGACAGGTCGCGACTCCCTGGACGAAGGACTGGCCGGCCGAACGTAAACAAGCCGCTCTGAACAAGATGCTGATCAAACGGCACGTCCAGGCGGAAGACGTAGCACAGACCATTGTCTACCTGCTGACCGGGGCGCCGATGATCACGGGGCAGACCATCGTGATCGATGGTGGGATGACGGTTTCCTGAGCAACTCGGGCATTATTCAGAGAAAGTCGATGCGGAACTCCAGCGCATCGCCTGCATAGATGAGATCGCCGAGGTAGATCAGCTCATCCTTGTCGTTCTTCACGGTACGAACCACCTTGAATACCGGAGAATTCACATCGACCTGCAATCCTTCGGCTATCTCCAGATCCGCTGCGGACAGCGCCACAGTCTGTGTCGCTGAGCCCAGCGTTATGCCGAGCTTCTTCAAGGTGGGAACAATGAGTTCCTTGTCGAATTTTCCGGGCGCACTGTCATAGATATCCATTCTCAGTTGTACATCAAGCATGCAGAAGGGTTTGCCGCCCAGTTCGTGACGGCGCTTCAGGCGCTTGAAGGCTGTACCTTCTATCAGGACTTCAGCCTCGGAGGCGGAATCGGTGGTCAGGACAACTTCCAGCGGCATATCACCACCTGACAACTGGGAGAGATCGGATTTGACAGAAAATACCCGGCGCGGTTTGATTTCGACATCCTTGACGAATGTGCCTCGGCCCGAGGATCGTTCGAT
This sequence comes from uncultured Granulosicoccus sp., assembly GCA_947495035.1. Classification (GTDB taxonomy): domain Bacteria; phylum Pseudomonadota; class Gammaproteobacteria; order Granulosicoccales; family Granulosicoccaceae; genus Granulosicoccus. The sequence continues at coordinate 93,389 of CANLXI010000017.1, forward strand.
CAGTCCTTCGGCATGCAGCGTGTTCATTGCCTGACGAACTGTCAGGCTGGTCACGCCAAAGACCTCGGCCAACTCTGCCAGTGAGGGGAGCTTGTCACCGCTCTTCAAGTCACCGCTGTTGATACGGTTTCGCAGCAGTGCGGCAACTTCGACATGAAGTGGTACGTTTGCCCGACGATTGGATTGCAGTGACACAGGGTTGACCTTCCATTAGTGAAAACTAGAAAACGTATAGCCACGAAACGTGTTGACTTCATGTCATTGTCGGTGTTGCGACAGGCGGCGTCTGGTCGCAGCGCTTGATCTCGGCAGCGAGAGGTGGATGATGTTTCTGCGGGTCATCGTGTGACGATCCCCAGATCTCGAGTTGCTTTCCATGAGCTCATTCCTGAACTGTCAATTCCGCTTTGAATCGTTTCCAGTTCATTACATAGTTTTCTGCAGATTTACGCAACTGGGCGAGACCCTCCTCGGAAAGGGGGCGTACTATCTTGGCTGGAGAGCCCATGACCAGAGATCCGTCCGGAATTTCCTTGCCTTCGGTCACCAGTGCACCGGCCCCGATCAGGCACTGCTTGCCGATTTTTGCGCCATTGAGTACGGTGGCGCCCATGCCGATCAGTGTGCCATCACCAATGGTGCAACCGTGGACGATGGCCCGATGGCCTATCGTCACGCCTGCACCAATCGTGGCAGGAAACCCTGGATCGGCATGGATCATGACGTGTTCCTGAATGTTCGTGCCATCTCCGATGAGCAAGGGTTCTTTGTCACCCCGCAGTACGGCGCCAAACCAGATGCCGACATCACGGCCCAGGTGCACATCACCGATGACATGTGCGCCGGGAGCGATCCAGTAGGTACCTGGACCTGCCGATTTGACCGACATATCGCCAAGAGAGTAAAGAGGCATGTTGTGTTTACCTGTTGTCGTGTTGAAGTTTCCGGACCGGTCGGTTACTTGTTGATAGCGGAAGGGTGGCAAGTGGTGCCTGCCCGGCCGCGGATGTACAAGCGATAGCGGACGCTCGGCGAAGTGAACTGTCTGGACATTTTCGGCGCGAGATCCGACCTGAACAATTCGCAAATCCGTGGCTGATTCTATACTATAAAATATATATACATATATATCAATTTATAGTTGATTGTCACTTGCGCACTCCGGATGATTTCGCGCGATGCTCCCTTTCGCGACCTGCAGCTTCCGCAAAGCTGTGTCTTCATCTTCTTGTTGCTATGGCTTGATGCAGGTAACGCGGACAGCATTTGATGGTTGGGTGCCATGAAGAGTAGGATGAATGCAGCGTCTTCATTGGCTGGAGTAGAGTGCAGTCCATCCTGTGAGTGTCGCTATCGTCTCGTGTCAACGGCGTGGCCGAACGGCTGTCGCGCCGCCACGAAAGCAACCGGAGACACCGTCAACAATGAACAACGACAACGCGGCTGATAGGCCGAATCCAGTGACGCAGATGAACGAAGAGGAGGTGGAGGGGCGCCTCAGTGCGCATCGCTACATCCTGTCGCATCTGTTGGCGAAACTGTCCCCAGAGCCCGGGCAGCAGAAAGGCCTGATCGACTGGCTCGACGAACGCGCCAGTGTCAACGATGGTGAAGAAGATCCGGGGGCTGTCATCGTGCAAGGCTATGCCGAGCAGCAGGCCAGGGCGGATGAATTCAGAATCATCGCGGAAGACCTGCGCAGACTGACGACACAGAACGGTCAGAAATAGAGGGTTGCAAGGCGATGAAGACACGACTCGACCCCATCATTGCGGTGCGCGATGTCGGCGTCAGCCGCGACTGGTATCGGTCCGTATTTGCCTGGCAGAGCCGACATGACGGTGATGAATTCGCGGTGATGGCCGACAGGCAGGGTGAGATTCAACTCTGCCTGCATCGCTGGGGAGCGCATGATCATCCGACGATGATGCAAGCCGACATCAGCCCGGGCAATGGTCTGATTCTGTACGTCTGTACCGGAGACCTGCAGGATACTCATGATCGCGTGATCACACTGGGCTTTCCAATGGAAGCGGATCTGGCACAGAATCCGAATTCAGGGCAGCAGGAGTTCGCACTGCGCGATCCGGATGGGTATTACCTGATTGTGTCAGCGTTTCATGCTTACTGAGCGAGCTATATATCGCTTGCTGCTCAGAGCTTTCGCAGATGCACGGCATCAATGGCGTGCGTTGGTCCCTTGTGCAGAATCAGTTTTGCCCGATACTTGGTCGGTTCGATGTTCTCGTGCAGGTTTACCTGGTTGATCGTGCGCCAGATACGATTGGCGGTCTCGATGGCCTCGTCTTCCCCCAGTTTTGCATAGTCCCTGAAATACGCATCGGGCCGGTTGAATACCGTTGTACGCAGTTTCAGGAAGCGCTTCACATACCATTGCCGAATGACATCCAGATCGGCATCGATATAGATGGAAAAGTCGAAGTAATCGGAGACGAACACCTGCGGTTCGCCGGGAGTCAGTTTGCCACTTTGCAGCACATTGAGGCCTTCGACAATCAGTATGTCCGGCTGGTCGACCAGAATGTGTTCATCCTTGACGCGATCGTAGAGTCGGTGCGAATAGATGGGGGCGCGCAGATTGCCACGGCCGCTCTTGATTGCGGTGAGGAAGTCGAGCAGGGCGGCGCGATCGAAACTCTCCGGGAAGCCCTTGCGATGCATCAACTGACGCTTTTCGAGCTCGGCAGTGGGGTACAGAAAACCATCGGTGGAGATCAGATCGACCTTGGGATGCTCGGGCCATCGTGCCAGCAGCGTTTGCAGGACTCGGGCCACCGTACTCTTGCCCACGGCGACCGACCCCGCGATACCGATGATGAACGGAACCTTCTCGGTATTGGTTCCCATGAATTGCTGCGTACCCTCGTTGAGTGTCTGAATGGAGGCCACGTAGAAACTCAGCAGACGAGACAGGGGCAGATAGACCTGAGCGACTTCATCGAGAGAAACTCGCTCGTTCATGCCGCGCAGCTCCGTCAACTCCTCTTCGGTCAGGGGCAACGGCGTATTCTCGCGCAGTCGGGCCCACTCGGTGACCGAGAAACTGCGATAAGGCGACAGGCGATCCTTATCCGGGTCGTTATCGGGCATGGGCTCGGCAAGGGCTGGCAATTGAACGGTGGCCATTGTCGCTGGAATCGCCAGGTCGAGTCAATCTGCTGGCAGTGCCGGTAATCCGGGGCGACGTGGTATCAATCGCTCAGGTACTTTGCCGTTCGATGATTTCGAAGCCCATGTCACAGTGGCGGGAAGGGGCAGCTTCGCCGCTTTTCTGTCCATCCAGATCGGCCAGCACCATGCTCGCAGCGCGGGAGCCGATATCGTGTGCTCGCAAGCGCACGGTGGTCAGTGGCACAGGCAGGTGTTCGGACAGGCTCAGATCGCCAAAACCGGCCAAAGCAACATCGTCCGGCACCGAATAGCCATGAGACAGGCAGGCCATCATGGCGCCGTGTGCAGGTATCTCTGCCTGAAAGAAGATGGCTTCGGGTTTCGTGCTGCTGCTCATCAGCTGCAATAATGCATCCCTGCCACTGGCAATGGTTGTCGGATTGGGCACTGACACCACATGCTCGGGGGCAACGCTGGCACCTGCCTCGGTCATGGCGGCCAGAAAGCCGTCTCGCCGGTCAGTCGCCTGATCATTGTTTTCGAACGCACCGCCCACCATGGCGATTCGGCGGTAACCTCGGGATAACAGATAGCGGGTCATGGCTTCGGATGCCTGGAAGTTGTCATAGCCGACACACATGTCGATGGCATCCGGTCTGAGGTTCCAGGTCTCTACCACCGGGCCGTCGAAGCGCAACAACAGTTCCCGGCAGGCATCGGAATGCGTGAAACCGGTAACGATGATGGCGTCGGCCTGTCTTGCCATGAAGGTCTTGATGACCTCGAACTCATCATCCACCGAGCGGTTGCTGACACCGAGCAGCATCTGGCGATCGTGCTGGCGCAATTCTGATGCCGCCCCCTGGGCGAAGTCGGCGAACAGGGAACTGGCCAGAATGGGCACTACCACGCCGACCATGCCGGAGCGCTGCGAGACCAGGGAGCGTGCCGTCAGATTGGGCAGGTAGCCGATCTCGTTGATGGTACGCATGACCTTCTCACGCGTCTGTGGCTGCACGAGTTCCGGTTGGCGCAAGGCTCTGGATACGGTGATCAGGGACAAGCCAGAGGCCTTGGCTACATCTCGGAGTGTGACGTTCCGATGACTGGACTTCATGTGATGCAGAACACGCGAACTTCCTTGGCAGGATCGATAGTGCAAACAGCATATCATGACGACCCTGATGCAGCGATATCAACGACATACGAGTCTCTCGTCACAATTCGCCTCCACCCGCTGCGGATTGTGGAACCGCGCCGCGCGGGTGGATGGGCGACATCCTGCGGTGCTGGGCGACAAATCCTGCCTCCTCAGACCAGGCGGTAAACCCGTCTGGCTGCGTCCGAAAAGATCTGTCCAAGCTCATTGGCGGAACACTCGGCCAATATCTGCTGCAATTGCGACATCTGCCGGACCAACGAGCAATTGACCGTTTCGATTGGCAGGTTCGAGCCATACAGGATCCTCTCGGCCCCGATGGTGTCGAGCAAGTGGCGAACGTATGGTTGAACCACCGCCGGTTCCCAGTTCCTGTCCACAGTCCACAGTCCGGACAACTTCACATGAACATTGGGCAGGTCGGCGAGCAGGTCGATTCCCGTTTTCCAGGCTTGCGCGTTGCCGGGCTCGTCCGGTTCCAGTGTGCCAAAATGATCAACGACGATAAGCTGCCCGGGATGTGCCCTGGCCAGTGCGGCCAGTTCGTCGAACTGTTCAGGCACCACAACCACTTCCAGACATAGCCCATTGGCTTCCAGTATCGACAGAGAGCGACGAAACCCGGCGTCGGCCATGACGCCCGCTTGCGACGCCACACGCCAGCGCCCCTGCCTGTCCCAGGCAACGGGCGTTCGGATGCCACGCAGGGCAGGGCACTCCAGGTGGCGTGCAATCAGCTCCGGAGCCGTCGGATCAAGCAGCTCGGCCTCTCCCACGATTGCCGATGGCCAGCCGGTCCGGGCTTGCAGTTGCTGCAACCAGCGGGTTTCCTCTGCCGGGTCTTCGGCCCCGCAATTGGCCTGGACATGTACGCTTGCCGACAGTGCAAGGCCCGAGAATTCGTCGAGATAGTGCACGGGCAGGAAATCGCGGCGCAGGCTCTCCTTGCTGCCAAAGCGACCCGGGCTGGCATCGGGCGCCAGCCAGTGAAAGGGGAAGCGGTCAAGCTGCAGGAAATGGTGATGCGCATCGACGATGTCGATGCCTTGCAGAAAGCCTGTGCCGGGAAGTTGAGGCTCAGCCATCACTCTGTTCTGTCGTTGTCTTGTCATATCGGGTGATCTGCTGCTCCTCCCCATCCGCCTTGTCGGATTCGATGATGGCATGCAGTGCTTCAACGGCGCGAGCGCCCACATGGCCGGGGCTCTCGTTGCGTCCACGCCCCAGGGCGATGTCGACCAATCTGTCGGCGGGCCCCTCGCAGCTGTATTTCCAGGCGTCTTCAGGCACTTCTGCCACCCGCGTTTCTCCATCAGGCAGCTTCAGTACCAGACGTTGGGTTTCGATATCCAGCAGCACCGAGCCATGCTTGCCATACACTCGAATGTCCACTTCGAATCCATGCCCATGAGGAACACCGCAACTGCCGGAAAAGACGCCTGTCGCACCGTTGTCGAATCGCACGGCGGCGGCATCGTGCAAGTCGATGGTGGAGGGGGCTCTGAAGTTCATCGAACGCACGGTCGAACAGCGCAGGTCGGTCAACCAGAACAGGATACCCAGCGCATGGGACAGCTGACCGTAGGCATATCCGCCGCCCTGGTCGGGAGATTCCCAGGTACTGGGTTCCGGCTGAATGGCGATATGTCGCCAGTTGGCCAGCTCACCACCGGAGAATATGCTGCGGGTGAACGAGGCCATGTGACAGACCACGTGTTCGATCTCGCCAATCTGCGAGATCATCTCGCGCATCTCGTCCAGTCCGGGCTTGTAATTCCAGCCGTAGGCAACCAGTAGCTCCCGCTCTGAGGCGTTTGCCACCTGAACCAGATCCCAGGCGTCTACGGGCTCCAGGCACATGGGTTTCTCCACCAGTACATGACAGCCTTTTTCCAGAAACGCTCTGGCCTGTTCATGATGCAGGTGGTGTGGCGAGGAAATGACCGCGATGTCGATATCCCGGTCCAGTACTTCCTGCCAGTTTTCCGTGGCGAAGTCGAAATCGAATTCCTTCTGGATCAGGTTGAGCTCCTTCTGGCCAAGGCGGCAGACCGAATCCAGCTTGACCTCGGGCCGATTGGCCAGAACGGGAATATGCATGCGATAGGCGAAGTGCCCTGCGCCGATGATTGCTGCTTTTATCATTGATTGATGCCTCTTGAGTGGGTCAGGTACTTTCTCTGATTTGAAGGTGATAGCCAACGTCATGGGTGGAGGGCTGGTCGATCTTGCCCTCCAGACGTTCCATGACCAGCTGGGCGGAGCGCTCGCCGATCGCGCGTCCCTTGATCTGGACCGTGGTCATGGGTACCGGCAGAAGCGCTGACAGGTCGAGATCGCCAAAGCCGGCAATGGCGACATCTTGCGGAACACTGAGCTTGTTCGACAGGCACCACATCATCGCGCCATGCGCTGGCAGCTCTGCCAGAAAGAAAACGGCCTCGGGCTTTTGCTCGCGTGACAGGAGTGACTGGATCAGTGTCATGCCGCTGGCGATGGTGGCAGGCTTGTCTGAAGCCAGTATCACGTTCTCATCCGCGTCAAGCCCTGCCTGACGCATGGTGTCGATGAATCCGCGTGTCCGGTCCTGCGCCTGGTCGTTATCCGAGGAGGCGCCGCCAGCCAGGACGATGTGTCGGTATCCGCGTTCTATCAGATGACGCGTCATGTCCACGGCACCGCTGTAATTGTCAAAGCCGACTGCGCTGTCTACCACCTTGTCGCACAGGTTCCAGGCTTCCACCACGGGACCGGGAAAGGTGTCGAGCATCTTGCGGGTGGCCTCGGTGTGAGAGAAACCGGTCACGATGATGGCGTCAGCCTGGCGCGCAATGAAGGTTCGTACCGCTTCTTCCTCCTTCGCCGGCGACCAGTCGCTGATGGCCAGCAGCATCTGCAGCCCCTTGGGCTCCAGCACCTGATTGGCTCCCTGGGCGAAGTCGGCGAACAGGGAACTGGCGATGATGGGTACCACGATGCCGATCATGCCGGAGCGCTGCGACACCAGGGAGCGCGCCGTCAGGTTGGGGATGTAGCCGATGTCTTCAATGGTCTGCTGAATCCTGGCGCGTGTATCTGCGTGCACGGTATCCGGCTTGCGCAGGGCGCGGGACACGGTGATCAATGACAGTCCGGAAGCCCTGGACACGTCCTTGAGGGTCACTTTCCTCTTGTTGTGTTGTGTCATGTCGCACTCTCTCCAGCATCTTGGCCGTGCAGGTATTCGCGCCGTGCACTTTTGTGCAAGGCGGAATTGAAAAATCTCAATTTGTAATTGACATACGAACATCATTTCCGTTAACGTCAGTTTACACGCAATGATATTCGAATGTCATTCGTTGATAGAGATTTCTTGGAAACACCATTTCAGGCCACATGAGGGGGATAGCATGTCTACATCAATCAACCGTCGCAGGTTTCTGGGCGCCACCGCAGCTGCCGGTGCAGCTGCATTTCTGCCGTTCAGTCGGGGTCACGCGGCCTCCGGCGAAGTTTCCGTCTGGAAGTTCGGCGGAACGCCTCAGGAAATCGAAACCTGGGCACAACGCAACGATGTCTTCTCGCAGGCCAATCCGGACATCGATCTGAAGTATTCCTATTTCAACGGGCAGATCCGTCGGCAGAAGATCCTGGCCGGATTCCAGACCAACCGCGTGGCGGATGTCGTCATCGCCTTCGGTCAGGACATCCCGGAATTCGCAGGCTTCGGCATGCTGCAGCCACTTGACGATATCGCTGGCAGCAAGATGGACGGCTGGAAGGAGCGCATCGTTCCCGAGGTCTATCAGTCCGGTGTTCACGAAGGCAAGCTCTACGCATTGCCTACCTATGTGGACATGGCCAGCTTCCTTGCCATCAACCTCGATGCCATGGAAGAGGCCGGCTTCGACAGGCCGCCGGAAACCTGGGAAGAGCTGCGTGAGTATGCCAAGGCGATGACCAAGCCCGATCGCCCGGGTATTGCCTTCCCGGCGACGACAGCGCCTGTGGATATCAATATCTTCGAGGGCCTGGCCTATGCCAATGGTGGACGCATCTTCGATGAGGAGACCGGCAAGGTCACACTGAACGATCCGGGCGTGGTTGATGCCCTGCAGTTGTACATGGATCTGATTGCCGATGGCTCGACCCCGGCGGCCACTTCCATGACCGAAACCTTCTTCCGCGATACGGCGCAACTGTTCGGACAGGGGCGTACCGCAATGTGGATCGGCTTGTCATGGCTCAACACCCCCTGGGGTGTGAACGATGATGTGCGCTGGACCGGCGTGCCATTCCCGCGCCCTGAAAAGCCCAGTGGCAGTTATGAACCCGTCAGCGCGATCATGGATGGCACAGCGATGCTGATGATCTCCTCGCGGGCGAAAAATCCGGAAGCGGCATTGGAGTACGTCGACTTCTGGTCGCAGAACCAGCAGATGGAAATCTGGGGTGGTCAGCCCGAGATTGCACGTATCCCGGCAGGCAAGGCTGCCTGGGACAACCCCGAGCTGAAGGAAGCCTGGCCGAACTGGGTCAAGTCCTACGATGCAGGCACTCTGTTCAAGGGCGGTGCACCCATGCCGCGCTTCATCGGGGTATCGGCCATCGAGTCCTCGCTGGGTACCGCAATACAGCAAGCCGTACTTGGCCAGAAGACACCGCAGGAAGCGTTGGACGAAGCCACAGCTGCCGCACAGACACAAATCGATCTGATCCGCGGCTAAGTCTTCAACAACCCCTGGGAGGGCCCGACGATGCTGCGAAGCGATCGTTTACTGGCGTATGCCATGATCTTGCCTGTCGTGATTGCTGTTGTTGCATTCGTCGTCGGGCCTACTTACAACGTGGCCACACTCAGCCTCACTCAAGTGGTGATGGGGCAGGAGCGTGGTTTCGGTACGCTCGGAAATTTCCGGGCACTGGCCGCTGATCCGGTCTTCGGACTGGTACTGCAGAACACGGCCATCTGGATTCTGGGCGGTACATTCCTGTGCGTCACCGTCGGTCTTGGTGTCGGAACGTATCTGGCCATTGATTCACGCATGACCGGCTGGTTGCGTGCACTGATCCTGTTGCCATGGGTACTGCCTGATGTGGTCACGGCCATGGCCTGGAAGTGGATGCTGCATGGGCAGGTCGGCATCATCGGCCAGACACTGGAGTCGAGTGGAATTACCGAGGACACCATTTCCTTTCTCGGCGACCCGGATCTGGTGATGTGGATGCTGGTCATCGTGCTCATCTGGCGCAAGATGCCTCTGGTGGCCTTGATTCTGTGTGCCGCCATCCGATCGGTGCCGGATGACCAGCTGGAGGCAGCTCGCATGGATGGGGCCAATGCTGTAGAACGCTTTCGCTTCGTCACCTTGCCCAATATCGCCTTTTCGCTGACGGCTGTCACCGTGATCTCGATGATCTGGATTACCGCCGAGTTTGCCTTGCCGTGGATCATGACCGGAGGCGGCCCCGCCAATGCCAGCCAGATCATGGCCACCTATATCTATCAACAGAGCTTCGAGTTCTTCAACTGGGGTGTTGCCTCAGCCATGTCCGTGGTCAACCTCTTCATGCTGGCGTCCATCGTTGCGCTCTACCTGTATGTCAATCGCCGCTCCTGGGCGTCGGAGGAGTCGAAATGAACGAGCAACCACGTCCGCTTTACTGGCTCTTTCTCGGCCTGGTAGGCCTGGTGATATCCATCTATGTGCTGTTTCCGGTCTTCTGGCTGTTTCTGGCCTCGTTCAAGACGGAAGCCGAGCTGGCGCAACTGCCGATCTCTTTCTGGCCGCAGGCTGCAACTCTTGATGCCTACACGGCGCTGTTCTCGGATACCCATCAGAAGGGGCAGTTGCTGGATTGGCCACAACTGATCGGCAACAGCTTCTTCGTGGCCATCAGTTCCACCGTGCTGGTGTTGTTCTTCGGCACACTGGCGGGGTATGCCTTCGCACGATTGAGCTTTCCGGGTCGTGACCTCATTCTGGGCGGACTGCTGATCAGCCGCATGTTCCAGGGGGCGGCGCTACTGCTGCCCACTTACCGGTTGATGAGCATGCTGGGCTTGCAGGACAGTCTCATCGGGCTGGTGCTGCTCTACTCGGCCTTCGGCTTGCCCTTCGCCACCTGGATCATCGCGTCAAGTCTGCGTGAGATTCCCAAGGAGCTTGAGGAGAGCGCCATGATCGATGGTGCCACTCGTCTGCAGAGCATGGTCAAGGTGGTACTGCCACTGGCCACACCTGCATTGATCACCGCATCCATGTGGCACTTTGTCGGCGCCTGGTCCGAGTTTGCCTTTGCCTCCATATTGCTCGAGTCCAACGAGAACAAGACCGTCACCATTGGGCTGGCAAGCTTTGTCGAACTGTTCACGCTGGAGTTCCAGTACGTGGGGGCCGCAGCGACCATCGTGGCATTGCCCATCATGCTGGTGTTCTTCTTCGGACAGCGCTATTTCACCCGCGGACTGCTGGCCGGGGCTGTCAAGGGATGAGGATCACCTCGATCAGCGCACGGGCCGTGGATTGCGGCTTCAACCGACAGTCACTGCAGACGAGTCGTGTTGCTTCGCCCATGTCCCGCTTTGCACGCTTTGCGAAAGAGCGTTCAAGCTGGATGTGGCCGACGAAGAAGGTGTTTGTCTGCGTCACTGGCGAAGATGGCAACACCGGCTGGGGATGCACCAATGGCGGTGAGATCGTCGAGATGATCGTGAACGAGCATCTGGCACGCTTGCTCCATGGAGAGGAGATCGATGATCTGGCGATGTTGAATGACCAGATGAGTGCCTCGCTACTGCCGTGCGACCGATCCGGATTTGCCATGATGGCCGTGGCGGGGGTGGATATTGCGCTGTGGGATCTGAGCGCAAAATCTTCGGGACAATCCCTGCTGGAGCATCTGGGAGGGTCGGACCAGAACACATTGCCGGTCTACATGACCACCCAGAGGCCCGAGACCTTCAATGGCGGTCATTGGCGTGGGCTGAAGGCGGCCGCTCCCTATGGTCCGGAATCGGGACAGCAGGGCCTGGATGAGAACATCGCATTGATGCGGCGCTTTGCTGCCGCAGCGGGCCCCGATGTGCCGATCATGATCGATGCCTTCCTGTCGTGGGATGCCGACTACACTCTGCGCTTCGCCGAAGGGGTCGCCGATCTGCCACTGACCTGGATAGAAGACCCCACACCTCCGCAGGATCTGGAAGCGCTGGGGAAGATACGCAGCGAGATGGATCCATCCATCTCGCTGGCCCTGGGCAATTTTGCGTTTTCACACGCGGATTGCACCGATCTGCTGAGCAGCGGGCTGGTGGATATTCTGCAGCCGGACGTGGCCTGGGCGGGAGGCGTGAGCGAAGCGCTGCGCATTCTCGATCTGGCCAGTGGTCATGATGTGCCGGTCATTCTGCACAACACCTGCGAACAACCCTGGGCACTGGCGCTTGCCGCTGCTCGACAGAACGATGCACTGGTCGAGTGTGTCGACCGGGGAGAAGCATCGCCGCTTTACAGTCTGATGGGGTCACGCCCCGATTTCATTGACGGGCGGGTTGCCGTGCCTTGCGATCCGGCCGGCAATCGTCCACCACCACACGTTTCCGCCGCCTTCGAGGTGGCTGTCAATCATATAAAGGAGGGCTAGCCCCATGGGGTCCGTCGCACTGAAAAACATCCGCAAATCCTATGGCCCTGTCGAAGTGCTGCATGGCATCGACCTTGACATACGCGATGGCGAATTTACCGTACTCGTGGGTCCTTCCGGCTGCGGGAAATCCACCTTGCTGCGATCGATCGCCGGGCTGGAGACCATTACCGGTGGTGATATCTGCATTGACGAAACAGTGATCAATACCCTGGCGCCGAAAGAGCGAAACATCGCCATGGTGTTCCAGAACTATGCCCTTTACCCGCACATGAGTGTGGCGAAGAACATGGGCTTTTCGCTGCGACTGGCCAAGGAGTCTCAGGCAGAAATCGATCGCAAGGTGAATGCGGCCGCCGAGATTCTGGATCTGACCGATTTGCTCGACCGCTATCCACGACAGTTGTCCGGTGGACAACGACAGCGGGTTGCCATGGGGCGGGCCATTGTACGTGATCCCAAGGTCTTCCTGTTCGACGAGCCATTGTCGAACCTGGATGCCAAGCTGCGCGTACAGATGCGTTCGGAAATCAAGGAACTGCATCAACGCCTGAAGACCACCACGGTCTATGTGACACACGATCAGATCGAAGCCATGACCATGGCCGACCGCATCGTGGTAATGCGAGGTGGTCAGATCGAACAGATAGGATCGCCGCTGGAGCTGTATGACAACCCGGCCAGTGTGTTCGTGGCAGGCTTCATCGGTTCGCCTTCGATGAATTTCATCAAGGCCACGGCGAAGGGTGGTGAGCTGGTTCTGGATACTCAGGAGTCGCTGGGTCAACTGCCGGTTGCTCTGAATGAAGGACGTGAAGTCATTGCCGGCTTTCGTCCGGAAGACATCCGTCTGTCGGATGCGGGCGTTGCGGCGAAGGTTGCGCTTATCGAGCCGACCGGTGCGGAAACCCAGCTGGTACTGCGAACCGGTGGTGAGTCGATCATCATGACCACGCGTGATCGAATCACGCTGTCACCGGGCGATCAAGTGCATTTCTCGATCTCCGCAGGCAAGCTGCACGGCTTCGACTCGGAGACTGAACGGACGATTCAAGGTTCTGTCTGATGAAGATCACGGATGTCAGGGTAATTCGCTTTCGCACGCATGCGGATCGATGGGACATCGGTCATGCGCGGCTGAAGCCGCAGGCGGAGGTGCATCAGACGATCACATGCATCGATACCGATGAAGGGGTGAGCGGCTATTTCCTGGGCGGCGGCAAACACGGTGATCAGGACGGCATGACGCCTGACGAACAGCGTCTGATCGAAGGGCGCGTTCGTGATCTTCTGCTCGGCGAAGATCCTTTCGATCGCGAAGCCGTGTGGAAATGGATGTGGGTGGCCAATCTTCCGGAAGTGGCGCAGAGCGTTATCGATTGTGCGCTCTGGGATCTGGCGGGGCGCTACGCCGACCTGCCGGTGTACAAACTGATGGGTGCGGCGCGTGACAAGGTGCCGGCCTATGCCTCGACTTATCCCAATATCGGGCAGCCCGAGGTCTACGCCGAACATGCGCTGGCCTGTCGTGAGGAGGGTTACCAGGCCTACAAGATTCATCCTCACTACTTCTGGAATCCGGACACCGGCAAACCGACCAAGGGGCGCCCGTCCAACATTCGCGCCGATATCGAGACCATCAATCTGGTGCGGGAAGCCGTGGGGCCGGACATGGTATTGATGTACGACGTCTGGGGTACGTATCACACGATCGAAGAGACCATCAAGGTCGGTCGTGAACTGGAGAAGAACGATTTCTACTGGTTCGAGCATCCGATGCCCGAATACCGTGTCGAGAGTTATGTTCGCTTGTGCAGGGAATTGTCGATCCCGGTTCTTGCCCCGGAAATCGCCGCTGGTGGGGTGTTTACCCGCGCTGAATGGATATTGCGTGGTGCATCGGACATGAGCCGCATGGATATCAGGCGCGGCGGTGTCACGGGCTGTCGCAAGACAGCGGTCGTTTGCGAAGCATTCGGTCAGCGTTGCGAGATTCACATGGCAGGCTGGGGCAATCTGCAGGTCATGGGAGCCACCTCGGAAGATACCAGTGAATGGTACGAAAAAGGGCTGCTGGCCCCCGGGGTCGACTACAACGCAAGCCATCCCTATCTGAAACGCAATTGTGACCCCATGGACGCTGAAGGCTACGTGGCACTGCCACAGACGCCGGGGCTTGGCTACGAAATCATCTGGGAGCACATCGACGACAACCGGATAGCCTCATGAGCCTCTACCGCCGCGCCTGGACGATGCAACTGACAGAAGGCTCGGAAGCTGCCTACGAGGCAGCGCATGCCGAGATCTGGCCGGAGTTGCGAGAGCAGATGACAGACAGCGGCATCGTGCGCTTCTTTCTGTACCGTTCCGGCACCACGATCTTTGCCTTTCAGGAGCGCGCGCAGCCTTTTGATTCAACCACGGCGCCACCGAGTGACATCACCCGTCGCTGGTGGCGCAAGATGGCCCCGTTGATGGAGACGACGGGTGACGACCAACAACCGATTCACACTGTATTGCGTGAGGTTTTCGCACTGGAGCCCACGACGGAGAACGACACATGACTGGTATGGAAGGCATCATCCCCATTCTGCTGACCCCCTTCAACGACGACCTGTCGATCGACTACGCCAGTCTGGAGCGTGAAGTCGAGGCCACGCTCGGCGCTGGCGTGCATGGCATCGGTATTGCCATCGGCAGCGAGATTTTCAAGCTGACACCGAAGGAGCGTGGCGAGATACTGCGCGCGGTAGCGAAGCAGGTTGACCGCAGGGTGCCTGTCATCATGAACACCTCGGCTCCCGGTACGGCACCGGCAGTGCAGCTGGCCATCGAGGCGGCTGAGGCCGGTGCCACACGACTGATGATCTGGCCGCCGGATTTCTTTGCCTGCGGCGCGGAATCGGTGATCGACCACTTGCGCCGAATCGCCGATGCCGTGAGTCTGCCCATTGTCCTGCAGGACGTCCCCCAGGCACCAATCTCACCAGCACTGGCACTGCGCATTGCCGAGGCTGTACCGCTTGTCGACACCATCAAGGTGGAGACGCAACCCACGGTGGCGCAAGTGGCTGCCATGACCGCGGCGGTGGGTGAGCAATTGACCATTCTCGGAGGTGCCGGTGGTGGCACAATCGTGGAGGAGTATCGACGCGGTGCGCGAGGCACCATGCCGTTCGCCAGCCAGGCGCAGGATTTCATGCAGATCTGGAACTGCCTGAATGAGGGTAAGTCTGAGCAGGCAGCAGAGATTGTCGAGAACCGCATACTGCCGGTGAGCCGTCTGGGCTTTCAATCCGCCGACTTGTTCTATCACGTGCACAAGGCGATCTTGTGTGAGGCGAATCAGTTTGATCGCGCTACCGTGCGCCCACCCACCGCCTTGCCGGACTCGGTAACGGCGAAGGAGATCGAGCAGTTGGTGGAGCGTGTGGCAGGGTAGCCTGCCTACGCCTCCTGCGTGCCAGTACCACCGCCTGACTGGGTCAGGCGGTATTCCAGTAGCTGCACAGCCATGTTCAACCGGCGCACCGCGTCACGCTCTGTGGTGGAATCCTTGCCGATGGTGTCCAGATCAAGAGCGCGTAAACCTCAGGGCATTCGTACGGAAATGACCCCGTGAACATCACTGCGCTCCGTCCCACTGTAGGCATGCCCACCCGGAGCACTGACAGCGGATGTATCCACCGAATTACGCGTATTCAGCACAGTAACCAATCGGCCATAGGCACCATCATCGGTCAGCTCTACAACTCCCGCTCCTGGGCAGGAACCTTGTGCTGAATGATTGACGGATACCGGGGATGGCCCGCGAAAGGCAATGAGCAGATATTTTCCATCCGGCGTGTTCTCCACCAGATCGGGAGCTGGATCGTTTTGTGGCAATCCTGCATCGTCCGTTATGGACCGCGCCAGACAGGGGCCTTCGCCATTGCCACGACCATCTTCCGATGTCAGATCATAGGTTGTCCTGTTGAATTCCGTGGAGTCGAACACCTCTACCACGTTGCGGATTCGGTCAACCGTGTGCACGTATCTACCGTCTACAGTGGGTGCCATTCCGTGTGAGTCACGACGAGTGGTTGCGTCAGGCAACTGCCCACTGTCATTGGATTCAACTCCGGTCTCGTTACCCCCTGTGGCTGTATTTCCCTCATCCTTGTACAGCAACATGGGCGCAGGCGTATTTTGCGGATTGGACACATCCTGAAAGTCACTGTCGTTGAACGTGTACATCGTGAACACGGACTGGGTGGCTCCGGCGGCAGAGGCAGAGACACCCGCATTGATCCAGACTGTATCCCCGGTTTGTATGCCACCACAACCAGCACCATTGACAGACTGATTGCCGTATTCTCCGACAATACTCATGGGTGTGCTTTGCGTGTTGGCAATGATCAAACCACCACCACCCAAGGTGACATAGCTGTTTCCGCCAGTACTGGAAATGGGACAAATGATCACGTTGTTCGGTCTGCCACCCAGTGCTCCGTCGGTGCCATCGCAGCCGTTCTCCTTGCAGACACCACCGGGGGTCAAATCTGCAAAATCCGCGTTGGCATAATCACCTCCGACACTGCCAAGCAAAGGGTTGCCAAATGCATTATTGCCACTGAAAGTCGTGGCTGAAGTCGTTACAACCTGTCCCTTGCCCACTCCCAGTGACGCCGACCGATTGAAGACGATGTCTGTGATCTTGCCCTCAGCGTCCCGTGTCGCATCAATGCGTTCGAGCACCTTGCCATTGAGATTGGCCACAAGAATCGCATTACCATCCGTCGTCCAGTCAGACATGTGTACCGACCGCACATCAGTACCATCGCCAACATTGGTTCCCGTGACTCGGAACAGGCTGATCGCTTCTCGTGTTCGTGTGTCGATGACACCAACAAAGCCACCTCCTGGTGCAAAGATACTGGCTGTCACGTACCGATCCTGAGGGTCCGCCAGCATGCCATGTAAGCGCCCAAAGCCATTCAGATCAGCCAATGTCTGGCCTGTTGGATTGCCGTTCGCGTCAATTTCCACCAGCTCCTGAGGGAAAACATCCAGAAGGTCGCAAGGACCTGCAGGCACCGCGACCGATTCATCGTCTGCCGGGAGACAGCCGACAGGAATGGCATCGTCGCCTCCCGCGATTTGCGTTTCCATATCTTCCGAGTTCCAGATCCAGAGATAGCTACCTTTGGTGCCTGGCCCGTCTGCATCAGCGACGGAATTCGACTGATCTGATGCCCATATCTGGTATTCATCGCCCGCGGCCGGAGGGTTGTCTGCTTCATCGTCATCACTGCAAGCACTCAGCAGGACCGCACAGATGAGACCGGACAGCCAGATGCGTTTTGAATGACTCAAGTCAGTTTTGGTGATGCTCACAATGAGATTTCCTGGTGACTATCGAGATGTATGGCTTGATTCCTGACGTTAGGGGAAAGATATTTCCACAGCGGAATAACCGTCCATTTTCTGAATGAAATGGTTGCCCGATGATCAGAAATTCAACGGAAGATCTACGGGGAGACTAACAGTCGGGTATCGACCGTGCCACTATACCTTCGTGTCAAAAGAAGGATTGAGCCAGGTACAAGGGCTGTCCGAGTCTCGCCTCCTGAAACAATGGTCAATGCAGAAGATCAATTCCATGGCAACTATGGCACACCTCGTGAAATACAAGTCAGGATGACGTATACAACCTTCTGCTACAGGTAGTCGACCAGTCCCTGTTTCAGCTGAATCGGTTCAGGAATGGAACACACGGCCCGGGTTTGCAGGTACGCATTTCCGGACCCGCAGCGGCTGCTGATTAATCGAGTCCATCTGACCTGCTCATCCGTTTCAACCGCGTATTCATCCTCGGTTTCCTGCAGGAAATGTTCACTCAAAGCATCCAGGGACTTTGCAGGTTCGGTAACCGTCGCAGGACTCACGCTGAGTCTGGCGAGCAGTTTACGCCGCGTTTCGTCACCTGAAACCTTGATATCGTCGGAGATATTCAGTCAAATCACGGGGGTGACCGCAGTGATTTCAGTTGATGAAGGAGGCACGTTTTCCTGCCTTTGACGGCCGGATCCATGAAAGTATCGTTCCAGACGCGGCCGCGAATGAAGTTCATTGACGGTGAGCCGATGAAGGCTGCCACGAACTGGTTGGCAGGACGGTCGTCGAGCTCCAGCAGTGTACCAATCTGTTCCACGACCCAGCCTTGCAATACGACGATTCTGTCGGCCATGGTCATGGCTTCCACCTGCAGAATGTCAGTCATGGTGGCGGCAGCAAGTTGGATGTTCCACATGGTGCCACAGTAAGCGTAGGCGAACTGCGTCAGTGCCTGTTGCTGGGTGAACATGTCGGGCGAGGAGATGAACACGATGGGTTTCAGGAATGCAGCAAAGGTGAAGAATGCAACGCCTGCGTCAATGTCTTGAGCGCAAGGTATCTCGATACTGACTCGGTGTCATTCCGGTCTTCTTCTTGAATACTCTGGTGAAGTAGTTGCCGCTTTCATAGCCCAGACTGTAGGCTACGCTGCTCACGTTCTGATCATCTGCCAGCAACAGGCTCTTGGCCTTGTCGATGATGTATTGCTGAATGCAGGCCTTCGCACTAGATCCGGTTTCCGACTTCAATGCATCGCTCAGATAGCGCGGGGATACCCGAAGCTGTGTACTGAGTACTTGAAGATCAGGCAGCGTCGTGAGGCCGTTGCCACTGTAATGTGTATCGAGAACACCTTGCAGGCGAGTGTGCCAATCACCGACCATTTCGCGACGTTGCAGGAATTGGCGTCGGTAGAAGCGTTGGCAGTAGTGAAGCAGAACCGTCAGGTGCGCCAGAACGATGTCGCGGCTCGATGGATCGTAGCGACTGCTCATCAATTCTTCGTCAAGGGCGTCGAACAGATGGTGCAATGTCTGTTGCTCCGACTCGGACAGGTGGAGTGCTTCGTTTACCTGATAGTGAAAGAAGCCACAGTCGCTGATCAGGGTCTCAACGGCATGGCCACGGATGTAGTCGGGGTGAAGCATCAGCACCCGAGTGTCGGATCGGGTGATGACATCGCTGGTGGCCATGGTCTGTCGCGGTGCCATCGCGAGCAGGGTGCCGGTCTGGCAATCGTACTCGGTACGCCCGTAGTGCACCTGCCCGCTGACTATCTGCTTGAGTGACAGATAGTAGAAACCACCTGACAGACGCGCGCCCTCGGGAAAACGGCGAGGACGCGCAGCCAGTTCGCTGGCGCTGACTTTCAGGGTGGACACCAGCGGGTGAGACGGTGCAACTCGTCCGATGGCCGAGAAATAGTCGCTGATGTGTTCGAAATGAATGTGCTTGTCGCTCACGGGGTCAGGTGAATGCTTGCTGTACGAGTGCTACCTGTTTCAGACCATCCGGGTCAGCTTGTGTTTTCAGGGCCGTGAACTGTTCTGCCCATGATGAGGTACGTCGACGCAGCGGCATCTGTTCCTGGCTTGCAATATCGATGACAACCCTGGCAACATCTTCCGCACTCTGGTATACATCGCCACGAGCTTCGCCCACACCACTTGCCACGAAGCGCTCGAAAACGGGCTTGTAGTCATCCTCCGGCATGGTGCCTCTGGACTGAAGTTGTGTCAGGGCATTGTTGGCAAATTCGGTGGCAATACCGCCTGGTTCCACGCAGCAGAACTGAATGCCGAAATTGGGCGTGATGTAGCTGGCCAGAGATTCAGTGTAGCCTTCCACGGCAAACTTAGCGGCGCAGTAGATGTCGCTGAACGGTTGGCCTACCAATCCACCCACCGAGCTGATGTTGATGATCCTGCCTTGTCCGGCAGCACGCATGTGCGGCAGTACCGCTCTGGTACAGCGCAGGACGCCATGAAAGTTGACATCCATGACCCAATCGGCCTCTTCCTCCGTGATGTGTTCTGTCGTCCGTACGCAGCCAGCACCGGCGTTATTCACCAGAATGTCGATGCGGCCATGTGCCTGGATGATCTGTTCGACGCAGCTGTTCACGCTCTGGTTGTCCTGAACATCAAGCGGCAAGAGATTCAGGTTCACACCAGCGTCCCTGGCAGCACTCAGCAGGGCCTCTTTCTTGTCAGGATTGCGCATGGTGGCATAGACCTCATGGCCAGCTTGCGCTGACTGTATGCTCAGCGCAATGCCCAATCCTGTGGAAGTTCCGGTAATCAGTACGACGGATGTCATGTCCATATCGCTGTGTTGTTGGAATGTCTACATGCTAGCGCCGATGCCAGGGCGTTACAGTGCACGAAAAAACGAGATTTCAGCACAAAATGCCAGAGAGACACTTTCGGGACCCAGCGGCCGTGGCTTGCCCACGGCACGTGGTCGCCGCTTGAGCAAGGACAGAAGCCTCGAACGCGCAAGCGGTTGACATTTGCCGGCAGAGAAGAGTGCGGAATCGTACTGAAAATTCGACCAGGCTCGTTTTTCCCACGGCAGGGCTGGCATCCTGTGGCTGTTCCACTGGACATTTGGTCTTGCCGATTCATCGATGTGGTTGTTCCTTCGCACATGTGGTCCGACCGGTTCTTCTCTGTGGCTGTTCCTTCGCACATGTGGTCCGACCGGTTCATCTATGGGGCTGTTCCATCGCACTTGTGGTCCGACCGGTTCATCTATGGGGCTGTTCCATCGCACTTGTGGTCCGACCCGATAATCTGTGAACGGTTCGGCAAATTCATCGGGCTGAAAGTGATCAGGCGATGTCAAATATTCGTATCAGCTGGGTGAGTGATTGATGAGCAGAATGCGATGTTGCAAAGATCGATTTCGTGCCGATTTTTCCTGTTCGTACTGGCGCTTTGCGGGGCGCTCGTCATGAGCTGTCATGCAGGCTATTCCGACAGGCGCCAGGTAATCGTGTTTGCCGCTCCCGATTCGCCGGCGGGAAAACGCATGCAGGCGTCGGTCGATGAATTGAGCTGTCAGCTCCAGGAACGTGACACGGATGTGCGCTTCGTCGATACCAGCGATTTGCCGGATGCAGATGCTGTAACGGCACCGGCAGGTGTGCTCGCGGAACTGATGCAGCTACGCAGCAGGGAACATCCGGAATTCGAGATGCTGCTGGTTGGCAAGGATGGTGGTGTCAAGGCACGAACCAGTGATCCGGATGCGCTGGAGGACTTTCTGTCGCAGATCGATACGATGCCAATGCGGCGCGCAGAAATGCGAACAGAGAAAGGTGGCCACTCTGCTTGTCAGTCTGAAGATTGAGCGGCGAGGCAGGGAATAGTTCTGTTTCAATCTGGCCTGATGCTCTGGGTTGAATTCGGTCAAGACCTCCACGAAGGGCATATGCTTGCGGGAGAAGCTGACCCGTCAGTCGCGAAACAGGATGTCGGCGGCTTCGACCACGATTGCGGCGACCTCTGCCAGTCGTTTGTTGGTACTCATCGCCTGTGAACGCAAGGCCTTGTAGGCTTCCTCTTCGCTCATGCCACGTTGCTTCATCAAGAGTTTCTTCGCCTTGTCCAGAGTCTTGCGTTCTTCGAGTTCGTTGCGCGTCTTCTCAAGCTCATCGGCAATGCCGCGAAACTGCTGGAAACGCTGGATGGCTGCATCCAGAATCGGGCGCACGCGCTTGCGACTGAGTCCGTCCACCACATAAGCGCTGACGCCTGCGCGCGTGGCACGGGCTATGGTGGCGCCATGATCATCTTGCGAGAACATGACGATGGGCCGTGGCGTGATGCTCTGAACGCTTCTGAGGCTGTCAAGCGTGTCGCGACCCGGAGACTCCAGGTCGACAATGACCACATCCGGATTGCAATCCTGAACACGGATCAGTACATCGTCCTGATCCGACACAAATCCGATGACCTCACAGCTTACCTCCGCCAGTGCGTCGGCGATGGCATTGCGGCGCTCGCTGCTGTCATCAACCAGTAGTACGCGCAGCCGGCGATGATGACTGGTGTCATCATCCTCCAGCGCGTAGCTGTCATAGATGGTGTCCTTGCGTGTCATCGTGGCAGGCTTGTCATGGCAGACGCTCTTTCAAGGGCGCATGGTCACCGTGGGTACCTGTCAGGCCGGCGTTGACTGCCGTGTCGACCTCAGACAAAGCACCTTGCAATCCAGCATCAGGCCAGCGCCGAATCGGAAAACCGCTGACATAGCCTTCGATGTCGTCAGCGGTGAATCGTCGTCCGTCAATGAAACGGTCAGCTCCCATCGCAATGATATCGTTCCCGGCTTGCAGTTCCCAGCCGGATTCATGTTCGCCTTCATTCTTTTCGTCCACCAGGGGGCAGGGGATGCCCAGTGCATTGGCAGCTGCCCGGTATTCGTCGGGTCGGTAGACCGCGTTCACCGCTCGCTGGATATCAGCCGTACTGTCCAGCTCTCCCCAACGCAGCATCTGGGAGTAGAACCAGAGCGCGTGAGAGCGCCAGGGCATATTGGCTGCATAGCGGTGGAATACATTGTAATCAGGTGCTGCCTGTTTCTCGCCACCCGAACTCGTTTGCAACGTGCCCGACAAGGACGTCTCCAACACATCCACAGGCACGTTGACATAGCGTCCCTGGCTGAGAATTTCGCAGGCTTCGCTGCGGTTCTCGGGAGACTCCAGCCAGGCACAGGCTTGCAGCAAGGATTTGATCACGGCGTGATGGGTATTGGGATTGCATTCCGCCCAATAACGCGTAACCGCGAAGACTTTCTCGGGGTGGTTGTTCCAGATATCGTGCGTTGTCGCAACGATTCTACCCAGACCATCGCTGACGGCAAGTGTATTCCAGGGTTCTCCCACACAGCAGCCGGCAATCAGCCCGACACGCAGATAGTGACCAACCTGTTGGGGTGGCACGACAATCAGCCTCACATCACTATCCGGATCGATACCGGCGTCCGCCATCCAGTATCGCAGCAGATAGTTGTGTGATGATTGTGCAAATACCACAGCGAAGCTCAGTGGCGGCCGCCCGGCGTTGCGATCCTGATCGACGACCATCTTCAATGCGCGTGCAGCACCGGCGGCCGTGTCCAGGTCTTGCTGCCCGGTGGCCATCATGCGTCCGTAGAGTTCGCGCGAGAGGGTGATGGCGTTGCCGTTGAGGTCAAGGCTCAGCGAGGTCACCATGGCTTGCGTACGTTGGGAGTCGAAGGCCGCTGCCAGTGGAATGGCTGCCAGCATCTGCGCACCATCGAGCATGCCGGTGCTGACCTTGTCGCGAATATTTGCCCAGGAGCTCTCACGCGAGAGTTCGATCTGTAGCCCGTGTTGATTGAAAAAGCCCTTCTCGGCAGCGATTACCAGTGGCGCACAATCGGTCAGGGGAACGAAGCCGAGGGTCAGCTGGTTCTTCTCCAGTCGGCTCCCGGCGTTGGCGGTACGCGCACTGCCGATGGGGACAATGTTGCTCGTGTGCGTATCCGATGTCGCGGTGTGTTCCTCGCTATCGGCAGCCGCTGCAGGGGGCGGCGATGCCACGACAGTGGAACTGGTCTCACTTTGATGCCGCTCATGCAGGAACTTCACGACCTCGGCTCGATAGTGGTTGAAGGCGGGGTCTTCTGCCAGAGCCAGTCGATCACGTGGCCGTTCGAGGTTGATGTCGAGAATTTCGCCAATGGTGGCAGATGGGCCATTGCTCATCATCACGATACGGTCAGAGAGCAGAACGGCTTCATCGACATCGTGCGTGATCATCACGACGGTATTGTTCAGGCGCGCCTGAATCTCCATCAATGAATCCTGCATATGGGTACGTGTGAGTGAATCCAGCGCGCCGAAGGGTTCGTCCATCAACAGCACCTTGGGCTCCATGGCCAATGCCCGGGCAATACCCACTCTCTGCTTCATGCCGCCGGATATCTCATCAGGCTTGCGATCCAGTGCATGCGACATGTTCACCAGTTCCAGGTTGTGGCGTGTCCATTCGTCACGTTGAGCCTTGGTCTTGGTGCGTTTGAATACCTGATCGACGGCGAGGCGTACATTGTCGTAGGTACTCAGCCAAGGCAGTAGTGAATGGTTCTGGAAGACCACAGCACGGTCCGGGCCCGGCTCATCGACTTCCTGGTTCTCCAGCAGTACGCCGCCTTCAGTGGCCTTGAGCAATCCCGCAACGATATTCAGAACCGTGGATTTACCGCAGCCCGAGTGGCCGATCAGCGAGATGAACTCACCTTGCTGCACCTTGAGATCCACGCTCTGGAGTACGTTCAGCGGACCCTTGTCGGTCTTGAACGTCATGCCGACATGATCGATATGGAGGTAATTTTTCATGATATGTGCTCAGCGCAGTACTGCGTTCTTGTCCCAGGAAATGAATCGCTGCAGTTGCAGCATCGCGCGATCCAGCAGAAATCCGATGAAGCCGATCACCAGCACGGCGACCATGATGCGCGCCAGAGAATTGGAGCTGCCATTCTGGAATTCATCCCAGACGAACTTGCCCAGACCGGGGTTCTGCGCCAGCATTTCAGCGGCAATCAGTACCATCCAGCCGATGCTGAGCGACAGGCGCATTCCCGTGAACATCATGGGCAATGCGGAAGGCAGGATTATCTTCAGGGTCTTGTTGAACCAGTTGAGGCGCAGCACACGGCTGACGTTCAACAGGTCCTTGCTGACAGCGGAGACGCCCACGGCTGTATTGATGATGGTTGGCCAGAGGCAGCACAGGGTTACCGTGATGGCCGAGGTCAGAAAGGATTTCGAGAACCAGGGGTCGTCGGACACGTACACGGCCGAGACGACCATGGTGACCAGTGGCAGCCAGGCAAGCGGCGACACGGGCTTGAACAGCTGGATGATCGGGTTGAACGCCTGGTACAGAGTCTGGCTCATGCCGATGATGATGCCCAGAGGAATGGCAATGAGCGTGGCGAAGAAGAAACCTGTCATCACTGTGACAAGGCTGGTGAAAATCTGGTCGATGATGGTCGCCGGGCCGGTGTACTGCCGAGATTGCATGCGTTCGATGCGATCAGCAGGTTGACCATCAGCCCTGGCTTTTGCAACGCGTTCTTCCAGGCGTTCGTGAAACTGTATTTCCTTGTCCCTTTCGGCCAGATGTTCCTGAAACAGGGTGATTGCCTGGTTTCCGACCTGAGAGGGGCCGGGCAATTCTCCCAGCGAAGTCTGTACACGGCTCGCACCGACGCTCCACAGCGTCAGAAATACCAGCAGGGCCATGACAGGTACAAAGATGCTGCGACTGACCGAGCGCATGCTTCCCGCCAGGCGATCGCTGGCCAGGGTGTCGAGAATGCGTGTCAGAGTGGCATTATCGAAGGTCTTGTGGTTCTGTAGATAACCGGACATGAATCGTTCCTCGTATCGTTAAACGGACATCGTCCGGGAAATCAGGGCTTGCACCCATCCCCGGCGTATCGGCGTCCGGGGATGGGGCATGGCATGAATTACTTGGGAGCAGGAACAAGGCAATGCTGCGGGTCCCTGCTACTGCTCGGATCAGTTGGCAGAACTCGAGCGCATGCTCAGAGCATGTCGTCCTTCAGACCGATCGGGAACGATGACAGGTAGCTGTTCGGCTTTGTGCCATCGAAAGTGATGCCGTCGATGAATTCCGTCTGCGGTGGGCGATAACCGGTTTCGCTATCGAAGTTGGGGAATTCGTCAGCCGTCATGTAGCCTTCGTCGATCAGTTCCTGAGCTGCCGTGGTGTAGATGTCCGGACGGTAGACCGACTTTGCAATCTCGTCATACCAGCTGTCGTCCTTGGGCTCTGAAATCTGCCCCCAGCGACGCATCTGCGTCAGGTACCAGACGGCATCCGAGTAGTAGGGGTAGGTTGCGTTGTAGCGAAAGAACACGTTGAAGTCGGGGATCTCGCGCTTGTCGCCTTTTTCGAATTCGAAGGTACCGGTCATCGAGTTGGCGATGACATCGTAGTCCGCACCCACATAGTTCGGTTGAGACAGGATTTTCACCGCTTCCGGGCGGTTGGCATTGTCATTCTCGTCCAGCCACTTGGCAGCACGCAGCATGGCCTTGACGATGCGGATCGTGGTGTTGGGATTCTCTTCGGTGAAAGCCTGCGTCATGCCGAAGACTTTCTCCGGATTGTCCTTCCAGATCTGGTAGTCGGTGATGACCGGTACGCCGATGTTCTTGAACACGGCTTGCTGGTTCCATGGCTCACCCACACAGTAGCCGTGGATGGTACCGGCCTCGAGCGTTGCCGGCATCTGGGGAGGCGGTGTCACAGAGAGCAGCGCATCGGCATCGATGGTGCCGTCGATGTCGCCCTTGTGAGGTGCATAGTAGCCGGGGTGAATGCCACCGGCAGCCAGCCAGTAGCGCAGTTCATAGTTATGCGTGGAGACGGGGAATACCATGCCCATCTTGAATGGCTTGCCATCGGCCTTGAATTCATCGACGACCGGCTTCAGGTAATCCGCCTTGATGGGATGCTGAGGTCGTCCATCCTCCATCTTTGGGATGTTCGGTTTCATCATCTCCCAGACCTCGTTGGAGACCGTGATGCCGTTGCCATTCAGGTCCATGGAGAATGGCGTGACGATATGCGCTTCGGTGCCATAGCCGATGGTGGCTGCCAGCGGCTGGCCGGCGAGCATGTGCGCACCATCGAGCTGACCGTCGATGACGCCGTCGAGCAGCACCTTCCAGTTCGCCTGGGCCTCGAGCGTCACATACAGACCTTCGTCTTCGAAGTAGCCTTTTTCGTAAGCGATGGCCAGCGGGGCCATGTCGGTCAGCTTGATGAAACCGAACTTCAG
Organism: uncultured Granulosicoccus sp.; assembly: GCA_947495035.1. Taxonomy (GTDB): domain Bacteria; phylum Pseudomonadota; class Gammaproteobacteria; order Granulosicoccales; family Granulosicoccaceae; genus Granulosicoccus. Next base: position 120,036 of record CANLXI010000017.1, read on the forward strand.
ATCTTCCTTTTCAGGGTATCCGACTTCGGCAACAGCATTGGAGATACCGGTACTCAGAATTGCGGCGAGCCCGAGGCTCAGCAGCGTTCGCTTCGGCGCAGAAGCCTGAGTGTGGGTGCGGTTGCCGGATCGGCAAACCACATTGAACGTCATTGCTCTCATCTGAATGTCCTGTATTGATTACGAAACCATTGCCCAAAAAAAAACGTCACGCCCCCGGCCGCGCGAACGCGGTGGTGACGAGACGCCGTTGTCTCCGGTGGTTGCCCCTGTGGAGCTACCGTTATTCTTGTCGTATGGCAGGTGATGAACCGGTAACCCGCCGTTGGGTCACTGGCAGAGCTTCACCTGCGTATGCCATACCAGATCGCAATCGATGTGCCAGCCTGTTGACTGAATGTGATGGTTGAACTGTTCTTGCCTATTAACCTTTGATTTCAATGGAAATATTCGTGCTGTCAGCGTCCTGACAATGCTTAGTCAGGCATCGCCGTGCAGAGGTGAAAGTCGCGAATTCAAGGTTGAACGCACAGCGGAAGTGCGGTGAATGCACCACGAATGCACCGAAGGTGGGGCGGGTGTGGTGGTCATGTTCGGCTAACCGTTATCCACAAATGCTATGGATGGGCATGTGGAAGACAGGCGCTTGAACTGCCAGACAGCGCCTGGTGGCGCGCACTAATGACGTGACAGTGCTCGCGCCAACCGTATCAGCACGAGAAGTGGGCGGCTTTTCCAGAAATCCAGCTCCACCGTGTGGCAGGTTTGCCTGGCATAGGTGGACTTGTAAGGGTAGTCACCCTTGAGAAGGTCGATGTAAATCGCGCCATCGACAATCGCCTGATCAATCGTGTGCATCATCAGCAGATGCCCGAGGGACAGATGCTGGTACCGTGGATCGAAGCCGGTCTGAAAGAAACTGAGCGTACCATTGCAGAGAAAGGCGTACTCGACGCCGACGATGGTGCCATCGATTCTGAGGGTGAGCAGTTTCAGCTCATCCAGCTCCTGCGCCTTTTCCATTACGGCCCGATGAAAGCGTCGGTAATTGTCCGACTGGAAGGAGTCGGAGCCGCCCTTGCTGGAGAATCGTTCGTGATGCAACCGCATCAGCGCTTCGAAGGCTTCATCGATTTCGCAAGCGCTGCGGCAGAAGGAAAACACGGCATGCCCCGCCTTGTGCAATCTTGTCCGTCGCTGCTTGCGCTGCTTTCTGGCGTTGCGGCTCAGATTGCCTTCGAACTCTTCCACCGTTTCCGGCAAGACATCGACCAGACGTTGCTGTGTGCTTTCCAGTGGTCTCTGCCAGCGTCTTGCCTGCGCACATTTGCGCAGTGTGCTGACCAGCAGCGAGTCCTGGCCGAGATCGCTGAGGCGAATGCGTGTGATATCGGAGGCTTCAAACAGATAGTCACAGATGGCCCTGGTTGCCACGGACTCATGGTCGGGGTGAAACAGGACACACAGATCGTCCGGTGAGGTATCGCCGCCGCTGCCGATGAACTGAACCGTTCTGGCCTTGATGAGTTTCAGTTTGCGCGTCGTCGACTGGTACAGTGGCGCTATGCCGATGACAGTGCCGTGCAGGCGCGCGACCAGAATGTACAAGGAGGCACTCTGCCCGTAATGTTGCCACCACAGCCGGTTCCAGTAGCCGCTGTTGAACAGACCGGCCTTGATGCACAGGGTATGCAGTATGTCCCAGTCGGCAAGCAGGGCATCGAATTCTGCGTCAGTGGTGATAACTTGTACGCTGATATTCGTTGAAGGGTCGGCATCCATGCCTGTGTTGCTCGATTGGTTCCTGCAGCCCCTGGGTCTTGTATTCACCGTGCTGCTCATCGGCCTGCTGTTGATCCTGAGATCGGGAGCTGTCTCCCCGGTGCAGACATCCGCCCTGGTCGGCAGCACGATGCTGCTGTGGCTGTGCAGCGCGCCCCTGACAGCCAATTCCATGGTGAAGTGGATGGAGAGGCCGCGATATACCGTGCCCGACGTATGTTTCGGTGGCGGCGAAGAGGGCCCGTCAACGGTGTCGTTGCCCATCGTGGTACTGGGCGCCGATCTTGATGCCTATGTGGAGAGTGACAACCCCTATCGCGTGTTATCGCGAGAGTCCCTGATGCGCACACTGCATGCCGCCGACCTGGATTCGGGGAACACTGCGTATTATCTGATGGGTGGTGGCCAGACATCTCGCAAGCTGAGCGATTATATGGCGGCGGTACTTGCGGAACAGGGCATTCCCGAGTCACGCATCGTGCGTGACCGGCTGAGTCTGTCCACCCGTGGCAATGCCGAACGCCTGCGTGAGTTGCTGGCGGCGGACACGTCCGCCCCCATTACGCTGATCACATCCGCCCTGCATATGAACAGAGCCGTGCATGTGTTTGACGATCTCGGATTCATGGTCTGTCCCAGTGCCTCTGCATCCCTGTACTCGGTATCGGCCGGTTGGGTGGGTTTGCTGCCTTACATAACCGGGTTGAGCAAGACAACTCTGGTAATCAGAGAGTGGCTGGCGACTCTCAAGTTCCGTGCCGTCGGTGTTATCAGTGACCTGCGGGCTCGTTATTGAATCGGGGAGCGATTTCCAGCGACCCAGAGGGTGGCCTTTGCACCCGTCATGACACCTGAGTTTCAGGCTGGTCGAGCTGCGACCGTTCGGACTTTTTCGAAAACGATGCGATGACCGGTTTGTCGAGTTTTCTGAGTCCGGAGGGGCTGTGTGGATCGACTTGCAGATCCGTGATGTAGGAGGCAGAGCGATCACGTCGCGTGAAGGGTCGTATCTTGTTGGCTGCTCGATAGGTGAAGCGCTTGACGGCGGGCAGTACGCCGTCTTCTGCCATGCTGCGTGACTTCAGACCCAGTCCACGCAGCACGAAGCGATTGGCGAGTTGCACATACTGGCGCTTGTAGATCGTGGGTGTGTAATAGCTGGTCGCCAGAGACACATTCATGTCCTGATTCACGATGCGGTGTGGTCCGTTGTGCGGCCAGGACGCCACATCGCCCGGTGACAGCAGGAAATCCCGGGCCACTTCGTCGAAGGCAGGGTCGAATGGCAGATTCTCGTCAATCTCGCCAGCGTAGATATCCTCCAGCAGATTCTGGGGTACCAGACGCGTATCCATGGCGGGGTAGATCCATACGCGTTTCTGACCGCGCAGATGCCACAGCATGTTGGGTTCGGCATCGACGTGATAGTAGACCTGCGCGCCCGGTGAGCTGATCAGCAGAGTGCTGTAATTGGCTCTCGGGTTCTGCAGGTGTGCGCAATGCTCGTCCAGGTGCTCATACATGCCCTTGACCAGTTGCGCGTAGTCGTCACTGACTTCCTCGATGTGAGTGATGTTCAGCCAGAGCCTGCCATGGCTGACTGCCTGCCAGAGCTCTTCGCCAGTGGTTTCACGGGCGATGTCCACACAGCGCCATTCACTGGCATTGCAGGGATCCTCTCCCATGGTGAAGGCCTGCAACCACTTGCGCGGATAGCTGTCCAGCAGACTGACGAGCTCGGGTTCGTCGAACAATGTGCGTTCGTGGTAGCGGTGCTTGCTGACCATTGGCACGGTGCCGAAGCGGTCATACTCTTCCGGGGTCCATGTAATGGGCGCTGAAGTGTTCATTGACAGTCAATCTGCTAGGAGACAAATCCTCGCCAATTATATCAGCCGCCAGTGAGAAGCCACCTGCGCAGGGCGTCAAACTACCATGCTGTCACAGGAGCCAATGCTGCACCAGCGGGACACAGGCGGGTGATACGATTCGGAATCGCGAATCAGGTGCAATGGCATGACTATCAGGTGGCTGCTCTTCAGGATTCTGAACACGGTATGCCGAAGCGATATCACGCACGTCTTGTGGCGTGGCAGATCAGTGCAGGCCATCGACCCACTTGACACGAACTGTGAATGCCGTTGGCTGACAGAGGCCGATCTCGAGCAGTTGCGCCACGATACGGATTTCCGGATAACGCCATCATTCATCGAGGATTATCGCCGGTATGGTTTTCTGGGTGTCATCGCCTGCGTCGATGAGCAGCCAGCGGGCCTCCTGTTTCTGGTAGCCGACAGGGTTGCCGCCCGGCATAACAGCGCCGGATCGGTATTCAGCGGTATTGCCGTGGAGCTGCCGCCGGGGGTCTTCTTCCTGTTCAAGGTCTTCGTCAAGGAGGCCGTTCGTGGCCGGCGAATCAATGCAGCGATGCTCCGCTTTGCCGAAACACAAGTACAGCATCCTCCCATGGAGGCCATCATCACCACCACCGACTGGACCAACCAGTCGTTTCTCAAGAGTGTGGAATCGCTGGGTTTCCAGCGCTGCGCCATGGCCTCGGAATTTGTCATCAGAGGCAAGCACTTCCATCGATTGCCTCGTCCTTTCGATCCGCAGGGCGGGCAGCCTTTGCCGGCAAATTCGGCCCGGGAAGCCGTCAGGTTCGTTGTCGATGCGTGAAGACCGCTTGCCGGTGAGTTCGGGGCGTGAGCTGATGCAGGCAGTTGTGCATCAACGCTACTGCCGAGCGTTGCGATAATACAGCGCCGCTCCTGTCAACCAGACCACGGTGAAAGTGTTGTCGCCGAGCAGAGGTGATTCAGGAGTATTTTGATGTTATAACGTATCACTTGCTTACTGGAGCCAGTATGTCCATCAGAGTCGATACACGAAAACTGCTTGCCGCCCTGCTCATGACCGGGGTTGCCCTGTCGTTTCCGGTTGCAGCTCAGGAGCGAAGCAATGTCACCATTGCCTCTCCCTGGGAGGTCGCCAGCGCAGATCCGGCTGTGGCAGGCTTTGCCATACAGAAACTGCAGATCATGGAAAATCTGGTCGATGCGGATGTGCATGGCAAGTTGCGACCGGGCCTTGCCACCGAATGGTCGGCCTCCGCTGATGGTCTGACCTGGACGTTTACCCTGCGTGATGGTGTGCGCTTCCACGATGGCAGCGAGTTGACGGCGGACAATGCAACGCAGGCCTTGAATCGATCCTTCGAGCAACCAGGGGTGCTGTCCAAGGCGCCGATATCCGGTATCACGGCCGGGGATGGTGTGGTCATTGTTCAGCTCGAGAGCGCCTTTGCGTCACTGCCTTCATTGCTGGCACACGCCACGACGGTCATCCCCGCACCGTCTGCGCTGGATGCAGATGGGGTACCCAGCGAGCTGATCGGAACCGGGCCGTTTCGGGTCACGCAATTCTCTCCCCCGCAATCGATAGACATGGAGCGCTTCGACAACTACTGGGGAGAGGCGCCGGCGATCGAAACGGCGAGCTATCTCGCCGCCGGACGCGCCGAGACACGGGCTCTGCTGGCCGAGAGTGGCGATGCCGATCTGGTGTTCACGCTGGACCCGGCGGGCTTTGCCCGTCTGGCCGATGTGGGTGAAGTACAGACCGAGGCCGTTGCCATTCCGCGCGTCATGATGTTGAAGGTCAACGCGGCCCATCCCTTTCTGGATGATCCGCGTGCTCGCCAGGCGTTGAGTCTTGCCATCGACCGAGCAGGTATTGCAACGGCCATCAACCGTTTTCCCGAAGGTGCCGCCACGCAACTGTTTCCGCCGGTGCTGGCCGGATGGCACGATCAGACACTGAGCCCGCTGAATACGGATCCCGCTGCCGCCCGGGCGCTCCTGGCCGAACTGGGCTGGAGCGAAGGCGAAGACGGTATCCTTGTGCGAGAGGGAGAGCGATTCAGCCTGGAATTGAGAACATTCCCCGACCGACCAGAGTTGCCTCTGATCGCCGCGGCACTTCAGGATCAATGGCGTGGCATCGGTATCGAGCTGGACGTCAATGTGTCCAATTATTCGATCATTCCCGAGGGGCACAAGGACGGCACATTGGAAGTGGCTCTGTATGCCCGCAACTATGGACTGACTCCGGACCCCATTGGTACCGTGCTGCAGGATTTTGCTGCGGGAGGCGGTGACTGGGGCGCCATGGGCTGGCAGAGCGACGCAGTGGCCGGTGCGCTGGATACCATCGCAAGCTCTACCGATCTGGCCCAGCGCACCGAGGCCATCAGCACGGTAGTCAGCAGTCTGCATGCCGAGTTGCCGGTGATTCCCGTTACCTGGTACCAGCACACGGTAGCCATTGCCGACGGCTTGCAGGGTGTGGTCATCGATCCGCTGCAACGCTCCTACGGGCTCAGTGAGATCTCTTGGGCGAAATGAGCCTGAAACTTGCGCCCTGGGCGCGATCGCTCGTGTCCATCCTTGCCGGGCGAGGCCTTCAGGCGCTGGTGGTGGCTCTGGTGGTCGGTGTCGTCAGCTTCATCATGATGCAGGCCTTGCCGGGGGATGCCTCCTATCGCATTGCGGCCGGGCGTTATGGCTACGACATGATGGATGCGGCGGCCGCCGAAGCAGTCAGGCTCGAACTGGGTCTTGATAGTCCATGGTGGATACAACTCAAAGCCTGGTTGGCTGAGCTTGCCACCTTTGATCTGGGCCGCTCGCATGTGTACGGTTCGCCCGTCATCAACGAAGTGGCAACGCAACTCCGCTACTCCTTGTTGCTGGCCGGAGGTGCCGTGCTTGCCTCTCTCCTGATTGCCTTGCCTGTGGGAATCGCCGCTGGTCTGCGACCCGGCGGGGTAGTGGATCGTATCAGTCTTGCCGTGTCGATCTTTCTGCGTGCCATACCTGCATTTGCCCTGGGGATCGTGCTGGTGCTGGTCTTTGCCGTGCAGCTTGATCTGTTACCGGTGGCAGGCTTCCGCGGGCCGCAGTATCTGATTCTGCCCTCATTGACACTGGGATTGGGCCTTGCTGCCGTATCTTCCCGAGTGGTTCGCGATGCCGTGGCGGACGCCATGTCGGCGGAGTGGCGCCTGTTTGCGCGAACGAAAGGTCTTACGGCCCGCCGGACCGTATTGAGCCACGTGATGCGAAACGCCTCCCTGCCGGTGGTTGCCTATGTCGGTGTACAGGGCGCCTATCTCATAGAGGGTGTGGTGATTGTCGAAACGGTGTTTGCGTGGCCGGGTATCGGTCATGCGCTGGTGCATGCCATCTTCGGGCGCGATGTGGCCATGGTACAAGGCACCGCGCTGGCCCTGGGCCTGATCTATGTGGGGCTGAACCTCTGCATTGATCTGACTTGCCGACTGATAGATCCTCGAAGCGCATGAATGACGTGACTACTGGTGTTGCACTGCCAGGCAGCAGACAGCGACCAGCACTCGGTGCATCCCGGCTGGCAGGTCTGATACTGTTTGGCCTGCTGGCAGGCGCGGCTGTTATCGGGCCGGATCTGGTGGGTCATGACCCGGCCACGCAGTCCTTGCTCGATGCGCGACAGGGCCCCAGTGCACAGCATCTGCTGGGTACGGATCATCTGGGCCGTGACATGGCGGCACGCCTGTTGTCGGGCGCGCGCTTGTCCATGGGACTGGCTCTGCTCTCGATCATCTCGGCCGGGATTCCGGGAACATTGCTGGGTGTGCTTGCCGCCAGGTCAGGTGGGTGGACAGATCGGCTGCTGAGCGCCTTTGCCGATGCAGTACTGGCATTGCCGGGCTTGTTGCTGGTGCTGATGCTCGCTGCCATTGCACCGGGTTCCTGGTGGGCCCTGTATGTCGGTATCTCGTTGACGCTCTGGGTCGAGTACTTCCGCTATACGCGTCAGCGTGCCCGTGTCGTGCTGCGTTCGCCGCAAGTCGAAGCGTCTCGCATGCTGGGTCTTGGACCGTGGCTGATCCTGCGTCGTCATCTTGTTCCCGAAATCGGTCCGGGTCTGCTGACCATTGCCGCCTTTGGTGCCGCCACCGCTGTCACTGCGGTGGCGGCTCTCGGTTTCGTCAGTGTCGGAATTCGACCGCCACAGGCCGAGTGGGGTGTGATGATGACCGAACTGTTGCCCTACTGGCGTGAAGCTCCCTGGCTGATTCTGCAGCCGGTGGCTGCACTCGTGCTGACGGTACTGGCCTTGCATCTGAGTGTCGGCGGAATGAGGCGTCCATGAAAATGAATGCGGTAGACATCATGGAAACGACGGTAGCAGTCAGGGAGTTGTGCGTTCACGTGGGGTCAACCCTGCTCATGGGGCCTGTCAGCTTCTCGGTTGCCGCCGGTGAAACCCTGGTGGTCATGGGGGAGACGGGGGCCGGCAAGAGCCTGATTGCTCAGGCCATTCTGGGTACCTTGCCAGATCAGTTGCATGCCACTGGCGAAATAGATGTCAACGGCTTGCGAGTCGATAACCTCGCCCCGGAGATTCGTGCTGCGAGCTGGGGGCGACAGATTGCCGCGCTGCCCCAGGAACCCTGGCGCGCACTCAGTCCGCTCAAGCGCTCAGCCAGACATGTGCGCGAGACCTATCGCCATGTGGGTCGGCAGCCCGATCCGGCAGCGAGCTGCGCCCGGGCCTTCGACGCATTGGGACTGGTGGGCGCAGAAGAACGTTTGCCGGGTGAGCTGTCTGGTGGCATGGCCCAGCGTGTCGCCTTTGCTGCCGCTACCGCCGGTGGTGCGCCGATATTGCTGGCGGATGAACCTACCAAGGGACTGGATACCGATCGCCGTGCACGAGTTGTAGAATTATTGTCTGCCGTGCCCCAACAAGGCGGCACCTTGATCGCCATAACCCACGAAGTGGCCGTGGCACGAGCCCTGGGTGGCAAGCTGATCGTGCTGCGAGAAGGCAAGGTGGTGGAGCAGGGCGACACGCGCACCATTCTGACGGCACCTGCCCATGCCTACACGCAGGAACTGATTGCCGCAGATCCATCCAGCTGGGCACAAGCGGCACCAGCGGCAGTCGGCAAGGTATTGCTGAAAGCACAGGATGTGTCGGTGGAGCGTGCCGGGCATCGACTGATCAGGAATCTCGACCTGCGCGTGCACGAAGGCGAGCGTGTGGCGCTGGTCGGACCCAGTGGCGTGGGCAAGACCAGCTTGCTGGATACCCTGGCCGGATTGCTTGCGCCTGCGAACGGTTCGGTGCAACGCGCCGGGGGGCTTGGACCCAGGGCCGTGCAGAAGCTCTATCAGGATCCTCCCACGGCCTTTCCACAACACATCTCCCTTGAAGTGAGTTTGCGGGATGCCGCGCGCCTCAACGGTACTCCGTGGAGCGAGGTGGAAGATCTGCTGGCTCGCCTCGCGGTGCCATTGTCATTGCTGGCCCGCCGCCCGGATGCGGTGTCAGGTGGCGAACTGCAACGCCTTGCACTGGCGCGTGCTTTGTCGGCTCGCCCCAGTGTGCTGCTCGCCGATGAGCCCACTTCACGGCTGGACCCGATTACCCAGGCCCGCACCCTCGAGATGCTCGCTGACATCGCGGACGCCCGCCGTCTGGGCGTCATTCTGGTCACGCACGATGCTCATATTGCGGAGCGTTGGGCGCATCGCTGCGTGGGCTTGTAGTCGATCGGAGACATTCTGCGTCTGATTCTGCGACAAGGCCGCCCCGAAAAAACCTCCGAGCGCGACTGTATTCACCGATCTACCGTGTTTCTGGTTCGCGTCTTCATGTCCCATTGAGGTTAGGATATTGCCAGGACTCATTGGAGAACAAAATGATTCATGGTGCGGCGATCGCTTATGCCCTGATAATCGTCGGCGTCATCGCCTTCCAGTTCTGTTTGATGGCGGGGGCCCCCTGGGGTCGTTTGACTCAGGGCGGGCAGCATCCTGGGGCACTGCCGTTGTCCGGTCGAATGGTCGCTGCCATCTCGGTGGTTCTGCTGGTTTTCATGGCGGGCTCCATCCTGTCGGCAGCGAAAATCTGGGTTAACTGGCCACGATGGATGGGCTGGGTTGCCCTCGGCATTCAGGCGCTGTCCACCTTGCTCAACTGGATTACTCCATCACGTTCCGAGCGTTTGCTGTGGGCGCCCGTGACGAGCGTGATGCTGACATTGGCGCTATTGGTCATGCTTGACTGACGCTCAAGGCGTGTGGCAACGCACTGCACCGGGACGCCGTGTCGCAGCGGCGGCATGATGATAGCCGGCGCTGATGGCAGGAGTACAGAGTCGGGTAACTAACCGTTATCCACAAATCCTGTGGATAACCGTGTGGATGAACAAGGTATAGATGGTTGGAGCGGTGTTGGGGTCATGCTCTCGTCATTCTGTCCAAAAGTTGCGCACCCGCGGGGCGGGATTTTCTGCTAGCACTCTCAAGCATCATTGGCCCCACTAGTCAGCGTACCGGCACGGGTGGGTATCGCTTGCAACCAATCCGCCAGCCCTGGAGTTACAGGTCGATTCTCAAGCCGTCTGTTCCGACATGCAAAGCTCCGTCCCAATGGTCCGCCACCGCGTTTTTCCAGTCCTGTTCGCCGTAGTCAGGGTCATCCGAGGGGATGAGGTGAGACAGGGCCAGTTGGCGTACACCTGCGTTGGAGGCGGTTCTGGCGGCGTCATGTGCGAAGGTGTGTGATCGCAACCAGTGCTCCATCAGCTTGTCACTGCCGTTGCCGACACGTTCCAGCAAGGCGGGCAGGGCGCTTTCCAGCATGGCCTCATGAACCAGCAAGTCAGCGTCTCGGGCAAAATCCTCCAGAGCGGTTATCGGTGCGGTATCGCCGGAAAAGACCACGTGCTTCGATGTGCCTTTGAATGACAGCGCAAAGCAATCGATCAATGGCGGGTGTTCGGTGCGAATGGCAGACACCGTCAGTCCGTCTTGTTGCATCACGACGCCTTCATCGATGACATGTATCTGCAGCAGGGTGCGTAGATCCGGACGCCCTTCATCCTCAATCCGCAAGTCGATGTCCGCTTTCATGGAGGCAAGGAAACCGTCCCAGTAATCGTTCAGGCCAGCAGGCCCCCAGACATCCACACTGGTTTTCAATCCGGCAGTCCATGCCGTGTGCAGCAGTGGGCCGAGTTCCAGATAGTGATCCGAGTGCAGGTGGGTGATGAAGATCCTGGAAAGCGTCTTCAATTGCACGCCCTGGTCGACAAGCCCTCGGGTTACCCCGAGAGCGCAATCCACAACCATCTGTTGCCCGTCCAGGCAGAGCAGGTTGGAGGTGGGCATGGAGGAGCCGGGCCGAATGGCAGGCCCGCCCTTGGTGCCCAACAGGGCCACGTAGTTCCGAGACATGTCTGTTCCTCAGGCAGCTTTCAAGCCGGCGTCGAGCGCCGACAGGATGGTGGTGCAATCCTGTTCAGTCAGCACCAGCGGGGAGAGAGTATCAGATTGGGGCCGGATGCTCTGACCATGGCCCCGGCCTGGTACGCACGCTCTTGAACCGTGTCGGTTCTGCCAGCATCGATAGGTGTTTTCGTTGCGCGATCGCTGACCATTTCAATGGCCGCCATCAAGCCATGGCCTCCACCAACATCACCGATGATGTCAATTCGTTCCATCAGAAGGACTCATCGCTTCAGAAGTTGACAATAACACGATACCGGCTGCCGAAATGATTCCGCTTCTGGCCTTGGGCATTCCCGGTGAGGCGTTGACTGCCATGATGCTGTCCGTTTTCTGCGTGCACAATTGGAAGGCATGTCCGTGCCTGCATCGGATGGCGGTTTGATGGATGTCCCATCTCCGATCAATGGACAGGTGTTGACGCAAGTTGCCAGAGGCACGGCGGAAGACATGCGCTCTACCATTGCTTCTGCCCGGTCGGCGTTCGAGGACAAAGGCTGGTCTGGCCAAGCGCCGGCGGTGCGCAGGAAAGTCCTGCTCAGGTGAGCCGATCTGATTGAGGTGGGTCTGAAACTGTTCCTGTCAGAGCTGCTGGCAGGTTTGCCAACGGAGGTGGAAACGCAAAGGCTGGATTGCCACATCAATGACGAGGAGTTTGTCGAGCATGCGCTGAGGACTTTTGACGACGGGTGCGCAAGAGGCATCGTGGTGAGCTAGCGTATCCTTATGGCAAGGCCGACACTCGCAGTGCGCTCAATCGTTTTGCCAGTGAGCGTTCGCTCTCGAGCGTTTTCTTGGCATCACTGAACAGACTTGGCTGCTTGCGTAGTTCCAATACGTAAGGGCTTCCCTGTCGGCGGGTGCGGTGGGAAATGGGGAGGCCGAGACCATCAATCACGCCGTGGAGGTGCCTGCGGCGGTTCTTGGCCAGCGGCAAGCTGACTGTCTGCGAAGGGCTTTTCAGGAATTCGGTCAGTGTTGCGCAGTCAGCGCAAGAACAGTTCGTCTCTGTTGTCATGCGCCAATCGCCAGGAAGCCGCTTGGCGTTCTCGATGCGATGCTCAATCAGTTTCTGCGTTCCCAGATACAGGGAGCGAAGCACGTCTGATACGGCTTTGTCGTGTTGATGGTCCAGGGCGGCTTGCAGCGTGCTCACCAGCACATCGCTCGAGTAGCCTTCGATCATCTCGTCGAGCGTTCTGAACAATCGCAGCCAGTGTGCATCGCTGTTCAGTTCAGCCAGAGCGTGGATCATGTACTGTAGTTCTCGTTGTTCACGTCTTGCGTTTCGTGCCTGTTCCATTGGTGAACGTGATGCATGCTGGCTTGCATGTTCCTCATGCAAGAGATGCAGCAGGCGATCGACCACGGCGCAGGGTAATTTCTGCGAAGGGAAATGATCAGCTGCGTTGCAGCTGCGAACGAAGTGGCTCAAAGGCTTGAGCCAATCAAGGCGATAGAGATCTGCCCTTTCACTGAAAAAGCGTCTGGCGCCCGGATTCGAATGAGGATTCTTGCGAGCGGTGCCACGCCCGGAGGTCACGTCATCGGCAAGCCATCGATCAAACAACGAGAGACAGAAGTCTTCGCCATGTACACTGCCGCATGCCATCAACGCGGGGATGGTCTTTGCACCCACTGCGCTGATCGATAGTGAGTGCAGCAGATCAAGAGCCGTTTCCTTCGATGGCAACAGAGAGGCGAGTGCCAGTATATCCGGTACGTCTTTTCCCTCTTTGTGACGATGGTTCGCCGGCCAGACGGTGAGAAGGGAAGCAACGGCGGCATTCAATTGGTGTGGATCGAGTGCGTCAGCATCGCGCAGCAGTTCGCGTACGACAACTGCCCCACCATCGTTGGTGCCTGCCAGAATTCTGTAGCGTTCGGAAGCTGGCCAGAGAATGATGGCAGCACGGCGATATTCCCGTTCCAGTGTATCGCCGTAATTCCCCATGTACCCCTCGTATTCCTCGAATGTCGGGGGATGCTGGTCGAGGCCGACGTTCCAGCAGAGTTCCTTTTCATACGCTGTCAGTTCCGGCAGCTTGACCTTGTTGCCGGAGGAGTCTCGCCAGTGCCTGAGAACCGCATGGCAATCGATGATTTCATGAATGTCATAGTCAGTGGGTGATCGGTCATCATCGGCATCGTCGTCATCCCAATCGTCGTAATAGTGATTCCGCGGATTCGTGGGAAAGGCGCTGGCGATTTCCGTCACGTTGACCAGTGACAGGTGAGCCTGAAGATCCAGTCGTGACGCTGCTGCCAGCAGTGACTGCGCTCGCTGACTGTCCTTGCCTTTGAGGTGGTTCCAGTTCAGGCTGCGCTGACTGTAGGCATGATCGAGCAGGTAGACCAGTTTCCTGTCGGAACCCGAGCGCCAAGTGTTTTCCTTGAAGCGCGACTTGTCGAAGTAGGCCTGCAAAGCCTCTTCAATGTGTGGGTTTGCAGCGTCAGGGAAGGCGGTACGCGGGGCCGATGCCTTGAAATGCAAGGTATGGCTCAACACCACGCGGTAGCCCTCGGTGACGGGTCGCACTTCGTGCTCACAATCAGCGTAGAAGGCATACAGAGAAAGTTTGGGTGAGGTGCTTTCGCGAGTGATGAATCGACGGGATTCTCCCTCGTGGGTCACGATCAGTGAGCCTCCCTTGTGTGATGTGGGAAGCGCCACGACCAGGGTACCGATCATGTCATCAGCGCGCTCGGTATCACGATGCGGCTTGAAGAACTGGCCTGGCCCGTAGATCAGCAATTTGTCTACCTTGGCCGTGAGTCTGCCCTCGGGTAAGCCGAGTTGCGTACGCATCTCTTCCAGCGCGGGTTTCAAGGTGCGATTCCAGTCACGAGCCTGCCAGGCGAGTCGTCGACGAGGAATCTCGCCGACGTCGCGCACACGTTTGTCGTGCAGTGTTTCTCGCCCTTTGCCAAAGGGGGCGGGTGTCGCCAGCGCGGTGAGCTTGCGCGCACTCGCTTTGGAGAGGGGGAGTCTTAACGGCTTGCCGCCATCGACTGACAATGCCAGCGTTGTGATGGGGAGCGAACTGCGACAGGCGAAGCTGCCGGGCTGGCTGCTCGAAGAGCTCTTCTTGTGCAAGGGCGGAACAGAGGGATTTTCGAGCGCATCGGTCAGGCGTGACAACAGGATAGTGGATTCAGACATCGGAAGTTATCCAGACAGGTGTTTCAGTCAGTGCTGGGACTCTGTTTATCACTTTTTCCTGTCTGAGTCTGCCTACCGTGCCACCCTGCCATGCAGGGAATCGGTTGAACGCGATGGTTACGGGCTTGCTATGGTGGCGTGAATCGTGACAGGGAGTTGTATTGAGGGTCTGAACAGATGACCGTCGTGTTTCCGAGGCCTGGTCTATCCTGATTCGATTTTACTGCTGCAGGGCTCGGGGAACCCGTTAGCATGGCAGCTGGCAGCAGTTGCCGGTTGAAATGGATGTGCTGCTCCAATCAGCGTCTGATGTCAGGAATTACCGCTGAGATTGTTATTGTTACCGGCCCTTCACACCAGCTGTGTGCGATGCTTTCAGTCAAGGATGAGTCTCGCAGAAGACATCGGGACAGGTCGGAGAAAACGCCGCCACCAGGGATACGGATCGATAGACGCGATCATTGCGGATTATTGGACGGTCGGTAGCGGTCTCTCCGACCCGCCCGAATTCTGAGGATTGACGTGATCTGGAACGCACTGGGCATACCGGATAGTCCGCGCACCTTTCGGTTGCGACCATTGAACGTGTAACTCGCACTTACACGTTGCTGCGTGGTTCGGTTTTCTGCAGAAATTACCCGCGCTGAGAAAGGAATTGTCCAGCCATCGAATTGCATCCTTGTCGATCGCATGAACCGTTCGAACCCGCATTCCGGCTTTTCGCGCTGGAGGCAGGAACTGCGTTCAATCAGCTGATTGTCATGATGCTCAAGACGACAGCGCCTGCAAAACTCACAGGCGCTTGTCGTCAGCTGCGCTACAGGCCCGGTGTCACTTGGTTGTCCGAGCCTGATTTCGCGTTGGCGATTACTCCAGTTCGTAAACGGTTTCACCGCCCAGAATGGTTTGCTCGACCACGATATCCTTGATCGTGGCAGGATCCACGGTGAGGGGGTCTTCTGACAAGACGACGAGATCTGCCAGTTTTCCGACTTCAATACTGCCTTTCTTGTCCTCTTCGAAGTTGGAATACGCGGCATGGATGGTGGTCGCCTTCAACGCTTCCAGCGGCGTGATGGCCTGTTCGGCACCAATCACACTGTCACTTGTGGAGGTCCGGTTTACCGCCGACCAGATCAGGCGCATGGGTTCCATCGGTACCACTGGTGTGTCGGTGTGAATCGTATAGGGCATGGCACGTGCCAGTGATGATTGAGTCGGGCTCATGCGAAAAGCTCGCTCAGGTCCCATGAAGATATCGCGGTGGCGATCGCCCCAGTAGTAGGTATGCAGAACGAAGTACGACGGAATGACGCCCAGGGCTTGCATGTCATCCAGCTGATCTTCTCGCGCCATTTGCGAATGAATGACCACATGGCGAGTATCTTCGCGAGGGTTGGTCTCCTGTGCCTGGCGAATTCCGTAGAGGATATCGTCAATGGCAGCATCCCCGTTGCCGTGAATGATGGCCTGACGGCCGGCATCGTGTATTTCCTTTATCCTGGCAGCCAGTGCCTCGCGCTCGTAACGCGGGAACCCGACATAGTCATCGGGCTGATCTTCGGGAGTGACGTAGTAGGGCTGCGACAGATACCCGGTATAGCCTTGAATGGAACCGTCGGCAAAATCCTTGACACCACCAATGGTGATTCTGTCAGACGTGAATTCCATGGCCTCGACGGCATCCACGGCGTCGAGTGTTGGCCAGATGTTGACTCGGATGGGCAGCCCTTCGCTGCTGGAGGCAACGAGGTCTATCAGGCCGGCAAAAGCGGCGGGTGCGGCACCGTCGTTGGCCGTTGTCACTCCCTGTGAGGAATAGGTGGCAGCCGCGCTTCGGATGGCTTGAGTGAGTTCTGCCGCCGTGTTTGCCGGAATCAGTCCGGATACCTGGGTCATGGCTGAAGGTTCTTCGAGTACGCCATTGGGTTCCCCGTTTTCATCAAACCTGATGACACCACCTTCCGGTTGCGGCGTTTCGGATGTGATGCCGGCCATCTCCAGCGCCAGGCTGTTGGCCACTGCCAGGTGACCCGAGGTATGGGTGATCAGAATCGGGTGTGTGGTGGAGACTCTGTCAAGGTCCTCACGCGTGGGGTGTCGCAATTCTGCCAGCAGGGTATCGTCATAACCAAAGCCCTGTATCCAGTTGCCTTCCTCAATGTTTTCTGCTGCTGCGGTGAGCTTGGCAACCAGTTGCCCTATGCTTTCGACGTCACCAATGGGAGGGCTGTTCAGATTGACATTGAACAACTCGATGATGCCGGCATAAACGAAGTGACTGTGGGCATCGTAGATGCCGGGAATCATGGTCTTGCCTTCGAGGTCAATGACCGATGCGTCTGCATCTAGGTCGGTGCGAAGATCCTGCTCGGTTCCCACAGCGGTAATGGTGTCACCCGTGACAATGACGGCGTCCGCAATCGTGTCCTGCTCATCGAGTGTCAGGATGTTGGCATTCATGTACAGCGTACTGGGCTCCTCGTTATCTCCTGTCGAGTTGTCATTGTCATCATCCGAACTGCAAGCTGACAGAACCAGCAGCACTGATGCCAGGCTTGCAGTCAATGTGATTCCCGATAATCTTGTTTTCATGCAGAGTTCCCTTGTTTGCTGACATGTAACCCGTAACATATAATGAAATTTTGACGACGTACAAGGGTAAATTCTTCAATTCGTCGTGACGCTGAATGTTGCGGACAGGGCCTTGGAATGCAGTCAGGCATGACGGGATTTCACTGTCGGAGAAGGCTCATGCCAGGTAGATGTCGCGCAGGCTGCGGCTTGCGGAGTCAACCATGGAATGTGTGCTGAAGTCCTGGCGCCGGAAACCAGGGAAAAAGTCCTGCAAACACACCGGCCTGGCACTAACAAAAGGTTCGTTCTGGTCAGGTCACCGCTGCTCGATAACTGGCAAACACATCACTCGGTAGCGGATATTGCAGTTTCCAGGTGATCTGCATGGGCCGCTCTGATTGATGGTCGTCATAGCAGGCCTTGCCGACGCAGAAGTACGGCATGGTATGGCCATTGGGCTGCTTCTTCGCTGAGCGGATGAACAAGACGATGTGGCGATGAAAGCTGCCAGGATCTCTTCGCGGGTGTCGCTGGCGTGTACCTGTAGAGGGACGGGGTGCAGTAGCCCGAGTAGGCGGTGCAGGTGGGTGATTTGCGACTGGAACAGATCGAGTACGGATATCAGCTCGTGTCGCAGGCCCTCGCGTTGCCAGAAGATCACCGATGCCTGGTCGAGGTTCTCATGGTGGTTTCTCTTCGGACTGAGAACAGACAAAGCCGCTCCTGAGGCGCCAGGAGCGGTCTGTCGAACCTTGCTCGGTCTATCTTGCCGTCAGAGAAATCAGCGCGAAATTCCCGGAGCGATTTCCACCGGCATCGATGGCGACGACTCGATACTCGTAGTCTTCCCCACTGCTGAGGGTGTCGTCGAAAAAGCTGACACCATCTGTCAAGGCAATGAGCTCACCATTGCGTTCTATCTCATAGCTCAAACCGAAGATATCCGGTCTGTCCCAGAATATCTCTGCGGCAGTGGACGAGTACACATCGGCTCGAATTCCCGTCGGGAACTCGCTGCCGGACGATCCATCACCGCCAGTCACAAAGCTGGTTTCTTCTGTCGAAATGATCTCACCGTCAGCATTCACCACACTCACGGTATAAGTGTAGATGTCGCCTGGAAGCAGATCATCGTCAAACACACTCAAGGCATCCAGTACACCGACGAGCTCACCGTTACGAGTGACTTCGTAGAGCACGTTTCCGCCATCAGTGATGCGATCCCAGAACACCTCGCCGGCAGTATCCGAATAAACGGCATTGCGAAGATTCAAGGCCGATGTCGGTTCGCTTGAATCCTCGTCTTCGGCTGTGAGTGTCATGTCGTCGAACCGAACGTCACCACTGCTGCCGTGCAATCCGTACAGATAAACAGGCAGTGGGTCGGCACCTGTGGTGAAGGTTACCGATACCGCTGTCCAGTCACTGGTATCAAAGGCCTGAAGCACATCTACTTCACCCTCGGCCGTATCTTCAATTCCCTCTGTTCCCTTGGCGCCAAGAGCACCTTCGCCCTTGACGTAGGCGGAGAATTCATAAGTCGTGTCTGGCAAAACCTCAACGCGCTGGTAAATACGGCCCGGTGCGTCACCGACCTTTGCAGAGCCTTCACCCGTGTAGACATCGCCAGAGGCGCTAACCGGTTCTTGCTGTATCCAGTCGTTCAACGAATCTTCGAAATCACCATTGAGAAGCTCGGCATTGGCCTCGGGAGGGGGCAACTCGTAGTCCGGATCCTCTATGCGTTCATACGATACATTGGTGAGTATCACCGATGATTCGTAGATACCCAGAAATTCATAGCACTCGGGAAAATCAAGTGGTGGCGACAGTGCACTGCACTTGTCGCCACCGTAAGGGTGGTCGGTATCCGTGGTGACCTGGGATTGCAGATAGTTGCCGAACTTCAGGTAGTCCGTCGGTGTCTGTTCGACTTCGCGCGTAACCGATAGATCGTCGACCGTGACGGTGACCGTTCCATAGTTGTTCTCGACACTGACATCGAACGTGTCACCTGCGACAAACGTACCGAAGTGAAAAACGTCTTCTCCGAAATCGGGGAGCCCCTTTGTTCGCAGTCGCACGTACAGGTCGAATATGCCGTTCTTGCCAACGCTATCACCCACGGGGTTTCCGTCACCATCCACAAACGCTTCCGTTGAGTCGGCATAGTAGAGTTTCATCAGCGTCGGGTCGTCACCATGGTACTGAGTGATGATCGACTTGGCGCCATCGGACATGCTCACTGTGTATGTGGCCTGAAACAGCTCATAGCTTGCTGCCATTGGCAAGCGCTCAGACTGTTTGATCTTGTATTCGTGTCGCCAACCGTTGCCGTTTGCTGTGGCAACCTGCGCTTCCAGGGGAAGAAACTGCAAGCTGGTTTCATTGATCAGAGGGTCTGGCGTTTCTCCTTCCAGCTCCCAGATTGAACCGTCGGTTATGTAGGCAGGTATGGCCGCATCCTGAGCGAGAGCGGGAATGGTATGGAGCAAGCTGCAAAAGAGCGTGGGCAGCAGGAGCTTTACCGAGGTTCCCTTTCGGTCAAATATCATGGCAGTACGAATTTCGTGCCTTTCATGTAAATGAAAGTTCATTTTCCACCTTCAGTAGTTTTCAGGCAGCTTGTACTCATTGGTAACTGGCACAGTCTGGTGCAAATCCGACCTGGCTCCCGTCGTTGGTCAGGGTGGGAGTATTCCTTGCCTGGACCTCTTTACGGTGATCAAGTGAGTCATGCCTTGTGAATGAGCCGGAAATATCAGTGAATCCGCTACCTGGTGATGAGAGATTTGTAATCGCCTTGTTTTGGTCTGAACTACAACTGGTATGGTAGATATGGCCATCAGATATGTCAATTAATTTTGTGATGTATTTCACATTTGTATGGAATGAATGGCATCGACTGGCATCGGAAAGTTTTGACGGCTTCGACGGCTTCGACGGCTTCGACGGCTTCAACGGCTTCAACGGCTTCAACGGCTTCAACGGCTTCAACGGCTTCAACGGCTTCAACGGCTTCAACGGCTTCGACGGCTTCGACGGCCTCGACGGCCTCGACGGCTTCAGGCGGGAGTTCCATCAGTTGGCAAGCTCGACTGCAGCAGTTTGCGCAGTGGCCACGTTGTGTCTCTTGCTCGAAGAGGCACGGCTAGCTAACCGTTATCCACAAATCCTGTGGATAAGCGTGTGGATGAACCTGGTATATATGCTTGCAGCGGCGTTGGAGTCATGCTCTCGTTATTCTGTGCAAAAGTTGTGCACCCGAGGGCCAGTGATTTTCTGCTTCTGATCGTTGCAAGTTCTATCGCCTGCCAACCTCAAGCGACCAGCTTCTCCGCAAACTCGGAACGGTGGTGGGCTGTCACCAGCAACTTCTCCGTGGCACGGGTCATGGCGACGTAGAGCAGTTTGGCCTCGGTTGCAGCTTCGGCGTGCTTGTCCGGCATGGAACCAACACCCGAGACGATCACCAGCGGGAACTCAAGACCCTTGCTGCTGTGCATGGTCATCAGCTTGATGGATGGGTCAGAGGAGGAGAGGCGTGTCTTGTCGGCCTTCGAACGCAGCCAGTGCACCGGCAGCTTGGCACTTTTCATGGCTTCGTTAAGCTTTTCCCCCATCCAGTTGGCTCGGTAGGCAACGCAGATATCAGACCATGGTATGCCTTTGTCGTGCTGCTCCCTGATGCACTTGATGATCAGCTGAACTTCCTCTTCATAGCCCGGACATAGCTTGAATACCGGCTTGGGTCCGTGACGGCCGGCAGTTTCCGGGGTGACGGTGGTGACGTGATCGTCATCCAGCTCTTCACCGGAAAGCCATGTGCTGGCGAACTGATACGCGTAGTTGATTATTTCATCTGTGTTGCGATAGTTGACTCGCAGTATCTTCGTGCGTCCGACCGCCTGCACGCCCACGCTCGAGAGGCTGAACCCCAGTGATCGTTTGGTGTAGATGGATTGTGCGTCATCGTAGAGCAGTAGCAGGGAGTTGGTGTCCGGGTCGATCATGCTGACAATCAGACGCAGCCAATCGGGTTCGAAATCGTGGCCTTCATCAATCATCACAGCGCCGTATTGCGCTCTGGGAATCCTGCCTGACTCGGTGGCGTCGATGACCGTTTGCACCAGCTCATGAACGTAATGACTGCCGGCTGCTGGTTTGTCCACATGATAGGTACGTAGCTGATCACCGCACCAATCGTGAAAGTGGCGCACCTGCACGCGCTCACTCAGTTCGTTGATCTGGATGACTTCGCGCAGCCTGGCAGCCAATGCCACGTTGAAGCATAGAACCAGAACAGGCTTGATGAAGGTGTTTGCAAGGTGTACGCATCGATAGCCCAGGATCAGCGTCTTGCCTGAGCCTGCGACACCGTGAATGACGCGATGGCCATCACCCAGGCTTCGGGCCAGGGCTTCCTGTTCAAGATCCATGACCTTGATGATGTCAGGGAATAATTGGTCGGGATCATCCTTGTTCGTTGCAGCGTTCGTGAAAGGTTTATCCGCAACAGTAGAATATGGGCTTTCCTGACAGTCCTGACCATTCTTGCTTTTCTGATCAGGCTGCTCAGCCTGATCGCTGCCAATCAGCAATTGTTCGGGCGGACTGATTCTGATTTCCGGGAAGAGATGCCAGCGAATGCGGTCGATCTGAGGCAAGCTCAAGGGCTCGCTGAATTGTCTCGGGAACATGTCCCAGAGGCGCTTCTGAAACACCTCGGCATCGCCGTTGCTGGCAATTTCGTCACGACAGATGACGAGATGCTCTGGTAGCACCATGCCCATGTCGGAGCTGTCAAACTCCTTGCGCGTGATGCCAGTGAGTACCACGCCGAAGGCATACGGGCAAATCAGCTTGCCTTTGTGATGGCCGTCCTGATGCGTCAATGCCGGATCACGACACAAGCTGTTGATCAAGCTGTAGGTGCATTGCCGCGCTTGGTCCAGTGGGTGTTGTACGCTCTTCAAGCCGTTGTTTGTCAGCAGTTTGAAGAACTGCGGATCCACACTGTGCAGACTGGAAAGCTTCCAGTCCTTGACTTCCAGCAGGAGAAGTCCGCGAGACGGGTGCAGGACAATGAAGTCGGTGTATCGAGAGCGTTGACCTGTGCCGACTCGCGGTTCATACCAACAGAGGTAGTCGTCTTCCAGGTGGGATTCCAGAATGCGAGCCACGCGCTTTTCACCCGCTGTCATACGTCGCAGGCAGGAGTTGAGCGACGGTATCAGCTTGGCCATCCGTTTGCCTCCGTGGTGTGCTGCTCGGATATTTTTTGTTTGGTTGGAGAGTTGCCTCCTTCAATGGTTATCGGTTTGGAAGGGGAAAGTATGAATGGTGGGTGAAGGGTGTTGTGACCGAATTCGGCAGTACACTGATGCCTCTCCCGACGCTCAGTCGTCCGCAACGCGCCACTCGCGGTGGCGTGATTTATCGAATCGCGCCATATTCGCGCCACGTAATCTGTCGTCGCTTCACTTTGTTTGGCGCAAAGCTCAAAGTGGCTCCCATGTCTGCCCGATTCATTCAGGCGTAACCCGCAGTACTTTCCCGTTGGAAGAATCGGTGAGCAGATACAAGCTGCCATCCGGGGCAATGCGAACATCACGGATGCGCATGCCGAGCTCGGTGAACAGACTTTGCTGTGTCATGGTCTGATCGTCATTGACATGAACACGACGCACCTCTCTGGCCTTGAGCGCGGCGACCAGCCAATCACCTTCCAGAGCGGGAAAGGCCTCTCCGTGTCCAATGGCCATGCCTGCGGGTGCAATGGACGGGGTCCAGTGCAGCAAGGGTTGCTGCGTACCCGGGTAGTGTGTGAACGGTGAGATGGCAGCACCCGAATAGTCGTCACCGTAGGTGGCAACCGGCCAGCCATAGTTGATTCCCGGCTCCATCTTGTTGACTTCATCTCCACCGGCAGGACCGTGTTCATTGGACAGGATGGCCCCGGTGTCCGGGTGCACGACAATGGCCTGAGGGTTGCGATGTCCGTAGCTCCAGATTTCGGGCAGAACGTTCTCGTCATCGATAAAGGGGTTGTCAGCCGGAACACTGCCGTCATCGTTCAATCTCACGATGGTGCCCAGATGACTGTCGTTTCGCTGCGCCTGTTCTCGGTAGTCGAAACCGTCGCCAATGGCCAGCAACAGGGTGTTGTCAGGGAGAAACGCCATTCGCCCGCCGTAATGCACGGGTGTATCCTTTGACGGTGAAGCCGTGAACAACACGGTGACATCAACGAGTGCATTTCCCTCCAGCCGGGCTCTTGCGAGTCGTGTGGCATTGGCCTCGTCATGACCGTATGCATAGCTGAGATAGAGCCAGCCGTTCGTGTCGTGCTCAGGGTGCAATACCACATCGAAGAGACCCCCCTGGCTCTTGGCAAACACATCCGGTACACCGGCGACGGGTTCGGACACCGCGCCCTTGTCGATGATTCTCAGTTGCCCGCTACGCTCGGTCACCAGCAATCGACCGTCGGGCAGGAACGCAAGCGACCAGGGGTGATCCAGCGAACCGGCAATCTCTGTGATGGTATAGTCGTCTGGCGTCAGCGGCTCGTAAGCGGCGAAGGATTGCTCGACTCCTGCACAGAACACGACGAACCCGGCCACCATACTCAACCGGCGGCGACGACGCGAGATCGGTTTATTCATTTTCAAGAAAACCCGTATTTGCAATTGTGCGTACATACTTGGCCAAGCTGTTCATCTCGTTCGCCTTGTCGGTGCTGCTTACCTATACGCTGGCCAGTCTTGCACACACCCAACAGGTATTGTCAGGACTCCTGCAACTGGGCGTTCTGATCCCGATGGCAGATCGTATCGCGATGAGCGCGGGCGACTGGGTCGGACTGTACCTGTATCTGGCGGTGATTGCGATCGGGCTGTTGATTGCGTTCTGCGTCATGGCCTTGCTCGGTCGTGTCCTGCCGGTGCCCGAAATGCCACTGTACGCCGTGGGTGGTGCGCTGGCCATGTTCGTGATTCTCTTCTCCATGCGAGAGCTCGGATCGCTGACACCCATCGCCGGTGCTCGCGGGGCGCTGGGCATGAGTTTGCAATGTCTGGCAGGAGCTGTTGGTGGCGCTCTGTTTGGCTTGCGTTTACCGGTCAAAGTGGCCAGTCATTCCGGTTCTAAATGATTACCTAAATCCCCCAACGCCAGAGTGCTGATATTGGCACCGTTGGTGATCACTTTGCATCAGGGATGGTGGAGCCCAGTGTGTCAACCTGCAGCAAATCAGCCCCAGTCTGATTTAACATGGATTTCAGAGCCTTTTAGCAGGGCCAATTACAATGCCTAAGCCAGCCACAGACTTGCCAGATACGAACGTCACGCCGGAGCCGAAAAAGCTCAAGTCGACTTTTCACGCCCGACTATAAACTCAAGATTATCGCTCAGGCCAACGCCTGAGCACACAGATGACCTCGACGATATCCGGGTGGCCAAGGCATTTCCCACGTTGGAACTCACCATCTCCATGCTACGTCTGCGTACCCCGGAAATGCATCGATTCGATGAGCTTCATGCTGCCCTGGGTGTGGAAATTGCCTCGGCGGTAGGCGAGATGCAAAGCAGCAATTCGGCTGCGCAAGTCACCGGTGATAATGCCCGTTGATGGTGTATTTGCAGAGTGCTTGAAGGTTCCCGAAGGCACCCGATCAGACATCCCGCAAGGCGAGGATTTCGTCCAAAAGTGGCCTGTCTCATAGCACATACAGCACTTGAAACCGAGTATTCCAATCCCTGGGGCGCGTCTATGGCATTGCCGCAGGCTTAGCCGATTTCCTCATCATGAGAGGGCCCAGGCTCTCGCACTGTCAGCGATACCTCGTAGCGTCTCTGTCCAGCCCGGTGTTGAGCAAGAAGGCCACCGCGGCGCAGGCCGCTACCGGCGCAAGCACCAGACGAGGCTCAGTGAACAGAAACATCCGGTACTCGAGAATCATGGCGCCCCACTCGGGGCGGCCGGTATCGGCTGACAAACCGATGAATCCCAGTGACGCAACGACAATCACGGCACGTCCGGCATCGGCTCCCACCATCGCACCCAGGGTTGGCCATGCGTTGGGCAACAGATGGCTATAGACCGCAGCGTAGCCAGGTACACCCATTGCTCTGCTGGCTTGCCAATAGGGTTCTGCTCGGATTCGGTCGAACAGGGCACCGATGGTCAGTGCATATGGTGCCCATGATGTCAGCAAGAGCGCCATCGCGATCGTCAGGGTTCCAGCGCCAAAAGCCGCAGACAAGACCAGCGCGGTGACGAGTGTCGGTATGGTGATGGCTGTCTGGGCAAACCAGGAGACAAGGTGGCGGAGTGAGCCTGAACCCAGGGACAGGCAGCTGCCTGCCAGCAAGCCAATGATGATGCCTCCTGTCAGAACGATTCCAATGGCCAACAGAGAGGGAAGAGCGCCCCAGGCGAGGCGAGTCGCCAGGTCTCTTCCCAGATGGTCAGTGCCCAGAGGATGGGTGAGTGATGCACCGCTCAAGCGATTCTGCAGATCGACTGCGTGTGGATCGTTGCTGCCAATCAAGGTGACTGTCAGCAACAAGACAATAGTTACGAGGCCGAATCGCCTTGCGGTAGTGTACGTCATTGCAATCGAGGATCCAGAAAACGCTGCAGAATGCGCGAGGCGTGCAGGATCACCGTCATCCACAAGGCAACAAGTGCGATGTAGGCCTGCAGTACGGCATAGTCACGATTGACGACTGCCTGGACGACACGTTCGGAAAGTCCGGGCACACCGAAGACAATCTCGGCGACGGCCGTTCCGCCGACGATCCAGGCCAGCTCGGGAGCCAAGCCTGCGATCAGTGTCACGGTAGCTGCCTCGCGACCATGGTGCCACAGCGCCCCGATGTCCGATCTGCCTTTGGCCAGTGCCGTACGATACCAGGGGCTCTGCCTCACGTCCCGAAAGCCGGCATGCGTCAGGCGAGCCACGCTGCCTAGCGAGAACAGACTCACCAACATCATCGGTAGAATGATACGTTCCGGTGTTTCACCACCAAAGGCGTTGATCCAGCGAAGCTGAACGCCGAAAATCCACAGCAAGACGAGTCCCACCGCGAAGGCAGGAAGTGCTTGTCCGGCAATCGCCAAGGCTCGCGAGAACACATCGGCCCAACCATCTGGCCGGTACGCAGCAAGGAAACCAATGGCATAGCCGAGCAGTACTGCCAGCATCATTCCGCCGGAACCGATGGCTATCGAGTAGGGAATGCGTACCATGAACTCTTCGAGCACGGGTCTTCCAGTTTCAAACGATTTGCCCCAATCCAGGGTCAGGAATCCGCTCAGCCATCGGTAGAACTGGGTGAACAGCGAGGCATCCAGTCCCCACTGTGCCCTGAAGGCGGCGACTGTCTCGGGGCTGGAGTGGATATTCATCTGCGCCATGAAGATGTCCACCGGATCCCCGGACATCAATCGCAGGAAGACAAATACCACCGTGACAATGGCCAGCCAGGACAGGAGCGGCCGCAACAGCCCATTTGCTGTTTTACCGGCAGTCATTTCTCCACGATCAGATCGGGGCGGATGATGTAGTAATCCGAACCCCACGGTTCGTAGTCTGAAAGAGCTGCTGACAGTCCCACATGCCATTCCGGCGTAACAAGAAACGCCATGGGGACGTCCGCGGCAATGATGTCCTGAGCCTGGCGGGCGAGGTCGATGCGTGCACTCGAGTCGGCTTCACTTCGTAGCTCGGCGATCAATGCATCGTATTGCGGGTTCGACCAGCCGCTGTAATTGCGTGCGGCATCGGTTTCCAGAAACAGTGTCAGGAACTGGGCGGGATCACCGGCAGGCGCGGTATGTTGTGCCCAGAGAAACAGATCGAATTCTCCTGCGGCCGCCAGTTCGCTGGGGCTTTCCGTGACCTGTGTAGTCACGTCGATGCCAAGTTCGGCAAGCGCGGAACGGATCACGGGCTGGAAGGTCACCAGGTCCGGTCGCTGAGGATAGGCATACAGCACCAGGGACAAGGATTGGCCCTGTCGATGGCGCTTGCCATCATCACCGACAAGCCATCCGGCCTCGTCCAGCAGAGCACCCGCTGCTGTCGTGTCAACAATCAAGGGGTCAGTGGTGGCAAAAGGCGAATTGGCAGGAAAGGCGCCGGTGGCTGCTAGACCGGCCTGCGCAGCTGTTACCAGATCGTTGCGATTGATGGCCTTGTCTATGGCTTTACGAACACGAACATCTGCCAATGCCGGTGAGTGTGTGTTCATCCACATCATGTATTGATACTCGACCGGGAAGGAGACTGTCCTGCCAGCAACGCCTGAGAGCATCGGCAAGGATTCAACTGGCAGGTTGAAGGCCATGTCCAGTTCGCCTGATGCAAAGGCGAGAGCCAGTGATTGCCCATCGGCGATACGCCGCAGGTTCAACTCCGGGCGATCCGCAGCCCCTGCATGGTAGGGGTTTGGCAGCAGTTCCAGAGATGACCCCGCCTCGAACGCCTTCACCATGTATGGACCCGTGAAGATCGGCACGCCATCGACCAGCTTGTAAACGGGAAAGGCCCATTCCGCCAGAATCGATGGCAGTATGGGCGTCGGCTGTTCGGATTCCACTTGCAGGACAAGGTCATCGATGGCCGTGAATGTCAGGCGTCCTGCGGTCGAACGAGCCGATGGGTTGGCCTCGCCGGTTCGATTCAATCCCGCAGCGACAAGTTCAGCGGTCATCGGGCTGCCATCGGAATAGTATCTGTCCCTGGCCAGTTGCAGTGTCCAGATACCGTCGTCACTGACTGTTGCCGAGACGGCCAGATTGGGCTCCACCTTGCCCTCTTGCGATACATGAAACAGTTGCTCGGCAATGCCATGACTCACGAGTGCCCAGCCGTTCGAACCCTCGGCAGGATCAAGCCCGGCAGCCAGGAAGGTCTGGCCAATGGAAAGTGATCGTGCATGAGTTCCGACGGGAAGAAGAGCGGAAGCAAGGATCACAGCAAAGGCGATCAGTCGTTTGGTGCATCGACGGAGCATGAAGACTGTTTCTCGTACAGGGGAGGGCGATGGCACTGCCAGGGTGTGAAACTCGGGTTCACAAGAATTAAAGATACGTTATAACATAACATCAATAAGCGCTGCCACGGGATCGCTGCAGGCCTCGCCTGTCGTTGACCGCCGTGTCGAGTTCACCGACATCCTCAGACCTCATCAATGTTGATCGACAGCAAGGCCTGCTTTCCCGAACAGGTTGATGATTCCGTGTTCAAGCGCCTCGGGTGCTACCCGCGATTCCTTGATCATCCCCCGCCGATGGATACGTCAGTCTTCGATCTGTATCGCGTTGCCGGCGGAAAGATTGCCGAGCACTGAATGAATGTGGAAGCGATCAGCCCGCGATCAGTGGGGGATCGTGGGCAAGCTCTGATGGCGTTGACTCGATAGCCGGCTAGCCGTACGCCAGATGCTCGTCGGACTGGCTGGGCGGTGCCAGTCGATCGACCTTCAGGTCAGAAACGCGCAGTTGCGCGGTTTCCAGATAGATACCCAGCTGCCCCTGCTGGTAGTCATGATCCACCAGTGACAGCACCACACGACCGTTGATCGACACTTCGATGTAGCTGCCGAACATGATCAGTTTCATGGCGACACGGGTTCGGTCTTCCGCGTACCAGTAGCCGGACTGCAGGGATCGGTACTGCATCATGTGTTCCCCGCTGCGATCCTCACCGGTGCCCCAGGCCCGCATCTGGGCCACGCCTTTCAGCAGATCGAGCGACAGGTAGTAGCTATCGCGTGATTCGGGATCGATTCGAAACACCAGGCCGCACTTGCCCAGGCCGCGCATCTCAAGGGTGGCCTGGAACCGGAAATGATCCAGGACCGGGTCGAAGACGAACGCCTGGAAGCCGCTATCACAGGTCAGATCCAGAGCGTCGTTCTCGCTCGCACACGGCTTGACCGTCGAGCCGGCATCCTCGATCAGCTTGTGTACACACGTGGTGTCGATCTGGTTCCGGATGTAGTCGGCGATGCCTTCAAACGTCACCGCCCGTAACAGACCTTCCTCATTTCTGATCAGACGTTTCGGAGGCGGCATCAGGTTCTCTGCCGTACGGTCCTCCGGGTTCATCGAATAGAAGTTCCACAGAAGCCAGCCTTTCTCATCACGGCACACGCGTGCTGCATAGTTGTCTTGTGCCAACAACACGTTGTCGTGATAGCTGCGCCAGCGATTGCCGAGCTTGTCGGTATGCCAATAGTGGATCTTGGCGTCTTCACGCATGCTGGCAATCAGGTAGTGTTCATCGTCCACCACGATCAGGTTGGGCACTTCGACATCGTCATACAGACGCGGATGATGCAGTGGCGGCTGTGCCACGAAGTGATTCGGCTCTACCTCCTTCATCAGCGCCACGCAGCCACGGCGTACCACAGGGCCCTGGTTTACCCGCCCCGCTGCGAGTAGCCAGCCATCTACCCCGTCGTGATAGTAGAAGGGATCACGGAAGCTGACCCAATGCCGGCCCTCGTCGAGCGAGGCTTCATAGTATTGCGGATCGGGCTGCAAGGGAAAGCAGCTGCGCGCGTCGAACATGGCGTGATGGCTGCTGGCCGAGTCGGACCGGCTCTGCTTCACGGCGGCTTTTACGCGCTCGGGATCGTTCGGGCCACGCTTGTCTTCCCAATGCACAGGGGTCTTTTCCCAATGATACAAGTCGCTGCTGATCGCCATGCCCAGACGCTGGTAGTTGCCTTGGTCGCGCCGCGACAGGCCCGTGTAGAACATTCGCCAGTGGCCTTCACGATGCGGATCGGGCGAGACGTGCATGGTCCAGAGCATCAGGTCGTCCCAACTTCCGGGGTCGCCAATGAACAACGCGTTCTTCACGCGCCGCCAATTCAGCGCATCGGTACTGACGGCATGTGCGATGAAGTCGTGATTGGGCAGCACGAGGTGAAACAGGTGATAGAGGCCATCGTGGTACAGCACGTCCACATCACCGATAGATTTTCTGCTGCCTTCTGTTTCTGCAAACATGGTTTATCCGGGTCTGCGTGACTTTCTGTTGGTCATTGTAAATAGCAATTGCACGGAGTATGCCTTTGTGACAGCGAGTCTGCTGCTATCGCTGGCTTGTCGGTGTGTATCGATTTGTCGGGTAAGCGGGCAGAAAGGGCCAATGATGATCCTTGATGGCGTGCTGAGAGTGTATCAGCCCTTGTCGGACAGCACTGAGGCCTCACCATCTGGAATTGGTTGTATAGGTTATGATATAACGTAACATTTCATCTGTGGTGCGACAACGTCGTCCGGATCGGCAAGATCCATCTAGAAGGTGGCGACGTGATTGCAGAGGCAACACAAGTGCTCTCTGACAACTACGACTATGACGAAGGGAAGGTACTGTTCAAGCCGACGTTGACCTTCGGCTCACAAACCTTTCGTCCGAGCAAGGAAGGGGCGCTTTCGTACTTCGTTGGCGGCAACCCCGACTTTCCGAACGACCAAGGCTTCAAACTCAAGCCCTGGACGAAAGTCTGGTTCAACCAGCTCGACTATATACTTCATGGCGATCTCGCAATCGCCCAGTGCAACGTCCATCTCATCGGAGAGGACGATAGCCACATTTTCGTCAACAAAAGCTTTGTCTTCAAGATTTGCGATGACGGAAAGGTCAGGATCGTGCTCCATCAGTCGTCGGCCAGTTGAATGTGACGACCGGATGGAGAGACTTCCAGATCCATTGGCTGGTCCTGGTTCAGGCCGGAGAATTCGTAGCCGATGACGTCCATCGTCGAACTGTATGAGGCTTCGATGAATCGTGCTTCGAATTCGGGATGGGCCCGCTTCACGGCCTGCAGAACAGCTCCGGGAACCATGTCTTGCAGGAACTCGATCTCGATTTCATCGAACTTGCCATCCGGCGTCAGATCGAATTCCACCTGCCTTGATGTTTCTGCAGGTGTGGTTTGTTCGAATACGACATCGCCGTTTTCATCGACAAGAGGCTCGTGCTCGCCGTCCAGGAATTCCCCCGCAGGGATGTTTCCCTGGACTTCGTACACCATGTAGCCATCGATCTCGGTTTCGGTATTGGCACCTGTCAGTTCGATGGTTTCGAAGCGTTCCTGGATGGCCTGCATGACGGGCTCGGGAACTTCTGCAAGTTTCACCGGGGCTTCTTCACCGGCGTGGGCCTGAACCATGGACAAGCTCAGAACCATCGGAATGAATCGTTTCATGTGATCAGTTCCCATGCTTGTCTGTTCGCTTGTCGAGCAGTGAACTGATTTCACTGCGGATGACTTGCCAGAATTCATGCAGATTGGTGTATTTGCTGTCGATGTCCCCCAGATACTGCTCGAGATGTTCGATGGCCTCGTGTTGCTCGTTTTCCTCTTCCTGGCGTAGTCGTTCACGAAGGCCACGCAGTGTGGTCTCCATCTCCTCGATCTTTACCTGCAGCTCGCGTTTGCGGCTTGCGACATCGTTGTCTTGCGTAAGGTTCATGATGATTGTCCGTGTCGGATTTCCGTGGATATCTAGAGGCCGAGCAGTTTGCTGCCACCGATCAGAATCAGCGGCAGGAAGAAGAACACAGCGCCGATGTAGGCAACCACGTACAGTTTGTTCTTCACGGCAAGGGCAGCCAGAGAGGTGGCCAGCTTGATCGGAATGTCCCGCAGAAACGGCAATGAATAGATCAGCGCCACACCCAGTACGTTGTAGGCGAGGTGGACGAAGGCGATCTGCAGGGCAAAAATGGCGTTGGCTCCGGATATGGCCGTTGCCGCCAGCAGCGCCGTGATGCAGGTACCGATGTTGGCGCCCAGTGTGAAGGGATATACCTGTCGCAGTGTGAATGCACCACTGCCTGCCAGCGGTACGATCAGACTGGTCGTCGTGGACGAGGACTGTACGAGTACCGTCAACAGAGTGCCCGTGAAGATGCCCGAGAGAGGCCCTTTGCCAACCGCCGTATGCAGAATCTCCTTGGCGCGGCCGACCATCAGCACCTTGAGGTGTTTTCCGATGTAGGTGATGACCAGGAAGATGCCGACTATGCCGAGAATGATCAGCAGAACTCCGCCAATCAGATCACTCATACCCGCGCCGTGTATCGAGTCCTTGGCAAAATTGACTGGAGGCTTGACCAGTGGCTTGATGAAATTGAAACTGCTGGTTGAAACCGAATCACCGCCGATGAAAAGAGTGGCCAGTGAAGCACCGATTCTTTCCAGAAAGCCGAACATGACCTCCAGTGGCAGAAAGATCAGTATCGACAGAAGATTGAAGAAGTCATGGATGGTCGCAGCTGAGAAGCCGCGTTTGAAGTCCTCGCCGTTTCGGATCATGCCGAGGCTGACGATGGTGTTGGTGATGGTGGTACCCATGTTCGCACCCATGATCATCGGAATGGCGATGCTCACTGGCAGCCCACCAGCAACCAGTCCGACGATGATCGAGGACACTGTGCTCGATGACTGAATGAGCGCCGTGGCCAATACCCCGACGATGACAGCCGTGACCGGGTTGCTGGCAAAGGCGAAAAGTTCCTTGGCACTGTCACCGGCGGACATCTTGAATCCACCACTGATCAGGGCCACGGCGACCAGAAGCAGATAGACCAGCGCTGCAATCATCGCCCATCGAAGGGCAGGTGGCATGCCTGCGGCATGTGTCCCGGGTTGGGCCTGTAGGGTTGTTGTTGTCATCTCATCTTCCTGTTCAATGCCTTGCAGCCGCATGAGTGCGGTTTGCCTGGGAGCCTCGAGAGGCTCGGGAAGAATGCAATGTCTTTGTTATAGGTTTGTTACATGACCGTGCTTCGGCGACACGGTGCGATCATCGTGAACGGGTGTCGAAACTGCAATCCGTGCATGATTTTCCTGTTTGAAGAGAGAGTCAAACTGCCAGGATCACGCCTAAGCGTGATTCTGGCAGCGTTGAGGATGCTCGTTCGGGTCTCTCCAGAACAACCTTGCTGCGGCCCGGTCTGGTGCTGCTGCTCTGGCGGTGAAGCTATTGCAACTGCAGACTTGCCAGCACCGAGCTGCTGACTGTTGCCGGTAGTGGCAAGTAGTGCAAGGACTCCGCATGATTCTGACCTTCCGTCAGAATCCAGCCTAGAAGATTCCTTATTGCAGTACTTTTCTCGGTCGATTCGTAATTGTCACGAATCAGGAACCAGGTGTATGTGGTGATGGGGTAGGAGCCTTGCGCCGTGGGGTCAATCATTGTATTTGCAACTTCTTCAACCTGCTCGGAGTTCGCACTGTTCATGGCCGCTTGGCCGGCAGCTATCGTAGGTGCTACGAATTCACCATGCTGGTTTTCCAGCAGTGCCATGGGCAGACCGAGCCTGCTTGCAAACCCGGATTCAACATAGCCGACAGAGCCTAGCGTCAGTTTCACTCGACCTGCCACGCCTTCATTACCGGGGGCTTCCATGGTTCCGCCGAGCCAGTCTATACGTTTGGAAGTAAGCGTTCACGACATCAGACTGGCGTTCTGACGCATGTAACCTATCATCAGTGCATCACCCGCACTTGCTGCTAG
>CANLXI010000018.1 GCA_947495035.1 uncultured Granulosicoccus sp.
GGTTGAGTTTACTGTGGGCGCAATAAACTGGCGGGATCTTAGTGCTGAGTAAGACTGATGGCCGGGAATCGCTGACTATGGGCGAGCAACAAAAGCCGGCGCCCAACCTTGCCACCATTGCCTACGCGCCCAGCGATGTCAGTGAATTTACGAATCAGATGCGGCCAACATAACTGACGTCGACTTTCAGGTACGCGGTTATAGCCTGCATAATCATCGGTTACCACATAACCGATGAATTCCCCTAACAGCGTATCCGCTGCCTCTTTACCGCGTGAAGCCTGAGTTAGAAAATAGCAGGCTTGCAGTGTGACTAATGACCATAACCAGCGACACTCGGTTCCATGGAAATGCCTGGTTTCATCCGCTTGCACGACCGGTTGGCTGCGAACGTAAGTGCCGATTTGCCGATACGGATCGCCTAAAGCTGCCGTGGCTTTTGCCTGGGCCTGAGAGATTGCACCCAGGCTGAAACTCAACTGCCAGTGCTCGTACAGATAATCCTGAATGTTGCGTATCGATAAATGGTAGCGCCCGGATAAATGGGCGATTAACGCCACCAGGTTCGGTCCCATCTGACCAGCCGGCACGCTATCGGGGGTCTGCGCACAATGATATTTACCACAACCGCGACACTGTCCGCCGAAGAGCTGGTGTTCGATCACAGAAAAGCGCACCTCCGGGATATCAAACACCTGATGGCGACAGCGAGGATCGGATTCTATCGCCACCGATCCACCACAACCACGGTTCAGCTGTGTCAATATCCTTCGGCGGTAGTCCTCGTCATCAATTCTACGTTCCGGGGAATAACCCATGATGATCCTCTGCTCGCCCTCTCTATGACTTTAATAGTGCCTCAAAACTGAAGCTCCAACTATCTTGACAGAGGGGGAGAGTGAGCTACCTATCGATCGCACACTCACTGGAATCAATATGATTTATCTCAGCACATGGCAGAATATTTTCAGCAGACCACGGTACTGTAAATGAAGTTACAGTATCGAGAGACTCAATCAGTGCTGTAAATGTATCGGGATCTCCATTGTTCGCATCGATTACTAGTTTGCTTTGATCCTCAGCAACTATTTCTAACTGACCCATTGCGTAGGTTGAAATCTTGTTATCAGAAGAGCGTGTTAGATCGGTAAAGTCTTGAGCAGTTGATAATGTGAATACACCGTTCGTGCTAAGCCCACTATTCACAGTGATATTAAAAATGCCAGTTATCGCTTGCGTTTGCGAGACCACCGAAACGGATGTTTCCATATTCGAGATATTATCTTGACTATCCTCAGTAATAAACACGTACTCTGAAGCAAGAAAACGACTTGTTGAAACAGCAGTGTTAAATGAATCGAATTTCTCGACACTTATTCTAACCTGATCATCAGCAGACCCAACAGCCTCATAGCCATCCCATCGTTCAGATAATAAAAGCCCAAAGGTTTGACTACTTGTGAAATTACCACCGTACGTTACGCCATTGGTAAGGCAGTCTTTTAAACTTATTGTATTAGATGCCGCAGCGCCTCCTACTTCATCCACAGTCTCGTACGTGCCTCCGCCATTGCATGCGTATGATTCTTCTACTTTGATGCCGTCGCTAGATTCGCTGACTAGCGTTACATTGTCATCATATTTCATGCTTTCAAAAGCGGGATCGTAAAAGCCTGCATACAGCCTTATAACCATTTGCTCAAGAATTGATTGATAGCTTGTAGCATTAATGACACCGCCCTGACTATTGCCTCGAACTTCAACCTCATTAAAGCGCTCGCCTGTAGAGTGGTTGATAACCAGATACGATCCCGGTTCGACTGCGCAGGAGCTTCCGCCGTTGCAGAGTGTTTCGCTACCGTCGGCAGTCTGCACCTGATACCAACCATTATCAGGCCATGTGATCGTATTGTCGTTTACTGTAATATCAGAAGGAGATACTGAGCCACTGACCTCTATTCCGCGAAAACGCTCATCGGTAGAGTGGTTGATAACTAGGTACGATCCCGGATCGACTGTGCAGGAGCTTCCGCCGTTACAGAGTGTTTCGCTACCGTCGGCAGTCTGCACCTGATACCATCCATTATCAGGCCATGTAATCGTACTGCCGCTTACTGTAATATCAGAAGGAGATACTGAGCCACTGACTTCTATTCCGAGAAAACGCTCACCTGTAGAATGGTTAATAACCAGATACGATCCCGGTTCGACTGCGCAGGAGCTTCCGCCGTTACAAAGTGTTTCGCTACCGTCAGCAGTCTGAACCTGATACCAACCATTATCAGGCCATGTAATCGTATTGCCGTTAACTGTGACAGTCGCATGTAAGCTACTGCATAAACCAAACATATAGGTAAATACTAGTAGTCTACTGTATTTTTTAGCTTTGACTGTTTTCACACAATCAATCCTGTCATGCGATACTGTAAAGATACACATAATTATCGTTTTCATGAATTATAAATACTTGTAGTTTGAACTCTGTCTACTCATTTTGGTTTAAAACACGTTGTATCTGAGTGGTATACTTTTTGAAATGCACTCATTGACAGCTCTATCGATGTTTGAAAAATCTATCTCAGTTCGATCTATGGCACTTCTTTCAGGCCAGCCGCTTTCGGCTCGTATGTCGCTAGTAGAGTCTGAAGTTCGATCATTAAGCGTTAATCTCCCAGAGCTGACATCTCTGGTGTTTCCGTCTACGACAACGGGTTTTTCAGTTGTCACTTGAATAGCAGCAGTCGAGGCAGATGCATTTAATGCAAATGAGGCTCGCAATTTGGACTTGTCGGAGGTTCTATCTCCCCATTCTACTGTAGCTATAAATGATGAAACGCCATAGTCTATGCCTTTTGGCAAAGACTTTTTCATTTCTTTAAACTTATATGTTTTGGTTCCATCGTATGCAGCATTAAAATAATGATCTGAAAATTCATTGACATAGCTAGCTCCAGAAAAGGAAACAGAAGTGCCGTCACTCGATTCTGATGTCATAAATAGGTCAGCTATTTCATAGTATTTTGTAGGTACATTCACTACTGAGTAGCTACCAACGTAAGACTTGTTGTGAAGAACACAGTTTTCTACAATATTCACAGCCTCGTGGTGGCTTAAGAAGTACTCCAATTGCTTAGTTGTGATGCTTCCGCCACCTGGACAACTCACGCGTACCTCTCTTACACCATTTTTATTTGAAACATCACGCGTGGCAAGTTGGTTACTCTCTATGCCGGCACTGAACCTTTCTATTGTCTGAAGATCAATGATTAGATCTATAAAATCAGGCGCTGCAAGCGTTTGTAATACCACTGCGTCTCTGGGGGAAATGCCATCTACATCGCAAATTGTATTTCTAAATTGCTGTCCGAACGCTGGGGTGGTAGTACAGACCACTGCAATAATAAATGCCAGTCTGTTCGAGTATTTTTGATCGATCATCAATGCTCTCCACTAAAGGTATTTCAGTTTGTAGTTAATTGAACGGTCGCTACTTGAGAACTGGCCCCTTGGTCGTCAATTGCTACAATCGAGAAATCATAGGATGTCGCGCCTTGCAGCCCAGTTATATATGCACTTTGAACGTAATCACGTTTTACTTCGGTTGATGTTGTTTCGTTCATAACAAGGTATTCAATAACACTACCATCGGAGTCTGTCGAATGATTCCAGAACAACTCCAGCGCAGAGCTTGAGTAAACAGCGCCAGTGAAATTACCCGGAATAGTAGGCGGCGAATTACCGCCTCCTCCGCCACTACCCCCACAAGGTACTGCTTGAACATTCCCTCCGGAGTGAGGTCCAAGTTCTATGCAAGCGACCGGAGACGATTGAGAGTTGACATCAACTGCCGATACTTCGAACGTATATTCCTGACTCGGTGATAGGTCTGTCATCCACCAGCTTTCACCGTTGCCTGAATACCCAAGCGACCCATTACGAGTTACTTCATAGTGATCCAATCCTGCACCAGCATTGGAAGGTGGATCCCACGCTATTTCCGCTGCGGTGTTGGAGTATCGAGTGCCAGCGACATTTCTGGGAACAGTGATTCCATTTCCACCGTTACCATTGTCATCAAAACTCCAAACTTTTACATAGTCGACCACCACATGATCCCTACCCGTAAGTCCAAAGTCTTCGGTACCGTCTTGGTTCTTTTTGCCAAGTTCAGCTAAATTACGAGCTATAGCTGCATTTTCGCCCTGAATACCTGGATCGTATGAGACATTGGAGCTTTGCCTCTGATCAAACACTCCAGAATTTATTTCTCTGGTCAACAGTAGATAGTGAGGAACGGTAGGTACATTCGTTGTATCTTCTACTACCGGGTATCCATCCAAGAACCAAACTAGTTTGCTGCTACTCCAATACAGTCCGATTTTATGCCACCCATCGGTTAACAAGCCACCAGGAAAACTGGATGTAGTTGTAACTTCTGTGCCTGTCCCACCACTATTTGAGTTTCCACCGCCAGAATAACTAATACCTGTAGGGCGATCCGCATTGTCTAGTGTATTGTTACTGTTTCCTGTTCCTCCATTGCTTATTGGATTACCAAGCACCTTCATATACAGAGTATTTTCAGTGCTAGCAGGGGCCGCTTCGTATTCGTAAATATCAATCTCCACGCCATTTGAAGGATTTGAATCGTAGGCAATATTGCCGCCGATCACATCACCATTTGCGTCGTAGTCCGCTGGCATTAACCAAAACGAATGACGGTGTCCTCCCATAGACATATTTTCAAAATTGACTTTTATTTCGAAGTAATGTCCTGGGCCCCATCTGTGTTGGGGTGTAGTGAGTGGCTGTCTATTTTGATCAGACACAAACCCATGTGTTGTGAGAAAAGAGGTGTAGGCCCTGAAATTGCCGTAATTTACATCTTCAGGACCATCTGGTTCCGAGTATGTTTCATCTCGCTCTGGGTCGGTAACTGAGTAATCAACAATTCCTCTTTGAATCAGCGCGTCTTCAGGATATGTCCAAGTATCAATGTATGACGTCTCACCCAAATGATTGTTGTACCAAGCAGACCATCTTCGTCCATCCTTGGTTGGATACACGTTAGATGTCTTGTGTTCCCCGGTTTGCATCGTTTCGTGGCGCCAATTACCGTTTCCGACTATACTCCCGCCTGAAAATCCATCATCCCATGCAAGAGAAAACTGTGGGCTCCCTACTATTGAAGGATCGTCAATACATGGTGTCGTATTGCTCGTGCACGCCAGAGATATTGTTGGAAATGCTAGCAGGAAGAATAACATGTATCTCATCATCTCAAAGCTCACGGGTTTTTTAGGGACAAATAATCGCTGCAATGGAAACTACGCTATCTGCATAGGCCTTCATACATAGTCACCAAAAAAGTAAGGTGGTTAGGTTTTCAGGCCAGTAATTTCACTGACTGATCAATGATTTTGCGAATCAGCGGAAGAATGGCAATGCTCGGGATGCAAAGCTGCTTTGCAGGAAATGCAATTGCATTCAACGCAACGCGGCTTTGCATTTTCTGCAATAGCCTAAACAATTGAAGATAAAAGAGATTAGCGAATACTCATAACTTTTTTCTGAGAAAATACTCGGATGCCAGGTGTTGCTTTGAGCGTTGACGAAATATGTTCGACAAATGTTCCAATGCGAATACTTCGGTAGCGTTCAGGTAAAAATACGGCATTGATGGACAGTGATCGTGGTTGCCACTCTGGTAGTATTTTAGTTAATCGACCAGTTTGGAGGTCGTCGTTTACATACCAATGAGGTAGCACACCAAATCCTAATCCATTGATTATCGAAGTGTGCATGGCAAAGAAGTTGTTGGTGGATAGCACAACATCGGGATAAATATATCGAGCTTGCTGGCTCTTCATCGAAGTCAGTTGGATCTGTCCCCCGTCTATGGGATCGAGTGCTACGCAGGGTAGCTTTTCTACACAAGCTGCATTTTTGATCGACTTGCTTCTAACTAACTCTGGGGCAGCGACTAAAGTGCGTTGCGTTATTGCAAGTTTTCGGCAATCTAGTGATGAATCATCATGGTCACCAAGGCGAATCCAGAGGTCACATCCGGTTTCGGAGAACTTTACCGATTCATCTCTTAAGATCCAAGTTAATCGCATTTCAGGATATAGCTTCTGAAACTCGACCGTAGATTCAGTCAGCACATGTTGCCCTAAGCCTATAGGAGCAATGACTTTGAGTGCGCCAGACATGGATTGTTCTGCACCACGGTATCTATCCTCCATGCGATGCCAACGATTGAGAAGATCCGTAGCCTCAGAGAGAAAACGATGACCGGTTTCGGTGAGCGCGAACTCATGCGAGTCGCGCTGGATCAACGACTGCTTGATGTGCTTTTCGAGTTTCTTGATCTTACGACTTATTGTTGATGGTTCAACGCCAAGTTCTTTGGCAGCTTGTGAGAATGAGCCGTTTTCTGCAGTACGTGCGAAGACTTCAAATAAATCAAACTTGTCGGTAGACATTAAGCATTGTTCCCAGACTCCTTACCGGCCGCCATTAGCATGAGGAATAGCAATGACAATGACTTGTCATGCTCTGTGTTTGGCTTCCTGCCTTGCCGATGCCCGAATGTACGCGTGAAGCGTCGGTTTGGAGATCTGCATCATTGAACAGATCGTTGCAATCGGCGTTTCCCCTTCTTGATACAACTGAACAGCGAGCTTACGTTTATCTTTGCTGAGAGCTTTGGGTCGACCACCTTTTTACCGCGAGCTCTCGCAGCGGCAAGACCGGCCTCTGTGCGATCCCGAATAAGATTGCGTTCGAATTCTACCAGTGCACCGAACAGATGAAACGTGAGCTTTCCCGCGGAGCTACTGGTGTCGATGGACTCATGCAAGCTGATAAGGCCAACACTACGTTCATCAAGATAACTAACCCAGGCAATGAGGTCTTTTAGCGTCCGTCCCAGACGATCCAGTCGCCAGACGACCAACACATCGCCCTTTCGCAGTTGCTCACGGACTTTCTCAAGACCAGGTCGAAAAGCGGTGACACCACTGACTTCATCCTCGATCACAACCTCGCATCCCGCCGATGTCAAAGCATCTCGTTGGAAGTCGAGATTCTGATCGACGGTCGACACTCTGGCGTAACCGATTTTCATTGCCGTACACCTCTGCAACAAGTAACGAAAGCCGTTGAAAAAACGTCTAGCTTGCCATTTGAAGAATCCAGCGCAGCACCTTTCCCTCGACCCACAGGACCATCCTCAACGTTCCAACACGCCAGCAAGACTATAATTCATGAGGTATCGATTTTTCAACGAGGTAGATCAGTGTCAGCCGGTAATTTTACTTTGGGCACTGTATGCCGTTCGTTTGACACATGAGTGTTAGGCGGATCATGAGTAGTGGACCCCAAAAACTGTACAGCGACCTGAGTGCCTCTCCAAGTTATGCAGCCTTCCTGCCTGCGGTTTCAGTGTATACCGTATCGGGGGTTTGATTGTCCAATGATTGATGACGGCGTTCAGTGTTGTAGAAGTTGAAATACTCACCTAGCCTGAAAATTTCGTCACACTGAACAAAACGGTAGTGTTGCTTCGGCTTGATCAGTTGTCGCGATTTTGTACCTTGTCAGTACCGTTCGGCAATCCAATAAACACAGGCCCCCTTTCCCCCAGTCGGCAGGCGGGTCGTTCCACTGGTCTATGACTATGTGGCCTGAAGCCGTTGAAGGGCGAGTAGAAAGTTGGATTTCTCCAGGGATGCACTGCTGAGTCGAAGCTCGATCCGGCGCGTGTTTCTCAACACCACTGCACCGATGTTGATCAAGCGTTGACGCAGGGTCCACACTTGGGCTTTGTCCAGCGTTGTGCCTGCCAAGCCAATTTACCTGACGCTTTGCCAGAGCACGTAGG
Source organism: uncultured Granulosicoccus sp. (assembly GCA_947495035.1). Classification (GTDB taxonomy): domain Bacteria; phylum Pseudomonadota; class Gammaproteobacteria; order Granulosicoccales; family Granulosicoccaceae; genus Granulosicoccus. The sequence goes on from CANLXI010000018.1 coordinate 7,886, forward strand.
CCAATGATGAGAACATGACCCGAAGCTGATTGCTCCACCAGGCTGAACAACTGGTTCTGTCTGCGAACAAGCCCATCTGCAGCTCCTTGTGGCGGTTCTCCATGGTGCCTCTTTCACAATACACCTGGCTATAGAGTTGCTCGGCATCGCCTGGCAGGTCTGTGACGATGAATCGTTGATTGGCACCGATGGCGTTGCGTTCGAGCTTGGCAACAATCCGTCGACTTCGACGCCAACTGCCGGCCTGGTAGTCGATATTCAGGAAGTGCTTGATCGATGGCAAATCCACGTCGTGATAGTCAAGCCAGTGCCAGCCATTTTCCAGTGTGTCTACGGTTGTCTGGCACTCGCGCAGCAGAACCTCATTGCTTCGTTAACCAATGATGTAGCGAACATCATGACGTTCACACCAGCTCAACAGCAAGGGGCGGTAGAAACCGGCATCGCCTCGGAATACGATATTGACCTTGGGCCAATGGGCCCGGAGTCCTTTGACCAATAACGACAATACGGCTGCAGAGTGATAGGAATCAGTACGATTGACAGGGCGCAGATAACTCACCAGCAAATGATTCCCGCAGTACACATACAGCGGCAGGAAAGCATATCCGCCGTAGTGGCTGCTATAGCTTCGACCTTCCTGGCCGCCAAAAACTCTATCATCGGTGCCATCAAAATCCAGTACCAGAGATTTTGGCGGCCGGTCGTGCGAATCAATGAATTGCTGCAGTATCAACTCATGCATCTGAAACACCATTGTTCTTGCTTCAGAAGACGACAATTGACTGGCTACTGCTTCCATTCGACACAAGGTCGGCGCACTACCCATCGGCGCCATAACACCAACAGCACTTTGTAACGCGGCATCATGACGTAACTGCTGGTGATCATTCAGATCGGCAAAGCCTGCAGCAATGCCATAGACGCGCTGACGAAACAACGCCTCCCACTGGTGTGTTATGGCCGTTCGATCGCGCGGATCGGGCAGCAATCTGGAAGCGGCCTTGCACAAGCCGAGGCGATCGTCGGCGGCCCGTAACAGTTCGACGCCACCGATGCCGCTGACATCGCCACCGTCAAAGTTGATATGAAGGGAGCGTTTTTTTACCTTGCGGTTCAGGGTACAATTTGTCACTGGCGGAGTGTGTCTGTGTTTGATTGTAAAGCTTTGGTAGGCCTACAATTTTAGCGGCACTCCGCCACCTCTGCGCGAAATTTTCAGGCTAGGAGAATCTAATCACACGCAAATTCGAACCACGCTCCCTTAGGGTCAGTAAAAAAACGATCCTCGTCATACACCGTAAAACTACATTTTGCCATTTCTTTGAGGTTTTCTTCCAAAAATTCTGCATAGATTGTTGCTGAAATTACTCGATTTTCACTTACGAGTTTGAAGAACTTCGTCCACTCTAGGCTGGAGACAGATTCGTCGCAATGCTTTGACGAGTTTTCTTTGGCAACAACATTTAGGGGATGGTAATGCGTATCGTGAGCGAGAACCTCACCGCTTTTTACCTCTCTCGGTAGATTTGCTTCACCGTTTACGTCTTCAAATTCGAAATTCCTTTCATCGCCTGACCAAACACCTGTTTCCTTCCACTCAAGGATTATCGTGCAACCACCAACTTCAACGTCCATATTCTCCCAAATAAGAGCGTCGGATTTATTCCCTCGATTGGTATTCAAATAGCCGTTCGATTTGGCAGCCTTGACAACAACCTCGCCAGAATCAAATTCATGCTTCGCAATGATCAACCACTTGTTGTCTATGTATTCAGTTCTAGGCTCTGAAAAAAAAGCAAAAAATACTCCGCCTACTGCAATCAAAGATAAGATTAAAGAGGGTATTGATAACACATCAATTTCACGCTTGAGCGTCCAACCGTTCATGAGACCAAAACTCTGCCACTTCGCCTTTTCATCTGAATATTACTCGCATTTTGGCTTTGGGCGCGGTGCTGTACCTGCACACTCTGGACAAAATGCGTCAACGGATGACAAAACATCTTCATTTACAAGTTGATCCCATCCGCTCGAAGCTATTCTCCGGAAATTCTTATAGCTATCATCAGACAAAAACCAGATAGTCATACCATTTGTCTGAGCTTCCTCGAGGCTAGAAACCTGTTTCTCGCAGCCTCTTTTTTTCCTATCACTTCCACTTAATTTTCCTGCATCAAGTACTATTTCTCTAGTCTCGTCGTCCATCGAATCTAATATCATTCTAGAAATAATGAGAAAACTAGCGTCGTACGAATGGTTTGTGAACGTAAGCGAGATTTCACGACCAGCTAAGCCATATACTTGTTCGGAAGAAATTGTTGTCTCAAAAGCTGAAAATTGACCAATGTTAAACTGGCTCCATAAATCCTTCCAACCAACCGCCGAGGTAGAAAATCCAATGCTATTGGATAGCGATTCAAGCCCACTAGCATTCATGACCCTAACTTCTCGCCGGGCTAGATCTCTGGCCTCTGTTACTGGACTATCAGAGTAAATCTGGGCTGGTTTTTCTGACCAGAATGTTATTGGAACGAGTCCGTTCTCAGTAAGCGGCTCAATAACTTGAGCACTCGATTCGCTCATCATAAAGTCATGCAGTATTTCGGAGTCTCGGAATAAGAATGGGACCTGAAACAAATACATACTATCGCCGAATTGATGCAATTGATTTGTTGGTACTATCGATAATTCTAACAGGCCATTCGAAAGTGCAGTCACGGCATCGGAAGACTCATAAAGCGAAGAAGACGGAAATAATTCAACGCAAGTTTCCCCATCCGTCCTATCTTCGACTACACTCTCAAAAAGTTCAGCGCTCGCTAAATCATCTGGATCGTTGGAAGGTACGTTCAACTTTAAAGTATTCTCACAGGCGTGACCCGGCAGCGCAGTCAAAAGAAGAAAAGCTGACAAGTAAAATGAGTAATGCATTTGATAATCCTCTCTGATTTATAAAAAGTAGGAATCGACGCTGATCTGCGAACGCAATCTAAGCCACAAACGACTTACCGAACAATCGTTAAGAGCTGCTGCAAAAACTATTCTGACCGAGAGGGCCACCCAACGGCTAATGCGACAGGTTTATGCACCAAATAGAGAACGCCAGCTCCAATACTGATACCAGACTTAACAAAAACCCAATCATTTCATGCTTCGAACTTCAGAAATTGGCCGAAAGCAGTCCAAGAAATAAATATCGGAAACTGAAATCGGCAGATTACATTCACATTCTAATAACTAATTCAGACCTCCCCCTCAATCACCCTATTCCTCAACCGCATAGCCTCTGAATAATCATCATCCTCAAACCCTTCTCGCTTCAACACAACTGGCTCATCCATCAGTCCGTTGATCGCCTCTTCAATCTGATTCAGTTCCACGCGGAAGAATTCCTTCCGGTTATTGACTACGTTCACGCGTTTATCATCAAAATGCTGATGCAGCTCGTTCTCCATCCTGGGAGCATCTTCCGAGTAGATGATGCCGTGCACATCGAATGAAAATGGCACGCTGGCATCTCCCAGTTCCTTCACTCGGTCCATCGGATCGAGCCTGCGTGTCAAGCCTATCTTGTAAACACCCTTGCCGAATGAGCCTTCATTGCTGATCACGTAAATGAATCCACAGCGTGTCTGTTGTGCCATGCTCATCGCGCGCTGCTCGTTCTGGCGGGCACCTTCCAGCATTTCCTCTAGATACCGGATTCGCTCCTGCTGTTCCAGTGTCTGCTCTTCTGTCGCGCCGGAGATCTCTTCTCGCGCTTTCTCCAGCATCTGCTGGTAGGCCTTTTCTTCTTCCTGCGCCTTTTTCAGCGCAGCATCGTATTCACGCTGAGCCTTGCGCTCCTCTCTCAACTGCTCCCGTTGCTGCCGCTGTTCTTCTGCTTCCTCTCTGGCCTTGTACTTGTCCTGATAGATGAGCGTGCATTCGCGTAGCTTGGATTCCACATACTCAAGGGATATTCCAAAACGCTGGTCGTTCATCAGCTTTTCGAGGTCATGAGCCAACTTGCCAACGCGCTCAACGGTTCGAGCGTAATTGGAGTGTCTGATCGTTGCGAACAGCTTGTCGCACTCCAAATTGAATGACCTGATCAGCAGCTTTCCGTGCCGGGACGCCTGTGCTCGCTCGGAGGCATCCTTCAATACATCCATCCCCGTCAGTTCTTTCTTTTCGCTGATCAAGGCTCTTTGAAAGTCTCTCTCTCGCTTGATCTCTATCTTGAATCGATCACTGCTCTGATGCAGATATTCAGGCTCCTGATAATGTGCATAGGCCACCAGACTGTTCTGGCGATCATACAGGTCAAGCTCCAGCCTGAGACTTTGCAACTGCCGCTCCGCGCGCACCAGCTCCTCGGATTTCTCGGCAACTTTCCCCTGCAGATTCGCATAATGCTCATGCAGCGGTCCGGTGTTATCGAGAACACTCACGATATCCGAATGCCGGGATTCGAGCCGCTCGACATCGTCTTGCAAAGCTGCCTGCCGCTGTTGCAGCTCTTCGTAGACGGGGCGCATCTCGGCCGCTCGTTGCGAAATGGCACAGACCTCCGCATTCAACTGCTGTAGATCACTAGTCGCCCGCCGCCTGTCGTGTGCCGTTTCTTCCTGCCAGGCCAGAAATCCGGATTGCCGCTCCTCGAACTCGTTATCAAGCTCTACCAGCGACCGGTATACCCGGTTATAGCCGTGTCGAAACCGGTGATTGCGATATCGACTGACGCAATAACAGGCGAGTAGAAAGACGATCAGACCGCCTAGCGCAATCAGAAGATGTGTAGCGGGAACACGTAGATAACCATCCACCATCCCCCACCTGGGAAAATTTTCCAGTAGCCATTCCATGCTACTCAACCACCGAATCGATATAGCGCTTGCACAAGCTGTCGCGAGCCTTCACTCGCCGTTCCAGTGCTTGCTTACCTGCTGCAATGACAGCCTGGCGTGCGGCCTTGTCCCTGGCCTTCTGGCGCGCGATTTGTTCCTTTTCCTTCAGCGTCCGGCTACGCGCTTGTCTCTCCTGCTCCCTCAGTTCGGCAACTCGCTGCCGTTCCAGAGTCGCTTCTGCTTTCAGCTGCGCAGTGCGTTGTCGCTTTTCTTCACGCGCGACTTCACGTTCATGGCGCGCCTGCGCTGCAGCGGCCTTGCGTTCTTGCCGTTCACGCTCTCGCGCAGCTCGTCTTTGAGCCTTGTCGACTTCCTTCAACGCCTTGATGACAAGGCGACCAAAACTCCTTGCCATGGTCGCATCCTGCAAATCCAGTAATAAACATGATCAGCGAACCACGACACCAGTCGGTTGAGTTTCTTTCAAACCGAAGACGCTCGCCTGTCTACCCTGCAATATATCAGACAGCTTTCGTCAAAATCCACTCGAATAACCTCCCCTTTATATGAGTGGGTTTATCCGTGGTCCCGTCGGCTCACAACTCGATGATCATCGCTTGCCACATCGATCAATGACAGCGGAACCTCTCAATCGAGCTGACCATCAGCGCTACTCCTTCTTACTTCGGTTAGTAGCCTCCATCACCCCAGCGGCGGCATCAACACACACTGCTCCCGTTCCAGGTTCTGATGCCAGAGGGTGTTGGCAAGATCGCAGCCATTGACATCCCAACGACGAATCTCGGATACCGTCACGCCATCCACGGTGGACACCAGCTGGTAGGTCTCCGGATCGCCCGTACCGGCCAGCACTTCGAGCGTATCACCCGTGTCGCTGACAATACGCAGGCGACCGCTGTCGAACCAGGGTGCTTCTTCGCCACGGCCATCGAATACCGCGTCAATGTCGAGCGTCTGCCCATCGGTCCAACTGGCACTCACCGTAAACGTGGAATTCAGGCGATTCAAGGAATGCCAACCCGTTTCGGGGTCGAACCGATTGAAGCGATGATCCCAGTCTCTGACTGTCACTTCGACATCCCCGTCGGTGCAATCGTACTGCCCGTTTTCAATCCGCAGATAGCGACGCACGGTATAACGGTCGCTCGTACCGATCTGACGATGCGAGGTGTTGTCCTGAATCGAGGAGGCCGTCATCGTTTCACGAACATCTCCCTGCTCGACAACCAGTGCATCGTACGCGCCGCGATAACCTGTCCAGGTATTACCGCCATAATCAAAGCCGTCGTACTGATTGGTGTATGTGCCGAACCCTGACAACAGTCGATACCCCGGAATATTGCAGTCACTCACATTGAAGCCATGCCTGTAATAGGCGTGATAACCGAACTCGACTCGATGCTCGACACTGCCTCCATCGACGCAGCCTCGACGGTACAGCACATCTGACTCATACGTGGAATTACTACTGCCTTCCAGAAACTCCTCCGAGATGTAGTTGCCTGCCGAGGTGCGGTTGAGAAAGCGCAAGGTACCCTGATGCTCGGTCAATCCGTTATTGCGCATCAGGACAGTGAGCTGCTGAAGAAGACCGCCAGCACGGTCGAGCGACAGCAAGGCATCATCGCCAGGCTCGCTCGGATTGCCATCGCCACCCTCACCATCGCCGGCTGCCAGTGTCAACGCGCTTGGCGCCGAACTCGTGCCAGCCGCATTGCGTGCAACCAGCGTGACCTGCAACTGACCCGATTCATCGCGATAGGCCGTTTCGTCGCCGATGAAAAAGCTGGTGCCATCGGTACTGCCAACGGCCTCGCCATTGATCTCCACATCGTACTGGTAGGCTTGTCCCTGGACACGATCCCAGAAGAGCTCGAACGCCTGCGAGGAATAACGACTACTGCGTAGACCGCCTGGGGCTGCCAGTGCTGCCGAGTTGAAGGGCGGTGTTGCCGAACCGGTGTCGATACTTGCACTGACGCTTGACGAACGCTCGCCGCTACTGCTGATGGAGGCAATGGTGAATTCGTTTGCGGTGCCAGGCTGCAGGTCCGCGATGAACAGACTCAGAGCATCGCGTGTGTCAAGTACTTCACCATTACGGGTGATCTCGTATCCGCTGACATGACCATTATCGGTACTGGCACGATCCCAGAACAGTTCAGCGGCCGTGTGAGAATAGACGGCATATCGAAGGTTGCCGGGGGCCGTGGTGTCTGCCTGCGCTCCGGTTGCCAGCAAAACGCCGGTGGCAAGAAAAGCGCCCTGCACGAGTCGTCCTGAATTCTTCATCCTTTTCCTCCGTTTGCGGTTGGTCCAGCGACTTCAGAAAATCATTCTATTGCGTGGACCATGCGCTGACTTGGTAATAATGGCCACGGCAACTCAGACAGGTATCATCGAAATCCACTCGTATGACTGCCCCTTTTTGCTTGAGCAGGCCTATCTGAAGGCTCAGCAATACAGAGTGGACCGTACGGCAGAACCTGATCACCCAAGCGGAGGCATCAGCACACACTGTTCCCGCTCAAGGTCTTGCTGCCAATAGGTGTTGACCAGCTCACAGCCGTTGACATCCCAGCGACGAATCTCGGATACCGTCACGCCATTCACGGTGGACACCAGCTGATAGGTCTCCGGGTCGCCCGTGCCAGCCAGCACTTCAAGCGTGTCACCCGTGTCGCTGACAATGCGCAGACGACCGCTGTCGAACCAGGGGGCTTCCTCGCCGCGCCCATCGAACACCGCGTCGATTTCAAGCGTCTGCCCGTCAGTCCAGCCTGCGCTGACGGTGAAGGTGGCATTCAGACGATTGAAAGCATGCAGCGCCGTTTCCGGGTCGAATCGGTTGAAGCGAAGATTCCAGTCACGCACCATCAATTCGTCTTCACCCTGTTGGTAGTCGTATTCCCCGTTTTCGATGCGCAAATAGCGACGCACGTTATAAAGATCGCTGGAACTGATCTGTCCCAGCGAGGTGTTGTCCTGAACCAAGGAGGCCGTCATCGTCTCACGGGTATCTCCGTGCTCCATAACCAGTGCATCGTACGCCCCGGAACTACCTGTCCAGACATTACCCGCATAATTGAAACCATCGTACGCATTGGTGTATGTGCCGTACCCGGAAACAAACCGATTATCCGGAACCTGGCAATCGTTCATGATGAAGCCGTGTCTGTAAAAGCCGTGATAAGCGTATTCAACGCGGTGCTCGACGCTGCCACCGTCAACACATTCACGTCGATACAGCGTATCGGACGAGTAGTAATAGTTACTGGTGCCTTCCAGAAACTCTTCCGAAATGAAGTTACCTGCTCCAATACTGTTGAGGACGCGCAGGGTGTCCTGATGTTCGACAAGACCATTACTGCGCACCAATTCGGTGAGTTGCTGAAGAAGAGCGCCAGCACGTTCGAGCGACAACAAGGCATCATCGCCAGGCTCGCTCGGATTGCCATCGCCACCCTCACCATCGCCGGCTGCCAGTGTCAACGCGCTTGGCGCCGAACTCGTGCCAGCTGCATTGCGTGCCACCAGCGAAACCTGCAACTGACCCGATCCATCGCGATAGGTTGTTTCATCACCGACGAAGAAGCTGGTGCCATCGGTACTGCCAACGGCCTCGCCATTGATCTCCACATCATATTGGTAGGCTTGTCCCTGAACACGATCCCAGAAGAGCTCGAACGCCTGCGAGGAATAACGACTACTGCGTAGACCGCCTGGGGCTGCCAGTGCTGCCGAGTTGAAGGGCGGTGTTGCCGAACCGGTGTCGATACTTGCACTGACGCTTGACGAGCGCTCGCCGCTACTGCTGATGGAAGTAATGGTGAATTCGTTCACGGTGCCGGGCTGAAGATCCGCGATGAACAGACTCAGACCATCGCGTGTATCGAGTACCTCGCCATTGCGAGTGATCTCGTAACCGCTGACATGACCATTATCGGTACTGGCGCGATCCCAGAACAGTTCAGCGGCCGTGTGCGAATAGACAGAATAACGAAGATTGCCGGGGGCCGTGGTGTCTGCCAGCGCGCCGGTTGACAGCAAGATGCCCGTGGCAAGAGAAACGCCCTGCACAACTCGTCCCGATTCCTTCATCCTTTTCACCCGTTTGCGGTTGGTCAAGCAAATTCAGATAATCATTATATTGCATGAATCAACGGCGGGCCTGGTAATAGTGGCGAGGTTAACCGAGAGTCGTTGCTCGAAGATATTCTGATAACGTTGAGCTGCGACAAGGATTCCATCGAGCCCTCCCACCGCCAGAGACGGCATGAACTGCAACGGCAGTCTATCCGGACGTCATTCGTTCATGATGACGCATAACAATCGTCTTCAATCGAACACCATGAACGGTGTCCATCAGAATCCATGGGCAGAATCGGAATACTGGCATACGGCTCCCTGATAGAAGATCCGGGAATCGAACTCGGACCGCTGATTGTCAACCGAGTCGTCGATGTGAAAACACCTTTCAACATCGAATTTGCGCGATCGAGCCGAACCCGCGATGGCGCTCCAACGGTGGTGCCTGTGGTTGGCTTCGGTGCGGCGGTAATGGGTGTGGTTCTGGTCCTCGATGAATCCATTGATATCGAGCTTGCACGAGACCTGCTGTGGCGAAGAGAAACCCGAAGCGAAGGCTCGAACCGGCATTACCGGCATGCCAAGCGCCCGGTATCGAACCAGATCGTGGTTGCGCAGGTTGAGGACTTTCACAATGTGGATACCGTCCTGTACACCAGCATTACGTCCAACATCCCGAACCCAACGCCACCAATACTGGCCCGCCTGGCCATCAACAGCGCCGCTGGATATGCCGGTTCAATGGGGCGGGACGGCATAAGCTATCTGATTTCGTTGAAAAGACAGCTTATCGAAACCCCTCTGATGACCGACTACGAAGCTGAAATCCTGAAACTACTCGGCGCATCTTCCCTGCGCGGTGCACTGCAGCATGTACGAGAAATCGCCACCACCGGACAGGCACCACCCACGATTTTCTGAATGTTCTAGACGATCGCACTGTGATGAGCCATGGGACGGCAGCAATCCTAACCGCACTCCGGCGTCACCCATTCACAGGTTCAGCTTGCGCACCTGTTTCGACACTCTCCCGTCCTTCTTTTCGAGAAAGACAATCTCGCCAAACTCGATATTCAACCAGTCGTCAGCCTCTTCAGTCAAAGGCTCCGAGGCAAAGATCGCGGAGGTGGCCTCGTCGTCCGGGCACATATCCACCCTGTAGGAGTCTTTGTGCTCCTGAAAATTGCAACCCGTCAACAGGTACATCGGCTCCAGCAGCATCGACAGGGCATGGTCATCTGTTCCCGGTCCCGATTTTCGCAGCTCTCTCCAGTCCGCCGCCATCTCGGTTTCTCCGTTGTGCCCCAAACCGTAATTGATACCGATGATTCTATCGGGCCTGACCAGAGCAATCTTCAGCTTGGTCAGAGCCACCAGGTCATGCTTTTTCATCGACTGGAGAATGACGTCCAGCATATCCTCGAATGCCGATTGAATGCCGTCGTCGCTATCATTCTCGATCAGTGACAGCAACAGCACATACAGGAATTCCGTATCGGTGGTGCCTCGCATCTGCTCGAGATACTCGTTCTTGCAACGTGGCAGCAACTCTCTTTGCAGCACCTTCCAACCCGGCAGGGCACCGTTCTGGGCAATGATCCACGGGGTCTTCTTGAACGAAAACGGATGGCAATTCTCGTCCGCGATGACAGTAACCGAATCATAGGACGCAGCTCTCACATGAGCCAGCAGCGTACTGCTCTGCAGACTGGGAATGATGCCTTTGGCATTGTCATCGTAGAACGCCGCCATGGGGCGGCGGTAGAGCAATGGCTCTTCGGGTTTCAGCAGGTGTTCGCTCCACGCCCCGAACCCCCATCCCGCCAGTTGCAGAAGCGGGTGCAACTCCGGATCCAGGCTTTGATTGACCAGGCTGTTATCGGGTCCCAACAGCAGGCTTTCGATCGATATTTCCGGCCCGATATAGGCAAGCACTCGGCACATGCATTTCCCCAAGCTGTCGTATGAATGGAATTCGAATACAGTCGGTGAGAGGCATCGTTCACCCGGCAAGGACAAGCACATCGCCTTTGACCGGTCTTCAGTGAACAACGTCGACTGCATGCCTTCAGCCACCTGGCTGACTGCCAGCCTGACAATAGCGCAGACCGACCGCCAGCCCTTCCGCTTGTCGTATCTACTCGCTGGCAGAGATGACTGCGCGAGACATGGCATCTCCACTGGGACTTACCCCGACAACCCCGAATCTCATGACCAACAGACTCAGAAGGTTGTCCATGGACTCCCTCGCCGACAGGCGTCCTGCTGATAAACTCCAGCAGATCACCAACGAATCCGTGGTTGCGACGAGCGCTTGATGCGCCCTGCCGGCACCACACCGGGAGACAGCCATCCATACCGCACAGCCTGTACTGGGACGCAAGGGAACACTCCTCCTGCTGATCACTCTGGCAGCCTTGCCGCCGCTGACCATGGATCTCTACCTGCCCGCCCTGCCACAGATGGCCGAGACGTTCTCGACCAGTCGCAGCATGGTCAATCTGACGCTGGGCGCGTACATGGTGGCCTTTGCCATCGGCATGCTGTTCTGGGGGCCTCTGAGTGAGCGTTCCGGTCGCAAGCCCATCCTGTTCATTGCCCTGGGACTCTATATCGCCGCCAGCCTGCTGTGCACGCTGGCATTCAACATCAATAGCCTGATTGCCTTCAGGGTATTGCAAGGGTTTGCCGGTGGCGGGGTGACGGTCGTCGGCACCACGATCGTCAAGGACATGTTCGATGGCCGTGAGCGGGAACGGGTCATGGCCACGATCATGTCTCTGGTTCTGATAGCGCCGATGATCGCGCCAGTGCTGGGTGCCTTTCTGTTGAAGATTGCATCCTGGAGGGCGATGTTTGTTGCACTGGCAGTGTTCGGTTGCAGCGCAAGCGTACTCGTCACCCTGTATCGAGAAACCCTGAAAGAGAAGTCCACCGGCTCTCTGCCGAAAGCCTGGGGCCGATTGTTTGTCGTGTTGGCAAACCCGCGGTTCTGCTATCTGTTGCTGGTCTTTTCGCTGGTACCCATGTGCCTGATGTCTTTCCTCGGCATTGCCGCCTATGTCTACGTGGATGAATTCGGCATGTCGGAGCAGGCATTCAGTTTCCTGTTTGCCGCCAATGCCTGTTTTGCGATGATCGGGCCAACCCTCTACATGCGGTTGTCGCAAGTCATACCTGTTCGGCGACTCATACTGGGCAGCTTCATGGTGTTCATCGCCAGCGGTACAGCCATGCTGTTGTTCGGCCGACTGTCTCCCTGGTTCTTTGCCCCTCTGGCTGCCATATCGACCGTGTCGGTCATCCTGGTACGTGTACCCGGCGCGAACCTGCTGCTGGATCAGCAAACGCAGGACACCGGTTCCGCCGCCGCCCTCATTCAGTTCTGCGCAACCATCGCGGGCGCTACCGGCATTCAGATCGTGTCTGTCAATTCGCACGATCTCATTCGCAACTACGGCATTCTGCTGATCGTGATCGGCATCGCCTGTAGCGTGTTGTGGACACTGGTACAACACCGGACGTTCGTGGCCGACAAGCTGTTTCAGCCGTCGCGGGTGTAGCCGGCAGAGGCCTGGTATCGAGAAGCGATCGCGGCAGTGAGCTAGAGAGTCGCTGTCAACTTCTCGATGATCGAGCCCGACGCACCCACCAGCAACGGCGCCAATGCGCCGAGCGCGGTCAACAGTCGCTCTCGTGTGGTGTCACTCAGTAGCGTCTCCGGCAAGGAGGCATCGACTTGCAGCTCGCGCAGCTGCTGCCTGATCATCCAGCTGGCAGGGGCAAATATTGCCACCAGCGTGAGCGTGAATATCACCCCCCAGAACAGCGACAGGCTGTTCGAATAATGGCTCATCAGGGCCAGCGCATGTGGCTCCTGAATCAGACTGACAGGCAACTGATAGAACAGCATCATCGTGATCACGCTGGTCACCAGCACGAAGGCCGTCCCGCGAGAGGCCTGTTCCAGTTGATGAGCTCGCCTTTCCAGCTCCTGCTGAATGTCGTCACTGGCGACAATGGGGCGTGTGGCGACGCTGGTCACGGCAGCGGCGCTCGCAGCCGCCAGCAAACCGAACAGATACGGCAACAACGCCAGCCAGGCAAACGCACTGATGCCCTTCTCCGTACAGCTGCCCGGCAACAGGTGGGAGACCACGTCTCCGGCCACCAGCACCGAACAGATATTGCGATAGGTCAGCGTCAGCGCTCCCATCAGGCTCGGCACCCTGGCAATGAGGTTGACCGCGATCAGCAAGGTGATGATGCCAGCCAGGATCAGCAGCGCCTGTTGACGCGCCTTCGATGGCAAATGAAACGCCTGCACCATCATCATCGCAAAGACGGTCATGCAGGCAAACAGGTGAAACAGGCCAAAGGATATGAACGTCACCAGCCCCGGAAAGAAGCGCATGTCCAGATCATCCTGATAGAACGTGGGCAGCCCCGGCAGCTGGGAATTGATCGCGAGGTAATTGGAGACGTCGGCATCGCTGGCCCCACTGCCGGGGATCGGACCATTGATCAGGTCGAGTGCAAGAAACCCCGCAATCAGGGGGCTCAGTGGCAAGACAAGCCACAGGTAGGCGCTTCGCGTGTGAATGAGAACGCTCCATTACAAGCTCAGGACATGACTATTGCATGGAATCCACCCGACTTGCAGGATTTTTTGGCCCCTTCCCTTCACGCAGACAGGCTGCACCCGAACCGCGGAACGCAGCCGATGTGCAACTGATTCGTAGCGCCGAGCATGAACTGGCCAGTGGAAAATGCACACAGTCTCTACAGCGAACAAGAGAACCCATTTTTACCGCACGGCCTGTAACAAACTACCTGACAAACGGCCAGTCCGCAGGAATACACTGCGCGGTAGAAGCTGCCCTGTCTTGCAACCGAATCAAGGAGGTCCTGCAATGTACAAACTCACCTTCCGGCTCTGTACCGGTATCGCCCTGTTGGCTGGCAGCGGATCTGTCGTGGCTGACGATGTGTTCCAGGTGCTGGTGGAGAACCAGACCATGACCTGGGGCGCCAACACCTTTGGCTACATGCAGGTTCAGGACGCCACCACCTGGCAGACCCTGTGCGAGTATTCCGTGTACACCCTGCAGGACACGCCATCCGGTAACCGGGATGACACGAGCTGCACGGTAGACCCCGGCATCTACAACGTCATCAACCACACGACACGCCAGCGCATCCATGGAATCACGGTCGGCGATCTGGATGGGCTCTACACAGCGCCCAGGGTGGACACCATCGATGGCAGCTGGGTCCAGTACGACCCTTACCAGATCACTCAGGCCGATACCATCTACAGCGAACTGAACACCGTACCCTCGCCTGCCCAACTCAGCGCCCAGGTGTATTCGAGCACGGCAGTTGAATTGTTCTGGGATCGCTCGGATGTACCCGGGTTGCACTATGACATCTACCAGGCCGATCAGCTGATTGACCAAACAGAGGGCACCAGTCATTTTCTGAGTGGTCTGCCATCCGGTGAGCACCTGGCATTCACGGTCGTTGCCAGAGACGCCTCCGGCAGACAATCCACTGCCAGCACCATCATCGTAGAAACACCTGCGGACCCGAATACCGTCATTCCTCCGAGCACTCCGTCGGGGCTGCGTGCCGCGGTGTACTCCTCGAACTCACTGGAGCTGTTCTGGGACCGACAGGGACCGGGACAACAATTCCTGGTGTACGACAACAACAATGATGTTCTGACCAGAACCGATGGCACCAGCTACTTTGCCAGCGGCCTCCCCCTGCGAAACGAACATCTCTTTTCCGTTAGAGCCATCGATGATGCCGATCAGCTCTCCGACGCCGCCTCCATCATCGTCTCTGTCGACGATCCTTCTTCACCCTCTGCCATTACGCTGGACAACGCCGACAGCGTGCTCAAGGCAGTGGTCGAGATTGCCAATCGGGAACCTTTCGAGCAGGCGAGCGACCGCATGTCCCATGGTGTGGGTCCCGTACTGCAATCCGCCTACAACTTCTTCGCCGAAACCGAGCAGCCAGCCAACGGCTTGACCCTGATCGAGGGCACGGCCGGTGGCATTTCGAATGAAGGCTTCGGCGGTCTGAACGGTGGCGAATATGTCTGCAATGCCGGTGGCAGTGCAAACGCCTTGTCAGTCTTCGGGGGCGAGATCAGTCAGGGCTACAGAATCAGCCTGGACAAGTGTGTACTGCCTGACGGCACCTACAGTGGCACGGTCACCAGCTCTTCCGGCGGCCGCTCGGGGTATTTCGGCAGTCAGCATGAGAATACCGCAGTCACGCCGGTGGACGATACGCTCACCTATCAATACAGCGGATCGTACAACGGAACCTACAACCGTTATCAGGGCATTGGCACCGATACAATGACCGTCATCCTTTATTCCGAAGAATCAGCCGATGGCGTTCGTGTCATGAGAATCACGGATTTCGAGTCGGTATTCAACAGCCAGCTCAAGCGGGAGAACGGCTCCTTTCTCAACATTCTCTACGGCAGTATCGACGCCACGATCTCATTCGCCGCGGAGCTGCCCAGTGTCTCTACCGATACCCTGAGCGTCTTCATCGAGCTGGATTACAACCCTGACTCCGATGTCAACGAACCTGTCGGACTCTGGCATTCCGGTTCTCTATCCGTCACCGCCTCGGATGGCAGCTCCCTGCTGGCAAGCCTTGATGACACCGATGGGGACGGCACTGTCGAGAGCATTGTCCTCACGGTGGGCGATGACATGATCAACCGACCACTGGACGAGGGCTATCTGGTGTCCTGCCGAGTCGAGTCGTTTGAGGCTTGCAGTCCGTGATCGACCCATCAGACGGGTGTATCAGGGGCAGCAGCAGTCCTGGAACACCATGACTCGTGTTTCAGTGATGCGGTAGCCTGCTGCCTGGAATGGCAGGGCACCGGGAGCACCTTGCACCAACAGAGTCTGGCGTCCCCGGAAAAACCCGATGGACAGAGCGGACCGACCATACCGGCCCGCTCCGACCGACCACTACCTGACGCCATACCGCTCATGGAAGGCATCAACACGACTACCTGACACCGACGTCACCACTTTGCCCGTGTAAGCGGGATGGCAATTCGAGCAGACTTCAAGACTGGCGTGATCCGATCTGGTGGAGGCTGTCGAAATCTCTGTCCCGCAGTTGCCACAGGCAAAGACCGTGGGCTTCAGGACCGGATGTATATGCTTTTTCATGGCAGTTTTCTCGTTGTTGGTTTGAAACAGGATCAATTGCGACCTGCCATCACCCCACCATCCACGTTCAGGATGGATCCGGTGATCCAGGACGCCTCGTCGGACAGAAGAAACTGAACCGCTGCTGCCACCTCATCCGCTTTACCGATACGACCAATGGGGTGGAAGGCGTTGAAGCCTGCCAGCGCCTCGGCAACCTGCTCTTCGGGGATGAAGCTGTTGTACACCGGCGTTTCCACCACCGCCGGAGCTACCGCATTCGCCCTGATGTTCCTGTCACCCAACTCCATCGCCAGGTGCTGCGTGAACGCGTGCAGGCCTGCCTTGGCCATGGAATAGGCCGCTGAAGGCGTCGCCTTGATGGCCTGATGGGCCCACATGGAACCGACATTCACGATGGCACCCGGACGATCGGCATTGATGAGTTGCCTGACAATGGCCTGGGTCAGAAAATAGGTACCGCGATTGATATCGTGGTAGCTGTCGTAATCCTTACGTTCGGCATCTACAAACGGCTGCGGAATGAAGACGCCCGCATTGTTGACGAGGTAGCGAATGCCCGGAAAGTCGCTGTCCAGACGGCTTGTCAGCCGTTCGACATCAGCCACATCGCCCAGATCAGCCTGTACAAAACTGGCACCGCTGATGGTGCTGGCTGCCGCTTCCCCTTTCTGCGCATTGCGACCGATCAGTACGGTTCGCGCCCCGGCCTTGCTCAGACGCTCGGCAACGCGCAAGCCGATTCCGCTGGTACCACCCGTGATGACGACTGTTTCATTGTTGAACATGATTTTCTTCCTTTGTTGGCATCCTATTAGAAGGTAGGACAATGGATCAAATAAAAAGCGACCTTGCTGAAACGGCTCGATCGCAGACTTTCTCCTGATTCATCCTACTGAATGGTAGGCTGAACGGACGTACTGACACTCTCTGGCAGGACTTTTGACATTCACCTCAGACACCCAACTAGTAGGTAGGTTCAATCGGCAAATGAAAACCAATCGGTTAATGAAAACTATGACTTCAACTGAGAAACCAGTGTCTGCTTCAACTTCTTGAAGACAGCGTCATCTCCCATGGCGTTCGCCATCAGCAGACCCCCTTGCAACGCCGCCAGAAAGGCACTTGCCTGGGCAGGCGCCGAGCCGTCGAAGTTCAACTCTCCGGCACTCTTGCCAGCGGCCAGAACCTTGGTCAACCACTCCATGTGCTCCCGAAAAAAACCTTCCAGTGAAGGTTTCAGCTGCTCGGGCAACGCGCCGACATCCGATGCCATCATCCCTGCCAGACAAATGCAGTGATTGCTCAGGGTATTGGTATACAGCTGTGCATATCGCTGCAACCGTTCGACGCTTCCTGACACACTGGATTCGATGGAGTTCAGCTCGGCGATGAATGTCGCTCGGTATCGCTCGAGCAACTCGGTTTCCAGAGCGTGCTTGGTTGGAAAATGATGGTGAATACTGGCTTTTCTGATACCGACTTCTGCCGCAATATCGGCATAACTGAACCCGTTGAAACCACGAGCCTGCGCCAGCGCTTGCGCACTGTCCAGAATGAGATCTCTTGTCGGGTTGCTGTTCATGTGGCGAGATTACCTTCCTACTAGTAGGGTGTCAACACCATTTCGATGAAAACCCCTACCAGCACTCGTTCCGCGCCCTCAGCGTCAGCCATTGACCGGCACTCGCCCCTCGGCCATCCGTTCAATCAGTGTGTCAGGCACTCCGAACACCAGCCCGGCGATTGCCCCCAGCGCCATGGCACGTCCACAGCTGTCTCCGCCGCAGCGAATGTTGTCACGTACGGCGGATTCGAAATCGGTGGCATGCCTGAGCAGATGCCAGACCACTGGCATGGAATGCTCGGCATAGCAGGCCAGGCCAAAATGACTGGCTGTCTCCAGCGGCTGATAGGCATCGAGGGTCAGCGCTTCTCGCATCCTCTCACCCACATGACCGGGCATCGCCTCTGCCGATGAGGTCAATGCATCAGTCAGGGACTTGCCTTGCAGGATTTCATCCAGACAGTGATATAAGGCACCGGCGGCAGCCAGCACATCCTCATTGACCGAAATCACCTTTGCAGCAGAGTTCGCCGTATCCGCTGATTGACCGGCAGCGAACAGACCCGCAACCACACACAGGGCCGGCATCTGATTGTCGTCCATACCCGATGCGTCAGCGATATCCGCCTCTTCACGGATCATGCGAGCCACGAGTTGTTTTGTGGGTCGGTCTGCATAGCCCACGTAGTGCCCGCACGGGCCAAAGGACTCGAAGAAGTGTTGTCGATGCGTGTCTGTCTGGTATTGCCCATCGACAGCCAACTGCCCAACGATGCGCGCAGATTCCCCATAGTGTGACAACTGACCTGCACGCCTGGCCGCATGCGCAAAGTAGCCCTTCTTGCCTTCATACACGGCAGCATCCGGCTGGCGGAACAGAACATCACCACTGCGGGCAATCGTCTCGATCTGCTCCTGGTCATACAGCCAATGCAAACCCATCGCTGCCGCATCGGCGACCAGTACGCCCGCCAGGGCATCTTCACGGTTCATGTGTCTCTCCACGGTGGTCTCAAAGCGCTGAGTGTAACAAGCCCCCCGGGTCAGGGAGCGAGGCTGCACCAGCGTCAGGTCACCACCGGCAACATCATGGACACCAGTCAGATGTCACTGACAGACCAGACTGTCACGCAGGAGCTGAAGAACAGGCTGTACTGATAACTGAACGGCGTCAGGCCATCATGTCCACCAGCTGCCCGGTGCGTTGCGAGCCCGCAGAGAAATCGCCGTCATCGGTGGCGAGCTGCCTGTCCACGAAGGACTGGATCTCGTCGACGCTGGCACCGGAATCGGCAAGCTGACCTGTTCCTGCGAACAGAGCGTTCTTCGCATCTTCTGGCAGTGTGCCGCCAAGGGCTTCCATCGGGGCGACGCGGGAGGAAGGGCCGCCATCGCCTCCACCAGGAGGCATGGGCGGAGCGGTCTGTGCGTGTGACAAGGACATGGCTGTCGACGTCAAATCGTTGGAGGTGCTTACATTCATGTTCGGACACCTGTTACAGAGCTATATCTGCTCTTCTACGGTTAACGACTCAAGAAATATCCATCTTGAACGCTGTGGCAGGAGACGAGCGTTCTGCACGAAAGACGTGTGTGAAAACAGGCAACAGGCCGCAAACCAGCGTCAGAAAAATGCGACTGATCGCGTTTTCCTGCCATGCGAACGCAGCCACGTCACACGACGTGACAGGCTGCAAACCGCTGTGGCGCAATCTCGCGCAGCACCGGAGCGTCACTTGCACATCTGGCAACCGCCTGTGAGCAGCGATCGCGGAACGGGCAGCCAGACATCTGTCGCAGGCGACTGGGCGGCTCGCTGACTTCCACGGCCCCGGTGATGCGCTTCGATGGGTCCGGTCGTGGAATGGCGGCCAGCAGCAGCTTCGTATAGGGGTGTTGCGGGTTGGTGAACAAGGCGCGAGCAGAGGCCAGTTCGACCACCTCCCCCATGTACAACACCGCCACCCGGTCCGAGATCTTGGCCACGACCCCCAGGTCATGACTGATGAACATCAGTGTCAGGCCCAGTCGTGACTTCAACTCTGCCAGCAGGTTCAGCACTTGCGCCTGAATGGACACATCCAGAGCCGATACCGGTTCATCGGCAATCACCAGTTGTGGCTCAGGCAGAATGGCCCGAGCGATACCCACCCGTTGCCGCTGCCCACCGGATAATTCATGGGGATAGCTTGCGGCGAAGTTGGCGCCCAGCCCGACCAGATCTAGCGCCTTGCCGACACGTTCTGCCCGCTCCTTCCTGCTCTGAAATATTCCATGTATGTCCCCTGTTTCGGCGACAGAGTCGCCTACAGAGCGTCTCGGGTTCAGCGATGCATACGGGTCCTGAAACACCATGCGCAGGTTCAAACGTGTATCGGCCATCTTACGCCGGCTCTTGCTTAGCAGATCCTGCCCATCCAGCAGGACCTGCCCGCCATCGGCCTGTGTCAATCCCAGCAGAACGCGAGCCAGGGAGGACTTGCCGCAGCCGGATTCACCGACAATTCCCAGCGTCTCTCCTCGACGTACACTCAGTGAGATGCCATTGACAGCGTGAATGGCATGAGTCACGCCCTTGCGCCGTACCTTGAACACCTTCTTCAGATCACGAATGTCCAGGATCAGGTCGGAATCACTCGTCATGCGGTAGCCTTCTCGTTCAGCGGGAAATGACAGACAGCTTCCTGACCGAGTGCGCCACGGGCGGTGGGAACCGTACCAGAGCGGCAGGTGTCTGCCGCCCGTTCACAACGGGGTGAAAACGGACAACCGGGAGGGATGGCATGGGGTCGTGGCGCGGATCCGGAAATGGTGGCCAGCAAGGGCTCGTCGGATTCCGGGTCTGGCAGACAATCCATCAATGCGCGGGTATAGGGGTGCATGGGTGTGCGGAACAATGGCAGCACACCGGCCGTCTCCACCAGCTTCCCGGCGTACATGACGGCCACTCTATCAGCCAGCTGTGCCACGACACCGAGATCGTGCGTGATGAACAGAACCCCCATGTCCAGCCTGTCGCACAGATCCCGAATCAATCCCAGCACTTGCAGCTGCACCGTCACGTCCAGCGCGGTAGTGGGTTCGTCGGCAATCAGAAACTGTGGCCGACACGCCAGAGCAATTGCAATCATGACCCTTTGCCGCATGCCGCCGGACAGTTCGTGCGGATACGCCCGCAGTTGATGCGCTGCATCGGGAATACGCACCATGTCCAGCAATTCCCGGGCACGCGGGGCAGGATCAACCTCGGGATCGTGTACTCGCACTGCCTCTTCGATCTGTTCACCGATTCTCAGCACCGGGTTGAGAGAGGTCATGGGTTCCTGGAACACCATGGCCATCTTGCCGCACTGCCGACGCACTCGCTGGTGCGGGGCCAATTGCGTGACATCGGCACCGTCCAGCGTGATCGATCCAGCGCTCAATTCCAGGGCAGGTGGCAGAAGTCCCATCAGTGCCAGAGAGGTCATGCTCTTGCCGGAACCGGACTCGCCCACCAGCGCCATGATTTCACCCGGCGCAATCTGGAAAGAGACACCCCGTACGATCTTCGGTCCGCGTCTGACCGAGACTTCGATATCGTCGACCTTCAGCATGGCGCTCTCACTTGCCCACCATTTCACGGAACCGCGGATCCATTCGGTCACGAATAGCGTCACCAACCAGGTTCAGCGAAAATGCCGTCAGCACGATCATCAGCCCCGGCCACATCAACAACCAGGGCGCACGCGTGATGTAGATGCGGGACTCTGCCAGCATGTTCCCCCAGGAGGGAATTTCCGGAGGCGCTCCCAGCCCGAGAAAATCCAGCGAAGCGGCGCCCAGCTGGGCAAACGCAAACACGAAACTGGCCTGCACCAATAACGGAGAAATCATGTTGGGCAGGATATGCCGCGTGATGACCCACCAGCTGCCGGCCCCGGCGCTTCGCGCGGCTTCGACATAAGGCTCTGCCCGCAGCCGCAGCGCCACGCCATAGACGATTCTCGCCGTGGTCGTCAGATAGATCAGGCCGATCGCCAGTATGGCGTTGAACACGCCCTGACCCAGAATGACAATCAGGCCAAGCGCCAGCAACAGCGAGGGGAAGGACATCAGCACGTCAACCATGCGCATCAGCACGCGGCCCAGAGCCGGGTACAAGGCCGAGAGAATACCGATGGGTACGCCTGAAGCCAGAGCAAAGCTCACCACACCCACACCAATCAGCAACGCAAGCCGAGCACCATAAACCAGCCGACTGAAGGTATCGCGACCGAAGTGATCGGTTCCCAAGAGGTGCTCCCCACCGGGAGGCAACAGGCGATTCACCGGGTCGATCTGGTCCGGCGGAAACGGAGCGATCCAGGGCGACAGGGTCGCGCAGGCGATGATGCTCAACAGGAAGACAACGCCCAGGGTAGTCAGCGGGCGTATTGCCAGGGTCCGCGCGGAGGATGACAGGATGTGTATCATTCCAGCTCCACTCTTGGATCGAGCAACCGGTAGGACAGATCCACCAGCAGATTGATGACAAGGTACAGGCAGACCGTCACCAGAATCACCCCTTGTATGACCGGGTAGTCACGACGCAGGATGGATTGCACGACGGTGCGGCCTATGCCAGGCAGTGCAAAGACGGTTTCCGTTACCACCGCTTCGGATATCAGGGCAGCGAAGGTAAAGCCGAAGGCTGACACCACCGCCAGCAAGGCGTTTCGTAGAATGTGCCGTCGGACCACTCTGGACGGACTGATGCCCTTGGCGCGAGCGGTGCGTACGTAGTCTTCACGGGCAACATCCAGCATGGATGCCCGGGTGAGCCGCAGGATCAGGGCCGCGTTGGGCGCTGCCAGCGCCAGCGATGGCAGGATCAGATAGCGCAGGTTCGCCAATCCGCCGTCTTCGAAAATCGATGGGTAGCCCGAACTGGGAAACCAGCCAAGCCCTGCTGCGAATATCAGGATCAGATAAAGCCCCACCCAGAAGGTGGGTACGGACGCCAGCAGCATCGCCAGACCCGACAGACCTTGATCAATCCAGGTTCCCTGGCGAATGGCCGAGAGAATGCCGATGGGCACACCCAGCAGGATGATCCAGACCATGGTGATCAGCGCCAGCAGAATCGAGGTCTCCGCGCCTTCTCGAATGACGTCCGTCACGGGTGTTTCAAAGAAGATCGATTCTCCGAGATTGCCCTGCAGTGCATTACCGGCCCATATCAGATATTGAACCACCAGCGGCTCATCCAGACCCATCCGGGTACGCAGGGCCGCCACCTGTTCCGGTGTTGCACCATCCCCCAACATCACATACACAGGATCGCCCGGTATCAGGTGTATGAAGGAGAAAACGACCACTGATGCGGCAATCAGGGTAATGATTGCCGCACCGGTGCGTTTCATGAAATAGCGACCCATTCATTCAGTCCCTGGTTGGAAGACAGCCCAATTGCGAACCCCGTGCGCCGTACTCTATCCTCCGGTTGCAGCAAGACTCATCCGCCACCGGAGGACCATGGCGACGCCGCTACTGGTTGGACGCACCCCAGAAATGAGGGAAGGCAGGCGCCTTTTCCCACTGCGTTTTCAGCTTCTGCGATGCGATGTCGTAGGAGAGAATGTTGCCGACCTTCACCACGGGCAATTGCGTGTAGATCAGTTCCTGCAGCTCGGCCCATGCAGCCTGCCGCGCTTCCAGATCGGAGGTACCGGTGAACTTCGCCATGAGTTCGTGTTTTTCATCGGACTTCCACCAGCCGGGATAACTGTCATTCAGCACCGTCAGCAGCACCGGATCGGGCACGGTACCGTGATGCGTCATGAACATGTCCCATTCGGCAGGCTGACCACGCAGTTGCAGTAATGTCGCCCAGTCAACGACAACCATCTGCACATTGATGCCGGCGTCCGCCAGATGTCGCGTGAAGACACTTGCATCATCGAAGTGGGCCTTGTAGTTGGTCGATACCAGCAATTTGATGGGCTGACCGTCATAACCGGCCTCTTTCGCCAGCTCGCGGGCCTTCTCCGGATTACCCTGGTTGTAGACTTCCGTGCCTGCATCGGTGTTCCAGATGTTGCCTTCGGGGAAATAGGCGCCATCGGCCTCATAGAGCTCTGGCTCACCGACCGACACCTGCAGGGCCTGCTCCATGTTCAGGGACGCCATGATCGCCTGGCGCAACAGAATATTGGTTGCCAGGGGACCGGCTTCCGAGTTCATGAACATCAGCCCGAACAGTGGCGCTGCACTGATCTTCACCTGGGTGCCCGGATCCTCACTCACCTGACCATACAGATCGCCAGAGATGTATTCGGCATAATCGTAATCACCTGCCTGTACCCCACTGACTCGCGTACCGACATCGGGCACGGGAATGAAGCGCAAGGCATCGAAGTTGGCAACTCTTGCGCCCGCCTCACCATCACTGGCAGCCGGGTTGGCGCTGTGATCCTCGAAACGCAGCAACTCCACATAGCGGTTGGGGCGTAACTCGCCAAACCGGTATGGCCCGGTACCCACGTAGTTCTCGGCGGATATCGGCTCGTTACCCGCAGCAGTCACGATCTCGGCCGGGTAGATGACCGGCCCGCCATTGACGAAGGCCAGCACACTTTTCCATGCACCGTTGGGCGCCGACAGGTTCAGGGTCACCTCCAGTTCTCCGGAGGCCTCTGCGCTCGTCAGACCCAACAGCTTGCCTCGTGACCCGAACTCGGCCCAGCGGTTCAGCGAGGCGGCGACATCCTCGGCATCCATCGTATCGCCATTGTGAAACGTCACGTCGGAACGCAGCGATATGACAATGGCCTTGCCATCGTCTGAAATGGTTTCACCCGTGGCCAGATACGGCTGAGGGGCCTTGGCGGCATCAAACGCGTACAGTGGTTCGAACATGTGCTGTGCAATGGTCGACACCAGTGTCGCCGTACCCATCTGCGCATCCAGACTGGGGGGTTCGCCGATGGTGGCGTAGCGGAACGTGTCCGCCAACAATGGCGGCGGCATCACAGCCACCAAGGCAGCACCACAAAGCAGGCGTTTCAATTTCATGGAATTCTCTCCCTGTTAAACACACATTCAAAGCCAGGCTGTCCGACAAGCGTGGTCAGCCCTGCGTCCTGGTGAATCGCACTGCATCTGACGCAGGAAAGATGGCAGGCGTAATGATGAAACTGATGTCTACTCCATGAGATCCGTGCACGATGCCGCAAACCAGCGGCTGCCGTGCATTCGGTGTCCCTTTCTCATGGTCCTGTGTTCAAACCGATTTCCACTCCCCTCCGATGGAGATACCCACCGGTGTCAGTCGGCGATCGAACGACACGCTCTCGCCCACGGCATCCACCAGATCGATGTCGCCTTCGACTTCATGGAACACGCTGATATCCCCCACGGCACCAGCACGCAGATGACCTCGATCGGTCAGGCCGAGAACACGTGCGGGTGCGGCGCTTGCCGCTTCGATGACCTCGGGCAAGGTCCAGCCCAATGCCAGAAATTTCGTCATCACATGCAGATTGTCATGGGCTGGTCCATCCAGACAAAACACGTGGACGTCCGAGGAAATCACATCGGGCCGAAAATCACGCGACAGCATGGCCCGGGCGGATTTCCAGGCAAAGGAACCCATGCCATGGGCGACATCGAAGAAGACCCCACGTTCACGGGCATCATGAATTTCCGGACGAATGTTCCCCTGGCCATCGACAGGCGCATTCGGAAACGGGCGAAAGCAATGAGTCAATACGTCACCCTTGCGCAGACGAGCCACCACCTCGCCATAACTGGGCGGGGGTTCGTCGATGTGCACCATGAGGGGCAAACCCGTTTCTTCGGCAACGGCCATGGCAACATCCAGTGGTGCAATGCCCGACGGCCCGCTGGCGTGGGCGCCGAGACGCACCTTGATGCCGACGATGGTATCGGGGAACTCGGCAACGACCCGTACGGCATCTCGCGCCGCCATCAGTCGCATGTCGTGACTTTCGCCAACCCTGACCCTGTCCGAGAATCCATAGATGCCGGCGAAACTGATGTGCAGAAAAGCCAGAATGCGTGCAAAGGCGGGCTCGATGACGTGCCTGGAGAAGCCCGGATAGTTCCCGGGCCCGGCGCTTCCGGCATCCACCAGCAAGGGGCTGGCGGATTTCAGGGCATAGGCATCGGGATCGACCCCCAGGGAGGTACCGCCCCAATACACATGCGTGTGCAAATCGATCAAGCCCGGCGTTACAATCTTGCCACTCACATCGACGGTGCTTGCGCCGGCCGCGGGCGACACATCCAGACCGGCTACCTTGCCACCGGTAACGACAACATCGGCTATCCGGTCGATGCCCTGGGAGGGGTCGATCACCCGGCCTCCTTGTAGTACCAGATCAGCGTTCATCCGTTCACCGCCTCAGCGAGTGCCAATTGCCCCGCCGACTGACTGCATGCAGCAACATTCACGATCATGTTCTCCGTTAGCATGACGGTCGCCTGTCATCGGACGGCCGATTTCCGATCCCTTGAGGTCATCGCTGACCCCGGGGAACGGGTCTACAGATCTACTGCCCACAATCCTGTAACTTTGCTACATTCATGTCAACATCTTTTTTAGCCGTGACGAATGTGGCTTTGTTTACAAGAACTTGAAGAGCTACACGACCTGTAATTTAGTAACAAACCGAGTTACTGCGTCGTGAGCTTCCACGCATCAGCGAGAAGGAATCCAGTTATGCCTGACAGTTCAACCCTGCCCGAAGGGCCTGCAGACCCTTCAGCGGAGGCGCGGCAACACGGACAGATCATCGACATCCTCGGACGTATCAAGGATCAGATGGCCTTGCTCAGCCCGGCGGAACGCAAGGTTGGCGCAGCCGTGCTCGCCGATGTACCACGCGCCGTCGACGACAACATTGCCAGCCTCGCTCAGCGTGCCGGTGTCAGCGAACCCAGTGTCACTCGCTTCTGTCGGGCCATCGGATGCATGGGCGTACGGGATTTCAAACTCAAGCTGGCGCAGAGTCTTGTGGTCGGCGAATCCTATCTCAACCCGGAATTGCCCCCTCGCCCCGCAGATTCCGAGCTGCCCGCCTATTGGACTCCCATCCTGTCGGATGCGCGTGGCGCCTTGCGTGAAGTGGAGAGACAGATCAGCCCTTCGTCCATCCAGGCCGCCGCGGAGGCTGTGACCAGCGCACGCAGGGTATTCACCTTCGGGCTGGGTGGCAGCGCAACCACGCTTGCAGAAGAAGCGCAATACCGCCTGTTCCGCTATGGGGTGAACGTGTCATGCTGTCCCGAAGCCTACTTCATGCGCATGACGGCGGCCACCATGAACCAGAATGATGTGGTGCTGGCCATATCCCTGTCAGGAAGAACGGCCGAGCTCATCGAAGCCGTCAATCTGGCTCGTGGTTATGGCGCAACAACCATTGCCATTACCGCAACGGCAAGCCCGCTGGCAGAGGCTGTCGACCACCCCCTGACCGTCGCCATTGCCGAAACACACGACACCTTGACGCCGACGTCGGTACGCTTTGCCTACCTCGCCGTCATGGACCTGCTATCTGCAGCGACCGGCTATATCATGGGTCCCAGTGCACAGGAAAACCTGCGACGCATCAAATATACCTTGCAGAATCACCGTTCGGGAAACCTGCTCGAACCACTGGGCGACTGAGTCGAAAAGCCAGACAGGGCGGACTGGGTGACTATACTTCTACCGCTTCCCGTTCAGGCAATTCTCCGGGGCCGAAAGTGGTCACGATCGGGCAATCCGGCGAGGTCAACACCACCAGGATATCGGGCTGATTTACCACGCGGCCCAAACGGGTTACCTTCGTAGTATGTTTGCGGCATCGGCTGTGAATCCAGGCACTCTCCCCCTGCTCGGGGACGTCGGACCAACCACACGCCAGTGCCGCGCCCTGTCGATCCGATTCCAACGACAAGCCTGCCCAGAGAAACCGACCGATGGCGACACATTTCAGCAAGGCTACCTGGCTGATCTTCATGGTTTTCTTCATCCTGCTGGCGAGCCCGGGTGACATCCGCGCCCAGGAGGACAACGAGGACAGGTCGTTGCAACGCTGGAATGTCATGCTGGACTGGATCGAGCTGGAACTCAACGAAAGCGAGATTCTGACGGCCGATTTCGATCATTATGAACAGCGGCTCGGAGCACTGATCGACAATGCCGGGCAGTTCAAGGCGCGCACCAACAAGGCGCTCGAAACTCCACAGCTGGAACTGGACACACTGGGCACACCTCCCGAGGAGGGTGAGCCGGCGGAGACCAGCGACATCAACGCCCAGCGTGATGCCATTCAGGAAGAGATCGCGCAGCTTTCACAGCGGGTCAAACAGGCAGAGCTGATTCAGGTCCGGGCGGAGCAGCTGCTGAAACAACTCGGTGGAACGCAAAGACAACAGCTCGAAACACGACTGCTGACGCGTTCACCTGCCATTTACACCAGCCGTTTCTGGACAGACTTTCTGGCGGACGCATCGCATATCGGCAGAGGACTGTCAGCTGATGCACAGGCGTTGCTGCGCGGGCAGGGGCGGGGCAACGGGTCAGCCTGGCTGATTCTGGTTCTCGTGCTCGCGGCAGCCCTGACCACCATCCCGGGGGGGCGCTGGCTGACGGACAGATATGGACGCCGGCCTCAGGCCAATGAGTCCTCCTACTCGCAGCGCACACTGAGCGCATTTGCCGAAGGTGTTGCCAGTGGCTTGCTGCCGGCCGCCATCTTCGGCGGTATCGGCTGGGCACTGGTCAGCCAGGGCCTCGTCGGCGAACAATCGGCGACATTGGTCAAGGCAGTGACGACCAGCCTGGTACTTGCCATCGTCATCGTGGCGCCAGTCCAGGCGGCGCTGGTACCTCATGCCCCCAACTGGCGTCTGGTGTCGGTCGACTCCACAGTGGCGGCACGAGTCAACCGGCGAATACAATGGCTGGTGGTATTCTGCGCAACGATGCTTGCCCTGTACCTGGCCACCGAGCGCTATCGACCCTATGCCAATGAAATCGATGTGGTCAGCAATCTGGTCATCACGCTGGTTATCGGCACCCTGCTGCTGAGTTCCCTGCATCAGCGATTCTGGCGACCAGCAGCCAGCCAGCAGAGCGATGAGCAATCGCATCGAGCACTGGAGGCCATCCGGCGAGTGCTGATGATGATCGTCGTCTGTGCGCTGGCACTCGGTCTGTTCGGCTACCTGGACCTGAGTGCATTCCTGGTATCACGGCTTGCAATAACCATAGGAACGGTCTGCGCCCTGCTGATGGTGCGGCGATTGCTGCATGAATTCCTCGAACGTCTGTCCAGCGCCTGGCACCGTATCGCCAGGCTCGGGCGCGAGTCCAGCACGGGCACATCCGGCATGCTGATACGAGGCATACTGGATATTCTGCTGCTCGGCCCCATGCTGTTGCTGCTCGCCAAGGCCTGGGGAATCCCACAAGCGGTCATTCAATTGTGGAGCCGGCGCCTGCTCGATGGTGCAACGATCGGTGAGTTGACGTTTTCACCAGGCAGTCTCCTGCTGGCCATACTCGTGTTCTCCATCGTGCTGATCGCAACGCGTTTGCTGCGACGGATCGTCTACGACCGTGTGCTTCCCGAAACCCATATGGACTTCGGCCTGCGGCACTCCATCTTTGTCGGAATCGGTTATCTGGGAATCGCCCTTGCAGCGATTCTTGCGGTGGCAACACTGGGGGTCGGCTTGCGCAACATGGCACTGGTTTTCGGTGCCCTGTCGGTTGGCGTCGGATTGGGTTTGCAGGGCATCGTCGGCAACTTCATGTCGGGGCTGATACTGCTGGCTCAACGACCGGTACGTGTCGGCGACTGGATAGCCGTGGGTGAGCACGAAGGCATCGTCCGCAACATCATGAGTGTCTCCACGGAAATCGAGACCTTCGACAAGGCGAGCATCATCATTCCGAACAGCGAACTGGTGTCGAATTCTCTGGTGAACTGGACACATACCGATACTACGGTACGCGTGATCATCAGTATCGGTATCGAACACGGCGCCGACGTGGACCAGGTACAGGCGCTGCTGCTGGACTGTGCAAGCAGACACAATGAAGTTCTCACGACCCCTGAACCTTATGCGCTACTGACGGATTTTGGCGAAAGTGCCTTGCTGTTCGAGCTGCGTGTCTTCGTCACCGATGCCGAGCGCTACCATATCGTGGCCAGCCAGTTGCGTATCATGATCAATCAGGCCTGCCGAGAGGCGAATATCGAGATTCCGTACCCGCAACGGCACTTGCACATGGATGCGCAGGAAATCCGTAGTTGCATTTCGCCCTCAGCCGAAGACGCACGATAGCACCATGAATTTTCATTCCAGAAAGTTTGCAGCAGTTCTCTTTTCGGGAATTGCTCTGACGATATCTTCGACAATGCCGAACTGAAGGGCCATTCCGTAGTACCTTTCTGAACAGACCATAGCGCGAGATCATGATGAGCAAGACTTGCAGTACGCGAGTTGGGCGGTTTGTCCATCTGCTGGCCTTGACGGGGGGCGCGTGGCTACTCTGGTCGATCTACACACTGGTTGTGCCGGAACCTGAAGACCTGCTCCCCGATTCACTCGACCGAGTCAAGGCCGCGGCCGCACCGGTAGCAGGGCAACATGAAACGCCGGATCTGCTGACCACTCTGGAAACTGTCTTGCACAGCCCGGTAACTTCCGGCAATCAGGTCGAGGCACTGATCAACGGCGATGAAATATTTCCTGCCATGCTCTCCGCGATATCGGAAGCCAGGCAATCCATTCATCTGCTGACCTACATCTACTGGTCTGGGCAGATTGCGGAAGAGTTCGCCAAGGCCTTGGGCCAGGCGGTCGATCGCGGCGTCGATGTGCGATTGATCATCGATGGCTACGGTGCGCGTACCATGCCGAGTGAACTCTTCAATCGACTCGAGAGCAGTGGTGTCCAGGTGGTCTGGTTCCACCCGTTCACCTGGTACAACATCCGGCATTTCAACCGACGGACTCACCGGAAAGTGATGATCGTCGACAATACCGTGGCATTCACCGGAGGCGTGGGCATCGCTCAGGAATGGACCGGCAACGCCCGAAACGCCGACGAATGGCGAGATGACCATTTCCGGATCGAAGGACCAGCAGTACGAATGCTGGCGGGCTCGTTTGCCGAGAATTGGTTGAATGCCACGGGCAAACTGATGCAGCTGGACGCTGCCCCACAAGGCGAGGGTTCAACGAAGACGCCGAAACCCGACAACGACGACGGCGCTCGCCTGATGGTGCTATCGACATCGCCTCGCGGAGACCTGTCGCCAGTGGCACTGTCCTATTGGACCGCATTGCAACTGGCCACCCACTCGGTCAATATTGCAACACCCTACTTTGTACCGGACGCCGCGCTGGCCAGGGCCTTGCTCGAAACGGCAGATCGTGGTGTGTCGGTCAGACTGCTGCTGCCCGGAGATTACAACGACAGCTGGCTCGCTCGTTATGCGAGCCTTGCCTTTTACCAGGACCTCGTCGGCGCCGGCATCGCCGTCCACGAATACCAACCGACGATGATGCACACCAAGGCCATGGTCATCGATGACCGATGGAGCCTGTTCGGGTCACCCAACTTCGACAACCGCTCATTCGAACTGAACGATGAGATTCTGGTGCTGGCGGACGATGTCAAGCTGGCGAAGTCGTTGAATGCCAGCTTCGAGGCAGACCTCGAACAGGCCAGACTCATCGCACTGAATGGCAGTGACCTGACCGATCGTATAGGGCAATGGGCTGCTCATGTCCTACTGATCTTCCGGGAGCAGATTTGACAACGAGAGACAGTCTGACTGACAGACAGACCAAGCTCGCTCATCGCACATGCTCAGGCGCTTCACGAAGACACGCCAAAGCTACAGGGAATACGAATCGCATCGAACATCTGTTAACGTCTACTCTTCCTGCCGTATTTCCTGACAGTTTCCTGCCCATATCATGTTCATGACTGCCGTCTTCCTGGTGACTGAGATTCAGTGCCGGAATCAGCCTCAGACTGAATCGGCATGCGATGTCTGATCGGTTGATGGCAGACAGAGAGTTCGATATCCCTTTCCCTGATCCATGCCGACCCGGAAGACATGAGCAAGACACCCGCTGAATTGATGCAAGAGGCCACACGCCTGACACTTTCCGGTGATGCCGCCGGTGCTGCGACGCTGATCCAGGAAGCTCTGTCCAACCAGCCGCTGACAACCACGGACGGCGGAACGGGCAGGCAACCAGGTGATGCCGAGCCCCTGGCAAGGAATCGCATGCGACCGCCCGAAAAGGCAAGCGGCTCGTTCAACGATGGCGTGTTCTCCCGTCATGGCGCGGAAATGCACTACAAACTGTTCGTGCCTGCCCGGGAGAGTCTTGAACCCGCTCCGCTGCTGCTCTTGCTGCATGGTTGTGGACAGGATCCCGGCAGCTTCGCCACCGCCACCCGCATGAATGCCATCGCAGAGGCAGCGGGCATGATGGTGCTCTACCCTGCGCAGTCAAGCTCTGCCAACCCCAACAGGTGCTGGAACTGGTTCGAACCGGCCCATCAGCACAGGGGCGGTGGGGAGCCGGACATGCTGAGCGAGCTGACACGGCATGTCATGGACAGTCTGCCGATTGATCCTCAGCGGGTGTTTGTTGCCGGATTTTCGGCAGGTGCAGCAATGGCACTGGTGCTGGCGGAACAGTACCCCGACTTGTATTCTGCCGCTGGCGTGCATTCCGGCCTGCCGACAGGCGAAGCCACCTCCGACCGGGAAGCATTCGCCATGATGATGGGCAACAGGGTGAATGGTGCAGCATCAAGTCCACCGGCTGATGCGAACTCCTCCGTTGCTGCAACGCAGCCGGCTGACAGTCACACGCCGCTTATCCTCTTTCACGGCAGTCAGGATAGAGTGGTCAATGTCGCGAATGCTGAACGCATCATTGCCAACTGGCTCGCCCGAGAGCAATCCGGAAACGTGCCGACAAACTGGCTGCCCTTGAGCCTGACGCATGACACTGCCTCTGGTCATCACTACGTCGTCACCCAGTATGTCGCGGAAGAGAATCCGGACAGAATCGGCTGCGAGTACTGGCAGATGAGCGAAGGGGGTCATGGCTGGTCAGGAGGCAATCCCGGCGGATCGTATACCGAGCAGAACGGCCCCGATGCATCAACCGAGATCGTTCGCTTCTTTCTCGAACGCGACACCACCGGCTCTTCCTGAGCAGGGTGAACAAGGCGAGTCGGTCGTATCAGTCTTGCCTTGTGCCAACCGACGGTTCCGCTGTGCGCGCCACCCCCAAACCTTCACGATAAGGTCCTGTTCGCTCGCAGCGCTCGGAGATAGATTACCGTTGCCTGATCTCGCGCGCCACTGACTGCAGCCGGCAGAATGCATCAAACCGCGCCTGGTGTAGTGTCACCATGGAGCCCTCGCTCGGTGTGAACGTCTTGCCCGGCGAGGTCATGGCAGTCATGGCGGTTTGCATGTCGCTGAACGAGCCGGCGGCAACGGCCCCCAGGATGGCAGAGCCCAGCAGTACCGGCTCCTCACAGGAGACCGACAGCACCGGCTTGCCCGTTGCATCAGCCAGCAGCTGGCGCACGAGATCGGATTGTCCGGCACCACCGCTGATGACGATGCGCTTGACCGCCGCACCGCTGGCTTCCTGAGTCTCCATGATCTGGCGCAAGCCATAGCCCAGACCGCACAATCCGGCGACGTAGAGCGCCACCAGACTGTCGATCTCCCGGCTCATGCCAAGACCGCAGATGACGGCGCGTGCCTCCGGGTCTGCATACGGTGCTCTGTTGCCGATGAACTCCGGCACCACATGCAGTCCAGCGGCCAGATGGACCACCGCCGAAAGATGATCATCGCTATCGCTGGTGCAACCGGCTTCCATGGCACGATCGGCCAGCCACTCCGGCAAGCTCTTGCCGGCCTGCCGGGCGGCCCTGTCTGCCTCTTGCGAAGCCGGATGCAAGGCAAGGAGCTGGTCGATTGCCGCACCTGCCGCCGATTGACCGCCTTCGTTCAACCACAGGCCCGGAACCATGGCAGAGTGATAGGGCCCCCAGACGCCGGGAACAAATACCGGCTCTGGTGTTGATGTCATCGTGCAGGAAGACGTGCCGAAGACATAGGCCAGATTCTCGCTCGGCGCACCGATGACACCCACGGTACCAATCCCCCCGGCATGCGCGTCGATGAGACCGGCCGCTACCGCTGTCCCGGCAGCCAGTCCCAGATCACTAGCGGCAGCTTCGCTCAGGCCTGACCCCAGCGCCGTGCCTGGTGCGACGACCTCCTGTCCGATCCTGACGAAGTCTTCCTCCACCAGCTCGGCGAGATCGATCTGGCGGAAAAATCGCTCGTCCCATCCGTTTTCGTGTGGCAGATAGGTCCATTTGCAGGTGACCGTACAGGAAGAGCGCGTGGCACTGCCAGTCGCTTTCCAGGTCAGAAAATCGGTGAGATCGAAAAAGTGGCGTACCTCATCGTACACCGCTCGACGGTTTTCCTTGAGCCACAGCAGCTTGGGCGTTTCCATCTCTGGCGAGATGGTGCCGCCAACATAGTCCAGAACAGCGTGTTTTCCGCTGTTGATTCGCCTCGCCTGATCAACGGCACGATGGTCCATCCAGACGATGATGTTGCGCTCCGGATGTTCCGGATCTCCCACCGGCAGTGACGCACCGCCTTCCCCGACCAGGACGAGTGAACAGGTGGCATCGAAACCGATACCCACCACAGACTCCGCCTCGATGCGGGCGGCTGCCAACGCTCCGCGCACGCAATGCCCGACAGCGGCCCAGATCTCTTCGCTGGATTGTTCAAACGTGGTGCTGCCCTCACGGTGCAGCGAGATCTCCTGCTTGTCACTAGCGACAAGCTCCCCACTCAGGCTGAAGACACCCGCTCTTGCACTACCCGTACCGACATCGATACCGATCAGAAAACCCTCGTTGGGCATGTCACTACTCTCCTGTCAGAGGTCCACCGTACCGGACAGCCATGTCCCGATTCACGTCAAACAGGGCGAATATATCAGACATGCTCGCCACACCGCACCACCACCAGCAATAGCAGTGCAGCGACGGCAGGTCACTCGCTCGAGCAGGAAACGAGCGCAGTGGCAGAAACGGCAAGGTCTGATGGGTTCACAGCAAGGCCATGCACTCGATGAGCTCGACCGACCCCTTGCCCTTGAGTTCCACCAGTCCCCTCGACTGACCGCTGCAGGCGTCATCCAGCGTTCGCCAGACCGGGGCACTGACCAGCACGGCATCGGCTCGGGCAGAGGACGTGATGCGATCAGCGACATTGACCGTATCGCCCCAGACGTCGAAACAGTACATCCTCTTTCCGACAACCCCGCCGACCACAGGCCCCGAGTGGATACCGACTCGCACTTTCCAGCCAGAGTCCCGTTTCCGGGCAGCTTCGATCATGTCGAAAGCGGCCGATACGCTTGCCAACGCCCGCTTGTCCACATGCTTCAACAGTCCGGCAGTCGCCATGAAGGCATCACCGACGGTCTTGATCTTCTCCAGTCCGTGCCGCTCGACAATAGCTTCGCAGTCCAGCACGAAAGCCTGCAGATGAGCCACCACTTCCTCGGGCTGGTGCTCATCGCAATACCCGGTGAAGCCGACCACATCGCAGAACAATACAACGACATCCTCGAAACGCCTGGGCCGTACACCGGCAGTCGCCTTGAGCTCGTGCACAGCGGCGGCTGGCAAGGTTGCATGCAGCAGATCATCACCGCGCTTTTTCTCATGCTCGATCTGCTTCAGGTACTCGGTCTGTTGATCACGCAGTTTCTTCCTGTCCAGACTGGAACGAATACGCGCCCTGAGCAGGGCCGCATTGAACGGCTTGACCAGATGATCTTCTGCTCCGGCCTCGATGCAGCGCACGATACTATCCATTTCATCCACGGCTGAAATCATGATCACGGGGATTTCGCGCAAGTGCATATCCTGTTTCATGGCCTCCAGCGTGTCGTGACCATTCATCACCGGCATCATGATATCCAGCAACACCAGGTCATAGGACTCTGCCCGCAGTCGTTCGAGGGCGGTCTGACCATTATCCGCCCAGGCGAGATTCTCGTAACCTTCACGCTTCAAACGTCGCATCAGGGTATAACGGTTATCTTCGTTATCATCCACGATCAACAGCGAGGGCGCCTGTTCGTTCATGTTGCCTTCCCGGCCAGAAGCGTGTGGATCTTGCCCAGCAAACGAGACATCTCGACGGGCTTGGTATCGAAGTCGTCACAACCCGCGCCGAAGGCCTCCTCTCTGTCCTCAGCCATGGCATGTGCGGTAAGAGCGATGATCGGGATCCCGCAGGTGGCGGATGCCGCCTTGATTCGTCGTATCGCTTCCCAGCCATCCAGCACGGGCAGACTGAGATCCATGATGATCAGCGCCGGCAACTCACTGCTGGCCAGCGAAACTCCCTGCTCACCGTCCATGGCAACGATTACCTCGAAGTCGTTGCGCTTCAAACGACGGCTCAACATGTAGATATTGTCCTCGTTGTCTTCGACGTAAAGTATCTTGACCATGGAACGGCAAACCTCAATGAGACAGGGAATCGTGACTGGTAACGTCGGGGTCGGGCGACGTATCCCTAGTGCCATGCTTGCACCTCCAGACGCGAGCGGAATCGTATGAAAGCGGGTCAGTCATGACTCATTCCCGGGTCGTACCGCAGAGCGCGGCAGGATCTCGCGAATACGGGTAATCAGGTCATCCCGGCCGAGCCCTTCCTTGTGCAGTATGTCCAGGACACCGCCATTCAGACGCGCATGGTCAGCCGGAGAAAGGTCGGCGGCGGTCAGCACCACAACCGGAAGATTGCCGGAAGGATCAATGGTCCTGAGACGCGCCAGAAATTCGAATCCGTCCATACCCGGCATCATCAGATCCAGAACAATCAGGTCTGGACGCTGCCGACCGATGCAATCGATCCCTTCCTCTCCGTCCGCCGCTTCATCGACTTGCCAACCTGCTGCTTCGAAATTGCGCGATAGCCGGTATCGGGTGTCACCATCGTCTTCCACCAGCAGCACCTTCGGTGATTCTGCCGATCGATGAAACCGGTCCAGAATCCGATGCAAGCGATCCCGATCGATCGGCTTGGCCAGGAAATCAACGGCACCCAGTGAATAGCTTCGGTCCGCCTGATCGGACATGCTTGCCATGACGACCGGAATATCCATGGTCTTCGGATCCGATTTGAGTGCCGCCAGTACATCCCAACCATCCATCTCCGGCATGAGCACATCGAGCGTGATCATCGAGGGCGCCATGCTGCGAGCCAGCTCGAGCGCCTGCGATCCATCCGCAGCGGTAATGACGTCATAGCCTTCGCGGGCCAGCATGACTCGCATGAGCTCGCGTGCGGTCTTGTCATCATCCACCACCAGCACCCGAGCCGTAACGCTCTGATGGTCGGTAACTCGGGAAGGCGGTTCCTGCGCGCCACTACCGAGCTGTTCACCACTCACCTGAACATGACGTGGCAATTTCAGAGTGAACACCGCTCCTTCACCGGGCTGGCTTTCCACGGTGACGTCTCCACCCATCATGCGTGCCAAGCGACGACTGATCGCCAGGCCCAGACCGGTCCCGCCGTAGCGGCGTGTCGTGGAACTGTCAGCCTGGCTGAACTCCTCGAAAAGACGACCCAACTGCTCCTGACTCAGGCCGATTCCCGTATCGGAAACGACGACCTGGAGATGTTCCACGTCATCGATCAGACAGGTGTCGATTTCCAGTCCGACAACGCCGTCCTTGGTGAACTTGCAGGCGTTGCTCAGCAGGTTCAGCACGATTTGCCGCAGTCGCGTCTGGTCGGCATGAACCTTCAGCCCAGCGTCGGGAATGCTGTATTGCAGGCTGTTGGCATTCTGTTCTGCCAGCGCGGAAACCGTACTGAGCGATTCGTGCAGCAGGGGAAGTACATCGAATTCCTCGATACACAACTCCAGTTTGCCCGCTTCGATCTTGGACAGGTCGAGAATCTCGTTGATCAGCTTCAACAGATGCTTGCCGGCTCTGAGAATACGCTCCAGTGGCTCGACGATATCGTCCTGATTGTCTTCTATTGCATCCTCGGTCAGCATTTCGGTAATGCCGATGACCGCATTCAACGGCGTACGCAGTTCGTGGCTCATGTTGGCCAGGAACTGGCTCTTGGCCCGATTGGCTTCCTCTGCTTCTTGTTCACGTCTTTTCAATTCGGTCAGATCGGTATAGACGGCAACAATGCTGCCATCTTCGGTCTTGCGCTCACTGACGCGAATCCATCGACCATCGGTCCGCTGCAACAATTGCGGGGCTCCCGGATTGCGATGTGAATGCAATCGTTCAGCCAGCCATTCGTCCTGACTCTCCCTGACGTTCTTGACGAGCCCCTGCTGCGCCGATTTGCGAATGATCTCTTCGAAGGTGGCACCCACCACGACGACGTTGTCTTCGGCCAGATTGATGAGTTCCTTGTAACGACGGTTGTAGATGACCAGGCGATCATCCGCATCATAGAGACTGAACCCGTCAGCAATGCTCTCTATGGCGTGACGCAACTGGCTCTGGGCATTTTCCGCATTGCGTGTAGCCTTGGCCAGATCACGGGTTCGCTCTTCCACTCGCCGCTCCAGATCGTCACGCGCCTTGCGCAGTGCCTCCTCGTCGGCCTGTTGCTGCGTCTGCATCTCATTGAAGGCCAGAACCACCGTCCCCATCTCGTCCCGACTGTGCCAGTTCACCGGGATGCGCTCACCACCGCTACGGGCCTGATTGATGGATGCCAGCAACCGCTCCAGTGGCCGGCCAATGGTCGTGAGATGGGCAATCAATGCGGTGGCCACCACCGAAACCAGCAGCAACGCCGCCAGTCCTATCCCCAGTTTCGTGCGTCCCCAGGAGTCTGCGATGATCTGGCTATCGTCCAGCGCGATGGCAAGTCGACCGATATTGATTGCCTGGTCGCCGTAGACATACAGAATCTCCTTCTCTGCGTAATACGGATCCTCTGTCATGCCGTCAATATCACCGACGAAGGCAACCAGCACCTCCCCATCGTCATAGACGGCTGCCGCCTGCACATCCGGGTCGATATCCAGCGACGACAGAATCAGTTTGATCTGCTCGTCTGCGACATTCCACAGGGATTCTGAAATGACCGAACTCTGGATCGCTACCAGTTTTTCCAGCTTGCTCTGCAGCTTCTGCTCGGCCGCCTCGCGTGCATTGCGCTCGGCCATGGCAAAGACCAGCACAATGGTCAACAGAACGAAGGGGACTATCAGTGCGAGAAACTTGGTCTGAATCGACCGAAAGCGGTATTTCAGAAGCACATCAATGACCCTGTCGCTCGTCCATGAATCCGTTCAGTCGGCAAACTCGGTGGCGACATAGTCTTCGGTAATGGCCTCCGGATCAACGCTGTCCAGCCCGAGGTTGAATTGCTCCTTCACCTGATGCCCGGTCTCATCATCCCGGAAGCACAGATACAGAGTCTTGTCCTCCAGTGGGCGTTCATCGAACTTCAACTTGGCGCGACTGTCTTCGAGACTGGCTTCCGTCGATTTCAGGTATTCCAGCACGAACTTGTCGATGACCACGGCATCGATGCGTTGACGCGAAAGCTTTTTCAGATTCGTCAGGTCATCGTTGGAAGGAACGACCATCACCCAACCTGTACCCACCTTCTTGTCGAATTCATCCGTATTCGCATAACCCAATACCGTCCCTATCTTCAACTGTTGCTCACCCAGTGAATCCACGTTGGTCCAACTGATTGGCGCATCGGTATTCTCGGCCAGTCCGAGGGGTCCGCTGCCGATCGGATTCGAGGAGATGAAACCTTCCTGATGACTGCAGTGATAACCCGGAAAATAGGCTATGACGTCATCCGTTCCCTTGGCGGCAGAGTCGATCGCGCGTTTCCAGGGTCGATAAACGACTTCCACCTCATAACCGGCCGCAACAAAGGCCTGACGTACCACCTCGGTGGTGGCGCCGCCGTTGCGCAAACTGCCTCCGGTGTACGGTGGCCATTCCAGCGTCGAGACGACGACCGTCTTGTCCTGTGCATACAGGGTCGATGCCAACAGTGAGAGGAAACTGCAGAGAACCGTCGAGTACAATCTTTTCATTTTCGACTCCTTTTTCTTCCATCGCGCAGGCCATGGCACGCAAACCCACTCCCGGGCCTGCAGCATCATCGCGACTGTTCACCAGGGAAACAGCCGATCACAATCCATATCTGGACTTCAGCTCCAGATACTCGGGTCTACTCTTGAAGGTCTTCAGTGCGCGCGAAAAATCCTGAGCCAGGACGTCATTACCCGGCTTGCGACTGAAAAACAGGTAGCCCGGCGTTTCCGCCAGACTGGGTTGAAGTGCTCTGATTTCGTCGCGCCTGCCCATTCGCGTCGTGTCATCAACCATGGGCAGTATCGAGTCCAGTGCGGTGTCGATCCGGCCGATCAGCAACTGATTCCACAGGCTTTCACGACTGGTGGCCTCCAGCCGGATCATGCCCTCTTTCTCCAGATCCTGTTCTATATCGCCGAATGAATACCCCGTGACGATGCCGAAGGAGCGCCCGACGAGCCTGTCGCTCGCCGATGTCTGCAGATCGGAATCAGCACGAACAAACAGTGTTGCGTCATAGATCAGCAAGTGCTCGCTCGGATAATGGCTGTATGCCGCTCGTTCCTCGGATCGTGTACCGCACAGACCGGCATCGACTTTCTGCTCCTCCACCGAGCGCAATACCCGGCTCCAGGGGAAGCGTCGATATTCAACGGTATCGCCCATGAGTGCAAAGGTGCCGGATACGATATCGATGCAAGGACCTGTCGGTTTTCCGTCTGTCCAGACGTAGTAGGGAGCATAATCCTTGTCTTCCACCGCGATGGTCCTGACGTCTGCGAACGCGGGAAACACGGTTTGAAGGCACAGGAACAGCAGGAACGATGCAGATGAAACAGACGGCTTTGCATTGAAAAAGTACACCATTTTCAACTCCCGGTTCCACGCCATGCAGTCCTGCCACGTCGACCATCCGCATCATTGCAATATCTGGCACTTCAAGAAGTGCGCAATATTGCATTTTACGGGTCTGTCCAGGTTGTTCGAGCAGAACCGTGTCGGCAACCGTACAGAGCTTGCCGATGTGCAATGATCAGATACTACTGCAATAGCTCCGTACAGTCGATCCCAATCGACAGAGCGCGACTTCGAGTGCAGGCAACCATGCATTATCCGACCACGGCATAACCTGCCTGCCCAAGTCAACGCCATTGCATGACCGGAAACACACAGTAGCTGCAATGATCAGGACCTTGCGCCGAATGCCTGCGAAGCATGTCCACGATAGCGTGGGCCGAGAACACGTCGTTACCAGCAGGTGCATTCAGCTGGCCCGTCCGGGATAGTGATGATTGCCAGCGGTCAGGGCAGGCGAATCCGGCCTGCCCATGACTTTCCATCAATGGCTCATTGCGTCATCAGACCTGCATGACCCGGGACGGTCGGGTCGGAACTCACGATTCACGGCGTTCAGAAATCGAAGTCAGCGATATTGTCCGCGTTGAAAGTCGTCAGTGCGGATTGTGTGTTGATGGAGTTGTTTTCATTGATGGTGATGGTGCCCAGATTCGGGACTTCGAAGGTTGCACCCACTTCGTTCTTCATGGAACCGTCCTTCAACCCTACCGAGAAATGAGCGGCCAACCATCCTTCGTTGTACGGCGACCAGAGCTGGAAGCCCTCGACGGTGCCGTCCTCGATGAAATCTCGCATTTCTGATGGCAAGCCCAATCCTGTGACCTTGACGGTATCCGAGATGCCTCGACTCTGTACGACCTGAGCGGCCGCAGCGATACCGACCGTGGTGGGCGCGATGACCCCTTGCAAATCCGGGTAGTTGGCCAGCAACGCTTCCATTTCAGTGGTGGATTTCTCAGGCTGATCATCTCCGTATACCGTTGCTACCAGTGTCATGTCCGCGTACTTGGGATCATCGCTGATGGTCGCCTTCATGCCTTCTATCCAGAAGTTCTGATCCGGTGCTTCGGTAGTTGCCGACAGTATGGCCACCTCACCCGAATAGTCGATCAGCGAACCCACCATTTCAACCTGATCGGCACCGACCTTGGAGAAGTCGGTTGGCAGTATCGTGGCGTCACGATGCTCTTCATTGCCGGTGATGTCACCATTGACAGTCAGGACGATGATGCCTTTCTCCCGCGCTGCATCAAACACCTGGTTCAACGCATCGGGAGAATTCGGGGAAATGGCGATGACATCCACGCCACGCTGGATCTGCGCCTCGAGAAAGGGGATCTGCGAGGTGGCTTCGGCAGTTGCCGGCGCGACAAATGTGAAGTTGCAGGCTATGACTTCACAGGCATCCACAAACCCTTGCGTCAACGAATCAAAATACGGGTTTCCGGTGTTCTTGCCAACAAATACGACTTCGACATCGTCAGCAATGGCGACATTTGCTGACGCCAATGCAACAACGGTGCTTGCTGCAATGATCGACTTCTTGAACATGGCTCTCTCCTTCGGTGGTGTTGAACGGGGTTGACCCCTTTGGTATGACTGACTTCCAGCGCAATGGAACGGCTTGTCGAGGCTAGCGCTGGGTTCGTGCGTAAATGAAGTTGGTGGCAATGATGGCGACAATCAGCAACACACCCAGTACGGTCAACTGGATAGCCGGAAGCATATTGGCCACCGTCATGCCGGTGGAGACGATGACCAGCAACCAGGCCGCCAGAAAAGTGCCGAGGATGGTGCCTCGTCCGCCAAAGATGTAGGTGCCTCCCAGCATGGCCATCAGCACCATCTGCAGCTCACCACCCAACACCAGATCGTAGCGAACCGAGCCGAGCCGCGAGGCCGCCATGATGCCAGCTGCCGCACTGACCACACCAAGCAGCAGAAATAGGCCGGTCTTGATTCTGTTGGCATTGATACCTGCGTGCAGCGCTGCTTTCTGATTGGTCCCTATCTGATAGATCTGTCTACCGATGACGGTGGTGCCCAGTACCAGACCGAGGATGATGGCAGCGACGACGAAGATGACAACTGGCAACGGCACACCCAACAGCATGACGTTATTGATACCGATGAAGCTCTCCGGCAAACGGATTGAACTGTCGCCCGCAATGATCTGGGCAATACCCCGATAGAAGATCAAG
This sequence comes from uncultured Granulosicoccus sp., assembly GCA_947495035.1. GTDB lineage: Bacteria > Pseudomonadota > Gammaproteobacteria > Granulosicoccales > Granulosicoccaceae > Granulosicoccus. Next base: position 50,851 of record CANLXI010000018.1, read on the forward strand.
GTGCCAATGGTGACGATGATGGACGGCAGTTGCAGGCGAATGGACATGAAGGCATTGATGGCCCCCATCAGCAGACCGGCCAGCAAGCCAAGCACGACGGCAAGCGGTAAAGCCAGACCCGCATCATTTGCCCAGGCAAACAGACAGGCAGACAAGGCCATATTGGCGGCTGGCGACAAGTCGATCTCACCCGATATGACAACCATGGTCAGTACCAGAGCAACAATGGACATCTCGGCTGTCAGCGTGAAGCTGCGCAGAATGTAGTTCACATCCAGAAAGAACGGAGACAGGATGCTTGCACCAATCAAACCGAATACCAGCAGCAGAAAGGTCATCGACTCCGGCCGAACCAGCAATACGTGCCACCTGGGCCTTGGCGTTGTCAGTTCCCGACGGGGCATCCCGATACTCTCGCTCATGTTGTTATCCTGCCCGGGACCTGATTGGCACCCCGTTTGCGCACCGATCGGTCTATCAGCAGTGCGATCAGAATGACGGCTCCATAGATGGCGTTCTGCGTGGACCCGGGGATACCCAGCAGTGGCAATGCGGCTGCCACGCATCCCAGCAGCAACACGCCCAGAACAGTGCCCATGACCGTTCCCACACCGCCATTGATGGATACCCCGCCGATGACGACGGCTGCGATGACCTGAAATTCAAAGCCAGCCCCCGTATTCGACGGGTTGACGAAACCCCAGCGGCTGGCATACAGAATACCGGCAAGGCCGCTCAAGGCCCCGGAAAGCGTGAATACGATCAGCGTGACTCTGGTCACATCGATTCCCCGTAATGGAGCGGCGTTCGGGTTGGAACCCAGCGCATAGATCTGTCGTCCCAACTGCGTATGGCGAACGATGAAATAGGTCATCAGAGCGATGGCAAAGGCGATGAGAATGATCCAGGGGATGTCGAACACGGGAGAGGTGCGTGACATGCTCTTGAGTTCGGAAGGGATATTGGAGCGATTGATCTGGCGGGCATCGGAAATGATGAATGTCAACCCGCGAAACAGACTCAGCGTACCCAGGGTCACGATGATCGATGGCAATCTGAAGACGGTAACCAGGAAGCCATTGAAAAAGCCCAGCGCGGCCCCGGTCAGTATGGCAACGGGAAATCCGATCAACCAGGGAATCTCCGGATATTCCCGGTACATCAGCCCCACGACCATGGCCGAGAAACCCAGTATGGAACCGATCGACAAGTCAACGTGACGGGCAACCAGAACCAGCATCTGAGCCATGGCACCTATCATGATCAGTGGCGTCAGCAACAACACGATGCGCAGGCTCTGTCCGGTGAGGAACTGCGGCTTGTACAGCCCCACCGCCGCACAGAACAGGACGATCATGACCGCGATACCGGCCTCACGTCGCATGAAAATCGAACGCAGCTGTGTCATGCCACAGCTCCGGCACGCGGCACGGCTGCCTGCATGATGTTTTCCTGAGTGGCATCCTCTCTGGCGATGTCGGCAGTGAGCCTGCCTTCGGACATCACCAGCACCCTGTCGCACAGCGACAGCAGCTCCGGAAGCTCTGACGATATCAGCAGAATGGCTCTGCCAGCCTCGGCAAGTTGCCCGATCATGTCGTAGAACTCGGCCTTGACGCCGATATCGATTCCTCGTGTCGGTTCATCCAGCACCAGGATATCCGGCTCGGTCAACAGCCAGCGAGCCAGTATGACCTTCTGTTGATTCCCGCCGGACAACTCCACAATGGGTTGATTCAGGGACGCCAATCGAATGGAAAGGTCCTTGACCGACTGTTCTGCCAGAGCCTTTTCATCCGCGCGACGAATGAAGCCACCTGGCGCAATCTTGTGCGGGATTGCTGCGGTCAGATTGTTCTCGATGGACAGGGTTGCAAATATGCCGTCTACAGCCCTGTCCTCCGGGACGAACGCCAGCCCGAGTTCGATGGCATCGGTGGGTTGCCGAATGCTCACCTCACGACCGGCAACCTTGATACTGCCCGATTCTGCAGGCGTGACACCGAAGATGGCTCGAGCCACGTCGGTACGCCCGGCCCCGACAAGACCACCCAGACCGATGATTTCACCCTTGCGCAGCGTAAAGCTGACATCCTGAAAGGCTCCCGGCAGAGTGAGACCCGATACCTCGAGTGCCGTATCGCCGATGGTCGCCGTGTGTTTGCGCCGGTATTTCTTGAGTGTTCGACCAATCATCTGCCGGATGATGTCTTCGTCGGATACGCTCTGGGTAGTATCAGTGGCAATACGAGCCCCATCACGGAAGATGGTGAATCGATCGCACAGCGCCCTGACCTCTTCCAGTCGATGCGAGATGAAGACAATGGTACGACCCTCCTGTCGGAGCCGTCGTGCAATCCTGAACAGGGTATCCACTTCACGCGGGGTGAGCGGTGCAGTGGGCTCATCCATGATGATGAGACGACTGTCAGAAGCGAGCGCCCGGGCAATTTCGACCATCTGTTGACTGGCGATCGACAGTCCACGCATGGGGGTGCTGACGTCGATCGACACTTCGAGCATATCCATGTACCGCCGAGCATCGCTCATGATGCTCGTCCACGGCACCCTTGCCAGCAGGCCGCCGCCCTGTCGCCCCATGACAATGTTTTCGGCCACCGAGAGGTCCGGAAACGATATGGGCTCCTGATGGATCAACGAGATACCCAGACGTTGCGCAGCAATGGGGCTGCTCACATGCACAGGCAGGCCATTCATGTGCAAGCTGCCACGCGTCGGCTGATGAACACCCGCCATTATCTTTGCAAATGTGGACTTGCCCGCGCCGTTTTCCCCCAGCAGCGCATGAATCTCGCCGGTATACAGGTCGAGGTCGATATCACCGAGCACCTCGACTCCGCCGAACTGCTTGGAGATGCCACGAGCCTCCAGCAGTACCGAGCCACTGTCGATCACGACTGCTCGTCCACTGGCGGAACGGGGGCATCGGCATCGAGCAGCGCTTCGGCCTTGAGGTCCGACCAGAATTGCGCCGGTATGGAGACATCCATGGATGAGATGTTGGCATTCATCTCCCGAGCGTTGGCGACGCCCGGAATGATGGAAGACACCGCCGGATGAGCCAACGGGAATTGCAGCGCCGCGGCCTGCAGGGAAATACCGTGCGCCGCACAGATGCGCTCGATACCACGAACCTTGTCGATGATGTCATTGCTGGCAGACTCATACGCATAATGAGCTGCCCCGGCCGAGCCGGTTGCCAGAATGCCGGAGGCAAAGGGAGCACCCACGATGACACTGATGTTGCGATCCAGACAGGCCTTCATGCCGGTATGCAGCGCTTCCTGATCGATCAGTGTGTACGGCATGGCGACCAGCACGAAATCCAGATCGACCTTCTGCGCCAGATCCATCAGTTGTTCCTTCCTGTTGATTCCCATCCCGACCGCCTGGATATCTCCCGATGACTTCAGCTCCTCCAGGGCTTTCATGCCACTGTCCGACAATGCTTGAGTATGCTCCGCCAGTGCCTGTTCACCATGAAAGAGACTGTCCAGGTCATGAATGACCAGAGCGTCAACCGTATCCAGTGCAAGACGTTGCAAGGCCTGTTCGTACGATCGCATGATGCCGTCGTAGGAATAGTCGAAGTTGACATCGAAATTCAGTCCGCCGGCCCAGGGGGTACGATCGAACGTGGCCGGCTTGGCCGGCCTGTGCAGTGTTCTACCCACCTTGGTGGTTATCTGGAAGTCTCGCCGCGCCCGGGTACGCAGGAAGCCGCCCACTCGATGCTCCGCCAGGCCGCGACCGTACCAGGGCGCCGTGTCGTAGTAACGCACTCCCGACTGCCAGGCAGCCTCGAAGGCCTCCTGCGCAACAGACTCTTCAACGGTTGAATACAACTCCCCCAGATGGGCCGTGCCCATGCCGAAAGCAGGTAATTGCAGCGTTGTATCACCGACCTTGCGGCAACGTTCGAACAAGCGTGTCAAGTGTACGACCCTCCCGGACTGAAGTTTGGTAGACATCCAACCTGCGAGTCATTGTATACTTGTCTTACAAATATTTGTTTGACAAATTTTCAGCCTGTCCCTGCAAGGGCTTGATGAGTGGTGCCAAAGGCAGACCCGCGTTCACGAACAACGGGCTCTGAAACCGAGTCATCCACTATCGAGTGGCACACTTTCCGGAGGAACGACGAGATGCCAGATTTTCCGATCATCGATACACATCTGCACATCTGGGACATGCAGCGCCTGAACTATTCGGCTTTCGAAGGCCATCCGATATTCGGCAAAAGCTGGCTGATTGAAGATTATCAACGCGACTGTGAGGCATTGGACATCGAGGCAATGGTCTTTCTGGAATGCTATGCCGACTTCGATGAAAACGGTGGCCAATACCTGGAAGAGATCGAATTCGTGGAAGAGAGCGCCCGGCGTGATCCTCGAATCAAGGGTATCGTGCCCATGGCACCACTTGAATGGGGTAGCCGTGTCGAGCCCATGCTGGAAACAATGCAAGCCAATCACCCGGCGGTGAAGGGCATTCGACGTATCATGGAGTTCGACAACGATCCAAGGGCTCTGACCCTGTCCAGGGACTTCATCGACGGTGTCAATCTGCTGAAACAATACGGCTGGCATTTCGAAATCAACGTCAATTACACGCAGATGGACATCATTCACGAATTCGTACAACACATTCCCGATGTGCGAATGATTCTGGATCATTGCGGCAAACCCGGCATCAGACAAGGAGCAATAGAGCAGTATCGACAGGACATTCGCACACTGGCCGAACACCCGAACATCTGGATCAAGCTGTCAGACCTGCCCGCCTGTGCGGATACCGAGCACTGGAGCGATGCTGATCTTCGACCCTATATCGATGCCACCTTCGAGACCTTCGGCTTCGACAGAACACTGTTTGCCGGAGACTGGCCCATCTGCCTGCAGGCCACCAGCCTGACGCGATGGGTCGATACCCTCGACGCTGCACTGGCCGGTGTACCAGAAACCGATCGTCGCAAGTTCTACCGCGACAATGCCAACGACTTCTACCGGCTGGGACTCCAGCCTCAATGAGAACGCCTTGCCAGCACGGCTGACCATCTCGCTGAGGATTACCTTGTTTCCCGATCGACCCATTTGCCCTCTGCAAACCGAAGACAACCACATGCCAAGCCTGCCGAAACCATGAATCCGAAAACCATCGACACCGAATTTGCCGCCATGGTTCAGGCCCAGAATACGGAAAGCCTGAGCCATCTGTTCTCGGGGGAACCCCTGGTTCGCGCCCCTATCGCAGAGCAGGTGTCCGGTCGAATTCTGGCAATGATCAAGTCGGGCAACCTGAAATCCGGCGACAAGCTGCCCACTGAGCAGCAGATGTGTCTGGCGTTCGGCATCAGCCGGCCACCACTGCGCGAGGCCCTGAAATCCCTGACACTGATTGGTGTGCTCAATAGTCGACAAGGGGGACGGTATGTGATTACAGACCTGACCCCCAGCCGACTGGTGACGCCGTTCAATGTAATGCTCTCTGTCGCCGAGCATGATCTGCAGGTTCAGTTCGAAGCACGTGCCGTCATAGAACTCGAATTGGTGAGATTCTGTACCGAGCGTGCCAGCAAGGAGCAACGGGAACGAATACTGGAACTGGCCAGAGACGGTCATGCATTTTCTGATGACCCCGTGGGATTCCGTCTCCTTGATGCCGAATATCACCAGGCCATCAACGCCGGTGCCAACAATACGATTCTCGCCACTTTGTCGGAAGGCTTGTACAACGTGGCCATCGATGCTCGACGAGTGGCGAGCACCAAGGCTGGCGTCATCGCCACCTCCATTCAACAACATTGTGATGTTGCAGACGCCATCGCTGCTGGCGACGCCGAACAGGCCGTGCAGGCTTACAGACAGCATCTCATCCACGTGCGGGATACCACCATCAGCGCTATGGACGAACTACCGGGGACACTCGATGACTGAACAAATCGCATTTCAGAGCAACACACAGATGCCATTCACAGACGAGTGCCTGTGGTCGTGAACCGTTCATTCCGTATCAAGGACATTCGCGTCTGGATGGTATCCAGAGAGAGCAAGGGTGGTGACTACTTCAATCAGGGAGCCGGCGAGCACTGGCTGGTAGACAGCCTGATTTCCAACCCGATGTCAGCCTACGACGACTACAAGGCTCGCAGGACTTCGTGGGGAATCGGCGTCCTGGGCTCCATCGTCGTCGAGATCGAAAGCGAAGACGGCACAGTCGGTGTGGCAACGGGAACCGGTGGTGTACCGGCTGCCTGGCTCATCCAGCATCATCTCAGCCGTTTTCTGGTGAACCAGGACGCCCGCAACATCAACCGCATGTGGGACCAGATGTATCGCGCATCCCTCCCGTACGGACGCAAGGGCATCACCATCATGGCAATCAGTGCTGTCGATCTTGCTCTATGGGATCTGCTGGGCAAGATCAGACAGGAGCCGGTCTATCACCTGATTGGCGGATTGGCACGCGATACCATCGACTTCTATTGCACGGGGCCGCAACCGTCAGCCATCAAGGAACTGGGGTTCTGGGGGGCGAAGGTACCCCTGCCTCACGGCCCCGCGGATCGCGATGCAGGGCTCGAGAACAACGTCGCGTTTCTGCAGAAGCATCGCGATCGCGTGGGCCCGGGTTATCCGTTGATGGTCGACTGTTACATGTCCTTGACCGTCAGTTATGCCATCGAACTGGCTGAAGCCTGCAAGGCGCTGGACATCTACTGGTGGGAGGAGGTGCTCTCGCCAGAGGATGTCGAAGGTTATCGCCGCATCCGACAGGCACACCCTGCTGCCAAATGGACCACTGGAGAGCATGAATACACGCGCTACGGGTTCAGACCATTGATCGAGGAACGTCTGATCGATGTGCTTCAACCCGATGTCATGTGGGTAGGCGGGCTGACGGAAACCTTGCGTATAGCGGCCCATGCCAGCACGCTGGATATTCCGGTCATTCCACACGGCAGCGGACCTTATTCCTACCACTTCATTGCCAGCCAGACGGGCTCCGCCCTTTGCGAGTATGTGGCATCCAGTGCAGATGGACGCTCAATACAACCCGTGTTCGGCGACCTGTTCGACGGCGAGGACGTACCGCAGGATGGCAGACTGACGTTGTCCGCGGAACCCGGATTCGGCATGCAGCTGAACGATCGAAGCAAATTGACAGCTCTGCCTGAATAATCGCTTTCGTTTCACTCGGTGCCGCCATTTCACTGGCCCTGATACGCGCCGATCAAGCGGAGGCACTCCGCGCCGAGCAGCTCTCACTCGAGAAGAGAAAGCCGGATGAACGGATTCGTCTCCGGCCTCATCAGCTGAGCTCGCAGGTCGAGGTCGCGCCTTTGTTCGGTGCATCGAACGTCTACAATGGTCAAAACCTTCTGTAGATTGCCCGTGAACGCGATAGACGATTCCGACAAGCGAGACGACCATGATGCAACCGTGCGCATCCTGCTGGCTCAACTGGGCGCTGCGATGATCGCCACGAGCCAGGCGGTCCACGAGATAGAAGCAGAGCTCATCGAGGTCGCTGCGCAGCTGGGGTACCCGAACATTCAAGTGGCCGCCTCCCCGACCGGACTGATCCTGTCGCTGCGTAGTGGTGACCCTGCAACCTACGAATCGGTGAGCGCAGCGGTCCGGTTGGATCAGGCCAGTGAGGTACGCCGCATTCGCCACCAACTGCACAGGGGCGAACTGCAACCCGACATTGCCCTGGAACAATTGTCGACGTTGCGAGCCCGAGCTACCCGTTACCCCCAGTGGCTGGTCCGCCTGGCCTGGGTCATGATGTGTCTGGGGATCACGCTCATCCTGCAACCCGGCTGGGGCAACGCGGTCATCGTCGTGGTCTGTTCGGTCGTGGTCTATACCCTGATGGCCATCGCAAGGCGGGCCAGGGTTCTGTCGAACCTGCTGCCTGTCGTCGCCGCATTCGTGATCACCACCATCGTGTTCGGTGCGGCCGGCGCCGGCTGGATTGAAGGTCCACTGCGTACTCTGTTACCGCCACTGGCACCCCTGTTGCCGGGTGCATTGATCGTGACAGGCATGTCGGAACTCGCCGCTGGCCACATGCAGGCCGGCAGCTCACGCTTGAGCTACGGTTTCGTGCAACTGGGCCTGTTCGCTGTAGGACTGATCGCGGCGACCACTGTGTTGCATGTACCGGTAGACATGCTGAGCAACGTGCGAGTCGACACGATCGGCTGGTGGGCAGCACCGATTGGACTGTTGCTGATCGCGCTGGGCATCTGTCTGATGGAAAGTGTCGAGCTGTCTCTGGCGCCCTGGGTATTGCTGGTATTGCTGGCAGCCTTCGGAGCCCAGATGGGTGGACACGCACTGGGGTCCGCTGCCATTGGCGGTTTTTTCGGCGCTCTTGCAGCGAGCCTCAGCGCAGCCCTCGTCGAAAGGATACGTCCACAAACTGCAAGTCTTGTGCTGTTCCTGCCAGCGTTCTGGCTACTGGTTCCCGGAAGCCTCGGGCTCATCGGCGTCACCACCCTTGTCTCCGACCCCTCTCGCGCCATTGAAACCGGCCTTGAAGTCGCAACCGTGATCTGCACCATTGCTCTGGGATTGCTGGTTGGCTCGTCAGCAAGCCTTGCCTTGCGCGGTCGTCAGGGATGATCCTGTGTGTGGAGACACGTCAGACCTGCTTCCTGAACCAGGCATTGCCGGCCCTCCCCCTGGTGGAAGGTAATGTCCACATCTTTCGGATGATTGAAATCTTTGATTTGACACCATCGGTGTGCGTCTTATATATGTAGCGAAGAAGTCTGACGCCGTGGCACTGCTGCATGGCCAACAAGGGAGTTGGAACATGGCTTTGAAAGTCGTTGGAGCTGGTATTGGCCGGACAGGTACGATGTCGCTGAAGATTGCCCTGGAGCAATTGGGGTTCGGGCCTTGTTACCACATGATAGAAGTTCTGCAGAACATGCCCTCCCAATTGCCTCTATGGCAGGCAGCTGTCGCGGGACAACCCGACTGGGAAAAAATCTACGAGGGTTATCACAGCGCAGTTGACTGGCCTACGGCACGCTTCTACAGCGAACTGCATGCAACCTACCCGGAAGCCAGGTTCATTCTGGGTTATCGCAGTCCGGAGAGCTGGGCCGAGAGTTTTTCGAACACCATCTACATGGCTCTATCGGACATCAGCCAGGCTCCCGAAGAACAGCATGACTGGCTCAATATGGTGACAGAAGTCCTGGTTCAGAATGGCATACCACCGGGCCTGGACGTCGCGGAACTGGAGAAAGCGTTCGCCGCGCATGTGGACGCGGTGAAAGCGTCTATCCCCTCGGAACAACTTCTGGTGTTCGAAGCCCGGGACGGTTGGGAGCCATTGTGCCGATTTCTGGACGTGCCGATTCCTGATGGGCCATATCCCAGAACAAACGACCGGGCAGAGTTCTGGAAGATAATGAAAGGGGAGCAGTAGCAAGAACAGCTGCGTTCTGTGCAATTATCTGCCTGGATGATAGTCTCGTTTCGTCAACGAGCAGCCTGCAGATGACAGAGAACAGAAAACTGGCAGCCATACTGGTTGCCGATATCGTCGGCTTCAGCCGCCTCACGGGCGCTGACGAAGACGGCATGCTGGCGCGTTTGCGTAATCTGCGCAGCGACGTTATCGACCCGACCATTGCCATCAACAGTGGTCGGGTGGTGAAGTGGACTGGCGACGGGGCGCTGGTCGAATTTCGCAGCGTCGTTCTGGCCGTACGCTGCGCCATTGAAATTCAGGACATCATGGCTGAGCGCAATACCGGCGTGCCAGTCGAACAGCGTATCGAATTTCGCATCGGCATTCACCTTGGCGACGTGGTCGAAGAAGACGATGGCGACCTGATGGGCGATGGTGTCAACATTGCAGCACGTCTTGAAGGTATCGCCGAACCCGGCGCGATCTGCATCTCCGAGGACGCCTATCGGCAGGTTCGCTCGCGACTGGATCTGTCGGTCAGGGACATGGGTGAGCAGGCCTTGAAGAACATAGCCGAGCCTCTGAAAGTCTATGCGTTGAACGTTGGCTCTGTGGGCAGGCCACTCAGCCGCCAGCAGGGCGAGCCGGTAAAGCCTGCGTTACAGGATAAACCGTCCATCGCTGTTCTGCCCTTCACCAACATGTCGGGTGATGCCGAACAGGAATATTTTGTCGACGGCATGGCCGAGGACATCATCACTGCGCTATCGAGATTCGAACAGCTTTTCGTGATTGCCCGCAATTCCAGTTTCGTCTACAAGGACCGATCTGTCGATATAAAGCAGGTGGGGCGCGAACTTGGAGTGCGCTATGTGCTGGAAGGCAGTGTGCGCCGCTCGGGCGAACGGGTGCGCATCACTGGTCAGCTCATCAACTCGGAGACGGGCAACCACCTCTGGGCGGACAAGTTCGATGGCCGTCTCGAGGATGTCTTCGACCTTCAGGATCAGATCACTGCCAGCGTCGTTGCTGCCATCGAACCCACCTTGCGCAAGGCAGAGATTGAACGGGCCAGAAGCAAGCACCCCGAGAACATGGGCGCTTATGATCTGTTTCTTCAGGCGCTTCCACACCTCTATCTCGTTCATCCGGAGAACAACCTGAAGGCGCTCGATTTCCTCATGCGAGCGATCGAACTGGACCCGGAGTACGCACCAGCACTGGCGCATGCCGGTTGGGGGCTGGTTCAGCGGATAACCCGCCCGTGGGAAAGATACGGCGAGGACGATGCGGGAGTGGCTGTTTCGCTGGCTCGTCGTGCGCTGGCTGTCGGCAGCGATGATGCACAAGCCGTGGTGTTGGGTGGTTTCACGCTTGTCATGTTGCGTGAAGACTATCTGACCGGTCTGGACGCCGTCCGGCGCGCGGTGGATCTGAATGCCGGATCAGGGTTTGTCAATTCGATGGCAGGCAGCGCCCTGGTTTTCGGCGATGATGTATCGGCAGGACTGCAACTGCTGGACCAAGCCATGTTGCTTGGCCCCAAGGATCCCAGCTTTTTCAGTCACCTGCTGGTTGCAGCCTTCGGGCATCTGGCGTGCGCGCGACCGGAACAGAGCCTTGAACTGGCCTTGCGCTCGATTGCCCTGAATTCGAATTGGGATTCCTCCTACTTGCTGATCATCGCTGCCTACACCTCGCTTGATCGACCCGACGATGCTAGAGCCGCGGCCGAAAAACTGCTGGCAATTCATCCCGAAGCAAGCGCATCTCGGTATGACCGAGTCTTGCCCGTCCGGAACGACGCATTTCGCAACATGATCATTCAAAGCCTCAAGGACGCTGGCATTCCTGATTGACACGGCAAGCCGCCAGGAGAATGCCAACGAGGCTGGACTGACTAGTCGCAAGCGGCAGTCACGATGATCTCTACCTTGAGGATCTCCCTGGCAAGCTTCACTTCGCCACAGGCTCTGGCAGGCGCATGACCGGTAGGCACCCAGGCATTCCAGATTTCGTTGAATTCGGCAAAATACGCCATGTCGGATAGCCAGACGGTCGCCCGCAACATCTGCTCGCGGGACGAGCCGGCCTCCTTGAGCAAGGCATCAACACGTCCCAGACAGTCATGCGCCTGTTCGGCAAGTGTATCGCCGGCCCCTACCTGCCCCGTCAGATAGACCACACCATTGTGCTTGACGATCTTGCTGCTGCGTTCATCGGTATGCTGTCGGTCGATAGTCATGGTCTTCGATTCTCGTGGTGTCGGGTGGTCGCCGAGTCTACCGCAGCTCATCAGCCCGGGCACGATGCGGGGTGGAGAAATTCACCACCCCGCTTGCTCGATCACGCAGCCGCAGTCGACTTCTTCTCCCAGGCAAATTTCTCGAAAACCTGATCGACAGAAGTCTGCGCAAAGTGGTTGGTGTAGTTGGACATCAGCTTCTGAGCGGCACCCAGAATCACCTCCAGAATATTGGTGCGTGTGAATCCCGCATCCAGGAAGGCCTGCGTGTCGGCTTCTGACACGAAACCGCGGTCGCGAATGACCAGCAGCGTGAAATCTCGCAGGGCCTCCAGCTTTGCGCTCGGCAGAGGTGTTTCGTTGCGCAATGCATCGGTAATGGCATCGTCTACCTTCATCATCTTTGCGATACCGGTGTGCGCAGGCACGCAATAGTGGCAGTCCTGCTCGACATTCACGGTCTGCCAGACAACGGTTTTTTCCTCATCGCTCAGGCTGGTGGCCATGAATTGCTGATGAGCAAAGTTGTAGCTGGCCAGCAGACTCGGTGAGTCGGCCATGACAGCGTGCAGGCCGGGAATGCGGCCATTGTTCTTCAGTGACGTTTCCAGCAGTGGTTTGGATGCTTCCGGCGCTGATTCGATGGTATGTCTGACGAAGTCGGTCATGGGTATGTTTCCTTGAGTTTGTCGTTTGGAGTCGGTGAATGTCTTGTGTCATCGATACCGGGAAAACGGACAGCCATGAACTGGCCATCTGCCTCCCGGCAGCTTTTAATTGAACGATCATTCAATTATGGAGCGATCCTAATTGCATTCAAGGAGCGAGTCAAGCTAAAATTGAACGATCACTCAAAATATTTTTCACACGGTCTGACCGCCCTTCACCCGAGAACACACGATGGCCCGTACTGCTCGCTTTGATCGCCAGGTTGCTCTGGACAACGCCGTGGAGCTTTTCTGGACCAGAGGCTATTACGCATCTTCCATGAAGCAGATCGAAGGTGCTCTGGATATGCGCCCAGGCAGCCTGTACGCCACCTTTGGCAACAAAAGTGGTCTGTTTGCAGAAGCCCTGCAGGCCTATGCGGCGCGCTCAGGTGGTGACCTGCAGCAAATGATGGGTGGATCGCAAAGTCCGATCGAAGGCCTGAAAGGCTATCTGCGCTCCTTCGCCAGACCGTGTCACAAAGGCGCAGGGGTGCCATCGAAGGCCTGCATGCTGGTCAAGACCCTGCTGGAACTCAATGACGAGGACGCGGACTTGAGAACTCAGGTCGAAGCCCTGCTTGCTACCGTAGAGCAAGGTCTTTGCAGGATTCTCGAAAAAGGCAAGGACGCAGGAGAACTGCGAGCCGACGTCGATTGCGCGCGCCTGGCGCGCCTGCTGCAGACGCAGATCATCGGCCTGCGAGCCTTTGCCGCACGCAATGTGCCCGACGAGCAGATCGAAGCCCTTGCCGATGACATGATCAGCCTGCTCGACACCTACTGCACTGCCTGAGTTCGCTGAGTTCGCTGAGTTCGCTGAATTCGCTGAGCTGGCCGGCGCTCTTCCAATAGAATTCCTGTAGAACTCAGCGCCGTTCTTTCACGACAAGTCTGGCACCCGCAATCAGACTTGCCATGCAGTCTTTCTGCAATCGTTCGCTATTCGGACTGTTCGGGACCGAAGGTCTGCTGCCCCGGTGACTCCGCCTTGATGGTCTGGTATTCGTGAATGTACAGCTGCTCGATGGCCACGGCAATCCAGCCACTGATCAGCATGTCATACCATTGCTGTACGCCACTGCAGGCAACGACAATGTCCCCGTAGACGAACGAGCCGAAGAAGAGCAGATCATCCTCACGCAGCGAAGCCGGATGCAGAAGCTGGCCATTGATATTGGCTTTCTGACCTCGCCAGGCTTGCCGGGCCTTCTGCCTGGCCATCTGATCGAAAGGCAGGCTCCATTGGTCGGGCTGACCCAGCGACTCTTCATGCAGGACGGCATCCTCGAACTCCGCCTCCCAGGGCTTCAGACGCGGATTCATGACAACAATGTGGAGTTCCTGCCGATTCGTTCGCTGGAACAACAGCTCGATGGAAGGACGCACCAGGTTGATGGCATCGGTCACTATGTCTATCTGACTTCTCATGGATTCCACTCTCTCAGCCGTTCCGGGTGCCGATTCGTGCCAACCGGATTCTCAGGGTACTCTGGTAGCAGCCAGCAGGCATACACTACCATACCAGTTCGCCATGCTAGCACAATCACCGTGCCCACCCACGTCCAGCTGCCATGCAGTGGTCCGCAGGTGTGCCGATGGATCTTGCCGCCGCCATTCTGTCAGCCGCTATCGATTCAGGTGCGCTTGTCAGTGCCTGAACGAGCAGTCGTCCCCCACGCGACGGACGGCGGGTTTGCGGCATCTTCCAGATCTCCGATACGCAGATACGCGATTTCGCGAAACAGCTTTATCGTGGGCCGCATGCCGAAGAGAATGGAACCGATCAGAAACAGCCAGGTTCCGATCTCGGTCGTGCTCTGGCTGAAGAAGAGAATACTGCCAATCACGAACAGCAGTGCCGCCAGAAAATCCACGGTGGTATACGCCACCTCGGTGTAGGCATATATCCTCTTGTGTCGATCGCTGCGTTGATGATTGTCGGGATCAAACAAGGTCATGGTTTCTTTCCTGATCAGTGCAATGAAGATGGGAAAACATCCGGGAAGAAGGACATCTCAGGCCGACACCCAAGGCACGGAACCGACACTGCCGAATTCCGGTTCCCATTGACATACGTCAATCTGTTCAGGTGCTCTGGCGCTATTCTGTATGAACGAATACGGAGACATGTCATGTACAAGAATATCCTGATTCCCGTTGCACTTGATCATGAACACGATATTGGCAACGCCATCGATATCGCGCGGCGCCTGCAAGACAAGGACGGCAAGCTGACCGCCTTGCACGTCATCGAAGGCATACCGCAATTCGCAGCCGTTTACCTGCCTGAGGACTACAGGGAAAAGCAACATTCCGCAGCCCTGGCACTCATGAAAACAGAGCTGGGTGCCGCTGCCGATGTCTTCACGGATGTGGTGACCGGACACGCGGGCAGAAGCATTCACGAATACGCAGAGAAGCATGCTGCCGACTGCATCATCGTGGCCTCACACCGTCCTGGTTTCAAGGACCATTTTCTGGGCTCCACGGCCGCCTGGGTGGTTCGTCATTCCAGTTGTGCGGTTCACGTTCTCAAGTGAGAACACGTCACTCCTGACAGGCTTTACTGGTCGGCACCTGCAGCATGCGCGTAAGAATTGCAGCCGGCAAGAAGGGCAACATGGCACGGAGTATTGTCCCCCGATGAAAGAATCATCGAGAAACAAGCCCTTGCCATTGCTGTCCATGATGCAGATGATGCCCAGACATTGTCGCGTCAGCTCGGATGGCCATCGGTAATGGAATGGTTGACGACAAGCTGGAGCGACTTCTGGCACATCAGCCTCAGTGCTGCCGGCATTCTGGTGGCTGTCGTTCTGTTGATCCGAGCGAACGGATTGCGCAGCCTGTCCAAGATGTCGAGCTTCGACTTTGCCGTAACAGTGGCGGTCGGCAGCGTTGCCGCAACCACCCTTCTCTCGGATTCGGCATCATTGCTTGATGGTGCCATCGGCATAGCGGCTCTGCTCTTCAGTCAGCGCCTGATTTCCCATGCTCGCGTACATTTCAATGCCTCGGTGCTGGTGGACAATCAACCCGTTGTCTTGATGGTGGGCGACACCATGTTGACTGACGCCATGAGACGCACCCGTGTGACAGCTGACGACATTCGCGGAAAGCTGCGTGAAGCCAATGTAATAGAGTTGTCCGAGGTCCATGCGGTGGTGCTGGAGTCGACCGGCGATATTTCTGTTCTGCATGGCAGTCAGGACAAGCCGCTGGATGGACGCCTGCTGGAAGGCGTCATGAACAAGGAGCATGTCAGTGTTCGTGCGCCGAGCGACTGACTGATTCCACCAGTGCGAATGCCTGATTGAACATGGACGAAATTCACCCGACACTGATGATGATACTGCAACTGGTAGCGAGTGTTGTGCTCGTATTGCCAGTGGCCTGGGATAGAGAGCACGAAGGACCCAGCATGGGCTTGCGCACCTTCTCGCTCGTGTCTCTGGGCTCTTGCGCCTATGTTCTCATCGGACTTTCGCTGGTGAGCACCGAGGAGCATGAGGTGATGATTCGTCTCCTGCAAGGCCTGATGTCAGGTATCGGCTTTGTCGGTGGCGGCGCAATCATCAAGGACAGTGACCACGTGCGTGGCACCGCGTCGGCAGCATCGATCTGGGTCACCGGTGCTCTGGGCGCGGCGACTGGATTCCAGTTGTGGGGACTGGCCGTGGCACTCTCGATTGCAAACTTTGGCGTGATTGTGGTGATGACTCGAGTGAAGAGGGCAGTGAAGTAACACGGACTGTCTGCTCGACATTGTCGACCCAGGTCTCACGACTGTGAGTCATGTTAACTATTCTGACAAAACCGGCGCATTTCGTAGTATGTTCGGGTTCCCATCAGCGGAAACCGGAGGTGATCATGTCTAGAGTAATTACTCGGATGACAGTCGAGACAGTTGGTAACAGCAACTCCGATGGCAGCCCGGAAGAGTAGCGGTTACTGATTGGATTGAAGCCTAACCGGCTGACATCCGATGAACTCGAAGGGCCGCCCATGAGTGGGGGGTCCTTTTCCAGCGCCTGGCCATAGGCCAGATCTTCTCCAATTCAGCTCTTCTGCTTCAGTAGTCGCAAGAGCCGGCTCTCGGATCGGGACATCCCGCTCAAGGCGCGTCCGGACACCTTGATCGAACAGCAGGACCGGGCAGTTTCCAGCAACAGCGGGTGAATGTAGTACTGGCGTGACACCGTAACCGTATTCCCCAGAATATCGGCCACACGCTTGACCATGGCCGTTTCGCGCTGCTTGCCTTCAGCCTTCTCGACGGGGTTGTCAACAAGAAACTGGCAGGCTTCTGCGCTCGCGCCCCAGGTCCGGAAGTGCTTCGCCGTGAATGCTTCCCCGCAATGTTCCCGCAGGTAATCGTTGACATCGCTCGAGTCGACATCACAGCGTTCACCCTCTTCATCCAGGTACTGAAACAGTCGTTGACCGGGTAATTCCTGGCAGTAGGCAATACTTCGAGCCAGAGCCTCATCCTCCAGCACCAGATGATGTCGAATACCGGATTTGCCCTTGAAATTCAGTATCACCTGTTCATCGGAAACCGTCGCTGCGCCTGGCGTCAGCGTGGTCGCGCCGCGCGATCCGTTACTACGCACATACTGCTCGTTGCCCACCCGCACCAATGTCTTGTCGATGAGTCGCACAGTGGTTGCAATGACACGTTTCCGGGAGTATCTCGGCGCTTTCATGTCCTGCTCAAGCTGTTTGCGCAGTGCCGGCAGACACTTTCCGAACGACAGCAGATCATCGAATTTTCTGGCGCTGCGAATTCGTGACCATTCCGGATGGTAGAGGTACTGCTTCCGACCCGCTTCATCAAGACCGGTGCCAAGAACATGCGCGTTCTGAATCGGGGATATCCAGACCTCTTCCCAGGCCGGTGGAATGACCAGAGAGCGACAGTAATCGATCAGGGACTGGCGCTTCAGAGGCTTGCCGCTGAGACCGAGATAGGAGAACCCTCTGCCACGTCGAACACGGGTATAGCCCGGTTCATCGAGCCTGGCATAGACGAGTCCGTCTGCCATTGACGTTGACGTTGACGTTGACGTTGACGTTGCCAATGGTCCTTGCCTCAAACAGCCAGATGCAGAATCTCTGCATCCACGCCGGCGTCGCTGATGCACAGCACGGCACACGTCACCGGCAGGGAAAACCTGCGAGGACCTGCACTGCCCGGGTTCAGATACAGTACATCGGCCTTTCTTTCCATCGCCGGCTTGTGCGAGTGGCCATACACCACCACCTGAAACCCGGCAGCCGCCGGATCGATCTTCAGTTCGTCGAGAATGTGCAGGACATAGACATGATGCCCGGCGATGGGCAAAACGGCATCGTGGGGATACAGGGAGCGAATCTCGCCCTTGTCGATATTGCCATGCACCGCCGTTACCGGTGCAATCGCCGACAGAGCCTCGATGATGTCGCCCTTGCCGATATCACCGGCATGGATGATATGCTCAACACCTTGAAGTGCGTCCAGGGCTTCCGGTCGCAGAAGACCGTGCGTATCGGAAATGACGCCGACCCTGATCACCACTGCCGCCCCGTGCAGCAATACCGGGGCGGCACACAGTCTGTGGGCGGTAAGTGACAAACGCTCATTGGCTGATGACATCGCAGTGAATCGATGGATTCACGATACCAGCAAACCGGGCAGCGTCGTTATCCCTGAAAAACCGGGTATGCGCAGCGGCAGGTCAACCGGGCACCTGCCGTATTACCGGGCAAGCGAGTGCGGCGGTAGCCGGCTCTCGAGTCCTGTCAGGCAGCCCTGCGATCGGCCTCCTGCCGACCCTTGCCGATGGCCTGATGAAAGGCAGCGATATCGGCGTGCTCCTCGATGAATGCCATTGCTGCCTCATCCAGTTTGCGTTCCTTGGTCTTGATCTTGTTGCGGTACTTGACTCGGGCCGCGCTGAAATACTCCTGCATGACTGAATCGGCAGATACATCGAGAAATCGGCACAACTCATCCAGAGCGGCGTAGTCGGTGGGCTCGCCATCGAAGAAATCGCGGTAGCTCACCATATGAAAATCGTCTGGATACTTCTGCTGCAGGTCCAGGAAATAGCTGAGGCAGGCATTCCAGGGTTTCACGGCCACCGTTGCCGTACGTGTGGAAGGCCAATTGTCACTTTCGTCTTCCGCTCGCGCTTGCCAGGAGCAGGCCGTTTCGAAGATGTCTCGAATGATGAATATGCATTTGGTGTTCGGGAACTTCTGATGAATTTCCCTGGCAACACGAAAACCACCCGGCATCTTGTCACCGATATACTTCAGGTTCGCATAACGGCTCTGCAGGTCCGCGTAATAGCGCTTCATGCCGGCATTGCGTTCGGGCGTTCTATTGGTGTGCCCGTCCGAAAAGTCGAAGAACTTCTCCTCTTCGAACAGTTCGGGATTGAACTGATCGAAATGCTTGTGGTTCATGATGTACTTGAACCGCTCCGAACCAAGACCAATGCTGCGATGAGCATTGACGACATGCGCCAACGCGGTGGTTCCCGAGCGGGGAGGCCCGAAAAGAAACAAGTGCTGTTCGGGTTTTCTGGGCATATCGGCACTTGTCATAGGATGATCTTGGTGGGTAGCGGGCAACGGCACTGTTATTCCAGAACCATGCCAAACGCTTCCACCGGCTGACTACATCGGCAGTCGGTACAGGATCAACTGACAGCAACGAGGGGCAAACCCCCTCGCTGCTCTGGCAGCGCTCGACACTTCAACAAGCCGCCAGTTCGGTCAGTGACCTCAGAGGCTTGACGCCCAGTCGTTCACCTCGCTTTCAGCCGTCGCGCGATCAAGACCATACTTGTCCTGCACCAGAGTCACCAGGGCCTCTCGATCACCATTGACGCTCATCAACTCTTCCTCGGACAGATCTGCCCAACGATCCTTGATGCTGGCAATGGAATCCTGCCAGTTGTTCTGCAAGTCGTTCCAGCCTGAGCTGGCAGCGTCAGTGACCGTATCGGTCGCTGAATCAATGGCCGCTGCAGAAGAATCGGCTGCCTGTTCCAGAACGGAACCTGCCTCAGCGGCTGTCTCCTCGACGGCTTCCGTTGCATCAGCCGTAGAGGCTTCAACAACGTCTGACGCCTCTGTGGCAGATTCCTGCAGAGACACACTGGCCTCCGTGTCGGTAACCTCGGGCTCGGAAGTTGCGCCACCACAGCCGGCCAGGACCAGGCTGATGGCGCTTGCCAGAATGAGATTTTTCTTGATGACAGTCATTGCTCGTACCCTCGTATTGCGTCATGCAGAGTAGGCAGATCGGTATGATCCGCCCTTCCGTGGAAGGTTAGCGATATGTGAGATGGTTCACCCTTACAAGTTGGGAACGGTTACAACTGACAGACCCATGGCACGCATGGCGACTAGCGTTCAGTGACATGACATTCAGGTCAGGATTGACTGGGCTCATGTCGAGTATGTCTCTCCCAATGCGTCCGTGGTCTGCTTGATCAACTGCGCGGAAGCCGACAAGGCTTCAAGCTCGGCCCGCGTCATTCCCGGCATGAGCGTATCTTCCACGCCTCCTGCACCGATGATGCGTGGCAAGGACAGACAGACATTCCTGACACCCGCCACCTCCGTTGTCATGCAGGAGACCGTCAGCACCTCGTGCTGGTCCAGTGCGATGACACGAACGATCCGCGCCAGGCCGGCAGCGACGCCGAACCAGGTTGCGCCCTTGCCGGCAATGATACGTTGCGCCGCCTGCCGGACATTCTCGTCGACCTCTGACCGCAGCGTGTCCGTCAATGGGCAACCACGCTGCCGAGCAAAGCTGTCCAACGGCATCGCACCACACTCGGCCGATGACCAGACCAGAACCTCGCTGTCACCGTGCTCACCCAGTACATGTGCATGCACCGATTGCGGCGAGACGCCAAGGTGTCTGCCCAGATTCTTGCGAAAGCGCGCAGTATCCAGGATCGTACCTGTGCCAATGACCCTGGCTGGATCGATGCCTGACAGCTTCGTGCTTACCGCCGTCATGATGTCAACCGGGTTCGTTGCCACCAGCAGAATGGCATCGGGCGCAAACGCCAGCACTTCGGCGATGACATCGGCGAATATACCGGCGTTTCGACCCAACAGTTCCAGACGTGACTCCCCGGGACGCTGAGCCACACCCGCCGCGACCACCACGATGGCAGCTCCATTCAGATCGGCATAATCGCCATCCTGAACCGAAACAGCCCCGATGAAGGGTACCGCGTCAGCGATATCGGCGGCCTGCGCTCTGGCCAGCTCCGAGTCGTGATCGATCAATACCAGTGAAGACACCACACCCGAGGCGGCGATTGCATAGGCCGCTGTACTGCCGACCATACCGGTTCCCACCACGCCGACTTTCATGATCGACTCCAATTGAGACGAGATGGCTCGATTCGTGGTTTCCGCGTCGAGCAATCTGCTGACTCAAGGGTTACATCCTGTGGCAGCAAGGCTGCATACCCCGCTGGATGGACAAACAGTTCTTTCTTCAACATCGTTTTCTGCGTCTGCCGCTGGACTACCATGTCGCCTTCGCCTTTTTTGCCAGTACTGCTGATCCTGCCCTGCACTGGCTGCCGGATGATTGTCAACCAACGTACAGGAAAACCACTGACCAGTTTCAGGAGATCATCACGATGATGTTTCACAACGGTACGTTCGCAGTTGTACAGGCATTGCCCGGGGTTTGCTGATGCATACCTGCTACACGTCACGCAACGGTGAATTCCGTCAATGAGCCGTCGACGAGCCAAGGCAGATCCCGGCGCTGCCACGCTGCGCCTGATGAGGACGATGACGCAACTGTCCATGAAGGCCGGAACACAGGCGATCAAGCAGGCGAACAAGACCGCGGCGGCGAAATCGAAACCCCCGCCAGGTGCGGGAACCTGGATCAAGGGTCATGCCATCGGCGCCGGCGGCATGCGGCGTTACCATCTCTTTCGTCCCCATGGCGTCTCCATCGGCGAGCGATTGCCACTGCTGGTGATGTTGCACGGTTGCAGCCAGAACGCGCGCAATTTCGCCAGCAGTACACGCATGAATGCCGTTGCCGCGCGTGCGCGGGCACTCGTGCTTTATCCGGAACAGGATCTGCGCTTCAATCCACAAGGCTGCTGGAACTGGTACGACACCAAGAGCGGCCAGGCGAATGCCGAGGCATCGACGCTGATGGCCGCGATCAATCAGGTCTGCCTGTTCTATCCGGTTGATCGCAAGGCGGTGGCCGTTGCCGGATTTTCAGCAGGCGCCAGCATGGCGGCCCTGCTCGCCTCCCGACACCCTGATCGCTTTCAAGCGGTTGCCATGCACTCCGGTGTACCACCCGGCAGTGCACACTCGGCGGCCTCCGCCGTGGTGGCCATGGGTGGCCTGCCCCGTTCCTCCACCAGTGGTGGTCCGCAACAATGGCCACCGCTTCTGGTGATACATGGCAGGAAGGATCGAGTAGTCAACGTCAAGAACGCCCACAACGCAGCCAGCTTGTGGGCAAGTACTCTCGGTGCCAGAGAAGGCAAGCCTCGTACCGTGCAACGTGGCAAACGCTACGCCAGCACCATCACTGATTTTCGCGTTGGCAGGAAGGTCGTCGTCAGCCTGAACGAGATCAGCGAACTGGGCCACTGCTGGAGTGGTGGCGATGACAAGCAGCGATTCAGTGATGCCGCCGGCCCCGATACCTCACGAATGATCTGGCAATTCTTCAAACGCCAGCTGCCGTCGGTGAGCTGAGCACCGCGGCGACAATCGGCACGGCGACTCAGGGGCGCCCCATCGCTTCCTGCAATGCGTCGACGGTAACACCCAGTGTGCCGGCTGCCTGGTCGAAGTCCGGAGGTGGTGCACCCAGAGCACGCATGAGCTCGTCTTCACTGACACCCAGTCTCTGTGCAGCCGCTGCGAAATCCGGCCGACCATCACCGCCACCACCCGGCCGCCTGGATACGGACGCATCGCACTCCACGCCAGGTTCTTCGGACACGCAACCGTATTCGGCCTTGAGGCAACTCAGGATGGCATTCGA
Source organism: uncultured Granulosicoccus sp. (assembly GCA_947495035.1). Classification (GTDB taxonomy): domain Bacteria; phylum Pseudomonadota; class Gammaproteobacteria; order Granulosicoccales; family Granulosicoccaceae; genus Granulosicoccus. The sequence goes on from CANLXI010000018.1 coordinate 73,310, forward strand.
ACCCTGCTCACCCGCGTGATAATGATAAGAGAGCTCATCCGTTTCATGCCCACCACACTGATCCAGATCTGCAGGCAATGATCCATCGTTCAACAAGCGCGCATGAATCAGGTAGCCATCCATCGCAACACCCACCACACTGCCGTGCTCTGTCTTGCTGGCCGTGTCATCCAGACAATCGGTGGCCGCGTGATAATGGTACCCGACATGCAGATTGACATGTCCGCCACAGTCATCGAACGGGGCCAGTGTGTAATTGCCCAGAATGTCGGCAACCGGTGCTGGCGCATCCAGACGAATACCATTGAATGCAAGCCCTGACCCGACATCGCGGGTATCCAGTGGTTGCTCAACAGCGACCGGTTCCAGAGGAATGGTGTAGGTGACAGTGGCGTCTTCATCCAGGTAGGCCATCTGGCACTCCACACACTGCTGCCGGAATTCAGGGTCCACCTCGGGCTGGGCAGCGCCGGCGCATTTCTCCAGCGTATCCGTGACGAAGACTGCGCCAGTGTCTTCATCGAACAGCTGCCAGTCGTTATCGGAGTAGAAGTTGGCCATGTCTTCGATGAACGCACCGGAGACATCGTGTACCTCGCCGTTTTCCAGCCAGATACCACCGTTCTCGGCAGAATCGGCAATGGTATCTGGACACCAGGGACCCGGCGTATAGGTGGCAGGGCTCGGTGTGACCGTTATTCGGAAGCAGCTGGTTCGACTACCACCGGACAAGGTGCATTCGACCAGCTCGGGACCGGCAACCACGTTGGCCTGCCTGAAATACTCAGTCAGTTCCTCGAATTGAGCGGCATTGACGGAAGCCGTCACTACAGCGGCACCCAGGCAGCACCCCATCAGGCAGAATACTTCGCTTCTCGTCTTCATCGATGTTCCCATTGCACTGTCTGCGTATCACTATAGGCTGACTGCGGTAGCGAAGACCCATCGTATTGCGGAAGTATCAAGGATATTCGACGGGTTGCCGGCATGACTTGATAACAATCGATTCAGGCTATCTGTCTTCTCATCATCCAGGACTTACTCTTGCGCAGCCATTTGCCCTACCATTCCGCTTTTCCAATGCAGAGCAATACACCATGGCAGGTAATCACGGTAACCAAGGGAATTCCGGGCCACAAGACGATGATCTGGATACACATCTGCGCTCCGCAGGGATGATCTGGGGTCTGCGAATCGGCGGCCTTCTCGCCGCGTTTTTCGTCTGGCTCATGCTCGGCAGTTCCGAAGCCCTGCCCTCTGATGCTCGCTGGGTTGCATCGATTGCCACCCTCATGGCCATCTGGTGGATGACCGAAGCAATTCCGCTGTCGGCAACCTCCCTGCTGCCTATCGTCCTGATTCCCATGTTGACAGATCGCAGCGTCAATGAAACGACGGCCCCTTATGCCAGCTCCATTGTCTTTCTCTTTCTCGGCGGCTTTCTGATAGCCATCGCCATGGAGAAATGGAATCTGCACCGACGAGTCGCGCTGCTTACCTTGCGCAAAGTCGGCATCGAACCCACGCGCATCGTATTGGGATTGATGCTCGCAACGGGTTTTCTGTCCATGTGGGTATCCAATACCGCTACCACGCTGATGATGTTGCCGATCGGCCTGTCAGTCCTGGCCCTGGTCTCCGAGCGTGCCGGAAACAGCGAAGCCGGACAGCCCCAGCACGCCCCCGGGCATGTCGCGGTTGTACACGATGACAATATCAGGCGTTTCGGTATCTGCCTGGTTTTGGCCATCGCCTGGTCGGCCTCCATGGGTGGGCTGGGTACTCTGCTCGGTAGTCCGCCGAATGCCATCGTGGCGGGCTATGCCGCTGATGAGCTTGGCCGCGATATCGGCTTCCTCGAATGGATGATGCTGGGCATGCCGCTGGCTCTGGTCTTCATACTCATCGGCTGGGTATTGATGACGCGAGTGCTCTACCCCTTCAAGCTGACCGAGATACCCGGTGGCCGCCAGATGATCGATGATGAAATCGACAAGCTCGGTTCTGTCAGCCAAGGTGAAAAGATGGTGATGTGCGTGTTCGGTTCAGCGGCATTCCTCTGGGTGGTGCCCGGCCTTCTGGTCAGCATCCCCGGTGTCAATCTTGGCTGGTTTGGCCAGATGAACGACACGGCCATCGCGATCTTCGCCGGTATCGCCATGTTCATTCTGCCAGGCCGGGGGCGCCGCGAAATGGTACTCAACTGGAAGGACGCCGAGGAAGGCCTGCCCTGGGGTGTTCTGCTGCTGTTCGGTGGTGGTCTCAGCCTGGCCAGTGCCGTGGCGGCCAGCGGACTGGACAGCTGGATCGGCTCTCAGGTCACGGGGCTCGGCGTATTACCGGCCGTCCTGCTGATTGCCTCCGTCGTCGGCATCATTCTCTTCCTGACAGAGGTGACCAGCAACACGGCCACGGCGGCGACCTTCATTCCCGTGCTGGGTGGTGTGGCTGTAGGCATCGGCGCAGACCCGATGAGTCTGCTCATTCCGGCCGCATTCGCAGCCACCTGTGCCTTCATGCTGCCGGTTGGAACACCACCCAATGCCATCGTGTTCGGCACGGGGGCAGTCACCATCGCCCAGATGGCTCGGGGCGGCCTGGTTCTCAACCTTGTCGGAATCGCTCTGATTACCGGCTTCTGCTATTTCCTGGGCGGCATTGCACTGGGCTTGCAGTATTGACAAGAACTCCCAGGGCATTACACGAGCCAGGACACTCGATTGCCCGATTGCCCGATTGCGCGATTGCGCGAATGGATCAATGAGCACTTGCGCAATCGGGCAGACAGCCAGATACGCGAACGGGAAACCTGACACGGATCTCACCTGGCTCCGGGCCAATGTCATTATCCTGGAGCTTGTGATAGCTTGAACTCAAATCGAGGAAAATGTCTACGGTTACAGATGAAGCCGACCAATGGATTGGTGGGTCTGTTCAGTGAAGCTGCCGAACGGCCAGGTGCAACCGGACGACAAACCAACGCTGCCACAGGATCAACGAGAGCCCAAGCCGATGCTGCAAACTGTCACCCGGTTCTTTCTGCAAGCCATGCTGACACTGTCGATCATGACCGGCAGCGCACAGATATCTGCCGCCGAGATGGACGCCAGGCTCAATATGGCAAACCGGCTCATCGCGGAGATCGATAGCGGTCTTTCGACCCTGCAAGACGGTGATGTGAGCCGTTACAACGCGCTCAGCAAGAAACTGACCCGGGCAGCTGAATTGCTCAAGGGCACGAGCTCCAGAGAGCATCCTGACTACGGCCCAGCCACGCAGAAATGGAATGAGCTGCGGCAACAGATGATCGCCACCGCGAAACAGTGGCAGGAAGCACAGCAACAGACACAGACACAGACACAGACACAGACACAGACACAGCCAACCACGCAGACTCAGACACAGGCTTCGAACGACGCAGCCCCAGACAGTCGAACCACCAACGGGGATGAGATCCTGGCGCGTTACCGGAGTGACGCTTTGCCGTCATTGCCTGCAGGGGCGACCAACGAACAGCTGATCGCCTGGGCGGCGACATTGCAGCAACTGCGTGGCGAACAGCTGCAGGCTGACCTTGCAACGCTGGATTCGGGATCCATCGACCCGCAGAACGCCGATCGAATCAGACGCTGGATCACCGGCAGTTTTCAACTGCAGATCAATGAACGGATAAGCCGTCAGATCGCCGTACGCGAAAGCAGTGTTCGGGATGCTCATATGCTGGCAGACAGTATTCTGGCCATTGCAGACGATGACAAGATGCGAATCTACAATTTCGCGCATGGCGAGAATGGTGACAACAACCAGAACCGGTTGGCCACGGGACTCAGCGCCAGTCAGCAGATGCTGCTTCTCGGCGACCATTTTCCGGACCTGATCGATATGGAGCTCACCAACTCGACGCCTAGCATCGAAGCGGCTGCATCACGCTTCCGCGACATGCGCGAGCAGGCTGAGCAGACGGCGCTCGAACTGGCCGCCCTGCCGAAGAAGGAACGGCAGAGGAGACCTGAATTCCTGCAGAGCATCGAACAGGAGCTCTACTACCGGGGCAGCTATATCGGTTCGATTTCTCGCAAGGGCACCGTCGTTGTCGACGGCACCGATATCGGATCGATCACGGCAGATGGCCGAGTCTGGGTGCGAGGCAACGACGCCGGATCCATCGAGGCCAACGGCGAAGTCTGGCTGCGGGGCAATCAACTGGGCAGCCTTGAGGATACGGGCGAAGTCTGGCGCAATGGCACCCGGGTGGGATTCGTCGAGATTGCCGAAGACGGCGACTTCTGGATCGACGGCAACCAGAATGGCCGCGTTGAGCCCTACTCCGGAGAATGGAAGCGTGCCGCCATCGTTTTCTATTTTCGAGACATGTTCAACGATCCGAACTGATCGACGCAACCGCGTCTGTCCATCAGACCACTCTCTGATCGACAGGAACTGGCAAACGGCAAACGGCAATCGGTAATCGGTAATCGGTAGTCGGTAGTCGGTAATCGGCATCATCGCACTGGATGCCCCCATCGGTCTGCCAGCAATCGCCCCAGTTCCTTTGTCGATTAGCGAACAGTTCTGCCAGCCAGGCAGGACGGGGAATCGACGTTCAGACCTGGTCTTCTATCCATTGCCTGACTGCAGCAAACTTGTTCTCGAGGTGCTTTTTCAGGATAGCTGCCAGACCTTCACCATCGCGTTCTTCCAGCGCCTGGATGATCCGCTCATGTTCATCCACGGCCTGTTGCCAGCGTTCGGCGCTCATGTTGGCCAGATACCTTGCCTGCCGCACTCGGACAGCCAGCGAGCTGTACAGATTGATCAGCGTGCGGTTACCGGCCGCCTCCATGATCAGTTCATGAATACGCTGGTTATGCTTGAAATAGCCGGGCATGTCCGATGCGTGATAACGACCCAGCATCTGCTCGTGCTCGTTCTTCAGCTCCCTGATCTGGGCATCACTGATATGAGCACACGCCAGTTCGCCAGCCAGAGCCTCGAATGCCCCCATCAGAGGGAACACTTCTTCCAGTTCCTCTACCGTGATGGCGCGAACTCGCGCACCCCGATTGGGTTCCAGAGTCAGCAGACCATCGGATGCCAGCACCTTGAGGGCTTCGCGCATGGGTGTTCGAGAGACGCCCAGTTTTTCGCAAAGCTCGCGTTCCGGAACCTTTTCGCCGGCCGTCAAGACACCCTCGACAATCATGCTTCGCAAGCGGTCGGTCAATTCCTCGTGCAGCGAACGCCGGCTGATGGAACCGACCTGATCCAGTGCACTCATGACAAACTCCTGACCAAGGTCCGCCCATTGTATCCCGAAAGCCGTTCAGACAGAGCCACCGGGACTCTCCGCAGGCCGCAAGGCCATGGCCAATACCTGCACAACGTGAATGGCGTCACGGCTTGCTCCCTCCGCGATCTGATGCCTGCACGACGTGCCATCCGCCACGACAAGCGTCTCCGTATCGGCCTGACGAACTGCCGGCAACAGACTCAGCTCCGCCATTTTCATGGACACATCGCAGGTATCCCGCCCGTAGCCGAAAGCGCCTGCCATCCCGCAGCAGCTGGAATCGATCACACTGACGGCCATCCCCGGGATCAGAGCCAGAGTCTTCTGCACGGCGCTGAACGCTCCCAGAGCCTTCTGGTGACAATGACCATGCACCAGCACCTGACTCACCGGGGCTGACAGGCTCCATTCCAGTGTACCGGCCTCATGATCCCTGATGATCAGCTCTTCCAGCAGCAGCGCATTCTCTGCCAGGCGGTCGGTATCCGCACCCGGCAACAGCGCCTTGTACTCATCACGCAGAGTCAGCAGGCAGCTGGGTTCCAGACCGACCACCGGTAGGCCTCTGTCAATCCAGGGCAACAGCGCGGCTACCATGCGTCCGGCCTCAAGCCTGGCCTGCTCGATCATACCGGTAGCCAGATAGGTCCTGCCACAGCACAGCTTGCGCTGACCAGGTGCCTGCGCCAGATGAACCCGGTAGCCGGCCGCCTGCAGAACCACTCTGGCGGCTCGCAGATTGTCAGGTTCGAACCAGGTGTTGAAGGTATCCGCCAGCAACACCACTTCCTTGCTGCCATCGCCCACCGTATCGGTCTCGACGAACGGTCGAGCCGCCCAGACCGGTAACCGGCGGCGCGCTGAAAACCCGGACAGTGACTCTGTCATGGCGGCAACTCCCGGCAATGTGTTGCGCAGATTCAGCAGTGTGCGAAAACGCGATGCAACGGCGGCATAACGTGGCAGATGAGCGACCAGCTTCTGGTGCAGGGTGTAACCATGTACTCTGGCTCGGGCAGCCATGACCTCCATCTTCATCTTCGCCATATCCACGCCGGTCGGACATTCACGCTGGCAGGCCTTGCAGGAGACGCACAGTTTCATCGTCTCCTGCATGGCATCGGAGCTCATGGCATCCTCGCCCAGTTGCCCGGACATGGCCAGACGCAGCGTGTTGGCCCGCCCCCGCGTCACATGCTGCTCATCACGCGTCACCCGATAGGAAGGGCACATCACCCCGCCCTGCATCTTGCGGCAGGCACCATTGTTGTTGCACATCTCGATCGCGCCCTGCAATCCACCGCTGGCACCTGGCCAGGCAGACCAGTCCAGCTGCTGCCTGATCTCGATCATGCGATAGCCGGGACGATAGCGAAACAGTTCCCGGTCATTCATGCGTGGTGCATTGACGATCTTGCCGGGGTTGAACAGATTGTGCGGATCGAAGCGATGCTTGATCTCGGCAAAGGCCTTGACCATCTGTTCACCGAACATCTTCGTGTGAAATTCGGAACGCGATATGCCGTCGCCATGCTCTCCCGAATGTGAGCCCTTGTATTTCAATACCAGGTCGAAAGCCTCCTCGGCAATCTCGCGCATCGTGTTGGCATCCTTCTCCAGCTTCATGTTGAGCACGGGCCGAACATGCAGACAGCCGACTGAGGCATGCGCATACCAGGTACCGGGCGTGCCATGCCTGTTGAAGACCTCGGTCAGTTCTGCCGTGTAATCCGCCAGATCCGGCAGATCCACGGCACAGTCCTCGACAAAGGACACCGGCTTGCCCTCTTCCTTCATCGACATCATGATGTTGAGCCCCGCCTTTCTGACCTCCCCGATACGAGCCTGCAGGGCAGGATCCACCGCCTCGACCACCCCGCCCCAGTTCTTGCCCTTGCCCTTCCAGGTAAAGCCCAGGTCCGCCATGCGCTCATGCAACAGCTTGAGATGCTGCAGGTTCTCGGCCTCGCTATCGAAGGCGAACTCGACTATCAGCAAGGCAGCCGGGTCGCCGCGCACGAACTCCGCCACGGAGTTGCGGTACAGCTCGATGTCACGCGCGAGCGCCACCATTGTATTGTCAACCAGTTCGATGGCGTGTGGCCCGAGCTCCACCAGATGCTGGGTGGCATCCATGGCCTCATGAAAACCGGGAAAATGACAGATACCCAGAACCCGTTGTTGCGGCAAGGGCCACAGCTTGAGTTCGATGGCCGTCGAATAGGCCAGCGTTCCTTCCGAACCGACCAGCAGGTCCGCCAGCCGGTAATGACTTCTGGCCTGCTGCTCCCCATCATCAACAGATTCGTATGGCATCAGAGCATCGATGTTGTAGCCTCCGACACGCCGCAATACCGTAGGGAAGCGTTTCTGGATATTGCCGGACTCGCGTGCACCCAGACTCAGCAGCCCCTCGATGAAGGTGCGCCTGCCTCCCGTCACGCCTTCCAGTGAGGCAGGCACTTCGTCGAAACGAAGCGGTTCGCCCGAGGGCAGAATGGCGTCCATGGCGTGCACATTGTGTCGCATCGTGCCGTAGTGAATGGAACGCTGACCACAGGAATTGTTGGCGGCCATGCCACCGATCGTGGCGCGTGAGGCCGTTGACACATCCACCGGAAACCAGAGCCCGTGTGGTTTCAGCAATCGGTTGAGTTCATCGAGCACGATACCGGGCTGCACCACGCAACGCTGCCGCTCGACATCCAGTTCCAACAATGCATTCAGGTGCGGTGAATTATCGAGTACAAGGCCGTGGTTGACGGTCTGGCCACACTGCGAGGTCCCACCGCCGCGCGGGGTCACGGGCAGCTCAAACTCGCGCGCCAGCGCCAGTGCCGTGCGCACATCCTCGACATCCCGTGGAATGGCCACCGCCGCAGGCATCATCTGATAGATGGAGGCATCAGTGGCATAACGCCCCCGGGTGAAGACATCACCGTGCACGGCACCAGCCATTTCGGCCTTCAGCCGCCGCAGAAATTCCGGATGAGCAGAAGAATTCATTGCATTGCGCTTGGAAATAAATTAATAATGAATGCAAAATTCAAATTAAGCAACTGCTTGTGGAGCCCTACCGTATGCGTCAAGCTGGCCGTCACTTCCTCCAGATCCCCGGCCCCAGCGCCGTTCCGGACCGCATCCTGCAGGCCATTGCCATGCCGGTCATCGATCACCGGGGACCGGGCTTTGCCGATCTGGGCAACCGGGTTCTGAGTGGTATCAAGACCATCTTCAAGACCGAGCAGCCGGTGGTCATCTATCCGGCGTCCGGCACCGGAGCCTGGGAGGCTGCGCTGGTCAACACACTCAGCCCCGGAGACAAGGTGTTGATGGTGGAGACCGGTCACTTTGCCTATCTGTGGCAGCAACTTGCCCTGAAACTCGGCCTGCAACCGCAACTGATCGAGACCGATTGGCGGCGTGCTGCCGACCCGGCGCTGATCGAAGAAGCCCTGCGCGAAGACTCCGATCACGACATCAAGGCCGTGTGCGTCGTCCATAACGAGACCTCGACGGGCTGCACCTCGCAGATCTCGAAAATCCGTGCCGCCATCGATGCTGCCGGACATTCTGCACTGTTGATGGTGGATACGATCTCCGGTCTGGGTTCAGCCGACTTCCGCTTTGATGAGTGGGGTGTCGATGTCGCAGTATCAGGCTCTCAAAAGGGCCTGATGCTGCCGCCGGGCCTGTCATTCAATGCCGTCAGCGAAAAGGCCCTGGCGGCGAATGCCGGGGCGGGCCTGCCCAATGCCTATTGGCAGTGGCGCGACATGATCGAGGCCAACCAACGGGGCTACTTCCCCTATACCCCGGCAACCAATCTGCTGTTCGGGCTCGCCGAAGCCATTGACATGCTGCATGAGGAAGGCCTCGACAACATCTTTGCCAGGCACAAGCGACACGCAGCCGCTACCCGGGCAGCCGTGCAAGCCTGGGGACTGGAAGTGCAATGCACCGTCGAGGAGGAATACTCTCCCGTGCTGACGGCCGTCCGTGTACCCGATGGCACCGATGCCGATGCATTGCGCTCGGTCATTCTCGAACACTGCAACACCTCGCTGGGCAATGGCCTGTCCAAGGTTCAGGGCAAGGTCTTTCGCATTGGCCATCTGGGTGACTTCAATGACGTCATGCTGCTGGGCACCTTGGCCGGCATCGAAATGGGCCTGCACCTGGCGCAGGCCCCTCATCAGGGCGGCGGTACACAGGCCGCGCTCGATTATCTGAAATCAAACAGCTAGACCCTGCACAAGGCGGCGACAGTTCGCCAGCAGGTCGGCTTTTCGTCGCACTCGCGACTGAATCATCGAGGAGTAAGTCACCATGAAAAGAAAGGTAACCGCCGTATTGCTCGGTGCTGCCCTGACCCTGGCAGCAGGGCAGGCAAGCGCCGAGAAGCTGATCCTGAAATTCGGCCATGTCGGTAATCCCGGCTCGCTATTCGAGGCCTCTGTCGACGAATTCGTCAAGAACGCCAATGCCAGGCTGGGTGATCGTGCCGAGGTTCAGGCATTCGGCTCCTCACAGCTTGGCAAGGACAAGGAGCTTCTGCAGAAGCTCAAACTGGGGCAGATCATGTTCGCCCTGCCCTCCTCCATCATGTCATCGGTGGCCGATGAATTCGGTGTGTTCGAAATGCCCTATATCGTGCAGTCGCGTGAACACATGAAAGCCATACAGGCTGACATGGGAGATAGTGTCTTCGGTGCTGCGGCTGAGGAGAAGGGTTACAGGATTCTGGGCTACTTCGAAAACGGCTTTCGCCACATCACCAACAATACAAGGCCGATTGTGGTGCCGGAAGATCTCAAGGGGATCAAGCTGCGCACACCCAACGGGGAATGGCGCGTGAAGATGTTTCAGCTGTACGGCGCCAATCCCACGCCCATGGCCTTGTCCGAAGTCTTTACCGCCCTGAAGACCGGCGTCATCGACGGGCAGGAGAACCCCTACGCGCAGATCTGGTCATCCAAGTTCCAGGAAGTACAGACCTATCTGTCCATCACCGGTCATGTGTATACCCCGGCCTATGTACTCACCTCGGCCAAGGGCTTTGCCAAGCTGCCGGAAGACATCCAGAGCGATCTGCTTGCCGCGGCACAGGAGTCACAGGATGCGGTATACGCCATGGCAGCGCAGCTGGAAACGGATCTGCTGCAGAACCTGAAAGATGCCAACGTGGAAGTCAACGAAGCCGACACGCAGGCCTTCATCGATTCATCCGGACCGATCTACGAGGAATTCGCCAATTCGGTTGACGGAGGTGCCGAGCTGATCAGTGCGGTACAGGCCCTGGCCAGATAGTCCTGACACAAGCTGAGTCCGATATGGACGCAGAGCACACAACGTAGCCGTGCCACGCCATGGGCACGGCTACCAGTCGCCCCTTGAGAGGATTTCCAGTGAATCGAATCGCCCATGTACTCGAGCGCCTGCTCGAATGGTTCCTCATGCTGCTGATGGTAGGACTGACCACCATCGTCATCATTTCCGTCATCTACCGCAAGTTCGATGCGTCCCTGTCCTGGTACGACGAAGTCGCCAGCATCGCTCTGGCATGGATTACCTACTACGGCGGTGCACTGGCAGTGCTGAAGCGCAAGCACATCGGCTTTGACAGCGTCCTGCTCGCCATTCCCATGCCAGTTCGGATGTACACGGCCGTTTTTGCCGAAGTGGTCTTTCTGGCTTTCTTCATTCTACTGGCCTGGGCTGGCTGGCAGGTACTCCTGGTTCTCGAGGGTGACACACTGGTCAGCCTGCGCTGGGTGCCGGTACAGCTCACGCAGTCGGTCATCCCCGTGGGAGCTGCGCTGTTCATCATCTGCGAGCTGTTGAGCGCCCCGGACTATCTGCGCATGGTCGGCTCGGGCGTGTCGGCCGAACATGCCGAAATCGAGGCGGAGATCGAAGCGGAGATGCAACGCACATGATTGTTCTCGGTATCTTCATCGTTCTGGTGCTGCTGATCTGCATCAACGTCCCCATTGCCGTGGCGCTGGCGGTTGCGGCCATTTTCGGTCTGGTGATGACCGAAGGTGCCAGCTCACTGGTCACCGTTGCGCTGGACATGTATGACGGTTCCACCAAGTTCTCTCTGATTGCCATCCCCATGTTCGTTCTGGCAGGCGCAATCATGAATGCCGGTGGCATCACCGACAAGCTGATCAATTTCGTGGCGGCCCTGATCGGCTTTGTCCGTGGTGGCCTGGGAATGGTCAACATCGGGGTATCCCTGTTCTTCGCGGAAATCTCCGGTTCGGCGGTGGCCGATGTAGCCGCACTGGGCTCGGTGATGATTCCGCAAATGAAGAAGCGCGGTTATTCCGGCCCTCTGGCGGCAGCCATCACGTCATCCTCCGCCTCACTGGCCATCATCATTCCGCCGTCCATTCCGATGATCGTCTATGGCGTGTCGGCCAATGCCAGCATCGAGCAACTGTTCGTGGCAGGAGTGGTGCCGGGACTGCTGGGTGCCGCAGGCCTCATGGGTGTCGCCTACGGGTTTGCACGCAAATACAATCTGCCGACGGAAGACGCCTTCAATACCCGTCGAGTCAAGGAGACCTTCAAGGAAGCTCTGCCAACCTTTCTGTTGCCTGTCATCATTCTGGGCGGCATTTTCGGGGGCTATGTCACGGCAACCGAGGCGGCAGGACTTGCCGTACTGGTCTCCATGGGGCTGGGCCTCTATTACCGGGAAGTGAATCTGAAGCGACTGCGTCAGGCCATGATCGAAGGCGGCATTCAGACGGCCGTGGTCATGTTGCTGGTCGCAGCCTCGGTGCTGATGGGTGGCTTCCTGACCCGAGCACAAGTGCCCCAGGAACTGGCGCAGACCATGATGGACATGACCGGCAACAAGTACGTCATCCTGTTCATTCTGAACATCTTCTTTCTGATCATCGGCTTTTTCCTGCACTCGGTGGCCGCCATCATTCTGGTGGTACCCATCGTCGTGCCACTGATCGAGCTGGCGGGCATCGACCCCGTGCACTTCGGTCTGATCGTGACCCTGAACCTTGCCATCGGACAACAGACTCCCCCGGTCGCCTCGGTACTGATCACGTCATGCTCCATCGCCAAGGCCAACATATGGGATGTCTCCAAGGTCAACGTCTATTTCGTGGCGGTACTTCTGCTGGTGCTGTTCATGTGCACCTACATACCTGCAATTCCGATGTTCCTCGTCGAATACTTCTACCGATGAGGCCTTTCGATTTTCCCTGATACCACATGTCCGACCCCATTGACGAATCACCCCCCCCGGACACCCCATGAATGACAACGACGAACTACTGCTGGACGTACACGACGGCATCGGGACGGTCACGTTCAACCGACCGGCTGCTCGCAATGCACTGACCTTCGGCATGTACGAGGCTCTGGCCTCGGTATGCGAGCGCATTCTGGACAAGTCTCTCGACATCAGAGTCCTGATCATCACGGGTGCAGGTGACAGGGCGTTTGCCGCTGGAACGGATATCACGCAATTTCGCGACTTCGAGACACCGGAAGATGCCTTGAACTACGAGCGAGAAATGGACCGGGTACTGAGCAAGCTCGAGGCTCTGCCTGTTCCGAGCATCGCGGCCATTCGCGGCGCCTGTACCGGCGGTGGCGCGGCCATTGCCGCCTGCTGTGATCTGCGCATTGCCAGTGAGGACATCCGGTTCGGATTTCCCATCGCACGTACACTGGGCAACTGCCTGTCACTGAGCAGCCTGTCCAGACTGGTTGCACTGCTGGGCGCACCCAGAACACGGGACATACTGTTGACGGCCAGGCTCATCGGCAAGGAGGAGGCATTGGCTTGTCTGTTGATCAATGAATGTGTCGCCGACCCCATGAGTCGGGCCAGGGAACTCGCCACGACACTGCAACAGCATGCACCGCTGACGATGGCAGCCTCCAAGGAGGGGCTTCGACGCCTGAGAGAACACACCGCCGACATCAATGGAGATGACCTGATCGTACAGTGTTATACCAGTGACGATTTTCGTGAAGGCATGGACGCGTTTCTTGCCAAGCGACAACCACGGTGGCGAGGTCGATAGATGCACACTGACAGGGACAAGCCAACAAAGAACTCGGGGCCCTTGAGCGGCATGAAGGTGGTGGAGTTGGCACATATCATGGCAGGACCAGCCTGCGGCCTGCTACTGGCAGACATGGGTGCCGATGTCATCAAGGTGGAAAAAACCGGCAGCGGGGATGACAGCCGGCGATTCCTGCCACCCGACATCCAGGGTGAGTCCGCCGCCTACATGATGATGAATCGCAACAAGCGGGGCATCGCGCTGGATTTGAAGCAGACGGATGGCAAGCGAGTACTGAAGAAGCTGCTGGAAAACGCCGATGTGGTGATCGAGAACTATCGCCACGACACCATGGCTCGACTCGGCCTGGATTACGACACGCTTCGAACACTGAACCCGGGATTGATCTACTGCGAGATTTCCGGCTTTGGCCGCACCGGTCCTTACCGGGAAAGAGGCGGATTCGACCTGATTGCGCAGGGCATGTCCGGACTGATGTCCGTCACCGGAGAAGGCCCTGACCGCCCACCCGTCAAGGCCGGACCACCGATCACCGATATCACGGCAGGGATTCTTGCCGCCATGGGTGTCAGTGCCGCCTACGCCTCGAAACTGCAGACCGGTCTGGGACAGCGTGTCGACACCTCCCTGTTCGAAGCCGGAATCACTCATACGTTCTGGCAATCAGCCATCGGCTTTGCCACCGGTGTAGCGCCCCAGCCCCTGGGCTCCGCCCACCCCTTGAATGCCCCCTATCAGGCCATTGCCACACTGGATGGCTGGGTGAACCTGGGCGCTGCCAACCAGGCAAACTGGGAGCGAATGCTGAAAGTCATTGACGCTACCCATCTGAATGAGGATGAGCGCTTTGCCAGCAACGCGGCGAGAATGCAGCACAGAAGCGAGCTGGTGGCAGAGCTGGAGACCCGCTTCCGACAACGCAAGACGGAACAATGGGTCAGCCTGCTGAACCAGGCCGGTATTCCGGCAGGACCGATACTCGATATCCTGCAGATGCATCAGGACCCGCAGACCATTGCACGGGAGATGGTCGTGGACGTGGAACACCCGCGTGCCGGCACCGTGAAATCCCTGGGCACTCCGGTGAAGTTTCACGGCACACCCGGCTGCATCCATCGTGCAGCACCGCTACTGGGACAGCACAGTCGGGAAGTGCTGCTAGAAGCAGGCTTTACCGACGAGGACATCGAAGGTTTCGTGGCGGGCGGCGCGGTGCAGACAGCCTGAGCGCTGCTCGGCCAGCCTTGCCGTGATGACAGGATTTCCATGCCGCGAGCAATTCGTTCAAGCAGCCTTGCTTTGATGGCAAGGTCCTGGAGCTGCGAGCAGTTTGTTCATCCAGATGCCCGAACTCTAACGCAGTGCGTTAAAAATTCACTAAAAAAGGAATTTTTCATCATTTTCCGGAAATTCACATGCATTGTGAACATTGCAAGCAATTGAATTAACAGCCAAAATAAAATATCACCCGGTAAAATCGGAATTTTCACTATTTCATGTTGCACTGCAAAACTTCCATCCCTATAATCCTTCCATCGCGACAGACAACTGTCTTCATATCACCAAAGGGATAAAACCATGACAAACGTTGCAGAAAACATGAACGAACAATTCAAGCAGATGATGGACATGCAGGCACGTGCTGTCGAGCCAATGCGCGCCTTCGCAGTCGTTGCTGCTGATGCCGTCGAGCAACTGGCTCGCAAGAACTACGCTGTTGCCGGCGATGTACTCGAGTCCACTACCAAGCAGGTACACCTGACCGCTTCCGGCAAGGACCTGACTGAAGTTGCAGCTGCTCAAGCCGCTGAAGCCAAGGCACTGGTAGAACTGATGAACACTCGCGCTTCAGAATACGCTGAACTGGCCAAGCAAGTTTCCAGCAAAGTGAAAGAAGCTACTGAAAGCGCTGCTGCCTCTTTCAAGTAAGTTCTCTGATGAGCTGATTTGCCATCAGGCAAACAGCACGCAGTTCCGAATCCCGGGAATCTGATGATGGTGAATCATCAGGTTCACGGGATTTTCTGTTTCTACAAGGCCCACTTCATTTCTGTGGCTCCCTGCACAGTGACCGGTGCGCCACTCAGCACATCATGCTGCCACCCACCTCTCACATCATGCTGCCACCCACCTCTCGCTCTGGTTGACAGACTAGTCATCAGGCATTGATTTATCCTGATATATCCATTATTCTCGATATATGGATAAAAAGGAAACTCTCGAGGCGCTGGCGGCACTCGGTCAGGAAACACGACTGGATGTCTTTCGCCTGCTGGTAAAAGCCGGCGAGGAAGGCATGCTGGCTGGCGAGATTGCGCAAACGCTGGATGTACGCCAGAACACGATGTCCGCCAACCTGTCAATCCTGTTGCAGGCTGGCCTGATCCGCAAGCAGCGCGAAGGTCGCACCATTCGCTACCTTGCCGACATGGAAGGTCTGCGCGGTTTTCTGGCCTTCCTCATGGAAGATTGCTGTGGCGGGCGCCCGGAACTCTGTCAGCCTGTCATCGATGACATAGCCTGCCTCTGTTGAACATGAACCAGGAAACGAAGGTGTCAGACACCCCACAGATTGACGACGAACACTTTCGCGCAACCGATCGTAGCCGACTGTTCCCGACCGAACAGAGCACTCACCCGGCGAGGATATTGCTGCTTCATGGATCGCTGCGCGAGAGAAGCTATTCCGAGCTCATGACCGGAGAAGCCGCCCGGGTGCTCGAGCGACTGGGCGCCGAAACACGACGCTTCGACCCTCGCGATCTACCGCTGCCCGATAGTGAGGACGCATCACACCCGAAGGTGGCAGAGTTGCGCGAGCTGGTGAGCTGGAGCGAAGGCATGGTGTGGTGCTCACCGGAACGACACGGTGCCATGGCTGCAGTCATGAAAAGTCAGATCGACTGGATCCCGCTGTCCCTGGGCGGCGTACGCCCCACACAGGGAAAGACTCTGGCAGTCATGCAAGTCTGCGGTGGCAGTCAGAGTTTCAACACCGTGAATCAGCTCCGCATTCTGGGACGCTGGATGCGGTTGCTCACCATCCCCAATCAGTCCTCGGTTCCCAAAGCGTATAACGAATTCGATGAAGCAGGTCGCATGCTGCCCTCGCCATTCTACGACCGCATGGTTGATGTCATGGAGGAACTGCTGCGATTCACGCTGTTGACACGAGACATCAAGGATCATCTCGTGGATCGTTATTCGGAACGCAAGGAAAGCCACGCGCAGTTGTCAGCACGTGTCAGTCAGAAAAACATCTAGTTCAGGAAAATCACGGAAAAAATGGGTATTTTCGAACGCTATCTCTCCGTCTGGGTAGGTCTGTGCATTATCGCAGGCATCGTCCTCGGGCAACTCGTACCGGGCGTTTTCCAGGCGGTCGCCGCTCTGGAATATGCTCACGTCAACCTGGTTATCGCCGTCTTCATCTGGGTCATGATCTACCCCATGATGGTGCAGATCGATTTCACCGCCATCAAGGATGTCGGCAAGAAACCCAAGGGATTGGCATTGACCCTGGTGGTGAACTGGCTCATCAAGCCCTTTTCCATGGCAGCGCTGGGCTGGTTGTTCTTCAAGGTCTTCTTCGCTGCCTGGGTCGATCCGCAATCGGCCAACGAATACATTGCCGGCATGATTCTCCTGGGTGTGGCGCCCTGCACCGCCATGGTCTTTGTCTGGAGCCAACTGGTCAAGGGTGACCCCAACTACACCCTGGTTCAGGTATCCGTCAATGACATCATCATGATCTTTGCCTTTGCACCGATCGCCGCAGTCCTGCTGGGCGTCAGTGATATCGTGGTTCCCTGGGAAACCCTGCTGCTATCGGTCGTGCTGTATGTTTTGCTGCCGTTGCTGGCGGGTGTACTGACACGCCATCAGCTGCAGTCACGCAATGACCAGGACGCGCTGGGCAAGTTGGTCGCCACCTTGAAACCCTGGTCGGTCATCGGCCTGCTGGCAACCGTGGTGCTGTTGTTCGGCTTTCAGGCGGACAAGATTCTCGGTCAACCGGTCACGATCGTCCTGATTGCCATTCCACTGATACTGCAGGCTTACGGCATCTTTGCCATCACCTATGCGGCAGCGAGGACGCTGCGACTGCCTCATAACGTGGCGGGCCCGGCCAGCCTGATAGGCACATCGAATTTCTTCGAGCTCGCCGTGGCGGTGGCCATCTCACTCTTCGGCCTGAATTCCGGTGCCGCCCTGGCGACGGTTGTCGGGGTGCTGGTAGAGATTCCTGTCATGCTATCGCTCGTCGCAATCGTCAATCGCACCCCGCAATTGTTTGCACCCCAAGAGGCCTGACAGAAGACACGATCCGCACAGGGTACTGATCGGCCCACCTTTGTGATTCAGGCAATGAGATGCCCCATTCGGGGCAATCCCGGGCTGCCGACTCCCGCGAGAAAAGGACCCTAGCGGCCCCGTTCAATCTCACCGACAAGTCATGCAGCCGTCACGACTTGTATGCATTGCAATATGTACAAGGATTCTCAGCGCTTGTTAACAATTGCTCACAATGAAATGTTACATCCAGCAAATTCAGCAACATAGGTAATCACTTCACCCCTCTCACTGCTTGCCATGCAACACTTTTGATGCGCTGCAACAGTTGCATTTGAGCGAAATAGTACCTAGGCTCCAAGCTGCTTGAATGCAGTCTGTTATCGAGAATCTGTCGCAAGGAAGCGAATCTGCAAAAGGCCAGAATCCCATCGATCGCAGAAGTGAGAGAAAGCCATGAACCCAACCCCAACAGCCACCGAGTTGTCCAGCCTGCTGGACAGCCAGCTGACCAGTCCGCCAAAAGGCATCAGCCTGGATTCGACTCTGCCTGCGGGACTGCATCCACACTCACGCGAGCGCATCTACCGCTTGTATGTCCCGGCAGGCTTTGACACGGGCAAGCCCAGTGCCCTGCTGGTGGTTCTGCACGGCTGCCACCAGACCCATGAAGACATACAGCGAATTTCCGGTTTCGACACACTGGCAGACAAACAGCAGTTTCTCGTGCTCTACCCCTACGTCACCAGTTACTCAGGGTATCGTGCACGCGAATGCTGGGGCTGGTGGATAAAGGCGCACCGCACTCGGGGCCGAGGGGAAGTACAGGACATCTGGCGTATTGTCGAACAGGTTCAGCGAGACTATGCAATAGACGCGTCTCGACTCTATGTCTGCGGCTTGTCTTCGGGTGGCGCAATGGCAGTGAACTGCCTCATTGCCCATCCCGACAGATTCTCCGGCGGCGCCAGCGTTGCCGGGCTGGCCTATGGCGAAAGCCCCTCCGCCGTGAAGATATCGGCCTTTTCCATCCCGCGCTACCACTCGCTGCAACGGCTGCACTCCTCCGCCCTCAGGAATCTGGCTGGGGCAGCACCACCCAATTTGCTGATCATTCACTCGGATGGCGATCAGGTCGTGCCCGAGAAGGCAACGGACAGCCTGGAACTGAGCTGGAAACAGTTGGCCAACCTCGATGCCGCGGCGAATGAATGGAAGATTGCCGGAGAGGCCGACGATGTGCCATGGACGCTGACGGGCCATACCTGTGGTAATCAGCCTCGCCTGCTCAGACTGGACACGCCCGGCTTCCCGCATGGCTGGCTGGGCGGACAGGAAGGTCAACACAGCAGCCCCGAAGCACCTTGTGTGTCAGCGCTGATCTGCTGGCATATGGTGGCATCCGCGAGCAGAAAGCGTAGCCGCGTGAATTCAGCCCACAGCGAACTGCTGCTGCAGGCCAGCTGAGACGGTCGGTGGCATCGGGCGTTGCTGTCACCGGAAACAAGGAAAAAACAAGACAACGATGAGCTGGCTGCTGGTTGCGTCGTTACCGCCCATAAGATAGGTCGAGTCAGAAACCAGCGCTTCTTCAGGAGACCACCATGCGCAATTCGACCATCAGGCGCAGCAGCAAGGTACTCGTGACTCTACTGATCATCAGCCAGCTGACGGCCTGCCCTCTGATTCCACCTCGCGCCCCGGGAGGACCTACTCCGGCGGGCGCTCACCATCCCCGGTAGCGGGCAGCGACCAGACTCCGGATGACATCAGCACACATGCACAGTGTGTCGAACAACGTCTTCCCGGACAACCTCATTCAACAACACGCCATGTGCGCCTCTGTTGCGCAATAACGGCAAGAAAGACAGACCGATGCATAGACCCCGATTGTTCTACTACCTGATCTCTGCAGTTCTGATCATTGCCGCACTGTGGGTCTGGAAGTCATACTCCAGCGCACAGGATCTTCCGGCACCGGCAACAGCCAGTGTAGTGCGAGGCACCGTGCAGGACACCGTGCTGGCCACGGGCATCATCGAAGCGAACCAATTGGTCAGCGTCGGTGCCCGCGTTTCCGGGCAGATTGAAACGATGGCCGTGAAACTGGGACAGACTGTGGCCGAAGGTGATCTGATCGCCCGGATCGATTCCCAGGATCAACAGAACGCCGTTCTGCAAGCCAAGGCTGAACTGGCCATCATCGACGCGCAGATTGCAGCAACCCGGGCACGTCTGTCGCAATCCCGACATGATCTGGAACGTGAAGAGCAGCTGCTGAGCAGCAATTTCACGTCCACTGAAAACGTGGAAACGGCGCGCCTGAACGTGCAAGTGTACGAGGCCGAACTCGAGGCCCTGCAAGCGCAGCTATCCAGCGCTGAAGTCAACGTCTCGAACATGCAGATAGCATTGCAACGCACCAGTATCCATGCGCCGATCTCCGGGACGGTGGTTGCCATTGTGGTCGACGAGGGGCAGACCGTGAATGCATCGCAGAGCACTCCGACCATCGTCAAGATCGCCGAACTGGACACCATGCTGGTGAAGGCCGAGATATCCGAAGCAGATATCGTTCAGGTTCAGCCCGGACAGGCTGTCACTTTCACGATTCTGGGCGAGCACGACCGGGAGTTTCCAGCCGAGGTGCGCGAGGTGGAGCCAGCACCCTCGGAAATCGAAACCAGCGATACCATTTCCTCCGATGAGGCGGTCTATTACAACGCGCTACTGGAGGTCGACAATACACAACACTTGCTGCGTATCGGCATGACCACGCAGGTGTCCATCATTCTGGACAGCGCGAACAACGTACTGCGAATTCCAGCGGCAGCCTTGCAAGCTGGCCCTCAGGGCCGTTTCGACGTTCAGGTGTTCGATCCCGCCACTGAAGCAAGGACCGTGAAAGCGGTGGATGTCGGTCTGAACAACGATATCGACGCCGTGATCCTTTCCGGGTTGAGCGAAGGTGAGCAAGTGATCATCGGTTCGACCATGGCAAGACCCGCCTCCGATGAGCCACGGATGCGCATGCCGCCGATGGGGCTTTGACATGGCCACAGCTCTGATCCAGGCACGCGGACTCAGCCGCAGCTTTCAGGCAGGCGATGAGAAGATCACGGTACTGAATGACGTGGATGTCGATATCTGGCCTGGCGAGCTGGTAGCCATCATCGGCGCCTCGGGCTCCGGCAAATCGACGCTCATGAACATTCTGGGCTGCCTCGATCGACCCAGTGCCGGGCGGTATCACTTTGCCGGACAGGATACCGGCGACCTGGATCCGACGGCACTGGCCAGATTGCGTCGCGAGCACTTCGGCTTCATATTCCAGCGCTATCAGTTGCTGCCTGATCTTGATGCTATCGGCAATGTCGAAGTGCCTGCCATCTACTCGGGCATCAATCGCTCGGAACGGCAGGCTCGGGCCGCCGAGCTGCTGACACAACTGGGCATGGCCGATCGACTGGACCATCGCCCGTCAGAACTCTCTGGCGGACAGCAGCAACGTGTCTCGGTGGCACGCGCATTGATGAATGGTGGCGAGGTGATTCTTGCAGACGAGCCTACAGGCGCTCTGGACAGCAAGAGCAGTACCGAGATGATCGAACTGCTACTGGAACTCAATCGACTTGGACACACCATCGTCATGGTCACGCATGACCCGAAGGTAGCCAGCCACGCACATCGCACCATCGAGATCAGCGACGGTCGTATCGTCTCGGATACCCGACACAAGATTGACACTGAAGCTGGAGCTGGAGCTGGAGCTGGAGCTGGAGCTGGAGCTGGAGCAGGAGCAGGAGCAGGAATCGATGATGAAGCCGGGAAAGACCCGATAGTCGATGCCAACCCTCCGTTGCCGCAGCGTTCTTCGGCAGGTGAGGATAGCCAGCTGTCCAGACTCAGAGAAGCCTTGTCCATGTCGGTCAAGGCGCTGACCGCCCACCGAGTGCGCTCGCTGCTGACCATGCTGGGCATCATCATCGGCATCGCTTCTGTGGTGCTGGTAGTCGCGCTGGGTACCGGCAGCCAGGAAACGGTTCTGCAGAACATCAGCTCACTGGGCACCAACACCATCACGGCACGCCCGGGAAGCGGCTTTGGACGACGCGATGCGCAGCGCATCGAGACACTGGTATCGGCCGATACCGAAGTGCTGGCTCGTCAGGAATTTGCCGACAGCGTGTCACCGGCGGTTTCCAATCCGGCCTCGGTGATCTATCGCAATGTGGAGGCTACCGCGCAGATCAATGGCGTCAGTGGCGACTACTTTCAGGTTCACAACTACCAGACGGTTGCCGGTACCGTCTTCGGTCCACGCCATGTCGATGCGCTGGAACAGGTCGCAGTCATCGATGAAGACACCCGCGATACATTCTTCACCGAAGGCGACGACCCAATTGGCGAAGTGCTGCTTCTGGGAAGAGTCCCGGTGCGCGTCATCGGTGTTGCAAGCTCTTCAGGTGCTGCCTTCGGACCCTCTTCACTCAATGTGTGGATTCCCTACACCACTGCCATGGCCAGAGTATCGGGGCAGAGCTTTCTGGACAGTATCGAGGTTCGTGTCGCCGATGGTTACGACACCACCACCGCACAGAATGAGATCACGGCACTACTGACTGCTCAGCATGGCAGCAAGGATTTCTTCCTGGTCAACAGCGACACGATTCGCTCCACCATCACCTCTACCACGCAGACGTTGACTTTGCTGGTGGCCGCCATTGCCGTGATTTCACTGTTGGTCGGTGGCATTGGCGTCATGAACATCATGCTGGTGTCCGTCACCGAGCGAACCCGGGAAATCGGCGTGCGCATGGCCATTGGCGCTCGCCGCACAGACATCATTGCGCAGTTTCTGATTGAAGCCGTTCTGGTCTGTCTGATTGGCGGTGTGCTTGGCGTCCTGCTGGCACTCTCGACAGGCTATGCAGTATCGATACTGAACGAGAAGGCCAATCTGGTGTTTTCCAATACGGCCATCGCGGTAGCGTTTCTGTCGGCCACGATGATCGGCATCACCTTCGGGTATCTGCCGGCCAGAGCAGCTTCGCGACTGGATCCGCTGGACGCCCTGAACAGGGAATAGAGTCACAAGGCCCTGCCTGAGCTCATCAACCGACGGCATGACCGCACCCTTGCAGGCAGACTGAATGCGCCTGCCCGGAGTCTCCGGCCCCGCCGGTGAGACCCCCCCCCCCCCGCCACAGGGAGAAGAACAGATTCCAACAACAATCAGGGGCTGACGACGATGCCGCGATTACTCGCTCTGTGGCGCGGCAAGGCGATGTAAAAGCAGGGAACCGAATACATGCCACCTTGTCCGATGCCATGATAGGTTCGCGGCAAATTCACCAACACCACTCAGGGAGAAACATCGCATGCACATCAGTCATTTCATTGCACCCGCATTGGCAATCGCATTGATCGGCAGTGCGACGGACGCCTTGGCTCTCGACATCGACAGCGGCAACTCGAAGGTCAATGTCGTCTCCACCAAGGTTCTGGCAGACGGGACATCAAGCGTTGCCGAGATCTTCACGTTCAATTCATTGGAAGGCAGCGTAGACGACAGTGGCGAAGCCACCGTCACGATAGACCTTGGCGCCATAGAGACAGGTATCGACATACGCAATGAACGCATGGGCGAGTACCTGTTCGAAACGGATCGCTACCCGACGGCCACGATAACCGCACAGGTACCTGAAACTGCGCTGGCTCCCGGTCAACAGACGCTTGATCTGGAAATCGGTCTGGATATGCATGGCAAGCAGGCGACGTACACGCTTCCCGTGCTGGTTGCAAGTGATGCTGCGCAGGTGACGGTCACCGCGGAGCAACCCCTCCTGCTCGATGTAACTGCGTTCGACCTCCAGGGCGGACTTGGCAAACTGGGTGAACTGGCTGGTCTGCTGCACATACCGGCTACCGTTCCCGTCACCTTCAGTCTGACATTCAATCGTTGATCGGTCGTGCCCCTGCGAGCGGCTGAACACACTCGCCAGACAGTTCGTCGCAGGGGCTCGTCGACATCGGCGACATCCACGATATCGGCGTTTACTGCAAGCAGCCACGGCTCGTGACCACACCGAGCCGGATCGTGCAGCACTGACAGTTCACCCCCCCCTTCGCCAATCACGCCACGCAAGTCAGCTCGAACGCCATTACGCACTGACCCTGACATCGACAGACCACTCCTAGAAGCTCTCATGGGATTCCCGAGATATTCGGGGCTTCCTGCCTCTATTGTCCGTGCTTGTGTTCGTACCCCTGCTTGTGCTCGTACTCCTGCTCGTACTCCTGCTCGTACTCCTGCTCGTACTTCTGCTCGTACTTCCGCTTGTGCACCTGCTCTTTATCGTACTTGCACTCTCACATGTACCCGCCATTGTATTGTCTTGCGACACTGTCGGCCAGGCACGAGCAAGTGTCCGAGGCTCTGCAAACAGCGCAGTCGGTGGCAACTCGCCCCAGTCGGAACATGGCAGAGTCGCCTTGAGCTTCGATACATTTTGCTTGCCTTACTGTTGACGTCTTGACGTCATGCATTCAATGCGTCAGGATAGTGTCTGGTATCGACGAAGACCAGCCTCGTGAGTAAGGATCAACCCAGCAAGAAAAACACGTCCTTGCGCCTGGAAAGCAGCATGCTCAAGGCTTTGAAAATCAGGGCCATCGAGGAAGACAGCAGTGTGCAGGTCATCCTTGAACGGCTCGTTGAAGAATATCTGAACACCCCCAGAAAACAAAAAAAATCCAAGAAATGAATCCAGCATTGGAAAAGACCTGGCTACTGAAAAACACCGTTGATGACAGCGAACTCACATCAATTCTGGCAGCCGAATTTCAAGTGGAAATCGAACAGGCCCTGACATCAGAGCTGATTGTCCACGACGACTTCGATGCCGATCTGTGGAATACCGATCTGATGCTCTGTCGGGTTGACAAGAACCGGTTTCAACTCATCAAGGGGACAGAACTTGTCGGCGAGGTACGCGCATCGGCAAAAGCGCGGTTCTGGTGGGACTTCCCCGACAGCGATCTGAAAAGCCTGTTGAAAAAGAAGATCGGCCTGCGCGCGGCCATGCCCATTGCCTCACTGCAACTGGTCAGCACTCGTTTTTCCCTGCGAAACAGTGATGACAAGATCGTGGTCAGAGGCCAGCTCTCGCAATCCAGGGTGGATGATGACGGCCAGCACTATCTCACCCTGCAGCAGATGCGCGGCTATGCCAAGGCTGCCCGGCAAGCTGAAAAGCTGTTGAAACCTCTGTTGGGACAGGCAGTGGCAGACTTCGGCTTGAAATCGATGTTCGCGGCGCAGCATCCCGGAACGGTCGAGAGCAATACGCCTGCAGAACTGCACCTGACGGCAGACATGCCAACGGAAGTGGCGGTGCGCGCCATGGGTACCGACATGATCGATCAGGCGACATCACACGTCGATGGTGTGGTGGCAGACATTGATACGGTCTTTCTGCATCAGTTTCGCGTCAGCGTCCGCAAGCTGCGCTCCCTGATCAGTCTGCTGAAACGATCATTGCCCGCCGAGACGGTGGAAATCCTGGCGCCGCAGCTGTCCGGTATTGCCAGCAAGACCAGCAGGCTGCGCGACCTGGACGTCTTCCTGCTGGACAGGAACCACTATCGTGACATGCTGCCTGAGAGCCACACTGCCGGACTTGAAGCCTTGTATGTGCAGGTTGAAAAACAGCGGCAGCTGGAAAAGAACCGCCTTGCACGCTATTTCTCCTCGAAGCAGTTCCAGCACGACATCGACGCTTGCAGAACAGCGCTGTCAGCCCCCCCGGCATTCCTGAACCCCATCTCCAGGAAACCCGTGCAGACAGTCGCCAGATCCCTGCTCATCAAGCGTTTCAGGAAGATTCAGGCAATGAGTGCGCAGCTGCACGCAGACTCTGATGACGAGCATGTGCACGACATTCGCAAGGAATTCAAGAAAATGCGCTATCTGATCGAGTTCTTCATCGAGCTACTGCCGAAGAAGCGCACCGCTGCCCTGCTGAAGGACTTGAAGAAACTGCAGGTGACCCTCGGCGACTTCAATGACTATTGTGTGCAGATGGAGTTTCTGAGCAGCTTCGAAGACGAGCGACAGATAGAGATGACGAAGGCATTGAGCGGGCTCATTGCCGTACTGCATCACCGGCAGATGGAAACACGCAAGCAGGTGGAGGCGGCACTGGCGCTCTTTTTTACCGACGACATGACCATGCAGATCGAATTGGCCTTTGGCTCGAAGACCCGCGGAGAATCCAGATGAAAGTTATCGCCTGCTACAGCATGAAAGGCGGTGTGGGAAAAACCGCGACCGCCGTCAATCTGGCCTATTTCGCGGCAAAATCCGGCAAGAGAACGCTGTTGATCGACCTCGATCCGCAGGGCGCTTCCTCTTTCTACTTTCGCGTCAAACCTTCATCGAAGAAATGGGGAGAGCGGTTTTTCAAGGCGTACCGAACGCTGGTGAAGAACATCAAGGCCAGTGATTTCGAGCATCTGGATGTCATTCCGGCGCACTTGAGCTTTCGCAACTTCGATTCGATGCTGAGCGATCTGAAGAAGCGCGAAAATCGATTGAAGCGTCTGCTGAAAGGTTTCCGGAAGGAATATGATCTGGTAATACTCGACTGTCCGCCGTCCATCAGCTTTCTGTCGGAGTCGATATTCACCGCCTCGGATATCGTTCTGGTTCCTGTCATCCCGACCACGCTGTCGGAGCGCACCTTCGAGCAGCTGTTGCAGTTTTTCCAGGAAAACAAGTATCCACAAAAGAAGATCGTGCCGTTCTTCTCGATGGTCCAGTCTCAGAAGTCTCTGCACAAGTCCACCATGGAAGCCATGTCCACGCGTCGCAAGGTGTTTCTGAAGTCCACCATTCCCTATTCTTCCGACATAGAGAAAATGGGACAGCACAAGGCCCCAGTGGATCTGTTTGCCAGATCAACGTCGGCCAACGCTGCCTACATGAAACTGTGGGCCGAAATCTCCGAACAACATCTCTAGTTTTCGACCCGGGAGGAATACCGTGGCAATTGAAATCGAACGCAAGTTCCTGGTGACTCGACGACCGGAGGCCGAGCTGCAACAGGCACTGGTCGAACAGATTCAACAGGGTTATCTCATTCGGGAAGCGGAACGGGAAGTCAGAATCAGACGCAAGGGAGACCTGTTCTACCTGACTGAAAAGAAGGGATCGGGCATGAGTCGGGACGAGCACGAGATTCTCATCACCGAACAGATGTTCGACGCCCTGTGGCCCCTGACCAGAGGCATGCAGCTTGCCAAGGCTCGCAGTACCTTCATCCTGGATGAGCATCGACTGGAACTCGACATCTATCAAGGTGAACTCGAACCCCTGATGATTCTCGAAACCGAGTTCACCTCGGAGGAACAGGCTCTGGCCTGGTCTCCTCCCTGGTTTGCCGGCCCGGAAGTCACCGGAGACAAGCGTTACAAGAACGCTCAACTGGCTACGGAAGGGAAACCGGACAATGGGTAAGAAACATCAGAAGCTGAAAAAGAGAGTCGCCGTACTCCCAGTTCTGATGAAGAAATGCAGGAAAAACAAGAAGCGGAAGAAGAAGTGCAAGATCTACCTGATTACCAGTCGAGCGCACTCGCATTGGATCATCCCGACCGGAAAACTGGAAAAGAATCTGAGTAACCGACGAGTCGCCTTGCTCGAGGCCTTTGAAGAGGCCGGCGTCCTCGGCAAACTGGATGAACAGTTCAGGATCCAGGTTCTGCTGCGGCGCCCTCACTGCAAGAAGAAACGCAAGACCATCGTATTTCTGCTCTACGTCAATCGTATATTGAACCACTGGCCGGAGGAGCGTGAACGCAAACGCAAGGCGGTCAGCATCCAGAGTTACATCAAGACAGTGTCGGACAAGAAACTGAAGAAAAAGCTGCTGACCCTATGAGATCTGCGTCGGGTTGTGGCCCACCGGAAACGGCATGATCTCCTGTCGGGTTTCGGCAAGGTTCCATCGCTCAGGATAACTCGATCAAGGTTCCGGCACTACAACCAGTTCTTCCTGTTACACAGCGGGAACCGCTCCTAAAGCACCCTGAGCAGACTGCCGTTAGGCCACAATGAGCAACGGAATCCGACTGGCGCTTGCGAGCTTGTACGGCGTCAGCAAATCATTCAAGGCCAATACCCAGCCCCGATCGCTCTGGTGGTCGGTGCCGGGGTGGGCGTGCGCTTGTGCATTGCTGCTGTTCGTGGCCACCCATGCCATGCAACTGTCGGAAGAGCGCCTTCTGACGCAGGACGCCGAACACACGGCTCTGCAATACGCCGATTTCATCGCGCAGATCGTGCCTGATCTGGACCGTCTGTTCGCTCATGGGGAATTGAGCGCACAGGCGCAGGAAGTGTTGCAACGCAATACGCGACTGGGTGACGTGTTTCGCTACAAACTGTTCGATTCCAATGGCCAGCTGTTGCTGACATCCGATGAGATCGACTCGCTGAAGCCGCTCACGGCAACGTCCACGGTACAGCTCGTGACCCAGCCTCATGACACCGGCAACCCCTACGTCAGTGATATCGTGCTGGGTGGCAAGAACCATATCGAGCTGGCCGATGGCCGTGCAAAACCTGACAGACCCGATCTCTATTCCGAAGCCTACGTGCCGCTTGCAGGCCCTGATGGCATTCTTGGCGTTATCGAAGTCTATGTCGACCAGAGCGCCCGGCAACTGCGTATTGCATCAGCATTCACCAGAATCGTCACCACGGTCATCGGCCTGTTTCTGCTGGGCGTGCTGGGTCTGGCCTGGCAGATCTGGCAACGCCAGTCAGACCGCCGACGCGATGAGGAAAAAATCCGCTATCTGGCCGAGCATGATGTCCTGTCCGGAGCGCTGAACCGAGCCAGTTTCGAAAGTGTGCTTGTCGCCACTGCGCGGGCCGCAGAGGTATCAGGGGAAGGCTTTGCCATCCACTGCATCGATCTCGATCGATTCAAGGAGATCAACGATACGCTGGGGCATTCGGCTGGCGACGAAGTATTGCGCGGTGTGGCATCCAGGCTGACCGCCCTGCACCGACCGGGGGATGTCCTGGCAAGGCTCGGCGGTGACGAATTCGCCATCCTGCAGGCCGCTCTGAACAGCCCTCGAGATGTAGAAGCCCACGGACGTCGCATTGTCAAGGCGCTGTCCCGCCCCATGGATGTCGCAGGCAACAGAGTTCCCTGCGGTGCCAGTGTCGGTGCCGCCTGTTTCGGTATCGACGCCACTGAAATCAGCGACCTGTTGCACAAGGCCGATCTGGCGATGTATCGGTCCAAGACATCCGGGCGCGGGCGCTTCAGCTTCTATGACGAAACACTGGATCAGGAGCTCGAGGAACGTCGCCTGCTGAGCATCGACCTCCGCACTGCGCTTGCCGATGAAGCACTCAGCTTGCATTACCAACCATTGTTCGATGCATCCGGCAGTGATCGGGCTGTTGGTTACGAGGCCCTGATGCGCTGGCATCACCCGGTTCGTGGCAACGTCCCGCCATCGGTGTTCATCCCTCTGGCAGAAGAGTGTGGAGAAATCGTCGCGCTGGGCACCTGGGCCATCAAGCAGGCCTGCCGTGATGCGGCCCAGTGGAACGATCATGCCCGCGTTGCAGTCAACCTCTCCGCTGCACAGTTCCACGCAGACACCGCGGATGTCGTTGGTATCGTGGAAAATGCCCTTTCATCGACGGGTCTGGCCCCGCAACGACTCGAACTGGAAATCACTGAATCACTGCTGATCAGTGACCCGGAGAAGGTGCTCGACAGCCTCAACCGGCTGTCCGGACTGGGCGTACGGATTGCCATGGACGATTTCGGTACGGGTTACTCCAGCCTTTCCTATCTGTGGCGATTTCCGTTCAACAAGGTCAAGATCGACAGAGCCTTCGTCAACGAATTGGAAAGCGAAGGCAAGGTCTCACTGGTCGTCGCATCAATCATCACGCTGGCTCACTCGCTGGGCATGCGAGTCAATGCGGAAGGCGTGGAAACAGAACAGCAACGAAACGCGCTGCGTGAACTCGGCTGCGATGAGTTGCAGGGATTTCTGCTGGGACGACCAGAACCACTGGACAACGATAGCGAAAACGAGCAAAAGGCCGCCTGAGTCGAATCGCGGGAATCCTCAATTGCAGGCAAGCCACTGGTAAACTGCGCGCAGTCAGGATCCTCTCCTGAGCAGCAGGCTTTCACCGTGGTACCAAAGGCAAACTCCATGATCAGGCATATCGTTTTCTTCACCGCCAAACGCAAGGAAGACTTGCAGGCAATATACGACGGACTTTCACTGCTGAAGGAAATTCCCGATTGCCTGCATTTCGAAGTCGGCGTGAATACACGAGAGGATCCGATTTCCCAGAGCAAACCGGATTTCGTGGTGTATGGCGAATTCGAATCGGATGCGCAGCTGACAGCGTTCAAGCAACACGTCAATTACCAACGTTCGATAGAGCTTGTCAGACCGCTCAGAGACATGCGTATCGCGGCCGACTTCGATGCGGCCTGAAAGAGGCAGAACACTCGTCGAGCACAGCGCAGTCACATCATGACCGCTGATCGGCATCACACCGACACGACATCGGCACGCTGGTAGCACGACTTCCTTCGCCCCACCGGCAAACGGCACATGGCCGCTGCCGGCAGGTTTCTGCGGTATCTCGTCAGCGCATCAGATCGATTTTGACTTCATCGCTTCGGCAATGTAATCCGCCTGCCGAATCGCCAGGCTGACGATCGTCAGTGTCGGATTTTCCGCAGCCCCTGTGGTGAACTGACTGCCATCTGACACAAACAGATTATCGATGTCGTGTGACTGACCGAACTTGTTGACCACACCAAGGGCAGGATCGGCGCTCATGCGGTTGGTCCCGAGATTATGCGTGGATGGATACGGAGGTGTGGGGTAGGTTTGCGTGGCGCCGACGGAATCGTACAGTTCCATCCCCTTCCTGTAGGCATAGTCACGCATCGCAATATCGTTCGGATGGTCGTCGAAATTGACATTGGCCACCGGCATGCCGAACTGATCCTTGGTATCCGACAGGGTCACCGCATTGCTCTCCTGCGGCATGTCTTCACCAACCAGCCACATGCCCGCCATGTTCTCGTAACTATCCATGGCGGCGGTGAATTCCCGTCCCCAGGCACCCGGATTCAGGAAGGCGGCCATGAACGGCACACCCAGAGAGAGCGTTTCCATCTCGAAACCGCCGACAAACCCGCGGCTGGGATCAAGTCGAGCCTCGTCGGAGATGATCCCTGCCATGGTGGTTCCACGATACATGTGGACGGGTTTGTCGAACACGGCATAGACCGAACCTGTCATGTGACGCATGTAGTTCTTGCCGACCTGACCAGAGGAATTCGCCAGGCCATCCGGAAACATGGATGATGCGGAATTGAGCAGCAATCTCGGGCTTTCTATCGAATTGCCCGCCACACAGACGACCCTTGCCTTCTGCAATTGCTGATTACCATCGGCATCCTGGTACAGCACACCACTGACCTTGCCGTTGTCATCGTGTTCGATTTTCAGGACATGCGCCTGCTCTCGCACTTCCAGTTTGCCCGTTGCTTCCCCCTTGGGAATCTCGGTGTAGGCGGTTGACCACTTGGCTCCCATCTTGCAGCCCTGGAAGCAGAATCCCAACTGGCGGCAGGCGGCACGATCATCGCGCGGCTCGGAATTGATGGCCATGCGCCCTGAGTGACATTCCTTGTAGCCCAGTTTGTCCGCACCGGCTTTCATCACCTTGAAATTGTTGTTGCCGGGCAACCCGGGAATATCGTTGGTTCGCGTCACCCCCATCTTGTCTTCGGCCTTGGCATAGTAGGGCTCGAGCTCTTGCAGGGTGACCGGCCAGTCAAGCAGATTGGCGCCAGCGACATCACCGTATTCCGTTTTCGCTCTGAATTCGTGATCCTGAATGCGCAGGGACGCGCCTGCCCAGTGCACGGTGGAGCCGCCCACCGCCTTCACGATCCAGGCCGGCAGATTGGCAAAATCCCTGGAGACTCGCCAACTTCCGGAGGTAGTGCGCATATCGGTCCAGGCCAGTTGCCCGAAGCTTGCCCACTCATCGTTGATGTAATCTGCCGGCAGGTGTCGTGCCCCGGCCTCCAGGGCAACAACATCGATTCCTTTCTGTGCCAGTTCGTTTGCCAGGGTACCGCCACCGGCACCCGTACCAATAATGACGACAACACTGTCATCATCTAGATCATATGGAGCTGTCATGTTCTGTGTTCTCTAGGTCAGGTTGGAGTATCGGGTTGCGTTTCGCTGGACCCGTTGCATGTCAGTGAAAAGTTCTGTCCGGCGTCCGCCGCCTTCACAGCCAGTTCACATCATCAAAGCCACGCGCCAGATAACCTCCCTTTTCAAACGAAGATCCTTCATAGCCCAGAATCGACCAGACTTCCGGCTGGTTGTACAGACTCACTACAAGTCCGCCCCGGATATTCTGAAAGAAGGCCTCTCCCTCCATGGCTTCCAGAATGGCTACTCGGTCCTTTTCCCAACCAACGCCCACATACGATTCATGTCCACCGGATCTGGCCATTTCATTCAGTCCGGCGATTCCGGATTCGATCAAGGCCTTGTAGTCTGCATCTTCCGCCGCCCTGGCATCATGCCCCTTCACCGCGACCGCGTAGAGCTCGTCGCCGAACCGGTCGTGCGGATAGATATCTCTTGCCATCTGCACCAACGTTGCCATCACCTCGGGTGACAAGGCCTTGGTTTCCAGCGCCCAGGCCGCATTACTGGCGGCAAGAAAACCATTACCCAGCATCAGGCTGCCGCTGATGCCCAATCCTCTCTTCAGCAGCTGTCGGCGTGTCATCTTTCCGGCCGTTGGGGCGTTTACACGGACAAACTGCATGGTCTGACTATCAGGTATACCCACCATCTTCACTCCTCCTGTTGTTATCGGTATTGCGCTCTACTTGAAACGACCATGACGCTGCAGGACTTCGATGTCATAGCCATCGGGATCCTTGATGAAGAAGAACCGGGCCAATAGTGCACCTTCATGATCGAAGTCAACGATGTCCCGAGGCGTCATGTCCAGGCTCTTCAGGCGCGCGTGCTCGGCATCCAGATCATCCACGCTGACAGCCAGATGACCATAACCATTGCCCAATTCATATGGCACTTTCTGCCCCTTGTTCACGGTCAGTTCGAGTTCGAAATCGGTCTCCTCACTTCTCAGATATACCAATGTGAAGGTGTCAAAGTCCAGCCTGTCGAAAACCGTCAGACCGAATGCCTGCGAATAGAAGTCCAGTGATCGCTGCTCATCCAGCACGCGAATCATGGAATGAATTGCCTTTGCCATGAATAGTCTCTGTTGAACGGACAGTCTCCCGTCCGCACTTGCATTCTGCGCAGTACCGACTGGCCTGCGCGCCTGATGGAGTCAGCCAGCCCTACTCAGGGACGGCCCAGCAACTCCGCTCCGCCACCCAGCGCTGGCCCCGCCGTGGGATCGGCCTCACCTTCCTCAAGATCAGCAATCAGTGTCTCGGTGGTCAGTATCAGAGTGGCTACCGAGGCCGCATTGAGAAGAGCGCTGCTGGTCACTCTGACCGGGTCGATGATGCCGGCAGCAAACATATCGACGAATTCACCTGTGCTTGCATCGTATCCCTGCCCCGATGCTGCGTTTGCCACTTCGGCCATCACCGATTCAGAATCGGCTCCGGCATTGAAGGCAATTCTTTCGAGTGGACGCGTCAGGACGGAATGCAACAGATCGATGCCGGTTCGTACATCACCCGTATGGCTCGACAGAGCATCTTTCAGCACGCCACCAATCTGTGCCAGAGCCGTTCCACCTCCTGCCACCACACCATCCTCGGCAGCGGCCTGAACCGCGCATAGCGAATCCTCGATCAGTTGGATCTTGCGCTTCTGTTCTACCGGTGTGAATCCGCCAACGCTGATGACGGCCATGCCACCTGACAACCTGGACAACCGCTCGCGCAACTTGTCCTGATCGATATTCGGTGGTGCTGCATCGTGCTGGCGCTGGACCTGCGCACGCCGTGCCTTGATGCTCGAGGCATCACCATTGCCTCTGACAATGCTGGTAAACGAGGAACTTGCGATAACTCGGTCCGCGCCACCGAGTTGCGCCAGTGTGACATCGCCGACCTTCCTGCCGAGGTCTCTGGCGATGACCTCGCCACCCGTCAGTATCGCAAGGTCATCCATCATGGCAGTACGCCAGTGGCCGTATTCCGGCGGATGAATGACCAGGTATTTTCCTGCACCGCCATTGTCCATCAGGGAGACGATCACCGAGGGCGCTATCTCCTCGGCGATGATCAGCAGCGGCCGACCTTCCTGGTGAGCGATTTCCCTGGCCCTGTACAGATCATCGGGATCCAGTATCTTGTGATTGGTCATGAGAATCAGGGGGTTCTCCAGCACCGCTTCCATCTTCTCTTCATCCGTCACCATGTGATGAGACAGATAGCCCCGGTCAAAGGACATCCCTTCAACCACATCCAGTGTGGTATCCACCGTCACGGAGTAATCGGCACTGATGACCCCCTCCCGGCCCACCTGTCGATAGGCCTCGGCAACCAGAGCACCCAGATCCGGATCGGTTGCCGCGACCCTTGCCACCGCACTCAGGTAGTCCGGGTTGTCGTCACAGGCTCGAGCGGTTCCCGCCAGTTCGCCAACGACCAGCTTGACCGCAATATCGATACCTTTGCACAGATCCACCGGTCTGACGCTGCCGTCGGCAACAAGCACACCTTTCTGTATCAGTGCATTGGCCAGAACCATGGCCGTGGTCGTGCCATCGCCAGCCACTTCATTGGTCTGCATGGAGACCTCTCTGACGACCTGTGCCCCCATGTTCTCGAACCTGTCAGACAGTTCGATTTCTGCAGCGATGGAGACGCCGTCACGGGTGATCACGGGTGTCCCTATGGGACGATCCACCATGGCATTGAGCCCCTTGGGCCCCAGTGTCGGCTCGACTGACGCTGCCAGTTGCGCTACCCCTTTTGCAAGTGCACGCCGTGCGTCGGAGCCGTGAAGAAGTAACTTTGCCATACAATTCTATAATCCTTGAAGGTTCTGGAACGATCGGGCAATTTCCGGGTGAGTGGTCGGCACCGACCCGGACGCCCTCGAAGTCTGCGGGCAGTACGGACCTTCCGCCCGGCGGGATTCGGAATCTTCCCCGCCGGGGAAGTATTCCGGACTTGCCTTATGCACGAAAGGTCCGACTCCTGTCTTCAACCCTGTGGGTTGTGTCCTCGACTCGGTGCAGCACTGAGAGTCATTCGATGTACTCGAACATGTCCTCCATGTTGCCGTAGAGAATGATGGTGTTCTCATCCACTCTCACCATGCGCCCATAATGCGTGGAGGTGTTGACTTCGAAGGTTTCTGCGGTCATCTCCCGACCGAGGAATTCGCTGATCTCATCCATCTTGAACACCAGCTTGCCCTCTCCATCAACACGAATCGTCGCCGGGTTATGGGTGATGGTGACATTCGGATCTTCATCCATGAATTCGGCAATGGCACGAGCCTCCACCGAGTCATTCATGGTCACACCGCATTGATGCGAAATCGTCTGATCAAACTTGATGTCCTTCATCGACTTGAAGACATTCTGGTTTGTCGAATTACGCGCTGTCTCTGACATGGGAATACTCCGTGGATTTAGCGGCTGAGGCCGAGTTCGTTCAGAATCTGATCGAGGCGTTCATGCGAGATGGCCTTGACGTCCTGGAATGAAACAGGTTTGGAATGTGCCTGAGACCAGATCGGTTGCAGATTGTCCGCAGCCTTCTCTGCCAGCGCAGAATGCTTGTCGACCCAGGATTGAAAGACTGCCTTGTTGTGCTCGGCATGCTTTTCATCGTTGATCAGTACGAACATGAGATCGATGGTATTGGCCAGATTGCGCTCGTAATCCGCCTCGGCGGCCGAGATGACTGCCGGTGTCAGAAAATCATTGTTTGCCGCAGCGGCCTGCATCAGGAAGCCGGATCTGAACAGCTCCCCCACCAGTGGTTCGAAGATGATGTTGATGGCAAAGTACTGCTCCAGGTAGTCCTCCGCCCCCATGATGGATTCGACGGCCTCTCGAGTGCCCTGCCAGATAGGATCTTCAAGCCAACTCTTCTTGCCCAGTTCATCATCCCAGCCTTCGATATCCATGCCGATTTCCGCCAGGTACAGGGTGATGTCCTGCGACAGGCGCAATTTGTACGATGAATTGGTCAGAGTGGCATTGTTGATCATCTGCGTGTAGCCGTAACGCTGCGCCTGCATCAGAGAAGTACCCAGCCCGAACTCGGCATGTTTCCAGGCCCCCATATGCACTTGCAGAATCTTGTTCCAGCTCCTGTCAAAGGCCTTGTGGGCACCGGCCTTTCGGGCATTGCTGACCACTCCCTGCACCATCGTCTCGATCTTCGCCTGACGCTGGTAATGGGTTCGTTCCCATTCCTGATCGGGAGCGCGATATTCATGCCAGTTGGAACTTCTGGCTGCCGTATCCTCCTTGCGGTAGGCACCACCACCCTTTCCGCCTTCGAACTCGATGATCCAGTTCTGGATCAGATAGCGGTCCGGGTCAGGTTGAACATCCACCGTCACATCTTCGTAGTGTGTCGCGCGCTTTCCCCTTGGTTCGAAGTAGTTGTATTTGCGGCTGCCCGAACCGACAAACTTCGCGGCACCGGCGGCTCCCGAACCGACTGAACTGGATGTAGCTACCATGATTTTCTCCACTGGGTATTGTTTAAGGTGACCAACCTGAGCCGTATGCAGATCGACGCTTCATCAGCAGGCTCTCCACGAACGCAATTCCACAGCAGGGGCGGTCTTGCGCTGCCGAGGATCCGGCGTCCTGCCAGATGACCCAGGTCAGGAACAAACACGTGTTTTCTAGTGAACCGACGAGGAACCCGATGTCGGTGTGAACTTGTCAAAGAAGATTCGATCGGTTTCGAAATCGTTCATGAACAGCACTGGTGTCAGCGCTTCGATCATGGGTGGTGGTCCGCAGGCATAGACATCCCCTTCTCCCTGCACATTCAGCTCTTCCAGGCGGCGGGCCACGCACTCATGAACAAAGCCGCGTTCACCGTCCCAGGCCGAACCTTCATCCGCGTGACTGAGTACCGGAATGAATTCAACCAGTGGGTATTCATCGGTAATACGCTTGATCTCGTCGAGCATGATGAGATCATCTTCGGTACGAGCTCCATAGAAGAACAGAATCCTGCGCTCTTCACCGCTACCGAGCTGGTCGTTGAGAATGGACCAGACCGGTGACATCCCGGACCCGGCACCAACCAGAATCACCGGCCCCTCACGCTCCTCTCGCCTGAAGCACATGCCGAATGGTCCGGATATGCTGACCGAGGCACCGACACTGATACCGCCTTCATCCAGCTCATTGGAGAAGCGCCCGTCCGGATACTTCTTGATGATGAATGACAGCTTCTGTCCCTCACTGGGAGAATTGGCCATCGAGAAGGAGCGCGTGATCGTGTCTCCGTCGGCGGTCGAGACGGTAATGTCGACGTACTGTCCGGCCCAGAATTTCATCGGTGCGTCGATCTCTATCTCGACACCTCGAATATCATGCGACAGTGATCTGAAATCGACAATCCGGCCTTCGTACTGCTTGACCGGGATCGACTTCGACAAGGCCTCTTCATCGAAGTTGAGCAGTTCGATTTCAACATCGCTGTAGGCCTTGGCACAACACATCAGGATGTGGCCACTCTCTCGCTCGAAATCATTCAGTGCGAAGGTGGAGTACTTGAGAAGCTCCGTCTCGCCGTCCAGCTGTATGCATTTGCAGGCAGAGCATTGCCCTTCCTTGCAGCCGTGAGGCAGGGCTATGCCCTGACGAAAGGCGGCATCGAGTATCGTTTCATCTTCCTTAACCTCGAACTCCAGGCCGACTGGCTCCAACCTGACGTTATAGACTTCACTCATGTGTAGAAACTCCTGAAAACAAGGACTCTGCGGTGGCTGTCGACAGCGATGGGGCTGCGCAATGAACAGAGGTCACGAACACCTCTGCTCATTGCCTGCAGGCAACGCCGTGTCAGTGACAGGGGTTGATCGTGAACCCGGCGCGATAATTCTCGATATGAGCAGCACGATCCTCCTCGCTCATGGCTCGCAGCGCCTTCAGCGGTGACGCCATCGTATGACCTCTGACGTGATCCAGAGTCCACATGTCCTTGTCATCAAAGCGCAGATGCGGCTGCGGAACCAGCGTCTTGCCATCTTCACGAACGAAGTTGAGATCCTTGATGGTGTCTGCCAGATCCCAGCCGTCGTAGAGTGTTTCCCATTCTCGCTTGCCGGAGAACTTGCCCATGGCAGGCGTCGGCCGGCCCTGGTACTCGTCAGCGAATGCCTCTACGGCTGTCCAGCGATCCAGTTCGTGAGCGAAGGTATGCAATTCACCGTCAATCGTATCAACCACCATGTCTTCCCGAATCAGACAGGGCACCAGACATGACCAGCAACGGTGCGGATACTCATAGCCGACCTCCTCATTGAAGATCAGAATCTTCTCGCCAGGCACACTCAGTTTCTCGTACCACTTCCAGTACTCTCCGAACTCCGCATACCAACCCGGGTACTTGTGCTCGAACCATTCGAAGTCCTTGTCGGTCTGGGCTTCGATTCTCCAGAAATTCACCGGCCAACCCACCGAGAAGAACTGTGCCACCTTGTGCACATAGCGCTTCTCGACAATTCGCTTCCAGGCTTCCTGGACATCATCGTGGTGTACCTTCACCCCGTATTTCTCGAGTGGCAGCATGTACGTGCGGTAGTAGTCTTCGAATATCCATCGATGCCACATCTCGGCATAGGATTCCTTGTTCTTGTCACGATTGGTCGTGCCGTACTCGATGAAGGTACCCACCGCTGCATCGACAATGGCGTGGTTCTGCCAGAAGGCATAACGTAGATCACGCTCGAGCAGCAGGTGGTTGTCGGGCTCTTTCAATGCAGCCATCAGCAGTGAGTGACCGTTGCCGATATGGCGACTCTCGTCTGACTGTACCGACAGGAATACCGTCGGCAGTGCATAGTCACCATTACGCGCAGCTTCCGATGGCATGGCCACAAACAAGGTATTGGTAAACGCGGTTTCTGCCACCACGGTCAGATACATGCAGGCTGCCGTCATGGTGTCACCCGTGATGAAGCCTTCTCCGAACTGCCGACCGATGGTTGTGGCGTAGCACTTGCCGAACGCCTCTTCGGTGATATCGAATCCGGCCGGGTCAATGTAGTTCTCCATGTACCACTTCTTCAGATTCATCTGAATGGTGGAGTGGCGAAACTCATCCACCATCTGCATGGTGAAACCGGTACGCAACTCTTCTCCGGGGGCCAGACGTGCCACCATTGCCATGGAGCGGGCAGCCGAGATTTCCGGAAAGGGGATGATCGCCAGAAACAACTTCATCCACTCGATCCAGCGTGGCTCCACGTTGCGGAACATGTCGCCTCGCAGCGCTGCATCCAGGGCACCATAGACCCGGTTGTCCTTCTCCTCTTCCATCGGGAAATAGGAACGGAGGACCTGCTTCATCGGATCACGCGGTGCCTTCGTGATCTTGTAATCGGTCGGGTAGGTACTGGCTTCCTGGACGTAGGTCGGATTCCAACCCAGATCTGCAATTTTCCTGGTCGCCTCGCCAACGGATATACCCCGTTGGGACGTAATCTTGTTTAGCGTGATCGCCATAAGGCATCTCTCTCCTTCTGCTGAGTCCGTTAAAGCAGGGTTGATGGAAGCAGCGTTTGCTGCCGTGTCATGCGACCTGAAGTACGCGCTGTTCATCGACATAAGCAGGGGGCGATGATCTTGTCGCTCAGTTCACGACACTCACAATATTGGGGAAACAGTCATTGCGCAACGAGCATTCCCGGGGCAGATCAGCCGGCCTGACGGAGCCATTTCCGTACGCTGTAAGACGTGTGTAGCAGCATGTGTAACGAAACGTTACAGCGTGATTCTTTCTGAAACAGTTTTCAGATGGAGCGATTCACCGTGTAACACATTTCAGGTGCCATAGATGCATTATAAACGCTTCAGCATCGAACACGGAAAAACATTACAGAATGTCAATGTATGAACAAAACCACGAAACCCGCGTATTTTCACGACTCGAATGCCTTCTGGCAGCATTTCCTCGCCTGCCAGACACTCCTTTTCACAAGCCTGTCCCTTTCATTGCGACATGCATGTCGCCGCTACCCACCCACAGGTCCGTTCATGACATGGTTGCATTGCTGGCAGAGCATCCGGATTTCGGAAAATCTGCATTTGCCACTTCACGAACGATTCGGATTCGTATAGTCTCTGGCAAAAGCCATCACAGGACTTGTCCGCCAGGCTCCGGAAAAACAGCACGTCATGCATCGTGCCCAGAACGTTCCGACATGAACGAAGCCGTCTCACGGCAGGCTTCTACTGGCAGGCAGCCCACCATGATCTGACGAGCGCCAGCAACAGTCTTCGTGCTTCCTGGCGATAGCTCATTTACGGGGTTGGCAGCACCATGGTGGAATGGCAGCTGACAGACCGATCGCCCACTCGGTGGTCATTCTGCATCGAACGACAATCCGCAAGGGTGTCGGAATACAGCGGGGAATTGAAGCCATGTCTGATAGACCGGATGATTTGAAGAATCTGCTCATGCAGCGAATCGAACTGGTAAGCAGCCTGTCCGAGGCGACCGCCAATCATATGCGCCTGTTGCAGAAGAGCAGCGGTATCGATGTGCTGCTTCTGAAGCGAGACAGCTCAGCAGGGTCACAGCTCGCCCGGCAAGAGGCAGACGACAACATGGCCAGCAGTCAGGCAGCCATCGACTCTCTCGAAGCCAGACTTGCGGTAATAGACAGACAAATCGAATCAAACAACAACAAGGAGGCATGAGATGGCAGGCAACCGATCCCCTGGAACGTCACTATTCGAACTTCTCGCAAGAGCCTGGACCCTGGGAGAAGACGTCGCTCAGACCGCATTCAACCAGTCAGGCACCGCTGTCATCTACCGATTGCACTCGGGCAGACTGGCATTGGCCAGCAACAAGGACTCGGAGAGCCCCAGAAGCAGAACCCGCATCGAGGCCGACACCGGGCGCACAACCATTCGCCCCCGCAAGAATCCGGTGCCGGAAGCCAGAACGCTTCCTGTGAAAGCAAACCCGGCCCTGCCGGTCGTGCGATTCACTGAACAGGGTTTTCTGGCTGTCGACATCAATGGCACAGCTCACCGGGTTACTGCACAGGGTCAATGCATCGAACAAGCCCTGCAAACCGTTGGGGCGATCTGCTCGCTATGCAGTAGCCTGTCTGGCGATCTGC
Organism: uncultured Granulosicoccus sp.; assembly: GCA_947495035.1. Classification (GTDB taxonomy): domain Bacteria; phylum Pseudomonadota; class Gammaproteobacteria; order Granulosicoccales; family Granulosicoccaceae; genus Granulosicoccus. The sequence goes on from CANLXI010000018.1 coordinate 114,389, forward strand.
TGGCGATTGCCGGCACGTCAGCTATCAGTATCTACAGGACCAGCAACATGGAAGTTCTGGCTGAAATCGACCTTGATCGACATATCAGCTGCATGGCCTTCAGCAACACCGGCAACTGGCTGGCTGCCTGGGGAGAGGACACTCTGGCACTGATCGACGTGAACAATTCCAGTGTTCCCATGCGCCAGATCACGGGGATCGACTCAGCGACGCAGATCACCTGGGACAAGTCGGACAGCCATCTGGCGTGCACCGCCAGCAAGCACGCTTTCTGGATCGTCGATGTCGATACCGGCAATGTCCAGCAGGTAGACGGCTATCCGGGCGAGGTCCGAGTCGCCGCTTTCAATGATGCAGCAGGCGCGCTGGTCACCTCTGGTGCTTTTCGTGTAGCCGGGTGGTCAACGGACGATCTGCCTCATGACGATCAGCCTGGTACACCGCTGAGTACCGGCAAACCGGGCATGGTGGTCATCAATACGGTTGCAAGCCACCCTCTTCGCAGTCTCGTGGCCGTCGGTTATCCCGATGGCCTCGTCACCATTACCAGCATCGGCAGTACTCAGGAAATGATGGTGCACAAGGAAGCAGGCACTGCAGTCAGCCAGCTGGCCTGGTCCGATACCGGTGAGCATCTGAGTATCGGATTCCAGTCAGGAAAAGCCGCGGTCGTGACCTTTCCCGACAAACTGTTCAAGTAGACCAGACTTCACCACCACACAGGAGAGAACAATGAGCAACACACTATCCGAGGAAGAAATCAGCAAGGACAAGTATTTCACCGAGATCTCGCGCATTTCGGAAGACATGATCCAGGCGCACGGCAAGGATTTCGCAATGGGTGCCCTGGTGATGGCCGCCCAGTGGATCGCGCAGAATCAGCAAACCGAACCGCAGAACGAGGCAATGGCTCGAACAGCTTCTTGAGCAATACGCCGCCCTGTTCACGAACTGCGGGCATCTGATTGTCGGGGGATGTCCTCGGTTCGTGGATTCGGTCGATTGTTCGGGACGAGGATGTGATCAGGCGTCAGTGAGGTTCGTGCATTGCTGCAGCTCGTCACATCGTGCACAACTCTATTTACTTTGCGTAACAAGTGAGATAACCTGAATTTCGCGCTTTGCGATGGGTGGTCCTGCTTGTCCACACCCCAAGTTCAGACCAGCCCCTGCATCTTAGGAGGCTGAACCACAGGACAACTTTCATGGTCGACATCATCTCCAGAAAATCGGGACCGCGGCGCGAGGATATCGAAGCCCGACGAGCCATCAACAACAATTGGCCCACGATCAGCCGTCTGGCCGACCAGATCAGCAGCGGTGGTTATTCACGCTCCCGCAAGACACTTGCCGAGGCAAACAAGGCGCCCGAACCTCTGCAGTCGAACCTGCATATTGTCGGCGCAGCGCGCAAGGAAATCGAAGCGGAACCCAGAGTGCGCATCAGCATGAACAACCGGGTGATCGTGATGGATGTACGCTCAGGCAAGCAGTTGCAATATCTCGGCGCACTGCGGGTACAGGGTGCGCAGAAATACTTTGCACTGGCAACCCGCGATAACGGTTTCTTTGCAACCGTTGACGACGCAACCGAACAGAAACTCGCCGATCTGGACGGTGTTGTCATCGAATCCGAGGACATCCAGGACAAGTTCATTCAGGTGATCGGTAGCAGACTCGATCTGTAAACCCGCACATATCGTGTTTTCAATGAGTATCAGGCCCACTACCGGTGACAACTTCTTACGAAGGCATCAGAAAAATGCGCACAAGCTATTCCAGCGCTCAGAAGCAACAGGCTGCTTCAACCGGCAAGGAAGCTGAGTATCGCCACTACGACACCATGCGTGCATGGGAGAGTTTCGTGGAAGGGGGACTTGTGGGCGCGGAACTCGAAAAAACGGTCCGCACCGAGATTCTGGCAAGCTGGACCCGATGCTCAAGTTCCGGTGTCAGCGCACTGGCAGAGGCCACGCCCCGGACAGTCGATGAGAACAATGTTCATCGACTGAGAAGGCAGAACCGGCACCTGTGCGAAGCAGCACGTGCGGCCTTCGAACGACTGGCACCCCACCTGTCTGGCACCGGCGCCATTCTGATACTGACTGACAGGGATGGCACGGTGATCGATGTCATCGGCGATTCACACACTCTGGACCTGGGACGGGAAATTCATCTGGAGGTCGGTGGCGTCTGGGATGAACAGGTCATCGGAACCAATGGTATCGGCACCGCCCTGCGCACTGGCAAACCCACATACGTACATGCGTCGGAGCACTTCTGCCAGGGGATAAAATCCTGGACCTGCGTCGGCGTCCCCATCATCGATGCGCTGGACCGATCCGTCATTGGCGTCATTGACCTGTCAGGTCCTTCCAGCATTCATCAACCCCACAATGTGGCTCTGGTGGTGTCCACCGCCAGAGAAATCGAACTGTATCTGGCGCAGCGACAACGCGAAGAACATACCACCCTGCTGGAAGAGTTCATCGGCAACCCGAGACGCCATGACAGCAACAGCGTCATCGTTCTGCTCAACAGCGCCGGCAAGGTTGTCTTCAGCCGCAACACCGAACAGCTGGAACTGGACGGCTTTGGCCGATTCGATACCGGCACACAGCTGCTGGACCTCTATCCCGACATGTCGGTGCGTGAACTGGAGGCCGCCTTGCCGCCGACCCTGCCAACCAAGGATATCGACCTGATCAAGGCGGGCGGAGAGACCCAGGGAGTCGCTCTGATATTTCACAACCAGCCAGCATCACAGTCACTGCGTGTCAGCTCGGCCGGAATCGCCATCAAGCCACGTGCGGGTATTCCCGAAGACGATGTCAGAATCGTCGGCGAGTGTCCTGCCATGCAGGAGGCTGTCGAGTTCGCCTACCGTGCTGCCGAAATGAAAGTGCCGGTACTCATTCAGGGCGAGACGGGTGTCGGCAAGGAGATGTTTGCTCGCCTGATACACAGTCACCTTTCCGAACAGACCATTCCCTACGTGGTCGTCAATTGCGCAACCTTGTCGTCGGATTCGATCAGAAGCGAGTTGTTCGGTCATGCCGCGGATTCACTCGCCGGTTCTTCGCGAGAGGACAAACTGGGCAAATTCGAGAAGGCCAACGGTGGTGTGCTCTGTCTCGATGAAGTGGGCGATATGCCACTCGAACTGCAGACCTATCTGCTGCGAACCCTGGAACAGCGGGCAATCTACCGTGTCGGCTGTGATATACGACGCCCGGTTGACGTGCAGCATATCGCGATGACCAGTCGCAATATCCGCGAAGATATCGTCAATGGCCGATTCCGGCAGGACCTTTTCTATCGTATCGGAACCATCAACATCAACATTCCACCGCTGCGTGAACGCGGCCAGGACCTGGATCAGCTGGTCGATTACTTCAACCGCAAATTCTCCAGAAAGTTCGCGCGTGAAGTATTGACGTTCGACGCTGGCAGCATTCAAGCGCTTCATCAATATCACTGGCCCGGCAATGTACGCGAGCTTCGCAATATCATCGAAAGACTGTGCCTGCTGAATCAGAAGAGCACGGTGTCCGCTTCCGACCTGCCCGCAGAGATCACCCATTCGGTATCGGCTGGTTTTCTGCCCAATGCCGAGCCGTCCATGTCGTTGAACAGAACGATGGATCTGGACGAAATCGAGGCCATCGCCATTCAGCGCACGATAGACAAGGAAAAGGGCAATCTGTCGAAGGCCGCTGCCACGCTTGGCATATCGCGTCCGACCTTGTATCGCAAGATCAAGGCGTATGGACTGAATCGCAACGGCTAGCGGGTCGATTTGCAAACTCGACAGCAGCAAGGCTTCTGGCTAGAGTATCGAGCACCAACTGCTGAGCGAGATGGCACGATAATGGGTGACAAGACGGCGTTTGTCTGGGATGAGAAGTGTTTCTGGCATTCTGGCGGCAACTACGCCCTGCTGGCACCGGTAGGCGGCCTGGTACAACCCATGGTTGCAGGTGGTCTGCCGGAGGCTCCCGAGACCAAGCGCCGTCTGAAGAATCTGATGGATGTCACTGGCCTCTCCGGTGAGCTGGCGATGATGAGTGCAGCGTCAGCCTCCATGGAAGATCTGTTGCGGGTGCATCCCGCCAGCTACCTTGATGCATTCAAGCAGATGTCGGACAACGGTGGCGGTGAGCTGGGACTGCGGACACCCTTTGGTCCCGGTGCCTTCGAGATAGCCAGCCTGTCAGCCGGACTGGTCTGTCAGGCGCTTGAAAGCGTACTGCGTGAAGAGGCTCGCAATGCGTACGCCCTGTCTCGTCCACCGGGCCATCACTGCCTGCCGGATTATCCGAACGGGTTCTGCCTGCTGGCCAATATCGCCATTGCCATTGAACGGGCCAGATCAAAGGGGCTTGGCAAGCGATTCGCTGTGGTCGACTGGGACGTACATCATGGCAATGGTACCGAAGCCATTTTCCTGGAACGCGACGATGTGCTGAGCATATCCATTCATCAGGATCGTTGCTATCCCCACGACACGGGCAAGGCCGACACGACAGGCAAGGGTGCGGGTCAGGGCTTCAACATGAACATTCCCCTGCCTCCCGGGTGTGGACACAAGGCGTACCTGGATGTGATGGAGCGGCTCGTGGTACCGAAACTGCTGCAGTACGATGCCGACGTCGTCATCATCGCCTGCGGTTTCGACGCTGCTGGGTTCGACCCATTGGCGCGCATGATGTGTTCAGCCGAGACGTATCAACTCATGACCCGTCAGCTCATGGCCATCACTGACGGCCGGCTGGTCGCCGCGCACGAAGGAGGATATTCGGAAGTGTATGTTCCCTTCTGCGGCCATGCCATGCTGGAGGAGATGTCCGGCAGCGACATTCGCGCTGAGGACCCGTTATACCATCGTGTCTCCTCTCAACAGCCCGACGAACATGTCGATGCATTCCACCGAGGCGTCGTGGACAGCTTACTCGAGGAATTTCACTCATCCGGCGTGCTGATGCAAGCCTGACAACTGACGAAGAGGCGGCAGGACATCAGATTTCCTGATTCATCGAGCGATGCCGCATGGTTTCCTGCATCACCATGGAAGCGGATAACCACCCGGAAAACAATCTTGACCTGCATCGGGTTCCGTGCACCCACGCAAGACGCATTCACAGCCTCATCGGTGATGAGTCAGCGGAAATCAAGTGGTCGAGTAAATACTACAAAATCGAAATTGAGGCATGGAATCACCGCTACCTTCACAGGTCCCACACCAACCGCGACCTTCTGCAGGCGCCAGAGACTATTTGATGAAAAGCTTACCGACCATACGCCAGACTGCGCCTCTGTGGAAGATATGGTTATCCTCCTCGCTGCTGCTCACTGTGGCCGCGTGCAGCAGTGATGATGACTCCGATGGTGTGCTTCTCGACAGCACAACCTTCTCCATCAGCGCTGACGGTACTCAGGAAATCCCACCGACCGGCTCTGATGCGACTGCAGAGGGTGAATTCATGTTGCAGGATGAAACCGGTCTTCTCACGGGCAGCGTGATGGCCACGGGCATCGACATCAGCGCCGCGCATATTCATGAGGGCTTCGCCGGCAGCAATGGCGATGTGATCATCACACTCGATGTCGACGGCGATGCCATCTCGGTACCGGACTCGACATTGCTGACGGCGGATCAGCAGACGTCCATGCTGGCGGGCAACTACTACCTGAACGTTCACTCTGACGAATTCCCGGCCGGAGAGATCCGTGACCAACTGGCTCCCTCTGGCATTTCGGTTCTGCAGATGGCTCTTTCAGGCAGCAATGAAGTCCCGCCCGTCGAGTCCAATGGCTCCGGCACAGCGTACATTACCGTTGATGACGATATTGGCTCCATCATCATCAATGTCATTACCAGCGGCCTGACGACCCCCGAAGCCGCTCATATCCACAGCGGTTTCGCTGGAAGCAACGGCGATGTCCTGTATGCGCTTGAGCAGGACGCCGCAGAGGTGGGCAATTTCAGCAGTGGTGAAGACACGGTACTGAGCACAGAAGAGCTGAATAGCCTGCAGGCTGGTGGCACCTATATCAATGTGCACAGTGCAGAAGTACCCAGTGGTGAATTGCGCGCCCAGGTATTGCCTTCTGGTGTCAGCCTGCTCAACGCGATGCTGAACGGGGAACAGGAAGTACCGCCAGTGGCCACCACAGCGGCAGGCACTGGCGTAGTGACCCTCGACGAGAACCAGAGCACGGCGACGGCCTTTGTCACTGTCTCGGATGCTCCTACCGCCAACGCCGGGCACATCCATGAAGGCGCTGCGGGTGTGAACGGAGATGTCATCATCACTCTGAACCAGGATGCCGAGGACGCCGGTCTGTTCAGCATCGTCGGAGAGCCTGTCACGGCAGATCAGATTGACACGTTCCTCAACGGCGGAATGTACTTCAACGTGCACACACCGACCAATCCGGGTGGTGAGGTTCGAGGCCAGATCGAGCCCTGAGGTCACGCTGACACCTGAAAGATGTCGGTCAGTCGCCGCCCGTCAGGCGGCGACCCATTTCGCAAGTCGCTGCGCTATCATCCCCCAAACCCTCAATATTGACTGACAGCGACCATCCCGAATGCAAACCCGGACAGACGCGCCCGCCATCATCGTCGGCGGGGGCCTGAGTGGACTGTGTGCCGCCTTTCGGCTACAACAGCTGGGCATATCGTATCGGCTGCTGGAAGCCAGGGATCGTCTGGGTGGACGCATACTGACCACTGACGACAGTCACATCGATCTGGGGCCATCGTGGTTCTGGCCAGGCCAGCGCCAGATTGCCGAACTGATCAGCGAACTCGGCCTGCAAGACGGCATCTACCCACAAGCCAGCGATGGCTTGTCTGTCATGGAGTACGCCGACGGCACCTTGCAGAAGAGTCATGGCGGCGCTTCCATGGCCGGATCAAATCGCCTGGAAGGCGGCATGCAGAGACTCATCACGGCACTCGCTGACACATTGCCCGCCGAGCGCATTAAGACATCCTCGCAGGTCAGGCACATCGAACAGACGCGGGATGGTATTACTCTGCGTGTCGAACAGGCGGGGGAAGATATCCAGCTGTCTGGCAGACTCGTCATTCTGGCGCTGCCGCCTCGTGTCGCCGCAAATACCATCCACTTCCAGCCCGGCCTTCCCAGCAAGGACGGGCAAGTGCTGGAACGGATACCCACCTGGATGGCTGCCCAATGCAAGATCATCGCGGAATACGATGCAGCCTTCTGGCTGGCCGACGGCCTGTCGGGGGACGGCTTCAGTCAGCTCGGACCTCTGGGAGAAGTTCATGACGCGTCCCCACGTCACGGTGATACCCATGCCCTGTTCGGCTTTGTTGCGGTACCACCTGCACAACGGCAGGGGCAAGACGACGCTCTGAAGCAGGCCGCTATCGAGCAGCTGGTCCGGATGTTCGGCGAAGCCGCCAGCACCCCGGTGGCTGTACATCTGCAGGACTGGGCCTTCGATGGACTCACGGCGACGGCTCTTGATCGCAGCATGCAGATCCCACACGGCCATGCGCGCCCCACCCTGAGCAGTGAGTGGAACAAACGGGTACTCTGGGCAGGCACGGAAACCGCTGGCCTGACAGACCATTCCAATGGTTATCTGGAAGGCGCCGTGGAAGCCGGTAATCGAGCGGCCACTCTGGTGGCGACACTGAACCCATGAACCAGTGAACGCCGCCCCGAAAAAAGCGAGTACGCGGCTGTAGGCGCCGGTATGGCGCGAGCGGCGCGCCGCCCGGCCGAAGACGATTTCTGGTCGTGGGTTCATGTCTCATCGACGCCAGGCTCAAAAGGCCCAGTCTTCGTCTTCCGTGGCTACCGCCTTGCCGATGACGTAGGAAGATCCCGAACCGGAAAAGAAGTCGTGGTTTTCATCGGCATTGGGTGACAGAGACGCCATGATGGCCGGACTCACCGCACAGACATCATCCGGAAACAAGGCCTCGTACCCCAGGTTCTGCAGCGCCTTGTTGGCGTTGTAATGCAGGAAGTGTTTGACATCCTCCGACAGGCCCAGAGGGTCATAAAGGCTTTCGGTATAACGGACCTCGATCTCGTACAGATCGAAGAGCAGCGAGAAGGCAAAGTCCTTGAGCTGCTCCCGCTCGCTGTCATCCAGCAGTTCCAGTCCGCGCTGAAACTTGTAGCCGATGTAATAACCGTGTACCGCTTCATCCCGGATGATCAGGCGAATCAGATCGGCCGTGTTGGTCAATCTGGCCCGGCTCGACCAGTGCATCGGCAGGTAGAAGCCGGAGTAGAACAGAAAGCTCTCCAGAAAAACGCTGGCTATCTTGCGACGCAGCGGGCTGGCCGCCACATCGTACTCCGACAGTATCAGGCGCGACTTGGCCTGCAAATGCTCGTTCTCGGCAGACCAGCGAAAGGCCTCATCAACCTCTGCGCTCTGACACAGGGTCGAGAATACCGAGGAATAGCTGCGCGCATGAACGGCCTCCATGAACGCGATATTGCTCAGTACTGCCTCTTCATGAGGCGTCAGGGCATCGGGCATCAGGGCTGGTGCACCCACCGTGTTCTGAATGGTATCCAGCAGTGTCAGCCCGGTGAATACGCGAATGGTCAGCTGCCTCTCCTCGGCAGTCAGCCGGGTCCAGCTCTGGATATCATTGGATAACGGCACTTTCTCCGGCAGCCAGAAGTTGGACGTCAGACGGTTCCAGATTTCCAGATCCTTGTCATCGTCCAGTCTGTTCCAGTTGATGGCCAGCGGCACCGGGTTGGTTCTGTTTGTTTGCATCGTCAGGGCGTCTCAGAGTGAGCAGGAAACACAGCCTTGCACTTCAGTCCCTTCCAGGGCCAGTTGGCGCAGGCGAATGTAGTAGATGGTCTTGATCCCCTGCTTCCAGGCATGAATCTGTGCACGATTGATATCCCGGGTGGTCGCGCTGTCCTTGAAGAACAGCGTCAGTGACAGTCCCTGATCCACATGGCGAGTCGCCGCCGCATAGGTATCGATGATGGCTTCCGGGCCGATATCATAGGCGTCCCGGTAATACGCCATGTTCTCGTTGGTCATGAAGGGCGCGGGATAATAGACACGACCCAGCTTGCCTTCCTTGCGTATCTCGATGCGAGAAGTTATCGGATGAATGGACGACGTGGAATTGTTGATGTAACTGATGGATCCGGTCGGGGGTACGGCTTGCAGATTTCGGTTGTAGAGACCACCGCGCATGATGGCTGTCTTCAACAACTGCCATTGTTCGGCGTCGGGTATAGCGATACCGGCTTGCTCGAACAGTTCCTGCACACGCATCGTTGCCGGAACGAACTTCCCTGTGATGTATTCATCGAAGAACGAGCCATCCGCATAGCGGGACTGCTCGAACCCGGCAAAACTCTGCCCCTTCTCCAGAGCCAGTGCATGGGATGCCTGAAGGCAGTGATACAACACCGTGCAGAAATAGATATTGGTGAAATCGAGCCCCTCCTCGCTGCCATAGTGAATGCGTTCTCGAGCCAGATAGCCATGCAGATTCATCTGACCCAGACCGATGGCATGACTCTCATCATTGCCACGACGCACCGAGGGCACGCTGTCGATGGCACTCATCTCGGACACGGCGCTCAGCGCTCGTATTGCGGTGGCCACACTGCGTCCCAGTTCGCCACCATCCATGACCTTTGCGATATTCAGACTACCCAGGTTGCAGGAGATGTCAGTGCCGGTATGCTGGTAACTCAGGTCATCATTGAATGTCGAGGCTTCATTCACCTGCAGAATCTCCGAACACAGATTGGACATGGAGATACGCCCTTGCACGGGGTTCGCCCGATTGGCCGTGTCCTCGAACAGGATGTACGGATAGCCGCTTTCGAACTGGATCTCGGCAATGGTCTGAAAGAGCAGACGCGCATTGATCTTCGATTTGCGAATCCGCGAGTCATTCACCATGTCGTGATAATGCTCGGACACGGCAATATCGGCCAGTGGCTTGCCGTGGACTATCTGCACATCATGTGGCGAGAACAGATACATGTCCTCGTTCTTGCGGGCCAGCTCGAAGGTGATGTCCGGGATGACCACGCCGAGAGACAGGGTCTTGATGCGGATCTTCTCATCGGCGTTCTCTCGCTTGGTATCCAGAAATCGCAGAATGTCCGGGTGATGGGCATGCAGATAGACGGCACCGGCCCCCTGTCTCGCACCCAGTTGATTGGCATAGGAGAAACTGTCTTCCAGCAGCTTCATGACGGGTATGACCCCGGATGACTGGTTTTCGATGCCCTTGATCGGCGCTCCCTGCTCGCGGATATTGGTCAACAACAAGGCCACACCACCGCCGCGTTTGGACAGCTGCAGGGCCGAGTTGATGCCGCGCCCGATGCTTTCCATATTGTCTTCCAGACGCAGCAGAAAGCAGGAAATCAACTCCCCTCGCTGCGCCTTGCCGGCGTTCAGGAAGGTTGGCGTTGCCGGTTGAAAACGACCACTGAGAATTTCCTCCAGCAGACGCCGCGCGAAGTCCTCATCGCCGCGAGCCAGGGAAAGCGCCACCATGACCACCCGATCTTCATAGCGTTCCAGATAGCGAGCGCCGTCACGCGTGGTCAGGGTGTAGGAGGTGTAGTACTTGAACGCTCCCAGAAAGGTCGGAAAGCGGAATCTGAACGCAAAAGCGGCCTGCCAGATATCCTCCAGAAAATCGTGAGAATAGGATGCCAGCACCTGCGCCTCGTAATAGCCTTCCTCCACCAGATAATCCAGCTTTTCCTTCAACGAGTGGAAGAACACGGTGTTCTGATTGACGTGCTGCAGAAAATATTGTCTCGCCGCCTGACGATCGGCATCGAACTGAATGCGCCCATCCTCATCATAGAGGTTCAGCATCGCATTCAATGCATGGTAGTCGAGCGGCGGTACCTCACTCTTCAGCGTTCGTTCGAGTATTGCTGTGTCCAAAAGCGTTTCAGTCCCTGTCTGACCAGTTGAATATCTGTGGATGTGCCCGCCAATTCGAATCGATACAACACTGGCACCTGACACTTGCGAGCGATGACATCACCGGCCAGCGCGAAAGTGGCCCCGAAACTTCGGTTGCCGGATGCGATGACGCCACGCAGTTGATGACGGATTCGTTTGTCGTTCAGCGCACGGATCACTGGCCCGGGTACCGCTCCGCGGCCCTTGCCATCGGCAAAGGTCGGGCAGATGAGCACGAACGGTGATTCCATGATTGGCACGGGCGCGTCAAGGGCCTGCGGCAATCGAGTTGCCAGCAGGTTCAACTTGCCGATGAAGCGTTCCGTATTGCCTGATGCGCTGGAGTAATAGAGCAGCGCGCTCAAGGGGTCATGCCAGAGTATTGATCATGTCCGGTCGGAACCCGCCCCAGTGACTTTCGCCCGCGACGACCACCGGCGCCTGCCGGTAGCCAAGCGTCTGTACCAGTTCGAACGCGGCTTCATCCTGAGTCAGATCGACAATCGTGAACGTCAGCCCCTTGGCCGACAGAGCGCGTGTGGTTGCCGTGCACTGTACGCAGGCCGGCTTGGAATATACGGTGATGCTCATGTCTCTTCGTCCCCGAAGTGTTACGGAAGGAAGGCATGGCGCAACTTCGCTGCAGTACGCAGCGCAAGCAACTCCAGGACCCTCCGCCCTTGGTTTCATCGATGCCTGGCAGGTCTCCTGACTCGTGACTCCAACGCCTGGGCCCCCCTTCCCGATGCGAACATCAGTGGATCATGGGCTGCGGCTTGTCACTTACAGTTGCGGGGGCAGTGCCGGAATTTCACCGGTTTCCCTCTTAGCCTGCGGCGCGTGCCGCAGGAACCAGAACCACTCTATGTTGGGGTAACAGGCATGCCGATGTCAACATGTCGTTTTCCGGTAACAGCGACATTACCCGGTTACCCTTCCCTCGGTTCGCTGACCGACGACCAGAATGAAGCTGCACTTTCGGAGATGTTGTGACAAACACTTCCCGACTGTCATATCCATCCCCCTGGAGGTTTCAGGAGGTTATTTGTCGCCCCGCCGGCCAACAGTCGGGAAAGTTGCAAAGGGGTTCACGTAACACTCCGGACGAACGGCGCCACGACGGCCTCCGGTATGCGTATTGCAACCGATCAATACCAGCCTGTAACTGAAACCGCTTGAATTGACTGATAGCTTGCGGGCCGATTTACGCGAAAAACCAGGGACTACGCCTTGAGACATTCGAAAAGTTCATTATCACGCATCCTGGCGCCGGTCGTGCAGATGACCCTGACCGCCTCCCTGCTGTTTGCCTCCGTCGCTCATTCTGCCTCTCTGAAAGTGGCCTTCATCGGCGATCAGGGAGTTGGCGAACATGCAGAGTCAGTGCTGTCACTGATCGCCAGTGAAGGCACTGATCTGCTGCTGATCCAGGGAGATCTGGGTTACAAGGAAAACACCGCCAACACCTGGGAAGCCCACCTGAACAATCATCTGGGATCCGACTTTCCGGTACTCACGCTGGTGGGTAATCATGAAAACTTCGAGTGGCCGCTCTACCAGCGTCTGATACAGAGGCGGATCGATCGCATTTCCGGACTTTCCTGCTCGGGCAATACCGGCGTCAAGGCAAAATGCCAGTACGGCAACGTCGAAGTGGTTCAGGTAGCGCCGGGAATCTCCGAGGTATCGGGTATCTCCGCCGACGACGGCTACGCGGACTTCATCAGATCCTCCTTTGCCGGCAGCAGCGATCGCTGGCGCATCTGCAGTTGGCACAAGCCACACCGCATGATGCAGACCGGCAGCAAGAACGGCCCCAGTCAGTGGGATACCTATGATGCCTGTCTGGATGCCGGTGCCATGATAGCGCTGGCCCATGAACACGCCTATTCCCGTACCTATCTGCTCAGCGATTTCAGCCAGCAGACGGTGGTACATACCGGCAGTGAAATGGCCCTGCAACCCGGCCAGTCCTTCGCATTCGTCTCGGGCCTGGGTGGCCGGGAAGTGCGTTCGCAAGCACGAGGCGGTGACTATTTCGCCTCCATCTACACCGCGGATCAGGGCGCGAAGGCAGGCGCCCTGTTCTGCGACTTCGAAGACAAGACAGCCGATTGCTACTTCAAGGCCATCAACGGTGCCGTTCCGGATCAGTTTTCACTGACCCGCAGCGGCAGCGCCTCTCAGGATGCACAGACAGAACCCGTATCTGCACCACCACCCACAATCAGTGAAATCCCGTCAGGCAACAGCGATGGTTATGTTTTCTCTCGCAGTGACAAGACCGAGTATCGCTGGATCGCGCGCAATGCCAATGGCGAGATGGGCAGCACCTGGATCGATCAATCCTGCGCGGCTGCTCTGGGGGGCAGTACAGCCACCGGTGACTGGGGTGACCTGATGAGACATGCGCCAGCATTCGATACCCTTGACTACCCTTGCAACAATACAACAACTGCCACCTCTTCCTCCGACAGCACGACAGGCAATGACTCGACGAATGGTTTCGTCTTTTCTCGTACCGACAAGACTGAATACCGCTGGATAGACCGCAATGCCTCTGGTGAACTCGGCAGCATCTGGATCGACAGAGCCTGTGCTGACGACATGGGAGGCGTCAGCGAAAGCGGTGACTGGAAGGATCTGATGAACCGGGCGCCCGGATTCGACACCATCGCCAGCCCCTGCTACTGAGTCGTGACCTGGCCTGTGTCTACGGGACCCTGAACTGCAGAGACCCGTAGTAGGTCGAACGATCGATATGCAGCTTGTTGCCGGAGACCTGCCAGTATTTGTCCGGCTCGTTTTCGGGCGTTGCAATGACTCGTGCGTAATACTCGCCGGCGGGCAGCAAGGCAGCATCCACATGCTGACTGACCATCTCGACTGAATCCGCGATGTCCTGCACATCGACGACAATCTCGCCTTCCTCGTACAAGGGGGTAGTGGCAACTTGCAGACGATAGTGGATATCGCCTGAAGTAGCGGTGACGTCATGGGCGGGTTTCCAGCTGAAGAGCCATTGACCGCCCATGGCTTGCGGTTCCAGCAGTAGCGGCGCCATCAGAACCCGAAAGCGCGTACGCAATGCTTCCAGATTCTCACCTGGCGCCGAGATCAGCTTTTCCGACAGATAGAGCGAGAAGTCGGGATTGTGAAGACTGTCCGGCTCGCGTTTCTGGTACGGCGCTACCCGTTGCAGATAACCATTGACTCTTTCGGTCATGACCTCTTCGGTCAGTACCGTTTGTCTCAATTGTTCGGTTGCCTGCACGATCCGCTCGTGAATGCCCGGCAAGCGGTAGAAGTTTTCCAGAAAGCTGTTGCGTGCCGCGACTGCATAACCGAACTCGACGCGCTGCCGCAGCGAATCGTTCTTCAGGTCATTGGGCGGATCTCTCCACAGCCCCATGGCTTCATCGTAGTCCCAGGGAATGAAATAGAATTTCCGGGTATTCGCCGGATTGTAGAGAAAGAAGTTGTGTCGGGTAATGTCTGCCTGATGCACCAGGATGTTGAAGCTGACCCAGGCCATGACATTGTCGTCGTCGAAGTATTCGTCCAGTACCGACTGGAAGCTTCTGTCCGGATCGTGCATGGCACTGAGCATGGATTCGAGTGCCCGGTGGTCGTCACCGTTCTCGATACTCAGCACGCTTGCGAAGCGGGCGTCATTCAACGGCTCACCGTCTGCATCGACACGAATGTCCTCGAGGTCGCTGCTGTCGAAACGAAAATCCTCGGCCTTGTACAGATTGCCGTCATCGCCCCAGCCACGCTGCGCCAGATAGTAATCACTGCCTCGTTCGACATGAGTGAACAGACCGTAGTCCACGGGGCCTTCACCATCGTCGATCCAGAGATTGACGAACTGGCTGCGAATACTCGGCAGATCGGGCACCTGACTCATCAGATCCATGGCCAGTTTATTGCGAATGCGGCTGGATTCGAAGGGATGCTTGTTCAACTGCAGATGCCGTTCACCCCGCCACAGATCCTCCTTGCTATCGAGCTTGATACGCAGGGATTTCTGCGCACCGAACCGGGATCCACTGCCGCGCATGCGCAATTCGGCATTGGCGATCTGACCATCATCCGGAAAATCATCGCTCTGAAAATGTACTGCGATATCCACGGTCAGGTCATCGTTCTTGTCGACATCCTCCATGACATCGTCCAGCGTGCAACCGGACAGATCGTCGGCGGTGCAGACCCCCTCGGTGGTGGCGGTCCGAAGGTCCACACGTATCACGTCGATGGGATCGTAGCCGTCTCTCACATACAGGTCTGCTGGCTCGGCAATGTTCGAATCAGCAGCCTGCGGCGGATTCAGCGGGCTCAGTGGATCGGGTGTATCCGGCGGCTCATCATCGCCGGGCAATTCGACATCTGGCACAGAACGCTCGCCACCGACAAAGCTGACAGATACCGGCGAGGATCGATTCCCTTCGTTGTCGATGGATGTCACCTGTACGTCGTAGGTCTGCCCTTCCTGCAGCGAATCCCGGAAGTGGCTCAAGGCATCCAGCCTCATCACCGCCTCGTTGATCTGCAGTTCATATTCGACCACGATGCCGTCATCGGTCGCCCGATTCCAGAATACTTCCGCAGCCGTACTGGAATACACGCTGTAGCGCAGCTCACCGGGAGGAGATGGATCCGTCGCTGTCGCCTCCGCGCTGAAAACGAACAGCACGGACAACAGCAAGCGGTTTCGGAAAGAGAGCCCAGCTCTCCTGTACGTATTCGTGAAGAAAGTACACATAGCGTCTCATCCTCCTGTTGAAAAGAGAGACCCTGCCATCTGCGCCAACAGAACCTGTCGCGCATCACTGACAGGTCATGTTTTCCCGTGAAAGTGGTATCCGCAGGCCAATGCGCTTGTCCTGCATCGAGAATCTGCCACATCAATCGCGGCAATGCCGCCGGACTGACCTGGACACCGTGCTTCTCACATGGAATCGTTCACCATCAGGCTTACCTCCATCCTGCGCCCACAGGCAGCTCCCGGAAACGGTAAAGACCCTATATTTCGGCTAGTTCTCCGTCACAGGGGCTTCACCGAAAACGGAAACAATGCAAGGAGCTACCCGTCTCTCAGCAAGCGTCGCAGTATCTTGCCACTGGCCGACTTCGGGATGCTGTCGACGAACTCCACCTCGTGAACCTGCTTGTAGCCTGCCACATGAGGTTTGACGAACTGCCGGATATCCTCGGCGCCCGTGTCCGAATGCCTTTCTTCGTCCGTATCCGGTTTCAACACCACGAATGCCTTCGGCAGCTCACCGGCTTCTTCATCCGGCACGCCGATGACCGCGACATCCAGTACGGCGGCATGTGTGGCAATCAGTGCTTCAAGTTCTGCGGGTGCCACCTGAAAGCCCTTGTACTTGATCAGCTCCTTCACGCGATCCACGATGGTCATGTAGCCGTCACTGTCAATCCGGGCAACATCACCGGTGTGCAACCAGCCATCCTCATCGAGGGTTTCCCGGGTGGCAGTGTCGTTGTTCAGATAGCCGAGCATCACTTGCGGCCCTTTCACCAACAGTTCACCTTCCTCATCCACACCCAGGTCGTTTCCATCGGCGTCGACGATACGCGACTGGGTATTGGCAACAGTGACCCCACTGGAACCGGCGCGGCTGTCATAGCCAGGCGTGATATGACTTACCGGGCTCATCTCGGTCATGCCGTAGCCCTGAACAATGGGACAGCCGACTCGCCGGGAGGCCACCTCGGCCAGCTCTCCACCCAGCGGTGCAGCGCCGGAGAAGATCTTGCGCAGACTGCTGACATCGTATTGCTCGAGCAACGGCGTCTTCGCCAGTCCCAGAATGATGGGCGGCACGGCGAAATACTGGGTGATGCGATGCGTCTGGATGAGCTGCAGGGTCTGCT
Source organism: uncultured Granulosicoccus sp. (assembly GCA_947495035.1). Taxonomy (GTDB): domain Bacteria; phylum Pseudomonadota; class Gammaproteobacteria; order Granulosicoccales; family Granulosicoccaceae; genus Granulosicoccus. Next base: position 131,261 of record CANLXI010000018.1, read on the forward strand.
CCATGTCGAACCGCGGCATGGTCACGATCGTCATGCCTTCTGCCAGCAGACTGCCCATCAGCACCTGCATGCCATAGATGTGAAAGAACGGCAACACGGCCAGCGCACTCTCATCCTGCTCGTAGCCCAGCGCGGCGTTGATCTGCACCAGATTGGCAATCAGGTTGTGGTGACTCAGCATGACTCCCTTGGGCAAGCCGGTGGTTCCCGATGAATAGGGCAACACCACGGCATGTTCCCGAAGGTTCACGGGCACCTGTTCCATCTCGTCTCCCAGCAAGTCGTCCACACAGCGATGATCGTCATGCGGGTACAGCGTGATCAACTCCCTGGATGCCGTACCCGCAGATGCCTCGACGGCCACCGACAGACAGGCGTTGTCGCTGACCAGCAGGCAGGCACCGGAATCCTTCAGTTGCTGCTGGATTTCTTCCGCGGCATACGCGGGATTGATGGTCGTGACCGTACCGCCGCATACCGCAACGGCATGGAAAACGACGGCATAGTCAGGGGAGTTGGGAGCAAGCAGCCCGACGACATCGCCCTGCCTGAGCCCCTCGGCACGGAGACCACCGGCCAGACGATGGATCCTCGACCTCAGCTGCTCGTAGGTATACCCCTTGCCACTGGGCCCATCGATGATCGCGTTCTTGTCAGCCAGTCTGGCGGACTGTTGCAGTACAAATTCGGTAATCGCGACATCGGGAATGTCGACGGCTGGCAATGGGCTGTGAAATACCTTCGATGCCATGGGTGGTGAGCTCCTCCTGTGTGAAGGGACTCACGTTAACAGTCGGCAGTACCACTGACAATCCCGCTCGGCTCCGGGCCTGGATCAGAGTCATGCCCACCCTCCGACCTTGACGCGCAACAGCACGGCAAGCTCTCGGTCAGCATCCACTCGAGACCCTGACCGGGCGGGAAGGTTAGTCGAACAACCTGCCTCGATTCACCGTCAGCACGTCGACAACGTCATCCAGCATGTCATCGTCAGCATCGGCATTGGCCACCACCACGGCATCCATGCAGATGGTATTCAATTCGGTATCGAATACCAGACCCTTTGCCACATCCGGCTCTTCGAAACGGTAGATGGGACGACCCAGTTCCGGATGCTTGTCGTTCAGATCCCAATCCTTGATATCCAGCAACTTCAGATTGTCGTTTTCCAGAACGGTCTTGAGGTAACGCTGATCGAGGTTCAGCGGGTCACTGACCCACAGAAAGGCATTCACCTCCGCGTCGAGGTTGTTGGCAATTTCGTTCAGCAGTTGCAGCCCGCCCTGAAAGAACGTGCTGCCCTTGGCGAAATCGGGCTCAAGATCCTGCATGTAGGACCAGCTCACGGCGGAACCGGAGCCACGCTTCTGCACGGCAACCCTCGCATTCTTGCCTTGCAGATCGCCCTCGTCATCGATCGGGCCATCCGAATTGACCGCCACATACACACACTCTTCGTACAGATTGCCCAGCACCTTCAGATTGCCGGCCTTTTCCGGATTGCGCCCCATCCACCAGGCCAGGGCATCCAGCTGGGTGAATCCCAGGGTGGCCTCGCCGCTGGTGACGCGATCGATATTCTCGATGGAACCCTTGCTCTTCACCGAATCGGCCTTGTAATCGTATTCGACCAGAATTTCCGCCAGTTTCTCACCAGTGGCGAAGTAGGAACCGCCACGGCCACCAGTGCTGATGACGACATCCTCAGCCAGTACGGGCAGGGAAACGGCGGAAATGACAAATGCGGTAATCAGGGTTTTCATGGAGCAGGTCCTTGGACTATGGCTTCTCTTTCGTCAACGCCTTCACTGGGGGCAAGACCGGGAATTTCAAGTCGAGACTGGCCGTTCGGATGAACCCGTAGCAGAACGCAGAGACACGCAGTCATGCATGCTGCAGGCCGGTGAGCTGACGGCCGATACCTGCCGAAGATAATGCAAGTCATCGCATTGCGAAAAAATCAGCGAGCGCCTGACTGACAACACAACGCTCTGCCCGCACAGAAATCCCCGCTGTACTCTGGCGTGGATATCGTCCAGGGTCGTCAAGGTGCTCTCGGCCGGATCAACGCGATCTGTTCAAGCTCTCCAGCACCTCTTTCGAGGAAGGAATGCCATCGAGCCCCTTGTCAGAGGCACATTTCAGGGCCGCGGCCGCATTGGCAAACCCGATGGCCCTTGACTCAGACTGGCCCTGCGCCAATTGCAGGGTAAAAGCCGCATGCCAGACGTCACCGGCACCCAGAGTGTCTACCGCCTTGACGTGGATGGCGGGTGTGTGCGTGAACGTGCCATCCTGCAGATGGAACACACCATTCTCACCATCCGTGACGCACACCCAGTTGCCGAATTGCGCCTGCGCCTGTCGCAAGCCCGCTTCCAGCTCATCGACACCGGCGTAGTCGCGCAGGCCCTGTCGAGAGAAGGCGACATGACTGGCCAGCGCCATGGCGGTATGACTGACGGGAGCTTCGCCATCAATCACCGCGGGAATGCCGGCCTGCCTGGCGAACGTCAGCATCTGTATCGCAGCCGCTTCCCAGCGGGTATCCACCAGAATGGCATGGGGTGTATCGATGGATTGCAATCGAGCGTCATCAAAGGGGAGCGCATCCTCCGACTGACAGGCAACTGCGTCAGTGGTACAGGCAGCCGTTGCGCTCTCTGCTGACCGTAGCGTGTCGGGCTGACGATAATTGACTATCTGTCGCTCACCACCATCGTCGACAAAGACGCTGGAAATCGGGGATTTGCCGTCCACCATGCGGGTCAGCAAACGATCCCCCAGAGAACGTCTGGCAATCTCCGTGCGCAGCAAGTCCCCGAACAGATCATCTCCCAGCCTGCCTGCCAACTGCACCTCGGCCCCCAGACGCTGCATGGCAACCGCAGCAATGGCACCGCCCCCACCAAGACTGAAGCGCACATCATCAGCACGGTATTTCTCGGCACGGCGGGGCATTTCCCCGACCCGGAAGGTGATGTCGGCAGAGATCAGCCCACAGGCCAGCAACCTTGTCGTTCCGCTCATGAAGTGTGTCTGGTCATGCTGATTTTCCCATCCATCTACCCTTGCCCCCTGTTCTTCGGATTGTCGCTGCACACGGCAAGCAAGCCGACCCAGCCTCGGCGCATGCTGCCATGGTGTTGAGTCGCCGAAGTCAATGCCCGTATACTGGAAACGCAATACCGCCCCGTTCACCACATTATTACCACGCCCCGTGACGCAAGAACACCAACAGACAGCCGTCACTGCACTCAGGAGAGGAAATAGTCGATGCCAATGAAAACGAAAGCCGTCCGCTCTGCACTGACCGTCTGCATGGCTGCGGCAATCAGCCTGTCAACGCTGGCGTCCAGCGCCATGGCCCAGGACAGGGTCACCATCCGCATGTCCACACCGGCCTCCGAAACCGATTTCCGCTCCCAGGGCCTGGCCAATCAGTTTGCCGACGGCATCAGCGAATTCGCCGACTATGAGCCGCACTACAACGATTCCCTGTTCAAGCAAGGCACCGAACTGGTCGCCATTGCGCGCGGCAACCTGGAGATGTCCATCACTTCTGCACAGGAGCTGGCCAAGCTGATACCGGAATGGTCGATCTTCACCGCCGGCTATCTGATGCGCGACCCCGAGCATCAGCGCAAGGTCTTCGCCAGCGACATCGGCGAGGAAATGTATCAACTGGCCGAGGACAAGCTGGGGGTGAAGCTGCTCAATGTCGTGTACTTCGGCACGCGTCAGCTCAACCTTCGAACCGAGGACAAGGTCATGACGCCGGAGGATCTGGAGGGGATCAATCTGCGCATGCCGGGCACCGATGCCTGGCAGTTTCTGGGCAGGGCTCTGGGCGCCAACCCGACGCCCATGGCATTTACCGAAGTCTATACCGGGCTGCAGACCGGCGCCATCGACGGTCAGGACAACCCTCTGCCGACGGACAAGGACAAGAAATTTCACGAAGTCACCAAACAGATCGTACTCACCGGACATCTGGTGGACATGAACTTCTTCGCGTTCTCGAAGAAGGTCTGGGACAAACTGTCTGCCGAGCAGCAGGAGGCCGTCTCCACGGCAGCGCAGGCAGCGGCAGACTGGACGACCGAGCAGATCGTCGCCAACGAGGCCGAACTGGTGGATTTCTTCAAGGGCGAAGGCCTGGAGGTGTACGAGCCGGATGTGGACGCCTTCCGCACTCGCGCTCAGGCCATGTATCTGGAGTCTGACTTCTCCAGCGACTGGCCGGAAGGACTGCTCGATCGCATCAACGCAGTACAGTAATTGTTGTCGATGACGCATGGGCTGCCCGGCTGGCTACAACGCCGGGCAGACAATGTGGCGGTATTGCTGCTCAGCGCCACCTTTCTCATCTTCATACTGCAGATCGTCTCGCGCTATCTGTTCCGGGCACCGCTGGGCTGGACGCTGGAAGCCTGCCTGCTGTGCTGGGTGTGGCTGGTGTTCTGGTCCGGTGCGTTCACATTGAAGGATCAGGACCATGTGCGCTTCACCATACTGCTCGATCACTGCCGACCGGGTACCCGTCGTGTATTCGCCGTTCTGTCCGGTATCTGCATTGTCGCCCTGCTGGGGGTCTCACTGTGGCCGACCATCGACTTCGTACAGTTCATGGCCATTGAAAGCACGTCATTGCTCAAGATACGTTTCGATGTGTTCTTCAGCATCTACATCGTCTTCTCCATTGCCGTGATGCTGCGCTATGCCACACGTGCCTGGCTTGCATTATGTGGAACGCTTGACGTATGAGCAATGCTTTCCTGCTGTGCCTGGCGGTATTGTTCGGTGTTGCTGCCATAGGTGCCCCCATCGCGCTGGCGATGATCATCGCCGCCGTCGTGTATCTGCTGATGGCCGGCCAGGACCTGGCACTTGCCGCCGAACAGATACTCCAGGGGCTGTACAACAGTTTCATACTACTGGCCGTACCACTGTTCATCGTGGCCGCCAACATCATGAACGCCGGCACCATCAGTGATCGCCTGCTCGGTTTCTGTGTCGCGGTGGTAGGACGCTTCCGTGGCGGACTGGGGCATGTCAACGTCGTGGCCAGCCTGATCTTCTCCGGCATGTCCGGTTCGGCCATTGCCGATGCGGCCGGTGTGGGCAAGATCATCATCGAGATGATGACGCGCAATGGCCGCTATTCCCTGGGCTTCGCTGCAGCCATCACCGCAGCATCGGCCACCATCGGTCCGATCATCCCGCCTTCGATCCCCATGGTGCTGTATGCGCTGGTATCCGATACCTCGGTGGGCTATCTGTTTCTGGCCGGCATTCTGCCAGGATTGCTGATGGGAGCCGTCCTGATGGTCATGGTGGCCATCATTGCCAGAAGGCGCCAGTTTGCCATGGATGACCCCGTGCCCATGCGTGAACTGCCGGCGCTCGGTATTCGAGCCTTCCCCGCCCTGCTGATGCCCGTCATTCTGCTGTTCGGCATCTACGGCGGAGTGACGACACCCACCGAGGCGGCTGCCGTTGCTGCCGCCTATGCCTTGCTGCTGGCCAGCTTCTTCTATCGCTCCCTGTCGCTGTCCAGTCTGTATACCGTCATGTCGGACAGTGCACGTTCTTCGGCAGCGGTGGGACTGGTGATCGGTGGCGCGCTGATTTTCAACTATATCGTGGCCAGCGAGAACATCCCCAACAGCATTGCGGCACTGATGGACTCGCTGGAGCTGTCACCACTGGGTTTTCTGTTGTTCGTCAATGTGCTGTTACTGGTGCTTGGCTGCGTTCTGGACGCAGCCACCATTCTGCTGGTGGTCGTCCCCCTGTTTCTGCCCGGTTGCCAACTGCTGGGAATCGATCTGGTGCACTTCGGTGTCGTGGTGGTGGTCAACACCATGATCGGTCTGATCACTCCGCCCTATGGCATCCTGCTGTTCGTGATCAATGCCACGACCGGTGCACCACTGCGGGACATGATCATGGAAATCTGGCCATTCCTGATTGCCCTGCTACTGGCCCTGATGACCATCACGCTGGTGCCGGAACTGGTACTCTGGTTACCGATGCAGATGGGTTATGCCCCCTGAGCGAACCGAGAAAACCACGCATGAGCACAACCGCGAACGGCATCATTCCCGTCATGCTGACGCCCTATACCAGCGATGGCGGTATTGACGAGTACGGATATCATCGCCTGACCGAATGGTATCTGGCCAACGGTGCCGATGCCCTGTTTGCCGTCTGCCAGTCCAGCGAGATGCACAAACTCAGCCTGGGTGAGCGCGTCGCCCTGGCCAGACAGACGGTCGAGACAGTCGACGGCCGTGTGCCGGTCATGGCATCGGGGCATATTGCCGGAGCTCGTGAACAACAGGCCATGGAACTCAAGGCCATGGCCGACACCGGCATTGATGTTCTGGTTCTGGTGACGAACCGTCTGCCGGAATCCCAGGGGGCCAATGATGACACCATACGCAAGGAACTGCTCTGGCTGATGGATCAATTGCCGGATGATCTCCCCTTGGGTCTGTATGAATGCCCGATGCCGTATCGCCGCCTCTTGAGTGACGATGTACTGAGATTCTGTGCCGACAGTGGCCGCTTCGTGACGCTGAAGGATGTGTCCTGCGATCTGGAGACGGTACGACGCCGGGCCGAGCTCGTGAAGGGCTCGCCCCTGTCCATCGTCAATGCCAATGCGGCCATTGCCTGGCCGGCCATGCAGGCAGGCTCACGCGGGTTCTGCGGGGTGATGGCCAATTTCCATCCGGATCTGTACGCCTGGCTGTACCATCAGGGCAAGCACCATGGCGTCATGGCGCAGGAACTGTCCATCTTCCTGGCTCTGGCGGGTACCTCGGAAACGCAGGGTTATCCGGCCATTGCCAAGCGATTCCACCAGCGACTGGGCACCTTCGGCTCCATTGCCTGCCGCAATGTGGATGTGGACATCCACCAGAGCTACTGGGCGCTGGAGGCGCTACTGGACAATATCGAGCAAGGTGCAGAGTTGTATCGGGAGCGCGTATCGAAACTGTTGCGGGTAGTGAAGTAGCGACTCTGCCGGCGCTGCGTCATTCCGTGAACGGCAAGGCCGCCGGGAAACCTGTCAGGCACAGGCATCCTGCGGCGGCCGGGAACGTCTGACTGCCTAGATCTTTTCCAGAACGGCTTCAGCCGCACTGACCGTGGCCGAGCCCGGATCGGTTTCCACCGCCAGGTGAGTCACGACGCCGTCATCCAGGATCATCGCGTAGCGCTGTGAGCGTTCACCGAGACCCAGTGCAGACAGATCCAGTGTCATGCCCGCCGCCTGCGTGAATTCGCCATTGCCGTCAGCCAGCATGTCCACATCGTCTCCGGTACCCAGGCTCTTGCCCCAGGCATTCATGACGAAGAAGTCACCGGTGGAAACACAGGCAACGGCATCCACACCCTTGTCGCGCAGCGCCTTGGCATTGTCGATGTAGCTGGGCACATGGGACTCGGAACAAGTCGGTGTGAACGCACCCGGTACCGCAAACAGGACCACCTTGCGTCCGGCACAGTAGTCGGCCAGAGGCACATCCGTAGGGCCCGATGCCGTCATCTGTTTCAGCGTCACCGCTGGAATCTTGTCGCCTTCTTTGATCATGTCAATGTCCTTCTGTGGTGAATGGTATGTAGCCGTGGCCGGCACCCCTGCGACTATACCGCAGCCACTCGCCTGCCACCGGACCGGACAAGCTTTTCCTCCGTGAACGAGACCTGTCGCGGAGGCTTCCGTCAGGCAGCCTTGCGGAACAGCGACTCGAGCCGATGCAGCATGACGGGGCCCAGTTGACGGGCATCGAACACACTGACCGCCTGTTCGTAGAATCGGCTGACGTCATGACCGATACCGATGGCCAGCAACTCGACCTGACCGGCTCGCTCGATATCGTCGATCACCTGCTGCAGATGACGAGACAGATAATCGCCGGCATTGGCTCCCAGTGTGCTGGTATCCACCGGCGCACCGTCCGAAATGGTCATCAGGATGCGGCGCTGCTCAGGCCGCTTCATGAGCCGCTGATGCGCCCAGATCAGCGCTTCACCATCGATGTTCTGCTTCAGGATATCCCGATTCAGCATCAGGCCGAGATTGCGCCGTGCCAGGCGATAGGGTGTGTCTGCCGACTTGTAGACGATATGCCGGAGATCGTTGAGACGACCGGGATCGAGGGGCTCGCCCTGTTGTTTCCAGCGTTCGGTGGATTCACCGCCATGCAGGTGGACGGTCGTGAAGCCGAGAATCTCCACACTGACACCACAACGCTCCAGGGTCCGAGCCAGAATGTCTGCGCAAGCCGCCGCGATCATGATCGGCCTTCCCAGCATCGAACGGGAATTGTCGATCAGCAACGTGATCGTGGTATTGCGAAAGGCGATGTCACTCTCTGCCTTGAAGCTCAACGGCATCAGAGGGTCCGAGACCACTCGCGACAGGCGCGCGGAATCCAGAATGCCTTCGTCCAGGTCGAACTGCCAGTGCCGGCGCTGACGCGCCAGCAACACCCGTTGCAACCGGCTGGCCAGACGCCGTACCAACCTGCCGTGCACCTCGATATGCTGATCCAGCGCAATACGCCATTCCTGCAGCTCGGCTGCGCTGGCCCCATCGGAGGCCGCCATCACTTCATCGAAATCCGTCGTGAAGGCGCGGTAGCTTCGGCTATCACCACTGACCACGATGAGCGGATCGGGGCCGCCCGAAGGAGCCTCATCCAGCGTCTGATCAGGCAGTCTGTCCGTCGGTTCAGGCTCCCCGGGCGCCTCGGTTAATGCCTCCTCGGCAAGCGCCTCGCTCCTGACAGCCGCTGCAGCCTCCTCGGCAGACTCTTCCGCCTCCGCCGCCTCATCCAGCCCCTCGTCGGCTGCCTCCTCATCCACCTCTCCTGCCAGGCTCATACCGGCAGGATCATCACTGCCGACACTGCTGGCCAGGGCCTGAGCAACCTGACGGGCAATGGCGGCAAAGGCCAGTTGATCATGCAGATGCGCCACCAGCTGCGGCAACAAGGGCACAAGGGACTGTTCAAGCAGGTGCAACTCACCGGGGAGCAGAGCTGGCTGTCGAGTCATTGCTCGCGATTGCCAGCACTGCCGAAAGGCGTGGCGACAGGCTTGTGACAGGGCCTCGCTCAGTCGCTGCCAGGCGGCTTCGGCCTGCTCGGTGGCGGCCGCTTCAGATGGCCGCGCATCCAGATTGCGGGCCACTCCTGCATAGCGATTGGCACCCAGCGCTTCAAAGCGCTCTGTCTCCATCCGCGCAAACAGACTCGCTGCCAGCTCATCGGAGGGCAGGAAGCGTCGCTGTATGTCCGTGTCGTGATGGGCATGTCGCAGCGACTGCGCATCGAACTGGCCTCGCGACGTCCCGCTTGCGGCAACCGCCCCGCCGGCCAGATCCAGAGAGGCATCACCTGCCAATGTCCGTGCGCAGGCATCCATCGCATGATGCATCGTGCTGTCGATCACCACTTTGCTTCTCTTGTCTGTCAAAATTTCCGTGTATCCCCGAGTCTGCACCTGTCCATGCCGTCTGCTGAACTTCCTTCCCGATCCGACCTGCCGGCGGCCCAACGACACGCCCTGGAAGCCTGGGCTGATCAGGCCACTGCCGCTGGCTGGCTACCGGCGACAGCCACCGACGCCCTGCAATCGGTCACCACCAGCGCGCCCGGCCAGCTGTTCGACGCCGGCGACCGACCACTGGTGGCTGGTCTGTTCGGTGGGACCGGCGTCGGCAAGAGTACGCTGCTGAATCGCCTTGCCGGAGAATCCATCGCCCGTGCCAGCGTCGAGCGTCCCACCTCACGCGACATTACCGTATACGTGCATCGTTCGCAGGTGGTTGACCGGCTGCCCAACGCATTTCCGATGGAGCGCATGCGTACGGCCCTGCACAACAATGAGCAGTATCGACACGTCATGTTCATCGACATGCCCGATTTCGACAGTGTCGAGTCCGCCAATCGTGATCTGGTGGACGTCTGGTTACCACATCTGGATGTCGTGCTCTACGTCGTGAGTCCCGAACGCTATCGGGATGATCAGGGTTGGCGCCTGCTGTTACAGCACGCGCACGAACACGCCTGGCTGTTCGTGATGAATCATTGGGACCGGGGCGACCCCTTGCAACTGGACGATTTCCGCCAGCAGCTGAGCGCTGCCGGCATGAGCGAGCCACTGATCTTTCGCAGCGATTCATCGGGCAAGACCGATGCTCAGGGGCGACAGGAAGATGATTTTGCCAGACTCTGCTCGACCCTCGCCCAGCTGGCCGACGAGTCCATCGTCAAGTCGCTGAACGAACTGGGTATTCTGGCTCGCCTGAAGGCTCTGAAGGAGGCCAGCGATCCCTGGCTGGTGCCGCTGGGTAGCGAGGAGCAGATCAGTGCTCTGCAATCCGCCTGGCAGGAGCACTGGAGCGCGGCAACCAAAGACCTTGACCAGACGCTGCTCCCCAGGGCGCAGCAACTGGCGCGGCAGTACGCCGATGATGAAGGCTCCTGGCTGAGTCGCTGGCGTGGCAAACCTCAGCGACAGGCGGAGATCGTGACAGGCTCACTGATCGATGATGCGCTACTGGGGCGTCTCGACACCGTGCTGGGTGACTTCCTCAACCAACAGGGGCAGGCAAGCGCCATGCCATTGGCGGCCCTCAAGCAGGCCGTGGCACAACCCTATGCTCGCGCTCGCCGTGATTTCGCAGCCACCGTCGACGATACCGTCAATCGCTCACTGGCTCTGCCGGGCGGCGTCTGGCAACGGCGACTGCACGCAGGTCTGGGCGCTCTGTGCCTGCTGCTGCCACTGGCCGCCATGGGCTGGATCGGGTGGCGCGTGGTCAGCGCCTTTGCCCAAGGCGGTAGCAATTCCGCAGCCTATCTGGGCAGCAACTTCGCCATCAATGGTGCCCTGCTGCTGGCCCTGGCCTGGCTGATCCCGGCGTTTCTGCAGAAGAAGACAAGACCGTCGCGCGAGAAGGCCGCCCTGCGTGGCGCCAGAGACGGTCTGGCGGCCGCCCTGGCGCAGACATCGGCAGCCGTTGGCGAAGGCTTCGGTACACTGAACGAACAATCACGTGCCCTGCGCGAGCAATACCACAGCCTGTGGCAGTCGCTGCCCCGTACCGGTGGCAACGAGCTGCCGGAGACCGTACGCCGCATGCTGGCCAGCGAGATCAGCCAGCCCGCTCAACGAGCACTGGATGTACGCGCCAATACCCACAGCTCGACCGACGCGACCCCCGTGTCATAGAGCTCCCGCGCCAGCTCGCGGGTGGTAGAGCCCGTGGTCAGCACATCGTCGATGATGGCCACATGCCGATCGGCGAGCGCTTCCTGTGCGCGAAAGGCACCCAGAATGCGGTACTGGCGTTCCGCGCGGCTCAGCCCGGCCAGCGATCCGGTGTCGTATTCACGCGTTACCGCGCGGGCACGCGATTCCACGCCCAGCTCGCGTCCGCACCAGCGAGCGATTTCGGCCGACTGATTGAAGCCACGCTGACGCAATCGGGTGGCATGCAGTGGCACGGGCAGCAACAGCTCGGGTAATGCATGACCCGTCGGGTGTTGTCGTTGAACCGAGCGCGCCAGCAGGGTTCCGAAGATTCTTGCCAGAACGCGCTGCTCACGGTATTTGAGCGACTGGATCAGGCGATCGACCGGAAACTCGTACCGATATGGCGCCACGATGCGAGTGAACGGTGCAGCTTGTCCGGAGCATTGGGTACAGGGCGGCAGACCTCGCTGGCTGAGCTGTTCGAACGGCACGGACGAGAGCTCCGCACCACAGCTCAGACACAATCCGGATACCCGACCCGCGGGCTCTTCGACGAAACAGGTCTGCAACAAGCTTTCACAGTCGTCACACAAATCAACGCCCTGCCCTCCGGATCGGGCACATATCACGCACTGAGAGTCAATTTTCAGTCGCGAGAGCGGGATTTTCGCCCAAAGCGGCAATGAAGCCATTGAAAAATGCATCAGCAAGTGTCCTTTTGCTTATGAATCGTGGTGGATAGCCTACACTCTGTTGTAAGTCCTGGCGGCGGTTGCAATCCGGTTGTTGTTTTTTTCACACATGAATACTGTGTATTGAGTTTACAATCGGCTTGTTTACCGCTATACAAGACAAAAATACAACAAGTCTGCGTGGTGTCTCGAAGAGCCGTTTCGCCGGCCGGGGATTTGTTGGCGTTTTGGAGTTTCTGACTGACCCCGGCAGCCTGCAGCCAGCCTCGACGGGCCTGCGAGACTCTCCGAGTCAGCGGTTTTGTAGATTTTTTGTTTATTCAGATGTCAACTAGTGGGAGCTAGCTATGAATAGAAATATCGGTACCATCAGTTCAATCGCGGCCTTGCTACTGGGCAGCAGTGTCGTTCATGCCCAGGGTGTGGCTCTGGATGGAACCATCGAAATACCTGCTGGCAACGGTGGCTACGCCAATTCCATGGGCGATGCCATCAAGACCGGCCTCGGTGATTGCGTGAAAATCGGCCTGTACAATGATGAAGACCAGGTAGACGCCTGTGCCGGCATCGAAGAAGCGCCGGAAGAAGTTGTTGAAGCAGAACCTGCTCCGGAAGCAGCGCCAGCGCCAGAACCTGTACAGAAGGAGCCTATCGTGACCACGGCCACTCTGGGCGGTGAGGCACTGTTCGACAACAACTCTGACGTGCTGAACGCATCCAGCGAACAGGCCATGGCTGATCTCGTGTCTCAACTCGAGAAATTCCAGGAAATCACCTCCATCGAAGTGGTCGGTCACACCGACTCCAACGGCGAAGCCAGCTACAACCAGGGCCTGTCCGAGCGACGCGCCGCAGCGGTTGAAGCTTTCCTGAAGGCTGCCTACCCCAACGTCGACGTTACCAGCAGCGGCATGGGTGAAGACAGCCCGGTTGCGACCAACTCCACGCCAGAAGGTCGTCAGCTGAACCGTCGTGTTGAAGTTCAAGTGACTGCCAAAAGCATCACCGAGTAAGTTGCAGTAACCCTGACAGCGGAAGAGTCTTCGGGCTTTTCCGCTGTCATGTCACATGCCTGATCGTCCCCAGACCCGATTATCCGGATCGCGAGTGTTCTTTTTTCCGGACACGTTTTCTCGTAGTAACACTCGGTAGTTACTTGTCTTGACGCACATCCAAACCACCACGGAGAACAAACATGAACACTGGTAAATCCATAGCGTTCGGAGCCTGCCTGACATTGGTGTCATTCGGCGCATCCGCGCACATCACCGAAGAAGATCATGGCCATATCGAGAACGATGGCTCAGGCGGCTACGTCAGTTCGGATGGCGCTGTATTGAAAACCGGCCTGGGCGATTGCATGCACACCGGAACGTTTTCCGACGATGCGGTCATCAATGTGTGCGAAGGCATTGAAGAAGTAGCCGAAGTCGAGCCAGAGCCTGTAGCCGAAGTCGAGGAAACCGTGGTTGCCGAAGCACCAGCCCCGAACCCCGGCAAGATCGATACCCAGCAGTTCAGCGAAGAAGCCCTGTTCGATACGGATTCCTCACAGCTGACCAGTGCCGGTGAAGCCGCCATGAACGGCCTGTTCGGCGCGCTGGCCGAGTACAAGGGCATTACCGATGTGACCGTCACGGGCCACACTGACAGCCGCGGTGCCGAAGAATACAACCAGGCTTTGTCCGAAAGACGTGCACAGACAGTTGCCGACGTCATCGCCGCCCAGTACCCCGATGTTCGTATCGACGTTTCAGGCATGGGTGAGACTTCACCGGTTGCCAGCAACGATACCGCTGAAGGTCGCCAGCTGAACCGTCGCGTTGAAGTCGAAGTCACTGCCACTCGCATGGTCTTCAACTGAGTCTCGAGCCTGCTTCCGGCCCTCACGGGTCTGAGCAGCTCATCCTCCGGAAGTCGGAAAAGGCCAGCATCATGCTGGCCTTTTTTGTGGGCGAGTATCGAAGACATCCAGTCCGGCAAGGCGGAAGGGCCCGTGATTTGCTGAACCGAAGGCATGAAGAAATTCGTCCTCCAGACAGCCAAGCGGCCCACCACAGCTCGGCCCCGGTATGTTTTCTGTCTTCTGATGATCAGCCTGATCAGCGGTTGCATCAGCCACTCTCACGCAGAGCGGGATCCCATCGACTGCAGCCTGCCGCATGTCGATCAACGTCTGTCACAGTGCAAGATGGTCAGACGAGCCAGTGAGTTCAGTGGCTGCCTGTCCACCGCAGACATCAGCGAGCACAGCTGCCTGCTCATGGATGCCGATGTCTCGTTCTGTTCGGCAAACGACAGCCTGCCGATAACAGCCTTCTTCGATCAGAACCAGCGAACCCTGGACTGCGCCGGCGGTGCAATAGACCATGGCTGGGGTCGCGTGAGTCTGCCTCAGGGTATCGCCACCACTCAGCGTACGCGCATGCCAGCCGTTCGCCTGATCAATGACCAGTCGCTGAGCGATATCACTGTCAGAAACTGCACGCTGCGTGGTACCAACCACATGGGGATCGAAGCCACCCGTTTCTTCGGTGGCGAACTGGGCCCGGACGGGAAAGTCGGTGCAGGCGAGGCGCTACCGGTCGGGCACCAGAAGTTGCGTTTCGAGAATCTTGTCATCGAGGACACCATCACCGGTATCTATCTGGGCAACTACAGCCACGACGTGGATATCCATCAGGTGAGCATCGACAACACGCAACGTATCGCCATCTACTCGGAGGCCGGCAGTCACGACGTCCGCATTCGCCAATCGCTCATCAGCAACAACCAGTCCCGTGAGGCCATTGCCATCGATTCCACCTATGACAGCGAGGTATCAGACACCCTGTTCGTCAACAATCGCGAAGGGGGCATCAACGTCTATCAGAACTGCGGAGAGCTCAAGGGAATCGTCTGCCCGGTAATTCGTTCGACACCTCCCAACAACAACCGGATTATCGGAAATCGCTTCGTCAATACCGGCGTGTCCGGAGTTCAGATCGCTTCACGACAGGGCCGCCGGCACCGCTCCGGCTGGTGTGCCACGCTCGACGGGCGCTCCGGAAAGTTTACCGATACCGCCGAAGGCAACCTCGTCGCCGACAATACCTTCGTATGCCATGAGGGTACCTCGCTGGTCATTCAGGATGGACCCAACACCATCAGAGACAATACCGTGGTGGCCCGCCAGCGCTGCGTTCCCTATGAAGTGTCCACCGGGGGCCATGGCCGCAGCAAGCGCCACTTGCTCGATGGCCTGCAACTGCTGAACAACCGGATCGATACCGCCCGTCCGCCGCGCCTGCGCAATCTGAGTGATGAGGTCACGATCAGGCAGTGAGTACGCCTCGGCGGCCTGTGCCTGTGCCTGTGCCTGTGCCTGTGCCTGTGCCTGTGCCTGTGCCTGTGCCTGTGCCTGTGCCTGTGCCTG
>CANLXI010000019.1 GCA_947495035.1 uncultured Granulosicoccus sp.
CTGCCTGACTGCCTGACTGCCTGACTGCCTGACTGCCTGACTGCCTGACTGCCTGACTGCCTGACTGCCTGACTGCCTGACTGCCAACAATAATATCCGTTCCTGCTCTCGGCAGTCAGGCATGCCCATCCGGGCGGTTTCCACCCTTTTCAGCCAACGACAAAGCGCCTCTGACCGCCCATCAGCGAGCAAGCTCGCGCTGGCACCCGGTCGCTCTCCTACGCGTTTCTCATAATTTCATTACCCATGACAAATGTTCTTGACACCTTTGAAACGCCTATTTATATTACCTACTAGTTGGTAACAAAAACAACGGGAAGGAGAAATCAATGCAGTTCAAACACCTCATTGCAGCCTCAGTCACCACAGCCACGCTGCTGGCCGCAAGTACACCTGCCCTGGCGGAATGGCAGCCGGATCGTCCCATCAACATCATCGTCCCCTGGTCAGCCGGTGGTTCCACCGATCAGGTCACCCGCGTCGTGGCGCCGCTTCTGGAAGAAGGTCTGGGCACCAAGATCGTCATCGTCAACCAGCCAGGTGCCTCTGGTTCACAAGGCACCCAGGCAGCTCTCGATGCGCCACGCGACGGATACACCTGGACAGCGAACGCGATTGCCAACAATGCCACCTACGCCATCACCGGCTTGGTCGAAAACACCTCCATCGATGATTATGAGATCTACCTGCACGTTGCCAATGTGCCCGTGGTCAGTGTCAATGCCGATGCTCCCTATCAGGATTTTGGTGAGTTGCTGGAAGCCATGAAGGGTGACGACGTTACCGTGGGTACCGCTGGCGTCAACTCATCCGGCGGCATGGCTCTGGCAGCCATCAAGGAAGAAATAGAGGGGGAGCTGGGTGCCCGTATGGTCACTTATGACGGTGGCAACCCGGCCGTCATGGCAGCTGCCAGTGGTGAAGTTGCCGTGACTACCCAGCTGGCTACCGAGCAGACGGAGATGATCCGTGCCGGCAAGTTACGCGCTCTGGCAGTCCTGTCAGACAAGCCGCTGGTGGTGGAAGGTATCGATCCGATCCCACCAGTTACCGACTGGCTGGCCGACATGCCGATCGCCGCAGACTATTTCGGGGTGTTCATTCCCAAAGGTGCTCCGCAGGACGTGTATGACACGGTCGCAAAGGTATGGGAGGAGAACGTCATGGACTCCGAAGAGATGAAGACCTATGCCTCGGAGCGCGGTGCCGTATTTGCGCCAAGCCACGGTGAAGCAGCACGTGCCGTTGCCATGCCGGTAGTCATTGCAGAAGCCTGTGCCCGCGTCACGCGCGGCGAAGCCGTGGTCGATCCTTCCACGATCGGCATCGACTGCCCTGCCGAGTAATTTCCACCAGCCCCCCGGAGTGCGGCCTCCAGGGCCGTACTCCGACATCACCTCGAGACCTGTCCCACACTCTCTGTCGATAGAAACCATGTTCTCTGACCCAAGAACTGCCGATCGAATAACCGGACTGGTGCTGCTCATGCTGGGCATTGCCATGCTGGTCGGCGGCTACACCATGGACCGCCTGGAGATACGTCAGATACATCCGGCCAGCATTCCGGGTCTGGTTCCCATGGGCCTTGGCGCCGCCATGATCATCTGCTCCCTGCTGCTGATCCTGTCCGCCGGTGCAGGCAATGATCAGAAGAGCACGGCAGAACAGGGATCTTTCAAGAACCTCTTCATCAGCATCATCCTGTGTATCGGCTATGCCATCGGTCTACTGGGAAAGATGCCTTTCGTTCTGGCTACCGGCATTTTCATCTTCGTGTTTTCCCTGTATTTCAGCTGGACAGCTGACAGTGGCAAGAACCACTCGACACCGAAACTCGTGATTCTGACGGCCCTGTTTGCCGCTGTGTTCTCAGGCGCCATCTCCCTGCTCTTCCAGTACGGATTTCTCGTGAGGTTACCCTGATGCAAGCGCTGCAATCACTGTTCGACGCGCTGTTCAACCTCCTCACGCCCATGTCCGTGTTCCACGTGATCTGGGCGAGCCTGCTCGGCATCTTTGTCGGAAGCCTGCCCGGACTCACGGCCACCATGGGTGTGGCCTTGCTGACCACACTCACCTACACACTGGATCGAGACGCCGCCATACTTGTATTGATCTGCATGTATGTGGGCGCCATATACGGTGGCTCGCGCAGCGCCATCCTGCTCAATATTCCAGGCACGCCTGCCAGTGCCGCAACCTCGCTTGATGGCTACCCGCTCGCACAGAAAGGCCAGGCGGCCAATGCCATGGCGCTCGCAACTGCTGGATCTGCACTGGGAACACTGGTTGGCATCGTGCTGCTGGTGATGCTGGCACCGCCTCTGGCCGAAATTGCACTGGATTTCGGCTCCTTCGAATTCTTCTGGCTGGCTCTGTTCGGTATCGTCATATCGGGTCAGTTGACCGGCGGCGGTTCAGCGCTCAAGGGATATATAGCCGGGCTGCTGGGCTTGATGGTTGCCATGATCGGCAGCGAAGGCATTCATGCACATGTGCGCTTCAACCTCGGGCTGAGCGACCTGAACGGCGGTATCGCACTCATTCCGGCCATGGTCGGCGCCTTCGGCTTTGCCGAAGTGCTGACCGTGATGTGGCGTCCCAAGGGCGAAATGGTGGAAGCAAGCGCCAGATCTACCAGCGCCTTGCCCAGACTGATCGATCTGTGGCGCTACAAGTTCACGATCGTACGCTCCGGCGTCATCGGCACCATCGTCGGCATCATACCCGGAGTCGGTGAAGACATCGGCGCCTGGTCTTCCTACGCTGCCGCCAAGAAACTCAGCAAGGAACCCGAGATGTATGGCAAGGGCTCCACCGAGGGTTTGACCGCAGCCGAGACCGGCAACAGCGCCGTGGTACCCGGCGCCCTGATACCGGCATTGACGCTGGCGGTACCCGGTTCAGCACCAGCCGCTGTGCTGATTGCAGCACTGTTCATTCATGGCATTCGTCCGGGTCCCATGATCATGATCGAGCAGCCCGACTTCATCTACAACATTGCAGCCATGCTGATCCTGGCCACCATTGCAATAGCCGCTTTCGGTCTGTCCCTGACTCGGGTATTCATCAAGATACTCAAGGTACCTCGTGAACTGCTGATGCCGATCGTCTTCACACTCTGCGTCATCGGTCCCTATGCCCTGACCCAACGCGTGTTCGACATCTGGGTCATGCTGTTCTTCGGACTCGCCGGATTCATTCTGCGACGCATGAACTACCCCATGGCGCCGCTGGTGCTGGGCATCATTCTGGGCACCTTGCTGGACAAGAGTCTGCGTCGTGGACTGACGCTCAGCAATGGTGATCTGTCGCCATTCTTCACCCGTCCCATTTCTGCCACCTTCGCCATCATCATCGGCCTCTCCATTCTTCTCAGCATTCCTGCGGTCCGCCGCGCTCTGCTTCGCCTGCTGCCCGGCAAGCGGAATATCCCGATCCAGGATGAATCATGAAAGCGAAAGCGAACACAGGACGACGCGACGCGGAACTCTCACGCCGCATGATTCTGGATGCGGCACTGGTCGAGTTCTCTGAGAAGGGTTTCTCGGGTGCTCGTATCGACACCATTGCGGCTGCTGCCGGTGTCTCCAAGCCCATGATCTACAGCTACTATGGCGACAAGGATGACCTGTACGCCGCCGCTCTGCGCGAAGCCTATATCCAGATTCGAGCGGGAGAACAGGAACTGGACCTGCAGCACAAGTCCCCCGAAGAAGCCATACGTGCACTGGTGAGTTTCACACTGAATCACTTCAAGTCGAAGCCCTGGTTCATCTCCATGCTCAACACCGAGAACCTGCATCAGGGCACGACCATCAAGAAGATTCATGATGTCGGCGAGATCCAGTCGCGCCTGGTGCAGGAGCTCGAAGTCATTCTGAAACGTGGTCAGAGCGATGGCATTTTCCGCCAGGGGATCGACCCGGTGGACCTGTATATCACCATCGCCTCTCTGTGCTACTTCCCCATTTCCAATGCGCACACGCTGCGCGTTGTGTTCAACAAACCGGTTGACGAAGACGACTGGCTGGAACAGCGCCGCCAGGACGCCGAGGACATGGTCATCCGCTTTCTACAACCCTGAATTTCACTAAAGACATCAGAGAACGACATCATGACGCAGCAACGCATCGGTATCATCATGCACGGGGTCACCGGCCGCATGGGAATGAACCAGCATCTCATCCGCTCGGTACTGGCCATTCGAGATCAGGGTGGAGTATTACTCAGAGACGGCACTCGCCTGATGCCGGATCCGATCATCGTGGGACGCAACGAAGCCAAGATTGCCGAACTGGCCAAGGCGCATGGCGTGGAACGCTACACCACCGACATGGAAGCGGCCCTGGCCAATCCGGACGACACGGTATTCTTCGATGCCGCCTCCACTCAACTGCGCCCCGAACTGCTGCGACAGGCCATCGACGCCGGCAAGCACATCTACTGCGAGAAACCGATTTCCGAGAAACTCGAGCAGGCACTGGAGATTGCCAACTACGCCAAGTCGAAAGGTGTCAAGAATGGCATCGTGCACGACAAGCTGGACCTGCCCGGTCTGCTGAAGCTCAAACGATTGCGAGACAGCGGTTTTTTCGGCAAGATCCTGTCGGTGCGCGGTGAGTTCGGTTACTGGGTATTCGAAGGCGACTGGATGCCGGCACAGCGACCCAGCTGGAACTACCGCGCAGCAGACGGTGGTGGCATCATCTCCGACATGCTGTGCCACTGGCGCTATGTTCTGGACAATGTCTTCGCACCGGTCAAGGCGGTGTCCTGCACCGGCGCTGTACACATTCCGGATCGCTGGGACGAAAACGGAGAACACTACAAGGCTGACGCCGATGATGCTGCCTATGCCACCTTCGAGCTGGAAGGCGGCATCATTGCCAATATCAATTCGAGCTGGTGTGTGCGGGTACGTCGTGATGATCTCGTCACCTTTCAGGTTGACGGCACCCATGGTTCGGCCGTTGCCGGTCTGCACAGCTGCGTCAGTCAGCATCGCGTCAATACCCCCAAACCGGTCTGGAATCCGGATCAGCCGCAAACCATGAATTTCATGGAGGACTGGGAAGAAGTCCCTGACAATCATGATTTCGATAATGGTTTCAAGGTGCAGTGGGAACAGTTCCTCAGACATGTGGCCGAAGATGGCCCATGGAACTACACACTGATGGAAGGCGCGAAGGGTGTGCAGCTGGCCGAACTGGGACACCAGAGCTGGAAGGAGCGCCGCTGGATAGACATTCCGTCTCTGGAGGGCTGAAGCATGTCGGTCACCATTCAACTACCTGTTGCCGATGGCTCGCTCGAGCGCATCACACTGCTTGCCGGTCCAGAACCGGCCGCAGCTGATGGCCAATGGAACCGTATCGGTTACGCAGCCGCCCACGTGGTCTGTGACCCACTGGCTGACAACGACCCCTGGATCGATACCGCTGTCGACTGGGATCGCACACTGGCGTACCGCGAATACCTGTGGAGTATCGGCCTGGGCGTGGCCGAGGCAATGGACACCGCACAACGTGGCATGGGGCTGAGCTGGGAAACCTCGCTGGAGCTGGTTCAGCGCAGTATGGAACTTGCCAATGCCGGCGGTCATCTGATCGCCAGCGGTGCCGGTACCGATCATCTGGAGATAACGCCGGATCTGACGCTCGATGATGTCATCGCCGCCTACGAAATGCAGTGCGAGGCCATTGAGGCCACCGGTAGCCGTGTCATCCTTATGGCATCCAGAGCACTGACAGCGGTAGCCTCGGGACCGGAGGACTATGCAAAGGTCTACGCACGTGTTCTCGGAGGCCTGAAGCAACCAGCCATCCTTCATTGGCTGGGTGAGATGTTCGACCCGGCCCTGAAAGGCTACTGGGGCTCTGACGATCACATGACAGCGATGGGCACTTGCCTTGAGATCCTCAAGGACAATGCTGACAATATCGATGGAATCAAGATTTCCCTGCTGTCGGCTGACAAGGAAATCCACATGCGCAATCGCCTGCCGGAAGGCGTGAAGATGTACACCGGCGATGACTTCAACTACCCCGACCTCATTCAGGGTGATGAAGACGGTTTTTCCCATGCCTTGCTGGGTATATTCGATCCCATCGCAGGGGCAGCGGCCAGAGCGCTGTCGGCTCTGGGTGCCGGAGATAACGCTGCATACCGACAAGCCTTCGATCCAACCGTGCCGCTGTCACGCCATATCTTCAAGGCACCGACCCGATACTACAAGACCGGTGTTGTCTTCATGGCCTATCTGAACGGTCATCAGAACCATTTCACCATGGTCGGTGGGCAGGAGAGCACGCGTTCCACCCTGCACCTGGCCGAACTCATGCGTCTGGCCAACGATGCGCAGCTGTTTACCGATCCGCAAGAGGCCGCACGTCGAGCCAGTGCGGTATTCTCCGCTCGTGGTGTGGAGATACTTGCATGATCACACCAGAGAAGCTGTCGCTGAACACGGCCACTGTCAGCAAGCAGTGGAATCTGCAGCAAGCGGTGGAAGGCTGTCTGCGACATGGTATCGGCGGCATTGCACCCTGGCGGGACAAACTGCACGAAGCCGGGGTCAGTCAGGGTGCTCGCATGATTCGCGAGTCGGGATTGGCCGTATCAGGACTCTGCCGGGGTGGCTGGTACACCGCCGAAGGCGCACTGACGCAGTCGGTCATCGATGACAACAAGGCAGCGGTGGATGAAGCCGTAGCCATCGGTGCCGCCTGCCTTGTAATGGTCGTCGGTGGCCTTGCGCCCGGCTCTCGTGATCTCATTGGCGCTCGCCAGATTGTCACCGAAGGCCTGGGCAAGACGCTTGAGTACGCCCGCACGGTCAATATGCCCATTGCCATCGAACCGCTGCACCCGATGTATGCCGCGGATCGTGCCTGCGTGAATACCACCGGCCAGGCGCTGGATATCTGTGACGAACTCGGAGATGGTATCGGTGTGGCGCTGGACGTCTATCACATCTGGTGGGATCCGGATATTCGTGCGCAGATTCAGCGCGCCGGCAAGGAACGCTTGCTCGCCTTTCACATCTGTGACTGGTTATCTCCGACCAGCGACATGCTGACAGACCGCGGCATGATGGGTGATGGTGTCATCGACATCAGACACTATCGAGCCATGGTCGAGCATCAGGGCTTCAACGGGCTCAATGAGGTCGAGATCTTTTCGGCTGAAAACTGGTGGAAGCGCGATCCGGATGAAGTACTGCAGGAAATGATCAGCCGCGCTCGAGAGTGCTGAGCAGGCGCCAAAGCGGTTAAAATCGGTTCAATGTGCGCGGTGCCTGCCCGCGCCTTGTCCGCGTCCGGCATGGCACCCGGACAGCTCTGACGCACGAATGCACGAATGCACTAATTCACTGATGCATCATGGCCAGCAGCCAGCAAGGACATTGCCCCGCATCATGAAGCACGCAACCGACCAGTAGCGGCTGCGTGCTTCTCCGAGCGGGGAAAAGCGCTTCAGCCGACTGTCTCCGGCGTGACATCCACCTGCTTGCCTTGCTGCGATGAAGCGACCAGCGCATCGATCAGATGATGCACCCGCAGACCCTCACGACCACTGATGCGTGGTTGTGTTCCAGACCGGATGCTGTCAACGAAATCCTCGATGAGGTCGCGATGCCAGTCGCAAGGGAAAGCCATGGGGTCCGCACCACCACCTGTCCCCGTGGTCTCTCCGAGCTCTTCACTGCTGCCATCCCGGTAATGCACGAGCAATCGACCCGCTTCCAGCGTGGCACTGCCATTTGTACCGTCGATACTGAGTGTCTCCGCCCCACCGGGATAAGCCGCCGTCGTTGCGACAATGGAGCCCACGGCACCTGACGCAAAACGCACACAACCCGCAGCAAAATCCTCGGCCTCGAGTGTGTGCAGCGGCGTCGTGGCGCACATCGCCTGCACCGAGCTGGCAGGCCCTGTCAGACTCAGCATCAGATCCATGACATGAATGGCCTGACTGATCAGGACACCACCGCCGTCTCGTGCATAACTGCCGCGCCCGGGAACATCGTAATAGGACTGCTCGCGCCACCAGGGAACCTGTACCCTCACGCTGGCGATATCACCCAGCAAGCCTTCTCGCATGATGGTTGTCAAACGTTGTGCGCCCACTCGAAAGCGATGCTGGAACACCACGCCGAATTTCACGCCGGCGGCTTCGCAGGTTTCAACCAGAGCCGTCGCCTGCTCACTGCTGCGCTCGATGGGCTTTTCCGTCAGGATGTGCTTTCCGGCGGCAGCAAAAGTTCTGACCAGATCTTCCCGTTGATCTGGTGGCGTTACCAGAATGACAGCTTCAACCGACGCATCTGCAGCAATGGCGTCGATGGTATCGAATGCTGTTACACCGTAGGCCTCGGCAACCTCCAGCGCCCGTGGCTGACTGCGATTGTATACCCCGGCCAGATCCACCTTTCCCGTGAGCTGTTTGAGAGCTTCCAGATGTGGCTTTGACGCCATGCCAAGGCCAATCAGTGCAACGCGTGTACCTGTCAAGAGATTCTCCGAATGTGTGCTGTGAATGGAAGCGGGATTACTCTACGTCCTACTGGCAGGCATGTCCATGGCCATTGATCCCGCTCGGAAGCGACCATTGCCTGCCTGAGGTAGAATCCAAGTCGGCAAGCAGCCTCTCGATATTCCATTACGAGCTTTACTTCATCATGTCAAACACAAGCCATGGCACAGTCGACAGTGACGCTGTCCACGATTACCTGACTCATTTTCATGACACGCTGTGCCTGCAGCTGGAAGAACTCGATGGAGGAGCCACCTTCCTCAACGATGAGTGGACGCGACCGGAAGGCGGTGGTGGTTTGACGCGCATCATGACGGAAGGCGATCTATTCGAGAAGGCCGGCGTGGCCTTCTCCCGCGTCAGTGGAACCACCCTGCCGCCTTCCGCTTCGGCTCACCGTCCGGAGCTTGCTGGTCGCAGCTGGGAGGCCATGGGGGTTTCTCTGGTTCTTCATCCGCATAACCCCTATGTACCCACCACACACGCCAACATCCGCTTTTTCCGCGCCGACAAGGATGGCGAGTCACCCGTGTGGTGGTTCGGTGGAGGCTTTGACCTGACCCCCTACTACGGCTTCGAGGAGGACTGCGTGCACTGGCATCAGACGGCACGAGATGCCGTTGCCCCTTTCGGTGATGGCTTGCACGAACGCTTCAAGTCCTGGTGTGACGAGTACTTCTACCTCAAGCATCGAGACGAGGCTCGAGGCATAGGCGGTCTCTTCTTTGATGATTTCTCCGGTGAGAACTTCGAACATGCCTTTGGTCTGATGCAATCGGTTGGCAATCATTTCTTCCCGGCTTATGCCCCCATTGCACAGAGTCGCCGTGCGCTTCACTACACACAACGCGAACGAGACTTTCAACTCTATCGTCGTGGTCGCTATGTCGAATTCAACCTCGTGTTCGACCGGGGAACATTGTTCGGTCTGCAGTCAGGCGGACGCACCGAGTCCATTCTGATGTCACTGCCGCCACACGTCAGCTGGCACTACAATTTCCAGCCGGAACCGGATAGTCCGGAAGCCGAACTGACCAGCCGGTTCCTGCCGGTCCGAGACTGGCTGGCCTCATGAAACTGTTTCTGCGATTGTTCTGGCTGATACTCACTCAGTCACGCCGCCCCCGGCTGGGCATCCTGGATACCTCCGAGACGCCGCTGCGCGTACTGCCCAACGATCTCGATATCTTCATGCACGTCAACAACGGCGTGTACCTGACCTACGCCGATCTCGGACGCACCGATCTGATGCTGCGCAGCGGCACGTTCGCCCGTGTCCGCAAACAAGGCTGGTACCCGGTTGCGGCCGAAGCGAGCATCCGCTTCCGCAAATCACTGACGCTGGGGCAGCGCTTCAACATTCATACACGCATTGCCGGCTGGGATGATCGTGCCATCTATGTCGAACAGAATTTCATGCAAGGCGATACGCTGATGGCGCAGGCCTTCATCGATGCACGCTTTCTGGTTCGCGGTGGCGGCAAGGTCAGCGTCAATGAGCTGCTGTCAGTGCTCGAGATCGACGTTCAGCCCCCCGAAATGCCCGCAGCAATGCAACGCTGGATCGACGCAAAGCGTCGGGATAACCCCACGAGCGTCGACGAAACCGTGACCCCTCTATCCCGCACTGGCTAGGCACCAACGCCGAACAATCATCCTGTGCACCAGCACCAGCACCAGCACCAGCACCAGCATCGGCATCGGCATCGGCATCGGCATCGGCACCGACATCGGCACCGACATCGACACTGGTACTAGCACCGGCGCGCCCTCTCCCTGAAAGCCTGCTCCGAGCAATTTCCAGACGTCAAACAGAGTCGCTGACCCTGGACAATATCGCCCCTGCTCGTTCAGCCCCGATGCACCAGCAGGGCGCCGACAAACACCAGTCCCAGCCCCGCCAACCTTGTCCAGGACAGGCTGCGTAGCGGCAGACCGAAAGCACCGAAGTGATCGGCCAGGGCAGCCCCCATGAGCTGCCCTCCTACCAGGCAGACGAAGAACAGTGCGGCGCCCGTGATCGGGGCCAGTGCTGCAGCGCCAGCAACGATACCCACACCAATCATCCCTCCAAGCAAGGACCACCATGGCAAGGCGGCCAACAGGCTGGGGCGTAGCGACCCACCGGAGAACGGTAGCAGGATCAGCAAACACACCAGGGTGACAAACACCGAACAGGCCGCAGCTGCCACTGGCGAGCCCAGGATTCGGGACACCGCCGTATTGATGACAGGCTGCTGAGAGAACAGCATGCCCAGCAGAATCGAAAGACCGATGGGAAGCCACGACATGGCAGTAAATTCCTTTTGCAGAATCATCAGCGCGGCACATTAGCACGCATGTACGGGTCGACCGGCACAATTCATCATTGTCTGACAATCTTGAACATTGTCAGACAATCTGATATTAATGAAGCCTCAGTAGATGACGGATACACGATGTGACAGGCAAATCATCGATCAGACAAGGCCTCGGTACGGACACGCCAACGCGTGTGCGCGACAAATCCGCCAGCTCACCCGTGGAACTTCTGCGTCCCCTGAACCAGCCGAGCCTGGACAAATCCGTCATCAATGCGCTGATCGTCATGATCGAAAAGGCGCAGTTGAAGGTCGGCGATCGCCTGCCACCGGAACAGACACTGGCCAGTCGCCTGGGCGTCGGCCGATCCACCATCCGCGAAGCACTCAAGGCATGGCAGAGCATGGGGATCGTGACCCGCAACAAGGGTGCCGGCACGATCCTCGCCGCCGAAGTCACCTCCAACTCGGTCAATATTCCCATCACGCTGAAGCTGGAGGCCGAAAGCCTGCTGCGAACCAATGGTGTTCGTCGACCACTGGAAGTGGAAGCCATTCGGCTGGCCTGCGGACATGCCAGCCAGAACGATCGGGACGAGATCCAGCGTCGAGCCGACATCCTGATGGAGGTCTACCAGCGAGGTGAAGACTGGCGCAAGGTGGACTCGCAGTTTCACTCCGCCGTTCACAAGGCTTGTGGCAATCCGCTGTTCGGTCAACTGAGCACCAGGATCCATGCCGTGTTCCACGACATCTACAAGGACCCCTTCGACATGCCGTTGCTGGGTGAGGAATCCATTCCCGTTCACAGGCAGCTGGCCGATGCGATTTCAGCCGCCGATACTGCAGCTGCGGTGCAGTACATGCTGGACATCTCGCAAATCGTCGACGACGCAGTCAGGAAACAACTCGATGAGCTCTGAAACCACTTTGCCGGACATCCACATCGAGTCGCTCGCGAACTCGCATGCAGACTCACTGGCAACATTGCTCAGCGAGGCCTATGGCGGTGACAGTGGCGGCAGTATCACACCTCCGATCGTACAGTCATCGCTGTTTGCCTTTGACAGCTACGAAGCCTTCGAAGACCGCATGGCCGGCCGTACCGATACAGCCTTGTACACCCGGGTGCAGAACCCGACGGTCTCGGCTTTCGAATCGGCCATGGCCAGTGCCGAAGGCGGCGACACCGCAGTGTCCTTCGCCTCTGGCATGGGCGCCATCTCGGCAACCATGCTGGCACTGGTCAAGCCCGGTGATCGCATTGCCTGTGTCGAACATGTCTACCCGGACTCCTATCGCTTGTTCGAAAGGCTGCTTCGCCCCTTCGGTGTAGACATCAGCTACCACCCTCTCAGTGCTTTCGAGAACGATCCGGAGCTGCTCGATGGTGTTAGCGTCGCCTATCTGGAAAGCCCGAACAGCCTCATGTTCGATTCACTGAAGCTGAGCACCGTCGCAGCCCACGCGAAGCGCCACGGCGCTTGCACGGTCATCGACAATTCCTGGGCCACACCGGTATTCCAGCGCCCACTGGAGCAGGGTATCGACGTCACCCTGCATTCGGCGTCGAAATACATCTCCGGGCACTCGGATACGGTTGCAGGAGTCGTGGTTTCCAGCAAAGACATCATCCATCATATCCGCGATCTGACACTGCCACTGCTGGGTGCGAAACTGGCGCCGTTCGAAGCCTTCTTGCTGATGCGCGGACTTCGCACCCTGGTCCCGCGCATGCAGAGACATCAGGAGAGCACCAATTCGATCATCGATCAACTGATGAATGTCGACGGTGTTGAAAAGATCAATACAGCAATCGTGTCCCCCGAGAGAGGCATCCTGGGCCGCTCAGGTCTGTTCTCGGTTCAATTCGATGAATCGGTGGATATTCGGCGCCTGTGCAACGCGCTGAGCATCTTCAAGCTCGGCGTCAGCTGGGGTGGCTTTGAAAGCCTCGCCCTGCCTGCCCGCGTCGGACTGGCCCAGGCCAGTGCCGAGAACTCCATGCAACGCTTCAAGGTGCCGGACAACCTGGTGCGCATCAGTATCGGGCTTGAAGGCGCAGATGATTTATGGAAGGACCTCAGCCAGGCCATTGCACAGGCACGAAGCTGAGACACATCAGTACCTGAACGACAACTGAAACACACAGCGAGGAACAAGGCATGATGATGAGACAGCTGGTCGGTGTATCTCTGGCACTGTTGCTGGGGTCTGGAGCGGCCTCCGCCGAAACGAAACTGAAACTGGTGGAAGTGATTACCAGTCCCGAACGTACCCAGACCCTGCAGGCCATGGTCGATGACTACGAAGCAGCCAATCCGGGTGTGGAAGTGGAAATCGTCTCCCTGCCCTGGGGTCAGGCATTCGAGAAATTCGCCACCATGGTCGCCGGAGGCGACGTACCCGATGTGGTGGAAATGCCGGACCGCTGGCTGGCCCTGTACGCGGGCAACGACATGCTCATGTCACTCGAGGACAACATCAGCAATTGGGAGCACGGCGATACCCTGACACAGAAATCCCTGGACATGGGACGCTATGCAGGCGGCACCATGTACACGGTACCTTACGGCTTCTACCTGCGTGCCATGTTCTACAACCGCAAGTTGCTGGCCGAAGCCGGTATCGATGCACCTCCGGCCACCATGGCGGAATTCATGGAAGCCTCCGCCAGAATCTCCGAGCTGGATGGCAAGAGTGGCTATTGTCTGCGCGGTGGACCCGGCGGCCTCAATGGCTGGATCATGTTTGCAGCCACCATGAACGGCACCAACGAATTCTTCACCGAAGACGGCAAGAGCCGCCTGGATGAACCGGGCTCCATCGAAGGTATCCAGTTTCTGATCGACATGTATCAGAAGGGCTACGCCCCCAAGGATTCGGTCAGCTGGGGATTCAACGAGATCGTGGCAGGCTTCTACTCGGGAACCTGTGCCTTTCTTGACCAGGACCCGGATGCGTTGATTGCCGTGGCCGAACGTATGGACGCTGAAGATTTTGCCGTCGCCCCGATGCCAGTCGGTCCGGCAGGCAAGGCCTTCCCCACCATCGGCTATGCCGGCTGGTCTGTCTTCAAGTCAACCGAGCATGCCAGCGAGTCCTGGGACCTGGTGGCTCATCTGTCCTCGCCCGAAAGCAACAAGACCTGGGCCAAGCGAGTTGGCGTCATTCCGATTCACGAAGGTGCCGACCAGGACCCCTACTTCCAGACCGATCAGTTCAAGGGCTGGTTCACCGAGCTCAACGAACCTCAGTACGAACCCACCATCATGCCCACCTACCTCGAGAAGTTCGGCTTCTTTGCCGACTCCATCGCTCTGGAATCCAGCCAGGAAGCCTTGCTGGGTCAGCGCAGTGCCGAGGATATCGCCAGCGAATGGGCTGACTTTCTGACCGCGGAATACGCGAAATGGAAGGCAGACCAATAGCCGGTTTCGCAAGCGCTCGAAAAATGCCTCCAGCTGCCACGCCATGGCGTGCGCGGCTGGCGGTAGCCGCTGAGCCGTGGCTGTATCTCTCTCCGGGTCTGATTCTGATTACTCTGGTGATGCTGCTGCCACTGGTCATCGGCATCTCCTACGCCTTTCAGGCGATCTCGCTGATGAACCCGTTCGACACCGGCTGGATCGGTCTGCAGAACTTCAGCACTCTGATGGACGATGCCAAATTCTGGAAGTCGCTGAAGAACACCTTTCACTGGACGCTGGCGTCGGTAATCCTGCAGTTTCTGCTGGGTCTGGGACTGGCCCTGCTGCTCAACCGCGGTTTTCACGGTCGCAAATTCGTGCAGGCACTGGTATTCCTGCCCTGGGCAGTACCCACGTTTCTCTCGGCGCTGACCTGGTCATGGCTGTTCAACCCGGTCATCGGCCCCATCCCTCACTGGCTGGCAGCCATCGGCATACTCAGCGAGCCGTACAATATCCTGTCCGACCCCGATACCGCGCTCTGGGGACCGATCATTGCCAATGTGTGGTTCGGCATTCCCTTCTTTGCCATCACTCTGCTGGCCGCCTTGC
Source organism: uncultured Granulosicoccus sp. (assembly GCA_947495035.1). Taxonomy (GTDB): domain Bacteria; phylum Pseudomonadota; class Gammaproteobacteria; order Granulosicoccales; family Granulosicoccaceae; genus Granulosicoccus. The sequence goes on from CANLXI010000019.1 coordinate 14,861, forward strand.
AATCGATCCCGAACGACCTGTATGAGGCCGCGGCCATTGATGGCGCAACCGCCTGGCAATGCTTCATCAAGATCACCCTGCCCTTTCTGGCCCCGATGATCCTGATCACCGTCATGCTCAGAGCCATCTGGGTGGCCAACTTTGCCGATCTGATCTTCGTCATGACGGGAGGCGGTCCGGCCAATTCCACACAGATCCTCTCCACCTATATCTTCACCACCGCATTTCGCAAACTCGACTTCGGTTATGCCTCGGCCATTGCCGTGATTCTGCTGTTGCTGCTGCTGGCCTACGCCGCTGTGTTGTTGCGCCTGCGCAAGAGCCTGAAGATGGTGGATGCATGAAAACATTTCTCACCGGCAGTCGCTATCTGGCGATCGCTGCCTATGTGCTCTTCGCACTGTTTCCTCTGTACTGGCTGTTGAAGATCGCCATCACGCCGGAAAAGCTGATCTACACACAGGGCACGGCGCTGTGGCCCGGCAGCATCACGCTGGAGAACTTTCGATCGGTGATCTTCGCCTCGGATTTCATGGCGTACTTTCGCAACAGTGTCACGGTCTCGCTGGTCAGCGCCGCCTTGACCACCGTCATCGCGGCCGCTGCCGGCTATGCCTTTTCCCGGTTCCGCTTCCGGGGAAAATCACTGGTGGTCGTGATACTGCTGATCACGCAGATGTTCCCCCTGTTGATGATCATCGCCCCGATATACAGGATCGTGGCCTCACTGGGATTGCTCAACACCCTGACCAGCCTGATCGTGGTCTACACCGCCTTCAATATTCCATTCGCCACCTTCCTGATGCAGTCCTTCTTCGATGGCATCCCCAGGGACCTGGATGAGGCGGCCATGATGGATGGCTGTACGCGATTGCAGGCCTTCCGCAAGGTCATTCTGCCGCTGACGCTACCCGGTCTTGCCGCCACCCTCGGTTTCATCTTCACGGCCGCCTGGAGCGAACTGCTGTTTGCCCTGATGCTGATCAATTCCAATGACAGCATGACGTTTCCGGTGGGTCTGCTGACCTTCGTATCCAAGTTTTCCGTGGACTGGGGGCAGATGATGGCAGCCGGTGTGCTGGCACTGGTCCCCAGCTGTCTGTTTTTCATCTTCATCCAGCGCTACCTCGTTCAGGGTCTGACCGCTGGTGCCGTCAAAGGTTGAGAACCGCTCATGGCCCGAATCGACATAGACAGTCTGCACAAGCGCTTTGGTGCAGACACCGTCATCAACGACGTCAACCTGTCGTTTGAAGAAGGCGAGTTCATCGTATTGGTGGGCCCTTCCGGTTGTGGCAAATCGACATTGCTGCGCATGATTGCCGGACTGGAAAGCATCAGCGGCGGTGAAATTCGCATGGATGGAAAACGCATGAACGATCTGCCACCACGTGATCGAGATATCGCCATGGTGTTCCAGTCCTATGCGCTCTATCCACATATGGATGTTGCCCGCAACATGGGCTTCAGCATGGAAATACAAGGCAGACCCGACGAGGAGAAGCGTGGCAAGATCGAGCAGGCCGCCGAAGTATTGGGATTGAATCGGCTTCTGAAACGTCTGCCTCGCGCGCTCTCGGGCGGGCAACGTCAGCGTGTTGCCATGGGACGTGCCATCGTGCGAGATCCCAGCGCCTTCCTGTTCGATGAACCGCTGTCGAACCTGGATGCAGCACTGCGGGTGGAAATGCGTCTGGAGATTGCCCGCCTGCATCAACAACTGGGCACCACCATGGTGTATGTGACGCATGATCAGGTCGAGGCGCTGACACTGGCAGACCGCATTGTCGTGCTCGATGGCGGCGTCGTGCAACAAGTAGGCACGCCGATGGAACTCTACGAGTCACCGGCCAATCTGTTCGTCGCGCGCTTCATCGGCTCACCCACCATGAACCTGATGGATATCAATGTCCTCTCACAAGCGCTGGGCCAGCCAGCCTTCCTCTCGGAAGCCAGTCAGTTGGGCATTCGACCGGAACACCTGACACCGGTCGATGCAGGTGCCGGCCATCTGCAAGGTACGGTCGAGGTGGTGGAGCGCCTGGGCGCGGATTCCTTCATCTACGCCCAGGTGCCCGGTGCCGGGCGTCTGCTCTGTCGCAGCAAGGGCAATACAAGCCTGAAACCCGGAGTTTCTCTGGGACTGCAGCTCGATCTGCCTCATCTGCATGGCTTTGACCAGCAAGGGCAATCGCTGCGACACGCCTAGTGTGTCACCTGCCTGATTTGTCAGAAAGCAGAAATCCCGTGCCAGTCTTGCTGCAAGCAGCACCGGCACGCCGCAGCGACACCTCAGCGCATCGTGAATCCGCGATCGGCCAGAAAGCCTCGCATATGCGGCCGTGATTCCTTGCCGACCAGCGCCTTCATCTCGCGACTCCAGTTGCTGTCCTTGTTGCCACCGGTACGTGACAGATAGTACTGCGACAGGGCCTCGTCGTAGGCTGCCACATGCGCAGACTGCGCGTCGGCATCATAGACTTCCTGCATCAGCACCGCATCGACGGCCAGTCGCGGCTTGACTTCAGGATCCTGTGCCGGATGGCCCAGACACAGTCCGAATACCGGATACACCTGCTCGGGCAGACCCAGCAGCTCGGCAACTTCGGCCGGATTGTTGCGCAGGCCTCCGATGTAGCAGATACCCAGTCCCAGTGACTCGGCCGCAATCACCGCCGTCTGGGCCGACAAGGCGACATCGATGGTGGCAATCATGAAATGCTCGGTCATGCCCGGTTCGAACTCCCCCCCTTGAGCCGCACAGGCCGCAGCCGGTCGATGCAGATCGGCACAGTACACCAGAAAGGCCCCGGCACTGGCGACATAGGCCTGACCACCCGCCAGCTCGGCCAGACGCTGACGTTTTTCCGGTGATTTCACCTGAATGACGCTGACTGCCTGCACATTGCTGGAGGTTGCAGCGGCCTGTCCGCAGGCCACGATCTCGCGTACCACCTCGTCGTCGACGATGCGATCCTCGAACTTGCGAATCGAGCGATGAGCCTGCAACAGTTCGATGACAGGATTGCTTGGAGTTTTATTCATGGGACTACATGGGTACCGGGTGATCAAGATAGATGGCATGGATACCCGCCTTGACCTCATCACTGAGTTCGAGGGAGGTCGCCGCAAGATTGTTGCGAAGCTGATCCATGGTGGTTGCACCGATGATGGTGGAGGTCATGAAGGGACGGCCCATGCAGAAGGCCAGTGCCATCTGCGACGGATCCAGACCGTGTTCGCGTGCCAGTGCCACATAGCGGTTGCAGACCTGTGCACTGCGCTCCGAGTAACGACCACCAAGCGCCTCGTTCATGCTGCGACGTGAGCCATCGGGGATCGTACCGTCACTGTACTTGCCGCTGAGCATGCCGGCAGCCAGCGGCGAATAGGTCAGCAGTCCGACGTTCTCATGGTGCGACAGCTCCGCCATGTCCAGGTCGAACAGGCGATTCATCAGATTGTATTCGTTCTGAATACTCACCACGCGAGGCAGATTCTCACGCTCGGCAATGCGCAGGTACTGCGCCGTGCCCCAGGCGCTTTCATTCGACAGGCCGACATGCAGGATGCGTCCGGCCTTGACCTGTGCATCCAGTTCGCGCAGCACCTCGTGCATGTTGTCCAGCACCTTGTCGGTCTGCTGGGCAGTCGGGTCGTAGGTCCAGTTCTGTCGAAACGCATAGCTGCCGCGATTCGGCCAATGCAGTTGATACAGATCGATGCGATCGGTCTGCAGCCGCTTCAGGCTGCGTTCGACGGACACGCGGATTTTCTCGGGGGTGATGTCCTTGCCACCGTACATCCATTCCTTGCCCTTGCCTGTCACCTTGGTGGCCAGCACCATCCGGTCGCGCTTGCCCGATTGCGCCACCCACTGCCCGATGATGGTTTCCGTGTCGCCCAGTGTCTCTGCCGTCAACGGCGTGGTGGGATACATCTCGGCGGTATCGATGAAATTGACACCGTGGTCCAGCGCGCAGTCGATCTGTTCGGCCGCTTCCGCAAAGGTATTCTGGGTGCCCCAGGTCATGCTGCCCAGGCAGATTTCGCTGACCAGTGTATCGGTCCGTCCCAACGGTAGCATCTTCATGAGTGTGCCCAATCCATGTAAGCGCTGCGTGCCTGCTGGGTGACAGGGCCAATCTCGTATTGTGTGTCATCGAAGGCAATGACAGGTGTGACCTTGGCCAGATTGCCGGTCAGGAACACTTCATCGGCGGCATGGAAATCCTCGATACGCAGCACCGACTCATGCACCTTGACGCCCGCTTCGCGCAGTAGCCCCATGATGCGTCGACGTGTGATGCCATCCAGAAAAGTGCCGTTGGGAACCGGAGTGAAGACTTCTCCATCGCGCACCATGAACACATTGCTGGTGGCAGACTCTGCCACATTGCCCAGCGTGTCGCACACCAGCGCATTGGTGAAGCCCTTGCTGACCGCTTCTCGCATCATGCGCGCATTGTTGGGATAGAGGCAGGCCGCCTTGGCATTGACCGTCGCCACATCCAACGTGGGCCTGCGAAAGCTTGTCGTGGTCAGTCTGGCAGCATTGGCCGCAGGCGGCATCGGAATCTCCTGCAGACACAGGCAGAAGTCGGTGGAGTCCGGATCGGCCGAGATGAATCCATCGCCATACCCGGTAGACCAGTACATGGGGCGAATGTAGATCGCGGCATCCTTGTGGAATTGCGCCAGACCTTCGTTGACGCGTTCGACAATCGCCTCGCTGGTCAGGGTCGGGTTCATGCCCAGGCTCAGGGCGGATTGATTGACCCGCTCGCAATGAGGCGCCAGGTCGGGAACGACGCCGTCGAACTGTCGGGCACCATCGAATACCAGGGTGCCCAACCAGGTTGCATGATCAGCCGAACGCATGATGGGGACACTGCCCTTCTGCCATTCGCCGCCGTGGAAGGTGAGAATCGGATTGTCGGTGGACACGATGTGCTTTCCTGCAAGAAATGATCAGGTAGACATGCTACCGCATCACGTCATTGCATGACGATCTGCGCACCCGCTTCTATGCCATTGCGTTCGAACCAGCCCTGATTCACTTCCAGCGCAAATTTTGCAGGCGCTCTGGAATCGAACAGCTGATTGGGCCCGACATTCATGTCGTGAATCTCGTTGATGACCATGTCTTCGGAAATGAACGCGATGGACAGGGGAATCAGTGTGTTGCGCATGGTGAAGGTCAGTGGCCTTTCGCCCTCGTAGACGAACAGCATGCCTTCGTCCTCCCCCATGGAGCGGCGAAAGCTCAAGCCCATGTAGCGCTGTTGACTGGTGGCGGCCACCTCGGCGTTCATGGCCTTGCCGTCAATCAGCAGACTGACACTTGGCAGGCGTGGCTGCGCACTGTCTGCTCTGGCAGGAAGGTGCGCGGCAAACACCAGACACAGGGTGGCGACCAGCGCCACCAGCACCGTGGTCAGACGCCAGATACCACTGTTGGCGCGAATCCACGGTCGAGCAGATTCAACGGCAATGATGTGATCGTGTCGCAGAGGTGTCTTTCGCATGAGAATCAGGATAACAGTTCGCGCAAGCGTGGAAAGGCCATGCGGGTCTTGGGGCGAACCCCCTCCCAGATCAGAAAGGACTCGGCGGCCTGCTCGACCAACATGCCCAGACCGTTACAGGCTGTTGCACCGCAGGACTTGCTCCAGCTCATGAAAGGCGTGTCCTGCCGGCCATAGGTCATGTCATAGGCCAGGCTGTGATGCGAGGCAATCCCATCTGGCAGCGGAGGCATGCCACCGTTCATGCTCACCGTGGTCGCATTGATGATCACATCGAAAACCGGTTCACCGTCAAGCTGCTCGAAACCGCCGCCACTCACCGGTCCAAGGTCCTCGAACAGCGATGCCAGCTGTTCGGCCTTTGACGCCGTGCGATTGGCCACATGCAGCAGTGCAGGCTGCTTGGCCAACAGCGGTGCCATGACACCACGTGCTGCACCACCAGCCCCCAGCAACAGGACACGTTTCGACTCGAGTGGGCGACGCTGATTGACGACGATATCGGCCACCAGTCCCAGGCCATCGGTATTGTGGCCGACCCGTTTGCCGTCACGGTGCATGTGAATGGTATTGACCGAGCCGGCGCGTCGGGCATTCGGACTGAGCCGTTCGCACACCTCTACGGCCAGTTCCTTGAAGGGCGCCGTGACATTGCAGCCTTGTGCCCCCGAACGCTGCCAGTCGATGACCGTCTGCGCGAAGGTCTCCGGACTCGCTTCCGTGCGGGTATAGTGGATCCGGCGTTGTGTCAGCTCACCAAACAACTGATGCACGACAGGCGACAGGCTGTGTGCGATCGGCTGGCCAATCACTGTATATCGGTTAATCATGAATCGTCAGGGAATCTCAGCGCCGTTTTCGGCACTCTGTTTTGCAGGAAGAAATACTTGAGTTCGTCGAGTCGCCTCTGCATCAATGGCGGCGTGGCATCTTCCTTGCCCAGCGGATTGTGGGCGAACTGGAATTCCCCTCCGTCACAGCGCCGGTATTCGCTCATCAGCAGTTGGAGCTCTTGCAGACTTGCCCCCGTGATGGTGGGCGATTCGAAGCGATACTGTACCGCTACCGGCGCCAGCACAACACCGCTGGCTTCACAATTCTCGGGCAAACGATAGGATACGTCCACCGCCCGCACCGGCGGCGGAGGCTCGTCGATACCCAACACCTCCTTCAGCAGTGCCTCACCACTGCTCATCTGACTCTCCTGCGCAACCGTGCCGTTGCCCTCCTCGGCCCCCCCGTTTTCCCTGGTCTGGTCGCCAGAATCTTCTGGCTCGGCAGCCGACCTGGGCAGCACGGAGTTAGCGTCTATTCGTTGCACGCTCTGATCGCGCTCCGGCGCCTTTTCCGTCGGTTCCGGCAACGGTGCAGCCCGTTGTGGTCTTTCCACGCTCTTCGCCTGACTCTCCTCCTCGCGCGTATAGGCCAGTGACTTCACGTCCAGAGACTCATTCAGGTTTTCAGTACCACCCAGAAACTCGGCTACCAGGAAATACAATGCAATACAGACTGTCGCACAGGCGATAATTGCCTTTGTAATGGGATTCATGGGGGCCTACCGGATACCGGAGAGAGTGAGTCAGACCATTCTGCCGACAAGTCATGGCTCATGGGCAAGACAGAATCAAGACAAGTGAACTGATTCAGGCTAAGTTAGTCATTCTTGCGCGAATGGTAACGCGACGCCTGAACATCTGCCACATGCACAAGGCAATTCACCGTTCATGGCAATGATACCGGTGGCACTGACTTTCCCAATCAATTTCGGACAATCGACACAGTGAGCAACAACGCAATGTTCGGGGTCAGAGCCCCGTTTCCCGGCAACCGGCCGCGTCGCATGCGGCGAGACACCTTCAGTCGACGCCTGATGCAGGAGAATCATGTCACTGCAGACATGTTGATCCAGCCTTACTTCATCATCGATGGTGAAGGGCAGCGCCAGAGTGTTCCGTCCATGCCCGGTGTCGATCGACTCAGCATCGATCTGCTGCTGGAAGCCGCCGCCGATCTGCATGCGCTGGGAGTCCCGGCCATCGCCCTGTTCCCGGTAACCGAGGACAGCGCCAAGACGGACGATTGCAGCGGTGCCTGGAACGCCGATGGTCTGCTGCAGCGAGCCGTCCGGGCTCTCAAGGCCGAACTGCCCGAGCTGGGTATCATCACCGATATTGCTCTGGACCCTTACTCGCCACATGGCCACGACGGCCTGATGAACGACGAAGGCTACATCATGAATGACGAAACGGTCGATGCACTGGTCCGTCAGGCCCTGTCCCATGCCGAAGCCGGCGCCGATATCGTCGCCCCGTCCGACATGATGGATGGTCGCATCGGCGCCATTCGAGAAGCCCTGGAAGCCGCGGATTTCCGGCATACCCGAATCCTGAGCTACGCCGCCAAATATGCCTCATCCTTCTATGGACCCTTTCGTGATGCCGTGGGGGCTTCCGCAGCGCTGGGCAAATCGACCAAGAATTCCTATCAGATGGATCCGGCCAACAGCAATGAGGCCATGCATGAAATTGCTGCCGACTTGCAGGAGGGGGCAGACATGATCATGGTCAAGCCCGGTCTGCCCTATCTGGATATCGTCCGACGCGCCCGTGATACCTTCGCCGTGCCAACGTATGCCTATCACGTCAGCGGTGAGTACGCCATGATCAAGGCCGCCGCTCAACAAGGCTGGATTGATGAAAAGGCGATTGTCATGGAAACCATGATGGCATTTCGCCGCTCAGGATGTGACGCAGTTCTAAGCTATTATGCGCACGACGTCGCCAAATGGCTCAAGAACTGCTGAGAATCATCAATCCCACTATCATTGTGTTCACGACCCGACACAAGACGAATCGAGACTCGTGCCCAAGAAATTCGCATACAAGGCAGTTGCTGCCGGCCTGCTGATCAGCCTCTCCGGTACCGCATTCGCTGCACTGAGTGACCAGTGGTACATCGGTATCGGTGGTGGCATGTCGGTACTGCAGCCTGAAGCCAGCGATTCGTCGGTTGATGTAGACGACAAGAACGGCCAGTTGGGCACGATCTTTTTCGGGAAGGATTTCGATTCTCGCAGCAGCGGGCAGTTCCAGCTGTATTCACTGGGCGAATCGAGTTTCGATGACGGCCAGAGTACCGCGAGCTACGTCGGTGGCGATGCCTCCCTGTTGTACCGCTTCTTCGACTCAAGGGACCGGCGCGAGCGCGGCGCCGTGTTCGGCACGTCGTTCTACGGTCGCTTCGGCTTCGGCTTCCTGAATCGCGACTCGGATCTGCCGCTGGATGATGACGCACCGGTCTATTTCGGCGTCGGCGCCGGGCTGGAAACCTATTTCACCCACAATCTGGGCATGCGCCTGGAAGCCATGTATCACGAAACGGACGCGGCCTCGGCGAGTCTGTCGCTGGTGACACGTTTCGGTGGTCATCGAAGTCGCCCCCCTGTCAGACCGCCTGCCGTGGTGCCATCCGCCCCCGTGGCAGTGACCCCCCCGACAAGCAATCCGGTCGCCGAACCGGTGCCGGCGCCAGACGCGATTCCCGGCCCTGCCTCGAACCCGACTCCGGAACCCGATGTGGCAGCCGCTCCCGGTTCCCTGCCCTCCACACAACCGGAATCGACCACTGCATCAATACCGGATATCTCTGCGGAACTGCCCCCACCGGGGGTGACCGCGCCTGAGCAGGGACCTGGCAGTTCCGAGTCTCCACTGGACTTGACGGCCCTGCAGGACACGGCCGACCAGGCAGCCAATGCGGCGCCACCAAGCGCCGAGACCATCTACCCCGCCGTGGAGGTCCTGGGCAACACGCAGGAAATCGAACAGATCGAACCTGAGGCTCCTGCCAGTGACGTTTCAGCACCGACAATTCCACCCGCTGCAAACACCGCAGCCATTGCCCCTCTACTGCCGAATGCGGACAGTGATGGCGATGGCATCAATGACATCAGGGATCGCTGCCCGGATTCCACACCTGGCTACCCTGTCAATACGCGAGGCTGCCCGCTGTACGCCGGCCTGCTACCGGATGTGACATTCCAGGACGGTACGGCGGAGTTCGATGCCAGCAGCTTTGCGGTTCTGGACAGACTGGCGCAAACACTCAATGAGCATCCCGACAGCGCCATCGAGATCGTGGCCCATACCGACAACAGCGGCACCGAGCAGCAACAATCCGCCCTGACTCGTCAGCGATTGCGCAGTGTCGGACTTTATCTGGTCAATCTGGGCATCAGCCAGGAAAGACTGCTGCTACGCTCTTTCGGTGGCAAACGGCCCGCCTTCGATAACGACACGGCCGACGGCCGACGCCGCAACAATCGCATTGAAGTGTTCGAAAACCCCTGAGGGCTGACCCGTTCGACGATTCTGGACAGACCCCCGATTCTGGCTGGCGATGGGCATCGCGCCGGTCAGCTGGTGGCTGATGCAGGCACTCGGTGTCGCCCGGCGTACCGAACCCCTGGCCATCTCGCCCTTGCTGATGATCGTGATCGTGAATCCGGTGCTCGAGGAAATCGTCTTTCGCGGCGGAGTGCAGGACTGGCTGCAAGGACGACGCGCCTTGCGTCATCGCTGGGGTCCGCTCAGTCTGGCCAATGTCCTGACATCCCTCCTGTTTGCCAGTGTGCATCTGTTACGGCAACCACCGCTGTGGGCGGCCCTGACTTTCCTGCCTTCGCTGATTTTCGGCTGGGCGAAAGAGCGCCATGAGACCCTTCTTTCGCCCATTGTTCTTCACATGAGTTACAACGCGGGCTTTATCTGGCTGTTTGCCTGACCGGACAGTCAGAGCTGCCCCGCGCCTAGTGACGAAAGTGTCGTACGCCAGTGAATACCATGGCCATATCGTGCTCGTCGGCAGCGGCAATGACTTCCGGGTCATTGCGGGAGCCACCGGGCTGAATGACGGCCACGATGCCGGCACTGGCCGCGTTGTCGATGCCATCCCTGAACGGAAAGAAGGCATCTGAAGCCATGACGGCACCGGCGACCTCCAGGCCTTCATCCGCAGCCTTGATGCCGGCAATCCGTGCAGAATAGACGCGACTCATCTGACCTGCCCCGACCCCTACGGTGGCCGCGTCCCGACCATACACGATGGCATTGGACTTCACGAACTTGGCCACCCGCCAGGTGAACAGCAGATCGGCCAGCTCGGCCTGACTGGGCTGTCGTTTGCTGACCACCTTCAGGGAGTCTGTACTCACGTTCAACAGGTCATCCTCCTGTACCAGCAGACCTCCGGCCACAGGACGGTACTGCCAGCTGGCGTTGCTGCCGTCGAGGACCGGCAGCGATTCACAATCCAGCACCCGGACGTTCGGCTTGGCCGCCAGCAGTTCGGTCGCTGCCGCTTCGACACCCGGCGCCACGATCACTTCGACAAACTGGCGAGCAATGATTTCGCGGGCAACCTCGGCAGTCAGGGCATGATTGAACGCGATGATGCCACCGAAGGCCGATGTCGGATCGGTGCGATAGGCCTTGTCATAGGCCTCCAGCTGACCGTCGGCAACCGCCACGCCACAGGGATTGGCATGCTTGACGATGACACAGGCCTGCCGGTCGAACTGCCGGACGCACGCCAGGGCCGCATCGGCATCCATGACGTTGTTGTACGACATTGCCTTGCCCTGCAGCAGCTGTGCCCCTGCAATGGTACCGGCACCGGCATCCGCCGAGCGGTAGAACGCGGCGCGCTGATGCGGGTTTTCACCGTAGCGCAGCGTGTCGTTCAGCTGGAACTGCGTATTGAGCGTGCGTGGAAAATCCGCAGGCTGTGCGTGACTGGCTCCTCCCGTGCGGCGCCCCAGAAAATCGGCAATCATGCCATCGTAGCGAGCTGTGTGTTCGAAGGCCTTGACGGCCAGATCGAAACGCAAGGCGCTCTGCTCCGCCTCATCGGCATCCAGCGCGGCAATGATGCGTGGATAATCTGCAGGGTCGGTAATGACAGCCACGGATGCATGGTTCTTGGCCGCCGAACGTACCATGGCAGGACCGCCGATATCGATGTTCTCGATGGCATCTTCAAAGGACACATCCGGTCTGGCCACCGTGGCGGCAAATGGGTAGAGGTTCACGATCACGAAATCGATCGGAGCAATCTGCCGCTCCTGCATGACCCCGTCATCGATGCCACGACGCCCGAGTATGCCGCCGTGCACGGTCGGATGCAGGGTCTTGACACGACCGGCCATCATCTCCGCGGCACCGGTATGTTCGGAGACATCGGTGACGGGCAGCCCGGCCTTGCGCAAGGTATCAGCCGTGCCTCCGGTGGACAGGAGCGTCACGCCCTTGTCTACCAGAGCCCTGGCCAGTTGCTCGATGCCTTGCTTGTCAGAGACACTGAGCAAGGCGCAGGAGTCGGCAGTGTTTTCAGCCACTAGAGGTATTTTCCGTAGAGTTCAGCAAAGAGGGTGACGTAGTGGACAGGACCTGTGGTCCGTCCACCAGATAACGACGCGTTCAGGTGGTCGAACCACTAGTCCATGTCAGCCAGCTTGTTGCGCAGATTGCCACGACTGATGCCCAGCCATTCGGCAGCACGACTCTGGTTGCCACCACATTCGCGCATGACGGCACTGAGCAAGGCATGCTCGGCCTGGCGTATGACCATGCGATACAGCCCAGACGGTTTTTCACCATCGAGCATGTCGAAATAACGCACCAGTTCATCCTGCACACAGCAGCTGATGGCCGTACCACCCGGTTCGGCACTGCAGGACGCGGCGTTTTCCGGTTCATTCGCATCTCTGGCTTTGCCGCTGCTGGTGGCCGAACGTGTTCTGGATGCAATCATGCGCTTTGTTGATGTGGGCACTACAGCGGCAGCGGCATTGCCGCCACGCTTGTCGTCGGATGTTGTTGTCATTATCAAGCTGCAGCTACGAACTGGGCAGGCCGGGAAAAGAAGTCCTCAACCAGTCTGAGTTGGTCCACGGAATTTTCCACCTTGTTGATCGTCTCGCGAAATGCAGCGGCATGCTTCAAACCCTTGCAATACCAGGCAATATGCTTGCGAGCAATACGAACACCGCGGTATTCACCGTAAAGCTGATGACAGCCTTCGAGCTGAGTCAACAGCGTCGCCCCTACCTGTTCGAGTGAGGGAGGCAATGGTACAGGCTCACCACGCAATGCGGCAGTAATTTCGCCGAATATCCAGGGATTTCCCTGAGCCGCGCGACCGACCATCACCCCGGCTGCGCCCGTCTGGTGCATGACCTGTCGAGCCTGATCTCCGCTGGTGATATCACCATTGGCGATAACGGGAATGGAGACGGCATCGACAATCGCGGCGATGGTGTCGTACTCGGCCTGGCCCTTGAATCGATCACTGCGGGTGCGACCATGCACCGCCAGGCAGGCGATGCCTTCGCGCTCGGCCAGTCTGGCGATATCGACACCGTTTCGCGATTCCGGCGTGGGACCGGTCCGGATCTTCAGAGTCACCGGGACATCGACTCTGGCGACCACAGCGCGCAGAATGTCGCGTACCTGGTCGGGATAGGCCAGCAGGGCGGACCCTGCCTGACGGTTGCAGACCTTCTTTGCCGGGCACCCCATGTTGATGTCGATGATTTGCGCGCCATGAGCCACGTTCAATGCGGCCGCATCGGCCATGGCCTCGGGCTCGGCACCGGCAATCTGCACGGCATGCGGCAGATCGTTGTCGGCACGCACGATTCGATGCCGCGTCTTGGCCGTGGCATAGAGCAAGGTGTCGCTGGAGATCATCTCGGAGGCGGCATAACCGACCCCCGCTTTTGCACAGGCATCCCGGAAAGGACGATCGGTTACACCCGCCATGGGTGCCAGAAACACAGGGATATCTACAACGTGTGTTCCTATTTCTATCATGGCAGGTGTGGACTAAAGGCGGCCGTATATCCTAATACAGATCTGTTCTTAAAAATACCGTATGAGGAAACAGCAGTAGACAGATATCACCTGCTGAACAGGGAAAAAGATCGTTATCTGAAGTCCAGCTCGAAGGACATGGCCTCGTTGCCGGGGTCTTCCACACTGAGGCTGATGTCCAGATTTTCCCCGGTCTCGAACAGATCTCCTGCCCGCCAGTTGTCAAGGTAGTCGGAAGGCGAATAGGTGTGCTTCGCCATCAATCGACCACTGCGGTCTGTCAGCATGATGTCCAGTGTGGGATAACGCTGGGCGAACTCGGCCTCGTTCGCGAAGCCGATGTTGATGATCAACATGTCCTCCTCATCAGGATGAGAGAAAACGGTGCGCTTGGTGACCTTGATGGTTGCCAGATCGACCCGTTCCGCCAGCGTACAACCGAAGACGGAGCAGACCGATTCCAGTACCGGCCTGACCAGCGCATTGTGTTGCAGCGCAGCCCGCTCGCGATAACCATACAGTCCGGCGGCCAGGACCAGCACACCGGTGAACAGCAGTCCTCGCATCCACCACGCGCCGACGGGTTCATCATCGGCCAGAATCGGCATCTCGGACGATTTCAAGGTACTCAGCAGTTCGTCCATCTCACCCACGACCTTCTCATCACCACCGGTAGTCGATGCAGGCAGGTCAGTCGCGACAGAGTCGGGCGAGCGCTGTGTGGTGGCGCTGCCCTGCTCCGGAGATCCATCACTCAGCGTGGCGCGGGCATCCTCGATGACATCATCGGCATAGAGCGTTTCATCGATGGACTCGTCGAAGTCGTCCTCTTCACCCGGATCATCGAAATCGAAGGGCGGTAATTCTCGCGTCTCGTCCAGATAGTCCAGTTCGGGCAGTCCGGCATCCGCCGAGAACAGGGCGAAATCGGCATAGGTCACGTCCAGTGGTGAAGCCGCACCGGTCTGGCTGGCTTCGCTGGCAGAATCAGCATCAGCCGTATCGGTTTTTCCGGGGGGAGTCGGCTCGCTGACGGTCTGCCCCGGCTTGCCTGATGCCGGTTCGCCAGAGGTGTCGGCCACGGTGTCCTCTTCGGTGTCTCCGGCAGGCTTGCGCAGATTCGCCAGTGCGTCGAATATGCTCAGGCATTCCCCACAACGCACCCGCGTGTCGCTGGATTCAAGCAACTCACGTGATACCTCGAACACGGTGTGACAACTCGAGCAACAGGTCTGCGGATTCTGCTCGTCCTCTGCCGAGGTATAGGCACTCGCCAGATCATCCTCGTCGTTCTCGTCGTTCTCGTCGTTCTCGTCGTTCTCGTCGTTCTTGCCGTTCTTGCCGTTCTTGGCATCCTCGTCTGCAGCAGACTCCTGATCGGCATCGCCCTCATCAGGCTCCTCATTGCCCGAACTGCTGACATCGGCGTCGTCCTGCCTGTCCTTGCCCTCCTCGTCGCCCGAGCCTCCTGCTTTGTCCCCGGCCTCATCGGTCTCTTGACCGTCGCCCAGATCCCCTTTCCGACCGCGCCCCTTGCCATTCTCCTGACCGCTGTCGTCAGGCTCCGCCTCTGTTCCGGTGGCATCAGCCCGTTCTTCATCCGGCGCCGTCGTTGCAGCAGCATCCGTATCGGGCTTGATACGATCCTTGCCCGGGCCGAAACGGGATTTCTGGCTGCGCTTGGCCATGATCAATCAGCGCGGGTTCAGCGACGAATCGCGGTCATCAGCGCCCAGCCGTCACGAGCCTGGCCGGGTTCGAAGTCGAAGTTCTCGCCGTAGCGCTTGCTCAACGGTGCCATCTGCTCGCTCAGAATACCGGACACGATCAGTCGCCCCCCCGGCACCACCGTTGCTGCAAGAGTATCTGCCAGTTCCATCAATGGCTTGAAGAGGATGTTGGCCAAGACGAGTTCCACCGAAATATCGTTTACAAGGTCAGGCATGCCGATCTCGAGCCGATCCAGCACACCGTTCTGCAGGGCATTGTCACGTGTCGCTGTCAGCGCCTGTGGATCGATATCCACGGCCCAGGCCCGTTCTGCACCCAGCAGCAATGCTGCAATGGCCAGAACACCCGAGCCGCAACCGTAGTCGATGACGCGACAGCCCTGCATGGGACGCAATGTATGTGCCGTTTGCGCCCCCATCCACGCAAGGCACTGGGCTGTCGTTGCATGGGTGCCGGTGCCGAAGGCCATGCCGGGATCCAGTCGCAGGTTGATGGCCTTGTCATCCGGTGGTGGCTGCTCTGTCGGACAGATCCAGAAATGCTCTCCGAACTGCATGGGCTTGAAGGTATCCATCCAGGTTCGTTCCCATTGGCGTTCCTGCAATCGCGACACCGAAAACAACGGCACCGAGATCCCCATCATCGCTGCCGCCAGGTACAGGGCATCCTGCAGTTGCTCGAGCTCGGTCTCACGAGCGAACAGCCCCACCAGCGTGATGTCTTCCCACAGCCGGACTTCGCCCGGCACCGGTTCCAGCACGGCATGGGCAAGATCCTCGTCATCATGACTGTCCTGGAGAGTGATGGACAGAGCACCGGCCTCCAACAGCCAGTCCTCCAGAGACTCGACCTCTTGCCGAGTCGTGTCGAGCGTGACTTCAAGCCATTCAGGAGCAGTCATGATGTTCCGGCAAGGGCCTTCAGGAAAGGCCCAGCTTCTTTTCGAGGTAGTGGATATTGGTGCCTCCTTCCTGGAAGGCAGAATCGTTGAAGATATCGATGTGCAGAGGGATATTGGTCTTGATACCGTCGATGAAGACCTCACTGAGTGCACCACGCATGCGGGCAAGCGCCGATTCTCGCGTATTGGCGGACACGACCAGTTTGGCAATCATGGAGTCGTAGTGAGGCGGCACCGTGTAGCCATTGTAGATATGGGTCTCGACACGCACCCCCAGACCGCCCGCCGGATGGTACTGGCGTATGGTCCCCGGGGATGGCATGAAGTTGACCGGATCTTCCGCATTGATACGACACTCGAAGGCATGACCCTTGATCTTGATGTCTTCCTGCTTCCAGCGAAGCTCACGCCCTTCGGCAGCGAAGATCTGCTCCTTGATGATGTCGATCCCCGTGATCATCTCGGTGACAGGGTGTTCAACCTGCACCCGGGTGTTCATCTCGATGAAGTAGAACTCACCATTTTCGAACAGAAACTCGAACGTCCCTGCTCCTCGGTAACCGATGCGCTTGCAGGCTTCCACGCAACGTGCGCCCATATCGGCACGTGTGGCCTCATCGATTCCCGGTGCCGGTGCTTCTTCCACCACTTTCTGATGGCGGCGCTGCATCGAACAATCACGCTCGCCCAGATGGATGGCGTTGCCATTCTCGTCACAGATGACCTGAAACTCGATATGGCGCGGCTTCTCCAGGTACTTTTCCATGTACACCATGGGATTGCCGAACGCTGTACCCGCCTCGCTCTGGGTCATGGCAATCGACTTTTCCAGCTCATCGTCAGACCGCACCACGCGCATGCCTCGGCCACCACCACCACCGGCTGCCTTGATGATGATCGGGTAACCGATCTCGTTGGCCAGTTTGCGGTTGGTGGCAGCATCATCGCCCAGAGGACCGTCGCTGCCGGGAACACAAGGCACGCCGGCCGCCTTCATCTCGGCGATGGCGCTGACCTTGTCACCCATCAGACGAATGACGTCGGAAGTGGGCCCGATGAACTTGAAGCCACTGGATTCGACTCGCTCGGCAAAGTCGGCATTCTCGGCCAGAAAGCCATAGCCGGGATGAATGGCTTCGGAGCGGGTTATCTCGGCCGCACTGATGATGGCTGGAATATTGAGATAGCTCTTGATCGATGGTGGCGGCCCGATGCAGACAGCCTCATCGGCCAGTCGAACATGCTTCAGATCGCGGTCTGCGGTCGAATAGACTGCGACGGTCTTGATTCCCAGATCGCGACAGCAACGCATGATACGCAGGGCTATTTCGCCGCGATTGGCGATCAGCAGTTTCTTGATGGGAGTAACCATGAGTCCGTCTACTCAGTCTATGACGATCAGTGGCTCGCCGTATTCGACCGGCTGGCCATCGTCAACCAGAATCGCTCGAACGGTACCGCTGATTTCAGCTTCAATCTGGTTCATGATCTTCATCGCTTCGATGATGCAGACCGTATCGCCCTTGTTGACGCTCTGGCCGACTTCAATGAAGGCCTTTGCCGTTGGCGAAGATGAACGATAGAAGGTACCGACCATGGGCGATTCCATGATGGTACCCGGCGGCAAGAGGTCGTCAGATGCAGGGGCAGCTGGCGCCGATGGTGCGGCTGGCGCTGCGGCCGCTGGAGAATAGGTCGCGGGAGGGGGGGCAGGCGCAGCCACCGGTGCCATGGTGACACCTGATGAGCGTGCGATACGCACCGACTCTTCTCCCTCGACGATTTCGATTTCGGAAACATCCGAATCTTCCAGCAATTCGATCAACTTCTTGATCTTGCGAATATCCATGGGGCAGTCCTGTCAGTATTCCGGTTCAGTGTTATTGGTCTTGTTCGAGTCGGGCTACGGCGGCCGTCAAGGCCATGCTGTATCCGGCAGGGCCGAAACCGATCAATGTACCTACCGAAATATCGGAAAAATACGAATGGTGCCGGAACGACTCGCGCTGATGAATGTTGGTTACGTGTACTTCAATCAGTGGCAGCGCCACGCCCAGAAAGGCATCTCGCAACGCTACGCTGGTATGACTGTATCCACCGGGATTGATGATGGCGATGCGAACGCCTTCGGCCGGTGCCGCGTGTACGCGATCGATCAGAGCACCTTCGCTATTGCTTTGAAAGAAATCGATGGTGACGCCCAGTCGGGCCGCCTGCTCGCTCAGCTGCGCTTCGATATCGGCCAGACGAACAGAGCCATATCGTTCGGGCTCACGGGTACCAAGAAGGTTGAGGTTGGGCCCATTGAGCACCAGCACCTGTGACATACTCCAACGCTCCGGTTACAAAGTTTGCTAGATACGAAAGACATGGCGATCAATCGCGACGGTAACTGTGAACGATAGCATCAAATAGAGCTCATTTACAGACAGTTGGCGACATATACCGACGATAGGGAGTTAATGATCATCGATAATCCGGACGCCACCCTCGCCTTCCAGTCTCTTGACCCGATCCAGATACTCGATGCCATCGACAGCGTCGGCTGGCACACGGACGGGCGAGTCAGCGCCCTCAACAGCTACGAGAATCGCGTCTATTCTGTCGGCATGGAAGATGGCCGGAATATCGTTGCCAAGTTCTATCGTCCCGGCCGCTGGAGCGACGAGACCATTCTGGAGGAACACGCCTTCTGCGATGCGTTGCTGGAACGTGACATTCCCGTCATCACGCCGTTGAAGGATGCCGCCGGCAGGACGCTGCACTGCTCAGGACCTTTTCGCTTCAGTCTGTTCCCGCGTGCCGGCGGCCGGCCACCCGAACTGGACAACCCGGAACAGCTTGCCGTCATCGGCCGGACTCTGGGACGCATGCACCTGGTTGCCGATACGCATCATTTCGAGCACCGCCCGTTCATCGATGCCTGGCGACTCGGTGACGACTGCGCCGACTTTCTGCTGGACTCGGGTGTACTGCCCGCTGACCAGGCACCGGTTTACGAATCGCTGGTCGACGAACTGCTACCCGAGATCCACGATCGACTGGACAATGTGCCTTATCGGGAAATCTGCCTGCACGGCGATTTCCATCCAGGCAACATCCTGTGGGGCAGCGACGGTACACCGCATCTGCTCGACTTCGACGATACCGCTACAGGTCCTGCCGTGCAGGATCTGTGGATGTTCATCTCCGGAGACCGGCAGTACGCCCAGGCTCGTCTGGGAGAGTTGCTCGATGGCTACCACGAATTCCGGGAATTCGATGAGCGGGAACTGGCCCTGATCGAGCCCCTGCGCAGCCTGCGCATCATTCACTATGCGGCCTGGATAGCCAGGCGCTGGCAGGACCCGGCATTCGTCCAGGCCTTCCCCTTCTTTGCCAGTGCACGCTTCTGGGATGAACACATCCAGTCATTGCGGGAGCAGTGCGCCGCTCTGGACGAACCGCCACTGATCTACTGATCAGAGAGGGCTTCCGGATTCAGGTGTGATTGAAAACCAGGCTGCCCTTGCCGTATTTGCCCAGCTCGACATCAAAGGCCACCTCTGCATTGCCGTCAGTCAACATGCGCCTGCCCGCATCAACCACCACCTCGACCAACCGCAGATGGGCAGACTTGTCATTCATCAGCAGGCTGGAGCAGATGTTCATCATCTCGTAGAAGTTCTCACTCGCGGTGTCGGACAGGGCACCATCCTCCACCATGACTTCAGCGCCGCCGGGTGGAATCATCGACAGTGCGCAGCCCAGTGCCGCGGCCGTGGACAGGTTGCAGCTGCAACTGGCCACCAGTTCATCCTCACGATTGAGGAAAATGGCCACATGATCCAGGCCGGCGGCATCCGGCGCACTGCCCTCCTTCGCTGTGGCTTCGACGCCCAGAACCATCGACAGCATCTCGGCAACCTTGCTTGCCGTGGGTGATTGATAGTTCATGCTTATCCGAGAATCGGTTCCAGGGTTCGCTGGAAAGTTGCCGCCGTGAATGGCTTGGCAACCAGAAACTGTGCACCGGCCTCCTGCGCCAGACTTCGCATTTCAGGGGTGGATTCGGTCGTCACGAATCCGAAGTTGACCATATTGCCGGCGGCTCTGATGGCCTTGAGAAAATCGATGCCATTCATCTGTGGCATGTTCCAGTCGCACAGCACCAGATTGGGATTGCAGGCGTCGATCTTCGCCAGCGCATCGGTGCCATCTTCGGCTTCCTCGAATTCCATGTCGTCGAAGCCAGCCTGTTTGAGCGTACGCTTCACGATCATCCGCATGGATTTCGAATCATCGACAATCATTACTTTCATGGGCACTACACCGAGTCAGATGGGTTATGAGAGATAACGACCATCCTTCGTGCCGATGAAGGGCTGATGTAACGGTCAACTCTGACAGGCCAGGTCTCACAACGGACAATCACAGACCGGCCATCGCGCCGAGTTGGCACTCCGAGAGCCTTTTTCGCTCCCGGAGTGCGGCATCACGATCTACACGCGTCGGAAAACCAGAGACGCATTGGTTCCGCCAAAGCCGAAACTGTTGGACATGACGGTATCGATGGTCGCATTGTCAATCCGCTGACGCACGATTGGCAGATCACTGGCAGCCTCGTCAAGATCGGTGATGTTGGCCGACTCGGCAATGAAACCGGCCTGCTGCATCAACAGGGTGTAAATGGCTTCCTGAACCCCGGCAGCACCCAGTGAGTGACCGGACAGCGACTTGGTCGAACCGATGTGCGGTACTCGCTCGCCGAAGGCCTTTCTGACCGCACCCAGTTCGGCAATGTCCCCAACTGGCGTGCTGGTGCCATGCGCATTGATGTAGTCAATGGGCGAGTCGACCGTGGAACTGGCGATCTGCATGCAACGCATGGCGCCTTCACCCGAAGGGGCAACCATGTCATAACCGTCAGATGTGGCCCCATAGCCAACGACTTCGGCATAGATTTTCGCGCCACGCGCCTTGGCGGCTTCCAGTTCCTCGACTACCACCATGCCACCACCACCGGCAATGACAAATCCATCGCGATTCGCGTCATAGGCGCGTGAAGCGACTGCCGGCGTGTCGTTGTACTTCGTGGACAAGGCGCCCATGGCGTCGAACAGGCTGCTCAGTGTCCAGTGCTCTTCTTCACCGCCACCGGCAAACACACGATCCTGCTTGCCCAGCTGAATCAGCTCCAGTGCATTGCCGATGCAATGCGCGCTGGTCGAACAGGCCGATGCAATCGAGTAATTGATGCCCTTGATCTTGAATGGTGTGGCCAGACAGGCCGACACGGTACTGGCCATGGTCTGGGTAACCCGGTAAGGACCGACCCGACGGATACCCTTGTTGCGCAGGATGTCCGCGGCGTCCACCTGGCTGGCCGAAGACCCGCCACCCGAACCGGCGATGATACCGGTGCGTTCGTTGGACACTTCGCTCTCTTCCAGACCGGCGTCTTCGATGGCCTGCTGCATGGCCAGATAGGCATAACCGGCGGCATCGCCCATGAACCGGTATTGCTTCCGGTCGATCGATTCCTTGAGATCGATATCCGGAGCGGCAGCCACATGGCTGCGCATTCCCATCTCCTTGTAGATTTCCCGGTAGGTGATACCCGATTTGGCCTGCCTCAAGGATTCGGTAACCGATGCCTTGTCATTTCCCAGACAGGAAACAATGCCAATGCCGGTAATTACTGCTCTGCGCATGATGCGAACTCTTCAGAAATCTTCAGTGGATGTGAACAAACCTACCCGCAAGTCGCTGGCCGTGTAGATTTCCTTGTCATCAACCAGCATGCGCCCGTCGGCGATGCCCATGACGAGTCTTCTTTCGATCAGCCGCTTGATGGTCAGCTCATAGCGTACCACCTTGGCCGAAGGCAGCACCTGACCGAAGAATTTGACTTCGCCGGACCCCAGCGCACGCCCCCTGCCCGGATTGCCTTTCCATCCCAGGAAAAAACCCACCAGTTGCCACATGGCATCCAGACCGAGACAGCCCGGCATGACCGGATCACTCTCGAAATGACAGCCGAAGAACCAGAGATCGGGATTGATGTCCAGCTCGGCAATGATCTGACCCTTGCCCTCCGCTCCGCCGTCGGCAGTGATGCTTGTAATGCGATCGAACATGAGCATGTTCGGCAATGGCAGACGAGCGTTGCCCTCGCCAAAGAGCTCACCATGCCCGCAGGCAATGAGCTCTTCACGCGAGAAGGTATGTCGGTCTGATAGGTCTGGTGGGTTCATGTAATTCTCAGTTTCCAAATACGCGCTGCAGGATCTCGGTCGTGCGCTTCACCGGGTTTTCCCGGATGGCCTTCTCTTCCTGAGCCAGGTAGTAGAAGATGCCGTCTGATCCTTCTTCAACCACATAGCTCGTCAGATCCGTGTCGATCTTCGGGGCCAGTGGAATACTGTTGTAGCGTGACAACAGGCTGTTGAACGTGCTGACAGCCCCGACTTCGGCCAGGGCACTGTCCACGATCGGTGTCATCTCCGATTGCAGGTTTTCACCGGTCTTCTCACGGAAATACTGAGTCGCGGAATCGTCTTCGCCCTGCAGGATGCCCTTGGCATCTTCAACCGTCATGGACTGGATGGCACCCACGAACAGATCCCTGGCTTTCGGTGTTGCTTCCTCGGCAGCCTGATTGAGTTTGAGTTCCAGTTCGTCGAAGGAACCTCCCAGACCGACCTTGCTGGCAAAATCCCGCGCCTTCTGCAGGGATGCCGGTAATGGAATATGGATGGCCGGGTCGCCGCTGAAGCCGCCTGATTGTCCCAACTGGGACACCACGGCCGTGGAACCCTTGGTCAGCGCTTCCTTCAGGCCGAGTGTTATTTCATCCACAGTCAGGGGACCAGCCGCTGACGCCGTGTCACCCCCCAATGCGGACTCGGCAATGGATTTCAGGTCGCCAAGTTGCGATCCGTCCGTTGCGCAGCCACCCAACAAAGCTCCACACAGGATGAATCCGGTGATTCTTGCATTCATTTCAAGTTTTCCACTGATTGTGAAGGGTCGCTATCGCGAATCCCGAAGAGTATATCAAAGCACTGACCATAGCCTGAGTATCGACACTGTGCAAAGTCCACTGCCGATGCAGCAGCAGCGTCAAGGCATTCCCTCGAACCGGACGGGGATGCGCCTTGCGATCCAGCCCATGGCCCAGCCAGAGGTCCGGACCGGTCTTCGGCAGGCTTTGCGCGCCAGCCTGACACCACGAATCCACGCCAGTCATGGCCAAGGGCGTCAGTCTGCCAGGAACCGGCACGACCCACAGGTCAGATCAGCCGGATGTCGCCAGTTGACCGTTGACAGGTGCGTCACTAGAGTAGGCAGGAACACCACGGAGGCACGCCATGAAGGAACCCACTGCAGAGGATATCGTGGAATACTGGTTTCGCGACGAAGCCACCGGACGCATGGATCTGCCGCAGTCGAAACGCTGGTTCCAGGGTGGCTCCAAACTCGACCGAGAGCTTGCCGAGCGCTTCGGTTCGACGCTGGCACTTGCCCGTGCTGGCAGTCTGGACCACTGGCGCGAATCGCCGACCGGCACCCTGGCGCTGATCATCCTGCTCGATCAGTTCAATCGCAATATCAACCGTGGCACCGCTGAAGCCTTTGCCGGCGATGCTCAGGCTTTGTCGCTCTGCCATCATGCCAT
This sequence comes from uncultured Granulosicoccus sp., assembly GCA_947495035.1. GTDB lineage: Bacteria > Pseudomonadota > Gammaproteobacteria > Granulosicoccales > Granulosicoccaceae > Granulosicoccus. The sequence continues at coordinate 38,552 of CANLXI010000019.1, forward strand.
CGACAGGAACTATCCGGCCGGTTGGCCTCTCACCCATCAGGTGTTCTGCTACATGCCACTGGAACATGACGAATCCGTGAGCTCGCAGGAACGTTCCGTCGCCCTGTTCACCGAGTTGCTGGAGAAGGCACCGCCCGAATTACAGTCGTATGCCAAGGGCACCCTCGACTACGCCTTGCAGCACAAGGAAATCATCGATCGCTTCGGTCGCTACCCGTATCGCAACGCCGTGCTCGAACGTGAGGATACGGCAGAGGAACGCGAGTGGCTGGCCGATGGCAAGCGCTTCGGACAATAGGCAGCTGCCCACGGCCAAGCAGTCAGGCGCCAGGGTCAGGAAGCCCGGCTCAACCCGATTTCACCTCGGCATGGCGCGGGCACGTGATCAGATGATCGTTGACCAGCCCCGCCGCCTGCATGAAGGCATAGCAGGTCGTGGGCCCGACAAAAGAGAAACCGAGCTTCTTCAGCTGTTTGCTCATTCTTGTGGATTGCTCGGTCCGGGCCGGTACATCACTCAGTTGCCGGAAGGCATTGTCGAGCGTTTCGTGCTCCACATGCGCCCAGATGACATCGCTGAATGACTGCCCCGCCTCCCGCAGACTCAGCCATGCACGCGCGTTGCTTCGAACGGACTCGACTTTCTGTCGATGTCTCACGATTGCCGCATCACTGGCAATCCTGTCCAGCCTGGCATCGGAGAACCGCGCAATCTTCTCGGGGTCGAAACCGGCGAACAGCCGTCGATAACCCTGACGCTTGTTGAGTATGGTTATCCAGCTCAGTCCCGCCTGCGCCCCTTCCAGTGAAATGAGCTCGAACAGCTGTACGGCATCCCGGCAGGGCACCCCCCACTCGGTATCGTGATAGTGCCGATACAACTCACTGCCCAGACACCAGCTGCAACGATTCTCTGTTCCTTCGGTCGCACTTGACATGACACCGTCCCGATTCGGCAAACGTGGGACGACAGCCTACCGCGAATTCGACAGGAACTCCGCCATCAACCGACCTGCCTGTCCTGCGGCGCGGGCAGCTCGAGCATGCCTTCGGGCGCCGCTCTCTCCTGCACGCCGAACGGCCAGCGTTCCAGCCAGTGGGTGTATTGTTCGGAGCTCAAGGGCTTGCTGATGAAATACCCCTGGGCAATATCGCAACCCTGCGACTTCAGGAAGTTCAGCTGCTCCTCGTCCTCGACACCTTCGGCAACCACCTTCATGTTGAAATGCTTGCCCAGGCCCAACACCGCCTCGACGATGGCGACATCATCGTTGTCATTGGAAATATCGGTGATGAAGGCGCGATCGATCTTCAGCGTATTGACAGGAAAACGCTTCAGATAGGCCAGGGAGGAATATCCGGTACCGAAGTCATCGATTGCCAGCTTCATCCCATGCTCGCTCAGTTCGTGCAGGGACGATATCACCTCCTCCGGATCGTGCATGACCGCGCTTTCGGTGATTTCCAGCTCCAGCAGCTCCGGACTCAGCCCCGAGCTCTCCAGTGCCTGACTGACCATCGGCAACAGATTGCCATCGGTGAATTGCACGGCCGAGATATTGACGGCGACATTCAGGCCGTCATAGCCCATTGACTGCAGCTCTCGGGTCTTGACACAGGCGGTCTGCAGGATCCAGGCACCGAGCTCGATGATCAGGCCGGTCTCCTCGGCCACCGGCACAAAGGCTTCCGGCGATACAAAGCCGTTGACCGGGTGACGCCACCTGACCAGAGCCTCGGCACCGGTACACTGCCGAGTGTGTATGTTGATCTTGGGCTGGTAGTAGACTTCGAACTGATTGTCCTGCATCGCCATCTTCAGATCCTGTTCCAGACGGATTCTGGCGGTCAGGCGCAATCGCATCTTCTCGTTGAACAGCCGATACTGATTCTTGCCATTGCTCTTGGCTTCCTGCAGGGCAACGGCGGCATTGTTCACCATCTCCTCACCCAGCATCTGCTCGTCCTGCTGCACATGCACATCGTCAGGGAAAGAGGAAATGCCCACCGATACCGCGGTCTTGAGAGTGAAGCCCCGATACTCATAGGGCGCAGTCGCGACACTCATGATTCTGGCGGCCACCTCCTCGGCACACACCGATTCATCCACCTCTTTCTGGATGACCACGAACTCGTCGCCATCGAGCCGCGCCACCAGATCGATATCGCGCATCATGGTTCGCAGCCGATTACCCACCTCGGCAACCATCTTGTCGCCCACCAGGTGACCATACTGGTCATTGAAGAACTTGAAGTTGTCCAGATCAACCAGGAAGATGGAGAATCGCAGATCCGATTCGAGCGTTTCCTGCACCGTACGTCGCAGCGTATCTTCGAACATCAGGCGGTTCGGCAGATGCGTCAGAGGATCATGATGAGCGGCGAATTCAAGATACTGCTGCTTGACCTTGACTTGTCTGGCAGCCTTGCGCTGTGCCTCGATCATGCAATTGAACTCTTCGGCCAGCGGACTCAGATCATTGCCACCGATGACCTTGATCGGCTCGGGCACCTGACCATCACTGATCTGGCGATGTTCACGCAACACCGCGATCAGACGCTCCATTGGCAGAATGTACCATCGAGCAGCACCTGCCATGGCAACCAGCGCTGCCAGCAAACTGGAGAGTACGGCAAAGATGCTCAGCAGACTCGCCTTGAGCAGGGCCGCCTTCAGCAGACCGCTCCTGTCCAGAAATCCGATAGCAGACACCGCGGGCTCTGCGCCATTCTGCAGCTGCCAGGCAGTGGGTTGAATCCAGCCCGATCTGGCGGGCATCTCTGCCGCGGCGGGATCGAAGTCGAGCGTATTGCCCTTGTTCAGCAGCAAGCGACCGGTAGCGTCAAGCAATACCAGCCCCACCAGTGAATCATCGAGCACATTGTCCTGGAAATCGAGGCTCTGCTGCCGATTGCCATTGAAGCCGACCTGCACCAGCGTCCTCGCATTTCTGGACTGTTCCCGGGTAAAGCCGGAATACTGGCTGTAGACAGACGGCAGATAGACAGCCAGCTGCACCACGAACAACGTCAATGCGACCGAACCGGACAGAGTCCGAGCCGTGTGCGAACGCAAGACTTTGCTGGTGAGGGCACGAAAATTCAAAGAGTCCCGTCCTGTTGGTACCTGAATGAAAACGAAAATGAGGAATGGCTCCTCGATAGCTACATTATCGGCACCGTTACCAGACCCTTAAGCTTCCATGCAGACTGGCGTTGTTTTCCTGTCGCACAAACGCAGAACCCCCGCTTGAGCGGGGGTTCCGGATACTACAATCGAGCGTCAGCTCGCATGTGAAGGCAGTGCCTTACATCATGCCGCCCATTCCGCCCATGCCGCCCATGTCCGGCATGCCGCCAGCTGGAGCGCCTTCTTCCTTCGGCAGGTCAGCGATCATGCACTCTGTGGTGATCATCAGACCAGCAACGGAAGCTGCGTTTTGCAGAGCGTAACGAGTAACCTTGGTTGGATCCAGGATACCCAGCTCGACCATGTCGCCGTATTCGCCATTGGCAGCGTTGTAGCCGAAGTTGCCGGAACCGTCTTTCACCTTGGCAACGACAACTGAAGGCTCGCCACCAGCGTTGGAAACGATCTGACGCAGAGGCTCTTCCATGGCACGCTTGGCAATGCTGATACCGATGTCCTGCTCGTGGTTGTCGCCCTTGATCTTGTCAACAGCAGCAATGGCACGAACCAGAGCAGTACCACCACCAGGAACGATACCTTCTTCTACCGCAGCACGTGTGGCATGCAGAGCATCGTCAACGCGGTCTTTCTTTTCCTTCATTTCGACTTCGGTAGCAGCACCGACCTTGATGACCGCAACACCACCGGCCAGCTTGGCAACACGCTCTTGCAGCTTTTCCTTGTCGTAATCGGAAGTGGCCTGCTCGATCTGAGTGCGGATCTGGTCAACGCGAGCGTTGATTTCGTCAGAAGAACCGGCACCGTCAACGATGGTGGTGTTGTCCTTGTCGACAGTCACACGCTTGGCAGTACCCAAGTCTTCCAGAGTAACCTTGTCCAGAGACAGGCCGACTTCTTCAGAGATGACCTGACCACCGGTCAGGATAGCGATATCCTGCAGCATGGCCTTGCGACGGTCACCGAAACCAGGTGCCTTGACGGCACATGTCTTGATGATGCCACGCATGCTGTTGACAACCAGAGTGGCCAGCGCTTCGCCTTCGATGTCCTCGGCAATGATCAGCAGAGGCTTGCCAGACTTGGCAACGGCTTCCAGAGCCGGGAGCAGATCACGGATGTTGCTGATTTTCTTGTCGAAAAGCAGTACATACGGGTCTTCCAGTTCAGCGGCCATCGCATCCTGGTTGTTGATGAAGTAAGGAGACAGGTAGCCTCGGTCGAACTGCATGCCTTCAACAACGTCGAGTTCGTTGTCCAGAGACTTGCCTTCTTCAACAGTGATGACGCCTTCCTTGCCAACCTTGTTCATCGCTTCGGCGATGATGCTGCCGATGGACTCGTCGCTGTTGGCGGAGATGGTGCCTACCTGTGCAACCGACTTTTCGTCGTTGCATGGCTTGGACATGGCAGCCAGTTCGGCAGTTGCGGCAGCAACAGCCTTGTCGATGCCACGCTTCAGGTCCATGGGGTTCATGCCGGCAGCAACCGACTTCAGGCCTTCGCGAACGATGCTTTGCGCCAGAACGGTCGCAGTCGTTGTACCGTCACCGGCGATGTCGGAAGTCTGTGAAGCAACTTCCTTCACCATCTGGGCACCCATGTTCTCGAACTTGTCTTCCAGTTCGATTTCCTTGGCGACGGATACACCATCCTTCGTGACGGTAGGGGCGCCGAACGACTTGTCCAGAACAACGTTGCGGCCCTTGGGACCCAGTGTGACCTTGACCGCATTGGCCAGTACATCAACACCTTTCAGCATACGCTGACGGGCGGAATCGGAAAAACGGACTTCTTTGGCACTCATGGAATAACTATCCTCAAATATGGTTGGAATGTGACCGGATGGGAGCTACAGCTGCAACCGCCGGTCTCATGGAACGAATATCAACCCGTGGGTTGCTTATTCGAAAACACCCATGATGTCGTCTTCACGCATTACCAGCACTTCTTCACCGTCGATCTTGATCTCGGTGCCGGAATACTTGCCGAAAAGAACCTGATCGCCAACTTTCAGGTCCAGAGGGCGTACCTCGCCATTTTCAGCAATCTTGCCTTTACCAACCGACAGGACTTCACCGCGAACTGGCTTCTCGGTAGCTGAATCAGGGATCACAATGCCACCGGCACTCGTGCGCTCTTCTTCCATGCGCTTGACGACCACGCGGTCATGCAACGGACGAATGTTCATACCAATACGACTCCGAATAAATTCAATGTGGAAAAATGACTCGAAGAGGGATTGCAAACATTGCTGTTAGCACTCGCCCCCGAGGAGTGCTAATTCTAATGTCGAGCGCCACAATATCAAGTCTCGGGACCAACAAATTTCACTGATTGGTCCTGACAGCCGTCTACTGGTCGTCAATACGTTTGAAGTCGGCGTCAATCACCTCGCCGGACCTGGCCGCATCGCTGTCCCGCGGGCGTGGTCGACCACCAGCGGAGGACAGGTCATCGTAGGCCGTGTCATTGTTGCGGGCGGCCTCGGTGGCACCAGAGCCAACCGTGGTACTTCCCTGGCCGGGGCTGCGGCCGAATCCGGTCACACTGCTGACACTGACCACGGACCGGCTGGCAATGCGACCGGCGAGCCATTGCCGGGTGTGCGGCACCAGGCAGAGAAAACCGAAGGCGTCGGTCACGAATCCGGGCGTCAGCAGCAATACGCCACCCAACAGCAGCAACATGCCTTCCAGCATCTGCTGGGCCGGCATCTCGCCGGCATCCAGACGCTGACGTGCCTTGTTGAGCGTGGCCAGGCCCTGCTGGCGCAACATGCTCGTACCGATGACAGCCGTCAGAATCACGATGGCCAGCGTCGGCAGCCAGCCGATGGCATCACCCACTTTCAGCATGACGGCAATCTCGATGATCGGCATCGCCACGAACAACAACAAGACGTAAGGCATTGCTAACTCCAGGAATCGGAACAGGAACCTATCGACGCGACCGCACTCTTACAAGCTCCAGCCACCTGATGGTGGCACCATTCTGGCAGTCTCAGCCGTTCATTGCAGCATCGCGGCAATGTGATTGCCATCCGACAGAAGCCTGGTCGCCAGGTTCCTGCCAGGGCATTGAAGTACAATCACCCTTTCCGGCGCAGCACCCGCCGGGATGACGTTTCAACAAGGTAGCCGAACAGCCTGGAATTACCCGTGATATTGCCTCTCCCTCGCTTTTCCTGCCTGACGCGCGGCACCAAGGTACTCTGCCTGCTGATGCTGTCGTTGATGCCGACGCTCGTCAGCGCCCAGGCTGCCACCAATCTGCTGGGCGGCAATGAACCGCTGTCTCCACAGGAAGCCTTTGTACCATCGGTGTCGCAGGTAGCCGATGGGGTCATCCATCTGCAGTTCGCCATCGCCCCGGGCTATTACCTGTACAGGGACAAGACCAGCTTCAGCCTCGAGAGCGATGAAACCGCTGGTGCCTCCCTGCTGGGCAACCCGACCACTCTGGGCGAACCTCGATATTCACCGGCCATCGTGATCGAAGATGACTTCTTCGGTGAACAGGCAACCTTTCGTGATTCTGCCGATGTCGAACTGCCCTACACGGGCAGCCCATCCGGGCAGCTCCCATTGGCAGTGAAGTTTCAGGGTTGCGCCGATATCGGGCTGTGCTATCCGCCCACCACCGTCATGCTCGATGTCGATTTCCCGGACTCGGCCTCCTCGACAACGGGCAGCCTGGCCTCACCGCTGATCAATGCCAGTCCGATCAACGACCTCTTCGGCAGCAACAATGCACAGGATGATCTGTTGCCACCCGAACTGGCCTTTCTGCCCCAGATCATGGCTGCCAATGACCGGCAGATCACCCTGCAGTGGCTGGTAGAACCCGGCTACTATCTATACCGCGACAAACTCTCCTTCACGCTGACAGACGCCGGTGGCGCTCAGGTTGTCAGTACCGACATCGATCCCGGCGTGGAACAGTACGACGAATTCTTCGGCAACGTGCGCATTCTGCGCGATGTGGCCGAAGCCAGACTGTACCTGGACCCGGCTGTCGACCTGAAAGCTGCCAACCTGGCAAGTCTGCAGCTCGACTACCAGGGCTGCGCGGATATCGGCGTGTGTTTCCCGCCCAGTGCAACCACCCTGCCCGTGGCCTTCGACAGCACCCCATCCGGTCTGGATGCACCCGTCGTTTCCGCGGCGAGCAGCGGTGGCGTGAGCGATGCCACCCAGGCGCTGCCACAGTCCGAGCAGGATCGCCTGTTTTCATCACTGAGCGACAAAGGCCTGTGGCTGAACGTCGCCACCTTCTTCGGTCTGGGACTGCTGCTGGCGTTCACACCCTGTGTCCTGCCGATGGTTCCCATACTCTCAAGCCTGATCGTGGGTCAGGGCGATGCCATGACGACGGGCAAGGCCTTTCGCTTGTCGCTGGTCTACGTACTGGTCATGGCCAGCACCTATGCCATCGTCGGAATCATCGTCGGCCTGTCCGGCTACAACGTGCAGGCATTCCTGCAGAATCCCTGGGTGTTATCCGTCATCGCGATCCTGTTCGTGGCCCTGTCCCTGTCCATGTTCGGCTTCTACGGACTGCAGATGCCCACCGCCCTGCAGGCCAGGCTGACGCAATGGTCGAACCGCCAGGGCGGCGGCCAGGTCACCGGTGTCGCCCTCATGGGATTCATTTCCACCTTGATCGTCGGGCCCTGCGTCACGGCTCCGCTGGCAGGCGCGCTCATCTACATTGCCAAGACCGGCGATGCAGTCATCGGAGGCGCTGCGCTGTTTGCACTGGGTCTGGGCATGGGCGCACCCCTGCTGTTGATCGGCACCTCTGCGGGCAAACTGCTACCGCGCGCCGGTACCTGGATGAATGCCACCCGGCACATCTTCGGGATCCTGTTGCTGGCCATGGCGGTGTACATGATTTCACGATTCCTGCCCACTCAGATCACCATGGGGCTGTACGGCATTCTGGCAGTGATGAGCGCCATCCATCTCGGCGCCACTGACACCATCGATCGTGACAGCAGCGGCTGGCAACGCTTCGGCAAGGGTGCCGGTGTCGTGCTGGGCATCTATGGGCTGGCCCTGCTGCTGGGGGCTCTTTCCGGTGGCAGCAGCTATCGCACCCCACTGCGCGGCTTCATGAGTGCCTCTTCCGGGCAGGCGATCGAATCGCAGCAGCCTCATCTTGCCTTCGAACGGATAAAGAGCGTCGCCGATCTGCAGCAGAGCGTGGCCAGTGCCAGCGCCCAGGGTCGTCCCGTCATGCTCGACTTCTACGCCGACTGGTGCATCAGCTGCAAGGAAATGGAAGCCTTCACCTTTGTCGACCCGCGAGTGCAGGCGTTGCTGGCCGATACCGTGGTCCTGCAGGCCGATGTGACAGCCAACGACGAACTGGACCAGGCCCTGCTGAAGAAATTCGACCTGTTCGGCCCACCCGGAATCATCTTCTACACAGCGGATGGTTCCGAGATACCGGCAGCCCGGGTTATCGGCTTTCTGAATGCCGAGCGCTTCGGCGATCACCTGCAGCGCTTCATTGGCGGCTGATGTGAAGCCTGCGGGATGCAGCTCCGGCAGCCTGATCAGCCGCGCTCGCCAACTACCCGACTGCGAACCCTACCCCGAGGCTGTCGGCGACTCAGATAGGCGTGCCACAACAGGCGCGCCGCGGCCGCACGGTAGGGTTGCCAACCGGAAGCACGCTGATCAAGGTCGGCATAACTCGGCACCGTCTCCAGTTCTTCGCACTCGGCCAGACTGACCGCCAGGGCACGATCACCACTCGCCCAGGCATCCGGACGACGCATTGCCATCAGCAGATAGACCCCCGCCGTCCATGGACCGATTCCCCGAATGGCTGTCAATTGCCGCATCACCTCCTCATCCGAGCGTTGACGTAACCGTTTCAAATCCAGTTCACCGCCATGCAGCGCCATGGCAATGGAGCGACAATAGCTCACCTTGCGAGCGCTGATTCCGGCATCACGCAGTGCCTGTTCCGACACCTGGAGAAATAATTCCGCTGACATGCCGGGGCATAATTCCTGCACTCGCTGCATGACTGCTCTGGCACTGGCCAGAGACACTTTCTGCTCCAGAACAATGTGCACCAATGTGCTGAAATTCTGGCTACGCTGCCACATCGGCGGCATTCCGAACTGTCGCAGCAGTGAACTCATCAATGGGTCACGCTCGGCCAGAATCCGGATTGCATGATCGAGGGAGTCACGGGTCAGTGACGGGAGTGCATGGGTCATGGGAAACAGTCTCCGCTATTCCAGGGCAATTTGCACTGTATGTTCTGCCCGAACTGCATGGAGCAGCGCCCTTCGGTACACTGCCGTCACTCTACAGATTCCACCCGCATGCCAATCATCAAACGACCGCCGAATGCTGAAAATCGCCGGCTCAAGGCTCACGCCAGACGTACAGCCAACTGGAAGCACTGGGGCCCCTACCTGGCTGAACGTGCCTGGGGAACCGTGCGCGAGGATTACAGCAGCGATGGCAAGGCCTGGGAATACTTCCCGCATGACCACGCCCGCAGTCGTGCCTACCGCTGGAACGAAGACGGTCTGGCCGGCTTCTGCGATCGCAACCAGTTCCTGTGCTTCAGTCTGGCTCTGTGGAACGGTAACGACCCCTTTCTGAAAGAGCGCCTGTACGGCATGTCCGGTCCCGAAGGCAACCATGGCGAAGATGTCAAGGAGTTGTACTGGTATACCGACAGCACGCCGACCCACAGTTATGCCAGCATGCGCTATCGCTACCCGCAGGCGGAGTACCCCTATCAGCAGTTGCTGCAGGAAAGTGCCCAGCGCGGCTACCATGATCGCGAATTCGAACTCAGCGACACCGGCATATTTGCCGACAATCGCTATTTCGACATCGACGTCGCCTACGCCAAGATGGGCGAGAACGACATCCTGATCACCATCACGGCTCACAACCGTGCGGATGAATCCGCCAGCCTGTCACTGGTGCCGCAGCTGTGGTTCCGCAATACCTGGAGCTGGGGTTACCCGGCAGGCCCGCAGGGCAATGTGCACGGTATGCCGATGATGCAGCAGAGTGATGCACATTCTCTGCTGGCCGAGCATCCCTTGCTGGGTCGCTACCACCTCTATTGGCAAGGCAGCCCGGAACTGCTGATGACCAACAACGAGACCAATGAACAGCGCCTGTTCGGCTCCGAGAACGCCTCACCCTGGGTCAAGGATGCCTTTCATCGCCATATCGTCGATGGTGAAGAGGATGCCGTCAACCCCGAGCTGACGGGTACCAAGGCGGGCATTCACTACCCCTTGACCTTGTCAGCCCACTCTTCCCGCACGATTCAACTGCGGCTGAGCGACACCGCCCGCAACAAGCCTTTCGCCGGATTCAAGCCCGCCTTCAAGCGTCGCCGACAGGAAGCCAATATCTTCTACGACCACCTGCAGACCGGGCCACTGAGCGATGAACTGCGCCAGATTCAGCGACAGGCGTTTGCCGGCATGCTGTGGTCGAAGCAGTTGTACTACTACAATGTGCATCAATGGCTCGAAGGCGATCCGAACAAGCCCGTACATCGGGACAATCGTCGTAACGTCCACTGGCAGCACATGGACAATTTCGACATCATGTCCATGCCCGACAAATGGGAATACCCCTGGTATGCCGTCTGGGATACCGCCTTCCATACCCTGCCTCTGGCCGTGGTCGATGCCGCCTATGCCAAGCGGCAGCTGATGCTCATCACACGCGAGTGGTACATGCACTCCAACGGGCAGTTGCCGGCCTACGAATGGGCTTATGGGGACGTCAACCCACCCGTTCATGCCTGGGCAACACTGCGCGTCTATGCCATGGAGAAGGAAAACACCGGCAAGGGCGATCTGGTCTTTCTGGAGAGTGTCTTCCAGAAACTGCTGCTGAACTTCACCTGGTGGGTCAACCAGAAGGACAGCCAGGGCAACTCCATCTTCGAAGGCGGATTTCTGGGACTGGACAACATCAGTCTGTTCGATCGCAGCGAGCAACCGCCGACCGGAGGTGTCCTGAATCAATCCGACGGTACGGCCTGGATGGGTTTCTTTGCAGCCTGCATGCTGCGCATGGCACTGGAGCTGGCACGCAACAACCCGGTCTATCAGGACATTGCCACCAAGTTTCTCGAACACTTCCTGCAGATTGCCTATGCCATCAACGGCAAGGAGCACCACCCGGGCCTGTGGGACGAAGAAGACGGCTTCTTCTACGATCGGCTGGATCTTCCCGACGGACGCTCCTCCCCGCTCAAGGTGCGCTCCCTGGTAGGGCTGATGCCGCTGATCGCCACATCGATCATCGAGGCTGATGTCTACGAGGAGTTTCCGGACTTCGTCCGCCGCATGAACTGGCTGGTCGAGCACCGTCCGGAACTGGCAGGCACCATGGCCAATCTGCACAAGACCGGCAGAAAGGATAGACACTTGCTGTCCTTTCTGGACGAGGAGAAACTTCGCCGCGTATTGTATTACCTGCTGGATGAGAGCGAATTCCTGTCCGACCACGGCATTCGTTCGTTGTCCCGTTTTCATGCCGACCACCCCTTCAGCTACACCACCGATTCAGGGCACACTCTGAGTGTCGGTTATGAACCCGGCGAAGGCGAGACCGACCTGTTCGGCGGCAATTCCAACTGGCGCGGACCTGTCTGGTTTCCGATCAATTACCTGCTGATTGAAGCCCTGCGTCGCTTCCACGCCTTTCATGGCCCATCCTTCACGGTTGAATGCCCGACAGGCTCCGGACAGATGATGAACCTGAACGAGGTGGCGGACCTGATTTCGCAACGACTGATCTCACTGTTCACTCAAGATGAGAATGGCCAACGGCCCTGGTGCGGTGATAGCGAGGAGCTGCAGAAAGCCAGTGACGATGGCTTGCATCAGTTCTTCGAGTACTTCAACGGCGACACCGGCGAAGGTCTCGGCGCCAGCCATCAGACCGGCTGGACCGGTCTGATAGCCCTGCTGATTCAACCGGACTTGCAGTGTCGCTGAAGCAGGGACAATGTTGCCTGTGCGCTCGTGAGAGCGCACTGACCTTCCACCACCTGATACCCCGGAAGTTGCACCGTCGCAACCGCTTTGCAAAACACTACAGCCGGGAGCAGCTCAATGCCGGCATCCTGCTGTGTCGGCGTTGCCACCGAGGCCTGCACAAGCTCTATACCGAGATGGAACTCGGCAGCCGGCTCAACACGCTGGAAGCGCTGTCCCGGGACCCGGCCGTGGCCAGACATGTGGCCTGGGTGGCACGCCAGAAAAGCTGAACCCTTCGCCGATTCGCCCGGAGTGAGTCAGGTTCAACTGACGTCGGCAATGAAGCGCTGGAAGGGTTCGGTACGCGGGTTGGAAAACATCTGCTCCGGTGACCCCTGCTCCAGAATCCTGCCCTCATGCATGAAGATGACATGGGTGGACACGTCTCTGGCAAAGCTCATTTCGTGAGTGACCACTATCATCGTACGGCCTTCTTCAGCCAGTGATTTCATGGTCTTCAGCACTTCGGAGACCAGCTCGGGGTCCAGTGCCGAGGTTGGCTCATCGAACAGAATGGCGTCAGGCTCCATGGCCAGCGCACGCGCGATGGCCACCCGTTGCTGTTGACCACCGGAAAGCTGAGACGGATACATGGACTTGCGCTCTGCCAGGCCTACCCGATCCAGCAGCGCTTCCGCTCGTTGCCGAACCACCGCCTTCGCTTCTCCCTTGACGATGATCGGTCCTTCCATGACATTTTCCAGCACGGTTCGGTGGGACCACAGATTGAACTGCTGAAACACCATGCCCAGATGACTGCGCAGACGCTCGATCTGCTTCTGATCCGGCTTCCCGCCCTTGCCGATACTGATTTCTTCCCCATGCAGAAAGACCCGGCCAACTGTTGGTGGCTCGAGAAAATTGAGACAACGCAACAAGGTGCTCTTGCCGGAGCCGGATGCTCCGAGTATGGAGATCACGTCCTGTTTGCGAGCAGTGATATCCACGCCCTTGAGCACCTCCAGGGAACCGAAGGACTTGCAGATCCCCTCTGCCTTCAGAACGATGTCATTGTCAACCATTGCGCTGTCTGCCTTGAATCGAGGAACTGCCGGCCTGCAGATGACGGGTCATGCGCAGTTCTGCCTGACGCCACAGGAAAACGAACACCACAGTGATACTCAGGTAGATCAGGGCAGCCCACAGGTAGCTGGAGAAATCGAAGGTACGGGAGAAGACCTGGCGCGTGCGCCCCATGAGATCGAACACGGTAACAACGCTGGCCAGCGCACTGGCTTTCATCAGCAGGATGACTTCATTGCCCAGGGCCGGCCAGGCAATACGGTAAGCATGTGGAAAGGCGACACGTTGCAGAATTCTCCAGCGCGGCATGCCCACGGCCCTTGCAGCCTCGATCTCCCGATTGTCGACGCCCATCAGCCCGCCACGCAGAATTTCGGTCTGGTAGGCAGTCGAGTTGACGACAAACGTGAACAAGGCGCAATTGAAGGGGTCCCGAAAGAAATTCCACAACCCCCAATCCTGCAGCAGCGGCCGGAATTGTCCGGAACCGTAGTACACCAGAAACAGCTGCACCAGCAGTGGCGTCCCCCGGATGAAGGAGATGTAAAGCCGTAGCGGCCATTGTGCGGCAGCTGGTGCCGACAGACGGGCGAGCGCCAGAAACGGTGCCAGCAGACCCGCCATCAGCGCACCCAGACCTGTCAGCTGCAAGGTCATCAGGGTGCCATCCAGCAGGCGCGGCCCATAATTGGCAATGATATAGAGAGGATCCATCAGCGGTTGACGATACCCCGGTTGGCGCGTTTTTCCAGCCTGTCGAGGCCGAACTCCGACATGACGCACAGCGCCCAGTAGATCAGGGCCGCCACCAGATAGAAGGTGAATGGCTGCTTGGTGGCACCGACCGCGACCTTGGTCATGCGCATCAGATCATCCAGTGCGATGATCGATACCAGTGCCGTATCCTTGAGCAGATTGATCCACAGATTGCCAAGGCCAGGCAAGGCAAAGCGCCAGGCCTGTGGCAGCTTGATGCGCAGAAACACCTGTCTGGTGTTCATGCCCACCGCCCGCCCCGCCTCGCTCTGCCCCGGATCCAGCGAGTTGAAGGCGCCGCGCAACACTTCCGAGGAAAAGGCACCGAAGACCATTCCCAGTGCTATCACACCGGCAGCAAAGGGGCTGAATTCCACCGGCGGTGAGTCGGGCGACACAAAGGCCGAAAGCTTATTGAGCAACAGGCCGACACCGTTGTAGACCACAAACAGTGTCAGCAGCTCTGGCAGGCCGCGCATGATGGTCGAGTAGGCAAAGCCCGCTGAGCGCAGCAGGGTTTGTCTGGACAGCGATGCCCAGGCAACGATGAAACCGATGAGCAGTCCCAGCAACAGGGCAGCCACACCCAATTGCAGTGTGACGGCAAGACCGGCGAGCAATTCATCTCCCCAGCCGGTCTCACCGAAAGCGAACAGTTCTCGCATGCTGTTGGCCAGGACTCTCGCCGCTACTTCATGGTGTAGACGTCGATATCAAAATACTTCTCGTTGATGGCCTGATAGGTGCCATCGTCCCGGATCTCCTGCAGTGCCTGGTTCAGACGCTCGCGCAGGTCATCATCCTCCTGGCGCACGGCAATACCGACACCTTCGCCGACGAAGGCAGGGTCGGTGATGGGCTCTCCAGCCATCTCGCAACAGGCACCGTCATCGGTATTGTTGACCCAGTCAAGCATGGGCAGCAAGTCACCCACGACCAGATCGATTCGTCCACTGGCCATGTCCAGGTTGACTTCGTCCTGTGTGGGATAGAGACGGATATCGGCATCCGGATAAGTGGCTTCGATGAAATCTGCCATGGTGGTGCCGGATTGGGCACCGATGACCTTGTCTTCCAGCGCCTCGGGCGTGAACTCGGTGATATCCGACTCCTTTGCAACCACATGCGTCATGGCGGCCAGATAGTAGGGATCGGTGAAATCAACCTGCTTGAGACGCTCCTCGGTGATGAACATCGAGGCGATGATGAAATCGTATTTCTCTGCCACCAGGCCGGGGATGATGCCGTCCCAGTCCTGAGCCACCACCGTGCAATCAGCACCGATCTTCTCGCACAGTGCCAGGCCGATCTCGACATCGAAACCCTTGATCTCGCCACTGGCATCAATGAAGTTGAACGGAGGATAGGCGCCTTCGGTTCCCAGGCGAAGCTCCTCAGCGGAGGCGCTGGCTGATGCCATTGCGCCAGCCATGGCGAGGGCTGTCAGTAGTCGTCTTGTCATTCTGCAACTCGTAGATGAAAAATTTGAACGCAGTGTATAGCCTCGACACGAGTTTGACAAAACAGTTGATGCAATACCCGCTCGGTCAAGCCGACTGATTCACACTTATGTTGGACGATTCCGGCAGCTCCAGAAATCCACCGGATTGACGCGCCCACAAACTGGCATACAGACCCTCACCCGCCGCCAGTTCGGCATGGGTTCCCTGCTGTACCACTGCCCCGGCATCCATGACGATCAGGCGATCCATGGCGGCAATCGTGGACAGACGATGGGCAATCGCTATGACGGTCTTGCCCTGCATCAGAGCGCTCAGGTTCTCCTGAATGACAGCCTCCACTTCACTGTCCAGCGCCGAGGTTGCCTCGTCCAGAACGAGAATGGGGGCATCTTTCAGAAACATGCGGGCAATGGCCAGCCGTTGCCGTTGACCACCGGATAGCTTGACACCGCGCTCGCCCACCTGCGCCTCATATCCACGCCGCCCCGCCGTATCTTCCAGCTGCAGAATGAATTCATGCGCATTGGCGCGCTTCGCTGCGGCCTCCACCTCTTCACGGGACGCATCACGGCGTCCATAGGCGATGTTCTCGTAAACGCTTCGGTGCAGCAGTGACGTGTCCTGCGTCACCACACCAATGTGCTGACGCAGACTTTCCTGCCTGATGCGGGAGATATCCGAACCGTCAATCAGGATGCGCCCGTCTTCGACATCGTACAGTCGCAGCAACAGATTGGTCAGCGTTGTCTTGCCAGCTCCCGAACGCCCGACCAGGCCGATTTTCTCGCCACCGGCGATCTCCAGGTTCAGTTGTTCGATGGCCCCCTTCTCGCGACCGTAATGAAAACGCACTTTCTCGAACTGGATGCGGCCGATCGGCACGCTCAGATCCCTGGCATCCGGCTCGTCGACGATCTCCTGCTTCGTGGAGAGCATCTGCATGCCGTCATAGATCACGCCAACGCTTTCGAACAGGCCGGACAGCTCCCACATGATCCAGTGGGACATTCCCTGCAGGCGCAGCACCAGACCGACACCGACTGCCAGGGCACCGACGCTGGTCATGCCCTGGACCCACAGCAGCAGTCCTGCCAGCGCAACACTGAACAGCAAGGAGGCATTGAGCAGCGACAGACAGGTATTCAAGCCGGTGACAAGTCTGAACTGCGGATGAACCGTGCCCAGGAACTTCTGCATGCTGTTGCGTGCATAGCCGGCCTCATGGCCGGCATGGGCAAACAGCTTGACGGTCATGATGTTGGTGTAACTGTCCACGACCCGCCCTGTCATTTCCGACCGGGCATCGGCCTGGCGTCGCGAAACCCCTTTCAGACGCGGCAGAAAGTAGCGCAACATGAGTATGTAGGTCACCAGCCAGACGATGAAGGGCAGAATCATCCACACACTGAAGGATGACACGAGCACCATGGCCCCCAGGAAATAGACGCCGACATAGACCAGCACATCCAGAACCTTGAGAACCGCATCGCGGATGGCCAGAGACGTCTGCATCACCTTGGTGGCGACACGCCCGGCAAACTCGTCCTGATAGAAGGAATAGCTCTGCCCCAGCATCCAGCGATGCGCCTTCCAGCGAATCGTCATGACGAAATTGCCGATGATGGTCTGATGCAGCAGCAGTGAATGGAACAGCCCTGCCAGTGGCAACAGCACCAGAATGACCAGAGCCATCCACAGCAACCGGTCGGATTCTTCGGCCAGCAATGTGGCAGGGTCACGGCTGCCCAGCCAGTCGACCAGATTGCCCAGAAAGGCAAACAGGCTGATTTCCAGCACCGAGATGATCGCGGAGAACACGCCCATCAGCAGCAACCAGTGCCACGAGGCACCGATGTAATGCCACAGGAAAGGCAGCAGTGTGGCCGGAGGGCGGGTCGGCGCCGAGTCCGGGAAGGGTTCGATGCGCTCTTCGAAAAAGCTCAGAAAACGACCGACCGGACTCATGACAATTTGCTCACAGCACCGCTGATCAGATTGATATTCTGCCAGATGAACCACAGTGCCGAGAGTGCGGCCGCAGCAATGAGCGAACTGGCCACACCGACCGGCGACGACGCCATCCAGCCCAGCAGGCCGGTAGCCAGGACAAACATGAACAGGGCAATCGTTGCACAAGCGGTTCCCAGACGTCGAACCATGGAAACCTTGTCAAGCAGACTTTGTGGCAAGGTATCCACACCAGCCAGCTCGATGCTCAGACGGACATCGGTATACAAGGCCACCAGAAACAGCAATGACGACAGCAGGAACAACAGGAATACCACTTGCGCCACACGACTGCGCAGCCCGTAACGCAGGACATGCGCGGCAATCGACAAGGAAAAGCCTGACATGAGACCACTGATGAAGGCAACCTGGCCTGTTTGCAATTCCAATAATTCTCGCATTGGCGGAGTATACGGCAGATGAATCTGAAACCAGGCTGGAGACGCTGGTTGCAGGCACTGGTTCAACCGGAGCCAAGCCCTGCGCTCGAGGAAGCCCTGTCACGACATCGCGAAACCCTACCGGTGTTATGGCTGCTGGGCAAGACTGGGGCGGGAAAATCCTCGGTCATACAACGTCTCACGGGGGACTCCCGCGCGCAAGTCGGTAACGGTTTCGAGCCATGCACTCGCAGTGCCATGCACTATGACCATCCGCAGGATGTTCCGGTCATGCGATTCCTGGACACACGCGGTCTCGGTGAAGCCAGTTATGACCCGGCAAGCGATCTGGCAGCGGCTCGAGGCGGCAGTCATGCCTTGCTGGTTCTCACGCGCGTCGACGATCCTGCGCAGGCAGCACTGATCGCCGCACTCGAATCGCTGACTCGCGAGGACGCACGCCTGGCCACTCTGCATATGCACAGTGCACTGCACGGCGTGTCCAAGGCGGATCTGGAAAGAGCCATTCAGTTCAACAGCGAGCAAGTCGCCAACGCATTGCAACGCAAGCCCACAGCGGTTCGCATCGACTTCACCGATCCTGACGACGGCTTCGAGAATCCGGACGTGGGCCTTGCCGAACTGCGCGAAGCCATCATCGACCTGGTACCCGAACTTGCTCGCGTTCTGAGCCGTAGTGACGGACACGATCAGGAAGAAACACTCTACCTTTCATTGCGCCGGGAAATCACCGGATACGCCAGCGCGGCGGCGGCCGTTGATCTGGTGCCGGCCGTCGGTCTCGTGGCGGTACCCAGCCTGCAGGGGAAGATGTTGCATGCCCTGGCAGGACGCTACGACATTGCCTGGGATCGCCGCATTGCTACCGAATTCATTGCCGCTCTGGGCAGCGGCTTTCTGTACCGTTATGTGCTCTCGCTCGGCGGCCGGCAACTGGCCAAGTTCATTCCGGTATACGGTCAGAGCGCAGGAGCGGCGGCGGCGGCCAGTATCAGTTTTGCCAGCACCTACGCGCTGGGGCGTGCGGCCTGCCTCTACCTGTACCGCCGCAAGCACCACCAGAGCGTCGATCCCGACGTGCTGCGTGATGCTTTCGTCAAGGCCTTCAAGGAGCAGAAAAAACCGTGAAATGGCTGTCGCTGTTCAGAGGAACCGCTCGTAGCGCCGCCTGGTATGCAGCTCTGGTGGTGGTTGTGCCACTGGTCAGTCTGGGCGTTCTCGGTCTGGTGTTTCTGTGGCAGAACGACTCTCTGTTGCTGGTACTGGCCGTCTGGCTGGGAATTACCCTGGCCGGCTATGCCTTGTTCAGATTCCTGCCGCAGGGGCGGCAGAAGCCTGCCGGTGCAAACCCTGCCACAAGACAGGACCTATCGGAGCAACTACCTGACAGACTGGAAGAACAGGCCGACTGGACGGAGCAGGACCGTGCGCTGTGGCAAGACATGTGTACGTTGATAGAGCAACGCCTTGACATGGACATGCCCTGGCAGAGCCTGCCGGACGAATCCCTGGAACTGCTCTCCACGGTCTCCGCGCACTACAACCCTCGCAGGAGCAGAAAACCGGCAGAGGATGCTCGACCCAGTGGACTGGAGTATCGATTTACCCTACCGGAAGCCTTGCTGGTGCTGTCAGTAGCCAGTGGCCGCTATCGCAATGTCATCCTGCAGCATATTCCCTTTGCCGAGAAAGTGACGGTTGCCTCGCTGGTGACCCTGTACGACCGGCAACAGGACATTCGTACCGGCTACACCTGGTTCAACACCATCCGCCGCACGCTGCGACTGGTCAATCCGCTGGCTGCCGCCATCGGAGAAATCCGCGACCAGTTCACCAACCGGGTATTCGACCACCTGAGCAACAACGTGCAACGGGATCTGAAACGGCTGCTTCTGCAGGAAGTGGTGCAGGTCGGCATGGATCTCTACAGCGGCCGGCTCAAGACCTCGGTCGCCGAGCTGCAGGACTATCGAAGTCGTGCCTATCAGGAAGACCTGCAGCAAACGGCCCCTCTGGCCGAGCCATTGAGAATCGTCATCGTCGGCCAGACCAGCGCGGGCAAGTCTTCCCTGATCAATGCACTTGCCGACACCCTGAATGCGGAAATCGACATATTGCCCAGCACTGACCGTCTGGTGACTCACCGACTGCAACTCGACGATGCCGCCCCCATGCACCTGATCGATACCGTGGGGCTCGACCATGACACGATCGATGCCGGCCTGCTGACCCGGTTGGCCGTCAATGCCGATATGATACTGCTGACCGTACGAGCCAACCAGCCGGCGCGGGCACCTGATCAACAAGTCTGGGCCATACTGCAGGAAGCCTTTGCCAATCTGCCCAGACGACGACCTCCTCCTCTGATGCTGGTCATGACGCATATCGACCAACTCACCCCCAGAGCGCTGTGGTCACCCCCTTATGCGCTAGACAGCGACGATCGCAAGGCCGCCAGCATTCGCGCCGCCCTGAAGAGTGCTCTGGACCAGATCGATCTGCCTGAGGAAACACCGGCGGTCCCGGTATGCCTGTCGGTGGAGAAGGGTCGCTATAATGTGGAAGCCGTGGCAGCGCAGATCATGATGCTGCAAGACACTGCAACTCTGACACAATTGAATCGCCGACGAGTCGAACAAGGCGAGCAATCCGTCAGCTGGCAACAACGCTGGTCGCAGGTACGACGCCTCGGCCAGGTGCTCGGGCGTGCCGCGACAGGCCGCCGGGAGTCGGACTCCTGACCCTCAGCTTCTGACTCCGAACTCCCAGCTTCGCACCCTCATCCCCCGATTCCCGATTCCCGATTCCCGATTCCCGATTCCCGATTCCCGAATATCGAATACCGATTCCCGACTCCCGACTCCCGACTCCCGACTCCCGACTCCCGACTCCCGACTCCCGACTCCCGACTCCCGACTCCCGACTCCCGATTCTCGATTCTCGATTCTCGATTCTCGATTCT
This sequence comes from uncultured Granulosicoccus sp., assembly GCA_947495035.1. Taxonomy (GTDB): domain Bacteria; phylum Pseudomonadota; class Gammaproteobacteria; order Granulosicoccales; family Granulosicoccaceae; genus Granulosicoccus. Next base: position 59,361 of record CANLXI010000019.1, read on the forward strand.
CGATTCTCGATTCTCAATTCTCAATTCTCGAGCGAGGGGGCCGGTGGAAGTGGCGACTTCGAATCGTTGATGTGATTCGTCAGATTGGTGAAATGAATGGTGCTGATCACCATCGTCAGATCGACGAGATTTTCGTCATCGATTCCCATGTCCCTGGCCTCTTGCAGCAAGCCATCGGACAATTTTCCGGGTACCTGCATCAACTGTGTAGCCAGCCGCAGCAGGCAGTCGATACGCGCATCACCGATGGATTCGCCGCGACGCAAGGCCAGGATCTGCTCGCCAGTGAACCCCGCCTTGCCAGCCTTGAAGGTATGAATGGAAAGACAGTAGTCACAACCGGTCTGCTGACTGACCCACAGCTTGATGGCTTCGATCTCGCGCCCGTCGAGCGAGCCGGCCGCCAGAGCCTGCTCCATCTGCAGATAGGCCCGCAGGGCGGCTTCGCTGTTGGCAAACTGCAGATACACATCGGCCAGTTTGCCATTCATGCGCACCGCCTCCAGCGCACTCAGGGTTTCCGGCTGAAGGTCATTCTCGTCAAGAGTGGATAGTCGCGACACGGTATGATCACCAGTACAGAAAGACAGGACATTATGCCCCATGGACCCCATTCATGATTGACAGACTCCATGACACGCTGAGCCGCTTGTCACAACGGCTCATGTCTCACTGGGTCAAGCCGGCAGTGCTACCCGCTGACCCTGATAAGCTGATCAATCCGGAGCTGCCGATATTGTACGTTCTGGAGTTCGGCGGCCTCGCAGATCGTACCGCCCTGCAACTGGCCTGTACCCGTCACGGCCTGCCCGCCCCCGGTGACAGGCTCGTATTCGGCCCACTGACGGAAAACTCCTCGATCGATATTCTCAAGCAGCGACAGGGAACCGTATTCCGTCCCTATCGCCATTTGCTGTCAAGGCGGCTCTCCAGAATCGTTGCGGCCGGCCTGGAAGAAGGTGCCGGTGAGTTGCAGATCGTACCGGTTGCCGTCTATTGGGGGCAGGCCCCGGAGAAGGAATCCTCGGTCTGGCGGCTCTGGTTCACCGAGAACTGGCACTTTGCCGGACGCAGTCGAAAATTCATGACCACGCTGCTGCATGGACGTAACACCTTGTTGAGCATCAGCGAGCCACTCTCCTTCGCTACCCTGCGTAGCAGCGGCGAGCCCCCGGAAGTGCTGGAAAGAAAATTGTCGCGCATTCTGCGAGTGCATTTCCGGCAACGCCGTATTGCCACCCTCGGTCCTGATCAATCGCATCGTCGCATGCTGATCGATCATGTTCTGGCAGACGCCACTGTGCGGCAGGCCATCATCACCGAAGCGGCAGGCAAGTCTCCCGCACGCGCGCGTCGTCAGGCGGAGAAGTATGCCTTCGAGATAGCGGCTGATGTTTCTTATCCTACGGTTCGCATTCTCAACAAGCTGCTGACAAGACTCTGGAACGAGCTGTATGACGGCGTGGAGATACACGGTCTCGAACGACTGAAATCCGTGGCTGACGGGCACGAGCTGGTGTATGTCCCCTGCCACCGCAGCCACATCGACTATCTGCTCCTGTCCTATATCCTGTACCGTCACGGTTACGCCTTGCCGCATATCGCCGCCGGCATCAACCTCAATCTGCCGATGGTCGGCGGGCTGCTGCGTCGCGGCGGTGCATTCTTTCTACGCCGCAGCTTTGCAGGAAAGCCACTGTACACGGCCGTTTTCAATGGCTATCTCAAGGAAATACTGCAACGCGGTCATGCGCTGGAGTATTTCGTGGAAGGTGGCCGCAGCCGAACCGGCCGCCTCCTGCCGCCCAAGGGAGGCATGCTGGCGATGACCGTGCATGCCTATCTGCAGAAACCCAGAACGCCGGTGGTCTTCGTGCCAGTCTACCTCGGCTATGAACGCCTGCTGGAGGGACGCGCTTTCACCAGCGAATTGTCCGGCGGCAAGAAACAGAAGGAAACCGTACTGGCACTGCTGAGGTCCCTGCGCTCACTCAAGGAGGACTACGGCCACGTCTATGTGAATTTCGGCGAACCGATTCCACTGACGAAGCTGCTCGATAGTCACCAGAGCAACTGGCAGAACCAGCCTGCCTCCCATGATCGACCTGACTGGCTCAAGCCGGTGGTACACGAGCTGGGTAACCGTATCATGCAGAACATCAATGAAGCGGCTTGTGTGACGCCGGTCAGCCTGCTGGCCACCACCATGCTGGCCACGGCACGAGGACGCATCAGCCAGGAGGAGCTGGTACAGCAGATGGACATGTACCAGCAACTGATCAGATCGGCTCATGCACATGCCCTGGTGGAAGTGCCCGATATCAATGCCTCGCAACTGATCGAACACGGCATACGTCTGGGTTTCATCGAGAACCATGCCGACAGCCTCGGTCCCATCATTCAGGTTCGTGACGGCCAGATGGCACCCTTGCTGTATTTTCGCAACAATATCCTGCACCTGCTGACACTGCCCGCCCTGATAGCCGCCGCATTCACCAACACAGGTACCCGTGACGATGGCCAGCTGCGCAAGCTGCTGTCTCTGACCTTCCCGTTTTTGCAAGGAGAGTTGTTCCTGCCGACAGAACTGCCCCGCCCTGTCATTGATGGCAGCCTGAGCGCCCTGGAGAATGCGGGGCTGATGCAATTCAGGAATGGGGTATGGCACCGGGCTCCAGCCGGTTCGTTGCAGGCGGTCTCCCTGATGCGACTTGCTCAAGTCGTCATGCCGGCTCTGGAACGGCACTACCTCTGCGCCTCATTGCTTGCCCGAGCGCCGGAAGGGCAGCTGAGCGGTGCTGAACTGGCCAAGCGCAATCTGCTCGGTGCCGAGAGACTGGCGGGTACACACGGTGGACAGGTCAGCGAATTGTTCGACAAGCACTCACACGTGATCTTCGTCGATGGACTCATCCGGCATGGTTACGTTCACCTTGAAGACGGCATGCTGGTTCCTCAGGCTTGCATGCTGGAAGTGGAACGCGAGGCACGATCACTGCTGGGGGAACAGACACGGCATGCCATCATCAATGCAGCTCTGGCGGCCAGTAACGTGGCCTGAGCCGTTAGAGGGTTTCCCGGTACGGTACGTGCACTCAGAATGTTTCCGAATTCCGCATTCCGATCTGACACTGAGGTTTCAATGTCCCGTCCCATATGTAACAAGACTACTGCAGGCATGTGCTCTGTCGCCCTGTCAGCCTTGCTGTGTACCCCGGCAATGGCAGGCGATGCACGTTCCATCGCACTCGGCGGCTCCGTGATTGCCAACGGCCAGGGGGTGCACGGCGCGGTGGAGAACCCGGCCTCGCTGATGGCCATGAAGCGCCGAGATGAGCGCTTTCACTTTCGCATCGGCTTTGCCATGGAACTGCGAGATACCGGCGATGCCATTGATGTCCTCACTGAAGATGAAAATGAAGACCTGATCGATGACATTGAAACGGAGATCGATATTCTGAGTCAATCCCAGGTTCAGTGCGATCCGATCTTCGGTGACGGTTCCGATGTCTGTGTCGGTGGTACGCAGGCTGTTGCGGACCTGTCCGGTCGTCTGCTGGACATTCTCGATACTGTCGATGACGAGACCATCGATGGACAGGCTAGCTTCGACATGGGCGTCGCCTTCACCGGCAAGGCCTGGCCAATGGCCGTCAACCTGAAATTCAGCGGTACGGCATCCGGTACTCCGGACATTGCCGATGGAGACCGCGGCTACATTGCCGAGTTTCAGGATCTGCTGGGTGACGACGTTCTGACGCTGGATGAAGCACGCAACTCCCAGTTTCTCGAAGCCAACGCGCTGGGTGCAACGCTCGAAGTCCAACAGCCCGAGGACGTGCTGCGATCCCAGGCTCAAGGGGCGGCACTGGCCAGGGCCCAACTGGGCATCAGCTTCGCCAGATCATTCAATGTCGGCAACTACGTCGTCGATGCAGGCATCACGCCCAAGATTTCCAGCCTGGTGGCCTACGATGTGGCCATTCGAGTAGAGGAAGAATTCGATGATGCGAGTGAATCCATCCAGGACCGTCTCGATGACAGCGAGGTCACGGAGAGCTCCTTCACGTTTGATGCCGGTGCTTCCACGGTCCTGCCCGGCCTGCCCGTTCGCGTGGCCGCCGTGTTACGCAATGTCATTCCGGAATCCGTCAAGACCGAGAACGATTTCGAATTCGAAACCACCCCGCAACTGGTCATCGGCGCCCTCTATCAGAAGGGCATGCTCAGCGTCAGTGGCGATCTGGCTCTGAATGAGAGCAAGGTCGATAACTTCGAAACGCAGAAAATCGGTGTCGGCGTGGAATTCGGTACCCGCAAATTCGCGATACGAGGTGGCCTCAGCAGCGACCAGTCGCGCGATGAGGATGCCACATCGGTCAGCCTGGGCTTTGGCCTGGGACCACTACAGGTCGGAGCACGCCTGACGGGAATGGAATCTCTCGAAGCCGGCGCACAGATTGCCTACAGTTTCTGAGCGGATAGTCTCCCGGTATCGGATTCCAGGGGCAATCTGCACCTGGAATCTTGCAAAAGCCTGTCGAAGATCCCGTCGTAATACCCGGCTTCGCCGCGAGAGTCGCTCGGTTCAGAAGCGCAGTGGTCGCCGCACGATAGCCCTCGCCTGTCGTTGGGCGGCCGCTCCGGGAACAATGGTCTCCAGCTGTCTGGACCAGTCTCGCGCCTGCAGGCTCTGCTGGCTCACGACTCCTATGGCGTTTTCGTACGCAGGCAAGGCCCAGCGATAGCCATGCCGCAAGCCACTATCGGCAAAGACCGGCAGCGCCTGCTTGAGTTCTCGCGAGTTGACACAGTTGACAACCAGCAAGCCGCTGGCGAGCAGGTTCTGTTGCAACAGCCCGACCCAATGTGTGCTCAGGGAGCACGCTCGCAACGGCTCTCCTTCTTCGTGACCGAACAGGTCATCGATGATCAGGTCGAAAGGCTCACCATCGAAATTCGCCAGCCAGTCCATCGCATCGGCGTGTATCAGCTCGACACGTTCGTCCTCGACACCGAACCATTGTCTGGCGACCTTCAGGTGCTGATCATCGATCTCAACCGCAGTCAGATCGGAAAACCCACACAGACACTGCAATTGGCGAATGACAGCCCCACCACCGACACCGAGCAGCAGGATTCGTCGTATCGACGCCATGGGCCGATACAACACCGGCAGGCTCAGGCAATCCCAGACGCCACCGGCAAAGGGCCGGTCCGGGTTCCACTGGCTGTGAAAAACACGATTGCTGTAGAGCCTGACAGAGGCCCCCGAGCGGCGAACGCTGTAATGGGTATCCGCTGATTGGTGTTCCCAGAGGAGCGTCATGAGAGAGCGCTCGAAGTTCTTGTCATGCTGTTGAACGACTCTCAGACAGCAAAGGGGCTGACACCGATCAGGACGAGATGCAGCCAGAATGCGAAGGCAAACCAGGCAAGCCCACCGATTACTACAGCCATGGCATCGCGCGATATACCCGCGGCAGGCTGCCTGACGATCCCGTCACGACGGTCACGCCGGCGGCTGGCAGCATAGTCGACGATGGCCCACACGAGAAATGCCCCGAACAACACGATATCGCCTAGTCTTCCATTGGCCAGCAAATGGGCCACGGCCCAGACTTTGACACCCAATACCATGGGATGGCCCAGCGCCGCCTTCATCCGGGTGCCGGGAATATAGGCGGCGGCCAGCAGAATGAAGGACAGCAGCATCAGCAAGGCGGACACGTGTGACAAGGCCAGCGGAGGGGTCCAGATGAAAACGGGATTCAACCGGGTTGCGGAATAGCCCATGACGATCAGTACCAGTCCCAACAGCGAGACCAGTGAATAAAGCCCCTTGTACAGCAATTCCCCACGCGCGTTGATGAACTGCTCGCGTTTGCCCTCTGCCACGAACCGTATGGAGTGCATGCCGAGAAACAGGATCAGACCTGTGATCAACTGAATCATGTTGACTGCTCTTCCATCATCCTGAGTTTTGCCTGCATGAAGTCACGATGCTTTATATACAGCAGATCGCAGATCTTGCGAATGGTGTACTCCTCGTATCCGTCGATATCACCATCGGCCAGGGCAACGCGCCACATCTGCTCCACCAGTGCCAGCTTGCTCGGTTTGTCGAACTGCTCGTTGATCAGACGAACGTGTTCATAGAGCGAAACGGTAGTATCGGCATCCGCAAAGGCGTCATCCACAATGGCCTGAAGGTCCGCCGCATCCAGCTTCCCTGCACCTTGCAGAGCCTTGAGGATAGCATCACGCTCGGCAGGATCGATGTCGTGATCGGCCCGCGCAATCTCCACCAGCAGGGTCGCGCTGACGCGCTCGATATCGAGCGCCGACACCGGCTCGGTCGGATCGAGCGAGGCCGAGATTCTCTCCAGCAGCTTACTCAGCATGATGGCCATGCACGTTGTCGACACGCTCGGCTTCAAGCTGGATTCTGGCTTGTTCGGTGATACCGGCGTCCTCCCCTGCCATTCTCCGTTTGGCAGCTGTGCTGCTCAGACCATCACGATTGCTGCACCAATCCAGCCCCTCGGTCATCAGCGTCTGCTGCCCCAGCTCGCCGGCAAAAAGTGTGTCGATATCGTTACTGAAACCGTAAATACTTTCCATGACCCACTTTGCTCTCGGCTGGACCAGAGGGTCGGCGATGCGATTGCGCACCCCCCAACCAACACTCAGATCGCTGCATTCGTAATTCTCTTCATCCTCAGGCTTCTGAACGAAGGCCATGTAGTAATCGACGCCGAAATCCCGCTTGATCATGGTGGTAGCAAACAAGGTGGCAAAATCTTCCCGGTGCGTACTGTAACCATAGTATTTCGCAGCGCCGTCATTCGCCATCAATGAGCCGACGTGAGCCGGTGAATAGCCCCTCTGCTCTGCCGTTGACTCCTCCCCCTTGTAACTGACCTGTGCCAGCGCCTGAAGTTCTTCGGAATAGAGCGGCAGATCCAGGTAGAGACCGGGTGAAAGCCAGTATTGGCGATTGGCGTCCAGGGCTGCAGATGGAGTCAGACTGGCATCGAGCGTTGCCACACTGCTACTGGGCAGGTAGTCAACGGCATGAGCCAGCTCGTGATACAGCAAGCGGTACACGGGAATTCTAATGTCATCCAGCGTTCGTTCGGTCGAGTTGGTCAGGCTGTAGGAGAGGGATGCCGGTTCATTGCCCAGGCGCAGCGTACCGAATGCCCAGAAACGAAGATCCTTGCCGTAACCACTGCGATAATCTTCTTCTATCGAAACGGTGGCTTTCTCGTCAACAGTCAACCAGAGGTATTCCGGGTCCAGCTGAATGCCTCCCGTACCTCCCCAGTAATTCGAGGGCCGTACCGTACTGCCAATGGCAATGGAAGTCAGGGCACCGAACAGCGTTACCATGTCCTCGGGAGCTTCTGTCAGCAGTTGCTCGAAGCGCTGCCCCATCCAGTCATGCGTGACCAGCAGTCGATCGAGAATATCCTCACGCGTGAAGTCGGGCGTTGCCTGAGTGATGAATGGCAGCACTTCCAGGGTGCAGGCATCGCTTGACCTGTCAACCAGTGCACAGTCTCGCAGAACCGAGGCATAGGGACTGTCGGTACGGTACGCATACAGCTGATCCGTGTCTCTGACATCGGCGCGAGCGACAAACTGCTCATCGCCCTCACCGCCATCTACGGGTTCATCGTCTGCAGGGTCGACGGAGTCACCCCCGCCTCCACCACAGCCGGCGATCAGGCAAACCAGCATCAGACAAGCTGTTTTCCATGTGATCACTGGCAGGCCCTCTCTTTGACATGACGACAGGGCAACCACTTTACCTTATCTGTATCTCGACTCGGCGATTCAGGGCTCGTCCGTTGGCAGTATTGTTATTACTGATGGGACGTGTTTCTCCATAACCCATGGTCGTCATGCGTTCTGGCGCCACTCCCTTGCTGGCCAGATGATTGTAGACAGCCTCAGCTCGCCGGATGGATAGACTCATGTTGTACTGCTCCGGCGCAATCCAGTCGGTATGCCCGTCGATCATGATCTCCAGCTCGTTTTCCTGCATGGCTTCGGCGAAGGCATCCAGCTTCAGGGCGTCCTCGCTGTTGATCTCCGACCGGTCGAATTCGAAATACACCAACGGCGGAACCACCGGCGCGACAACAGGCGTCTCTTTCGGCAGCTCGGGCTCGACGGCCACCTGCGCCACTGCAACTGTCGGAACCACCGCAGCCGGTACGGCCACCGGCACACTGCCGAAGCGCTTCAACACACCGACATTGAGATATTTTGCATCGGTATCCATGCTCATCAGCTCCGTTCGCAGGGCAACGCCATTGCGAAAACCGTATTCCAGGCCCAGACCGAACGCCGCATGTGTCGCATAGTCGCGCACATAGTCGACATTTTCAGAGTCATTCTCCATGTGACCGATACCGGCACGCCCGTACAGCGACAAGCCTTCGCGTCGAAACAGACCTTCCGTGTCAGCATCCATCAGGGAAAAGCCACTACGTGAATTGACCAGATATCCCAGCAAGCTCAGACCGAACACCTGATAGTCGACAGACCCTGCAGGCGTACCGAGAAAATCGACATCGGCAGCGCCCAGGTCGGCAATATAGCCCTCCACCGTGAACATTCTGCTGAGGTCATAGCCGATGGCCAGATGCCCCCCGGAATCACTGTCATCACTGATGGTCAGTGCATCGGTAGGTGACTCCGGCTCGACTCTCGTGATGCCGACCCCGCCATTGACATAGAGTCGTTTGGTGAAGTCGGTCGACGTGGCTTCCTGTGCCGTCGCGGTGCCGCTGGTGGCGACGATCATTGCGGTACAGGTCAGAAGACCCATCGCTCGCTTGATCATGCCATTCTGACGATTCGAGCCGATCATCGGACCACCTCCTGCTCTGCTTTCTTCACCCACCTGCTGCCCAGACGACGAATCAGCACGCCCATCAGAAGCAACCATGTACCCATCAGGGACAGACTACCCACACCGGACCCATGAATGCCGGTCTGCAAGCTGAGGTTGTCACAGCCGCATTCGACAAAATCATTGATCATGTTGCCGTTGAGGTCACTGTAACGGATGACATTGACCACGACGTTGCCTGTTGATCGAGTGCCATCAGCATCTTCCATTTCGTACAGAAAGGTATCAGTGCCGTAGAAACCGTAGTCAGGTCGGTATTCCACCTGATTGTCCACGATCTCGATGCTCGCATTGGGAGACTCGGACACGCTGATCAAGGTCAGACCGGTGCCGACACCATCCAGATCGTTGGCAAGCACATCAAAGGTTCCTGATCTGCCCTGATTGACCGTGAATTCATCATCAACGGCATCGGTGTTCGGATCATCGATGGGGGAGCCACCGTCCGTGCTGCCGGAATCGGTGTTGCCATCAACACCACCATCCGTATTGCCGGAGTCGGTGTTGCCGTCAGTACCACCGTCCGTATTGCCGGAATCGGTGTTGCCATCGGTACCACCGTCCGTACTACCTGAGTCGGTGTTGCCGTCTGCACCACCATCCGTGTTACCGGAATCGGTATTGCCGTCGGTGCCACCATCCGTGTTACCGGAATCGGTATTGCCGTCGGTGCCACCATCCGAGTTACCGGAATCGGTGTTGCCGTCTGCACCACCATCCGTGTTACCGGAATCGGTGTTGCCATCAGTACCGCCGTCCGTGTTACCGGAATCGGTGTTGCCATCGGTACCGCCGTCCGTATTACCGGAATCGGTGTTACCGTCAGTACCACCATCGGTATTGCCGGAGTCTGTGTTGCCGTCAGCACCACCATCCGAGCTGCCGGAATCGGTATTGCCGTCAGTGCCACCGGCAGTCGTGCCGCCGCCATTGCCGTTGGGGTCGATGAAGGGAAAATACACCGGGGCCGAGTCACCGCCGGAAATGGTCAATGGATGCGGATTGGTTCCGGGGGCCGGAATCAGATCCGAGGGCAGTTCCGGGTCTGATTCGTCCATGACCACGATGTAATTGCCATCGGGTATGCCCGGCAACACGAAGTTGCCACTGATGTCTGAATCGATGGAATCTCCGATGGGCATGTCTTCGCCAGCATCAACGATACCGTTGCCATTGACATCCTCGTACAAGGTGATTGCAATGTCGCTGATTCCCGCCTCTGTATCTTCACGCGTTCCGCTGCCGTCAACATCGTTGAACACCGCACCGGTCGTGACATTCAGACTGTCGGCCAGAAAATAGCCGGACAGGCCTCCGTAGATGTCGGCATCATCACCGGGAACACCGTAATCATCTTCGGTATCACTGGGGAAGGTTGATGGGTCGAGCAGATCGTGGTCTTCCGCGTTTACATCGTCGGCAAAGAACGAGAATCCGAAATAGCGTTGACCGGGTTGCAAGCCGAGGCTATCTGCCGAAATGAAAGCCATGCCAACCGACTCGAACGAACGCTCTGTTTCCACCGGGAAGCTCTGCGGCTCGTTGTAATTGTTCTGCAGGAAGGAATACTGGTGTTGCAGATCGGTGATGCCATAACAATGCTCCGGTGCACTGCAACCGTTGGCGCCAATCAACACCATCGGTCCGTAGGAAGCTGGCTGACCGAATATGTCCAACGACAGAATGGCCGCCATTTTCACCGGGTTGTTACTGGACTTCTCTGCGGCCAGATGACCGGCTCGCTCCATGGCATCGGCTGAAAATGGTGTCAGAACGCCATGATCGAACACATAGTCCAGACGTTCGATATTCTTTGCATCCGGCAGCACGTTGGAAAACAGATCGACCGCGCCTCGGTTCAGAACACGACTCGAGAGCATGGCCGGAATATCACAGTTGCCGGTGCCGGAACCATCGCTGGGATAGTCCGCTGCAAATTGTCGAGACGCATCACCGTCTGACAGGCGCTCCACAAAGATGCCGCAGGGCTCGCCGGTGGTCACGCCCGGAATATCTCGCCGTTGGATCGCCACGTGATCAGCAGATGCTGCATAGCTGTAGGCCAGTCCATCGGAGGTGAAGCCTTCCATGATCTGGTTGTTTCCCATGCCCCACTGGTACTCGACGCCTTCTGCCGTATAGACGAAGGGCGTCGCTGGCATCTCGCTTGTCTGGATACTGCTGACCGGACCCGATGCCTGAACGCCTGCACTCAGCGTCAATCCGACGGCAGTGGCAACCAATGTGAGAGTCCTGAACTGCGTGGCAGATCTGCCGACGGAGAAGTGGTCGAGGCAATGCCGCCTTTGCAAGTGATGTAAAAGTTCGCTCTTGGCCATGATGACTCCGAAAAGTACGTTCGAAAGCGCCGAATGACTGGGGTCGCAGCGCTGAAAACCAGGGTTCTCTGCTGACGCTCGCGCGTCACGATATTGACTTCTTGCCAATACGGTTACTGCTATGTTACCCGACCTGACCAGCTTCGATCAGCGCGTTAACCGCTATTACCTACCAGACTGCGGGGTTTAATTACCAAAAAGGTGTAATTGAGCATACTGAATCAGGATGATGGTCTTCGCATCCACGATCTCGCCCGTTGCGATCCAGCTCACGGCCTGTTCCAGTTCCACCTCCAGCACTTCGATATCTTCGCCCTCTTCCTCCACGCCACCCCCTTTACCGGAGCGCTGCGTGTCGTCATAGGCTGCCGCGAAGTAGAAAAGTTGCTCGGTCACTGAACCCGGTGTCGCATACGCCCTGAAGAGAAATTCCGGCGGTCCGATCACGAATCCGGTTTCCTGCTCTGTCTCGGCCTTGACCGTGGCCTCTGCATTGCCGTCCTCGATAATGCCGGCGGGTACCTCGAACAACAGACCGTCACCACCGAGTGTCCAGGCCGGAAAACGAAATTGTCTTGTCAGTACGATCGTACGTTTGTGGCGGTTGTACAACAGAATGGCGGAACCGTGGCCACGATGGTAGATTTCCCGTTGTTGTCTCTGCCAGCGTCCATCATTGCGCTGATAGTCGAATACCACTTGCTCCAGTGTCGCCCACTGCTCTGACAGCACTGAACGCGAATGCACACGTACACGATCAGACGCTGTCCGTATGCGCGATTCGGTGTCACTGGGTGGTGTCAGCTTCTTCACGTTCAATGCATTATTCGCTAGCGTTTACTCGTCAGCCATTCTGCCTGTTACAGGCTGTTACAGGCTGTTGCGCCTGTGAATAATCATGGCAATGGCCCTGGCCGATACTCTTCTTCAAGATCTGCGAAATCCAGACTGGCACACGCGCAGACCTGCAATACCAACCCTTGAAGAGAGTGTAGAAGACCCATGAACATTATGAAACGAATAATCATCGCAACAGTTACCTTTACAACCCTGAGCGTCACCGCGGTCGCTTTTGCCGATCGCGATGAAGGCAAGAGGCAGGGGAAAATGGTTGAGCGCATCAGCAGCAAGCTCGAACTCGATGACGCACAGAAACAGGCACTGGAAAACTTTTCAGCAGAGCTGCAGGAAACCCGTCAATTGATGCGCGGTGATGGCGAAGGCTTGCGCAGTGAATTCAGCGACCTGATCTCGGCCCCTGCTTTCGATCAGGGACAGGCGCTGAGCCTGATCAACGACCGTGCTGCTGCTGTTCAGGCCAATGCACCCGAGCTGGTTGCCGCGGCCGCGGTCTTCTTCGACGGTCTGTCAGAGGAACAGAAGGCACAGGTTCAGGATTTCATGGAAAAGGGTGGACGTCATCGCCGTGGCAAGAACAGGGACCATTGATCGGCTTTCCACTGGAGCCCTTTCCGTCAGCTGAGTTAAGCTATTCAGCATGAGCTCTGTACTTCTGATAGATGATGACGGCAAACTGGCCGAGGCGCTGGGTGAATACTGTGTGCGATTCGGTATCCGGATCGAACCGGCACTGACACCCGGCGCCGGCCTGGCCAAATTGGCCAGAGAACACTTTGATGCCGTCATACTCGATGTGATGCTGCCGGAAATGGACGGCTTCGAAGTCTGCAGGCGCATTCGTCAAACGCATGATCTGCCGATCATCATGCTCACCGCGCGTGGTGATGTCACCGACCGCATAGTCGGGCTGGAGATCGGGGCGGACGATTATGTCCCCAAGCCCTTCGATCCCAGAGAGCTGGTCGCCAGACTCCAGGTCAATATCAAACGCCATGAGAAGATTTCAAGCCTGTCCCCATCCACGGAAGTATCGGATTTGTATTTTGAAGGATTGTCACTTCACCCGCTGCAACGCGAGACAAGGGTCAACGGCCATTCCGTGGAATTGACCACCAAGGAATTCTCACTGCTACAGCTTCTTGCAGAGTCACCAGGACGAGCCTTCTCGCGAGACGAGATTCTGGCCGAACTCAAGGGCACTGAGAACGAACTGTTCACGCGTTCGGTGGATATCCTGGTCAGTCGCCTGCGAGCAAAACTCAAACCCCTGCAACCGATCCGGACCCTGCACGGCGCCGGGTACGCCTTTGTGTTGAACAGAATCGATCCTTCCGAAGAAACGACGTGATCAGAGCACTTTCATCTTCACTGTCATTGCGGCTTCTCGGTATCTTCGTGGTGACGGCAACACTGGTCATCGTGATTCTGGTCAGTCTGTTTACCCGAGGCCTGAGTGGACAATGGGTTCGCTCCATCAGACCACACCTGGTTCAGTACGCACAGTACATTCAGGAAGATCTGGGAATGCCTCCCGATCCAGCGCGTGCAGACACCCTTGCCAGACAACTGCCGGTCGATATTCATGTCTATCGCGATGGCCAGCTGGTACATGCAACCACCGACCGCCTGCTTGACCTGGAGAACATCCGCTTCGAACCCGTAGGCAAACGCTGGAAGAAGCGCCTGAACTCCGATGCGACTGGACCCGCCGTACCGCCTCAGCCCGACCTTGTACCCTATGCGTCGAGGAACTCGCGTGGAGAACGGCAACGAATCCTGCGCATCACCAATGGCGACTACACGATCTATTTCGATCTACGAGAGCCACGTCCTCGGCACGGTCGCTTCTACCGCTTCAATGACGAGCTGTTGCTTGCCCTGCTCCTGCTGGCCATCGTGCTCGGCGCCAGCTATCTGCTGATACGTCGCCAGCTTTCCCCGATCAGGCAGATTCAGAAAGGTGTCGGCATCATGAGCGAGGGCAACCTGGGTCACCGTATAGACAGTCGCGGCAACAGCGATCTCGACCAGTTGTCGAAGAGCATCGATGACATGGCGAGCAGATTGCAGGACATGCTCGACGCCAAGCGGCAGTTGCTGATCGCCGTCAGCCATGAGCTGCGTTCTCCGATCACCCGAGCACGCATCAATACCGAGTTGCTTCCCGATTCAAGACTGCGTGAGCGATTGATGGAGGATCTGTCGGACATGGAGCGCATGATCCGCGACATCATGGAATCAGAGCAATTGCAAAGCCGGCATTCCGTACTGAATCGTGAACCGCTGGACCTGGAAGCACTGTTCGACGAAGAGCTGCAACACATTGCACCCGGCTGCATACTTCGGCTGCGATCACGAGATCAGGCGGACTTCCATTTCAGTGGTGACGCTGCACGCCTGCGTATTCTGCTGCGTAATCTGGTACTCAATGCCCAACAACATGGCAAGAGCGAGGACGGCACGGTGCATCTGACCGTGACGCTGGAGGACAATGGCAAGCAGCTGACTCTGACAATCGAGGATCAGGGTCCCGGGATCGGCAAGGAACACCTGAACGAGATTTCAGCGCCGTTCTACAGGCCGGATGCATCGAGAAGTCGAGAGACAGGCGGATTCGGGCTCGGGCTGACCCTGGCAAGGCTTATCGCGGAGGCTCACGGCGGATCATTGAGCATCACCAGTGATCCCGAGATCCGGCGTGGCACCCACGTATCCGTAGAACTGCCTCGATAAGCACAACGAACTACTCGGCGAACCGAACCCTGCCGGTTTCAGCGACGTCCCAGTAACAGTCTGCGGCTGGCTTCGAACCAGGTTCGCAGCAACAGGATGACCGGCCTTGTCAGCAGATCGTACAATCGAGCGATTCCCAGCCACACGCCCAGCGCCAGACCTTGTCGGCGTCGTTCGGCGATCGGCTTGAGCGAACTCGCGGCGCTCATCCTGCCCCCCGTCAGCAGGGTGGCCAGAGGCGCGTAGACATGCAGTGTCAGGTTCACGATCAGCACCGCAATGGCCATGGAAAGCAATGGCGCTGCCAGAAACCAGACGACAAACACGGTTGACTCTCTGCCACCCAGAGAAGGAGACCAGAGTGCATGGAAAACCATCGTCAGCATCAGGTAGTGACTGCAGAATGCGGCAAACAGGTAGGGTGTGAAGCGCTCTGTCCATGCCTGCAGTCGCCCCCCCAGCAGCATGGGGATCAGGGTCCAGATGGCCAGCGAACCGAACAGACGGCCGATCGGATACAGCACGACTTCATCGAATTCCATGTCACGCGCAGCAAACAGCTCAACCATATTGCGGGCAGCACCACTGTTGACCAGCAGGATCGCCATGGTTGCAACCACGGATAAACCCAGGAACAATGGCCAGAACCGATCCAGCGAATTCAGCGAGACCTTGCGAACCGCCAGATAGATTCCGATGCAGAACGCGAACAATACCAGTGGTCTGAGAATCACGACAGTGGATTGATCGTGCTCGAACAGGTAAAGCAGCCCGAGCAGAGGCAAGACAAGCCAGGCCATGCGTTGCACTGCCGGCAACAATAGCGGTGACAACAGCACACAGACGAACAGGTCTCGCAGAAAGCCAAGATGCATGGTCGCCCCATCCGGCATGGCAGTCAGAAACAGGATGAAATTGAGATGGTCCAACAGGGTCTGTGCATCGTCCAGAAAGGTCGGTCTGAACCGTGATGCTGCCAGGTAGATCAGGTAAGTGGCAATTGCCCAGATGATCATCGGCACGATGATGGAGACGAACCGCCGACGATACAGCAACCAGACA
The DNA here is from genome assembly GCA_947495035.1 of uncultured Granulosicoccus sp. GTDB lineage: Bacteria > Pseudomonadota > Gammaproteobacteria > Granulosicoccales > Granulosicoccaceae > Granulosicoccus. Next base: position 75,282 of record CANLXI010000019.1, read on the forward strand.
GAGCTGCCCGGCTTGAGCAATGTGGTGGCCGCGAGATAACCGGATACCACGCTGAGCAATGCGGCACTGGCCCTGCCCGGCCCTTCCACCAGGAACCCTTCCAGAAAAAAGGCAAATCCGCCATCGCCCAGGGTGTAGTGCACGGCACTGCTCAGACCATCGGGCACGTGAACGAATATCATGAACAACACGCACAGCATGCGTGCCATGGCTATCCGCTGTCGCGTTTCTTGCACAATTTGTGGAACCGACTCCGACATGCCGCGGTCATGAATGGATTGAAATATGATGCGGTGATGATAGAAGACGACTGCGTACAACGTATGGATATTTGATGACAAAGTGATGCAGGGAACTGACAAATTCGACAGGGTTGTTGCATCACGGATGTGTTTCATCGCCATTGAGGCGACTTGGGAACGACAGCTATGACTCTTTCCAATCAATAACTTGTGGCCGCTCAGTCACTGACTGGCAGACCGGCTTGATCCCGTTACCCTGCGGTGTGCAACGGCAGGAAGAGATTCGGCAACGAAACGGTAACAAGCTCAGCTCTCGACGCGCGCCGCGATCTGTCTCACACTTTCAGCCCTGGCTTGACGTGAAGCCCCCCACAGCGGAACCAGCTCTACCGCCAGCATCGCGACAAATATCAGAGCGCAACCAGCCAGCCCGATCAGGCCTACTCGCTCACCCAGCCACCAGAAGGCAAACAGCGCCGCAAAAGGGGCTTCGGAGGACAGAAAGATGGCGGCTTGCGGCGCGCTGGTATAGCGCTGCCCGATCACCTGCAGGGTAAAGGCAAAGCCGCTCGCAAAGATGCCGGCATACAAAATCTGGGGCCCTGCGGCCACGATCGATGACCAGCTGATGGGTTCCACCAGAAGCGCAACCACCAGTGCAAGGCCACCGGTGACCGCAAACTGCATGGCCGACAAGGCCAGTGGTCTGCCTGACTGTCCAACGAATCGGGCAATCATCACGACCTGCAAGGCCCAGCAGACAGCGCTGCCAAGCGTCAGTACATCGCCGATGACCAATGCCCCGATGTTTCCGCCCGACAGCAGATAGATGCCGATCAAGGACAGAATGGCGGCCACCCAGGTAATCCGGTGAGGAAATTCACGGAACAGCAGAACCCCGAGGATCGGCGTCAATACCACATACAAACCAGTCAGGAAACCCGAGTTGGTGACACTGGTACTCAGCAAGCCAACCTGCTGCGTTGCCATGCCGGCAAACAGGCTGATACCGATCAGGCCGAAGCCAAGCATTTCGCTCATCGACAGTGGAGCTGCCCCGGACTGTCTCTGCCTGCGTGCCTCAAGTTGTACAAATGGCAGTACGACCAGTGTCGCAACCACAAATCGCAGCGCTATGAACAGAAAGGGACCAATGCTGTCCATGGCCGTCGCCTGCGCAACAAAACCCATGCCCCAGGTAGCACCTGCGAGTAATAGAACCAGATTGGCTTGCCAGCGTTTCATGGGCGAGGAGCGTATCATCAAAACCCATGTCATTCAGCTCCCGCAACCCACCCGGTCATCGCCAGCGATTGACTCGTACCCGCAACTCGGCAAAACGTGGTGCAAGGCCCGCCAGGCATCTCCGTCTCTGGGAGGCGATCAGGCTGACACGTGATGAATTATCCGACTGGCAGCAACGCACGGCATTGGTAGACGGCCTGTTCAGGCAACACATTCTGCCTCGCGAAACGCAGTTGACAGGCACCTGCTGCCAGTTGACCGATCGACTGATCGACACCTATGCCGAGCATTGGCTCGGAAGCGCGGAACAGGCACTGCTGAACCTGTGGATTGCAGACAATCTGCAATCCCTGGCCAACCACCCCTTCGCTGCCGAAGGCCAGACGGACGCCCTGACGCGTCGATGGCGGCAACTGCTGACAGAAGAATCTGCCCCTGAGCAACAGGAAAGCAGAGGCAGAAACAGCTTGCTCGATGAGCTGTTTGACGACGAACTGGACGAGGATGACGAAGTCTTCGACTTTGGCTGGCACGGCAGCAGTGACCGCTCGACCAGACTCGCGGACGATGGCGATACCGACAATGGCGATTCCGCTACCACCTCCACTGAGGATATCGCCGAAGAACCCGCAACAGACAACGCCCCCGGCAAGGCGCAAGACAGCGCCGCTGGCAACGAAGCTGACAGCGCCACCATTCGGCGACTGGAACAGCGCCTGTCGGTCGATCGACTGTTCCGCCAGCTGGCTCGGGCCCTGCACCCGGATCGCGAGCAGGACGAAGTTCTCAAGTTGCAGAAGCACGAACTGATGAGCGAGTGTCTGCGTGCCCGCAAGAACCGGGACATCAATGCACTGTTGACGCTTTACTGCGAACATGTCGGCGATCTGCCTGATGATCTTTCCGGCAACGAACATGAGGAACTGCTGCAAGCGCTGGAACAGCAATTGCGCCAGTTGCAGAATGAACTTCGCCAGATGCGCTTCGGTAATCCACTGCAGGCACAGATCATCGATCGATACAGTGCCTCCAGTGACGACTCCACCCGCTCCCGGATTCTGCAACACGCAGAGTCTCTGGACCGGGAAATTGCCCGTTTGCAGAGTCGACTGCAGCAGGTGGGTTCCCGAGACGGCTTGCTGGCCGAGCTCGCGGAAAGACGTGAGATCGAGCAGAATCGCATGATCATAGACAATCTGACGGGTTACTCTGCCGGTCGCTGACCCGCTCGTTCTCGACAGGGCAAGTAGGCAATCAGTGCAGAATCCTTGCCGTAACGTGATCGGCCACGCATTCCGGATTCGACATACCGGCACTTGTCACGATCAGCCCTGCAGAAATGCACCGATATGCCGCTTGCTGCCTAACGTTGGCACTTGCCTGCGCGGATGGAACCATCACGTACATAGAGGTAATCGGTACATGACAAGTTTGGGCATGCGTCACTATTGTGGAAGCGGACTGATTGTCATACTGCTTCTGAGCGCCATGCCCGGCATGCTGCACGCACGTAGTCTCAAAGTCTATACCTTGCCGGACTATCTGGCCCCGGAGCTGGTCAGTGAGTTCGAACAGCTTCACGACACGACCATCGAATTCAGCTATTTCGACTCCGATGAGGCGCGTGACCAGGAACTGGCGATTACCAACGGCAGTGGTCATGACGTGCTGTTGGTCAACCGCTTGCAGATACCGAAGTATGTCCGTCGAGCCTGGCTCCACCCGTTGAGCACCGAAGACATCCCCAACATGCGTCACATCGACCAGCGCTGGTCGGACACACTCGGAGACGTCAGCCATTATGCAGTTGCCAGTCTCTGGGGCATTCTGGGAATCGGCTATCGTCAGGATCAGATACCGGAAGGCCTCGGTAGCTGGAAAGAGCTGCTGCAACCTCGTGATGCTCTGCGCAACAGAATCTCCATGCCGGCATACACTCGTGAGCTGATCGCCATCGCCATGAAGAAAAACGACTTGTCGGTCAACACCAGCGATGAGGCCATGATTGTCGAAGCAGGCAGACAGCTGCTCGAGCAGAAGCCCTTTGTACGCTATTACGGGTACCCACTACTGGATGAGAATTCGGACCTTGTCACCGGCAAGGTATGGGCCGGAGCCTTCTACAACGGTGACGTACTGAGCCTGCAGCGCTTCAACAACAACATCCGCTTCGTGTTCCCCGAAGAGGGCGGCATCATCTGGTCCGGCTATCTGGCCGTTGCCCAGTCATCGAACAACAAATCGCTGGCCTTTGCATTCATCGATTTTCTCAACGAACCCACCGTCGCTGCACGACAGGCCGAATTTTCCAGTCTGGCCACACCCAACAAGGCTGCCAGAGCACACTTGCCAAAGGCTTATCTGGAGCATCCGGACATCCACCCTGCCGGAGACATGATCGAACGATCCGAGTTCCTGGAGTCGCTGCCACCGCGATCCCAGAAGCAGATCAACATAATCGGCACTCAACTGATTCACTGAGCCATGTTGACTTCTTCCTGCATAGACCCGAAAGAGCGTTGAGTCGTGCGATTACACGAAAAGCTGCTGTTTGCAATCGTCCCGGTATTCATCGTCTCCCTGTTGTCAGTCGGCTGGATCGTGTATGTCCAGTTGCGCCAGCATTCGCAGGACGCGATGTACCGGCAGATGGACACTGTTCTGCAACAGACTCGACAGCAGACCGAATCCTTCAGCGAGACCCTGCAGGCCAACGCACTGCTGTTTGCCAATTCGAACATGATCCAGCGTTACGTCATGGTCGAGGACGAGGCGGACCGCTATGATCTGATGCAGCCGGCATTGCTGAAACTGTTTGCCAGTTATCAGGAAGCCTACCCACAGTATCGTGAGATTCGCCTGCTGACACCAAGCGGCTATGAAGATACAAGACTGGCAATCGACGGCCTGCCCAATCGCAGTGATGAGGAAAGCGGCACACCCTTCTTCGATGCGCTGGAGTCCGGTCGCACTCCTTTTCATATGGAAATTCGCAGGAACGCCGACGACGGCCAGACCACATTGACAATTGGCCGCCCCTTGTGGGTGAAAGATCTCAATGTTCCGCCGCAGATCGCGGAAAATCGCCTGCGGGGCTATCTGGTCGTTACTGCAACTCTGGGTTTTCTGGAGTCGCTACTGCGGGAACAGACGCTGGGCAATGAAGGATACCTGATGGTGCTTGATCAGCGCGGCACTGTTCTGTTTCATCAGAAGCCCCATCTCGTTGGCAGTACCCTGTACAGCCTGATGTTCAGCCTTGCCGATATTCCCCCAGGCACGGCTGCATCGGATATTCCCATCCGCAATTTCAGAAATACAGTGCAGTGGCACCCTTTGCAGAACGACCTGGTGCTGGTCGCTGTGGTTCCAGAAAGCGAATTCGCAGCCGCCAGTCGAACGCTGGCCAGATCCGTGGGTTCCATTACTCTGCTGGCGATCATGCTCGCCTCATTGACATTCTTCCTGTTGATCCGAACCACGGTATTGCGACCGATCGGTCGTCTGCGAGAGGCAGCCATTGCCTTTGGCAACGGAGACAGCGGCGTGCAGATCGACATCAACCGGGCCGATGAAATCGGCGACCTGGCTCGAGCACTCTCTGGCATGAACCGCAAACTGGTGCTGTCCATGAGCGAGCTGCAGCACTCACACGCCCGCATCGAGCAGCTGGCCTATCGCGATACCCTGACCGATCTTCCCAATCGTCGCCTGTTCATACGCCTGGCGGAGCAGGCGATGTCACAGGGGAGTCTCGACAGCAGCAAGCTTGCCGTGCTGTTTCTTGATCTGGATGATTTCAAGCGCGTCAACGATACCCTGGGCCATGAAGCCGGTGATCTGCTATTGCAGGAAGTATCGACTCGCCTGCAACACTGCATTCGCGAATCCGAGGAACTGGCATCCCCTGACTTGAAAGCCACCAGGATCGCCAATCAGGTGGCACGTATTGGCGGCGACGAATTCCTCATACTGATCACGTCACTGGGTCACCCCGAACACACGACCATTGTCGCGAGAAAGATCATCGATGAGCTGGCCAGGCCCGTCAACATCGGAGATCGTTCCTTCGTGGTCGGCACCAGTATCGGCATTGCGATGTACCCCAGCGATGCACCGGATGTCGACGGCCTGATCAAATGCGCCGACACGGCCATGTACGAAGCCAAACGCGCACACAAGAACACCTATCGCTATTACGGCGCTCCCATGCAGGCTAACATCGAGAATCGGCTGCTACTGGAAGAGGACCTGCGACGGGCTATCAAGAAAGGGGAATTCGAGCTCTACTTCCAACCGCAGTTCGATACTCGTTCGGGCATCATGGCGGGCGCCGAAGTCCTGCTGCGCTGGAACCATCCGCAACGAGGCATGGTACCACCGGACATCTTCATACCGGTTGCCGAAGATACGGGCATGATCGCAGGACTTGGCGAATGGGTGCTGATGCAAGCCTGTCGCCAATGGCGTGATTGGCAGGACAGACGAATCGCACCCCGTCGTATCGCTGTCAACGTCTCGCAACGTCAGTTCGCATTGGGCAACCTCATGGCGGCGGTCGACAATGCCTTGTTGAGCAATGACATGGACGCGGACAATCTGGAACTGGAGCTCACGGAGTCGTGCATGATGCAAGCACCGACAGAGGTCGTCGAAACCCTGCAGACCCTCAGAAGCAGAGGTGTGAGAATCGCGATGGATGACTTCGGTACCGGCTACTCGTCTCTGGGCGCCCTGACCTCCTTGCCGATCGATACGCTGAAAATCGATCGCAGCTTCGTGAGCGGCATCGAGGAGGACTCTCAGAACAGCCTGGTTGTCTCAGCCATTCTGATGCTCGCCAGAAGCCTGAACCTTGAGATCGTTGCCGAAGGCGTTGAAGTGCAGGCCGAACTGGACTACCTGGCCAAACGTGATTGCGACATCGTGCAGGGGTATCTGCTGGGCAAACCTCTGACGGCATCGAGCATGACCGAACTGCTCGTGACCCTCAAGAACTCGACCCTGCAAATGACAGGCTGATCCCGGTCCGCTGGATCGGACGGAATGGAAACGAATCAGCCGCGCAGCATCGAAACAGCACCCTCAGCCGAGCGAATCGCACTCCAGCCAGCGGCCTTGTTCATGACTCTCCAGACAACGCTGCAGGTAGTGCTGCAGACCAGCCGCATGAGCAAAATCCGGCGACCCCCGTTGCCCGCTCATCAGTGCACTGGCAAAGCGATCGAAAGTATCCGGCTGCCTGTCACAGTCGACTTCTGTCCAGACGGGTGTGTGACGACTGTCCCCCAGACATGACAACAAACGGTCTCCGGCATGTCCGGTGGTGACCTGCAACGCTCCTTCGGTTCCATGAATGGTCAGGGAAAGATCATTGAAATACCCTGTCTGATAGCGAGACATCTGCACAGCACCCAGTGCACCGTTGCTCAGCTGCACATTGATGAGGCAACTGTCATTGGCATCCAGATGATATTCGCCGATTCTGTTGTCCGGTGCCTTGTCGAAGGTCTGCAGCCGGCATTGCAGGCCGCTGATCTCCATGCCGACTCCGGCCGTCACGAAATCCAGTATATGTATGCCGATATCCCCAAGCACGCCGGTAGAACCATGCGCCGTTGACAGACGCCACAACCAGGCTTCCTCTTCCGACCACTCTCCCCAGTAGGGACTGACCAGCCAACTCTGACGATAGGCTGCATCTATATGACGGATCTCACCCAGCCGTCCCTGATCAACCCAGAGCCGCGCCTGATGGAGCGCACCCGAGATGCGATAACTCAGATTGACCATGTTCAACACGTCTGCCCTGACGGCAGCATCAACCATGGCCTGACTGGATCGGACCGTATCGGAGAGAGGCTTCTCACACAATACCGCAAGCCCGGCCTGCATGGACTGGATACTCACCGAGGCATGCAGTGCATCGGGAGTCACGACACTGACCGCATCCAGATCCGGATGAAGCAAGCCCTGCTCGAGTTCGCTGTAGGCATGAGCGATACCATGCTCTGCACAGAAACGCTCCAGTCGCGCCTGGTCCGGATCGACAGCGGCAACCACGGAGATATCGGATATCTCGGCAAATCGCAGTGCATGCGTCTGCGCCATTCGACCGGTGCCCACGAGAAGCACGCGTCGTGGCGTTTCAGCCATGTTCACCAGCGGAACCCTTCTTCGCCATCCTTGTGAAGACTGAGCCCGCGTTGCTTGATAGGCTCCAGAGCGTCGGCAGTCGGGCGGTTGGGCGCGTTCTCGATCCCCTTCCAGGCCGGCGCACGATTGTTGGCCCAATGAACCGCATTGCGCAACACCTGCTGCACATTGGCATCATGGTAAATGGGGTAGGTCTCATGCCCCGGACCGAAGTAGAATATGCGTCCGGCACCACGCTGCCAGGTCATTCCCGAGCGGAACACCTCTCCACCCTCGAACCAGGAAGTGAATACCGTCTCCATGGGTTCGGGTACGGCAAAGGGCTCACCGTACATTTCCGACTGGGGCAATTCGAACCAGGGATCCAGACCTGCCGCGATCGGGTGCGAGCGGTTGATGACCCAGAGTCGTTCTCGTTCACCGGCCTCACGCCAGGTCAGGGAACACGGAGTGCCCATCAGTCGCTTGAAGATCTTCGAGAAATGCGCCGAGTGCAGGACCAGCAGACCCATGCCTTCCCAGACACGTTGTTGTACCCGGTCGACCACGTCATCACTGACTTCACCATGAGCCGCATGCCCCCACCACAACAGGACGTCGGTCTTCTCCAGGACGCTGGCGCTCAGCCCGTGATCGGGTTGCTGCAGCGTTGCAGTACTGGCCTCTATGTTCGCCGATTCAGCCAGTGCGGCGGCAATCGTTGCATGCATGCCGTCCGGGTACAGGGAACGCACATCGTCGTTGCTGTTCTCGTGGACATTCTCTCCCCACACCAGTGCCTTGACAGTCATGATTGCAACCTCATTTCTCGCAAGGCCTCCACGGCCAGAGCGGCTATATCGTCGATTCCCTTTGCCACGGCCACGAAGAACACGCGCTGCGCGGTATCCCTGCCGTAGAGCACGAACTCGAATGGCACACTTCGGAGCACGGTACGTCCATCTCCGGACAGCAGCAGTATCTGCCCAGCCATGTCGGCCCCCCCACGCGGTTCTCTCAGCAAACGGTCGAACTCGACCTCCACACGTGCCTTGGGACGATAGTCCCGTGGCCAGGGCTCGATCAGCACGGTGGCATCGGCTCGTTCACGCAAGCGGTCAGCCAGCAGACGACTGATGGCGCTGGCCGGTTCTTCCGCCCAACGGTGATTCGAGTCCTGGCTCACCGTTCCGTCCGCATTGATGCTGCTGATCTGAGAGGTGCTGGCATAGCCGGGCAAGCTGACCGTGATCATCCCCAGAGCCTCCAGACTGGGCCCGCCGCTCCCCTCCTCCAGCGATTCTTCGCCCTGCAGAGGTTCGAGCAGATAGAGCCTGGGCGGTGGCCCACCGCCACAGGCACTCAGCAACCAGCACCCGGCCAGCAGACAGGCCAGAGAAGGAGACAATCGACGGCGTCGGGATAGTGGCTTTTTCATTGGCTAGCGCCCGGTAAGAATGGCATTGGGGTTTTCCTCCAGCAATTCTGCGAAGGCGGCGATCGAGCGTGCGGCAACACCCAGTTCTCGTATCGCGGATGACAGCTCGTAGTAGATTTCGGAATCGGGAGACACACCTTCCAGCACGTCATTGGCATTGCCTGATACCCGCGTCAGCAACGCGATCAGGGCTGGCAAGTCGGCCGTGGCGGATTCGACATGAGAGGCCGATGCCGCAATCGATGACATGGATGAGGAAAGATCCTGTGGCAAGGTTGCCATCTCCGGACTGGCGATGAGTTTACGCGCATCTTCCAGCAGGCCGGTGGCGGCAATGACCAGTGAGTCCAGAGGCAGTTCCGACAGGTTCTTCACCAGGGTTTCAACATCGGCGGTAACCGCTTCCACATTGGCGGGCATCACGGGAAGCGTCGGATAAGGCTTGCTGTCGAAGTCGATCGCAGCACTGCTCGATAGCGGCTGGGTAACCAGATTGACCCTGAGTGACCCGGTCAGCAGATTGCCGCTGGCAAGCTGAACGCGCAAGCCGCCACTGACCAGTTGCTCAACGGCTTCAAACCACAGCTCCTGAGACACATCGGCCAGGCCCAGCATCGCAGGCTGGAACTGCAGTACAGCCGTGGCACTGCCTTCTCCACCGATATTCTTTGGCAGATTGGCTGACACACTGGCAACACGGCCGACACGCATACCGTTGTATTCAACCGGCGTATTCGCACGCAATCCCTTCACCGAACCGGGGAACTCTGCCATGAAGCGATAACGCTCATCATCCTCACCATCAAACAGACTGCTTCTGGCTTCGCTCCGCGAACCGAACAATTTGTAGGATTTGCCGGTATCGACCACCGGACTGGATTTGATGATTTCCGGAGGATTTTCAAACGCGATGCCACCGGTGAACAACGCGGCAATGGATTCGACGCGTACCGAGGCACCGTCCGCACCGATACTGCCCTCGACACCTGACACGCCGTAGAAACGGGTTCCAGGATAGACATTCCGATGGTGGGGCGCTTCGATGAATATGTCGAACAGTACCTTGGAGGCATCTGGCGACAAACGTCGTCGTTCCACCCGACCCACTTCGATCTGCCGCAGGAACACCGGGGATCCGACATAGATGTACCCCGCCTCATCGGCACTGAGTGTCAGCCTCAGTCCCGGCGTGCCGCGAGTGGTCAGTGGAGGCTCCTTCAGCCCGATGTACTCTGAACGCCGCTCACCCGGCACATCGTCCCAATCCACCTCGATGAAGGAACCGGACAGCAGGGTACCCAGTCCGGAAATCTCGGTGGTATTGATTCGCGCATTGACGATCCAGAAGCGCGTGTCCTGATCCAGATAGGGCGCAACCTGAGGGTCCATACGCACACTGACAACCACTGAATTCAAGTCGTCCGCCAGACGCACGGACTCCACCTTGCCCACTTCGACATCGTTACGCCGCACCCGTGTTTCACCAGCGGTTACCCCGCCCGCCTTGTCGAAGGTTATCTCGACCAGCGGACCACGATCGTTATAGGAGTCCCACAGAACCCAGACGGCAAACAGAATGGCGCCAAGGGGCAGAAACCAGGCCAGCGACAATCGCGCTGGTAGCCGCGCCGGTCGTCGTACCTTCGAGCTGGCAGGTTCCTTGATGTTATCAGTCATTGCTTGAATGGTCCCAAAGCAGGCGCGGATCCAGAGAACTGGCTGCCAGCATTGTAAATATCACGGAAATGGCAAAGGCGTTGATGCCCACACCGGGCACGATGGTCATGATAGCGCCCAACTGAATCAGTGCCGCCAGTACCGCAACAACGAAAACGTCGATCATCGACCAGCGACCGATGAATTCGGTCAGTGCATGCAGTCGATGGCGGGCATGGTCCGATATGTCCCAATCGCGCTGCAGACTCAGTGCCAGTCCGGCGATGACCAGAAACTTGATGACGGGAATACAGATACTGGCAACGAAGATGATCAGTGAAACGACATAACTGCCACTTTGCAGCAATACGATCACCCCACTGATGATGGTGTCAGACGTGTTACCGGTAAATGACCGGGTCTGCATGATGGGATAGAAATTGGCCGGAAAGTAGGCCATGATCCCCACGATGAGAAAGGCCCAGACACGCTGCAGGCTTTTGCTGCGTCGTGAACGCACCAAGGCTCCACAGTCACGACAGGGCTCATCGTCGGAGATGGGCTGCAGCGCGCCGCAGGAGGTACAGGCCTTGAGACCACCCTCGCGCGCACTCAGGACCTGCAAGTCAATATCGCCCATATCGTGTCCTTGCACAGAACCAGGTTGATGTAGCAGGAAATGGCGATCAGCAGCAGCAACGACCAGAATGCCAGCCCCATGTGCAGATTGGCCAGCGTGCTGATCTTGACCAGCGACACGACCACGCCGACCATGAAGATTTCCGCCATGGCCCAGGGCTCCATCCTGATCGACCAGCGAAAGGCTGTGCGCATGCCGCGACGAATCCTTCTCTTGAAGCGGATACGCCACAAGACCCATCCCAGCAACAGCAGACGTGTCAACGGCAACAGCACGATGAAGGCAAGTGTCAGCAATGCCAGCCAGCGCATGTGGTTGAACCACAGCGCCGCGACCGCATCCAGTACCGAGATGTGGCTCGAGATACCGGCTCGTGACAGTGACAGAAAGGGCAGGCACAGGCTCACCAGCAGCAACACGATGGATGCCAGCACAGCCGCCAGTGTACGATCCACCGTATGTGGCTTGCGTGTCTGAATGACATCGCCACATCGTTTGCAGCGCGCGTACTCGCCGGTTTCCAGTGCACGGCGATAGTGCAGCAGATCACAGCCGGGACAGGCGATCAGATTGTCCAGATCCGTTTGTTCTTCCGGGTTGCCCACGGCAATAGTCATGAAAGGCAATTCACCTTCGGTTACAGCATTCAGGTGGCCTATTGTAGATGAGTCGCCAGACGGGGCGGTCTTTCTTGTCGATTCAGGGCGGCTGACAAGACGGCAGATGTTACCGTTACCGGGGAAACCGGGCAAAATCACGTTACATCGCATCCGCTAGCATCGGCAAGTCTGCCCTAGTTCCCCCTTGGAGGGCAAATGCTCGCAACCGTTCCCGACGGTCTGCCGCAAGGTTTGGTCCTTGTCCTTGCAATGAAGCCAGAGGCGCAGACAGTTGCCGTCTGTCGATGGTCCCACCGGCGCGACGGAAATGGCGGAGGCGCGCCGGATCGTCTTGCGCCTCCGCTGATGCCTTTTCGGCAGATCGCTCTGCCGGCTGGCTGCGCCTAGTTGTACAGCGTGGGCACACCCAGTTTCTGATGAATGGCATTTGCCTGCTCTTCGCTCATGCCGATGCCCTTGCGAAGCTTGTCCAGATATACCGCTTCCTCTCGAGAATCCAGATCGATGCCCAGCAGAGACATCATGTAGACCTGCATCTCGGCTCCCTGCGGCACGCTCCTGATGAAACCTTCCAGATCCAGAGGTGCGCGCATTTCACCGATAACGAACTGCCTCTCTTCCTCGGTAACTTCATCACCCAGATGAGCAACGATCTTCTGTTGCTCGGACTGATCTATATTGCCGTCCGATTTTGCGGCATTGACCATGGCCTGAATCAGGATGCGAGCCAGATCTTCCTGAGCCGGTTCGGGCTCGGGCACCTTGTTGCCCTGCAACGCCGAGTTGAGCAGATCGCCGAGGCTGCCACCAGCCGGGGAAGGCACGCTCGAGCCACCGGACAGACCGCTGGCGCCGCCAGAGATACTCTCCAGCAAGCCACCAAGCCCTCCGCCCATGCTACCACCGGACTTGCCTCCGAGCAGGGCACCCAGATCACCCAATCCACCTCCCTGATTCATGTTGTTGCCTTGCTGGCCACCTTGCTGGCCACCCAGAAGACCTCCCAGGGCACCTCCAAGGCCACCTCCAAGGCCACCTGCACCGCCGCCGCCAAGCACACTGCCCAGCATGCCGCCCAGACCACCTGCGCCACCGCTGGATGCGCCACCGCGGTTGACCATCTTGCCAACCCCCTTTGCCACGGCAATACCAACTGCAATTCTTCCCAGAGTTCCTACAAGGCTCATGATTTCACTCCTCTCAAATCCGTATGCAACGCCGCACATGCGACGAGATGCCTTAAAGTGTACCTGAACAGCCACGACCCCCGACATATCTGACACGATGTCTGACAGTTGCCTGGAATTGACGAACCGAGAAGCGCGCGCGCTCTGGCTGGAACGCCAGGGCCTGGCCGCATTACCCTGTGGCAAGCGTCAGGTAAATGCCTTTGCCGATTGCGTGACTGCGCTTGGCATGGTGCAACTCGATGCCATCGGTATCCTCGCTCGCGCCCATCATCACATACTGTGGAGCCGTCAATCGGCCTACCGTCAGAAGCACTACAATCGGCTACTGCAGGAAAACCGGCAGGTATTCGAGCATTTCAGTCATGATGCCGTCATTCTGCCGATGTCCACCTACCCCTACTGGCAACGGCAGCACCAACGACGCGCAGAACACTATTGTCGGACACGCTGGCAGCAACAGGAAGACGAGCAGCAGCTGCAGCAGCAATTGCTTCGCCACATCGACAGACATGGGCCAGTCTGCTCACGCGATCTGGCCTTTCACCAGAAAGGCCCCGTGGACAAATCGGTGCATGCATGGATGCGTCCGCGACAAAAGCAGGCCTTGGACTTTCTCTGGCTGACCGGGGCTCTGAGCGTGTCCCATCGACAGGGATTCACCAAATACTACGACCTGACCGAACGTGTCATTCCGGCCTGCTTTCGCGAACAGCAGGTGGATGAAACAGACCAGATTGACTGGTTGTGCGAACAGGCTCTGATGAAACTCGGGTTTGCCAACGCAACAGAGATCCAGCGCTTCTGGGACGCCTGCAGCATTAAGGAAGTGCAAGCCTGGCTGAAACGATCAGACTCGAAGGTCATACCGGTGTGCTATCCGGATCATCAGGGAAACAGACACAAGGCATTCGCGCTCGCCGAGCAGGAAGAGGCATTGCGCCATGGCAACCGTCCTACCACACGACTGCGCATCATCAACCCGTTCGACCCCGCAGTTCGCGATCGCCAACGACTGCAGCGCCTGTTCGGATTCGAATACCGAATCGAAATCTATGTGCCGCCCGAACGCAGACGCTATGGCTATTACGTCTATCCCATGCTGGAAGGTGACCGCATCATCGGGCGTATCGATGTGCGCGCCAATAGAGAGTCTGACCAACTCGATACCCGCGCCTGGTGGCTGGAACCCGGAGTCAGGGAAACGCGTGCACGACGGGAGAAGATCAGCCGCGAGCTGACTCGTCTGGCCGCGCTGGCCGAAGTCTCGGATGCCGGCCCCCTGCCGATGGTATCACCGGCGCCGGGGAACGGCTCACACTGATCCAGACGGTGTTGCCGGCTCTCGGGTATGGTGGCCAGTCGGTCATGTCAGCGGTTTTCAGACGAAGCCGCGTTCGCCGCAGTGTTGCTTGCTGAACGCTCTGTTCACCCCTGCGGCGAACCCGCGATGTATCCGGCCATCTCCTTCTGCTCGGCTTCTGCTTCGCGCAACCGGGCATTCAGGACGTCTCGGATACTGACGACTCCGGCCAGCTCATTGGCAACGGCAACGGGTACGTGACGTATGCGTTTCTCATCCATCAGTTCCATCACCGAGGCCACCGTGTCATCCGGAGCGCAGGTAAACACCTTGCTGGTCATCAGATCGCCCACCTTGTAGGCGCTGAAGTCTGCAGATTCGTTGGCCAGACCTCGAACGATATCCCGCTCACTCAGGATGCCGTCGATCCTGCGACCATTGCCGCTGACCACGAGTACCCCGATGCGCTCGCTGGCGAGGATCTGGATAGCACTCTGCAGTGTCGCTTCTGCCGTTGTGGTCTGAACTCCCGACCCTTTCCCTCTGAGAATTTCAGCAATCAACATTGTCCTGGACCCGTGGATGGTAAAGATCGGAATCAACACACTGTCACAACTGACATCGAGCTTGCAAGTACCAGTTCCTGCAGTGAACAGGCGGACTGTTCACTGCAGTTTCCGATAAAACCTGACGCGGATCAGTTCGTATCAGGGCACACCGAAGGTGGCCGTGCTCTGGAAGGCATCCCGCTGGTATACGCGGATGTAATCGGCTTCGAACTCCAGAGGGAATATCGACTCATCCGACACATCCGGCGTAGGAGCCCAGCCGCTGCCGGCAACCAGATAGTTGACGATATTCATGGGCTGACGGGCAACCTGCGGGCCGAACATCCGCTTGACCTCGCGCCCATCGATGTACCAGATGACCAGTTGTGGTTCCCACAGAACACCGAAAGTATGCCATTCGTTGTTATCGGCATAGGTGCCACCGCCCGGCTTCGCGTAGGACATGGTGGGAGCCGATCGCGTGATCCCCGTGTTGACATCCCCGAAGTGGTAAGTCTGGAAAGCATCCGGATCACCGAAGGGATTCTCTCCAAGATATTCGATGATGTCGATTTCGGGTGCATGGAAGTTCACGCCATTACCGGCATAACGATGATAGAGATAGAAACTGGAGAGTGCACCCGGCGTACCGCTGACGCGAAACCGTCCCTCGGTGTAGCCATAGATGAACTGAAAACGATCATGGGATGACAGGGCCCCGGAAAGAAACTCACACCGATCCACGCCCAGACGGTCCTCTTCATCACAGACCGGCGGCAGCTTTTCACGCAAGTCGTCAGGTACTGGCGCGGCCTTGATGATCAGCGAATCTCCCGTCAATTCGAAAGGTTCGTAACCGAAATCCGGATCTCGCTGCGAGTTGACAAAGTACTGCTGCTCACCGTTGATGATCCGGCTGTCGCCCCAGGTCAGACTGGTCTGCCACTTCTCCGGATCGACTTCGTCTCCATCGAACTCATCGCTGAACACCAGATCGAAATCCTCGATCCAGTAGTCGACCGCCGAAAGGTCATGATCCTGCACGAAGGTGTCGTTCTCGCCCTTGTACAGGTCGCGGTACAGCGGTACCGGTGCGTTGCTGTTCTCCAGGTACGTGATACGCAACTGCTCGGACGCTGCAGATTCCTGCCCTTCATCGTCGACTGCGGTCACGTAGTAGACATAGGTTCTGCCCGGATCCGGCTGGTTGTCGGCGCAGTTGTGCACGACATCGAAGAAACGCGTGAAATTGCAATCGATGAACGACGTGGTGATCCAGTCCTTCTCTATTTCTTCCTGTGTTCCGCCGGCCAGCTCATCCTGTCCCTCATAGGTCTCGCGGACTTCGTAGGTCACACCATCACTGCGGTAGATGTTGTATTGAACAACTTCACCGTCGTCATTGGCCGGGGCCCAGCTGAATTCAGCCCAATTGTTGGAGACGAGATCGAGTCGCAGGTTCTTGGGTTGCGTTGGTGGGCCACCAGCCACGGCCTGTTCCTCATCTGTTTCCAGAAACGATCCGAAAGGGTCTTGCGGATTCTGAGCGGCAATGGGTGGTGCGTCCGGATCGTCGAGTTCCGGTACGCTCGGTGGTGGCAGCTCGCCCGGCGTGAATCCACCCGTGTCGGTGCCAGTGGTTGTACCACCGCCCGTGTCGGTTCCGGTGTCAGTGCCAGCACCTGTATCCGTTCCGGTGTCTGTACCCGTGTCCGTTCCTGCTCCGGTGCCCGTTCCGGTGTCTGTACCCGTGTCCGTTCCTGCGCCCGTGCCAGCGCCCGTGCCAGCGCCCGTGCCAGCGCCTGTGTCCGTGCCGGTATCAGTACCGACGCCGGTATCCGTTCCCGTGTCGGTACCGGCTGTTGCATTGCCGGTTTCACCACCCGTTTCACCACCCGTTTCACCATCGGGGTCATCGTCGATCGATGTGGTATTACCCCCACCATCCAATGGATCGCTCAGCGAATTGGAATCGGAGGAACATGCCGTGAGTGTCATGGTCAGCAGGACGGTCGACAACAAGGCACCGTTGCGAAGATCAGGTCTTTTCATCATGTGTCAGTGAGCAGGTCTCGAGGACCCGAAATCGGGAGTCACGCTATATTCCGCGCTGCAGCCCGTGGGAGTCAAGGTAGAATGACCGTCTGTACGGATATTCCCTATCCGACTGTTACCTGACAGTATAGTTCGCAGTCAGTCGCGGAATTTGCGCCATGCAAAATGTCCGGTGTTACCCGGCCATGCTGTTCCTCCATGCACGAACTCTCGTCTTTCGACAGCTTCTGCAATATCCTGCAATGACCGGATATACTCCATATGACCGCCGAGCCGCGCGTAATCACAGCGACGCAGCGTGAATTCAATGGGTGCTACCAGAGCTGGGGTAGGCACATAACCGAAGGCATTGCGTGGCATGCGGGCAACATCGGCCATGACCGTGATCCCGCCTCCCGGCCAGACGTAGGCAGGTGCACCGCCGCAGGAAACATGAGTCAGGGCTTGCCTGACCGATCGTGTCAGACTCACCGGGTTTTCGGTAACGCCTGCTCGCAACGAGCCCCCGGCACCGCCCATGAACAGCACCGAACAAAGCGATGGTTCACAGTTTTCGGCGATACGCTCGACGGACAGTTGCAGCGCTGCCGGCAAGTCTGCAGTGACCGGTTGCAAGGCCTCATCCAGCTCGAAGTAGGCCCATTGCTCACCGGTGGTCGACACCATCAGTAACCGCATACCCGGCCAGGCAATGGCCGGCTTGAAGTCGTCGAGAATACTCAGCGGATCGCTGATATCGGTGCCTCCCCAACCGGACCCCGGTTCGGCGACCTGAAAATAGCGCCCTGGCGTCGAGCGCCGGCCCTTGATGCGCAAACCGGTGGGCGGCATGCCAAGCAGTTTGCCAGCCTGATGTTCGGACAGCACGCCGGTGATGTGATCATCCACCACCACCACCTCATCCACATGGGGGGCCCATTGCCGCGCAAACATGCCGATGGTGGCGGATCCGCAGCCGACACGCATCAACTCCTCTCGAACCCCATTGACGATCGGCGCGGCCTCTGCCTGTACGGTGATCTCGGCACCGCCGTCAATGCTCATGTCTACCGCTTCGCGGTTACACAGTTGCAACAAGGCCTGGCAGGTGATTCTACCTTCCTTTTTCGAGCCGCCAGTCAGGTGGTTCACACCTCCCAATGACAACATCTGCGAGCCGTACTCGCCGGTTGTGACATGACCCACGGCCTCCCCGTCAACCCTCACCGTAGCCCGCTCAGGGCCGATATGCCGGTCAGTATCGATCTTTATCTTTGCTCCGCAATAACTGAATATGCCTTCCGTCACCACGGTCACCATGTCCACGTCATCGTATTGCTGACTGACGATGAACGGGGCAGGCTTGTAATCCGGATAGGTTGTGCCCGCACCGATTGCCGTGACAAATGTTCGATTGCCACCCAGGATGTCCCCGTCCCAGCCAGGCACGACAGGCTCTTCCTCTTCCTGAGCATCCGGAGCTGATTCTGACGACGACTGACCCTCCTTCAGCAGAAAAGGCACAGCCCGCGCGGCAGGGTCATCGGTCCGTTGCAGAATGGTAAAGGCATCCACTCGAACCAGTTCCCCGCCATCATTGGCATACCGGTCACAGGCGCCGGTGCGGCCATCCTTGATGTAGCACAACACCGGACAGGCATCGCAGCGGATCTTGCCGTTCTCTTCCTGCTCTACCGCAAATCTCACCATGATCTGCCTGACCTCAATGAGATATGAAGATACGAAGCAGAAACGCGATTTCCGGTCGTGGACTTGTGTCTCATCGAGGCTGGCTCCCTTGGTCACGGATGGCCGCCAGCACCTTGTCAGGCGTAGCCGGCAGATGACGGATGCGTACACCGCAGGCATGGGTGATGGCGTTGAGTATGGCCGGCGCGGTAGGAATCAGCACATGCTCTCC
Organism: uncultured Granulosicoccus sp.; assembly: GCA_947495035.1. GTDB lineage: Bacteria > Pseudomonadota > Gammaproteobacteria > Granulosicoccales > Granulosicoccaceae > Granulosicoccus. Next base: position 94,251 of record CANLXI010000019.1, read on the forward strand.
CAGCCCCTTCGCTCCGAACGGCCCATGGGGGTCTTCCACTTCGACGATGATGGTCTTGATGGGAGGGATATCACCAATGGTGGGGATGAGGTAGTCATGCAGGTTCTCGGTTCGCCCCGGTATGAATTCTTCCATCAGGGCAAGGCCGATTCCCTGCGCCACCCCACCATGAATCTGCCCCTCGACCAGCAAGGGGTTGATGGCTCGACCGACATCATGGGCTGCAATGAGAGACTGCAACTGCACCGTTCCGAGTTGCGTGTCCACATCCAGAGATACCATCTGCGCGGCATAGCCATACTGAGCATAGGGTATCCCCTGGCCATTCTCGTCCATGGGGCTGGTTGGTGGATCGAAGGATTCTTCGGCCATCAGGACGTACCCGAATTCATTGATCGGCAGCTGTTGCAGATCGATCGAGCTGGTATCGGCTGATGCCGGATTGACATGCAACACATTCTGCCGGATGTCCAGCTCTTGCAAGGTCGCACAGTTGGTCAGTCTGGCAATCTGCCTGCGCAGCGCCAGCGCGCTCAGACGGGCAGCCTGTCCCGTAACGAACGTCTGCCGCGAAGCGGAGGTCTTGCCGGCATCCGGTGTCAGAGCAGAATCCGCACCGAGCAGCACGATGTCCGCGACCGACACACCCAGCGCCTGTGCAAAGATCTGCGTGATGACCGTATTGGAACCCTGCCCGATGTCCATGGCACCCTGATGCAGGCAGATTCGGCCGTCGGCACGGATGCCCGCTCTGATGGTCGACGGGTTGGGCAGCGAGGTGTTGCCACAGCCATACCAGCCGCAGGCTATACCGACACCGCGGCGCAGTGACAGCCCACTGTCCATGGCAAGCCGGTTGAATGACTCGGCATCGGCCAGTGCTGCAGACCAGGCATCCTGCAGAGCCTGCAGGCAGGGTTTGATACCCACCGCCGATTCGAAGGTCTGTCCCGTGACGGTAGGCTGATCATTATCCAGTGCATTCAACAGACGGAACGCCAGTCGATCCATGCCGATCGATTCAGCCAGTTCATCAAACAGGGACTCCTGGGCAATGGCTGCCTGCGGCACCCCGAAGCCACGAAACGCACCCGCCGGTGCGCAGTGCGTGTATACCCCCACGGTATGCGCCCGATAGTTCGGCGTGAAATACGGGCCTGAAGCATGTACCGGCACTCGATTGGCCACCGTGGGCCCCCAGGACGCATAGGCACCGGTGTTGAATGTTCCGTCGAATCGGAACCCGCACAAGCGACCGGAGCGTTCGATACCGATCTCGACCTCGAGCCGCGATGGGTGGCGCTTGGTACTCGATTGCATGGACTCCTGACGTGAAAAGGTCATGCGTACCGGCACATTCAGTATCCAGGCAGCCAGGGCAATACAGGGTTGATAGGTAAGATCGAGCTTGGAGCCGAACCCCCCTCCCACGGCCGTGGGGACGATTCTCACGGCAGTTTCATCCAGCCCCATGATCCGGGCCAGGCTGTCCCGGTTCATGTAAGGCGCCTGAGTACAGCCATGCACTTCGATCGTGTCTCCGACTCGACGTGCGAATCCCGCCTCTGGCTCGATATAAGCGTGTTCGATGAACCCGGTATTGAAGGTTGCCCCTGCCACCTTGAACGCTTGCGCCAGACCTGCCTCCGCATCACCGCGCTGCACCAGGCCCTCGCACAGAGTGTTGCCGCTCGTACCCGAATGCAACTGTGCTGCGTCGGGTCGGCTTGACTGGATCGGATCCAGCAAGGCAGGCTCTTCCGTCCAGGTCACCGGAAAGTCGCTCAGATCCAGAGATTCCATGGTGCTGGCCAGACCGATGATCGCCGCAACAGCCTCCCCCTTGAAACGAGCGCAGTCTTCGGCAAACACCGGCTGGTCGATATAGGGAGGAATGACCCCGAACGCATTCTGGCCCGGTATATCGCGTGCACACAGGATTGCCTCGATACCGGGATGCCGGGCCTTGTATGCGTCCAGGTCACCAAGCACGAAGGACGCGTGATGAAACGGAGAGCGCAGCAATCGGCAAACCCTGGCATCCACTGGTGCCACATCATCGCCGAAGCATTCCAGACCCGACACCTTCGCCTGTCCGTCCAGTCGCTGCAAGGACAAGCCAACCGGCTGCCGTCGCTCGGTCAGCGATCGAACCTGGCCAGTATCGTCCTGCTCTGCGGGTGCCGCATCCACCTGCGTTGCCAGTCTGACGGCATCGATGATCTTTCGGTATCCGGTGCAGCGACAGAGAACGCCCCCCAGGGCATCCTGCACGGCCTGTTCGTCCGGCTCGCTAACCTGCCTCAGCAGAGCCACCGCTGACACCAGCATGCCGGGTGTGCAAATACCACACTGCGCAGCCCCGTGTCGCAGAAAGGATTGTTGCAACTGCCGCATCAGTGGTTCAGAACGTTCCAGACCCTGAACGGTCTCCACTTCACGCCCCCGCGCCTGCCCGACTGCAGTCAGGCAGGCGCAGACCGGAGCCCCGTCAAGCAGCACGGTACAGGCGCCGCAGTCACCCGCATTGCAACCGATCTTGACGTCCCTGCACGCCAGATTGTCTCGCAATACGGCTGACAGGCGCTGACTGTCGGCGCCATCGCAAGACACCTCAAGCGCGTTACAGCGAAAGGAGCAGACACCTCTCGCGACCTGTTCATCACCCAGTCTGCCGATTGTCTCGCCCCTTGTCATGACGACCCCTCCGGGCTGCGACTGCCAACGGTCCCGCGGGGCGCATTCTTCACTGACTGCATTCCCCTGGCAAGCAGTAGTCGTATCAGCTGAACGACCACCTGCATTCTGTACTCGGCACTGCCTCTTACATCATCGATCGGAGCAAGCTCCGCCACCAGCGGCGGTGTCACCAGGGAGAGCAATTCGGCAGTCATGAACTGGCCTTGCAATACGGACTCCAGCTGACGCAGTCTGCAGGCCACCGCCGAACAGGCACCCACGGCCACCCTGACTTCTTGAAGCTGCCCCTGTTCATCCGCCTCCAGCATGAGGCTGGCCATGACAATGGAAATGACCAGATAGCGCCGGGCACCCAGCTTGACGAATTCACTGCAAGCCGTGTCGCCCATCTCGGGTATGTGCACCGCGATCATGATTTCGTCAGCGAGACGGCAGGTCTGGCGTGGCCCCAGTATGAACTCCTGAAGGGCTACCAGACGTGTACCACGAACCGATGCCAGCTCCACACTCGCGTTCAGGGTCAACAACGGTGGCACACCATCAGCCGCCGGTGAGGCATTGCACAGATTGCCTGCGACCGTTCCCGCATTCTGGATCTGTACCGAACCGACTTCCCGAGCCGCATCCTTGAGAGCCTTGAATACCCGAGGCAAGGGTGCGGCAATGACATCACTCCAGGTAGTCGCCGCCCCCAGACGATATCCGGATGCCGTTTTCTGAATGCCACGCAGGCCCTCGATACGTGAGACATCCAGCACCTGCTCCGGCGCCGGAGCATCACGCAGCGCCGGATAGAAATCCGTGCCGCCTGCCAGAATCGGCATGGGTGTTCGAGACAGCTGTTCAAGCGCTCGTTCCAGGGACATCGACCCACCAATACTCATGTTGCTCTACCTCTTGCTCGTGTACAAGCCCCCCCAAAAGACAGATCCTGCCTTCCCTGCTACAACGCAAAGCGCTCAGACAGACAGATACGCATCCCGAATCTCCGGCTGTGCTTCCAGTTCGGCAAACGTGCCGTCGAATTTCTTCAAGCCACCCTCGATGATGATGGCGCGATCGGACACCATGCGTGCAAAATGCAGGTTCTGCTCAGACAACAGCACCGGCAACCCTTCGGCCTTCAGCTTGAGAATGGTGTTTGCCATCTGCTCCACAATGACGGGAGCGATACCTTCGCTCGGCTCATCGAGCAGCAGCAGGCGCGGGTTTCCCATCAGTGTTCGAGCAATGGATAGCATCTGCTGCTCACCGCCGGAAAGCGCCTTGCCTCGATTGCTGCGTCGCTCCGCCAGATTCGGGAACAGATCGAACAGGCTGTCCTGCGTCCAGCTGAACACGCCTGGTCGCGGTGGCTGACGTCCCACCTCCAGATTTTCACTGATGGTCAGATCAGTGAAAATGCGACGCTCCTCCGGCACATAGCCGATGCCCAGCTTCGCCACGCGATGGGTGGGCAATCGTGTCAGTTCCACACCATCGAACACCACGGTACCGGTTTCAGGCTTGACCAGTTGCATGATCGATTTGACCGTCGTGGTCTTGCCCGCACCGTTGCGCCCCAGCAGCGATACCACTTCACCGGCGTGCATGGTGAAACCCAGATCACGCAGGATGTGCGCCTTGCCGTAGAAGCTGTTGACACCTGACAGTTCAAGCATGCGTGTCTCCTGCGGCAAACAGGTTACCACCGCCCAGATAGACTTCCTGCACCACGGCGTCGTTGCGAATATCCTCCACCGTACCGTTGGCTATCAACTCACCGCGGTTGAGCACCATGAGTCGATGGGCATGGGCAAACACCACATCCATGTCATGCTCGGTGAACAGGACACTGATGTCGCGCTCCCTGACAATATCTGCCGTCAGTTGCATCAGTGCAATACGTTCTCTGGGGGCCATGCCTGCCGTTGGCTCGTCCATCAGCAGCAACGTCGGTTCATGACTCAGCGCAATGGCCAGCTCCAGCCGCTTCAGGTCACCGTAAGCCAGAATCGCACAGGCGCGTTCCGACTGTTCCGCCATGCCGACCAGCTCCAGCAGTTGCATTGCCTCTTCCCGGTACAGACGAGTGGCATGAGGACCTACCGAAAACAGACGGCGATGATGGGAAATCAAGGCCATCTGGATATTCTCGATGACCGTCATGGACTGATAGGTTCCGGTAATCTGGAAGGTTCGGCCCACGCCCTTGCGCCAGATACGTCGCGGCTTCTGCCCCGTGATTCTTTCGCCATTGAGAAAGACATTGCCGCTGCTGGGCTTGAGTTGCCCCATGAGCATATTGAAACAGGTGGTCTTGCCAGCGCCATTCGGACCGATCAGGGCCAGCAACTCACCGCGTGCCAGTTCGAAATCGACATTGCTGACTGCATGTATGCCACCGAAGGACTTGCTCAAGCCCTCGACTTTCAGGACCGCCGATGCAGCGCTGCTCATCGCCCGCTCTCCTGCGATTCTGGTGTCATCGGTGTCACCTCAACCAGCGTGTTCAGTGTCGTCTCATCATCAGCTGCTCCGCGCAGCCGCTCCCGAGCCTTGCGCAACGAACCGACGATGCCGTGCGGTGCCAGCACCACGACGACAATGATCAGCAGGCCCAATGCCAGGCGCCAGTATTCGATTCGTGTCAGGTAATCCTTGACGAGTTCCAGAGACGCGGCTCCGACGACGCCGCCTGACAGTGTTTTCACGCCTCCGAGGAAAACCACGATCAGACCATCGAAAGACTTGGTGATTTCCAGCTCATTGGGAAACACACTGCCTTTCGAGAAGATGAACAAGGCCCCCGCCACCCCGGCCAGGGTTCCGGCCAGGGTGAAGGCCATCCACTGAACGCGCTTGGTATTGATACCGGTAGCCTCGGCCTGACGCTGGGAATCGCGCGATGCACGCAAGGCATAGCCGAAAGGCGAATGGGCGACGTGACGCAGCAGCAAGATGCCCCCGACGCCCACGATCACCGTGAAATAGAAATAACTGTTGGCTTCGGACAACCAGCCTGCCGGCCAGATATCCACCAGACCGTCGTCACCTCCGGTGAATTCATCCCACTGGAAGACCAGTGACCACAGCAGTTGCGCCAGAGCCAGCGTCAGCATGGCAAAATACACACCGGTCAGCCGCAGGCACAGCCAGCCGATGATGAAGGCTGCCAGTCCGGCTCCCAGAGGGGCGAGCAGGAAGGCGAGCTCCATCGGCGCATCGACATGCACAACCAGCAGACCTGCGGCATAGGCACCACCACCAAAGTAGGCAGCGTGACCGAAGGAAACCAGTCCGCCGAGTCCCAGCAGAAAATGCAGACTGGCGGCAAACAGACAGAAAATGATGATGTCCGTCGCCAGGATGACCATGAAATGTGAATCGGCCAGTGGCAAGGCAAGCAATGCCAGCAACAGAATGACAACCATGATCCTGGCCTTCAAGCCAGCGGGTTTGATCGGACGCTCCGGCTCGCCGACCTGTCCGTGTTCACCCACGACCTCTTCGCGGCCCAGCAGACCATAGGGCCTCACGGTGAGCACGATGGCCATGACGATGTACATCAGTACCAGGGTACTCTGCGGAAGATAGGACACACCGAACACGTTCAGAACGGAAATCAGCACAGCTGCAATATAGGCACCGGGCAATGAGCCCATGCCGCCGATGACAACCACAACGAAAATCGCCGCCAGGATGTTGAAATCCATCAGTAGATCAGCGCCCCCCTTCGGCAGTTGGATGGCCCCACCCAGACCCGCCAGACCGGCACCCAGAAAGAAGACACCGGTGAACAGCCAGGACTGATTGACACCGAGGGCTGCCACCATTTCGCGATCCTGTGTGGCGGCCCTGACCAGCACACCGACACGTGTTCGGGATATCAGATACCACAGGGCAAACAATACGAAGGGGGTAATCGCGATAAGCGCCAGATCGTACAGGGGGACGGGTTCATCCATGATGCGGACCACTCCCTTGAGGCCCGGTGCACGCGGTCCCAGCAGATCCTCGGCCCCCCAGATCATCAGGGCCAGATCCTGAATGACCAGAATCACGCCGAAGGTTGCCACCAGCTGAAACAGTTCTGGTGCCTTGTACACCGGCCGCAGGACCAGTACCTCGACGATGACGCCGATCAGGCCGACCAGCAAACCGGTCAACAGAACGGATGCCCAGAACCCGATCGCACCCGGCAAGACCTGCATCAGTGAGTAGCCGATGAAGGCACCCAGCATGTAGAAGGAACCATGGGCAAAGTTGACGATACGAGTGACCCCGAATATCAACGACAACCCCGATGCCACCAGAAAGAGCGTGGCGGCATTGGCAAGCCCCGTCAGCAATTGTGCAATGAACAATCCCATGTGCTGCTCAGAAACGGTTGAGTTGGTGTGATTGCATCATGCTGCGGAGCCTGCCCCGAACACTTACTGCGCAGCCGGCCGAAGCTGTGCCACTTCCTCATCGGACGGCAGATAGTTGGCACCGTCACGATAGCTCCAGTCAACCATCACACCCCCACCATCACGCACGGTTGTCTTGCCGACAAACGCGCCCATGGTGGACTGGTGGTCCTGCTCACGATAGGTGATTCGGCCAACCGGTGTATCCACTTCCAGGCCGATGAACGCCTGTCTCAACTTTTCGGTATCCACCGACTCGGCCCGATCGATGGCAGCAGCAATGGACTGCGCGGTCATGTAACCAACCAGTGAACCCAGCTTCGGGCTTTCCTCGAATTTCGCCTGGTAGGCATCGACGAAGGTCTTGTTGGCACCATCCTGGAAGTCATACCAGGGATAACCGGTGACGGTCCAACCCTCGGGGGCTTCGTCAGCCAGTGGTTCCAGGTACTCGGGTTCACCCGTGAGCAAGCCATAGACTTCACGACCATCGAACAGGCCGCGGGTAGTGCCCTCACGAACGAACTTGGCAACATCACTGCCGAAGGTCACATTGTAGATCGCATCGGGCTTGGCTCGTTCCAGTGCCTGCACTTCTGCCCCGGCATCGATCTTGAACACGCCTGGCCATTGTTCGGTCACGAATTCCACATCGGGCTTGAGTGCCAGCAAGGCTTGCTTAAACGCTGCAACCGCGTCCTTGCCATACGCGTAGTTTGGCGCAATGGTGGCGTATTTCACGGCATCACTCTTGGCCGCTTCCTCTGCCAGCATGGAGGCCTGCATGTAGGTGGATGATCGCAGACGAAAGGTATAGTCATTGCCCTTCTCCCAGACCAGGCCATCGGCCAACGGCTCGGCGGCCAGATAGATGACCTTCTTCTCGGCAGCAAAGGATGACAGCGCCATACCGACATTGCTCAGTATGGATCCGGTGATCATGGCCACACCTTCCCGGTTCACCAGTTCCTCGGCAATCTTGATGGCCTCGCCGGGTTTTCCCTGATCGTCCCGGAATATGAATTCCAGCGGCTGTCCGATGACACCCCCTGCGTCGTTGATTTCAGACAATGCAAGCTCGATCCCTTTCTTGTAGGGCTCGGCAAAGGCTGCCAGTCGCTTGTAGTGGTTGATCTCGCCTATCTTGATGGCGTCAGCCGCCACCGCCGAGCCGGCGCTGCCGAGCAAGGCGCTCATGGTGAGACTGACAGCTGCCAACAGGGCGGCCCGTGTGTTCTTGCGCTTCATCGTGCAATCTCCGCAGGCCCTCGCTTGATCGGCCCGGTTGCTGGTTGCCAGGTGTGTTGTTTCCGGCAACCGTTTGAATGGCACTGATCGGCAGCAGGGCCGTCGATCAGGACTTCAGTACAATCGTGTTACTGACAAATCATGCCGGACTCAACGCAAGCCATCCTTGCCTTCCGCCTCCTCGTGCGTCAGGCCTCCGACTCGTGGCAGAGGCCTGCCGGAATCCGTCACGGCCACGGCAACCATGATTTCATCCGCACGCGGCGCATCGTTGATACGAACTTCCATGCCGTCGAAGTGTGAACGCACATAGGCAGCATCCTTGTGGCCTAGCGGCACATCCAGCACCTGTCCCATCGAACCCATCTTCTTGCTGGAAGCGACCAGCGCCGCGCCCTTCTCGACAGCTGCGCGCAACGGTTTGCCAAGTCGCGGATGCAGGATGGCAGCAGCATGCTCCAGCTCACCATTTTCCCCGACCATGGCAGCCTTGCCATAACTTTGCGCCTGTGCGGGTTCGATGCCCAACATGGTTACACATTTCTCTCCCAATAGAGCACCCATTTCTTCACCGATGACCATGAGCGCTTCCAGATCATCGACATATCGAGAGGCAAACGGGTTTTCGATGACGGCTACTGCCGCCGCACGACGAGTGGGCGGATTGATTTCCCGCCCCATCTCGGTGCGGGTCTCATCCAGAAAAGTGACCAGTTTACGAATCTTCGCTGTCGTCATGTCCCAGTGTTCTCCTGTGCCAGATGATGATGATCGAACAAGCTGCCGACAACCCGGGACTGACCCTGCACATGCAGACATGCGGCTTGCAACAAACCGGACGACAGCAATTGCCGGGCACACTGCTCCCCTGCCTGCAGTGCCTGGGTCTTTTCGCTGGCCGTCAGGCCCCGCACATCGATCGTCACCAGTCTGTCACCCAGATCGGAATCCGGAGTCAGCGAACAGGCACTCGCACGCACCACCTTCAAGCTGCCCGGAAGATCGACGGCATTGGCAATCAGCGTAGCCGCAGTGTCTGCAATGGCAGCATTGCCGGCCAGCACAGTCACGGCATCGGCAATGCCCAGCGAATGGCTGCGCCCCTGCCAGCCACTGGTGGCCACACCACCTACCCCGGAACTTGCCTTGAGCGTGACAATGTCGCTGTAATGCGACGACATCGGCGACGGGCAGATACCGATGCGGCTGCTCTGACCCGGCGCCAGATACAGGGCGATATCACCGCCATTGTTCACCTGGACACGATCCAGCTTCCTGCCCGCCAACAGGTGCTGCAGTACGTGATCTGCAACCGCACCGGCCACGGCAATCATTGGCGTTACCTGACGGGCTACATGCGGCATGGCAGCCGCATGCATCCGTTGTGCAACTTCCCCCTTGAAGTCCTCGGGCAGGCTGTCGTGGCGCAGCAACTGACGCAGCCGCGGCAACTGTCCAGCGAGGATGTCGAGAATATCGGCAAAGCATTCTGCGGCCTGCTGAAAGGCATCGTGGACTTCATCAGATCTACCGTCGGCAGTGATGACGAGATCGATCGGGCCATGTTGCAGATGCAGTCGCGGCGCTACGGCACGCTCCAGCAGAGCCTGCTGGTCGCTGACACGGCGACCAGCGACGAACCCGCCCTGATCAGCTGCACTCGCACCCGACAGCAGCCAGGCTCGAGGCCCGACTGCGACCCCGGGACTAGCGCAGGCCATCCTTGCCCACGATTGCATCAGCCTGCAGGCCACCCACGCGTGCGTGTATGCGCGGACCGGAGCTCATGACCAGTACCAGCAACAGCTCCCTGGCTCTGGGTGAGTCATTTAGGCCGATTTCCATCGCATCGAAATGACTACGCACATAGGAGGCGTTGATGTGCGTGATCGGCACATCCAGCCGGGCCCCGGGAGCTCCCACTTTCTTGGTTGATGGCACGATGGCCATGGCATTGCCGAGCACTTCCCGCATGGCATAGCCGCCCGGAACATGCCACAGCGCGCCGTGTTCGATTTCCCCGGCCCCGCCAACGATGGCACCCTTGCCGTAGCCCTGCACCTTGTCCACACCCCCCAGGGCTTCCGCCAGTCGACTGGCCATCGAGATACCCAATGGCTTGAGATCATCCATGAAGCCTTCGATGTCGGGCTCGTAGGCACCGGCGAACGGGTTGGCAATGACCGTCATGGCAGCAGCACGAACCAGAGGACTGGATTGAGGTGGTCCCCCTTCATGGAAGATCTCTTCCACACTCAGACCCTGCTTGCGAATGACAACATCGGACATTGCGATATGACTCCACTGTTCAGCCGAATGACGAGCGAATGACAATCATGGCTTTGCAAAACTCGTCGCCAACAGGTATTTTCATTGGCAGTTAGTTCGTGTACAAACAGTTATACCGAATCCTTGCAGAAGGTCAAGCCTGTCGATGATTCCTGGTGCCATACCCTCGGTCCTACACCAGGCCACACGGGAATCGGGCAAAGCGGCAAGGAACACAGACTACCATCGGGGTCATGTTATCGATATTCAGCCCGCACAGGATACGAAGCGCTACCGTCTTGACGAACAAGTCGGCTATCTGCTGCGCCTTGCCAATCAGCGCCACCTCGAGATCTTCAACAGTCAATTACCAACCCTGACCCCCACCCAGTTCTCCGTTCTGGCGCGGTTGCAGGAGTGCGAGGACATTTCGCAGAACGAACTGGGACGCAGTGTCGGCATCGATGCAGCCACCACCAACGGAGTCATCGACCGGCTCGGCCGCAAGAAGCTGATCAGCACGCAAACCGACACCAAGGACAGGCGTCGATTGCGCATCTCGCTCACCGATGCTGGACACCAGGCCATACGCGAGGCCATTCCGGTCGCACGGAACATCACTCGTCTGACACTGCAGCAACTCGGCCCCGAAGAGGCCGAGCATTTCACCCGATTGCTGCGAAAGCTGCTACCACCTCCCTGACAGGAGTGATACAGAACACCTCACGAGACTCTCATCAGATACAGGTCAAACTCGCAACCGCAACCGCAACCGCAAACCGCAAACCGCAAACCGCAAACCGCAAACCGCAACCGCAAACCGCAAACCGCAAACCGCAAGAGTAATCATCATGGCAGACACTCGGCACAAACTGGTTATCCGTCACATAGGACGCATTCTGTCAGGCAAGCTTGAAGCCCCCTTGCTGGACGGTGACTGCGTCATTGCCATCGACGGCAGAATCACTGCCATTGGGCGGGAACGGGATATGGACACCGATCAGGCGACGGTGACTGTCGACGCCGCCGACACCTGGTTGGCCCCCGGTCTCATCGACAGTCATGTACATCCGGTCATCGGCGACTACACGCCACGACAGCAGCAGATCAACTGGATAGATTCCTGCCTGCATGGCGGTGTCACCACCATGATATCGGCCGGCGAAGTGCATCTGCCGGGGCGGCCCAAGGATATCGTCGGTCTGAAAGCCATGGCCATTGCCTCGCAGCGCTGGTACGAGAACTTCCGACCATCGGGCGTCAAGATGCACGCCGGTGCGCCGGTACTGGAAGAAGGCATGGAGGAACATGACTTCAAGGAACTGGCCGAGGCGGGTGTGAAACTGCTGGGTGAAGTAGGTCTGGGTTCGGTCAAGGCTGGAGAAACCGCTGCCCAGATGGTCAAGTGGGCCAGAAAATACGGTATCCAGTCCACCATCCATACCGGCGGTCCCTCCATTCCCGGTTCCGGTCTGATCGACAAGGATATCGTACTGGAAGCGGACGCCGATATCATCGGTCACATCAATGGAGGCCACACGGCCCTACCCGATGATCAGATAACCTGCCTGTGCGAGGGCTGTCGTCGTGGTATCGAGATCGTGCACAACGGCAATGAACGGGCTGGCCTGTTGGCCATGCGAACGGCTTTCGAGCTGGAACAGTCCGAGCGGGTCATTCTGGGGACCGATTCACCGGCAGGCTCCGGCGTTCAGCCACTGGGCATACTACGCATGATTGCGATGCTCTCCAGCCTGGGTAATGTGCCTGCTGAAATCGCCTTCTGCTTTGCCACTGGCAATACGGCCCGCATGCGAGAGCTGGATACCGGCATCATCGAAGAGGGCCTGTCCGCCGATTTCATCATCCTCGATCAGGCGCAGCATTCGCCCGGAGCTGATATGCTGGAGAGCATTCAACAGGGCAATCTACCCGGTATCGGAATGACCATCATCGACGGCAAGGTGACCTCCACCCGCAGCCGCAACACACCACCTGCCGCTCGCCTGCCTCAGATCGTGAACTGAATTGCCAAACAGGAATATCGCAGCCGCGTTTGCCGCCTGGCTGTTTGTCATCATCTGGGCAACCGGTTTCGTGGTTGCTCGCGGCATCAGCGGCAAGATCGATCCCTATCTCTTCCTGCTGTTGCGCTTCGGCTGCGTTCTGCTGGTGTTCAGCATCGTGATGCTGGTGTTACGCCTCCCCCTGCCAGACCGTGGCGATCAATGGCGCCTGATGGGCATCGGCGCGCTGATGCAGGGACTCTATCTCGGCCCCGGATTCTGGGCAGTCTCGCAGGGCCTGGAGGCGGGCATCATGGCACTCATCGGCGCCATGCAACCGGCATTGACAGCAATTCTTGCCTGGCACTTCTTCAAGGAGAGGACGAGTATCAGGACCATTCTCGGATTGCTGATTGGTATTACAGGTGTGGCCTTGGCAGTCTCTCCCGGTCTGGGTAGCAGCGCCGCTACCGAAGGCGTCACGCCGATGGTCATCATCGCTGCCATATTCAGCATCGGCTCGATAACAGCCGGAACCGTCATGCAGAAGTCCTCGATCGTCTCCGTCCCCCTGCTCAGCGCCATCAGCTTTCAGACGCTGGGGGCAGTGCTTGTCATGCTGGTGCTGAATCTGCTGTTCGGTCAATGGAGCGCCACCTTGACACCCACAACTCTGGCCTATCTGGCCTACGCGGTCTTCGTTCTGTCCATCGGCGGTTTCACCCTGCTGACCTGGCTGGTTCGCAGCGGCAGCGCTACCCGCGCCAGCAGCCTGCTTCTGGTGGTGCCACCACTGGCCGCAGTGATGTCCTGGTGGCTCTATGATGAATCGCTGGGCCTGGTTCAGGTGGCCGGTTTTGCGCTGGCGCTGGCAGGTGTGCTTCTGGCACGTTCCAGCACTGCCTGACGACGCAGCCTGATGGCATGGCGAAGCGTTGTCATGGCGTGCGGCATATTGCGTTTCTCCAGCAGAATCACGAGCTGCAGCTCCAGCTGACGCGCTTTCTGCAGATATTCCTGCTGCTTCCGCGTATTGTCGGTTTCCGCCGCCTTGTCGAGGTGGGCCAGAACCTCGCCATAGACATACCCTTCATAGGATTTTCTGATGGCCGTCTTGCTGACCGGTGGCGGTGGCTGATAACCGGGAGCCGATACCTTCTTTTCCCAATCCAGGTAGCGCTGCTCCGCCAGCATGTCGAATACATTCATGAGTCGTTCCCGTGCAATGACAAACCTTGTTCCCAATAGGGCACTGGCGAATACTTTTCCCGGAAGAACTCGATCCAGACTCGCACCTTGGGAGAGATGAACTGCCGGTTATGGTACAGCGCATGGATGTTCGTTTGCGACAGCGCCTGAGTATCGAGCACGCTCACCAGTTCCCCGCTGCGCAACTGCTCGGTGATATCCCAGAGCGACTTCACCGCGATGCCCAATCCACCGACTGCGGCATCACGAACCACTTCACCGCTATTGGACGTAATGGGCCCACTGACCGGGATACGCCGCTTGCCGTCATCGGTATCGAATTCCCAGACATCGTTGGATGCCCCCTGGGAGGAGAGAATCAGGCATTGATGCCGGCTCAGCTCTTCCAGCGTTTGCGGCGTGCCTGCCCGCTCGAGATAGCGTCGCGAGGCACAGAGAATCCGCCTGTTGGTCGCCAGCCGCGCCGCAATGAAGCTGGAGTCGACAGCTGCACCAATGCGAATGGCGACATCGATACCTTCGGCAACAAGGTCGACAATATTGTCGCTCATCATCAGCTGCAGACGGATCCCCGGATAACGTTCGATGAATTCCGTGACGAAGGGCGATACATGCTTTCTGCCGAACGAAGACGACGTACTGACGCGAAGTGTGCCCTGCACATTGTCTCGCATGCCCGCCAGACTGGCCTCGACGGCATCGATATCCTCCTGAATGCGCAGGCAATGCTCATAGTAGATTGCCCCTTCATCGGTCAGGTGCTGACTACGGGTCGTCCGATTGAGCAAGCGCACACCCAGGCGCTTCTCGAGTACGGCCAGGCGGCGACTGCACACCGCCAGCGACAATCCCAGGCGCTCTGCTGCGCGCGTCAGACTGCCTTCATCCACGACAGAAGTGAACACCATGCGATCACTGACGGCTTTCACGACTGATTATCAACTATTTTTTGAGAGTTCATGAAAATATACAGCATTTATCCTTCTGGCAGACATACCGATAATCTCGGTCTGGCCACAAGTCGACACAGACGAGCCGTACAATCACCAGCTGATGGCAGCAACAAGCCCTATACCATCCTGACAAACAAACCCTGATCACCTGACTACCGAGATATCAAACACATGAAAGCTGTTGCTCTGACTCACTACCTGCCCGTTGAAAATCCCGATGCGTTTCTGGACGTCGAGCTCGACAAGCCCGTTGCCCAGGGGCGCGACATACTCGTTGCGGTCAAAGCGGTGTCCATCAACCCCGTCGATACCAAGGTGCGTGCCCCCAAGGACACGGTAGAGGAAACGCCGCGAGTGCTGGGCTGGGATGCCAGCGGTATCGTGGAATCGGTAGGCCCGGATGTGACACTCTTCAAACCGGGCGACGAAGTCTATTACGCTGGCGATATCACGCGTTCCGGCAGCAATGCCGAGTTC
This sequence comes from uncultured Granulosicoccus sp., assembly GCA_947495035.1. Taxonomy (GTDB): domain Bacteria; phylum Pseudomonadota; class Gammaproteobacteria; order Granulosicoccales; family Granulosicoccaceae; genus Granulosicoccus. Next base: position 109,503 of record CANLXI010000019.1, read on the forward strand.
CAACTGGTGGATGAGCGCATTGTTGGCACGAAGCCGAAATGCCTGGGCTTCGCCGAAGCCGCGGCACTGCCGCTGACAACGATCACGGCCTACGAAGCCTTCTTCGATCGACTCGGCATTCATCGCGATGGCGACAACCGAGGCCAGTCCATCCTGATCATCGGCGCCGGTGGCGGTGTCGGTTCCATCGGTATCCAGCTCGCCAAGGCGGCCGGTCTGGTTGTCATCGCCACGGCCTCTCGTCCGGAGACCAGTGACTGGGTCAGGGAACTGGGTGCCGATCATGTCGTCAATCACCGCGAACCCATGGTGGAACAGGTCCGCGCACTAGGCTTCGAACACGTGGATCATATTGCCATCTTCAACGACATGCGCCACTGGGAAACAGCCGTCGAGCTGATACGTCCTCAGGGTGGCATTGTCACGATTGACAACACTGATCAGCCCATGCCGATGGTCAACATGAAACCCAAGGCGGCCACCTTGCATTGGGAGTTCATGTTTACCCGAGCCATGTTCCAGACCCCTGACATGATCGAGCAGCACAAGCTGCTGAGCTACGTCGCTGCGGAAATCGACGCGGGCCGAATCCGAACAACGCTCGACACCGTGCTCAGCCCGATCAATGCCGAGAATATCCGCAAGGCACATGCCTTGATCGAGACCGGTCGGGCACGCGGCAAGATCGTGGTCGAATCGTTCTGATCACCGCTTGAATGACAGAGGCCCCGCAGCGATGGGGCCTCCTGTGAACAATAGCGGGCTGGCACTTGCACAGTCCGATGAAAGCAACCGTGTCCGGATTCGCCATCTTGCCAGAGCTTTCATGAGCACCTTGGCCAACTTTGCACTTGAACCCGCTACTTGCCAGCCTGATCGGTATCGAACACGGCGTCTACCGGTACCTGCATGCCATTGAGCAGATGATTGGTCCGCCCCGCTGTCATGACGATGCGCAGCAGCTCCGCGTGCTCGGCATCACTCATTCCTCGAGCCCTGGCAGCCGCCGTATGTGAGTGAACACAGTACTGGCAGGCATTGGCAATGGACACGGCGAGATACACCATCTCCTTCGTCTTGAAGTCGATCAGCGTCTCCGTTGCCATCAGGTCTCGCACATCGCGCCAGACGTTTTCCAGCAGGTCGGCATCGAAGGCAAGGTAACGCCACAGATTATTGATGTAATCCGTTCCTCTTACCTTGCGTATTTCATCGAATACGGCCTTGACCCGAGGATCTACCTCGGGGTGGTCATCACGTTCAATCGTCGCCATCAGTCATCCGCTTCGTGGGAAAATCCAGGGAAAGCCTCGTCAGCTCAGGTATCACTCATACCATCGCAAATACGCGGCAAGGGCCACCGGTACCCCCACGATGCTTGGGCGCACCGACGACCAATGTCGCACCGCTGGCTGGCAACTTGTCCAGATTGGCAATGTTCTCGATTCCCCAACGATTGGTCGGCAACCAGGCATAGTGGGTCGCGAAATCCGGTGACATGCCATGATCCAGTGACAGCGTATCCACAGCAATCCCGACAGCGCCGGTTTCTTCCATCAGCATCTGCACAGCATCCACGTGAAAACCGGGATAGTGCTGCGTTCCCTCATCATCCGCATTACGAAACTTCGCGTCGTTCACGTATCTGGCCCAGCCGGAATGCATGGCGACGCAGGCTTTATCCGGAATGTCGCCGTTGCTGGCAATCCACGCCTTGATGTCTTCGGGCGTCAGCTGTGCATCCGCATCCGAGTCCGCACGACTGGCTATATCGATGATGCAGAGAGGAACGACAAGATTCTGCACGGGAATTTCCGCTACCGATTGACCATCGGCCGAGAAGTGCAAGGGGGCGTCGATATGCGTTCCGGTATGTTCGTTGACGTTGTATGTGAACAGGTTGAAGCCGTTGTCCTTGAAATTGTAAAGCTGATCCATGGCAAACCCCGGCTCACCGAAGTAAGTGGGGAAATCCGGATGCAGTTCATGTGTAAGATCCTCCACCGTGCTTGCCCCTTGAGCCAGTGAGGGTGTGGCAACAGCGCTGGCGCCCGCCGCCATCGTCGCGCCGATAGCGGCCCGCTTCAGAAAGTCACGTCGAGTGGATGGGTCCGCCGGACCAGTCTCCAGCATTTTCTTCTTGACGGCATTGATGACACATAGATCGCACATCCTGACACTCTCCTGGTTGGAAATCGATGTTGGATTCTCTTGCGTAATGGAACAGTCGAACACGATCAGCCTTGAATGTGCACGGCATACACAAGCAATGCGACAAAGGGGCTGAATACGATCGTAATGGCGAGCGTGCTGTCGAGTAAAGAGATTTATGTCAATCCTGTTTGCACCGATACTTGCTGTTTCATCGCCACAACGGCACTACCCACTTGGCAACCCCACCTTTGCGACTCATCGGTAATACATGTCTTGTGTCAGTCGCATTGAAACAACAGTCGCGGATTCCACACGCCATGCCATCCTGCTGACGCCGTCCCCTTTTACAATTCCAGCGTCATGAACCGGCTGAACGGATCTTCGACGTAGTCACTGAACGGACCGCAGAAGCGAAAGCCGAAACGCTCGTAGAGCGCATGGGCCGCATCGAATGGGCCGCCTGAACCGGTTTCGAGGCTCAGTCGCGTGTAGGATCGACTGGCGGCTTCCTGGATGAGATGTGACAGAATGGCCGAGGCCACCCCCTTGCGTCGATGGGCATTCGAAGTTCGCATGGATTTGAGCTCACCCTGCGTTGCGTCCAGTTCCTTCAGCGCACCACAGCCGAGCAGAACGGAGTTGCTATCGCGCACAACCCAGAACGTCACATCTGGCGCACGCAAACCGGACACGTCCAGGGCATGCACACTCTCTGCCGGTGAATGCCTTGCCATGTCATCCAGGTGTTCACCCAACAGTTCCAGAACATCCGCGCTCGACAGATCATCTTCGATGATTTTCATGTGTTCCCTTTTTGCTATCAGCGCCCTTCCTACTGCCCTTCCTACTGCCTCTTCTACCGCCCTGGCTACTCTACTGCCTCACCGTCAAAGCGCGATCAAGCCCTTGCATGGATCCCCAGCAGCTTGACGGCCAGAGCTGCCGCTCCGAACCCATTGTCGATATTGACAACGGCGATACCCGGCACACAGCTGCTCAGTGCCGAATTCAGTGCCACATGCCCTCCGGCACCGACCCCATAGCCTACAGAGACAGGCACGGCTATGACGGGGGTTGGCACCAGTCCCGCCAGCACGCTGAACAAGGCGCCCTCCATGCCGGCAACAGCAATCAGCAGCGAATATTCCGATAACTCATCCGCCAGCTCGGTCAGACGCCACAAGCCCGCAACACCAACATCCACATAGCGCGCCGAGGGCTCCCCCAGATAAAGCAGCGCCTGCTCGATTTCTGCAACAACCGGCGCATCGGAGGTACCTGCGGCAACGATGGCCACGCGTACCGGCCGCTCTTGCGACAGGCTCTCAGGGGGCTGGTCGGCGACCACGACAGTCCTGGCCTGCGCATGGTGGTGAACCTGTCCGGGCAATTGTTCTGCAAGCACGGCAGCCTTCTCGGCCTGCACCCTGGTCATCAGCACACCTTGCTGCCGTGCCAGTGCCTGCTGCGCGATATCCAGCAACTGCTCGATAGTCTTGCTCTCGGCCAGCACCACCTCGGGCACCCGGGCCCGTGCTCCACGCGTCCAGTCAAAGCGAACATCATCGGCCACGCCGGTAACCTCCCGCAGATGCAGAGACAAGCACCGACACAAACACAAACACAGACGCAGACGAAGACGAAGACGAAGACGAAGACGAAGACGAAGACCCAGACCCTGCCGCAGACCAGCCTGTTATTGCAACTCCAGTCATTTCGTTTCCGTCTTGTGCAGAAAGGCACTGCCACGACGGTAGCTGTCGATGCCGGCGAATTGCCGACCGTCTTCGTCGATTCGCCGCTGCAACTCTTCCTTCAATGAAGACCATTGCGATGCATGGCCCTGCCGCAGTGCATCCGGCACCTCGATACGCACGCCATCGGCCGTGATTCGACATCGCAGATCACCCGGACCGAGCACGTCCTCCAGATATCGTTCGGTCCGATGCACGAACAGCAGATCATCAGCATTGATGGCAATACCGGTTTCAACCCGACTCGACAGACAGGGCTGCGCAGGTAGCTCGGCCACATCCTCGAGCTTCTGATGACGGGCGATGGCCCGCACCATGGCCTTGTCGATGCCTGCATCAATCAGTGGGTGCACCACCTGTTTCTCGCTGGCTGCCAACAGACCGGGACGATAGTCACCCAGATCGTCCAGATTGGCGCCACTGGCGATCGGTCCGTCCCATACCTCACTCAAGCGGGTATACAGATTGGTCTTGCAGTAATAGCAGCGATTGACCGGGTTTTTCCGGTAACGTTCATCCGAGAATTCTCTGGCATCAACCCACTCGACCGACCAGCCAAAGCGTTCTGCATGGTAGCGAATACGCTCGCCTGCCTCCTCCGGCACGGCAGGTGACACGGCATGCACCAGCTGCAGGCGATCACCCAGTACATCATGGGCAACCGAGGCCAGCGTCATGCTGTCGACCCCTCCACTGACTGCCACGGCCAAGCGCGGATATCGCTGCAACTGTTCGTGCAGACCCTCCAGAGCCATCGACAATTCGATACTTCCGCCCATCAGGCTTGCACTATTCCGATTCATGATTCGAACTTTGCCTGCAAACGACGTGCACGCTCACGTCTGGCCTGCAAACCCGGGGTAGCGGCCAGATCATCACTTTCCACTTTCACGGTGAGGACTCCCGAGGGTCGCTTTACCACCTTGATGCCAGCAGCATCCTCGCCGACACCGACCTCGTGCAGCTCTCGTTCGAGTGTTCGACGATGGAGAACCTGTACACGCATGCCCAGCGTACTGGTCTCTTCCAGGCAGCGGGCGCTGACCGAGGCCTCATCCCGGGGACGGCACAGCACAGTGACCGCGAACAGGGCTCTCCCCTTCTTGCCCATGCCAAGCTGAAAACCGGCATCCAGCACGCCACTCTCGGCGCGTATGTGCTCCAGCGATACCGACAGCTCTTCCGGTGTCATGTCATCGATATCGAAGGACAACTGAACAACCCGATCGACAATCTGATCCGCGCCAGCCCTTGGGGCTGAACCCTGCATCCGATCATCATCCGACAGCCCCGTGGAAGTGGCGCTATCGCTGCTCACGTCGATCATCAGACACCGCAGCACATTCGGACGTTGTTGCAACTCTCGTTGACCCGCACCACAACCCGATGCCTGCAACGCACCTGCCGGCTTCACGACGTGATCACTCGGCTCGGCGTCTTCAATCGACAGGACCGAGCGCACGATGGCGGCCCCTGTCGGTGTGACCCGTTCGCCCGGCTCGCCATCGTCCCAGACCGGCAGCTGCCTCAACAACCAGGCCGTCGCCGGCGCCGGTATCGGCAGCATCCCGTGTTCGGTCTTTACCAGTCCGGAACCCAGAGGCAGCGGCCCGCAGCTCCAGCTCAAGGGGCCTGCTCTTTCGATCAGGCTGGCCGCAGCCACCACATCGACAATGGAATCCCAGTCGGCCACTTCGTGGAAATGGACCTGCTCGATATCGACACCATGCACCTGGGCCTCCGCCTCGGCCAGGGTCAGCAGGATGCTCTGGGCGCGATGCTTCACCGCCTTGTCCAGCGCACTGTCCTCCAGCCATCGCCGCAAGTCGCGGTAATTGCCCGTGCGTTTGGCGGGCTGTGCCTTGAGCGCCACGTGCAGGCGTTTTACCGACAGCCCCTTGCTCATGCCGGGCTGCAGGCTGACATCGACATGCGCCATCACGCCGCAATCGTGCAGATCCTGCCAGCAGGTCTCGAACTGTTCCGGAAAAAGGTCGAGCATGGCCGCAACGAACATGTCGCCGGCGATACCACCAACCGGTTCGAGATGCACATGTCGTGAAGTTGTCATGCGCCCACGGAACTGGAGACCGGCACCACATAGGGGCCTTCGGGAATGATGGCCACTGCAGGGTCTCCATGCTCGGCCATGCTGCGCGCAATGGCGGCAGTCAGATCACTGATCCGTTCGACCCCGGTGAACTGGTGATCGTCTTCAGACAGGCCCGTGGTGTAGAGCCCTACCTTGCCGGTTCGCATCGGTTTCAGCTGCATTTCGGTCTGCCACTCGTCAACATCGGCCAGTTGTTTAGCCAACAGCGTATCAAGGAAGGCATCCGGCCCCAGCGACACAAGCCTTCCCTGTGCTTCGCGATAATGCTGCGAACCGATACCTTCGGCGCACTCCGATGCGATGATGAGTGTACCGCCGGGCTCCAGGATATCCAGTGGTGTCACCATGCCCTTGACGGTCTGATAGTAGGTCTGATCCAGCGGGTAGCCCGCAGAGGAAGTGACCACTGTATGAAACTTGCGACCCACCGCAATCTCGGTGAATCCTCGCACGAATTCCACGGCCTTCAGATGACTGGCGATGACCTCGCCGAAGGTGGCATGAACCAGATTGCGGTCTTCATCGATGATGGTATTCACGGCATACACATCGCCGAGCATGCGCACGATTTCCAGCTGCTCTTCATGCAGTGGATTGTGTTCCAGATTGCATTGCGTCGCCGCCGGGTCTTCCATGAAGCGGGCGCTGTGAAAGGTACGAATGGTTTCGTGATGCGCCACACCGGGGGCAATGACCTTTCGCCCACCGGAATAACCGGCCATGAAGTGCGGTTCCACCAGACCTGTGGCGATTCGCAGGTCTGCCTCGACGAAACGCCGGTCGATACCAACCGGTGTGCCACGCGTCTTCGTCTTGCCAAGATCGACATGATCCTCTTCGTTCTGGGCAAAGTGATTGACCACAGTGACTGTCTCCAGCACCCAGGGATCACCCACCAGCTCGGCCAGCTCCTCGCCTTCATTGGGTCGATGCAGACCGGTGGCCACCAGCACCGTTATGTTCTCGGCAGCGATGCCGTTATCCATCATGATGCGAATCATGGGCTGCAGAAACACGTGATTGGGAACTGGCCGTGTGATATCGCAGATCAGAATGCAGGCGCTGCTGCGTCCCTTGCACAGTTGCTCCAGTGATTCACAATCCACCGGATTGGCCAGCGCCTGTGCAAAGACCTCGGCGGCCGAGGCCGCCGGCGGAAATGGCGGCTTGCTGATGACCGTTGCCTGAGCCCCCTCAGGCAGGTTCAGGGCCAGCGTTCCACGGCCGTAGAGAAGGTCGACAGTTTCATGTTTCATGACGGATTTGCTCCTTGGCAGCGGACACAGGGCCCTGCGGGAAATCGGATCTCGAGATCAGCCTTTCTGAAAATGACGCAGGCGCTGAATCAGGCTGGACGTATCCCAGCGACCACCACCCATTTGTTGTACATCGGCATAGAACTGGTCAACCAGAGCGGTGACCGGTAAGGACACACCTGCTTCCCTGGCAGCTTCCAGGGCAATCCCCAGGTCCTTGCGCATCCAGTCGACCGCAAAGCCATGATCGAAATGATTGTCCACCATGGTGTCGGCGCGGTTGCTCAACTGCCAGGAGCCACCGGCACCCTTGGCAACCAGATTGGCCATCTGCTTGGCGTCCAGACCGGATTTCTCGGCAAAGTTGATGGCTTCGGACATGCCTTGCACCAGACCGGCAATACAGATCTGATTGCACATCTTGGTCACTTGTCCGGCACCGACATCACCGAATCTCTCGGTGGCCTTGGCATAGACATCCATGACGGGTTGTGCACGCGCATAATCGGCCTCGGAGCCGCCGCACATGATGGCCAGCTGGCCATTTTCAGCACCCGCCTGTCCTCCGGAAACCGGCGCATCGACAAAGCCGATTCCAGCCTCCGCGCCAGCGCTGGCCAGTTCCCGTGCCACCTGGGCGGATGCCGTTGTATGATCGACAAACACCGAGCCGCTGCCCATGCCGGCAAATGCACCTGTGTCACCCAATACAACAGAACGCAGGTCGTCATCATTGCCGACACAAGCCATGACGAAGTCGGCCCCTTCAGCTGCCTCTGCAGGCGTTGGCGCGAAGGAACCCCCGTATTCACCAGCCCAACGTTCGGCTTTTTCGGTGGTACGGTTGTAGACGGTGACGGAATGACCCGCCTTTTGCAGATGGCCTGCCATCGGGTAGCCCATTACGCCGAGTCCGAGGAATGCTAGCTTCGCCATTACCGATCTTCCCTTGTTTGACAAACCCCAATGGTAACTCATCGAATCCCGCCCGATAATGGGGACGCGCGCCTGTGGCGGTAGAATCGGCCAGTTTCCTTCAGGCAGAACCCGGAGTCTTCGCATGAAATCCCTGATACTCGGCGGCGTCAAGTCCGGCAAGTCACGTCACGCCGAGCAACTGGCCACCGACTCCGGTCTCCCGGTCACCGTCATCGCGACCGCCACAGCTGATGATACCGGCATGCAGGCACGCATCGCTCGCCACCAGGCCGAGCGCAATCCGCAGTGGCAGCTGGTCGAGGAACCTCTGCTACTGGGCCGAGCCATAACAGGGGTCAACACGCAGCACTGTGTGCTGGTCGATTGCCTGACATTGTGGCTGACCAATCTGTTGATGCTGGAGAACGAGGCCACACTACGTCAGGAATTACAGGCTTTGCAGACAGCCGTGGATACCTGTGGCAGTCGCCTGATCATGGTCTCCAATGAAACCAGCATGGGCATCGTTCCGATGGGCGAGCTCTCAAGGCGCTATTGCGACGAAGCCGGTTTGCTGCATCAGGCCATGGCTCAGCGTTGCGATGAGGTGGTACTCATGGTCGCAGGACTGTGCCATCGCCTCAAATAGCATCGATGGCACACGATGTCTGACATCACACCGACAGCACCGCCAATTGCGGGATCTGTCAGATTACGCCTTGATGCGTTTGACCTGCACGGGGGCCGTACGTTGCGGCTGATGTTCGGACACGATGTTGCGGCTCTGGCAACCCTTCGGATCCGAGTTTTCTCCGGAGTCCTGATCGGCTGAGCTTTCGCGCTGCTGTCCATTGCGATCACAATCGTCGGCACGAACGCCGCGGCTTGCCGTCAATGCCCCGCCAACCAGCAGAAAGCCGGCACCAGTCCGCATGAATTGACGCCGACTGGCACGGTCCCAGACAACGACTGAGTCACTCTGTTGCTTTTTCGACATGACGGTTACTCCCGAAACAGGACATCGACGCCTACCGCTACAACCTACTGCAAGTCTTGCGGCTCGTCAAATGCGCCAGCCGAAGCAGTCGGTTCATCCACGACCTCAATGATGTTTGCCTGCCAAAGCTGCTCGCACAGGGCCTGTCGCTGATCCTCGGTCAGGGCCGTCCAGTCAGACAGGGCCTGAACCTGTCGTGACAGAAGTTGCTCGAAAGCCTGAGCCAGCGGATCGCTCAGCTCCATCACCTGCCCCGGCACACGGCAGGAAACTCGCTCTGCCTGACGCTCGGTGACGATCCGCGCATCTGCCCTGAGACATATCACGGTGCCGGGCAGCCATGGGCCAGGTGGATGAGTCAGTTGCCCCAAACAGTCCTGAGCATTGTCCAGTGAAACGGCATCCAGCAGTCGTGTCCGGGCAGCCTGCCAGTGATGTTCCTCCAGCGACACGTTCAGCAAGTCCCGCAAGGCCTCGACGCTCCCGGCCGACGCATCATCCGCCAGGCCATTTTCAGACCATGCCCGCCACAGCTCGGTTGGCACACTGCGACGATACCGGGGATCCGCCTGCGCCATGACATCGACCATTTCCAGCAAGGCGTCGCGAAGCGTCATGGCATGGATACCCAGTGTGATGTGCAGTGAGGCCTGGTCTCCGGCTACGGCATCATGGAAAACACCCCGAGGAATGTACAAGGTATCACCGGCATGGAGGATGACACTGTCAGCCAGTTCGCCCGGTTCGTGGATAGCGGCATCAAAGCCTTCGTGCGCATAAGGCATCTCGATTCCGCCTTCATGGAAGTTGAATGTCTTGCTACCGTGTACCTGCAGGATGAAGACATCGTGTGAGTCATAGTGAGCCCCGAAGCCCTGTTCACCCGGCGGTGACAGATACAGATTCGTCTGACAGCGCAGGCCGAGCTCCGCCTGCACCGCTCGCCTGAACCCTGCCAGTGCCGGGAGTGACTGATGGGCGGCGGACATCACGATGGTTGCCCCTCGACGATACTCCTCGATCAGCCGGCGCGGCACGATCCGGTTGCCCTCGTCGGTATAGGCCGTGACGGCAACTGGCGAGCGCTTGCAACTCAGCTGCACGGCGGGAAACAGCAGCTCTCGGCTCGACAGCAGTGATTCGATATCGCTCATCTGCAGAATGTCGTTGAAATGAGCGTTTGCATCACGCTCGATGTGCAACGTTTCGCGCTCCCAGTACTGACTCATGAAATCCGGCAATGTCAACGGACTCAGTACCAGCGACAGCGCATTCTTCTCGGGTTCACCCATGGATTCCACACTCGATGCCGACGCAAGTCGTCACGGATGATCATACAAGCGCCACGCGGTGGAAGGATACCCGGACGCGACGACCTTGCCTCTCCGAGTGCAATTCATCTGCACCTGTGATGCAATGACCAGAAGCCCTCCCCAGCCACTCCGACTTGATCACCCAATCCCGCCTTGCCGCACTGAGCATGGTTGCCGCCAGCGTCTTCATTGCCGTATCGACCTTTCTCGCCAAGGGCCTTGCAGGTCGATTCTCGATGCCTGCAGTCGACGAGGACATACACCCCCTGCAGATCACCGCCGGCAGATTCCTGGCTGCCTGGATCCTGTGGTTGGCAATCGTGCTGTATCGTCGCAGAGCCTTCCAGCCGATTCACTGGCAACTGCATGTCGTACGTACCGTCCTGGGCTGGCTCACCGTGACCTGCATATTCTGGGCAAGCTCGAAAATGGCCTTGACCGATGCCACCGCCATCAGCTTTCTTACGCCGGTAGTCACACTGGCGCTGGCGGTTCTGCTGCTGAAGGAAAAGGTTGGCCCGGTACGCATCACCACCGTGGCCATCATGCTGACGGGCGCCATGATTCTTCTGCGCCCCGGTACCTCCGCATTTCAGCCCGCAGCTCTCATCGCTCTGACCGCAGCAGTGGCCAGCGGCTTCGAAGCCCTGTACATCAAACGACTCTCGGCGCTGGAGCCGCGCACCCAGATACTGTTTCTGAACAACAGCATCGGCCTGGTCATCGCGCTGATCGCAGCCAGTGTCGTGTGGATCTGGCCCAGCCCCCTGCAATGGCTGCTGATGGCAGGCGTCGGTCTGAGCATGGCCATGGCCCAGATCTTCTTTCTCACCAGCCTGCGCGATGGAGACGCCAGTTATGTCATCCCCTTCATGTATTCCACACTTGTATTTGCTGGCATACTCGATTATCTCGTCTTCGGAGAAACCACGGACAAGGCAGGCGCGGCAGGAGCCATCATCATCGTGTGCGGTGCAATCTTTCTTGCTGTGAGAGAAGGAAGACGCAGGGGAAACACTGCTGCCAGCTCGGCATCAGAAGATGCCGACTGACACCAGGGGCAACGATCTACTTTTCCACACCGGCAAACAGGAATTCCTGCTGGATACGCAGATTCTCGCGGACCGACGCCAGATCGTCGGAATCCACGACTCCCCTGGGCTGCTCCATCAGCCGGAAGTGCCCGTAGTCGTCCTTGCCGGCAACCAGTTTGGCCGTGGTCTTGTCCGTGATGGTCTGCTTCATGTCAGGTGAGATGTAGCGAATGGCAAGACCGATGCGACGATCATCAGAGGCGTTGGCATGAGAGCCATGAAACACCTTGCCGTGATGCAGTGACATCTCACCGGGTTGCAGCAACACATTGGTCGCTTCGTCCTCATCGACCTCGACCGCCAGTTCCTGACCACGTGACAACAGGTTATTGCTGTCGAAGGTGTCACGATGCCTGACGATATCCTGCTTGTGCGTGCCAGCCACGAACTTGACACAGCCGCTTTGCACCGTGGATGGCGACAATGCCACCCATGCCGTTACCTCATGACTGTCGTCAAGTCCCCAATAGGTCAGATCCTGGTGCCAGCTGATGAAGTCGGCAGTGTGTGGCTCTTTCGTGAAAAAACCGGCATTCCAGACCAGCAGGTCAGGGCCCAGGATGCGACTGACCGGCTCCAGAATGGCAGGAAGCCGACTGATTTCATCCACAAATGGCAGCAGATAGGCCGCATTGAGCAGCGCCAGTTTGCGAGTTTCCGGGTCACCTGACATCTGCTTTTCGAAATCTTCCATCGTCTTTCGATACACCGCAGCCTGCTCGGTGCTCATGACTCTGACAGGAAAAAAGTAGCCATCCTGCTCGTAGCTGCTCAGCCAGTCAGGGGCTTGCGCAGATGCCGGTGTCTGGCCGGATCTTGCGCCGTCGGTAGTCGGGGATACGGTGCTCACGATGTGGTTCCTCTCTCGCCTCGTTCTTGTCGAGGTCAATTTGCCGGGCTCGAGAGGATTATGACGAGAAAAATCGATTCATGCAAATATGAATTGATAGTTCATATTTGAAAGCTACTGCTGATTTATTGCCTGAGTTCTCGTAATTGCAACGCAGGCTTGCCGTCAAGAAGCACTACGGTATTTCATGGGAAATCAGGCGAAGGGCAGCTGACAATTGCCAATGAGCACTGAGCACTGAGCACTGAGCACTGAGCAGTACGCAGTAAGCTGTGGGCACTGGGCACTGGGCACTGGGCACTGGGCTGTGGGCTGTGGGCTGTGGGCTGTGGGCTGTGGGCTGTGGGCTGTGGGCTGTGGGCAGATGCATTCTGATCGGCATGGCCGAACGAAGGCAACTGGCTCGACAACGATCAACGTCGCCATCGAAACGGCAGAAAGCTCTGCAATGGTCGAGTTGTCAGTCGAGCAACGCAGATAGCCTGTGCGACAAGGTCTCCCGAGAACGTCGGCACTGTGCACTTGCACGCATTGCTGGGCACCGAGGCGTCTGCCTCGACACTATCGAACGTGGAACAGGCTCTACCTGACAGGTGTTTGTTGTACCCGTCGTTATCCGCCCTGAATTCGCGGCAGCAGAAAGACCTCGGCGCCTTCGGGCAACGCTGTCTCCCAGCTATCGCGGTACAGGGTGCCATCCACAGACACGGCAATTCCCTGCCTGATGAACGGTGTCATGCCCGGATATTCCGCTTCCAGCCGATTGAACAGCTCACGAATGGTTCGTGCCCTTACCTGAACACTGGTTGCGCCCTGCGCGTGTGGACGCAGGGCGGACCAGAGCTTGACCTCATGCAGTGACATGGCAGCAGGCGGATTGCAAGGCGTCAGCGTTCCACCCGGTTCAGGCGGTTTCCGCGTCACCCGTGGAAGTTTCCCGCGCCTCATCCAGCGCCGCGAGAATACGTGGCGCCGACATCGGCACGTGTGTCATGCGAACCCCGAAGGCATTCGATACCGCATTCCCGATGGCTGCCAGTGGTGGCACGATGGACGTCTCACCCACCCCCCGAATCCCGTAGGGATGATTGGGGTTGGGAATCTCGAGAATCTGAGTATCGATCATGGGCAGATCGGAGCAGACGGGGATCCGGTAGTCGAGAAAGCCCGCATTCTGCAAACGTCCATCGTCTCCATAGACATATTCCTCATTCAGAGCCCAGCCGATTCCCTGTGCAGCTCCACCCTGATACTGACCTTCCACATAAGTGGGGTGTACCGCCTTGCCGGCATCCTGAATGACGGTGTAGCGCACCACCTGGGTCCGGCCCGTTTCGGGATCCACTTCCACATCACAGATGTGTGTGGCAAAGGAGACTCCGGCACCATCAGCCACCAGCTCGTTGTGGCCGGCAATGGGTCCGCCGGTATTGGGAGCTGCCGCTGCGATCTCGGCCAGTGACAGTGGTGCCAGGTTGCCATACTTCTTGCCGACTGCCTTGGCGCAGCCCTCTTCCCAGACAACCTTGCCAACAGGGATGTCCCACATCAATGCCGCTCTTTCCTTGAGAATCCCTATGGCATTGCGAGCCGACATGATGGTCGCCATGGAACTGGAGAAGGTGCCGCGACTTCCGTCGGTCATGTCGTTGTAACCGAGCGTGCTGGTATCACCCACCACCGTGCGTACCTGGTCATAGGGAATTCCCAGTTCCTCGGCTGCCACCAGGGCCAACGACGCCCTCGCACCACCGACATCGATGGTGCCCACGGTCAACGAAACCGTGCCATCGGGAGCGATATTGAGATCGGTACAGGTCTGGCCGCCGAAATTGAACCAGAAGCCGCAGGCCATGCCACGTCCCTGGTTCTTGCCCAGCGGAGCCGACATGTGAGGATGTTCTTTGGCAGCCTGCAAGGTGGGTCCGATTCCGATAGGCCCATAGACTGGTCCATAGGATGACTGCGTGCCCTTTTTCGCGGCATTGCGAATACGAAGATCGACCGGGTCCATGCCGATACGAGCGGCCAGTTCGTCGACCACGCTCTCCACGGCAAAGGCTGCCATGGGAGCCGATGGCGCTCGATAGGCAGTCGTCTTCGGCCGATTGACCAGTACTTCCAGACCAACCGTACGCACATGCTTCATGTCATAACAGGCGAATGCAGTCATGGCACCCAACTCGGCCCACATACCGACATACGGGCCCGAGGTGTAGCGCAAGGTTGCATCGCCAGCCGTGATACGCCCTTTTTTCGTCACACCGATACGCACGTCGATGGACGTGGCACTGGTGGGGCCCGAAGCCCGGAAAACCTCATCGCGCGACATCACCAGCTTGACCGGACGATTGGCCTTGCGAGACAAGGCCAGCGCAACGGGTTCGGCCCAGACGTGAGTCTTGCCTCCGAAGCCGCCACCGATTTCCGTCGGAGTCACTCGCAACTTGGACACATCCATGCCCAGCAGCTCCGCACAATGCTGACGGAATACGAAATGTCCCTGAGTGCAAACCCACAATTCGCCGCTGCCATCGGGGCTGATGCTGGCCACACAGGCATGGGGTTCGATGTACCCCTGGTGAGTCTGTTCGGTTCTGAAGGTTCGTTCGATGATGACATCCGCCTTGGCAAAACCGGCTTCCACATCACCGTGACCGAATTCGGAACGACGAGCGACATTCGAGGGTTTCTTCGGTTTTGGTTCCACACCCTGTGTAAAGCACTTCTTGTGAAGTATCGGTGCGTCCTTGGCCACGGCCTCATCGACATCGGTGACATGTGGCAGGAGTTCGTAATCCACCTTGATGAGCTTCAGGGCCTTGCGCGCGGTCACGGCATCCACGGCCGCCACCGCCGCCACCGCATGACCGTCGTAATAGACGTGACTACGAGCCATGCAGTTGTCGAGAATATCGAACAGCTCGCTGTTGCCGTTGGTCAGGTCCGGCAGATCGGCGGCCGTGATGACCGCCTTGACCCCCTTCAGAGCCTCGGCCTTGCTAGTGTCGATACCGCGTATTGCCGCGTGTGGATGCGGACTGCGCAGGATGTTCCCGACCAGTTGCCCCGGCAGATCGATATCAGCGCCGTAGCGGGCACGCCCGGTCACCTTGTCGATGCCGTCCGGTCGCAGTGGACGTGTACCAACGGATTTGAAGGATTGCCCCGTGAATTTCGTATCAGCACTCATGACTCAAGCCTCTCGCAGTTCGGCGGCGGTCGCCTGTACCGCCCTGACTATCTTGTCGTAGCCGGTACAGCGGCACAGATTTCCCGCCAGGGCGTACCGGATCTCTTCTTCGGTAGGATCAGGATTGTTCTTCAGCAACGCCTTGGCAGCCATCAGAAACCCTGGCGTGCAGATGCCACACTGCAGGGCCGCATGCTCGATGAACTTGCTTTGCAAGGTATGCAGTTCGGCACCATCGCTCAGACCTTCGACCGTTTCCACCTTGCGTCCTTCGACTTCCATGCCCAGCACCAGGCAGGAACACACCAGAGTGTTATCGAGAATAACGCTGCAGGCACCGCAGTCACCGGTACCACAGCCTTCCTTGACGCCCTTGAGTCCCACCCGGTTGCGCAGGGCATCCAGCAGGGTTTCATCGGCTTCACAGGCGAAACCGACATCATCGCCATTGATATTCGTATTGACCAGTTGAGTCATGCCTTGCCTCCAGCTCGGGTCCAGGCTGACTGAGCAGCACGTTTTGCCAGGACTCCTGCTACTCGTGTTCGATATTCCACGGTGCCTCGCTTGTCGTTGATGGGTTTACAGGCTGCCGAACAGGCTTCTGCCACGGCTTCCAGCGTTGCTTCATCCAGAGTATTTCCCAACAGCGCCTTCTCCGCTGCCGGTACTCGAATGGCAGTGATGGCCACAGCGCCCAGTGCGACCCGTGCAGCCGTAATGATGTTCTTGCGATCGATGGTCAGGTTGACCGCTGCACTGACGACGGCAATGTCCATTTCCGTGCGAGGCGTGAAGCGCAGATAGGCATCGGCAGATCGAGTCTTGCGCGGTGGCAGTTCGAGGGCGGCTACCAGCTCGCCTTTCTTGAGAACGTTCTTTCCCGGCCCCGTCGTGAACTTCTCGACGGGTATTCGTCGTTCTCCTGCCGGACCTGCGACAAGTACCTGCGCATCCGCGGCGATCAGTGCCGGTACCGTGTCTGCTGCCGGCGAGGCATTGCACAGATTGCCTGTCATGGTGCACCGTCCCTGGATCTGATCGGAACCGATCAGATTGGCGGCTTCCACCACACCGGGCCAGGCTTTCTTCAAGACACGATGTCGGCCCATGGCACCGCAGCTGGTTGCCGCACCAATGGACATGCCTTCTGCGGTCTTGCGGATCACATGCATGTCCTTGATCCGCTTGATGTCGATGACGACGTCAGGTTCGATGAAGCCGCCTTTCATCCTGACGATGAGATCGGTTCCGCCGGCAAGGACATGGACCCGACCTCTGGAACCGGCGAGCAATTCGACAGCCTCGGGAGTGGTAAGTGGAGCTTCGTATCGCACCTTTGGAATTCCTGTATTGGGATGACAGTCGCGTCGCACGGCAAGCCGTCAGACACATTGCGCTTAGTGTGTTTCATCAAGGATCACGGGTCAACCCGCAAATGGAACACGCGCCGTCGAGCATCGACCAGACGATATCTCTCCCGCTCGTGCATTACATCAACCGGCAAGGCATGCCACAAACAAGGCTGCGTCAGAGATGTTTCATGCCCACTTCTTCGAGTATGGCGATCAGCGTCTTTCGCGCATTCTCACGATGATGCCAATGAATCCTGCGCGCGCCCTTTTCGTCTCCGCGCTCGATGGCCTCATACAGCGCACGATGCTCTTCATTGGACTGCAATGGCAAGGGCCTCAGATGCAGAGTGAATGCACGGGCTCTGCGAACCTGATCATTGAAATTCGAGATGATGGCGGCCATGCGTGAATTGCCGGCCAGCCGAACCAGCTCATCGTGGAATCGCTCATCAGCAGCCGCCCAGCTTTCTCGATCGAGACCTTGCAGCGAAGACTCCATGTCCAGTACCGCCTGCAAGAGCGGTTTCAGATGTGCTTTGCTGTATTTGCCACGAGCGGCCAGACCAGCGGCAAGACTTTCCAGTTCGGTCAGCACCACATAGATTTCATCCATGTCCTCGGCTGACAAGGTCAGGATTCGCACACCCTTGCGCGGTCGAACGACCAGCAGGCCCTGAGCCTCGAGAACCCGCGCCGCTTCACGGATGGGGGTTCGCGACATGCTCAGTCTCTCGGCCAGTTCGTTCTCCAGATGGTCGGTACCGGCGGCCAGATCACCCGAGAAGATCAGCGACCGAATGCTCTCGACGGCAAGCTGTGTACGTGATGTCTGTCTGTCGTCTTCTTGCAATGTCAACTCAGTTCCTGTTTACGATGTTCCCGAGCAGCTCGGTAAACCAACTCTTCCAGCTCGATGACAGACAGGTATTCACTTGCCTGATTCTCGATTGGAGAGCCGGTCAGCAGCCCTTGTACCACGTGATGTTGCAAGGCATACACGCAATCACCACCGAATCCGGCCCATCCCATGCCCGGCAACAAGGTCTGCAGATCGCGCGAACCGAAGCTGCGAAACGTCACAGTACCATCCCCCGTGAGCGACAGCGAGCCTCGATCTCCCTCCAGCAATGCTTCTCCCATGGTGATACGGGTATTTTCAGCGGCATGATCGAGATGACGATTGCCATCGAACATGGCCCGGCAGCCATCCTCGTACTCGAAGATGAAGAATCCGGCATCCTCGCCAGCAATATTCGTATTCAGCCGCCTCAGGTCGGCATAGACCGCTCTGGGCATTCCCAGCATGAACCGGAAGACATCGATGAAATGCACCCCGGTCTCATGAATCAGCAAGCGCGGCATTTCGCGAAAATAGGGCTGTCTGTCCAGATAGGCATCTGCCCCCTGGCCATCCCCGGGACGCAAGCGAAACGTGAACTGATGTACCTTGCCGACCAGACCGTCATCCACTGCCTTCGCCATGCACCGAAACCACGGCTGGAACCTGAAGTTTTCGTGCACGACAAGCCTGGCATCTGCCTGCGCAGCCAGCTCGATTGCGACCCGTACCTCGTCGAGTGAATTGCACAGCGGCTTCTGGCAGATGATGAGCTTGATACCCGCCTCCAGAGCTTCGCGAATGGCGTCCAGATGAGTGGGCGGTTTGGTGATGATGTCCAGCACATCCGGAGTTACCGAGCTCAGCATGGAGCTCAGATCGGCAAACGCTGGCAGACCCGTCGAGGCAGCCCTGTCGATGGCAAGATCTGCGGCACCGACGAGTTCGACCTCATCGATTCGGCGCCAGGCATCATAATGGAAACGGCTGAAATAGCCAGCTCCCAGACAGGCAACCTTGATGGGCCCGGCCACCATCAGCCTTCTTCCAGTTTTTCCATGACGGCTCCTGCAGCCTCCTCGGTCGAACTGTTGCCTCCGAGATCCCGCGTGGTCATCTGTCCGTCGGCAATCACCGCGTAAACTGCATCTCTCAATCGATTGCCATCACTCACCATGGCCGCCTGATCGTGGCGCTGGCCCAGCCAGTCGAGCATCATCGCCGCTGACAGGATCATCGCAAAGGGATTGGCCACTCCCTGACCGACGATATCGGGAGCCGAGCCATGGCATGGCTGGAATACGGCATGATCATCTCCGATATCAGCGGAAGGCGCCAGGCCCAGACCGCCCATCAGACCTGCTCCAAGATCGGACAGGATGTCACCGAACATGTTCTCGGTCACCATGACATCGAAGATCCAAGGCTTCTCCACCATCCACAAGGCGGTGGCATCGACATAGGCATGATCCGACTGCAGCTCCGGATAGCGCTTCGCCTCTCCATCGAAGATCTCGCGAAAGAAGGCAAACGACCTGAACACATTGGCCTTGTCGACGCAGGTGACCCGTCCTTCGCCCCGCCCGGCAGCCTGACGCTGTCTGGCGAGATCGAAGGCAAAACGAAACAGCTTCTCACTGGTCTTGCGCGTGATGAGAAGCGTTTCGCGAGCCTCGTCCGGCCCGACCTCACCGGTTCCACGGCTGTAGAACAGGCCTTCGGTGCTCTCGCGAACCAGCACGAAATCCACCGATTGCCCCCCATCGAGCTTCAATGGCGTTCTCTGGCCGGGACTGATTCGCACGGGACGCACCCCCGCGAACAGGTCCAGCTCGTTTCGCAGATCCAGCTGCGGGGAAATCTCGGTGCCATCAGGCTTGCGAATCGAAGGCATGCCCATGGCCGACAACAGGATCGCATCGGCTTTTCTGGCCCCCTCGAGCGAGGCTTCGGGCAATGACTCACCGGTACTGGCATACAGATTGGCGCCAGCAGGCAATCGATTGAAATCAAGATCATAGCTCGACGAGTCACGACTGAGCTGTTGCAGGATGCGAAGAGTCGGACTTGTAATTTCCGGACCTATGCCGTCACCATCAAATACGGCTATCTCGAACGAACTGGGCATTACCACTCTCCATCAACTTCACGAAAATTCGCTGTTCGGCGAACTGATCAAAAGCACTCAGCCGGTTGACTGCGCGTAATTTAATGTATACGTTATCGCATACAACAACAAAAATCCAGAGACATCTTCCAGGCACCGCCCAAAGGAGCGCATCATGAAAGTCAGACTCGGCCTACTCGCCGCTACCACTCTACTCGCCCTCAGCACGTCGTTACACGCTGCCACCGTTCTCAAGTTCAGCCATACAGACAATCCCGGTGGTTCGCGCCAGGCAGCGGCAGAACTGTTCGCGGAGAAGGTTTCCGACTATACCGATGGTCGATACACCGTTCGCATATTTCCCGCCGGCCAACTGGCCAATGACCCCAAGGCCATCGAGCAATTGCAACTGGGTGGCGTCGATTTCACCGTATCGGCCGTGGGCTCGTACGCGACACATCTGACTTCCCTGAATCTGATGGCCATGCCTTTTCTGCTCGATACCTATGAACAGGGCTGGGAGTTTTATGACAATTCCGAGTGGCTACAGGAAGAATTCGCCAAACTGCCCGAGGTCGGCTTCCGCGTACTCTCCACCTGGGAGGCGGGGTTCCGCAGTTTCACCACCTCCGAACCACTGAACTCTCCAACCGATGCGCAGAAGATGAAAATGCGTGTCTTCCCCAACGACATGATCCGCTGGAGCATGGAGGCCATCGGTTTCCAGACCGTGGTCATGCCCATCACGGACGTCTACCTGGCGATACAGCAAGGCACCGTCAACGGACAGGAAAATCCGGTGGACACCATCAAATCATTGCGATTTCATGAAGTTGCCCCTTACATCACGCTGACCCGACATGTCTACAGCCCGTTGCCCCTGACCGTATCCGAGAAGGCCTGGCAGTCATTTTCGGATGAAGACAAGGCCGCCATTCAGAAGGCCAGCGAAGAGGCTGCAGCATTCAGTCGCGATCTCGTCAAGAACTCCGTGGAACAACAACTCGAGGAAATGAAGGCAGAGGGTGCCACGGTCACCACGCCCGACATCGCGCCCTTTCGCGACGCGGTCGCCTCGGTGTATGACAAGGCCCGAGGAGTCTACGGCGCTGAAGCAGTTGATCGTGTCCTGGCCGATACCGCCGCGGTTCGGGAAATGAAACCAGCGCAGTAGATCTCTGCCAGACGTTGCCAATGCCGGAGCATGACCTGCTTCGGCTTTTCGATTCCTCGAGGAAACCGGCATGGATTATCGACCATATTATCCACCTGTCCTGACAACGCTGAGCCGGGTCATTGACTATGCCCTGGTGCTATCGGGCGCTTTCATTGTCACCCTGGTCTTTGTCAATGCAACCCTGCGCAGTGCCGCAGGCTTTGACCTGGCATGGTCTCTGGAAGTCACCGCTTTTCTGCTGCTGTGGAGCACATTTCTGGGATGCGCTGCTGCGGTGGCACGCGGAGCACATATGAGAGTGACCGAAATCGTCGACAGCCTGTTACCTCGTAGTGCTCGTTATCACCTGTCAACGTTGATCAACCTCATTGTCGCGCTCATGATGATCAGCCTGGTCGTGACGGGCTACTCCATCTCTACGCACACCTGGGCACAACGCACAACCGTGCTGTATCTGCCGGTAGGATTTCTGTATGCCTCGATGCCGGCCGGCATGCTGCTTTGCCTGGTGTTTCATCTGTTCAACACTGTCATCGATGTGAAGCACTCCAACGATCCCACTCATCCGTCCCGACCATCTCCGGACACGGGCACTGAAGCAGGCAACGCCACATGATTCTGCTCTTTGTTGTTTCCATATTCCTGATCACGGTTTTTCTGGGTATACCCCTGGTCTGGGCCATCTTGCTGACTGCCGTACTCCCCATTCTGGTTTTTGATCTGGGTTATCCACTGCAGGCCCTGTATCTGAACTTCATCGGTGGGGTCGAGCCCAATCATTTCCTGGCCATTCCCCTGTTCATCGTCGCAGGCGAGCTCATGAGCCGCGGCGGGGTCGGATTGCGCATCATCGGATTTGCCCGCGCGGCCTGCGGCTTCATGCCGGGAGGCCTGGGCATGGTCGTCGTCGGTGCATCCATGATTTTCGGGGGTATTTCCGGTTCAGCCATTGCCGACAGCGCCGCCATCGGCTCAGTCATGATCAAGAACATGGCAAGACAGGGTTACACCCCGGGATTTGCAGCCGGTCTCGTCGCCGCTGCCGGCACCATCGGTATCATCATTCCGCCTTCGATTCCCATGCTCATCTACGGCTTTGTCGGCAATGTATCGGTAGCAGATCTCTTCCTGGCCGGCATCGTACCCGGCGCCATGTTCGGCCTTGCATTCATGGCCGTATGCTTCCACGTCGGAAAGTCCAGCGGTTGTGATCCCGGTGGACGAACGACTACCCGAGCCGAACTCTGGTCCTCTTTCATCGGAACCGCACCTGCGTTATTGATGCCGGTGCTCATTCTGGGCGGTATATTCTCCGGCTGGGTCACGCCAACAGAGGCCGCAGCCCTGGCGGTGGTCTATGGCTTGCTCGTCACCATATTCATCTATCGTGACTTCCGGATTCGCGACTTGCCCGGACTCATGGTTGATGCCTTTGTCACCAGTGCCACTGTCATGGTGGTCATTGGCGCGACGACTGTTCTGGGCTGGCTCATCACGCTGGAACAGATGCCGCAGATACTGGTGAGCTTCGTCCAGGACTTGTCATCAAGCACGGCGGTTTTTCTGCTGCTGGTCAATATCGTACTGCTGATCCTGGGCTTGGTTCTCGACCCGGTTCCGGCAATTCTGCTGACTGCTCCGCTCTTCCTGCCAACCGCCCAGAGCTTTGGGGTCGATCCGGTACATCTGGGGGTCATCATGACTTGCAATGTCGCTGTCGGCCTGTTCACTCCACCGGTCGGAGCGACATTGTATGTGGCGTCGCGCATTTCCGGGGTCGGAGTATTGTCCATTGCCCGAAAGATGGGATTACTCTACCTGGCAGCAATAACAACCCTGGTACTGGTCACCTATTTCCCTGCCGTGTCGATGACCATGGTTCATCTGTTTCGCTGAATACCCATTTTTCCGGGCGATGAACTTGCGTCAACCGTCCCTTTCAAGCTTTGTCAAACGCTTGCACACACGAGAACGATCCCATGCATGTTGTCACCGTCCGGTTCCGTATCAAGACCGACCATCTGCAGAGCTTCACGGAGCTGATGATTCAGAATGCATCCGAATCACTGCGCAGTGAAGTCGGCTGCCACCAATTCGATGTTTGCACTGACTCGACTCGTCCAGGCGACATATTTCTGTATGAAATCTATGCCGATGCTGCAGCCTTCGACCTGCATCTGGATTCGCCACATTTCAGGGCATTCGATCAACAGACACAGCACATGTTCGAATCGAAGGAGGTCACCGTGTTCAATCAACTCAGCACTGCCGACCGGCCCACGTCACCTCGCGGCCAGACTCTCTAGACAGGAAGAATCCAGCGCCGCACTCATCGTGATGCGGCTTCACGCATGTAGACATCTCGGCCACCGATCCAGACACGCTCTACACGAATGTTGCGCACATCCGGTTCGCTCAGGGGGTCACTCGACAAGACGACGATATCCGCCAACTTGCCAGCCTCCAGTGACCCTCTGTCATGCTCCAGACCATTCTGCGAGGCGGCATCAAGCGTCATGGCACGCAATGCTCGTTCCCTGCTGATGATGAACTCGGGCCCGAGCACATGACCGCTCAATGTCTCGCGCCGATTGGCACTCCAGAGTATCTGCATGGGATTGACCGGCGTCACGGGAGCATCCGAATGCAGGGAGTATGCGACCTCGTAGGTATCGGCAAGGGCGAGCGGGCTGATCCGTCTTGCCCTCTCCTCTCCGAGTACGGTTTGACGATACCAGTCGCCCCAGAAGAAGGTATGTGCCGGAAAAAAGGATACAGTGGCGCCCAGCTGCTTCAGCCGGGGTAACTGATCTTCCCGAATTGTCTGCGCATGTACCACGATATGCCCAATCTCGGGCCGGTAATACTGCAACTGCGCTGCATCGAGCGCTTCAATGATCAGATCGATGGCAGCATCACCGTTACCATGCAATGCCAATCGAACGCCAGCCCGGTGGAACTCGAGCACCTGAGATTTCAACCGCTGCGCAGACAGCGCTGGAAAACCACGGTAATCAGGAGCTTTCCCTCCGGTGGAGCGATAAGGCTCAGTCAGCCACGCTGTGCGCCCTTGTGGGCTTCCATCAACACTCAGTTTGAGAGCAGACAGTGAGAAATACTCAGGATCGGCCTGCCAGTCCAATGCTCTCTGCAGAGCGTCTGTCGCTGTACCGAGCCGTTCGCCAGAGATCTCGCTACTTATCCTGTCCGCCATCTTCTCATAGGCTGGCCAGACGACGATTCGCTGCGGAATGATGCCAAGACGCTGCGCCCAGAAAAGCATTCGCATGGACAGCAGGTCGGCAAACCCGTTCTGTACAGTTGTCACACCGGCCTGCAAGTAACTATCTCGAGCATATAGCAAGGCATTCAGAAGGTCGCGGAGTGGCAGTTTCATCAACAGTCTCCCCAGGCGGGGAGCAACCCCTTCCTGCAACAATCCGGTCAGCTGTCCCTGACTGTCACGCTGCGGCTCGAAGTTGTTCTTCTCGAAGGACGAACGCGCATGGCTTTCGTCCTGATGTCCCAACTCCGCCATGGCCTGCGAATTCGCCACTCCCATGTGTCCGGAACGATGCCACAGATAGACAGGATGATGCGGTGCGACTCGATCAAGTTCCTGTCGTGTGGGATGTCGTTGTACCGCCAACGAAGCATCATCATAGTTGAAGGCCAGAATCCATTCACCCCTTGGCCGCCTCGCGGCATACTCGCCAACCCGGCGTAACAGGGTATCCAGACTGCTCACGTCTCCAACAGGAGGCGGTGTCAGATCCAGAAAGGACCGGGCCAGACCGGAACTGGGAAAGTGGCTGTGTGCATCCACAAAACCCGGAACCACACTTTTACCGCGCAGGTCGATGACTCGCGTGAGCCAGGGTAATTCCTGTTCGAGCGACTGCTGATCGCCAACGGCCGAGATGTAACGCCCATTCATCAGCAACGCATCCGCAAACGGCCGATCGTCGTTCATGGTCAGTATGCGGGCATTGATGAAAAGGGTCGGTCGGTTCGCAGTCAGGATGATTGTAGTGCCCCCAGCCATCAGGAATCCACCAAGCAAAACCGCCAGAGTCCCCTTGCGGGTCGGGAAGCCATACTTCATGGGCATGGATCAGTCTTGCACCCCATCACTTCATGGGTCAGATCCGATGTGTTGCGAGAGAGATTCATCAAAGTTCCGGGGTCATGCACCTTTGCCACGATCAGGTGTATTGGTCTGCACTAAATGGACCTCTCAACGCTCCGGAGTTCAAATCGATTCTTGCTTGCCTGACGGTTTTTCAAGCGGCCAGACAATGTGCAGGACAAAATGGCCACAAACCCGGGCTTCGCCTTGATCGGCGAGTGATGTTCAGCAGACAGCTATGGCTATAATGATTCAGGCCGTGATCAGGTCAGCGACGCTGACCTGCAGCGGATATCTCCGATACATTCTTCTGAGTCTGCTCGATGAAAGTCATACATCTGACTGATCTTCACATTTCGCCCGATCCGGTCATGAACTGTGACTCGATCGAACCCTGCGAAGCAGCCTTGCGTCACATCGCCCGTTTCCACACTGACGCCGATCTGATCGTCGTCACCGGAGATCTGAGTGACCATGGTGATCGCGAAAGTTATCTGAAGCTTCGGCAACTGTTGATGGACGCAGGCTTGGCCGACGACCCTCGGTTGCGTCTGCTGCTCGGGAATCACGATGATCGCAAGGTCTTTCAATCCGTCTTTCCGGAAACTCCCAAAGACTCGAATGGATTCACACAGTGGGCAGAAAAGACGGAGTCAGGCCTGTTCGTGTATCTCGACACCCATGAACCGGGCACCAATACAGGCCACTTCTGCGAGGATCGTTCCGCCTGGCTCGACGCGACTCTGAGTTCGGCACAGGCTGACAACACACCTGCCTGGCTTTTCATGCATCACAACCCGACACCAGTGCATGTCTTGAGTGCCGACAGTATCGGTTTGCTGAACGGCTCCAGCTTTCGCACGCTCATCGGTAAATACCGGGACATCGTGCGCCACATCGCCTTCGGTCATTGTCATTTCACTCTCAGTGGCAGCCTCCACGGTGTACCGCTATCTGCCAACCGCGGCACTGCCAGAGCGCTGTGGCCAGGTGTTGAACAACCTCAACCGCGATTCGCCACAGGGCCGCTGGAAAGGCATTACAACGTGATGTTGATCAACGATGAATCCACCGTCATTCATTCCATCGATTTCGAACGACAGGATGAAGTCGTCTACCTGGGCTCTGACTGAACCTCCGGGATCACGCCGGACCGGGAAACCTTTCGACTTGCAATCCATCGGTTTCGAATGACAGAAAGAAATGATCTACGCTGGCGGTGCCTGAGCCTCCAGTGTCGCCGAGTTACGCAAACGCCATCCGCAGTTGCCGCTGACATTGATCACGCCGGACAAGGACACCGTTAGACCTGACACGTCATCAACGAATGATCATGACCGACAGATCAGTGTGGGTCGCCAGATTTTCGGAGTGGGATCTGAAAATGTAATCGCGAAATCCCGGTTCGTGTGAGGCCATGACGATCAAGTCCGCACCGATCTCGTGAATAGCCTGATTCAGCTTCTTCTCCAGATCCACAGCCACATCAACACTGACCGTGGAATGCGCCTTGAAATCCACACCAAATTCCTGTGATCGCGCCTCAGCGTAAGCTGCGAGTTTTTCAGCGAATTCGTCAGGCGAATGAGCGATTTCATTTGGCGTGTTACTGGTTACTCCGACCAGGGTCAGCGTTGAGCCATAATGCTTCGCCAGGTCAGCAGCTGCATTGATGGCTTTGAGCTGTTTTTCCGCATGAGGAGTTATGGTTGAAAGTGGTGTCTGAGCAAGGTTGAAAAAAAGCGGCGTATCTGGTTGATTGGTAGTTACCACACCATCAA
>CANLXI010000020.1 GCA_947495035.1 uncultured Granulosicoccus sp.
TCTGATGCGGGTGTCTGATGCGGGTGTCTGATGCGGGTGTCTGATGCGGGTGTCTGATGCGGGTGTCTGATGCGGGTCAGAGAATATACCACCATTGCAAAGTCCGGCAATAATATACCACCATTGCAGTGCTGGGCGTCAATTCTCGCAGGCCTGACATCGTGTCAATAATGAACACCTGACGGACCTGGCAATGGTCACCAAGGGCAGAGGGTCAGCCTAACTGAAGCCGCTAACGATGACCATTGACACACTCGAACGATCAGCACTCTGCATGCGCAGTGTCAGCACCTGCTGCCGCGTACTGGCCAGATGGATTCACAAGTGACTACTGACAAGGCTACGGACAGGGTGCAGACAGATTACGGGCAGGGAGCAGGCGGATTGTGGGGAAGTTCGGACAAGGTGCGGGCAGAATCGTCATGGCCTCGAGCAATCGAGAACCCGGTGGATGGTGTCGAGCAGAAGCTCGGTGCCAGTCGGTATCAGGGCATCGGGGAAGTCATAGTCGGGATTGTGCAGCTGTGGCTGAGATTCGCCAGCTCCCAGAAACATCATCGTTGACTTGACACCTTGCAGGGCAAAGCGTCCGAAATCCTCGGACCAGCGCATCGGCTGATCCATTTCATGAATGTCGAGCCCCCGAACCCGTGCAGCCTGACGGGCGATATCCGTGGCTTCGACATCATTCTCCGAGCTCGGAAAAATGTCATGCCAGGTAATGCTGATGTCCAGAGGTTCGCTAATGGCGTCCAGCATCGTTTCTACCTGACCGATCAATTCGGCCATGCCTGTGTCGGTCATGCAGCGCAGAGTCAGACGCATCTCACCTTCACCTGGAGCAACTCCGAACGTCGGCTCGCCCAGTCGCACATGCGTCAATGTGCACAAGGCATAATCGCTATCTGAAATACTGCCGGTACTCAGGGTTGAAAACTGCTGGACAAGGCTGGCCATTGCCTGGCCGGGCGAGATGCCATCTTCAGGTGCTGCGGCGTGGGATGTCTTTCCGTGAAAGCGGATCTGCATTCCTCGCGACGCGCAGTTGGCGGGACCCTGGCGGAGGCCGATCTCGGCCAATGGTCGGCCCGGTACATTATGGTAGGAGAATGCATAGTCTGGCCGAATCTGTGGCCAGCGAGGATCCTCGATAACGGCTTGAGCGCCAACGCCGGTCTCCTCTGCCGGCTGGAACAGCAAGACCACGCGACCTCGGCTGGGTCGCTGCATCAGTCCAAGTCCCACACCCAGAACAATGCACATGTGGCCGTCATGACCGCAGAGGTGTGCCTTGCCCGGAATTTCAGAACGATAGGGAAGGGTGGACTGTTCGACGATGGGTAAGGCGTCCAGTTCGCAGCGGATCATGACTGTTGGTCCGTCCTCCTTGCCGCGGAATTCGGCAGCAACCCCGTGACCGCCCAGATTCTTCCAGATGAGATCGGCACCCATGGTGCTCAGTTCCTGAACGATTCGCGCTGCCGTCTGCTCTTCATGACCAGAGATCTCCGGTTGCCGATGGAAGTCATGGCGCAAGGCGGTCAGCCGGGAAATCTGTGCGGGGGTGAGAGTGTACATGCGGAGCGTATGCGCTTTACCGGGACGTCGCTGGAGCGGGAGTCTACCCCGGTATCATTGCACACTCTGCAGCGTTGCTACAGGGCAGTTGATGACCTCGATACACACTCCATGCGTGTATCTGGTGTGCTTTCAGGCAGCGCGTGAGGATGTATCCGCTGTCAGTTGTTCGATGGCCTTGTAGGCATCCAGCCAGGAGTCGACCACTTTTTCCGGTATGAATTCGTGCAGATAATCCCTGCATGCCTGTTCCTGCTGGGCGTCACTGGTCTGTGTGAAGTTCGCTTGCAGATAGCGGATGCTGTGCAGAACCATCAGCGGTGTGATGATATCCACACTGCGTGGTGGTGATTCGTTCTGCAAGGCAACGGCCTCCACGACGGCGTCGGGCATGAACCAGCCATGCAGTATGCTGGCGCCAACCAGCTCCGGACTCAAGGAACCATCGAGTACGGCATTCTGTTTCTGTACGGCGGTGACCAGTTCACCCACATTGGACATCATGCCGGCGATCTGGCAGTGATCAACCGAGCTTCTGGGCAGTCTGGCGTAGCGGGCGAACTGGTTGCACAGCGCGCCGATGCGCATTGCTTCGCTGTTGAGCTGGGACAGACGGCTTGCACTGAGTGTGCTGCCATCGAAACGGGCAAACACCTTGGTGGTGAGAGTGATGTTCTTGATCAGGTGCACACCGAGCAGTGTTACCGCCTGGCCAACCGACTCAACGCGTTTGTTGATACCGTAAAACGCCGAATTGACGACTTTCAGTACCGTGAGAGTCAGTCCCGTGTCGCTTTCGACGATCTCGCCGACCTTCAGCAAGGAGCTGTGAGGGGAGGACAACTCCTGCATCATCTGATCGTAAATGGCCGGTATGGCCGGTATCGAGGATACCGAGCTCATGTATTTCTTCAGATTGTCGGCTTGCATCGACTGGCGAAGTCGCATGGAGCGTTCGATGGTTGTGGCCAGATGAGCGGCGCAGAAAGGTTTCAGCAGAAACCTCTGGTTGGCCCGTGCGTTGCCAAGGACGGCTTCGGTATCGGCATTGGCTGTCAGAGTCAGCCGGATGGTCTGTTCGTTTTCCACACGAATCTGTTCGAGCAGGTCGAAACTGGCCATGTCCTTCAGATTGGCCTCGCAAACGATGACGTCAATGGCTTTGCTGCCAACGGCTGCGGCAATGAGTTGCAGTGTCTTGCTGCCGGAATCCGCGTGCTCGACGGTCCAGTCGGGACGTTCGGCGGCCAGCGCCTGGCAGGCTTCCTGCCCGGCATTGGTGTCACTGTCTACGATCAGAATATTGCTCATTCTTGCACTCGAGCCTCCATGTGGGGTGCCAGACACAGCCGGCAATAAGCTCGGCAAGCAATGACTCAGATAACAATCAGCGCAAGCAGTGCCTCCGGCTTGTGGGGCAAACTCCTACAAGTTCTCTGCCAAGATCGCATCGAGCATAACCCTGTGCCCTGGTTTCTCGACCAGCGCCGCAACAGAGCCGAGTGTCATGCTCGATCATGGCCGCAAGGGCGAAGCCTGGGGCACAGGCTCATCCCCGAGGGAGAGTGCACGTTGAAGGTCAGCGGTTTTCTTCGATCAGCGCCTGATACCAGTGCGCACTTTGCTTGAGCGTGCGTTTCTGGGTTTCATAGTCGACATGTATCAGACCGAAACGCATGTTGTAGCCTTCGGCCCACTCGAAATTGTCCATCAGACTCCAGGCGAAATAACCTCGCACGTCGACACCAGCCTGCATGGCGTCGCGAACAGCTGCCAGGTGTTGCTGCATGTAATCGATGCGTGGCTGGTCTTCAACCTTGCCGTTCTGTACGCCATGGTTGTACGCCGCGCCGTTTTCGGTGATGTAACACGGAGGCAGGGTGTAGCGATCGTTGATATCCACCAGAAGGTCGTGGAAGCTGCGTCCGTCGACTTCCCAACCGATATCCGTCCGGACAACATCCGGATTGTCGATCTGAATGCTGGCCGGGTAATCCGCTTGCGAGTTGTTGGCATCGGCGATGTGGAACGGGGTGTAGTAGTTCAGACCCCAGTAATCCAGTGGCTGCGCAATGGTTCTCATCTCATCCTGCCAGCCCTCTGGCAGGCGATCACCCAGATGCTCGATGGCTTCGGCCGGGTACTCGCCCTTGAACAAGGGGTCGAGAAACAGGCCGTTGTGAAACGTGCCATGCCGTCTGCAGGCCTCGATGTCACGGTCCCGATCGGTGGCCGGGTACAGAGACTGCAGGTTCAGAACGATGCCCAGTGGCACCGTGTCACGACTGGCGCGCATCGCCTGAACGGACAGACCGTGAGCGACATGCTGGCCATGCAGCACGGCCAGGGCGGAGTCGAGGTTCTTTTCCCCAGGTGCATGTATGCCGTACAGATGACTGAGGATGGACGAACACCAGGGCTCATTGAAGGTGGATACCGCACTGATCCGGTCACCGAAATGATCCATGACCGTTGCGGCGTAGTGTGCGAAGGCATCGGCGGTGGCGCGGTTTTTCCAGCCGCCCTTGTCGGCAAGCGCTTGCGGCAGATCCCAGTGGTAGAGCGTGGGATAGGCCTTCAATCCGCGTTCCAGACAGCCGTCTATCAGTCGGTCATAGAAGGCGAGTCCGCGATCGTTGAGCTGTCCGCTACCACGCGGAAACAGGCGGGGCCAGGCTATCGAGAAGCGGTAGGCGTCGACACCCAGAGAGGCCGTCAGATCGAGATCCGAAGCCCAGCGATGATAATGATCGCAGGCGACATCGCCGGTATCGCCGTTGTGAACCCGCCCGGGCGTATGTGAAAACGTATCCCAGATGGAGGCACCGCGCCCATCTTCCAGAACCGCCCCTTCTATCTGATAGGCGGCTGTTGCGACGCCGAACAGGAAATCGGCTGGAAACTGCAGATCGCCTATGGCGTCATCTGATTCGTATGACATGCTGGACAATGGAAGCAATGGCAGGGCCGGAAGGAGCCCTGCCATATCTTGACACATTCATGCCCTCGCGTGAGGCGTGCAGCCGCCAGCAGGTGTTCAGAACAGTCCTTCGATCTGTCCTGAATCATTGAGCCGGATGACTTCGGCTGACGGCACTTTGGGCAATCCGGGCATCGTCATGATCTCGCCACAGACCACGACAACAAACCCGGCTCCAGCCGAGAGGCGTACCTCTCTGATCGGCACCGAATGCCCCGTCGGTGCACCACGCAGGTTCTGATCAGTCGAGAAGCTGTATTGCGTCTTTGCCATGCAGATCGGCAGATGTCCGTACCCGGCATTTTCCCATTGGCGAAGCTGCTCACGCACCTTCTTGTCCGCCAGTACATCATCGGCGCGGTATATGCGCTTGGCAATGGTTTCGATCTTTTCGAACAACGGCATGTCATCAGGATAGAGCGGACTGAACTGGGAGGAACCGGAATCGGCTATGGCGGCGATGCGTGTCGCCAGCTCCCGCGTTCCCTCCGAGCCCTGCGCCCAGTGCTTGCAGACAATGGCCTCTGAACCGAGTGTACGGACGAATTGTCTGATCGCATCGATTTCAGACTCGGTGTCGGTGACGAAATGATTGATGGCGACAACCACCGGCACACCGAAGGATTTGACATTTTCCACATGCCGACCCAGATTGGCACAGCCTTGTTTCACGGCCTGGATATTCTCTTCACCGAGATCCTCGCGCGCCACGCCGCCATTCATCTTCATGGCCCTTACCGTGGCCACGACCACCACGGCATCGGGTGACAGGCCTGCCTTGCGGCATTTGATGTTCATGAATTTCTCGGCACCCAGGTCGGCACCGAAACCGGCCTCGGTGACCACGTAGTCGGCAAGCTTCAATGCCGTTTGTGTGGCTACCACCGAATTGCAACCGTGCGCAATGTTGGCAAAGGGGCCGCCGTGGACGAAGGCCGGATTGTTCTCCAGCGTCTGTACCAGATTGGGTTGCATGGCATCCTTGAGCAATACCGTCATGGCCCCATCGGCCTTGAGATCCCGGCAGTACACTGGGCTCAGATCTCGGCGATAGGCGATGATGATATCGCCCAGACGTTGCTCCAGATCTTCCAGACTGCTTGCCAGACAGAGGATCGCCATGACTTCGGATGCCACCGTGATATCGAAACCGGCTTCGCGCGGAAAACCGTTGGTAGCCCCTCCCAGGCTGGTTGTGATCTGTCGCAGCGCGCGATCATTCATGTCGACAACGCGGCGCCAGACGACTCGCCGTGAATCGATCTCCAGACTGTTGCCCCAGTAGATATGATTGTCGATCATGGCCGACAACAGGTTGTGTGCCGAGGTGATGGCATGAAAGTCGCCGGTGAAATGCAGGTTCATGTCTTCCATCGGTATGACCTGCGCATAGCCGCCTCCGGCGGCACCTCCCTTCATGCCGAAGCACGGTCCCAGCGATGCTTCGCGAATGCAGATGGCCGTCTTCTTGCCGATGGCATTCAAGCCATCGCCCAGGCCCACGGTGGTGGTGGTCTTGCCCTCACCGGCAGGCGTGGGGTTGATGGCAGTCACCAGAATCAACTTGCCATCGGGCCTGTCCTTCAGTGATGCGATGAATTCGGCCGACACCTTGGCCTTGTCGTGGCCGTAGGGAAGCAGATGTTCACTATCGATACCCAGCTTCTCGCCGATTTCCTGAATCGGTTGACTGGTTGCGGCGCGTGCAATCTCGATGTCGGTCAGATGCGTCATGGGTGTGGTGATCCTCTTGGCGGTGACAGTGCCGTCAGAATGACTGAATTGACAGGGGTCAGGTATCCCGGGAAGGTCGCAAACATGTCTGACGGGGACACGGCGATGCCTGATGGCTGCGCGGAGCGTGATCAGTCGGCTCTACCCCAGCGACAGAGTGCAGTGGTAATCTGTCAGACGAGAATTCATGGACACTGATGACGGCATGCTCCAGTTCGATGCAATCAAGACGAAGGTTTGCGGTGTGGCCACTGAACCGGGATGTCCGGCTGCGCCGTTTGCCGCATCCGCGGTGGTCGGGATCCATGCTGCGGGTTGCGCCTGCCGATGAGCACGAGTCTCGGTATGAAGAACGGTGCCCTCGAGGTACTGGAACAGGCACTGGTCTGGTTGCAGGCGGGTCATGGAGTGGAACTTGTCACGGTGGTTCGCACCTGGGGATCATCGCCACGTCCGGTCGGTTCGATTGCGGCCGTACGTGATGACGGTGTACTGGTGGGCTCGGTCTCGGGCGGTTGTGTCGAAAAGCAGTTGTCGGAGAGCTTTCGCGGGCAGGCGGCGTCCCGTGCTCACACCCACAAGGTGGATGATGAGGAAGCCCGGCGATTCGGGCTGGCCTGCGGTGGTGAACTGGAGCTGGTTTTCGAAACACTGGACAGTGCTGCTGCGCTGCTGGATCTGCTGGAACGGCTCGGCAGGCGAGAGCGGGTACGACGCGAAGTCAGCATCGGTAACAGTGAGGCGACCCTGGCACCGGCAAGTCGCAGTGATCGATTCGGCTGGGACGGACAGCTCATGCGACAGATTTTTGGCCCCTCCTGGCGATTGCTGATCGTCGGTGCCGGGCAGCTGTCGCGTTTTGCGGCGGAGTTCGGACAGGCCATCGATTTCGAAGTGCTGGTGGTGGAACCCCGGGAACATTTCCGGGAAGCCTGGAACGTCCCCTCCGTTGCCATTCTGTCAGACAGCCCGGATGATGCGGTTCTGCAATTTGCCAATGATCCGCACAGTGCGGTGCTGGCACTGACACATGATCCCAATATCGACGATCTGGCCTTGCTGGAAGCCTTGCCGGGCAAGGCGTTCTATGTCGGTGCACTGGGCTCGGTGCGAAATTACGAAAAGCGTGTCAAACGTCTGGCAGGTCTGGATGTGCCTGCCGATGCGATAGCTCGCCTGCGAGGCCCGATCGGGCTGTCCATCGGCAGTCGCACATCTGCCGAGATTGCCATCTCGATCATGGCCGAGCTGATTCAGGTCAGACATTCACTGGGCTGATAACACTCTCGCAAGCGCCAGCTGACGGCAACTGGCACGTCAGACGCCCCATGGCGGGTGCGTTGTCGAGTTCCTGCCAATATACTTCTACACTTCGATCTCCTGCATACCTGTCTTCCAACGACAGGCACGACAAACACACAATCACGAAATTGACATGAGCGATATTGCAAGCCTCGCAAGCAATCGTATTACCTCCCAGATCGCACAGGCAGTAGAGGCCGGTGAACATCAGGTACGCGCGGCCATCGAACTGCTGGATGGTGGTGCCACGGTGCCCTTCATCTCTCGTTATCGCAAGGAGCTCACCGGTGGCCTCACGGATAACCAGCTCAGAACACTGGAAGAGCGCCTGGGGTATCTGCGTGAGCTTGATGATCGGCGCGCGACCATCATGGCGTCCATTGACGAGCAGGGCAAACTCGATGCCGCACTGCGGCAGAAGATTCATGACGCCGCCACCAAGGCCGAGCTGGAAGATCTCTACCTGCCGTACAAGAAGAAGCGCAGGACCAAGGGGCAGATTGCCATCGAGGCCGGATTGCTGCCGCTGGCGGAATTGCTCTGGCAAGAGCCCATGGTGGACCCCGCCAGCGAAGCGGAAAAGTATCTGACCCCCTCACCGGAGGCCGATGACAAGGAAGCCATCAGAGATGCCAAGGCAGCACTGGATGGCGCTCGCGCCATTCTGATGGAGCGTTTTGCCGAAGATGCTTCCCTGATTGCACGACTGCGCGAATTGCTGCAGAACCAGGGGTTTCTGTGTGCGTCTCTGGTCAAGGGGCAGGAGCAGGAAGGTGCCAATTTTCGTGACTATTTCGATCATCAGGAGGCGCTGGCACGGGTCCCCGGCCATCGCGCCCTTGCCATGTTTCGAGGGCGCACCGAAGGGGCCTTGTCGCTGAGTCTGCAACTGAAACAGGGCGATGAATTCGGTGATGATGGTTGTGTCAACCTGGTGGGGTCGCATCTGGGCTTTCGTCATGAGGGACGCCCGGCGGATGACTGGCGCCAGCAGGTGGTGGCATGGACCTGGAAGATCAAGTTGTCACTGCATCTGGAAACCGAGTTGCTCGGCGCATTGCGTGCCCGGGCCGATGCAGAGGCCATCAGCGTGTTTGCCGCCAATCTGCAGGACCTGTTGCTCGCAGCACCTGCCGGACCTCGGCCGACACTGGGACTGGATCCGGGTTATCGATCCGGCGTCAAGGTGACCGTCATTGATGCTACCGGCAAGGTGGTCGATCACACCGCCATCTATCCACACAAGCCGCAACAGCAGTGGGCGCAATCGATGGCGACACTGGGCGCCCTGTGTACCAGACACTCGGTGGAGCTCATTGCGATCGGTAACGGCACCGCCAGTCGTGAAACCGAGAAGCTGGCCGATGAGCTCATTGCCGGCATGCGCAAGGGGGCTGCCGGGCAATCTCGACTGATGACGAAGGTGGTCGTGTCCGAGGCCGGCGCCTCCGTCTATTCCGCATCGAAACAGGCCGAGGATGAGTTTCCGGATCTGGACGTGACCATTCGCGGAGCCATCTCGATTGCCAGGCGTCTGCAGGATCCTCTGGCGGAACTGGTCAAGATCGATCCGAAGGCCATCGGCGTCGGTCAGTACCAGCACGATGTCTCGCAGACCGCACTGGCCAAAAGCCTGGATGCCACCGTGGAAGATTGCGTGAACTCGGTTGGGGTGGATCTGGACACGGCCTCGGCAGCCTTGCTGTCGCGTGTGGCAGGCCTCACCCCCACACTGGCCAGCAACATCGTGGCCTATCGTGATGAGATGGGCAAGTTTTCCAGTCGCAAGGAATTGAAGAAGGTTCCGCGTCTCGGGCCCAAGGCCTTCGAGCAGGCGGCGGGCTTCCTGCGCATTCCCAATGGTCGCGACCCCCTGGATGCGTCCGGAGTACACCCTGAAGCCTACCCGGTGGTTGAACGCATCATCAAGGACACCGGCAAATCGCTGGAACAACTGATTGGCGACACTGCTTATCTGAAGTCGCTCGATGCGGCAAAGTACACCGATGAGCAATTCGGTCTGCCGACCGTGCAGGATATTCTCAAGGAACTGGAGAAACCGGGTCGCGATCCCCGGCCGGAATTCCGGGCAGTGCAATTTGCCGAGGGTGTCGAGAAGGTCAGCGATCTGGTTCCCAATCAGGTACTGGAAGGCAAGGTGACCAATGTGACTGCCTTCGGTGCCTTCGTCGATGTCGGTGTGCATCAGGATGGCCTGGTCCATATTTCGGCACTCAGCGAGACCTACGTCAAGGATCCTCGGGATGTGGTCAAGGCCGGGGATATCGTCAAGGTCAAGGTCATGGCCGTCGATGTCGAACGACAGCGTATCGGGCTCTCCATGCGCCTGAGTGATGATGCGGAGAGCGCCGGTGGACGGCCCGCTGCACGTGATTCAGGGGCCCGCTCCGGTGAACGGAACCCGCGAGGCAGTCGATCCGGGCAGCGCCCGGACTCGCGTGATCGCCTTAACGGCGGTTCTTCTCAGGGACGTCAGAAGGGGGCCGGCAATTCGTTCAGCGGCAACAGCGAACAACCTTCGGCACTTGCCCTGTCTCTGAAGGCAGCTCTGGAAGGCAGCAAATAGTCTTCCGCGCAAGGCATCGGCGTTGCGAACGGGCCTGGCTGCAGATCCTGCCAGGCCTGTTATTCTGTGAACTGGATTGCACTCCGGAGTCAGCAAAGTCGCAGTTTTCCCGAGTCGGCTCAACCCGTCAGTGAAGTCGCCGATTCCAGTTCACAGACAATTGCTGATGATTGAAACCTTCTGATGACCGATTTCTATCGACTTGTGACACGCAGTGACTTTGATGGACTAGTCTGCGCTGTCTTGCTGAAGCATCTGGACATGATCGATGATATCGAGTTTGTCCATCCCAAGGACATGCAGGACGGCAAGATCGAGATCGGTCCGCGTGATATCACCACCAATCTGCCGTATGTGGCGGGCGCGCACATGGTGTTCGATCACCATGAATCGGAAACCCGTCGGAATGACACCAGTGTCGACAACTATGTCATCGACGCCGAGGCTCCGTCGGCGGCGCGTGTCGTCTGGAAGCATTTCGGGGGGCATGCCACCTTTCCCGAGAGCTGGGACGAAATGATGGAAGCGGTTGACAAGGCCGACTCCGCGCAGTTCAGCATGCAGGAAGTGCTGGAACCCACGGGTTGGGAACTGCTCAACATGCTGATGGATTCACGTACGGGTCTGGGCCGCTTTCGCGAGTTCCGCATTTCCAACTACGCGCTGATGATGTCCCTGATCGATTACTGCAAGGAATCCACCATCGACGAGATCCTCGCTCTGCCCGACGTACGCGAACGCATAGAACTGTACGAAGAGCACCAGGCCGCATTCAAGGAGCAGATTCTGCGTTGCAGTACGGTTCACGGCAATCTGGTCGTGCTGGATCTGCGCAATGAAGAGACCATTCATCCGGGCAGTCGATTCAGCATCTACGCACTGTTTCCACAATGCAATATCTCCATTCACCAACTGTGGGGTTTCCGCCAGCAGAACACGGTCTTCGCCACCGGCAAATCGATCTTCGATCGTAGTTGCAAGACACATGTCGGCGAGTTGATGCTGCGGTATGGCGGTGGCGGGCATGCTGCTGCCGGTACCTGTCAGATCGACAATGACAAGGCCGATGAGGTGTTGCAGGAGCTGATAACCACCATCAATGCCAATGAAATGGATCTGGCAAAAGCCAGTTGATCTTGGTGCACGGTGTAGCCTGTTTCCACGGTGAAACAGGTTTCGGCGTGCGGGTAGCGACTCACGGAACACAGAGTCATTGATCGCCAGCGGTGTTGCGGTCCCGATCGTACCCGCTTGTTACAATTCGACACAGAAACGTCACTTGCTTTTACCTTTCAGGCTGTTATTAAGTTTAGGTTAGCGGTTTCCCCGCTCGGTGCGCTCGGTGTACTCTGAGCGCTGAAACGCAAGTAGATACTCAGACATGTCTGTACAGACTCCGGCTCCATCCAACGACGAAGCAGAAAGCTGCTCCACGGTATTCCTGCGTAGCGAGCCGGTGGAGCTGTACAAGATCCTCAAGTTCGAAGGGCTTGCGGCAAGTGGGGCCGAAGCCAAGCTGCTGATTGACGAGGGACTGGTGCAGGTCAATGGCGAAGACGAATTCCGTCGGCGTCGCAAGATCGTGAACAACGACCGCATTCACTTCGATGGCCGCCTGTATCGAGTCGTTACCGATGCCGACGGTTGACGCTCAGAGCGAGCTTGTCGGGAGGCCCTTGCCAGTATGGCAACAGCGGGAGCAGGGCACCCAGATCGACAAGTTCATCTTGCTGTGCAGCAACCTTGTCTGGATCATCTCCGGGTCGGTGCTGGCAGCGCTGGCGCTGTTCGTGGCCTTGCATGATCAGTTGCCCCTGCACTTCCGGCTGACCTGGCTGATCGTGGTTCTGACGATCAGCGCCGTGAGGTTCAGGTGTCTGCGACACTGGAACCAGACAAGCACCACGGCGGAGAATGTCAAGGGACGCATTGTGCTTGCCACCTTGTTGTCGTTCTCCTTTGCCTGCTGTTTCGGTGTCATCTCGTTCTTTGCTGTCTCCGAGAACGACCCTCTGGGAAATCTGCTGGTCGTCATGATGGTTACCGGGCTGGTGGCCAGTGCAACCGCGGCGGTGGTTCATCTGTTGCCGATGTACGTCATGTACATCTTTCCCATCATGCTGCCGGTGGCGTATCGCTTTTCCGGGTTCGAACAGGTTGGATACCACTGGATTGCCGGTCTGATTCTGCTCTATCTCTTCATCACGCTGGGTATCTCTCGCAGTATCCGCGGATCGATCGTGCAGTCGATCAACATGCGATACGAGAACCAGAACCTGCTGGAAAGTCTGCGTGAACAGAAGCAGCGGGCAGAGGCTGCGCTGGAGCTGGCAGAGCAGGCCAATCACGCCAAATCGAAATTTCTGGCCGCCGCAAGCCATGATCTGCGCCAGCCACTGCACTCGCTGCGTCTGTTCACGGCCACACTGGAATTGCAGACCCGCGATACGCAGCACAAGACGCTGGTATCGCAGATCGATTCATCGGTGAAATCTCTGGAAGATCTGTTCAATGCCTTGCTGGATATCTCCAAACTCGATGCCGGCACCTTGTCTGTCGAAAAGAAGGATATCTATCTTGACAGTCTGCTTGCGCAGATCGAAGGGGAATTCAAGCCGCTTGCTGCGGAGAAGCAGCTGTTTTTCGATGTGGAGCTGGCTGACCATGTGATCTTCACGGATGCATTGTTGCTGGAACGCCTGATCCGCAACCTGGCCAGTAACGCCATACGCTATACCGAGGAAGGCGGGGTGGTGCTGAGCACCCGGGTGGAAAGAGGTCGTGTCTGGTTGTCCATCGAGGATACCGGGGTTGGCATTCCGGAGGCAGACAGAAAGCGGATTTTCGAGGAATTCGTGCAATTGGGCAATGTCGAGCGGGACAGGAACCAGGGTATCGGCCTGGGCTTGTCGATCGTCAAGCGACTGGCCGCTCTGTTGAGCGTGGAAATCCGCACGGAATCCACAGACGGAGGCGGCGCACGATTTCTGGTCGGCATGCCTCTGGGTGATCGCTCGAAGTGTCAATATCTGCCTGTCGGCTTTGTGGAAACGCCTGGCGAGCAGGTAGATTCCCTGTTCGTTCTGGTCATCGATGATGAAGAGGAAGTCTGCCTGGCGATAGAGGGCTTGCTCGAGACCTGGGGATGCATTGTCATGACCGCCGTTTCCGGTGACGCTGCCTTGCAGCAACTGGATGAAATCGGTGAGATGCCGGACGTTGTCATCAGTGACTACCGCCTGCGGCAGGGAGAGACCGGTGGCGATGTCATCCGGCGCATCCGCGAGCATCTTCAGACCGAGATTCCAGCCATCATCCTGACCGGGGATATTGCCCCCGAGCGATTGAAGGACATCAAGCTGCTCGGTTACCCGATGCTGCACAAACCCTGCGAACCCGATATGCTGAGAAAACTGTTGGCAAGTGCAGCCTCCTCCAGAGTGTTGCCCGCGTCCAATGATCCTCGAGAACCGGAGGACGACAATGACTCTGTGCAGGGGACATCAATCCGGGTTGGTGAACGCTGACGACAGTGCCAGCCAGGCAACGGCATCCCGCCACAACCCCGGGAGTGCCGACATGCAGGCAGCAGGACATGCACGGCATTCGCTGATCTATCGGGTATCGGGCCTGAGCAAGACCTATGGTGAGGGTCGCTCGGTGGTGCATGCCTTGCGTGGTGTCGATCTGGATATCCCCCAGGGCGAGATTGTCGTGCTGCTGGGGCCTTCAGGCAGTGGCAAATCAACGCTACTCAACATCATCGGCGGACTGGATCGGCCAAGCCAGGGCAGCGTTCATTTTCACGATCGGAATCTGAGCGATATGACCGATGCTCAGCTGACGCGGTACCGGCGCGAGCATATCGGCTTCGTCTTTCAGTTTTACAACCTGATGCCCAGCCTGACGGCCAGAGAGAATGTCGAGCTGGTTACCGAAATCGCTCGTGATCCCATGGATCCTGATGAGGCCCTGGCCATGGTCGGTCTTGAAGCACGAGTCGATCATTTCCCCTCACAGCTCTCTGGCGGTGAACAACAACGAGTTGCCATTGCCCGCGCCGTTGCCAAGCAACCGGCAGTACTGTTCTGTGATGAACCGACCGGTGCTCTGGACAGCAAGACCGGGAGGGCGGTACTGCAGGTGTTGCAGGAGGTCAACGAATCACTGGGAACTACCGTTCTCATCGTCACTCACGCCGCTTCGCAGGCAGCAATGGCCGATCGGGTGATCCATTTTTCCGATGGAGGTGTCCGTGAAATCATTCTGAATGCAGACAGGTCCTCGCCCGATCAGATCGAGTGGTGAACCCGCTTGATCGCAAGCTGCTGCGTGATCTGCGGCGCATGCGAGGTCAGGTTCTGGCCATCGGCATGGTCATCGCCATGGGGGTGATGATGCTGGTCATGATGAGTGGCCTTGTCTCCTCGTTGACCGAGACGCGAGCAGCCTATTACGAGCGCTACCGTCTGGCGGACATCTTTGCGCCTGTCACCCGGGCACCTGAGGCAATACTGGCAAGGCTTGCATCGATTGATGGCGTGGCCTCGGTCGAAGGCAGGGTCATTGGTGCTGGTCTGGTCAATCCTGAGGGCTCGGACCTGCCGGTGCAGGTACGCGCAGTGTCGCTTCCGGACTCTGGTGACCCCGGACTCAACGACATCTACCTGACTGACGGGCGGCGTCAGGACAGTCACCGACGCGACGAAATCCTGCTGTTGCGCAACTTTGCGCAGGCATGGGGCTTGCGTCCGGGTGATCAGCTGTCAGTCACCCTGAATGGTCTTCGGCGTACTCTGCGTATTGCCGGGCTTGCAGAATCTCCCGAGTTTCTCTACACCCCGGCCCCGAGTGAGCTGGTGCCTGATGATGCCCGATTCGCTGTTATCTGGATGAGCCATGCAGCAATGGCTGCCACCTTCGACATGCAGGGAGCCATCAACGAGGTGCTCCTGGCGTTGTCACGGGGAGCGAAGCAAGCAGCCGTGCTGGCGGCGGTGGATCGCATGCTGGCGCCTCATGGCGGCTCGGGGGCCTATCCGCTCGCCGATCAGGTGTCGAATCGCTTCATCACGGAGGAGATCGAAGGTCTGTCTGCGGCAGCCGTGGGCGTACCACCGATCTTCATGGCGGTTGCCGCCTTTCTGCTTTATATCGTCATCAGCAGAATGGTACATGCCGAGCGAACAGAGATCGGCCTGATGAAGGCATTCGGCTACAGCAACACAGAAGTCGCCTTGCATTATCTGAAGATGGTCATGCTCATCGCTTCGGGTGGCGCATTGCTGGGCTGTATTCTGGGTATTGTCGCCGGGCGCGCGATGATTCAGGTGTACGCGGCCTATTACCAGTTTCCGTTTCTGGTCTTTCAGCTTGAACCGTCTTCTTTTGTTGCCGGCATCGGTGTTGCATTGGCGGCCGCTGTCAGTGGCGGGCTGCTGGTTCTGCGTCAGGTATTCGCTCTGACGCCAGCCAGTGCCATGCAGGCGGCTGCACCGCAGGATTTCAGTCGAGCAGGGCGCTTTGGCGGGACATTGAACCGCCTGCTCGACCAACCCACTCGAATGGTCTGGCGTCGTGTCAGTCGACAACCGGGTCGTATGGCAGGGGCGGTTTTGGGCATTGCCTGCGGTATGGCCCTTTCCCTGTCCATGCTGACGATGCTTGCAGGATTCGATCGTACCATTCAGCTGGCTTTCGGCGTGGTGGACCGTAGCGATATCACGGTCACTTTCATTCACCCGTTGTCCGACACCTCGCTTCACGAACTGCAACGTCTGCCAGGCGTGCTGCAGGTTCAGGCGATGAGGACCGTGTCTGCCACCTTGCGACATGGTCTGTACAGCTATCGTGGTGCCATCGAGGGTATTCCGGCAGAGGCCAGCCTGTACCGGGCGGTCGATAGCAATCTTGCAGGTATCATCATGCAGCCTGGTGGCATCACCCTGTCCCGTTCACTGGCTGATTGGCTTCATGTTGCCCCCGGTGACACCCTGACGGTTGAGGTGCGAGATGCTCACCAAGCTGTGTTGCAACTGCCTGTGACGGGAATAGCAGAGAGTCTGTTGGGTTCGCCGGCGTATATGGATCTGAATGCCCTGAATCGAGCCCTGCGTGAGCCGCATCGAGTCTCCGGTGCCTATCTGAGCATCGATGCCATGGCAGCTGCATCGATTTACCGAGCCTTGCGTGATCTGCCCTCGGTTGCCGGTGTCAGTCGTCAGGCGGACGCCAGTCTGGCCT
The DNA here is from genome assembly GCA_947495035.1 of uncultured Granulosicoccus sp. Classification (GTDB taxonomy): domain Bacteria; phylum Pseudomonadota; class Gammaproteobacteria; order Granulosicoccales; family Granulosicoccaceae; genus Granulosicoccus. The sequence continues at coordinate 16,425 of CANLXI010000020.1, forward strand.
TCAGGAAACTGATGGACTCGGGGGCAGGTGCCATTCGTTATGTGATGGGGGCCATCGCCTTTGTCATCACCTTCGGCATCGTGTACAACACGGCACGCATCGCCCACGCCGAACGAGCCCACGATCTGGCCAGCCTGCGTGTTCTCGGCTTCACTCGCGCGGAAGTCGCTTTCGTTCTTCTGGGTGAGCTGCTTGTAGTGACGCTGGCAGCGCTGCCGCTGGGTGCCATACTGGGCTTTTACCTGTCATTCGGCATTGCAGCCGGTTTTTCCACGGATCTCTACCAGATACCTGTTGTCGTGGATCCGGGCAGTCATGGTTTTGCAATCCTTGTCGTGATCACTGCGGCCGTCACATCCGGCTGGCTGGTGAAGCGGGATATCGACCGCATCGACATGGTGTCGGCATTGAAAACGAAGGAGTAGAGCGCCATGTGGGACAGTAGAAAGCGTTCACGTGTCTATCTGAGCCTCCTGGCATTGTTGCTTCTGGCCGTTGCGCTCCTGGTGGCATTCTGGCCTCGCCCTACGTTGATCGATATCGGTGAGGTGAACCGTGGGCCGATGCGCCTGACCATCGATGACGAAGGGCGGACCCGAGTACGCGACGCCTACATGGTCTCGACACCCGTCGCAGGCAGGTTGCTGCGGGTGCAGCTCGATCCCGGGGCCACAGTGCACAAGGGGGATACGGTTATCGCTTACATGAGGCCGAGCAACCCGGCAGCACTGGATGTGCGCACGCGCGAGCAGGCCCGCGCGCTGGTGGCTGCGGCCGATGCCTCCTTGCGTGTGGCCAGGGCGGATCTCAATGCGGCCATTGCCAACCGGGATCTGGCGCGCTCGGAGCAGGATCGCACCGGTCAACTGGCGAGACAGGGCATGACCACCGAGGCCGCGGTGGATCGCACACGGCAGGAAGCACGTGTGGCGCAGGCCCATGTGGATACGGCCGAGGCGGCCATTGCCATGCGTCAGGCTGAACTGGCCAATGCGCAAGCGCAGTTGATCGGTTTCGATGATCAGGGGATGAATGCAGCGACTGCTTCCGGAGAGGGCGATATTCCCATTCTCGCACCGGCATCAGGTTCGGTTCTGCGCATCCTGCAGCAGAGTGAAACCACCCTGCCTGCAGGAACTCCCATCATGGAAATCGGGGATATCAATGGCAATCTGGAAGTGGTGGTTGATCTGCTGTCCACCGATGCCGTTCAGGTATCGGCAGGCCAGCGAGTGTTCATGGACGATTGGGGTGGCGAGGGGCTCATCGATGGCGAGGTGCTGCGGGTCGATCCCTTCGCCTTTACCAGATTCTCGGCACTGGGCGTTGAGGAGCAGCGTGTCAACACCGTTATCCGTCTGATCAGTGATGCGGAGTCCTACCGTGGGCTGGGTCATGGATTTCGGATCGAGACCCGAATCGTTGTCTGGGAATCGGACGACAGTCTGATCGTGCCGGCCAGTGCGCTGTTTCGCGAGCGCGGCGAGTGGGCGGTCTTCCGTGTTGATGAGGGGAGAACCGTGTTGCAGAGCATTCAGGCAGGTAGAAACAATGGTGTACAGGCCCAGGTACTGGAGGGGCTGGACGAGGATGATCAGGTGGTTCTGTATCCGTCGTCCGATCTGTCGGCAGGGCAGCGCGTGCAGCAGCGGCGGATTGACTAGTGCTGCAACACGTCGGTTGCCGGCCCACCGCCGGATTCAATTGACCGTGGTACGCAAGATGACCAGATTGTCGAGCATCAGGTTGGATGTCCAGATGAAGTTGGCATCCGCGCCCTCGGCGTCGAAGATATCCCTGAAACGGGTATAGGCCGGAGAGTTGCTGACATCAACACTGGCGTTGGAGTGGATGGAGGCCGAAGGCCAGATGCTGTCATTGAATGCGGGGCTCATCCAGTCGGTTGGCAGGTTCCAGTGAGCCCCGGAAAATCCCCCTGCATAATTCTCTCCGCGTGTATCACACGGTGTGCTGCGCCGAATCTGGCGAGAGGCGACCAGGCAGTTGCGATTCTTCAGCGGTGAGGTATAGAAGGTCTGTGCACGCCAGCGTCTGTTGGTGATCGCCACGGAGTTCCCGGAGGCATCCTGCAGATGAGCGATGAAGCCACCCTTACCCGGATTGAAAGCCAGACCACTGTGGTTCTCCGAGCCCAGTCCCAGGTTCTCCTCCCAGTCGACCGCCATGACGGCAATCGTGAGTGGCCGGTCGGCCTTGAATCGCACGACGCTGGAATTCAGCGGTGTATACGGCACGGGATCCACCGCCAGCAGCTTGCCGTTGACATGCAGTTCGAAATAATTGTCTGCGAGCAGGTACATCACGAATTCCTCACTGCCGCCAGCATCCAGCAAGGGAATGTCCTGCAAATCGAGTTGCGAGCTTGACGAGAGTTCGGAACCACCACACTCGTTGAACAGATCCGATGCCTTCGGGGCCGATTCGAAGTTCGTTGCCGCCGGTACTGTGCGTACACGGCTTTCGTTGGATTTGATTTCACCCACGGCGCTGTTGCGAAATTCCGGACCGCAGTCGATCAGGCTCGGAATCGTCTGTCTGGCGATACCTGTGGTGTAGGCTGCCTCCTGCGCATGCAGCGCAGGAATGCTGGTACACAGAACGATGACGGCTAGAATACGTACGATCAAGGACAGTACTCCTGATTCGTGGATGGACCGCCGAGGCGGCAGAAACGGGCGCTACTCTGAAAGGTACAGCAAAGCAGGGCAACGTTCCTGTCGAGAGTGCCTGGTGTGTAGATTATCCGTATCGGCCTCTTGGATGGATCCATGTTGTCATACCGTGAATGCCAGGATCTACGTGCATTGCCTGTCACATCACGGACCACTTGTCGATTCGACTCCCGGTGCATGAGAAAGTTGCGGTGTAGACCCTGGCATTCTCCACCGCACAGACCCTACACACGAGGTGTATCCTCAGCATTCCGGTGACAGATTGCGGATATCAACCGGTACCGTTTCTCCCGATGGTTCGAACCCGAACACCTGCCCGTAGAAGCTCAGTTCCGATCGGATGGCCGTCATGATGGTCGAGGCTTGTCGAAAACCATGTTGCTCGCCGTCGAATTCGAGGTAGGCTACCGGCAGTTTGCGGGCGTCGAGTGCATCGACGATCATGCGTGACTGGTTGGGTGGCACGATCCTGTCATCCGAACCCTGCATGACGATCATCGGAGCGCTGAATCCTTCCAGGTGGTTGATTGGCGAGCGTTCGGCGTAGACCTCGGCATCCTGCGGCCAGGCGCCGATCAGGCTGTCCAGATAACGTGATTCGAACTTGTGCGTATCGTTGGCCAGTGCTTCCAGGTCGGCCACACCGTACAGGCTGGTGCCGGCGGTGAAGGTGTCGTGAAAGGCCAGTGCCGAGAGCACGGTAAATCCACCAGCGCTGCCACCTCGAATGATGAGTCTGTCGGCATCGACATCGCCGCGAGCCACCAGGTAATTGGCGACAGCCACACAATCCTGTACATCGGCGATTCCCCATTCACCCTCGAGTTTCTTGCGGTAGGCTCGCCCGAAACCGCTGCTGCCCCGATAGTTGACATCGACGACGGCAAATCCACGGCTGGTCCAGAAGCGCTGAGCCAGCGACACCTGGGAACGGGCTGCTGATGTCGGTCCGCCATGTGCCAGCACGATCAGTGGTGGTCGGGTGCCGGCAGGCGCCTGATAGTCCGGATGGGCCGGTGCATAATACAATGCATGAGCTGTGTCGTCCGCATTGCCGCCGGTCGGAAAACTGATGACCTCCGGTGCGGGCAGAAAGTCGTCTGAAAAGGGTAGCCGCCTGGGGGTGCTGACCCATTGCCCGTCGAAATACACGGCGGACTCCTGCGTCCAGGACGCACATGAAAACGCAAGTCTGTCTCCCGAGAAGCGTACCGAGTGGAAACTGGTGCCTTCCGGAAAACCGGGTAGATGGTCGATGCCTCCCTTGAAACAGGCCGCCAGCGCCTTGCCTCGGGTATCGAAGCCATAGCGCATGAGTCCGTGGACCCAGGGTGGGTAACCGATTTCGCCATCGACCTGCAGCACCGGTTCTGCCTGACCGAGTGCATACAGCTGCCACAGATCCGAGCGATCGGACAGGTAGTGCAGGGTGCCATCCGGAGACCAGGAAGGTTCGACGATGGACTCGTTCTGACCACCGGCGACCTCACGGGTATCACTGATGGCAATGCCTTCAGCCGATGACTCCAGTTGGGCCAGCTTCAGGCAACTGTCGTCCCAGGGCATGTTCGGGTGTTGCCATTCCACCCACGCGAGTGATCGGCCATCGGGCGCAATGCAGGGTGAACCGTAGAAATCGCTGCCGGTAGCCAGCTCGATACAGTTTCCGGAACCGTCGGTGGCAATGGCCATGATCAGGTTCTCCGGCATCACTGCTTCGTCATCGCCGGCACTGTCATGTCGTTCGACAACCGCTATCAGCCAGTGACCATCGGGTGTGGGTCGCATGTCCGCATAGCGCAAGGCACGTTCCCGGGCGGGGGCAGGCGAAAGAAGTCGTGGAGATTGTCCCGGTTCGAGCGATCTGAGTCGCTGGTCGGCGTAATCGACGTACCACAGGGTGCCGTTGCCGGCCCACCAGGCGCCACCGCCGTACTCGTGCATCAGAGTGCGAACATTGGTCTCCACGGGCGTGACTTCCCGCGTGACATCATCCTGCCAGCGCATGATGGCAATGCGCCCCCCTTCAGAGGGGCGCGACTCGGCCCACCAGACACTGTCACCGTCGGGCACCACTTCGGTGATGCTGGAACCACCACTGATCAGCATCTCGGCCGTGATCGGCGATGCCCAGGTACCGTACGGCGCTTCCTGTCTCTGGTGTTGAGTCATCTATTCGACGGTTCCACGAGTCGGACGATCGTTCTTGATATTGAAATTCATGCCGTCCAGCAGCTCTTCCAGGTCTGGTCGTGCAGCGGGTCCGTTGGACAGGCAGACGATCTGGATAGCGCCATCGGGACGCAGGCAGAAGATGCCCGGCTCGGCAAAGCGACGGGGAGCTTCATCAGGGCTCAGCGGTTCGGTGATGTACAGGCCCAGGCGCCGCATGTCCTCCTCGGACAGGTCGTAGCCAACCGGAAACGTCCAGCCGAATTCCTCGACGTCGGCTGCCGCTCGCTCCTGTGTGTCTGCAGACAGGCTGATGACACGCATGCCAGCGGCCTGCCAGTCCGGCAACATGGATTCCAGCTTGTTCAGATAGCGTTTGCAGCGTGGGCAGTGCTTGCCGCGGTAGACGACCAGCAGGGTGTATTTGTCGCTGGGTGTTCCAACGGTCAGCGATGTGCCGTCGACCAGCTTGATGTCCAGCTCTGGCAGTGGCTGACCAACTGCCGGCTTGTTTGCAAAGAGACTCATGTGATGGATGTCTTGTCTGGTGGGTTGATGGAGTGAAGTGGGCAGTTTACTACTCATTGCCACGTAATCGTGGATCGAGGGTATCTCGCAAGGCATCGCCCAGCAGATTGAAACCGAACGACAGAAACAGGATGGCCAGCCCGGAGAAAACGGCTGGCCAGGGTGAGAGCATCAGAAAATTGCGCCCCTCCGACAGTGCCAGCCCGAGCGACGGTACCGGCGGCTGTGCGCCGAGACCGAGAAAGGACAGGGAGGCCTCCACCAGTACCGCTGCCGACAGCAGCAGGCTGGTTTGCACGAGAATCAGTGAGCTGAGGTTCGGTAATATGTGGTGGAACAGGATGCGAGCATCGGATGCGCCGATGGCACGAGCACTCATCACGTATTCGCTTTCGCTGACGATCAGTGCCGGCGCACGCAGCAGACGGGCGAAAATGGGCGTATAGACGATGCCGATGGCAAGCGCGGCACCCCACAGACCGGGCCCGAGAATGGCAATGACGCCGATGGCCAGCAGCATGATGGGAAAGGCGAAGAAGATATCCATGATACGCATGACGACGCGATCGAACCAGCCGCGATAGAAGCCTGCCAGCAGTCCCAGCGTGCCGCCTGTCAGCAGTGCCAGCAGCACTGCCATCGAGCAGGTCAGCAGGGAGCTGCGATAGCCATGCACGATGCGTGACAGCACATCCCGGCCCAGATGGTCTGTACCCAGCAGGTTCAGTTCACCCGGTGGTTTCATGCGCTGCACCATGACCTGATGATAGGGGTCCTGAAAACCCAGAAACGGTGCCAGCAAGGCCAGCAGCACCTGGAGCAGCACCAGCAGCAGGGCAAAGCCCAGCAAGGGGTTTCGCCGTAGAAGCTGCAGCAACACGACGGCTTTCATCGATGACTGACGCGTGGGTCGATGAGCAGGTACAGCAGATCGACGATGAAATTGACCATGACGAACGCGAAGGTCATCACCAGAATCGTTGCCTGCACCAGTGGATAGTTGCGCTCGGCGATTGCCCCCAGAACCAGTCTGCCCAGCCCGGGTATGGCAAAGACCTGTTCGATCACGATCGAGCCTCCCAGCAGATAGCCGGTGGAGACGCCGACGCTGGTGACAAAGGGAATCAGGGCGTTGCGCAGCGCGTGACGATAGACAATGCCTCGTGGGCTGACACCCTTGGCGCGTGCCGTGCGGATGTAGTCCTGACTCAAGGCATCGAGCATGGCAGAACGGACCAGTCGCGACAGATTGGCCAGCATCGGCAGGCTCAGTGCAATGACCGGCAGGGCCATGCGCTGCAGATTGGCCAGCGGGTCTTCCAGAAACGGCACATGGCCGATGGTCGAAACGCCGGGAAACCAGCTGGCAGCCAGAAAGATCATGACGATACCGAGCCAGAAGGAAGGGATGGTCAGACCGGCAATCGCTCCCATGCGAACGGCCAGTTCGCTGACACGGCCCCGGGCCGATGCCATGAAGCAACCCAGGGGCACAGACAGACTGGCGCCCACCAGAATGGACAGAAACGTCAACTCCAGGGTCGGCCAGATATTGGCGGCTATCTCGCTGGTGATGGGGCGCCCCGTCCAGATGGAGGTGCCGAAGTCTCCCTGCAGAGCAGCGCCTATCCACTGCAGGTACTGCAGGGGCAGGGGCTGGTCCAGCCCGAGCCTGGCACGCAGTTCCAGCAGTCGTTCGGGGGTGATTTCGGTGTTGGCGCCCAGCATGATGGCCACCGCATCACCGGGTATCAGGCGGATCATCAGGAACACGATGATCGACACACCCAACAGCACTGTCAGCAGTTCGAGCAGGCGCGTGACGAACTGGCGAATCGTCATCCAGCGTATTCCGGTGTGATGGCCGCCCTGGTCACGCTCACCCGATCATCAGTCCTCGACGCTGGCATCGAGCAGGCTGGCCAGACGGCCGGTCGAGAGTATCTCGAAGCCGCTGACCTTGTTGCCGACCGCTGTCGTCATGTCACTGTAGGCCAGATGGGCCACGGGGCCTTCGCAGGCCAGCTTGGTCTGCACCTTGTCGTAGACCGATTTGCGCTGATCCGGATCAACCAGTCTGCGCCCGTCGTCCAGCCAGGCATCGATCTCGGCGTCGGCATACTGGAAGACATTGGTTGATCCGCCGCTGCGAAAGGTACGGTAGAAGTATTCGTCCGGGTCCGGGCTGCCACCGTTGGCAGAGACAAACAGATCGAAGTCCGAATTGCGCCAGTCCTGCACGAATTCACCGATCTCCTTGTTCAGCAGCTCGATCTCGAAGCCACCGGCGGCCAGCTGTTGCTGGATGACCTGAGCGATATCGCGGGCATCCTGACGTGGCAGTACCAGCAGACTCAGTTTCACCGGTGTGTCGATACTGGCCTCTTCGAACAGGGCAGTGGCCTTGTCCACGTCGGTCTGGTAGCACCCGAACTCCTGCGTATCCACTGCCCAGGTGGCCAGTGCCGGGGACAGCGGGCCGGCCGGTACGCCTGCGCCGAACAGCGCACCGTTGATGATGTCCTGTCGATTCAGCAAATGGTTGATGGCCCGTCTGACCGGCGCCTGATCCAGTGGCGGGCGACTGGTATTCATGCCCAGCAGGGTATAGGCCACATCACGAGTGGTCTGCAGTGTCACTGCCGGGCTGGCCTGCAATTGCAGGGCGGTTGCCGGGTCGATGGCGGGTAGCAGGTCGTATTCGCCGCTGCCGATGCCTACCTGGCGAGTGGCGGACTCGGGCACGAAGTGCACCTTGACTTCATCGATCTTCGGCAAGCCGTCGACCCGGTAATCATCGAATTTCGTCAGGCTGATGTGACTGTTGGGCTGCCAGTTGTCGAACTTGAACGGTCCGGTGCCCACCGGTATCTGTTGCAGGGCCTGTTTGTCCAGCTCAAGCTCCGCCGGTACGATGGCGATGCCGGAGAGCGAGGACAGGATGGCGGCGAAGGGTTCATCCAGGTTCAGAGCGATGGTGAAGTCGTCAAGTACCTCCATGCTGGTGATCGGTGTGACCCGACTGGCCAGTGGGGATGCGATCTGCTCGCTCTGGACGCGGCGTATCGATGCGGCGACATCTTCTGCATCGAAGTCCGAACCGTCGTGGAAGGTGACGCCTTCGGGCAGCGTGAATTCATAGCGCTTTCCATCGTCACTGACGGTCCAGCTACTGGCCAGGCCGGGCACCACGGACAGGTCCTTGTCGATGCGTGTCAGTCCTTCGTAGACGGTACTCTGCACGATGACAACCGAATTGAAAGCCGTGATCAGGTGAGGATCCAGTCCGGCTGGCGAGGAGTCGATGGCAATATCCAGGGTGGCGGCATTGACGGCACCCAGAAACAGTGAGCCGACGCCGAGAAGCAACGCAGGGACCGGTGTGATAGCGGGTTTTTTCATGGGCAATGGCCTGCAGGCGTTGGCGAAATGTTGATCGAGCTTATGATAATGTGCCACCAGTGACAACACAGGGCGTTTGATCAACATGCCGACGGAGCCATTGCTGGCCATCGAAGGGCTGAGCGTGACTCTGCGGCACGCCGCCGTGGTGCGGGATCTGAGCCTGCGGCTCGATGCCGGAGACATGCTGGGACTCGTCGGTGAATCCGGTTGTGGCAAATCGGTGACCGCGCTGTCGGTACTGGATCTGCTGGAAGACTCGCCACTGACCATCAGTGCCGGCGCGGTGCGCTTTCAGGGGCAGGATCTGCGAGCACTGGATGCGCCTGCTCTACAGCGTCTGCGTGGCAATCGCATCGCCATGATCTTCCAGGAGCCCATGACCTCGCTCAATCCGGTTTTCCGGATCGGCGACCAGATAGCCGAAGTGTTGCAGATTCACCGCGGCAGCACGCGGCAACAGGGTAGACAGGCGGCCGTCGCCCTGCTGGAACGGGTTGGCATGGCATCGCCGGAGAGCATGATCAGACGCTACCCGCACCAGCTCTCGGGCGGGCAGAGACAACGGGTCATGATTGCCATGGCGCTGGCCTGTGAGCCCCAGCTGCTGATTGCCGATGAGCCCACCACGGCACTGGATGTCACGGTGCAGGCACAGATTCTGGAGCTGCTGGACCAGCTGCGCCGGGACACGGGCATGGCGGTATTGCTGATCACTCATGATCTGGGGCTGGTGCGTCAGTACTGTGACCAGGTGGCGGTCATGTATTGTGGTCAGCTGGTGGAAGTGGGGTCGTGTGACGCGGTTTTCGAGCGACCCGCTCATCGTTATACCAATGCCCTGCTGCAATCGGTACCTGCGTTGAACTCACCGGGTAGCCGCCTGCCGGCCATCGAGGGTCGAGTTCCTGCGCCCGGGCACTGGCCGCCGGGCTGTGCCTATGAGCCACGTTGTGCCTACGCGATCAAGGATTGCGCGCAACGCATGCCAGAGCTCGAATCGGGTAACAGGACGGTGCGCTGCTGGAACCCGGCCTCATGATGCTGCTGCAGGTGCAAGACCTGACCAGCTCCTTCAGGACTCGCGAGGGCAAGACCCTGCGCGCGCTGAATGCGGTGTCCTTCAATCTGGCCAAAGGCGAGGTTCTGGGGATTGTCGGCGAGTCCGGCTGCGGCAAATCGACATTGGCCAAGAGCGTGTTGCGGCTGATCGGGGTCGAGCGGGGTTCGGTGCGCTTTCACGGCCAGGATGTGATGCGCATGAGCAAGGCAGAGCTGCAGCGTGCGCGGCAACGCATGCAGATCGTGTTTCAGGATCCCTTCGGATCACTGAACCCCAGACATACCATCGGCAAGATCATCCGGGAACCTCTGCAAGTGCACGGAGTCGGTTCGGCTCACGAACAACAGTTGCGGGTTGTCGAATTGCTGGAACGGGTGGGGCTGTCCGGTGACGTTCAGACACGGCATGCGCACGAGTTCTCCGGCGGGCAGCGCCAGCGTATCGCCATTGCCCGTGCTCTGGCATTGCAACCCGAACTACTGGTGGCCGATGAGGCGGTATCTGCGCTGGATGTGTCGGTGCAGAGCCAGATCATCAATCTCATTACCGAGCTGCAGGCAGAGTTGGGCTTGTCGCTGTTGTTCATCAGTCATGACCTGTCTGTCATACGTCACGTCAGCGACCGCATCGCGGTGATGTATCTGGGGCGTATCGTCGAAATCGGAGAGGCGCGTGCCGTGATGAACCAGCCGCAGCATCCCTACACGCGGGCGCTGATATCCGCAATACCGTCTCTGAGCACGAAACACGCGCAGCGCATCGTCCTGCAGGGCGAACTGCCTGACCCGACCGATCCACCCGCAGGGTGCAGTTTCCAGACGCGCTGTCCGCAAGTGCATGAACAATGCCTGCGACAACGACCCGAGCTCAAGGCCGTGGTCGCGATAACCGATAACAGAAACCTGCAGGCCACTCATCTGAGTGCCTGCCACTTGAATGAAACAACACCATGAGGCCTGATACTGGCGGTATATCGGAGGGTGCGTTCAAACGCGCGGTCTCCCTGCTGGATGAACAGATCGATGCCGGCCGCATCCCCGGCGCTGTGCTGGGCACCGTCGACATCGGGGGGCAGCGTCGCCTGTACAGCCGTGGCCTGGCGCAGGTATCGCCTGAGCGGCGAGCCATGCAGGACGACACCTGGTTCGATCTGGCCTCCCTGACCAAAGTCATCTTTACCGCGCCGCGCATTCTGCAGCTGCTGCGCGATGAAGCAATCGATCTGGATGAGCCACTGACGCGCCTGCTTCCGGATCTTCGCCAGTATGACAACGATGCCTGGGAGCGCAAGGTCAGCTTTGCCCAATGCCTGGGTCACCAGAGCGCGTTCCCGGCGGTTGAACCCATATACACCTATGGCAGGGATGCCGAACTGTTGCGCGCCTTTGTCCTGCAACGCGAGTGGCGGCAACGCAGTGCGCCACCGGTCTATTCGGATATCAACTTCATTCTGCTGGGACTGGCGCTGGAGAGGTATCACGGGGTCCGCATCCGGTCCATGCCTGCGGGGCCGGGCTTTGCATTCGAGGCGCCCGCCGAACATTGCGCAGCCACCGAATTCTGTACCTGGCGCCAGCGGCTGATCTGCGGCGAGGTGCACGATGACAATTGCAACGCCCTGCAGGGCGCCGGACATGCGGGGTTGTTCGGTACGGCCGGTGCCGTGCTCGATCATGCGCAGGGTCTGCTGCAGGGCACGGCCGCCTCGCCGGCGGTCATCGATGCCATGCGCACACCGGTGTCGGACACACGGACGCTGGGCTGGGAGCGTGCCCATACGGGGTGGTCGGGTGGGAAATTCTGTTCTGCCGGGACCATCGGGCATACCGGTTTCACGGGGACAGGCTTGTGGATAGATTTCGACGCAGGGTGTGCCTGGACCTTGCTCAGCAATCGCATCCATCCCACGCGTCATGCGGACAGCGGTATCGTTTCCTTGCGCAGGGATGTGTCCGATGCACTTACCGCTACCGGAGATCTGTAGCATGCAAGCCCGATGGGCCGTTGGCCTGATGACCGGAACCGTACTGGATGGCAATATCGATGTGGCACTGTTGCGCACCGATGGTGTCGATATCGAGAGCTTCGGCCGATACGCGCTCAAGCCTTATGATCGGACCACACGCCAGCTACTGATCGAGGCACTGGCACAGGCTCGCCACTGGCAGTTTGCCGCCGAGGAACCGAGCGTTTTCGCCGAGGCCGAGGAGCGGCTGACGCTGGCACAGGCTGCCGCTGTGCAACAGCTGGTGAGTGAGGCGGGCCTGAGCATGATGGATATCGACGTGGTCGGTTTCCATGGGCAGACGGTCCTGCACCGGGCACCCACGGCAGAGACTCGGGGTGCGACCCGGCAACTGGGTGACGGCGCCTTGATGGCCAGGACCCTCGGTTGCACGGTGGTGCACGATTTTCGCAGTGCAGACGTGCGCGCCGGTGGACAGGGCGCCCCCTTGTCGGCCATCTATCATCAGGCTCTGCTGACGCGCTCGGGGGCGGACTCGTCCACAGCCGTGCTGAACCTGGGCGGCGTGGCAAACCTGACCTGGACCGATCATGCCGAATCACTGATCGCCTTCGATACCGGTCCTGCCAATGCACCACTGAATGATTTCATCAGCCGACTGGGCCTGGGAGAGATGGACCACGATGGTCAGCTGGCTGCAGCCGGGACGGTGGATGAATCGCGTTTGGAGCAGTTGCTGCAACACCCGTATCTGACGCAGGCCTGGCCCAAATCGCTGGATCGCAATGATTTCACCGCGAGCATGGCTGAAGGGCTGAGTGCTGCAGATGGAGCTGCCCTGTTGACAGCCTTCACCGCCGCGGCGGTGGGCAAGGCCCTGGATCTGTTGCCACAGCGACCGTCGAAGCTGATTGTCTGTGGTGGGGGGCGACACAATCCGACACTGATGCGGGCGCTTGCGCAACGTGCAGCACCGGTGTGCGAACCGGCGGAAGTACAGGGCTGGCGAGGAGATGCCATCGAGGCAGAATGCTTTGCCTACCTGGCCATGCGAACCGTGCGAGGCTTGCCGATCAGCTTTCCGTCGACCACAGGTGTCAGCCAGGCCATGTGCGGCGGTGTCGTCTCGCAGGCAGGTCGATGAGCGCGTCTGACAGGCAGGTCGATGCGGCGGCTGAAACCCTGCTCGAATCCGCCATTGCTGCGTTCATCCGTGGGGCTGTCGGCGCGCGTCACGCCGCACCGAGCAATCACTTGCAGACCCTGTGGGGCGGCCAGGGAAGTCTGCTGCGCTGGAGCACCGATGTTCCGGGGCATGAATCGCTCATCGTCAAGTACATTGCTCCCGATCGAGATGCCTCTCATCCGAGAGGCTGGAACACGCAGCAATCGTTTGCACGCAAGGCGCGATCCTATGCCATCGAATGCCATTGGTACGAGCATTATGCAGTGCGCTGCCATGCCCGGTGCAAGGTGCCACGGCTGCTGGGAATCCATCGGGATGAGCAGTGCAATCTGCTGTTGCTGGAGGATCTGACACCAGCGTATCCACGTCTGCGTGATCGCCTGAATATCATCGAGGTGCTGCCCGGTCTGCATTGGCTGGCTGAGTTTCATGCCTGGTTCATGCACGAACAGGCAACCGGTCTGTGGCCGCGCGGATGCTACTGGCATCTCGATACCCGGCCCGATGAATGGCAGGCGATGAGTGATGGTCCGGTCAAGATGGCGGCGAGCTGGCTGGATGAGCGACTGCAACAGGCACGCTTTCAGACACTGGTTCACGGTGATGCCAAATTGGCGAACTTCTGTTTCAGTCATGACATGACACGGGCATCGGCGGTGGATTTCCAGTATGTGGGCAGAGGTTGTGGCATGAGCGATGTGGTCTATTATCTGGGCAGCTGCCTGTCAGAGAATGACTGCCGGGAACACGAGGAATATTGTCTGTCGAGCTATTTCAGGCAACTGCATGCGGCCTTGCAACGTCGTGCTGACGGGGCAGCTCCGTCAGCCTCGGGTGAGCAGCAGGCATCGTTCACCTGGACGTCCGGTATGGGGCAGCAGCTGGAGCAGGAATGGCGATCCCTGTACGCTGTTGCGTGGACCGACTTTCAGCGATTTCTGCTGGGCTGGATGCCGGATCATGCCAAGGTCAATCGTTATGGGCACGAGTTGGCGATGCGTGCCCTGCAGGATTGGCCCGGACAGACAGCGGACTCGTGATGCTCGACTCGCCGGTGCACAGATGAAAATGTCAGCCGATGCTGACGCTCTGGAGCCATTCACACTGATTGAACTCTACACAAGGTAACTATCATGGATGCAAAGGCAATTCTGGATGGGCTGCTGGACAGGACACAACGCGCCACGCAGGCCGGCATGAACATGGCGGAGGAACGATCACTCATTCCACCGGCTGGTAACGAACGCAACGCGATGCTGAAGGGGGTGGGTACCGGTGCACTGGCTGCGGGTGCCATCGCCTTGCTGTTCGGCAGCAAGGGAACACGAAAGTTTGCCGGCAAGGCTGCAAAGCTGGGCGGTACGGCGGCCATCGGCGGGCTGGCGTACAAGGCCTACACCGAATGGCAGGCGCAACAGGCAGCGCAGGGTGGGGCTGGCAATACAGGACGACCTGACGTGTCGACAGCTGGTACGGGTGCGTCAGCGCAGCCCTTTTCCGGCACGTTGGATCTGGATCAGTTCGAGCAGATGGGAACGCCAGTGTCCGATCTGGTTGATGACGAAGCCACTGCACGCTGCGAGTCCATCATCCAGGCCATGATCAGTGCGGCACGCGCCGACGGGCATGTCGACGATGATGAGATGGCTCTGATCACACGTCAGATCGCCAGTTTCGAGCTGGAAAGAGATGTGACATCGTTTCTGCTGAGCGAGCTGAACAAGCCGGTCAGTGTCGATGCCATCGCCGCTCTCGCCGATACGCCGGAGACTGCAGCGGAGCTGTATATTGCCTCGGCCCTGGTCGTGGACATGGAAAGTCAGGCTGAGCGAGCCTATCTGGATGAGCTGGCTGCGGCCATGCAGATCGACCCGGGACTGATTCCGCACCTGGAAGCACCCTTGAAGGAGTGAGTGGCTGCTCAGAGGGCGAATCGACAATGATTCGGGCAGATCATCAGTTTTGAAAAAAACTGGTATGGTAGACTTGATTGTGTCCGGTGAATCAGCCTACCATTGCAGCACCTTCACAGGAGCATGCAAATGCGTCTGGACACACCTTCACGTTTGACGCTGCCCTTGTGGTCGGTGAACGTCGACCTTCTGGAGATGTTCGCCATCGGTGTCAGCGCGCGTGCAGGTACTCAGGCTGTTGAAAGGAACGAGTGAAGCGTGGCCGTATCTGCTTCATGAATATTTGCCATGTGAGTCAGTAGCCGAACGGTGAATCCGGTAGATGTCGACAGACTACCGGTGAACCGATCGGTTGGACAGTCAAGCCCACCCCTCGGCCGTGATGTCGCGGCCGGAATACCACTGGAGAAGTTATACCCATGAGTTCAATGACCAAGACGGTTAGAAAAGCGGCTGGCGCATTGCCAGCGTTGGCGCTGACAGCAGCAGCGCTCGTCGCCGGAACGGCACAGGCTGCCGATATGCGTGCCTGGAATATCCATCCGGCCGGCTATCCAAATTCGGATGCCATCGATCAGTTCGCCGCAGAAGTGGAAGAAAACACCGGTGGGGAGCTGAAGATAAAGGTCTATCACGGTGGTGTACTCGGTTCACAGCCCGATGCCATCGAACAGATTCGTCTGGGTGCCATCGACTTCGGACAGTTCAGCCTCGGCCCGATGGGGCAGTCGATCCCAGAGACCAATGTGGTATCGCTACCGTTCATCTTCAAAAGCATTCCGCAGATGTACGAACTGATGGATGGCGAAGTCGGTGACGCCATCGGCGCCGGAATGGAGAAAAAGGGAATCGTGGCCCTTGGTTGGTACGATGCCGGTGCTCGCTCCTTCTATAATTCGCAGCGGCCGATCAACACCCCGGCGGATGTCGAAGGCCTGAAGATCCGGGTCATGAACAATGACCTGTTTGTCGGCATGGTGGAGTCAATGGGTGGCAATGCCACGCCCATGGCCTTCGCCGAGGTCTATCAGTCCCTGAAGACCGGCGTGGTGGACGGTGCTGAAAACAACCCACCGTCCTATGATTCGGTCAACCATTTCGAGGTTGCCCAGTTCTACTCACTGACCGAGCACCTGATCATTCCCGAATGCCTGTGCATGAGCAAGGTCTCCTGGGACCGACTGTCCGATGAGCAGAAGGACATCGTGAAGGCGGCTGGCAAGGCCAGTGCCGAAACTCAGCGCGAACTGTGGAAAAAGCGTGAGACCGAAAGTCTGGAAAAGGTGCAAGCCGCAGGCGTTGTCGTCAACACTGTCGAAGACAAGGGACCGTTCCAGGAAGCCATGGCGCCGGTCTATGATCAGTTTCTGGCAGACAACCCGGATCTGGTCGAGCTGGTTGACATGATGCGTTCGGCTGACTGAATTCATTGATGCGAATGACGCAATTTCCGGCGTGCCTGCACGCCGGGAGTTGCGTTGACCAGTCCATTTTCCGATAACGCAGGAAATAGCCCTCGATGATTGAAAACACGTCGCTGATAGTGAAGGTGTTGCAGAAGCTGCGCGATCTATGCGTGTTCATCAGCAGCATCTCGCTGGTTGTACTCATTCTTACCTTTGCGTGGTTGGTGTTCGGCCGGTACGTGCTGAACCAGACCCCGACCTGGGTTGAGCAATTGGCCCTGGTGCTGGTTGTATGGATCACGTTTCTGGGCGCCGGTGCCGGTGTTCACGACGACACTCATCTGGGCGTGAGTTTCATTCGCGAGGCGATGCCGCCGACCATTCGCCATGTATTGCGGATCGTCTGTGAAGTGACCATGGCAATATTCGGGCTGGTCATGCTCGTTGCCTGTACCGAACTTGTTCAGTTCGGCTGGTCGACCAAACTGCCAATGCTGAATATTCCCGAGGGTATACGTACCCTGCCGGCGGCCATCGCTGGCGGTCTGATTTTCCTTTTCGCTACCGAACGCGCTGTTCGGATGATCCTGGGTGGTGTCTCACCTGAGGAACCTGTTGTACCCATTTCCGACGAACGGAGCGCGTAACTCATGGGACTTGCCCTGCTGCTTGGTCTTTTTTTTGGTGGTGTACTGATCGGCATACCGGTTGCCTTTGCCATGGCCATATCGGCCATCGCCGCGTTCATGTACGAAGGTTTTCCGTTGTTGATCGCGTTCCAGAGAATCACGTCGGGCGTCAGCATCTTCTCGCTGCTGGCGATTCCGTTCTTCATCTTTGCCGGTGAGCTGATGTTGCATGGCGGCATAGCCAAACGCCTGGTCCGCTTTGCCTCGACCCTGGTCGGCCATGTCAGAGGTGGCCTGGCATCTGTCAACATCTTCTCGAGCATGCTGTTCGGTGGTATATCCGGTTCGGCCGTTGCCGATATCTCCGCGCTGGGCTCGCTGATGATTCCTGTGATGAAGGAAAAGGGCTATCGCGGTGACTACGCAGTCAACGTGACGGTCACCTCGTCGATCGCCGGTGTCGTCATTCCTCCCAGTCACAACATGATCATCTACTCGGTAGCCGCCGGTGGTGGACTGTCCATTTCATCGCTGTTTCTGGCAGGTGTGGTGCCGGGTTTTCTGATGTGTGTCTGCCTGGCCATTGCGGCGTACATCATCGCGGTCAAGCACAACTACGCCTCCGAGCCGTTCCCGGGAATGAAGGAAGTGGCGCTGTCGGCGGCCGCTGCATTGCCAGGCTTCATCACTGCCGTCATCATCGTGGGCGGTGTCCTGTCCGGCGTGTTCACCGTGACCGAATCCGGTGCGTTTGGTGCTATCTATGCCCTGGTACTCACAGCTTTGGTGTATCGCTCATTGAGCTGGCAGAGTTTCAAGATTGCCGTTGTCACATCGGTTCGCACCACGGCCATGGTCATGATACTGATCGGCTGTGCCAATGCATTCGGTTATCTGCTGGCCTTGTACAACGTGCCGGAACTGCTGGCCTCGGCTCTGACTGCCATCTCCGACAACCCGCTGATCATCATCCTGATGATCAACATCATTCTGCTGGCACTGGGAATGATCATGGACATGGCGGCGTTGATCCTGATCTGCACTCCCATTTTCCTGCCGATTGCCGCCGGTCTGGGCATGGACCCCATCCAGTTCGGCATCATGTTGTTGATGAATCTCGGACTGGGACTGTGCACGCCCCCTGTCGGCGTCTGTCTGTTCGTCGGCTGTGCGGTCGGTCAGGTACCCATCGAAGAAGCCATTCGCACCATCTGGCCTTTCTATCTCGCCATGCTGGCTGCATTGCTGCTGGTGGCCTACATACCGGCAGTGTCACTCTGGCTGCCGGGCGTTCTGGCCGGCTAGCTGAACCCGGTGCGCCTCTGCTGGCGTACCGGGCCAGTGATACATCGCGTGAGGTCATTGCGGCACGGAATGGCCGTTATCGGCATCGCGGCATGACTGTCGTTGCCAGGGCCCGTCATTGCCGTGACGGGCCTTTTTCGTTCTTTGGCGGCCTCGTGAAGCCTCGCCTTCATCCACTTTATCTGCTTCAGGAAAATCATGACAAACACGAACAAGATCGCTGGCAAGAACGTGCTGATCACCGCCGGTGCCCAGGGAATCGGTGAATCGATCACCAGGCATTTCATCGACGGCGGTGCCAATGTTGCCATTCATTATTTTTCCAGCGCCGACGTTGCTGATGAGCTGGTCGAATACGCAATCGGCAAGGGACAGAAGGCGGTTGCCATCAGTGGTGATCTGACCAGAGAAGAGGACGCGACGGCATTGGTCGAGAAGTCGGTCGATGCCCTGGGTGGTCTGGACATACTGATCAACAACGCAGGGTCGCTGGTTGCACGCCGGATGCTGAGCGAGATGGACACGGAATTCTGGAACAAGGTCATGGACATCAACCTGACCTCCATGATGTTCGTGACCCGAGCGGCGTCTGCGCATCTTGCCGCGAATGACAACAGCAGTATCGTCAATCTGGCATCACTGGCAGGGCGCAAGGGAGGGCATCCGGGTTCACTGGCCTACTCGACCAGCAAGGGCGCAATCCTCACACTGACACGCGCCCTCTCTGCAGAACTGGGGCCTCAGGGCATCCGTGTCAACGCCGTTGCACCGGGGCTCATTCTGGGTACCTCGTTTCACAATACGCACACGACCAAGGAATCGGCGGATGCGACGACCGCAGGCATTCCCATCCAGCGCGCCGGTAATGCCGCGGATGTGGCGCGTGCCGTGGTATATCTGGCATCCGAATACGATGGCTTCATCACTGGTGCCACGCTGGACATCAATGGCGGTGTCTACAACATGTAGCGTGCTCCGTCACCGAGCATGAAGCGTTGCCCCCGGAGTGTTGCCGTGGGGCATTGCTCTGATCCGACAATGGCGGCAATGGACCGTCAGCTGTCAGCCTCTTGTCTGCTTACCGGGAAACACTCCGTGCTGAAAACACCGATCATTCATCCGACGATCATGGAAGCCATTGCTCGCTCGGGTCATTATTCGCAGATTGTCATCGCTGACGGCAATCTGGCTGTCGGTGCCCTGAACGGACCCAACTCGACTACTGTGCACCTGAATTTTCGGCCGGGACTGCTGGACGCCCTGACCGTGCTCGAGGGAGTGCTGGACATCTGTCCCGTGCAAGGTGCGATTGTCATGGAAAAGCCGGCTGACGCCAACGCGGAGATTCACGATGCCTACAAGGCCTTGCTGGGTGATGTCACGTGGGATGAACTGGAGCGTTGGGCCTTTTACGACAAGATCAGAGAGCCGGCGACGACATTGATCATCCAGACGGGCGAGCAGCGTCGCTTTGCCAATCTGATCCTGACCGTGGGAGTGGTCAAGATGGCAGAAGAGAGTGGTTTCTAGGCGGCATCGGACTGACAGCGGAAACACGAGTGGTTTCCAGGCGGCATCAGACTGGCAGCGGAAACAAGAGTGGTTTCCAGGCGGCATCGGACTGACAGCGGAAACACGAGTGGTTAACAGGCGGCGTCGGACTGGCAGCGGAAACACGGTATTCAGTCAGAGCATTGGCGCAGAGAAAAGCGGTCTCCAGGCGGCGCCAGGGCTGCAGTTGTTGCAAGCCCCTGCCTGAGCGGAAATCAATCCGTTCGGGCAGGGGCTGCGCTGTCCCCGGATCCTACTGCGGAATGCTCAGTACCGAATCCTCGTACTTGATGAGTCGGTCCGTGGCGACGTCCATGGCAATCTCTCCCAGGTTCTCGGGAGTGACCACTCCGCCCGAGGGGGCTGATGTTGCAACGACCTGACTCTCCGGCAAGGCGCTTCCCTGCGTGAGGTGGTCATGCATCAGGTCCAGTGACTGTTTGAAGTAGTAATCGATCGGCAGAAATTCCATGCCAGCCAGCGCATAGCTGCCGAGCAGAAAATCCAAGTGCTGCGCATGCGGTACCTCATAGTATTTCAAGGCACTGGCGTCACCTTCTACCTGCTGATTCAACGCGTAGTAGGGGCGGGAGGAGTGGTTGACGGGAATCAGACCGTCGGCACGTCCGTGCACCATGATCGTAGGCACGCCGTGCAGATCGCCATCAGCGCGTATCTCCTCGATTCCACGGTTGAGTCGCTCATGCAGCGGATTGGCTTCGTTGTCGCGCAGATCCTGCCAGCACAGGGCACCTTCCAGATTGTAGTCCAGCTCACCGGAGTTGGAGGCTGCTGCAATCTGGATGGCAGCACCACCTGGTGCATCGTCCTTGATCAGGTAGACTCCGGCGGTTCTGGGTACACCATTACTGTCTGCCGACAAGGTTGCCAGTCGCGAATAAGGTGCTGGAGCTGTCGTTCCAGCCACTACATGAGCCATGCTGATCTGACACAGGGAGTCGACAACCGAGCTGCGTGTGTACGCATTTCCATAGGTAGTAATCAGAGACTGGAACAGATCGATCCCCGAGTAGCCCACCAGGATTCTGGTGGATTCCTGAAGGTATCCTGCATCCAGCAGTTTCTGGTTGGACTGTTCACCCAATGAGGAAATGTCACCCGGTTCGAGTAGCCCTGCGGCTACCAGCGCGTTGCAACGGGCCGTCGTGTCGCCGCGCGATTCGGCAAACATGGCACCGGCATTGACTGGCGCCTTGCTTGCGCAGCCGGCATACACCTCGGACACCAGCATGTAATCGTAGAAAGGGACAGAGTGTTCGGTAACAGGGCCACGTCCATCCATGTTGATCGTGAATGCGGTAGCGGCCGGCATAGGGCTGATATTGGGTTCACCAACAACAATGCCATCGAAGACACTGCCATCGGATTGCTCGGCTGCACGCAGTATGGCCGAGCCCCCGTTGGACGCGCTGGCCCCGATGATCAGAGTATTGTCAGGGGTGAAACTCTGCTCGAATTCGGTGCTCAGTGTGTTCAGCGCAAACTGTATCGATTGCAAGGTATGCAGTCCCCAGTCCTTCTCGACATTCTTCTGGGAATGCGCATGCTTGAAGGCATAACGATCAGGGTTGGCCTCGACATAGGCTGCCAATTCGGCATTGGTGGGCAGCACCACACCTGCATAGTCGGTGCCCGGCTCGGGAACACGTTCCTGAGTGGGTACCTGGAAGCTGGCCTCTGCTGCATCACTGTCATTCAGATCGATGGCTTGCAAGGCAAGGTCAAAGCCGATGTTCTGCGTCAGCTCAACGGCTCCCGTGCCCTTGTTGGCGTCGGTATAGGTCACGGCGCAGCCCTTGGCCAGAGCCCACTCACCCGTGGTTCCCACTGCACCATAGGCATTGCGAGAACCCGATGACGGGGCGGCAACCAGGCAGGGGTCATCGGGATCGAAGCTGTCTGGCAGTTGCAGCATCAGCGTCGCTCGATTGATGCCATCTCCGACGAAGGCCCGGTATTCAGTGCCGGGAAAACGCGTGTCGTCCAGGGGGCCATAGAGCGTGCCAAAGCCTCCCTCGGCGCGGGTATCCACCAGTGCCGTGTAATTGGCATGCAAGGTGGCACGGCGCAATTCAGCGGCGGTGGGGGAATCGGGATCGTTGTAGAAGTCGGGTGGGTCGAGCAGACCGCTCAAGCCGAAGCCGCCCAGCAGACCATCGTCATCTCCCTCATGTCGTTCACTGGATACCGCGCCGAGAGAATCGATGTTGATCACTGCACTCTGTTCGTCAGCCGGGTCATCATCACTGTCCGAACATGCCGAGATCGTGACCGTCAGACCGACAGCCAGGGACAGAACAACCGACCGGCTGATGCCAAACGTCCTTTTGTAAATTCGCGTTCCGTTCAAAGCTTGCAAGAATACACTCCTCAACGATACAGTGTGACGTTGATCGTACACGAGAGTTGATACATGAAAACATGCAGTCTGCGAAATTTGCTGGGTGCCGGATTGCTGGCACTGATGGGAGGTCTGGCCTCTGCCGCTACCATCAATATCCACAACGGTGGTGATCCGACTTCGCTGGATCCGCACAAGCTGTCGGGGGATTGGGAGAACCGCATTGCCGGTGACATCTTTGAAGGCTTGGTCACCGAAGATCCGAAAGCAGAACCGATACCCGGACAGGCATCCGAATGGACAGTCTCGGATGATGGCCTGGTGTATACCTTTACCCTGCGCGATGGTGTGCAATGGAGTGACGGCACCGCGGTGACAGCCGGTGATTTCGTCTACGCGTTTCAGCGTCTGATGAATCCCGAGACTGCCGCGGTCTATGCGTACTTGCAGTACAGCATCAAGAATGCGGAAGCGATCAACACCGGTGAGATTACCGAGCTTGATGAACTGGGTGTCAAGGCTCTTGATGACAAGACCCTGGAGATCACGCTGGAGCGTCCCACCCCTTATTTCATCGGGGCTTTGACGCATTACACGGCTTATCCGATTCCGGAACACCTGCTGGAGAAAGTCGGTGATGACTGGGTCAAGATCGAGAACATCGTGACCAATGGTCCATACAAGCCGGTTGACTGGGTGCCCGGCTCACACGTGACAACTGTCAAGAATGAAGGCTATTACGCAGCAGATGACGTCAGCATCGAGGGTGCAAAATTCTTTGTGCTGGAAGATGAATCAGCGGCACTCAAGCGCTATCGCGCCGGGGAGTTCGATATCCTTACCGAGTTTCCCACCGACCAGTACGCCTGGATGGAGGAGAATCTGCCGGGACAGGCGCAGGTTGCCCCATATGCAGGCTTGTATTACTACGTTGTCAATCACAACAAGCCACCGTTTGACAATGCTGATGTGCGCAAGGCGCTGTCCATGAGCATCAACCGCGAAGTCATCGGCCCGCAGATACTGGGAACCGGCGAGTTGCCAGCCTACTCCTGGGTACCACCGGGCATGGCCAATTACGACGAACCTTATACAGTGGACTGGAAGGACATGCCTTACGGGGACAAGGTGGCCGAGGCCGGGCGCCTGCTGGCCGAAGCCGGTTATGGCGCGGACAATCCTCTGAAGTTGCAGTTGCGCTACAACACCAACGAGAACCACAAGCGCATCGCGGTGGCCATTGCCGCCATGTGGAAGCCATTGGGCGTCGATGTCGAGCTGTACAATACCGAAACCAAGGTGCACTACGATGAATTGCAACGTGGTGTTCTGGATGTTGCTCGTGCCGGTTGGTTGGCTGACTACAATGATGCCGACAATTTCCTGAATCTGCTGAAATCCACGGTCGAGCACAATTATGGCCGGTACAACAATCCGGAATACGATGCACTGGTGGACAAGGCCAATGCAACGGGCGATACGGCAGAGCGGGCGGCGCTGCTGCACGAGGCCGAAAAGCTGGCTCTGGATGAATCAGCCGCTATCCCCATCTACTATTATCTGGCGCGCAATGTGGTGTCTCCCAGAGTCAAGGGCTATGTGAACAACGCGTTTGACATACATCGCACTCGCTGGCTGGAACTCGTCGACTAGACGATCTCGGTTTCGATTTGCCGATGTGTACCCACCGGGCCGACTGAGGGCTCCGGTGGGTATTCCGATTTGCCAGCCTGGCTGATTACCCGATGCTCAATTACGCGTTCCGGCGTCTGTTATCGACCATTCCCGTACTGTGGATAGCGATAACCGCCTGCTTCTTTGTCCTGAGACTCGCTCCCGGCGGTCCGTTCGATGGCGAAAGACCCTTGCCGGAAGCCATCAAGCAGAATCTGGCCGCCCACTACAATCTGGATAAATCACTCTTCGAGCAGTACCTCATTTATCTGGGCAAGCTGCTGCAGGGTGACCTGGGGCCGTCCTTCATCAATCAGGATTTCACTGTCTCGGAGCAGTTGCTGGTTGGACTGCCCTACACACTGATAATCGGTGGTCTGGCTTTCTTTCTGTCTATCCTGCTGGGTATCACGGCGGGTATTCTCGGGTCGGTCTACCGCAATCGTCTGCCGGATTATCTGATCGGTATGATCATCCTGACCGGACTGGTGTTGCCCAATTTCCTGGTCGCACCGATTCTGCAGCTGTTCTTCGGACTCAAGCTGGAATGGTTGCCGGTCGGTGGCTGGGGCGGTGGTGCTCTGTCGCATATCGTGCTGCCCGTGGTCGTGCTGGCTCTGCCTCATGTCGCCCGAATTTCCCGCCTGACGCGAGGTGCGATGATCGAGGTCATGCACAGCAATTTCATTCGAACCGCCAGATCGAAAGGACTGGGAGGGGGCAGCATCGTCTGGCGCCATGCCCTCAAACCGACTCTGACGCCCGTGGTGTCCTATCTGGGGCCCGCCGCCAGCTATCTGCTGACCGGTTCGCTGGTGGTGGAGACCATCTTCGGGCTGCCGGGCATTGGCCGCTATTTCATCAATGCAGCGCTGAACCGGGACTATGGCATGGTGCTGGGCACGGTCGTGTTCTACATGATACTGATCGTCGTGCTGAACCTGATCGTCGATATTCTCTATGCCTGGCTTGACCCGCGAGTACGCTCACGATGATTTTTCGAAAAGCCAAACTCGCCATTCTCGAGGCAGCTCTGGATGATGGGGCGGAACTGACACCCGGTCGCAGTCAGTTTCAGGATGCCGTGGCACGGCTACGTCGCAACAAGGCGGCGGTAGTCTCGTTGCTCATGCTGATACTGCTGGTCGTGTTCGCGATCGCCGGTCCCTGGTTCATTCCCCACAACTACGAAGACCCGGACTGGGCAGCGTTCAGAGCGCCACCGTCGCTGGAAGGCGGGCACTGGTTCGGCACCGATCAGAATGGACGTGATCTGCTGGCCAGAACGCTGTTCGGCACTCGGGTATCGCTGCTGGTGGCCCTGATTGCCACAGTGGTGTCGGTTGTCATCGGCGTCAGTTACGGTGCCATAGCCGGGTATGTGGGAGGTCGTGTCGATCAGGCCATGATGCGCTTTGTCGATATCATGTATGCCTTGCCCTATATCCTGTTCGTGATCCTGTTGATGGTGATTTTCGGGCGCAATGTGTTCCTGCTGTTTGCGGCCATCGGGGCGCTGGAATGGCTGACCATGGCGCGGATTGTCCGCGGGCAGACCCTGTCGATCAAGCAGCGTGAATACATCGAAGCGGCACGCGCCTCCGGACTGGGGACCACGGCCATCATCTTCAGGCACATCGTGCCGAACCTGGTGGGTTCGGTGGTCATCTATGCAACCCTGACCATTCCCGAAATCGTGGTGGTCGAGAGTTTTCTGTCCTATCTGGGGTTCGGTATCCAGGAACCGCTGACATCGCTGGGCACACTCATTGCCGAAGGGGCCGACGTGCTGGAAGTTCTCCCCTGGCTGCTGTGGTTTCCGGCAGCCTTTCTGGTGGTTCTGCTGCTGAGCCTGCTGTTCATCGGTGATGGCTTGCGTGATGCCTTTGATGCGAGGGACCGATGATGCAGACCATCGAGAACCCGGTACTGAATATCAGTGACCTGCAAGTACGGTTTCAGACCAACGACGGAATCGTGGAGGCGGTCCGTGGTGTCGATGTGCAAGTCGCGGCTGGCGAATGCCTCGGCGTTGTCGGTGAATCCGGCTCGGGCAAGAGTCAGACCTTTCTGGCGGCCATGGGCCTGCTGGCCAGTAATGCCACGGTGACCGGGCGTGTGGAGTTTCATGGTCAGAATCTGCTGGACCTGACATTGCGCGAACTCAATCGCATTCGTGGTCGGCGCATTTCCATGATCTTTCAGGACCCGTTGACGGCGCTGACCCCGCATCTGCGTATCGGGGTGCAGATGCGCGAAGTGCTGCAGACCCATCAACGCATGAGCGATCATGATGCACGGCAATGTTGTCTGCAGTGGTTGCAGAACGTGCGCATTCCGGAGGCGCGTCATCGACTGTCGCAGTATCCCCACGAGTTGTCCGGCGGCATGCGACAACGCGTCATGATCGCCATGGCCATGTTGTGTGAGCCGGAGTTGCTGATCGCCGATGAGCCCACCACGGCACTGGATGTCACCATTCAGGCCGAGATTCTGGATCTGATGGATGAGTTGCGGCGCGACCACGGTACCGCCGTTGTACTGATCACCCACGACATGGGGGTCGTTGCTCGCATGTGTGATCGTGTACAGGTCATGCGTCAGGGAGAATACGTGGAGCAGGGCAGTTGCGAGGACGTCTTCTATGGCGCACGGCACCCTTACACCAGAATGCTGCTTGAATCGGTGCCGCGCATCCGGGTTGATGGCGAAGCCTCGACACTTGACGGGGGCAGGCCCGAGGAGGGCGGAATGACAAATCCGCATCAGAACGAGGTGCTGGAAACGCCGGAAACCTCGGAAACACCGGAAACACCGGAATCCTCGGCGGCCGCGCAGAACCCTTCGATCAGGGGCAGCGATGATCCAACGGGAACACTGCTTCGTGTTCGCAATCTGCGTGTCACCTTTCCCGTACAGTCCGGCTGGTTCAGCAAAAGGCGTGAACTTCGAGCCGT
Organism: uncultured Granulosicoccus sp.; assembly: GCA_947495035.1. Lineage (GTDB taxonomy): Bacteria > Pseudomonadota > Gammaproteobacteria > Granulosicoccales > Granulosicoccaceae > Granulosicoccus. The sequence goes on from CANLXI010000020.1 coordinate 43,232, forward strand.
GGATGGCATTGGATTCGATCTGGCCGCCGGGGAGACGCTGGGTATCGTTGGAGAATCCGGCAGTGGCAAGTCCACGCTGGCGCGGGCCATTCTGCAGTTGATCGAGCCGACTTCCGGTCAGGTCAACTGGCAGGGACAAGAGCTGACAGTCTCCACGCGACAGGATCTTCAGGCATTCAGGCAGGATGCGCAGATCGTGTTTCAGGATCCACTGGCCAGCCTTGACCCGTCCATGACCATTGGCGACAGCATGGCGGAGCCGCTGAAAGTGTTCGAGCCGGGACTGGACCGACAGCAGCGTACCCGGCGCGTGGCGGACATGATGGAGCGAGTCGGGCTTTCGCATGCCTTGATCAACCGGTATCCTCACGAACTGTCTGGTGGGCAGAATCAACGGGTCGGCATTGCCAGGGCCATGATGAGCCGCCCGAAATTGCTGATCTGTGATGAGGCGGTATCCGCACTTGATGTCTCGATACAGGCGCAGATTCTGGCCTTGCTGAAAGATCTCCAGCAGGAGTTCGGATTGTCACTAATCTTCATCTCCCATGACCTGTCGGTGGTATGGGAGGTATCCAGTCGGATTCTGGTGATGTACCTCGGCTCGGTGGTCGAGCTGGCATCGCGTGATGACCTGTTCGCTCGTCCACAGCACCCCTACACGCGTCAACTGGTGTCTGCCGTGCCGGTGCCGGATCCGCAACTGGAGCGTGCCAGAAGCCGCATCAAGCTGCAGGGGGAGTTGGCGTCACCGATGGAGACAGGCGCACGCCTGCGGTTTCTGCCGTCGAGGCGCTCATCACTGCCGCCGGACTATGTACCGGCTCTGGATGAACGTTATCCGGATCACTTCGTGGCGGAACATGACCCGTTGGAAAGTCTCCTGCAGCCATGAGACGACGAAACACACAATAGTTCACAGTTCAGCCTGAAAACCAGTGAAAATGGGCATCTTGGACACCGAGGAACAGCAAATACCTGCCTCTGCTTGCGGGTTCGCAATTCATTTGGCATTGACCTGATGAGCCAGTACAACCAGAATTCACGGTTGCAAATAACTGCTCTGACACTCCTTGATCATGATGATTTTCTCACGGACCGGCATGGCCGGTTTTTTTATGGCCAGCTTGCTGGTTATTTCCGGATGCAGCGACTCCTCGTCGTCGACGCCTCTGAATGACGGTAGTCCTGTCGACGGTGGCACTACCGGTGATCAGACCACTGGCGGAACCGATACGGACGCTGGCACTGATACCGGAACCGATACCGATGCGGGTACTGATGCCGGAACCGATGCTGGCACTGATACCGGTGCAGGTACTGATGCCGGAACCGATACTGGCACTGACACCGGAACCGATAATGGCACTGATACCGGTGCAACGGTGGGATTGCCAGGTAACACGCCTGATGACGATGGGGCGCTGGCTCCTCCGGTCTCCGGTGGCAATGACCTTTCCGGCGGAGATGATGACAGCCCGACCGCCGCAGAGACGGCCTCCCTGGTTGGTCCTTCCATCAAGGATGAATCCCGCAGCGCTGGACCACCGTCAGTACCCACGGACCTGACGCTGTTGCTGGCCGCCGAGAAATGGATCGAGTTCACCTGGGCACCTTCCACGGATGACCAGGCTGTCAAGGCCTACGAAATCTATCGCGATGGCAGTCTGATTGCGACAGTCAGCAATACCGAATACGAGCACGACATCCGCAGCTGGTTGAGCACGTCGTTCATCGACTGCAACTTCACTCGTTACACCGATTGCCCGTCCCGAGAGCCGGTGCCGGGTGCCAGCTACAGCTACGCCGTGGCGGCCGTTGACAACGAAGGCATGCGTTCCGAGCTGTCAGAACCTGCTGTCTTCACCTTCGAGGAACTGCAGGGCACTACCCCTGACCTTGACGGTTATGTGCAGGTGTTCGATGAAGAATTCGATGGAACCGATCTGGATAGAAGCCTGTGGAAAGCCGCATTGCCGTGGGGGCCTGATACCACCATCAACGGTGAGATGCAGTACTTCGTGAACATCTTTGCGTCAGACCCCATCGATTACACGCCGTTCGAATTCACTGGCGAAACACTGATCATCACCGGACAGGAAACGCCAGCGGAATTGCTGCCAGCAGTCAACAACAAGCCTTATCTGTCGGGTGTCATTACCACGGCCGACTACTTCGAAATGACCTACGGCTACGTGGAAATGAGTGCCAAGGTGGCTGGTGGTGACGGTCTGCTGTCGACGTTCTACCTGTTCAATCAGGATTATTACAAGAACAAGCCGGAAATCGACATTGCCGAATACATCGGTTCACGCCCTGACAAGGTCTACCAGACCTATCACTATTACGACAGCAATCGTGCGCGCTCCAACAGTGGTGAGAAGCATTCATCACCCACGATGGAAACGGCTACGGGTGAAGACCTCAGCGCGGGTTTCCACAAGTACAGTGTGCTGTGGGAGCCAGGTCTGGTTGTCTGGTATCTCGATGGTCAGGAAGTGCGTCGTCTGACAGGTCCTCGTGTCTCCGATGAGCCAATGAACATCATCGCGCATCTGGTGGTGGGCAGCAGCTGGATTGGTGAGCCTTCCGCGGAGTCGGTGCCTGCCGAGTTCGAAATCGACTACATCAAGGCCTGGCAGAAGCAGCCCTAGGCCAGATATGTTGGGGGGAGCGTACAAGGCTCCCCCTCTGCTCGGATCGGTTCGACCTGCAGGTCGAGCAGATTCCGCAAGGTCGACTCCAGAAGCCCCGTTTGCCTCGACAGGCGAATGGGGCTTCTTTCGTTACTGGAGGGGTGTTCTGGTCGGGCGTTGGTCTGATTCCGTTTCCGGTTTGCCGCCTGCCAGCCTGAGCAGTTGGCGCAAGGTGTACCAATGCGCTACCAGTGATGCGATCACGACGACACTGATGATCGTGTAGAAGATCGACATCATCGGGAAGCCTTGGTGAACAATGAGCCAGTAGTTGATGCTCACGGGGATGACCAGCTGACGTGCAATTCCCATGTACATCGGAAACAGGGGGCGCTTCATGGCCTGCAATGTGGCTGTGCTGAGGAACAGAACGACGTAGGCGTAAAAGGCGATCGCATCGATTCGCAGGTAAGTTGCACCGGTGGCCTGAATGGCCGGATCACTCGAAAAGAAGCTCATCATGGCAGGCGACAGATACACCATGACCGGTATCGATACAGCTGCCATGGCCAGGCCGATCTGCAGACCCTTGATGTAGGTTTCCCTGACCCGTTGCGGCTGGCCCGCGCCCAGATTCTGACCGGCTATGGCCATGACCGCGGTATTCAGGCCCAGAGCGGGCAACAGCAAAACCTGTTCAAGTCTGAGACCGACCGAGTAGCCGGCTACGTGTTCGCTGCCGAAGCGGCCAATCAACGACAGAGTGATGAAACCTCCCACGATGATCGTGAGCATGTTGAAACTGGCAGGCAATACCTGACGCAGCAGTGTCAGCCAGCTTTCCCACTGACAACGAGGAACACTTCTACGCCCCAGTTCTCTGGTCAGCACATGATAGAGGTACAGTGCTGACGCCCCCTTGATGAGGACCGTGGCCAGAGCCAGCCCTGTCACACCCAGTTGCAGACCGAATGTCAGCAAGGGGTTGAGAAGCAGATTGGCCAGAAAGCCCATGGCCAGAGCATTACGATTGGAGCGTGTGTCGCCGATTGCCATCAGGGCACCGGCGGCGGCGAAGGTCAGAATGAAGGTGAAGGAACCCCACAGGGTGGTTGCGATGTACTCCATGGACAGTGGTGCAACATGGGGTTCAGCACCCAGAAACCGGATCAGGGGCTCGGCCAGAAACCAGCCGCACAGTGTGACCAGCACACTGAAGAACAATGCCAGTCCGAACGCCTGATCCACCCAGAAGGCGACACGGTCTCGTTGCCCGCGGCCTGACTCTGGTGCAATGACCGCCGAGGCCCCTGTCTGAATGCCTATGCCCACAGCCAATAACAGGAAGAACACACTGCCGGCGATGGAGACGCCTGCCAGTGCATCATCGGAGATGCGTCCGGCGAACCAGAAGTCCGTCAGGTTGTACAGGGTGTTGAATATCATTCCCATGGACGCAGGAATGGATAGTCTTGCCAGATGGCCCAGTACAGATCCAGTGGTCAATGAAGGGGAGGGAGACTTGATGGTTGTCAGACTCGCTAGCTGGTCTTGCGATCCTGCCTGGCAGGTACCCATCCGCTGGCCCTGCAGGTCGGGCAGCGTCTTGCATCGAGGTAGCCTGCGCCTTTACAGGTCTGACAACTGAGCCAATCGGTAAAGCGATCCCGTTTGAGCCAATGGCCCTCGCAAGGGGAGGCGCCCGACACGCTCCTGCCACAGACGCCGGTCGCGGTTTGCTTGTCATAACTGTACGCGCCGCACAGGGAGCAAACGGCGCAAGGCAAGGAACGGGCGGTCATGAGTCTGTTATAAGCTTGTTCTGCTGACCAGGTCCGGAATGATACTCACTCCGGACCGAAAAATGTAACCTGTCATGTAGGCATGTAGCGAGCGATGCCACCCCATGTTCAGTCCGGACTCACCCCGGTTTCTCTGCGAACTCGTTCAGCACCTGTACGGCAGTCTCGATGGAACGGCGTACCGCAAGGATATCGTCGGACTGCACGGCATCACCCTGTTGGGCATCCTCCAGCATCAACTCGGTTGTCAGAAGGGCTCCCTGAAGCGGAGTGCGAATTTCATGCTGCAAGGTCTTGACCTTGCCCTTCGGTTCACGAGAAGACGGCTCATCCGGCGTAGCTTCGGAGCTCTTGAGCTGACGGACGCCCTCTTCTATCAGCTGGTCGATGGTCTGCATGGTGTGCGAGAGCTCCGTTGTCATGGCCGTTTTCCGGTCGTCATCCGGGGAACTGAGCAGCAGACGCTGCAGCAGTGAAATCTGACAACTACGCAACTCGGCATGGACGGCGGGTGCGGGCAGGTCGTCCGAGTCTGCCAGTGTTCCCAGTCTGGTAGACCATTCGCTCATGAGTGACTTCGATGGCCGCCCAGCCTGCGGGCCTGCGTGGTGATTCGCGATCTTCAGAAAGATGGAGGCGATCTCTTCACGCGAATCCGATGAGAATTGCTGCTCATCCAACGACTCACAGCGTGAATCCCAGGCATTCAGTAGATCGTTTCGACGGTTCATGTCAGGAAGCGCTTGATCAGAGGGGAGGCCTTGCCGGCGACCTTGATCGCCGACAATGCCAGACTGGTTACCTCAAGCGTTGCCGGAGCCGCACGCCTGAATCGAGTGAGCAGCACGCCCGCGGCAAACGGCCACAGCAGCGCCGCCGGTCGCGAGAAATAATCGTTGCACTCTTCCTTGCATTCGTGAGCGATGTGGTCCAGTGTCGCCTGAGCTTCGCACTGCCTCAGCCAGGCCTGTTCCACCGCAATTCTCTTGCTGTCGAGCAACACGTCGCGGCTCTCCTGCGCCTATCGTCGTTTGATCAGCAAGGTGGCAAGTACGCCTGCTGCAAAGGCAATGCCCGCTGCCTGCACGGGCTTTTCGTTGATGTATCGGGTGACCGTACCACTCAACTCAGCGACGGAGTCTTGCAACTCGGCCTCCAGTTCATGCGCCCTGTCGACCACATCCTCGGCTTTCTCACGCGCCTTCTCCAACGTATCGAAGGCCTTTTCCTCTGCCGTATCGATGGCGTCTCTGGCCGCTTGCTTCAGTTCTTCAGGCTTGGTGACTGTTTGTGACATGATTTTCTGCTTCCGTTGGTTGAATTCTGTTGTCGCCGGTCTTGCCCAGACTGGTCTGCAGGGCCTGCCGGGTACGCCGAAAGGCCATGAGACGGCTGAGTTTCAGCATGATCAGCACGAGCGCCGTACAGATAACAATCTGCAGACCCAGCAGGATTGCAAAAGACGACAGGGAGCCGAGTCCTGCGCTCAGCAGGGCGGCGTAGGCCGTCGCCAGGGCGACCAGCCAGGTAATGGGGATCATCACCACAAGGATCACCAGCAGGGCGACCAGCAACCCCGCGCTGCTCATCGCCAATCTGGCCTCGGCTATCGCCAGTTTCAGTGTGGCGGTGGTAACATCCGCCGTCGCCAATGCGCGTTCCAGCAAGACAGTGATGACGTCCTGAACACCGGGTGTTCTGGTCGCTGTGTCATCAAGATCGGTGTCCTGGATTGTCATAGACTGCTGGCTCCAAGCAACTGACCCGTTCAGTGCTTTTTGATGGTGGTGATGATCGCCCAGTGTGCAGGTGCAACCAGTCTCTTGTAAATGCTACATGGCAGGCAAACCCGCCTCATTGGCGGCTTGATCAAAGTCAACGGAAAAGAAAGAACAATGCACGAAGTCGTACTGATGGATGGCGGCATGGGTCAGGAGTTGATTCGTCGCTCGGGGAAGGCACCAACACCGCTCTGGTCGGCCACGGTAATGCTGGAACAGCCGGAACTGGTCGAGGCGCTCCATGTCGACTTCATTCAGGCCGGCGCAGAGGTCATTACCATCAACGCCTATTCGAGTACACCTGAAAGACTCGCCCGGGATGCCGATGTCAGTCTGTTCGATGCGCTGCAGACCGGCGCCTGTGAAGTGGCGCAGCGTGCGCGGGACAAGGCGGGTAACGACAAGGTGCGCATAGCGGGCTGTCTGCCGCCACTGGTTGCCAGCTATCGTCCGGATCTGGCCCCGGGCACGGAGCGGTCTCTGCAGCTGTACCGACAGATCTGCGACATGCAGGCACGCCACGTTGATCTTTTCCTGTGTGAAACCATGGCCTCACAAGCCGAGGCGGTGACGGCCGCAGGCGCTGCCTGTGAAACCGGATTACCAACCTGGCTTGCCTTGACACTGGATGACCGCAATCCGCAGAAACTGCGTGGCGGTGATGACTTGAGCGATGTTCTGGCTGCGCTGCGTGAACTGCCACTGCAGGGTCTGTTGCTCAATTGCTCGAGGCCCGAGACCATCGAAGCTGCGTGGCAGACGCTGATTGCAGGGACCGAATTCCCTGTCGGTGCCTATGCAAACGGGTTCACGGCAATCGATGCTCTGCAACCGGGAGGAACCGTCAGCTCCCTGCAGGCGAGAAACGATCTGCCCCCCGAGCACTACGCGGACTTCGCGATGCGCTGGGTAACTCAGGGGGCATCCATGGTTGGAGGTTGCTGTGAGGTTGGGCCGGAGCACATCGCCTGTCTGCGACGCCGTCTGGACGAGCGGTCAGGTTCCTGAGCGAGCGGCCCTTCTCAGCATACGGTTGCTTCTGTCAGCGGCAACTTCACGAGTTGCAACAGTGCCGTCTTCTGGGCGTTCAGGCGATCGGAATTGCGCATGACCCGGTCCACCAGAAGGGCACCTTCGAGGCCGGTTATCGCGAGTCTGGCGATCTCGAGTGAGGAGAGCTCGGTCGTCAGTGAGGCACGATTGTTCTCCAGCAATTGCGCCAGCCAGTTCTCCAGATTGGTGAACACGTTGGCCAGCAGCGCCTGGTTATCAGCATTCAATACGGCAAACTCGGACGCCATCATGCACAGCAGGCAGATGCGATCCTCCTGGGCAACCCTGGCAAATACATCGACAAAGGCCAGAATCCGGTTCCTGAGCGGCGCATCGCTGGCAGCTATGGACTCCAGTTCCAGAAACAGTCTGTCTCGGTATTGTTCGATCAGGGTCCGGGCAAGATCCGCCTTTTCCGGAAAATGGTAATGCACGCTGGAGGACTTGATGCCGACTTCATCGGCCAATGTCCGGAAACTCAACGCTTTCAGTCCGGTACGTTGCACAGATCCTTCGGCTATCTCGAGCAGCCGGCTTCGATTGTCATTCATTTTCATGTGTCCCTACGGTTGTTTCTCCGTATCGAAAGAGGTTGTCGCCAATGGCGCCTCATGTGTATCCCGTGCGTATGGTACGACAGGATTGGTCAATCGACTTAGTGTCGGGAGTCACACTTGTAGTTATATATGGTCACTGAACAGCGGGTTCTCGATCGTTGAAACAGGCGTTGAAGACCTGCATTTCCACGGTTTGCGGACATATAATGCGCTTTTCCGGCTCAATACAACCCTGGGGCCTGGTGAGTCCTGATTGCCCGGTCTCGATGGTGGTTCGCCAGCCGTGATCTGTCAGCGGTGAAAGGTCACGTTGCCGACGCATCCGTACCGGATCAGATGCCTGGCGGCTTGGCGGTATAACGGCACTTCGACTGAATCGAAATGGTGCAAGGTGTTACCTGGAGCTTCCGTATGACATTGTCGTTACTCGTTGGCTTGCATCGCGTGCACCGGCTAGTGCAGGCGCCAAAATTGTCCTGAATCAAGGAATCGCCACTTCTGCACGAGTTCGCTGAGCAACTGAAAGTTAACAGGTGACTGTCAGGCAGTTTGTTGTTACTTTTGGTAACAAGTGTGTTGAAAAATGCCGTCAAATATTCGACTTTTGATTGGAGGTTCTTCAAGTTGTTGAATTCAAAGGAGAATAAATAGCTCTGGATTCAATCCTCAAATTCACTACAATTTTGCAACAGGTTAGTCGGGAAACAGGTTTCTACGCTGTCGTGATCCTTGGCTGCAAGCACCCAGATGGTGCAGTCATGTTGTGTGATGAAGCATTCGGGTCAGCGTACTGAACGGGAAAAAGGAGCAGAACTCATGAGTAATGACTTACGGCCAGTACCGGCTGAATTCGCTGCCAATGCATTGGCTGATGATGCGAAGTATCAGGCAATGTATGCGCAGTCGGTGGAAGATCCGGAATCCTTCTGGGGAGAGCAGGGCAAGCGCCTCGACTGGATGACCCCTTACACCAAGGTCAAGAACACTACCTACGAGTACCCGAACGTATCCATCAAATGGTACGAAGATGGTGAACTCAATGTCAGCGTGAACTGCATTGACAGACACCTGGCATCTCGCGGCGATCAGGTTGCGATCATCTGGGAAGGTGATGATCCTTCCGACGACAAGAAGGTTACCTACAAGGAACTGCATGAACACGTCTGCCGTCTGGCCAACGTCTACAAGTCACTCGGCGTAGGCAAGGGAGATCGTGTCATTCTGTACATGCCCATGATTCCCGAAGCCGCCTACGCCATGTTGGCCTGCGCACGTATCGGTGCCATTCATTCGATCGTGTTCGGTGGGTTCAGTGCGGACGCGCTGGCCGACCGCATTACCGGGTCGAATGCCAAGCTTGTAGTAACCGCTGACGAGGGGCTGCGCGGTGGACGTAGCGTGCCACTCAAGGCCAATGCCGACAAGGCGCTGGAAAAGGTTGCCCATGAGGTCAACATGGTTGTGGTACAGCGTACCGGCGGTCAGATCAACATGCGAGATGGTCTGGATCACTGGTATCACGAGAAGACCGAGGCGGCGTCGACCGACTGTGAGCCCGAGCGAATGAATGCCGAGGATCCGCTGTTCATCCTGTACACCTCGGGATCCACGGGCATGCCCAAGGGCGTGGTACATACCACCGGCGGCTATCTCGTCTATGCGTCCATGACCCATGAATACGTGTTCGATTATCACGATGGCGACATCTACTGGTGTACGGCCGATGTAGGCTGGGTTACCGGACACAGCTATATCGTCTACGGTCCACTGGCCAATGGTGCTACCACTCTGATGTTCGAAGGCGTGCCCACCTATCCCAGCCCATCCAGATTCTGGGATGTGTGCGAGAAGCACAAGGTGAATATCTTCTATACGGCACCCACAGCCATTCGCGCCCTGATGGGGGCCGGTGAGGAACATGTCAGCAAGGCCGATCTGTCTACCCTGCGAGTGCTCGGATCGGTGGGCGAACCCATCAATCCGGAAGCCTGGAAATGGTATGACGAAGTTGTCGGCAAGGGTCGTTGCCCGATTGTCGATACCTGGTGGCAGACGGAAACCGGCGGCATCCTCATTACCCCGCTACCGGGTGCAACTGCCACGAAACCCGGATCGGCCACTCGTCCGTTCTTCGGGGTGCAGCCTGTCATTCTGGACGCTGAAGGCAACGAACTGACCGAGACCGAAACCGAAGGTGTGCTTTGCATCCGTGATAGCTGGCCCGGGCAGATGCGCACGGTCTACGGTGATCACGAGCGCTTCGTGTCCACCTATTTCGAAACTTTCAAGGGCTACTACTTCACCGGTGACGGCTGTCGACGAGATGCAGACGGCTACTACTGGATCACTGGCCGAGTGGATGATGTCATCAATGTATCGGGCCATCGCATGGGTACGGCCGAAGTCGAGTCGGCCCTGGTGGCTCACGCCAAGGTATCCGAGGCCGCGGTCGTCGGATTCCCGCATGACATCAAGGGGCAGGGCATATACGCCTACGTCACTCTGATGGAAGGTGAAACGCCGACCGAAGAGCTTCGCAAGGAGCTTGTTTCCTGGGTAAGACAGGAAATCGGACCCATTGCATCACCGGATCTCATCCAGTGGGCACCCGGTCTGCCGAAAACCCGTTCGGGCAAGATCATGCGCCGCATTCTTCGCAAGATTGCGGAGAACGACTACGCCGCACTCGGCGATACCTCGACGCTGGCAGATCCGAGCGTTGTGGACGAGCTGATCGAAAACCGCGCCAATGCCTGACCCGGGCCTGACGCTGTCTTGAAGTAAATCCGGTCATGGCCAGAGAGCATCACGAGGTGTGCATGCTTCTCTGGCACCAACCGGACCCATGAATGTTCCACCACTTAAACCAGAAGCATCAGCTTCAGGAGGTACTGTCGCGTGTCTGAAAACTCTTCCAACAACGAATATTGGGCGGCCAATATACGCTTGGTCAAATTCTGCCTGGTCATCTGGGCAATCGTCTCTTTCGGGTTCGGAATCATCTTGCGCCCATTGCTCTCGGGTATCACCGTTGGTGGCACCGATCTCGGTTTCTGGTTCGCACAACAGGGATCCATCATTGTCTTTCTGATTCTGATTTTTTTCTATGCGTGGCGAATGAACGCGCTGGACAAGAAATTCGGCGTCGACGAGGAATAGGACTCAACACATGGAACAGTACACACTCAATCTGCTGTTTGTAGGAGGAACCTTCCTTCTCTACATCGGCATCGCTGTCTGGGCACGCGCTGGCTCGACGTCGGAATTCTATGCAGCCGGTCGCGGGGTTCATCCTGTCCTGAACGGAATGGCGACAGCCGCAGACTGGATGTCGGCAGCATCGTTCATTTCGATGGCAGGTCTCATTGCCTTCTCCGGCTATGACAGCTCCTCCTATCTGATGGGATGGACAGGTGGCTACGTGCTGCTTGCCCTGTTGCTGGCACCGTATCTGCGAAAGTTCGGTAAATTCACGGTACCGGAATTCATCGGCGATCGTTTCTACAGCACAACGGCCCGCATGGTGGCAGTTGCCTGTCTGATCATTGCCTCGATAACCTACGTCATCGGTCAGATGACAGGTGTCGGTGTTGCGTTTTCCCGCTTCCTGGAAGTCAGCAACGATGCCGGGCTGTTCATTGGTGCCGCCATCGTATTCTTCTACGCGGTTCTCGGCGGCATGAAAGGCGTCACCTATACCCAGGTGGCTCAGTACTGCGTGCTGATTCTTGCCTACACGGTACCTGCCATCTTCATCTCGTTTCAGTTGACAGGCGTGGCACTGCCTCCCATCGGTCTGTTCGCCGATCATGCAGCTTCCGGTGTCCCATTGCTGACCAAACTGAACCAGATCGTCACCGAACTGGGCTTCCAGTCCTACACCGAACACCACACCAACACGCTCAACATGGTGCTGTTCACCTTGTCACTGATGATCGGTACGGCAGGTCTGCCGCACGTCATCATCCGCTTCTTCACCGTTCCCAAGGTGTCTGATGCTCGCTGGTCAGCGGGTTGGGCCCTGGTATTCATCGCGCTGCTGTATCTGACTGCTCCGGCTGTTGGCGCCATGGCACGCATGAATCTCATGGATACCATCTATCCTCAGGGTGCTCAGGCTGAATCGCTGAACTACGACGAACGTCCTGACTGGATGAAGAACTGGGAAGTCACCGGTTTGCTGAAGTTCGAAGACAAGAACGGCGATGGACGCATTCAGCTCTACAATGATGCTTCCGAAGAGTTTGCAGCCACCGCCGAAGCCAATGGATGGCAGGGCTCCGAGCTGGATGTCAACCGTGACATCATCGTGCTGGCGAACCCGGAAATCGCGGCTCTGCCAGGCTGGGTCATCGCACTGGTTGCGGCCGGTGGTCTGGCAGCGGCCTTGTCGACAGCGGCCGGATTGCTGCTGGCCATATCGTCGGCTGTGAGTCATGACGTGGTCAAGGGCACGCTTGCGCCGAACATCTCGGAGAAGGGAGAGTTGCTGACGGCTCGAGTGTCCATGGCGGTAGCCATCGGTGTGGCAACCTGGCTGGGCTTGAATCCACCGGGATTTGCTGCGCAAACGGTTGCCCTGGCGTTCGGACTTGCGGCAGCGACGATCTTCCCGGCGTTGATGATGGGTATCTTCTCGGCTCGTGTGAACAACAAGGGCGCGGTAGCAGGCATGTTGACAGGCTTGTTCTTCACCATCATCTACATCTTCCTGTACAAGGGCTGGTTCTTCATTCCGGGAACCAACCAGTTGTCGGATACGCCTGATGGCTGGATGTTCGGTATCTCGCCACTGTCGATTGGTGCCGTTGGTGCGATGATCAACTTTGCGGTCGCCTTCACGGTATCCAATGCAACGGATGAGCCGCCGAAGGAAATCCAGGAGCTGGTCGAGAGTATCCGCGTACCACGTGGTGCTGGTGCGGCAACGGATCACTAAGGTCTGAAAACCGGACCGGCAGGCAATTGTCGGTTCGGTTTCAGTCTTTTTGATATCGATGAGAAAGGCTTGCATGCAAATGCAGGCCTTTTTTTTCAGCCACTTGTCGAGCTGATGTGCGCTCTCGTCAAGTTGGTTTCGATCTGCTCGGTGCTGTCAGCTGTTGACGGTGCTCAAAGAGCCCCTGCGCCGATGGCGTATATTGTCGTGATGACCAGAGTAGATGATCGGCATGCCTGATAACCCGGAAGAATCGCCAACCGCCCCGTCGCAGAGCCCTGTTGGGCAATTGCCCGCGGCCGCCACGGCGGCACGCAGCATGTCGCCGTCGGTCTATGCCGAGGCCGGCTCCGAGCGTCTGTCGAGTGTGAAGGTCAGTGAGTTGATGAGTGTCGATCCGCATACCATCGAGCAGACGGATTCCATCCGGCTGGGTGCGCAGCGCATGCTGGAACATCGCATTTCCTGCCTGCCCGTGGTGCGTGACGATGTCCTGGTCGGGCTGGTCACGGAGGCGGATTTCGTGGGGCGTGTGGTGGCCACTGCCGTGTCCGTGGATCAGGCCGTCAGTTCGGTAATGACCTCACAGCCACTGCATGTCAGCCCCGAGCACAGCGTGCTCGATGTACTGACTCTGATGACCCGACATCGTATCGCGCATATGCCGGTGTGCATCGAAGGACAACTGGTGGGTATCGTGACCCAGACTGATCTTGTTCGCCATCAGGTTGCATCATCGGTGTTCATGGTCGGGGACATCAGCCGCATGAAATCGAGCGCAGCCATTGCGGAGATCGTGCAGCAACTGCCCAGATTGCTGTGTTCGCTGGTTGGTAACGGTAGTAGCGCCTTCGAGACCGGACGTATCATGAGCTCCATCACCGGTGCCGTGACACGCAGGCTGCTGGAGCTGGCGAAGCAGCGGTTCGGCCCTGCGCCGGTTGCCTATGTCTGGCTGGCCTGTGGTTCTCAAGGTCGGCAGGAACAGACCGGCGCGACCGATCAGGACAATTGTCTGATGCTGGATGACAGCTACGATCCGGACATCCATGGTGACTATTTCACACGTCTGGCGGAGTTCGTTTGCGACGGGCTGAATGAATCCGGTTATGTGTATTGTCCTGGTGACATGATGGCAAGCAACCCGAAATGGCGGCAGCCCCTGTCTGTCTGGCGTGGTTATTTCGATGAATGGATCGAACGGCCCGGGCCAATGGCGCAGATGCTGGCAAGTGTCATGTTCGACCTGCGGCCCATTCACGGTGCCGCCTGTCTGTATGAGCCCTTGCGCGATGCCGTTCTGGCCAAGGCCCGCAAGAACAGCCTCTTTGTGGCACACATGAGCAGTAACAGTCTGACCCATCGCCCGCCACTGGGCTGGTTTGGTCGATTCCGGAAGGAGTCATCCGGTGAACATCGAGGCAAGATCGACCTGAAGCATGGTGGCGTGGTACCGATCGTGGACCTGGCGCGTGTCTATGCATTGTCTGCGGGCATTCCGGTGGTGAATACCACGGAGCGTCTGGGGGCAGGTGTGGACTCGCCGGTACTGAGCCAGTCGGGAGCACTGACTCTCAAGGATGCGCATGAAGTTATCCTGATGATCCGACTGCGACATCAGGTCAGGCAGATCAAGCAGGGGCAAAAGCCGGACAACTTCGTCGATCCGGCCTTGCTGCCGGCCTCTGAACGGGATCGGCTGCGCCGTGCCCTGCAATCAGTCAAGGAGATACAGGCGGCGATGAACAATCGTGTCGCGGTTCTCGGTCGCTAACTCAAATTCAAGACACCTTCAATACATGATCGTCCAGCTCATTACCGTCGTTATCCTGTCTGTTGCCTTGCTCCTCATGGCCTGGGCACTCTTTCGCACCTTGAAGAGACCGATGCCTCGCACCTTGATCCCGCTGATCATCGGGTCAACGGCCATCGGTTACGGCATTTACAGCGAATATACCTGGGAAGAGCGAACACTGGACAAGATGCCCGAGTCCATCGTCCTGGCAGACAGTTACGTCGGCACATCGGTGTTCTCTCCCTGGTCCTATCTGTTTCCGCGTAACGATCGACTGATGCTGGTGGACACGGCAACGATACGACGCAACCCCGATCACGCCAATTACGCCATGGTCGATCTGCTGTTGATGCAGAGATTCAGTCCGGTCGCCAAGGTACGGCAACTGGTGGATTGCCGCAATGCGAGGCGTGCCGATCTGACCGCCGAACCGGAATTCGATGCACAGGGTCTGCCCGTCAATCTGGACTGGAAAACACTGGATGCGTCGAATCGTCTGCTGGAAACAAGCTGCCAATAAGGCAAGGCTTCGGATTGCGTAGGTTCAACGGCGTCCCCCTGCAACGCCGTCTGAAACAAAGCATCGCCTTCTCGTTACATGGGGCTGCCGCTCAGTAGCTGCGAGTCAGATCCTCGAGACGCAGCGGGCGTGTCGTGGTGCGGTAGGCAATCTGTGCCAGCAGCAGTTCGCCTGCGCCAATGGCATCGCTGAGGGCGTCATGTGCACGATACCTGGGCAGTCCATATTGCTTACGCAATGCGTCCAGGCGTAATGATCCGGGGGCGATGGGCGAACCGGAGCGAATGAGCTTGCGCTGTTCCAGTTCGAGAGTGTCAACGAGCGGCGCCACGAAGGGGCAGCCGTAGAGGCGCCGGCAGACAATGTCCAGAAAGTCATGCTCGATGCGCGCGCTGTGAGCAACCAGGACTCGTCCTGCAAGGGCCTGCAACAAGGGCGGCAAGGCTTCGGCAATCGGCAGTCCTTCCCCGGCACGGTCATCGAGAATACCGTGTACCACGGCAGACGATTCAGGAATGGCACGCTGCGGCCTGACCAGATAGTGACGGGCTCCATCCAGATGCAGACCATGACCGGATATCGTCACGAATCCGATACTCAGCAGTTCGTCTCGTTGTGGCACAAGCCCCGTCGTTTCGATGTCCAGCGCCAGATAATCGGTCGAGACCGATGGGGTTGCCGGATTCACGAACGGCACGGCATAGTAATCGCGTAACGGCCCGGCAGGCGCTCGCTTCAGCCACCAGAGCCTTTGACGCTCCAGCGAGAACAGCCGGCGACAGACGAAACTGCTCATGGTGCGTTCGAGCATCAGGATCAGCGTCCGAACCGTTGAGCCAGCGAACGTTGCATCGTGCGCACGATGGCAAAGGCATCCTTCAGATGTCCACGCTCGAAGCGTGACAATGTGTCAGGAGCCACGAGGCTGTCCGGTTCGATGCCGGCCTCGAGTTGGCGCGCCTGATGCCGAAAGCGCGTATCGGCGAGAAAGGTCAATGCGTCGCCAAGATCTCGCGCGCCACTGTCGCTGAGCTCATCGGTGTTGGCGGCAGCCTTGAGTCGTTCCCGGGTATTGACCTCATCGATTCCGCCCGCCAGAGCATACACCCGGGCCAGTTCCACTATCGGCACAACGCCTGCATGCTTCAGGTCGAGCACACCGGCTTCGTCGCGTCCGCCACTCAGTACGAAGTTGCGGAAAAAACCGAGCGGCGGCTGTCGTGTAAGAGCATTGCCTGTGAGGTGTGACAGAAAGATCGAATTGCCACGGGTACGTTCCAGCAACGAGCTGCGCAGTGCGGCGCTCAGAGCAGCATCACCATAGAGGTGTCGCAAGTCGAAGAACGTGCAACCGTGCATCAGGGCTGTGGGGTCAGGGTTGTCGATCCAATGGACGAATCGGGACTGCCAGTTCGACAAGGGTTCACGCCATTCAGGATTGGTGGCCATGACATCGCCGGGGCAGTGAGGTTGACCGCAGCGGGCGAGGCCGTCGCAGACGAAATGTGCCAGTGCTTCGAAATAGGCACCGTGCTGGTCGGGGTCATAGGCGTCGTCCAGTATCAGTGCATTGTCCTGATCAGAGGCGATGGTGAATTCACCGCGAGCCTGAGATCCTGCTACTACCCAGGCATAATCCACCGGCGGAGCACCGAGTGTCAGCTCGGCAAGTTCCAGCAGGCGGATGGCCAGCGCATCAGCGATGCCCGTGACAATTCGCTGGGTACGCTCGGCCGAAGCACCTGCCGCCGCCAGATTTCGTACCAGCAATGGCAGTCGCCCGGCAATGTCCGCAAGTGTGTCCACCGTGTCCTGACGATGGATGTCAGCGGCAAGGTAGACCGACGATGTCGTATGACGCTCGATGAAATCCGAGGCCGTGACGACACCCGCTACCCGGTTCTCTTCCACGACAGGCAGGTGGTGGATGCGGTGTCGAGCCATGGTCAGCAGGGCATCATAGGCGTTGGTGTCGACACTGGCCGTGACGGGTGCCAGGGTCATGACATCACTCAAGGCAGATTCGTAGTCGAGCCCTGCCGCGATGACACGTAGCCGCAAGTCGCGATCGGTGAGCACGCCGAAGAGCATGCCGTCCTCGACGACCAGCATAGACGAGACCTTCTGCTCGCTCATCACCTCGGCAGCCTGGCGAATGGAGGCTGTTGGTGGCAGGTGAATGGGTTCACGTGACAGCAGGTCGCCCAGTCGCGTATCGGTCAGGTTCAGTGGAGAGTCGCTGGATTGCTCATGGTGACGCACCGCATCTCGCAGGCGCCCCGCACCGGTGGGCGCCAGAAACCAGGCAATCTGACTGTGCTCGTCGCAAAGACGGTCGACGATACTGGCCGGCAGTCGATAGAGCAAACTGTCCTCAAGCGCAACATAGTGATGGCCTTGCGCAAGCTCGTGGGCCGATGCGCGATAGCCGAGCAGATCACCTTCGCCCAGACGTGCAAGCAGCTCGCCGGACTCTGCGCGCAGCTCCACGGCGCCACTGCGAACCAGGCTCAGCGCGGGCTCTCCCTGTTCGGCTTCGGCAATTTCCGATTCACGGCGTACATAGCGCACGGTCACCGCTTCGACGGTCGTTACCAGTTCCTCGGCAGGCAGTTGATCGAATGGGCGCTGTGCAGCGATGAAATCGCGTATTTCCAGTTCTTCGATATCCATGTCAATGACCTGATTGCGTATCGGAAGCATTCCCTGTGGTGGGGTCATGCCTGTCATCATCCGTCTGGCACGGTAGCTCGAGCGCGAAGACGGTGCGGCCCTGGCCGGTCTGTGCTACACGCAGATGACCACCATGATGCTCGGCGATATATCTGGATATGGGTAACCCGAGGCCGGTGCCCAGCGATTCGCCGGCATTCGCCCGATTCGCCTGATGAAACTTCTCGAAGACATGATCGACATCCTCCGGGGCAATGCCGGCGCCATTGTCTTCCACCTCCACCCGGCAATGATCACCGCAGCTCTGCAGGCGTAGCTCGATGCGACCGGCGTCGGCATTGCAGAATTTCACCGCATTCGACAGCAGATTGACGAGCAGCTGCATGAGCCTGTCGCCATCTGCATCGACAGTCACGACCTTCTCGGGCAGTGACTTCACCATCGTGATGTTGCGCTCGCGCATGAGCTGACTGACCGTGGCCAGAGAATCGTTGACGATGTCACGCAGATCGACAGTGTCATGCCGCCATTCCATCCGTCCCGATTCGATCTTGGCCAGATCGAGAACCTGGTCAACGAGTCGCGTCAGGCGTTCGGATTCCTTGACGATGATATCGAGAAACTCCTCGCGTTGCGTATTCTCCATTGCCGGATTGGCAAGCAGGATTTCGGAGAAGGCACGGATGGATGTCAGCGGTGTGCGCAATTCATGACTGACCGTGGCCACGAATTCGTCCTTGAGTCGATCAAGTTCCTGCAAGCGTTCATTGGCCGATCGCAATTCCCGTGTGGCTGCCTCGAGTTCACGCGACTGGCGTTCGAGTCGGCGGCTGTGGCTGCGCACCTTCGAGCTTTCTTCCAGAATGCTGAGCACGCTTTCGATAGTCGGTGCGGTACCGCCTGCGACAGAATCGATCATGACGCGAGCCGATGATGCGCCGATGGCTCCGGCCAGCAGACGTTCACTGTGCTCGACCAGCACCGGAGAGGCAGTCTCCTTGCGATGCGCCTCGATGTTGACCGATCCGCCTTCGTCCCGGGTATTCAATGCCGAGGCAAACGCTCTTTCGGTGCGTGCATTTCCCAGAAAACGGGCAACCAGAGTCTCCAGATCACCCACCGATGCATGCCCTGGCAACGAGTCGGCATCAAGCCGTCGGCCACCATCGGCGAAGACACCGACGAAACGTTCTGCCTGAACGCGCTCGATCACCGAGCGGGTTCCGAACAGGGACAGAACGACCAGCAACCCCGCATTGGCCAGCATGCTCCAGAACAGTGAATGGGTGATGGCGTCGAGTCCTGTCAGGCCGAACAGGTGATAGGGGTGGAGCAGAGCGATACCGAATGGCCCGTCGGTAACGAAGCTCTTCGGCAGCCAGCCTGCCTGCGCGAATTCCGGCAATAGCAGGGTATAGAGCCAGACGGCGAAGCCGGCACTGATCCCGGCAATGGCGCCCACTCGACTGGCAGCCTTCCAGTAGAGTCCGAACAGCACGGCAGGCGCAAACTGTGCCACGGCGCAGAAGGACACCAGACCGATGGTCACCAGGGCATAGGACTCCCCGATCAGGTAGAAGTGCAGATAGCCGAGCAGCAGAATGACGAGAATCGTCACCCGCCGTATGCGCATCAGTGTTCGTCCGGCATCGAGCCGGGTCGTGAACGATCGACCTCGTGTCCGTAGTAATACAGGCATGAGCAGATCGTTCGAGACCATGGTGGTGAGGGCGATGGTGGCGACAATGACCATGCCGGTTGCCGCCGAGAGTCCGCCGAGAAAGACAAACAGTGCCAGCATGCTGTGCTGCTCGGCCAGTGGTAGTGTCAGTACATAGAAGTCGGGATCGACGCTGCCGGTCGGGAAGCGCATTTCCCCGGCAAAGGCAAGTGGTAGCACAAACAGGTTGATGATCAGCAGGTACAGCGGGAACATCCACATGGCACGGCGCACATGGTTTTCATCAACGTTCTCGATCACGGCCATGTGAAATTGCCGTGGCAGGAACATGACGGCCACCATCGATAGCAGGGTCAATGACAACCAGCTGGTGTACCCCCCCGGCAGGCTTTCGGTTCTCGTCAGGGCATGCAGTTGTGGATCGTTCATGGCCTGCCGGAACACGTCCCCCGGGCCATCGAAGAGGCTGAAGCTTACCCAGAGTCCGACGGCGAGGAAAGCGACAAGCTTGAACAGCGACTCGAAGGCAACGGCTGCGACCATGCCTTCATGGCGTTGCGTGATATCCACATTGCGCGCACCGAACAGGATGGTGAAAGCGGCCAGCGCCAGCGCGATCCAGAAGGCGGTGTCCTGCCAGGGTAGCTCACGAACAGTCGCAGTCATGTTGCCCAGTTCGGGATAATCGCGCAGGACGACATAGCTGGTTGAAATCGCCTTCAGTTGCAGCGATATGTAGGGCAGGATGCCGATGACGGCAACGACGGTAACGAGTCCGCCAAGCAGCGCGCTCTTGCCATAGCGCGAGGCGATGAAGTCTGCAATGGAGTTCAGTCGTTGCAGGTGGGAAATGCGAATGATCTTGCGGAGCACGAACCACCAGGTGGCCGCCATCAGGGTCGGTCCCAGATAGATGGGCAGAAAACCCATGCCTGTATTGGCGGCGCGGCCGACGCTGCCGTAGTAGGTCCAGGCCGTGCAATACACGGCAAGAGACAAGGTATACACATAGGGATTGGCAATGAGGCTTCGGTCGGCCGCGGCTGTTCGTTCGCCAAGATGTGCAATCACGAACAGCACGCCCAGATAGCCCAGTGAGGCGAACAGGATGAGGCTACCGGACAGCATCAATCGTCCATCGGGTGACGCTGGCCAGTTGCCGGTGTCTCGATATCGCTGGCCGAGTCGGTGTCAACGCTATCGTCATTGCCTGTATGATCTTGCCGCGTTCTTGCGGAGCGACCTGCAAAGGCACTGTTCGGCGCGTTTCGGCGAACGCCAGGTTGACTGCGGCGCTCGACCAGCGCAGCCAATCCTGCGATCAGTAGCGCCCAGACAACGAGGACATGCAGGAAAGGCAGGGGAATGCCGAACACCATGGCATCTCGATCGAACAATGAGAGCAGAGGGTAATTCAGGGCGAGAAGCCCGATGATGGCCAGAGCACTGAAACCTGCACCCGACTCCCAGGCCGGTCTCACGCGTCACCAAGTAACGATTCGACCCGCTGGACCAGTTCCCGGGTGGAGAACGGTTTGGTCAGGTAATCGTTGGCCCCGGCGGCCATGCCTTTCTCGCGTTCGATCTCCCGCCCTCTGGCCGTGAGCATGAGCACGAGAACTCCGCAGGTTTTCTCGTTGGCACGAAGCGTCGAACAGACAGTGTAGCCATCGAGCGATGGCAGGTTCACATCAAGCAGAATCAGGTCGGGTAGTTGTTCGGCTACGGCATCCAGAGCATCCTGTCCATCCCCTACGGAGCGTACGGAATGACCCGCCTGCTTCATCAGGAATTCCAGAGAGAGGGCGATGTTGCGTTCGTCCTCGACAATGAGTATGTCATGCGCCATGCAATGAGTATACTGCGCAGGGAGTTCGCGTGCACATCTGCTTGCGACGGGGTTATCGGTCGGCTCTGCGGGCGGAAAGTCAGTCCTGCGTCGAGATGAAATTCTGATTGGCCAGCGCGGCGGCGGCGGTGCGTGTCTCCACCCCCAGCTTGGTGAAGGTATGCTCCAGGTGCTTGTTCACGGTGCGTGGACTGATCCCGAGAATATCGGCAATTTCCCGGTCAGTCTTGCCCTTGGCTATCCAGGACAATACCTCGGTTTCTCGTGGCGTCAGCGCTGCTCTGGATACTCTGTCCCTGGCTTTGCTGCTGGCAGTCTGTGGCCGGATCAACAGCAGCGTTTCGCCATTGGTGGTATCCCCCAATGCTCTGATGCACAGATTCGTGGTGTTTTCCTTGAGCAGGTTCGCCCACCATGTGGAATCATTCATGTTGTCCGTACCGATCTCGAGCCTTTGCAGTATCGGTTCGACGCCAGGTGAGCACCAGACCGATTGACTGTGTACATCCAGCCGTACAATGGCCAGACCCGCCTTGTCGATGGCGGTGTGAGCCAGCCTGATCTCTCTTGCGCTGACAATGTGTGCCCGCAGCCTGGCCAGAATCTCGACTTCCCGGATGGGCTTGATGACGTAATCGACACCCCCCGCATCGAAGCCCTGCAGCACGTCGGACGTGTCTGACAGACCCGTCATGAACAGGATGGGAATATGTGCCCAGAGGGGGTTGGTCTTGATCCGTCTGCAGGTATCAAAGCCTGATAGTCCCGGCATGATGGCATCCAGCAGGATCGCATCCGGGCTTGTGTGTTGCAGGCGAAGGATGGCGCTGGCACCGTCGCGCGCAACCAGTACGGTGTATCCCGCTTTCTCCAGCGTGTCGTAAAGCAGCCGCAGACTGCCGGGCTCATCGTCGACAATCAGCACCACTGCGTCGCGAGTCTGTGAATCCTGCCTATTCGAGTTCATTGTCCGCTCTCATGAGTGCGTCTTCGAGGCGATCGAGTTCGAAATTCTGCAGCCACCGGCGCGCGGTGTTGCACGACGGCGTCAGTGTCGAATCCTCATCTTCCAGTTCATCAAGCAGGTGTTGCAGAGCTCTGACGTTGCCAGCCCGCGCCTGATGCAGCAGAGCCTGTCTGGCCCTGTCATCGAAGGTGAAGTCATGTGTTGTACCGGGGGGTGTCCTTCCGACTGTTGGTGTCAGCGGCGCCGAGCGATGGATCCATTCGAGGCCGATCTCGCTTTTCAAGGCGGCACGCAGTTCGGATTCCAAAACAGGCTTGGCCACGAATGCACTGGCGTCAATGCTTGCCATCCTGGCCTCGTGATCACCGAGTACGTCGGCCGATACGATGATGATGGGCAATGTGTTGAAACCCCGTTCACGAATCTGCCGAGCAGTCTCCCAGCCGTCCGGTTCCCCCATGCTCAGATCCAGCAGGATGGCATCCGGCAAGGGCTCTTGCAGTTGATCCAGACATTCCTGCCCCCCGGCCGCTTCCTTGATCGTGAATCCCAGTGGACTGAGCAGGGCCGTCAGCATCTGTCTCTGTACAGCCTGATCATCGACGATCAGCAAGGTGCGTGCAGGGCCACTGTAAGCCATGATCTCCGGCTCGGACTCCTCTTCGGTCGTACAGGTATCGCTCAACACCAGTGGTAGACAGACCTCGAACACACTCCCGCCTTTCAGTTCACTGCTCAGGTGCAGTTGTCCATCCATGAGATGAATCAGCTTTTCGGTGATGGCCAAGCCAAGTCCGGCACCCGGTTCGCCGAGTATTCGGCCAGCAGCGCCGCGTTCGAATGGCTGGAAGATGCGCTCCTGATCGTGTTGCGAGATGCCGATACCGGAATCGATGACACGGAGGACCAGTCTGTCATCTCTGGTTCCCGTGTCAAGTGTGACGGTGCCGGTATCCGTGAACCTGACCGCATTGGTCAGTAGATTGATCAGAATCTGCCGCAATCGTTTCGCGTCGGCCAGAATGAAGTCCGGCGTTTCCGTGGAGTCCAGATGCTCCAGTCTCAGATTCTTCTCCTGGGCCAGGGGACGTATCATCTGCAATATTTCTTCGAAGAATACCGGTAGATGCAGTGATGCGGGTTCGAGTCTCACTCTGTCCGCTTCGATACGGGCCAGATCCAGTAATTCATTGATCAGGTCGAGCTGGTGCTCACCGCTCTTGCGTATCGTGTCCACCGCCTGGCGCTGGGATTCTCCCAGGCTGGAATCGTGCAACAGAATCTGTGAGTAGCCCAGAATTCCATTCAAGGGGGAACGCAATTCGTGAGAAATGCCTGCAACATAGCGGGTTTTCGCCTCATTGGCCTGTTCGGCCCTCTCCTTGGCACGCTGCAAGGCGGCATCCGTCAGACGGTGTGCTTCGCTTTCCTGGGTCAGCAGTTCGTTCTGCCGGTTCAGCTCGTACTGCGCCATGCGACGACCTTCCTTGCCCAGCACGGTCCACCAGCTGGATATGGCGGCAACGATCAACAACAATACGGCCATTTCGACAAACAGGCCCGAGATCAGGACATGTTGATCCGAGGTGAGAGGTCTCGACTCTGCCTGAAGATAGACCAGGCCGAGTACCGCGCCGAATATGGTGCATTGCGACAGAAGGACAACCAGGTAGCTACCCACACGGCGGTGAACCAGATTGGCAGACGTGTTGGGCAAGAGGACGCCGAACATGCGCTGCACCCAGCGTGAGGGGGGTGGATGCGACTTGCACATGTCATGGCAACGTGATTCCAGTGTGCAGCACAGCGAGCAGATCCATGAGCCATAGGCGGGACATTGCACCATGTCGTCGGATTCGAAGCTGTTATCGCAGACCGAGCAGTGCAGAATTGCCCCACGTGGTACCACTGCCTCTTCCTGGCGGGCAATATAGAAACGACTGTGCGTGAGCAGGGCCAATAGCGGCGTCATGACAAAGGTACTGCCCAGTGCAATGAAAGGCGCAAAGGCCTGCGCCACGTCGCCCCATATGCCCAGTTGTGCTACTGCAGCAATGATGGCTGAAATGATCATCGAACCGATCCCCACCGGATTGAAATCATGCAAGTGGGCTCGTTTGAATTCGATGCCTGACGGGCTCAGGCCCAGCGGCTTGTTGATGACCAGATCGGCCACCAGGGTCCCGATCCAGGCAACGGCGATGATGCTGTACAGGCTCAGCACGTGTTCGAGGGATTCGAATATGCCAAGCGTGATGATCAGCACCGCAATCAGGCAGTTGAAGACCAGCCACACGACTCTCCCGGGATGGCTGTAGGTGAGGCGTGCAAAGAAATTCGACCAGGCCAGAGAGCCGGCGTAGGCGTTGACGATATTGATCTTGATCTGGGACACGACCACGAAGGTCAGCGTTGCCAACAGGACGAGGTCGGTGTTGCTGAAGACATGCGAGAATGCTGCAAGGTACAGACGTGTCGGTTCCATTGCCTCCTCGATCGAGCCGCCGGCCTCCAGCAGCATGAATGCCAGAAACGCTCCGCCGAGAATCTTCAGGGCACCTGGAATGATCCATCCGGGGCCGGCGAGTATGACGGCGGCCCACCAGCGGCCGCTGTTGGATTCCGTCTTTTCAGGAAGGAATCTGAGGAAGTCGACCTGTTCGCCAATCTGTACGATCAGGGCAAAGGCGATCGCGGCGGCGGCTGCGAACTGCAAGGGTTCAAACCCGCCACTGTCCGATTCGGCGCCGCTGAATCGAGTGAAGGCGCTGTAGTGCTGTGGTTCCGTCAACAGGATGATCAGGTAGGGAAGAACCAGCAGCAAGAGCCACGGTATCTGGGACCACAGTTGTATACGTGAGATGAGGCTGATGCCGCGTGCTACCAGCGGTACGATGATCAGGGAACTGATCACGTACCAGAGCCACAGCGGCAAGGGTATCAACATCTGCAGTGCCGTGGCGAGAATGGCGGCCTCGAAGGCGAAAAAGATGATGGTGAAGGAGGCGTAGACGAGTGAGCTGATG
Organism: uncultured Granulosicoccus sp.; assembly: GCA_947495035.1. GTDB lineage: Bacteria > Pseudomonadota > Gammaproteobacteria > Granulosicoccales > Granulosicoccaceae > Granulosicoccus. The sequence continues at coordinate 68,511 of CANLXI010000020.1, forward strand.
GTGGAACCCAGGTAGCCGAATCCGGCGCCGCGAGTCAGCAGATCCATATCCAGGCCATGACGCGCTGCGTAATAGCTGATCGGCAGCCCGGTCAGGAATATGATGATGGCAACAACCGCGATGGCCCAAACGGTATTCACGAACCCGTAACCGAGTACCATGGCCGCGCCGATGGCTTCCAGCGCAAGAAACGAGGCGGCACCGAATGCCGTGTTGCCAACGCGCCATATCGAGAACTTCCGTACGCTACGTGCCGTGTAGCGAAGCGCATAGTCTTCCATGGACTCGTCTGCCACCCAGCCGTTGTATTTTCGCCTGATGGGGAAAATCTGCTGGGGGACACGTTGGATAGTCATGATGCTACCCGGGGTACGCGATGAAGGCTCATGGATGAAATGTTCATTACCGACACATGACTGGGTTCTGGATTGTCTCCACTGACTGTATGCCAGGCAAGAGCTGCGTATCGAGTGTACGTAGATTGACGTATTGTGTCACCGTACCGGCATTGGCAATACTCGATAGCGAAACAGCCAGTCAATGCGCCAGGCCGCGACTCCGGGCAATTTGCCCGTCACGCATGAATTGTCGCTGCGACCTGTCTGTTTCGACTCTCACCACACTCAGAAACCAGAAGAGGTATGCCATGGCCGATACACTGATCAAGGTTGACTTGAACAGCTCTCCTTACGAAAACGAGAACGTTCACAATCGATGGCACCCGGACATTCCGATGGCGACCTGGGTCGAGCCGGGAGATGACTTCATACTGGAGACGTATGACTGGACGGGCGGTTTCATCAAGAACGATGACAGTGCCGATGATGTTCGTGACGTCGACCTGTCCACGGTGCATTTCCTCAGTGGCCCGGTTGGTGTGAAAGGCGCCGAAGCCGGTGACCTGCTGGTGGTCGAGTTGCTGGACATCGGCGCCAAGGAGGAGAGCATGTGGGGCTTCAATGGCTTCTTTTCCAAAACCAATGGCGGTGGTTTTCTGACCGATCACTATCCGGCTGCGCAGAAATCCATCTGGGACTTCGAAGGCATGTTCACCAAGTCAAGGCATGTCCCGGGGGTTCGTTATGCCGGACTCATTCATCCCGGCCTGATCGGCTGTCTGCCGGATCCGGCACTGCTTGCCGACTGGAATGAAAGGGAAGTCGGGCTCATTGAGACCGATCCCGACAGGGTGCCACCGCTGGCCAATCCGCCATTTGCAGACACGGCTCACATGGGAAAGATGACCGGGGACGCAAGAGACAAGGCAGCATCCGAAGGTGCGCGGACGGTGCCGCCCCGCGAGCACGGCGGGAACTGCGATATCAAGGATCTGTCACGTGGCTCGAAGATCTATTTTCCGGTCTATGTGGACGGAGCGGGATTGTCCGTGGGAGATCTGCACTTCAGCCAGGGTGACGGTGAGATTACCTTCTGCGGCGCCATCGAGATGGCCGGCTGGGTTCACATGAAGGTATCCGTGATCAAGGGTGGCATGAAGACCTATGGGGTCAAGAACCCGCTGTTCAAACCCAGTCCGATTACCCCCCACTACGACGATTACATCATCTTTGAAGGGATATCCGTGGATGAATCCGGCAAGCAGCACTATCTCGATGTCAATGTCGCCTATCGGCAGGCCTGCCTGAATGCGATCGAATACATGAAGAAGTTCGGTTACAGCGGCGCGCAGGCCTATTCGATTCTGGGAACGGCACCCGTGCAGGGACATATCAGCGGGGTCGTGGATATTCCCAATTCCTGTGCAACACTCTGGTTGCCTACCGGGATATTCGACTTCGATATCAACCCGTCAGCGGCGGGTCCGGTCATTCAGGACTTCGGCGGCGTTTCCATGCCGATATCACCTGACAAGAACTGAGGTGATTCGCCATGCCGGTCTATGACTATCTGTGCGACGAGTGCGGGCCTCGGGAGCTTCATCGAGCCTATGAGGATCGGGACAAGCCCCTGTGTTGCAATGATTGCGAAACGCTGCTGAGAAGGGTCTGGTTGGCAGCGCCTCGACAAGCGCTTGTCTCATCTTCCTTGCGCAATGCCATGAGCACCAACGAACGCTCTTCCCATGAACCTCGCATGTCCCGGGACATGGATTCGGCCAGAGGAGCACATCCTCCGGGTTGTGGTTGCTGCTCGACTGGCAAGTCGGGAACGACCGTTACCGCCGCCAATGGTGCCAAGTCCTTTCCGACCAAAAGGCCGTGGATGATCAGTCACTAGGCAGTTCCCGTTCCGACTCGGTTCAAGACCCTGACGGTTGGCAGGCCAGGCAGGTCGTGCAGGAGATCTCCCTTGCACGACTTGCCATATCGGTGCGCTGACGCTGTCAGGCAGTGCCAATCATTCGCTTCTCGGAGAACTCACATGCTTCTTGGTCTCGCTTTGCTCTACGTTGGTGCCGTACTGGTGCTCAACGGCATCTGGCTGCACGGCCGAATCGGTGACAATGAAATCTGGGTCATCAATATCTTTTCGGGTGTCGTCACCTGCCTGGTGTCGTTCAAGCTGGCATTCGGTGCCAATGCCGATGCTGGCTCCATCAAGGCCGCGGCGCTGACGTTGCTTTTTGCCTTCACCTACTTCTGGGTATGTATCAATCGTTTCAATGGGTCGGATGGTCGAGGACTGGGCTGGTTCAGCCTGTTTGTTGCGATCACCGCCATTCCGGTTGCCATCGATACGCTGTTCAACGCGACATCGGTCTGGCAGATATGGTTCGGTCTGTGCTGGGCAGCGTGGGCGTTTCTGTGGTTCCTGTTTTTCCTGTTGCTGGCCATGAAGAAGCCGATTGCCCGGTTCACCGGTTCAGTCGCTGCCGTGGAAGGCATTCTGACCGGTTGGTTGCCAGGATACCTGTTGCTCGATGGCGTGCTGTCATAGCGCATCGCCGACAGTCAGGGTCGAAGCTGCGGTACGGATCTCCGGGCCTCCGTACCGCTACGACGTTCTGCCTGATCGCCGTGCGTCAACGCATCTCGTTGACATAACAGTGGGCTTCAGTCAATGCGGCATGGCGCATGATCAGCAGGGGCTCGTTGAGGGTGTCCAGTGCCAGCGCATCGATATCCAGCAAGGCCAGAGCAACTTCGTCCGTCTTGCCCAGTAACTGTTTTTCCCGCTCCGATGCCAGTCTGGCGGTCACTTTTTCATGTACGGCTCCCAACTGGATCTGGTGCTGCTCCAGCAACCAGTTGAACACCAGCTCGGGCACGTCCTCCGCCTGCTGAGGGAAGTCCGGAACGCGCGCCATCGGAACGATGAAGTTGTCCACCATGACAGGACTTCCGTCCGCCTCCCGGATTCGCACCATGTCTGACACCGTCGTGTGCTCGGCATCGAGCTTCAATCGATCCCGTTCTTCATCAGACGCCTCTCTGCAGTCCACATTCAGGGTACGGGTGATGGTCGTGATCAGACGACCATCCTGCGTCTGCAAGCGAAAGTACTTGTAGAACCGCGACAAGGTGTGATTGGGCATGCGACCGGTGACGACCGTGCCGGTACGCCGGCGCCGCATGACGATACCCTCGTTTGTCAGGTCCCCCATGGCTCGCCGGATGGTTCCATAGGACACACCCAACATGGTCGCCAGATCGATTTCGGCCGGCAGGACATCGCCGGCAGCCCAGGCTCCGGACGTGATCCGCTCGACAATTCTTTCCTTGACCTGTTCATGTAACGGTGCCGCGACAAGACTTGCACCCAGTTCCTGCACCTTCTGTTTATTAGCCACCGATAAAAAATTCCTTGCTTATTGTGCGAATTTATATTTCTATATAGTTATGAGAAATGAGATTCTACCTGTTCCTGACGTGAAATGGATGCTTTCGAGGCTTTCATCTCTGGTCGAGTGCAATACCTGCTTCCCTCCGGGCGACAACTACGCCTCAGTCATGGAGATTGTGACAAGTTTCTGTCAGGAATTGGACGCAAGCCACGAGATAGTGACCGTGCCTGAAGAGTTGTATCGATCGGACGAAGTCAGTGGCCCCCGAATCAATCTGTTGTCCAGACCGGCGATGGCCCTCACCGACGATCTGCCCGAAGTGCTCATTTACTTCCACATGGATACGGCACCGGAAGGTCATGGCTGGACCCGTCCCGCCTTCGGCCTCACCGTGGAACAGAACCGGGTGTACGGTCGGGGAACAGCCGACATGAAAGGGGCTGTCGTTGCGGTGCTGGATGCCTTGCGGCGACTGCGGCAGGCGGGTACCGTACTGAAATATCGTCCTGTACTGGCATTCTGTACCGATGAGGAAGGCGGCAAGTATCCGGGCATCCGCTATCTGGCTGAAACCCGGGAGCTGCCACCGATACTGCTGAACCTCAATGGTTCTGCCGATAACAGGATCTGGGCAGGCTGCTTCGGCTCGCTGACCTATGAGCTGGTTTTCACCGGCAAGACGGCTCATTCGGGAACTCCGGAAATGGGTGTCAATGCTGTCGAGGAGTCGTTGCCTGCCGTTCTGGCTCTGATGAAACTCAAGGAAAAGGTCGAGCAGCGAGAGAGTGACATGCCCGCCAGACCCTGGGCATCGGAGCCCCTGCGGGCCCGGCTGACGCTGACTTCCATCAAGGCCGGGGACATGGGCTCCGCAATTCCGGGTGAATGTCGCATCATCATCAACCGGCGTTATCTGCCCGAAGAGGAAGAATCTCAGGTACATGACGAATTGATGAGTGTGCTGACAGCTGCGTTGGCGGCGAGTCGCCTGTCCGGCTGGTCCATGACTCAGACGGGACATCTGCCGCCGGTCAAGAACCCGGATGGCCCGGGCACGGAGCGCTGGACAGCAGCCCGGGCTGCGGCAGCCGGTATACCCATGAGCGATTTCACTCGTTACGGCTCGTCCACCTCATCCGATTTCGGTTGGGTGCAACGGGCAGGCATTCAGCACATGCTGCTCGGTGGGCTGTCCCGGCCGGAGCGTAACGTTCATGGCCCGGATGAGCACACCACCACGGACGACCTGATCTACCTGTCGAAATCCATCGAGAATTTTCTTTCTGCCAGTTTCCACTTACCCGATACATCTTCGTCATCCATCACTGACAACAACCCCTGATCTCCCGGGAGAACATGCTATGAACGGTCCTACATTCAGTCGTCGACAATTCCTGCTGAGCAGCGCTGCGCTGGGTGTCGGCAGTCTGGGTCTGTCTTCTCTACCTGCCTTCGGAGCCAGTGCCGGTGGCACTCTGCGCATCGGGTTGAACATCACGCCCAACAAGCTCAATCCGATGCTCACCCGCTTGAACTCGGAATACATGCTTGCCGAGATGCTGTATTCGGGGCTGACCACGCTTGGCCATGACATGTCTGCACAGCCCGATCTGGCAACGGCATGGACATCCAATGAGGATGCGACCGAGTGGCGTTTCACCTTGCGGGAGAATGTCGTGTTCTCCAATGGGCAGAAGCTGACGTCGGCGGATGTGGTTGCCTCGTTCAACAAACTGCTCGACCCGGAAACCTCGGCACCCGGACGGCGTAATCTGGGGCCCATCAGTCGTGTGACCGCCGACGGTGATCACGCGGTTGTCATCAGCACGGAAACCCCGTTTGGCGATCTGCCGGTCGGCCTGACCTATCCGACAGCAAAGGTTCTTCCGGCCGGACTCATCGAGTCGGATTTCGCCGGATTCGATCAGACACCGGTGGGATCCGGTCCCTTCCGACTGGCCGAGTTCAAGCCGGATCAGGTGGCTGTACTGGAGAAAAACCCCGATTATTTCATTGCCGGGGAACCCTACCTCGATAGTGTGGAAGTTCGAACATTCCCCGATGCTGCCAGTGCGGCTGCAGCCATGCTGGCCGGTGAGATCGACCTGCTCAACGAGATTCAGCCAACCGATTACCAGCGGGTTGCCGATGCGCCTGGCATCGAGGGTCTGCTGACGCCATCCGGGCGTTTTCTGGATATCGTCATGGACAATTCAAGGCCGCCGTTCAATGACAAACGCGTGCGTGAAGCACTCTCCCTGTCACTCGATCGCGAGGCGATTGTCGAGCTGGTTGCAGAGGGTTTCGGCAAGCCGGGTAACGATTCGCCAGTCAACAGTGCGTATCGCTATCACGATGAAGCGCCGCTGAAGAGTTTCGACCCGGAGCGTGCCCGCGCCCTGCTGGCCGACGCCGGGTATCCGGACGGCTTGCAGCTGGAACTGGTGGCATCGGTCAAACCCGGGTATCGCTCCTCACTGGCCGTGGTAGTACGCGAGATGGCGCGTGCCAGCGGTTTTGATATTTCCATCAAGACCATGGATCATCCGACTTATCTGGATCAGGTCTGGAAAAAGGGCCAGTTTTATGTGGGTTTCTACAACATGCAACCCACTGAAGGCACCATCTTCAATCTGCTGTTCACCTCGGGTGCCTCCTGGAACGAAACCAGATGGAACAACGAGTCCTTCGATGCTCTGATCAGCGAGGCCGACCGTACGACCGATACGGCGCGACGCGCCGAGTTGTATGCCGAAGCGCAGCGTCTGATGCGAGAGGACGTTCCGGCCATCGTACCGTGCTTCTTCGATCTGCTGGCGGCCAAGGCCGAGTATGTGGAGGGCTATGAACAGCATCCGCGCGGCGCCAACTATGCGCTGCACAAGGTATCGCTGGCCGACAACGCGCCAACGCGCTGATAGCTGCTGAATCATGTCTCTCGGATTCCTCCTCAAGCGCTTGTCATCACTGGTGGTGACAGCACTGATAGTCTCGGTAATCGTGTTCGGCATCACCCAGTTGTTACCGGCAAATGCCGCGACGATGATTCTGGGGGAATACGCAACCGAGGATGCTCTGGCAGCGCTCAATGCCAGGCTGGGTCTGGATCAGCCTGCCTGGGTGCAATACTGGCACTGGTTCTCGGGTGTCGTGCAGGGGGACTTCGGTATCTCTCTGAGAACCGGACAGCCCGTGGGCCAGACCATTCTGTCGGCCTTTGGCAATTCGGCCATCCTTGCAGTCTTCGCGTTGGTTCTGGTCTCTCTCGTGTCAATCCCGCTGGGCGTGCTGGCGGCCGCCCGACGCGGGAAGCCGGCCGACCTCGGGGTGTCGTTGTTGAGCTACCTCGGCGTATCGCTGCCCGAGTTCGTGCTGGCAACGTTGCTGCTGGCCTGGCTTGCCAGTCCTGCCATTGCACTGTTCCCGGCATCCGGTTATGTCCCCTTCAGTGAGGACCCTCTGCGAGCGCTGCATCACATTGCCTTGCCGGTGCTGACACTGACCATCGTTCTGACCGCCCACGTCAGTCGCATGGTGCGCTCCGAGATGGTGGACACCCTGGAGAGTGATTTCGTGCGAGCGGCAAGGCTTCGTGGTCTGAGTCGCAAGCGCGTGCTGTACCGGCACGCATTACCCAATTCGCTCCTGCCCGCCATCACGGTCATCGCTCTGGATATCGGTTATCTGATCGGTGGCGTGATCGTGGTCGAAGAGGTTTTCTCGTTTCCCGGTGTCGGGCGGCAACTGATTCTGGCCATCCAGAACAGAGATCTTCCCATGCTGCAGGCTGGCGCATTGCTGATGGCGGTCACCTATGCCGTGGCCAATCTGCTGGCCGATCTGGCTTATGCGGTACTCGACAAGCGGATACAATTCGAATGAACGGTTTTCGTCGCACCTTCTCTGCACTGATCCGCACACCGCAGGGTGCTGTCGGTCTGCTGCTCTGTCTATTGCTGTTGGTACTGACCCTGTTCGGACCCGAACTGGCACCTCGCGATCCCGAACAGTTCCATTTCACTGACCGCTTTGCAGCGCCTTCTGCCGAGTTCCCTCTGGGTACCGACTGGTATGGACGTGATCTCCTGAGTCGAGTGTTGGCAGGCTCGCGTTCCACGATTCTGTTGGCCTTGCTGGCAACGGTCATCGGTACCGTGGCCGGTGCCGCCATCGGCATCGTATCCGGATTTCTCGGCGGTCGTACCGACGAGATCATCATGCGATTGAACGATGCCCTGATGGCGATCCCCAGTCTGCTGTTCGCCCTGCTGATTCTTTCCGTACTCGGCTCGTCCTCCTTCAATGCCGTGGTAGCCATCGGTATCGCCTTTACACCCGGCATGGCACGAATCGCGCGATCCGTGACGTTGCAAGCACGGGAGTTCGATTACGTGTCCGCCGCCAGGGCGCGAGGTGAGGGGACGGTCTGGATCATCCTGGCCGAGCTGTTACCCAATGTCATATCACCTGTCATCGTGGAAGCAACCATTCGTGTCGCATTTGCCGTGATGACTCTGGCAACTCTGTCGTTTCTGGGCCTCGGGGCGCAACCACCTTCGCCGGAATGGGGGTTGATGATTGCCGAAGGGCGTGACCACATGTTTCGCAGTCCATGGCCCATTCTGGTGCCGGGAGTTGCAATAGCACTGGTTGCCATCTCATTCAATCTGCTCGGCGACGGACTGCGTGACGCACTGAACCCACAGGCCAGCTCATGAGCGATTCGGACACCATACTGAAGATCGAGGATTATTCGCTTTCCTATGCCAGCAAGGCTGGGGAGGTGCGCATTCTGGATGACATCAATCTGCAGATCAGGCGCGGCGAAGTGCTCGGACTGGTGGGCGAAAGTGGATCAGCCAAGTCGTCTCTGGCCAATGCCATCATGCGAGATCTGACCGGCAAGGTCGCCAGCGAAAGCGGCAAGATCCTGTTATCGGGAACATCGCTGGTGGGGCGTAGTGAGGCCTCCATGCAGGAGATCCGTGGTAACCGTATTGCCATCGTGCTGCAGAACGCCAGTACAGCCTTGAATCCGACGATGACCATCGGCGACCACATCATCGAGACTCTGCAGGAACATGGACGCAGGAATGCGGAAGGTATACAGTCGCTGGCGCGGGATTTTCTGGACATGGTCGGATTGCCGGATCCAATAGCCATGATGAAGCGCTATGCTCACGAAGTGTCCGGAGGCGAAAAACAGCGCGTCGTACTGGCCATGGCCTTTGCCTGCGACCCCGAACTGATACTGTTTGATGAGCCGACTTCTGCGCTGGATGCCACAACCGCTGCGACCTTGCTGGATCTGTTCATCGCCTTGCAGCATCGCACCGGAGTGTCTGCACTGTTCATCAGCCATGATCTGGGCGTGGTCTCGTCGATTGCGAACTCGGTAGCCGTGATCTATGGCGGACGTATCGTCGAGCATGCTGCAACGGACGAACTGTTCAGAGAGCCTCGGCATCCCTATACGCGTTCCTTGCTGGCGAGCCTGCCAAGACCGTCGGACACACGTACGGGCAGACAGCTGGCCACGGCGGGCAACAAGAGCGCTCCCAGGATCGGGCCGGCACCGCCCTGCATCTACGCCGGTAGTTGTGCCTGGCATGAGCCATCACTGTGTGATCGTCAAGTGGTACGGCTGCCTCTGAACGTCGAGCATGCCGTTGCCTGCGTCAAGTCGGCGGACGTCATGGATCGGCAGGATCGCTTTCATGCCAGGTCTGACGCTGACGCGGCTTCCGTGACCGGTGACGACACCCCGGTGCTGGCCATGAATGGCTTTTCGGTGACGTATGGCAAGACCAGTCTGCTGGCAGCCTTGCGTGGACGCAGATCCGCCGTTCATGCGGTCAATGATGTCAGCCTTGCATTGTCACGTGGCGAGACACTCGCTCTGGTCGGAGAAAGCGGCTGTGGCAAGTCGACGCTGGCGAAGACGCTGGCGGGGCTGGTGTCGTTCGAAGGCGAATTGCTGCGTTCGGGCGTTCCGGTGCACGCCATGGATCAGGACTATCGTGCGCGTGTGCAGATCGTTTTCCAGAACCCGGACAGCTCGTTGAATCCTCGGCATGCCATCGGTACGATACTGGAGCGCCCCCTGGTACTGTATCGGAAGTCACTGAACTCCCGGGAACGAAAGCAGGAAGTGGGCAATCTGTTGCGGCGAGTACAACTGCCGGAGCACTATGCCGACAGATACCCGCATCAACTCTCGGGTGGCGAAAAGCAGCGCGTGGCCATTGCCCGCGCTCTGGCCGCGGAACCCGAAGTCATCATCTGTGATGAAGTCACCTCCGGGCTCGATGCCAGTGTGCAGGCCTCCATCACACAGTTGCTCAGAGATATCCAGCTCGACAGTGGCACTGCCTTGATCTTCATCACGCACGATCTGGCCATCCTGCGCCACCTGGCGCATCGTGTGGCCGTGATGTACCTCGGTGAGCTGATCGAGCTGATGGATATCGATGAGCTGGACAAGCCTCCCTACCATCCTTACACCGAAGCCCTGTTGTCCTCTTCTCCGTCGATCGACCCGTTGACAGCGACCCGTCGTATCCGTTTGCACGGTACTCTGCCGAAGCGTACGGAGCGGATCAGCGGCTGTGTCTTCGAAAGTCGCTGTCCTCATCGATTGGGCGAACAATGTGCAACCGAGCGTCCTCCGAGGCAGTCAGGTCCCGGCGGCCATGAAATTCAGTGCCATATCAGTATGCAGCAATTGTCTTCCCATACGCCGGTCTGGCGTGACATGGAAAATCCAAGTAAAACATGAAAATGACACCTCAGGAGTTGGTTGCTCAGATCGATGAGCAGGCCTGTCTGGACAGATTGGTCGATCTGGTACAGCACAAGAGCTATACGGAAACCGACGAGGAGCGAGCGCTGGCAGTACATGTACATGACATCGCCAGCTCACTGGGACTGCAGAGTGAACTACAGCCGGTGGAAGGCTCTCGCGTCAACACCATAGCAACACTCAAGGGGCAGGGCGGGGGCAGTAGCCTGCTGTTCAATGGTCATCTGGACACCAATCCAGCAACCTCGGGCTGGACTGTGGATCCCTGGGGCGGAGTCGTTGATGACGAGTTCATCTATGGCATTGGTGTGTCCAACATGAAGGCCGGCGATGCTGCCTATCTGTGCGCTGTGGAAACGCTACTCAAGGCTGGAGCCCGATTCAAGGGGGATGTCATACTCTCGTTCGTTGTTGGAGAACTGCAGGGTGGGATCGGTACGGTCCGCATGATCGAGCAGGGTGTTCGCGCGGACTACTTCATCAACAGTGAACCGACAGATCTACAGGCGCTGACGCTGCATGCAGGGGCCTTCTCCTATGAGATTCAGCTGCAGGGTTCCACACGGCATGTCTCCAAACGGCACGAAGCCTGCGATGCAGCGGCGGCAGCAGCTGCCCTGGTGCCACGTATCAATGGCATGACCTTTTCGGGTGTCACCGATCCTCAGCATCGATTGGTCAATCGCGGGCATGTCGGTGTCATTCGGGCAGGGCTGGGAGACGAATTTCATGAATGGCGTCCACCTCAGGTGGCTGATCGTGCAAAGTTGCTGGGTACCTGCCGTTATGCGCCAAGCCAGAGCGTGGACAGTGTGCTGGCCGATATACGCCAGATGCTGGATGCACTGGAGCTGGAGTTCCCCGGTCTTGTCAGCAGCGTTGCCTCTCACGATCTGCGCAAGGACAAGCCGCAGATGCCGCCTTTCGAAGTGTCACGCGATGCCCGTATCGTACAGGTCATGAACCGGGCCTATGCACATGTTCACTCGACACCACAGCCCACCGGAGCCATCATGCCGCCGGCATTCTTCGGAACCGATGCAGCACATCTGGCCGCGGCGGGCATGCAGGGGATCGTTTGCGGACCCGGTGGCGAATTCAACACCATGCCCGATGAACGGGTCAGAAAGACCCAGTTTCTGGATTGCGTGCGAATGTACATGCATGCGATCTGTGAGATCTGCGAGCTCGTGTAAGCTGCACTGAAGCAGGCCGACGGATTGTCGGTCTGCTCATCTGCCGCCTGGCCCGGCCGGGAAGTGGGCCGATCCAATGAGCCCTGGACGCGGAGCCACGCTCCTTGCTGTTGTGGGGGCCGATCATTTTTCTACCATTCGGTTGATTGCATGGCACGTTCACGGGCTTGCAGCAGATGTTGGCGCAGTGCTGTTCGAGCCTCCTTGACCTGACCTTCACGCAGTGCCTGCAGCAACACCAGATGTTCCTTGAATGCCGGGCCGCGGCTATGGAACAATGGCGGCAGATTCAGTCTCGCCAGCAGCATCGTTGTTTCTATCTTGGCATGAGCGTCCGCCAGGGGCGTGTTGTCGAGTGCGGCGACGATGGCTCGATGAAGTTCCCGATCCAGCCGGATGCGCAGGTCCAGCTGTGCCAGTTGATCTTCACTGGACGTTGGCTTGGCACTGACCACGGCCTCGGTTTCTCGCAGGAATCGATCGATTTCCTCGGTCGAGCAGCTCTTTGCGTAACTGCCAATGGCGTGATTCTCGATGAGTATTCGCGCATCGTAGGCCTCGGCGATGTCCTTCTGTCGCACTTCGCGTATCAGTATGCCTCTCTTCGGCAGCAGCTCGACGATGCGTTCACCCTCCAGGCGTTTGAGTGCTTCGCGTACCGATGCCAGTGAGTTCCCCGTGACGCGTGCAATCTCGCGCTGACTGATCAAACGCCCCGGACGGAACTCGCGCCGTAGCAAGGCATTCATGAATTGCTTGTAGGCCGTCTCCCGCAAGGTCACCAATGATTCACCGGTGTCCGCCACAGATTCGATCTCGCCAGCATCAGCAACATGGTCCTCGGCATCGTTCTGCTCATCCTGCACTTTAGTGTCGCGTGGCGTGTTCTCCACTGCCGGCATGTTCATCACTCCTGGCTGCAATCGTCGTTGACAACGTGTCGATACATGTTGACACAAACGGGATCGATTGACATACTCAACTGAGCGCTCAGATGAGATGTCAGGAAAGATTCCATGTCAGAAGCAACAGAATCCCGATTCATGGGCTATTCCCGGAAGACTGGTCGGCCTGGTGTGCGCAATCATTTGCTCATTCTCAATGCCACCGGTTTGACCGAACCGACAGCACGTCGGCTGCAAGGCATGTTGCCCGGTGCAGTACTGGCGTCCACCTCCTACGGAATGGGCTTGATCGGCTTCGATGCGCAGCGGCAGTTACAGACTCTGATCGGACTGGCCAGTAATCCGAATGTCGGAGCAGTACTGCTCTTGAGTGCGGATCGCTTGCGTACCGAGTCCTTGGTGACGGCTCTGCGTTCGTGCGGCAAGGAAGTCGAGGCAGTCAGCTATCAGGATGTGGCACATGATGCGCTGCGCATGACCGATGAGGCCTTTCGACGAGGCGCTGCGCTGCTGCAAGGCATCTCACGGCAGCGTCGTACCCCACAACCCCTGTCGGAGCTGGTCGTCGGCATGGAATGCGGATTGTCCGATCCGACATCCGGTATTGCTGCCAACCCGTTGATCGGTCGTATCAGCGATCGTCTCGTGGAGCAGGGGGCTTCCGTGATCGTGGGAGAGACACTCGAGTGGCTGGGTACCGAGGTGGAGCTGGCACGCCGCGGTGTTGACCAACAGACAAGCGAGGCGGTCAGTGCAGCCGTACTGAGACGTGAAGCCATGGCGCGCGAGGCGGGTATCTCGCTGATCGATATCAATCCCAATCGCGCCAATATCGAAGCCGGCTTGTCAACCATCGAAGAGAAGGCGAGTGGTTCGGTTGCCAAGAGTGGCACCTCCCCGGTGCAGGGAGTCCTGCAGTACAGTGAAGCGCCTGCAGGCAGGGGGCTGTACCTGATGGACGCACCAGCCTATACGCCTGAATCCCTGACCGGTTTCGTGGCGGCCGGGGCGCAGTTGCTGTTGTTTTCCACGGGCATCGGCAACAGCTATGTGAGCGCCTTGGCACCGACACTGAAGCTGTCCGCCAACGAAGATACGGTCAGTCAGTTGCCGCAGCAGATCGATCTGGACTGCTCTTCTCTGATCGCCGGTACATCCACCATGAAGGCCTCTGTCGACATGTCGCTGCAGAGTCTGCTGGACATTGCATCAGGAACATTGACCTGGGGAGAAGTCGTTGGGGAAGGTGGCGAGAGTATCTCTCGATTCGGAGAGTCGCTGTGAACCAGCTCCACAGGATTGACAACCATCGTACCGAGATGAGTAGACAAGCCATACGGTTGGTCGATGGCGACCATGTCGCCAACGTTCTCGACACCGTAGTTGCAGGCGATACGGTGTTCGTTCGTTCCGCGGACAGTCACGATAATACAAGTAGAGAGTCTTCGAGTTCGCCAGATTCCCAAGCAGTTGCGGTAGTGCCTGCAAATGACAGCTTGCAAGCCAGGCAGAACATCAGGAAGTTTCACAAGATTGCACTTGCCGATCTGGGTGTCGGTGAGCAGATAGTCCGGGACGGGTACGTCATCGGCATGGCCAGTCATCCCATCAAGCGTGGAGACTGGGTTCATATACATAACCTAAAGAGTCAACGAGCATGAGTGCTTCTCTACCGCGCTGCCTGGAAAAGGGACGTTTGTTTCGGCAGAAACTGAAATCCGGACAGAACCTGTCGGGTGCCTGGTCCACCCTGGGCCTGGCTCAGGCGACTGCGCTGATGGCTCGTGCCGGATTGGACTATGTACTGATCGACCTGGAGCATGGCCAGGGAGGAGTGGCGGGGCTGGCTGCGCAGGTTCAGGCATTGCTGGTCTATGACACGGCGGTGATGGTGCGTTTGCCTGATCACTCCGAGGGAGCGATCAAGCGTGTGCTGGATGCCGGAGCCAATATCATCATGGCGCCAGTCGTCGACACACCTGCACAGGCTTCGGCCATTCTGTCTGCGGCTCTGTTTGCTCCGGAGGGGAATCGTGGGGTCGCGGTTGGAGCTATCCCCGCCGCCGACCAGGGGTATCTGCCACTCGAGTACTTCGCCCATGCAAACGAGGCCACCACAGTGGTGTTCCAGATCGAGTCGCCAGAGTCGCTGGAGAACCTCGAGCGGCTGATGTCGATGGATCGCGTCGATGGCTTCTTCGTGGGGCCCAATGACCTGTCCGCCTCTCTGGGTGTCTTTCGTCGATTCGAAGACCCCGAATTCACAAGAGCGATGTCGGATATCGAAAGCACCGCAAGGCGCAAGGGCAAGGCACTGGGGTGTCTGCCGTATGCCGGAAGCGATTCTGCCGCATTGCATGCACGGGGCATGCAACTGGCACCCGGCGGATCCGATCAGGCGTTCCTGCGCGCTGGTGCCTCCGCCATCGTCAGTCAACTGGAAACGGATAACGGGTAATAGCCATGAAACTCCCCATGCTTCTCAACCTGGGCCAACAGCCATTGTCTGCAACCTTGCCCGTTACCGAGCGCCCTGACAACGCAGAGGTGTTCCAGAGCCATGATCCGGCTTGTCCCGAGGAAGTCGTTGCCAGCTATTGTATTGCCAGCGAGGCACAGACAGATGAGGTGCTGGATCGAGCACAATCGGCATTTCAGGAGTGGTCTGCATTGACCGGTACGCAACGTGTCAATGCCATTGGCCGGTGGTTGGAACGAATCGAGGCGAGTACGGATGATATAGCGCTGTGCATGACTGCCGAACAGGGCAAACCACTCAGCGAGTCGTGTGCCGAGATCGGCAAGGCTCTGCGCGAGGCCCGACAGATGCTCGGCTTTGCCTCAAGTCATGCCGGATGCACCTTGCCAGGGCGAAGTCGCGGCTTCCGGAATATCATCATGCGTCGACCACACGGTATCGTGTTGGCGATTGCGCCATGGAATTTCCCGATTCTGACACCGCTGCGGAAACTGGTACCTGCGCTTGTCACCGGCAATACGGTCGTCCTGAAGCCCAGTGAGTACAGTCCGGCGGCAGCAATCGCTCTCGTGACACTCGCTGAGGGGATCATCCCTGAAGGGGCCTTGTCACTGGTAAACGGCAAGGGCGCGGTAGCAGCGCGGCTGGTGGCAGAGGATCGAATCAGAGCGGTGTCGTTCACCGGTTCAGTGGATACCGGACGCAAGGTGGCCGTGGCGGCAGCGGCTGGGCTGAAACCGGTGTCGCTTGAACTGGGCGGCAAGAATGCCGCCATTCTGGATGAGGTGGCGGATCCGGGGGCGGCAATGGACGCGATCGTCGGCGCCGCCTTCCAGTGTTCGGGGCAGCGATGTACCTCCATCAGTCGCGTGATATTCAGGCGACACCGACTGGATGAGGTGGTTGGCGGATTTCGTCATCGGCTGGACAAGCTGGTTGCCGGCCCTGGCCGTCAGGCCGGTACCACGCTCGGACCCATTACCACCCCGGAACAGCTGGACAAGATAGAACGTCTGGTCAATGAAGCGATCGAAGGCGGCGCTGCATGCCTGCTGGGCGGCCATCGTCTGTCGCCCGACGAGGCTCCGACGGGTCGTTTTTTCGCACCGACATTGCTGTTGTGCGAAGACCCATCGAACGTGGCAGTACAGGAAGAGATATTCGGGCCTGTGCTGACACTACAACCCTGTGATAGCGATGATGAGGCGCTTGCCTTGCTCAACAATTCCCGGTTCGGGCTCACCAGTGCCGTGTTTTCCGATCGGGTGCAGTTTGTCAACCGCGCGTTGTCAGAAGCGCAGTCCGGCATGATTCACATCAACCATGGCACCGTGCCTGACGACAACATGCCCTTTGTCGGTATACGAGATTCAGGTCTGGGTATCGGCTCGGTCGGCGCCAGTACGCTGGATTTCTATACATCCGAACATTCAGCCTATGTGGCTGGTTACTGAAGAGGAGTCAAGCTGTGAAGATTACCGATATATCCATACGTGCCTGTCGTCATGCACCGGAAACCGAGTACAAACTGAAGGACGGTCAGCCGTTGTCCTTCGAGTTTCTGGCTTTGCACGTCGAGACCGATGAAGGCATCAGTGTCGATACGTTCGGTTTTGCCGGACGCAGCTCCATAGCCATGGGCGCAGTTGCCGAGGAGATGATCAAGCCATTCTTTCTTGGCAAGGACCCCGACTATCGGGAGCGCAACTGGCATGAGTTCCGCAAACTCAACCGCGCCTGGAACTTTGCGCCCGGGTACTCACTGGCACCGTTCGACATTGCCACCTGGTTGCTGGCCTCAACCGCCGCGGGCCTGCCCTTGTACCGATACCTGGGAGCCTATCGGGACAGTTTGCCGATCTATGGCAGCTCATTGACTCTGAACAGCGCCGAGGATTATGCCGCTGAAGCACTGGCGCTGAAAAATCGAAACTGGGCTGGTTACAAACTGCACCCACCAGCCGACCGTGAAATCAATTTTGCGGCACATCGAGCCTGCCGGGAAGCGGTAGGTCCTGATTTTCGATTGATGAGTGACCCCGTCGGTTCTCTGAGCTTTCATGACAATCTGGCATTCGGACGCATGCTCGAGGAACTGGATTACTACTGGCTGGAAGAGGCGCATTACGACGAGAACATCGGCTCCATCAGAGAACTGGCACGCACGCTGGATATTCCGATCGTTGGTGGAGAGACAGCGGAGAACCATCCTGGAGGGGTCGCCGAAATGATAGCCACCCGGGCTGTGGATATCGTCCGGGCGGATGCTTCCTGGTCTGGCGGGGTGACCGGGCTGATGAAGACGGCCCATCTGGCAGAAGCCTTTGCCATGAACTGCGAAATACATACGGCAATCTACCACCCGTTGGAGCTGGTCAATCTGCATTGTGCTGCTGCCATGAAGAATACCGAGATGTTCGAGGTGCTGGTGCCGGAAGATCTGTTTGCGATCGGTCTGAAGGAGCCTATCGATGTCAGGGATGGCGTGGCCTACCTGCCGCAGGCGCCGGGTCTGGGCATCGATCTGGATTGGGATTTCATCGAGAACTGCACCTTGAAGGTCTATTCATGAGCGAGCAGACTCGACGTGCCATGACCAGGTCAAAACCCTGGTTGCGGGAAGCCACCCGAGTGCGACTCATTCGACTGAGTCTGTATCTGGCTCTGACGCTGGCGGTAATCGTTGTCACCTTTCCCGTGTTGTGGATGCTGTCTGTCTCGTTCAAACCGACAACAGACACCTTTTCCCTGCCGCCGCAGCTGATTCCGGAAAACTTCCGGATTGACGGTTATATCAAGGTGCTGCAGAACGAGACATTCCGCACCTTCATCGTCAATAGTTACCTGATAGGTCTGGCGGTGACATTCCTGTCGTTGATCATCGGTACCCTGGCCGCCTTTGCATTTTCGCGATACCGCTTTTTCGGTGATCAGGCTGCCAAACTGTTCGTCATTGCAACCCAGATGGTTCCTACCATCACACTGTTGATCCCGTTCTTCGGTGTGATTGTCTGGCTACGACTGTATGACACGCATCTGGGGTTGATAGTCACCTATCTGACCTTCGGCCTGCCGTACGCGATCATCATGATGAATGCGTATCTGAACACGATTCCGAAGGACTTCGATGAGGCGGCGATCATCGATGGATGTTCGCCATTCAGAGTCCTGTTCAGCGTACTGCTTCCCATGGCCACGCCAGGGCTCATTTCCACAGCCGTATACACCTTTCTGCTGTCGTGGAACGAGTTTCTGTTTGCCCTTGCATTGACGCGCAGCACGGAAATACGAACGGTGCCCGTCGGCATTTCGATGCTGGTTGGTGAGTTCGGTCTGAAATGGGACGAGATGATGGCCTTCTCGGTCATCGGCTCCGTGCCAGTCTTGCTGTTGTTCATGTTCGTTCAACGCTACGTCGTATCAGGCCTGTCGGCTGGCGGCGTGAAGGGTTGAATTCCACACCAGGTAATACCACTCGAGGAGAACACTAGATGAAACCGAAGATGAAAGGCATTGTCGCCTCTGTGCTGCTGGCACTGGGCAGTCAGGCACATGCAGCAACGCAGATCGAATGGCTGCAATGGTTTGCCGCTGAGCAGAATGCGGATTTCTATGACGCCATCGTGGAAGAATTCGAGGCGGAAAATCCGGATATCAAGGTAAAACTGGTGACGCAGCCGTTCGGTAAGGTTCGAGAGAGTATCGTCACCAACAGGGCCATCGGCGTGGGGTCGGATGTGCTGGGTCTGAACATGCCCTGGACGTCGGAGTTTCTGGACATGAACATTCTCGAACCTCTGGATGACTATCTGGCGCGTGACGACAATGACTTCGAGGTCGAGCGACTGGTACAGGCACCGATCGGGAAGATCGATGGTAGTACCTGGATGGTGCCACTCAATGCGTTTCCATTTGTCATGCATGTCAACCGTGGGCTGCTGCAACGGGCCGGGTTCGACAAGGCACCGGGAAACTGGGAGGAGCTGATGAGCATGGCCACGGCGATATCCGCGCTGGAAGAGGGGTTGTCAGGCCTGGGCATGCCGTTTTCATCACAGCCGCCCGCCAATGGCCCCATCCTGACCTTTCTGCCCTTGCTGTACACAGCTGGCGGCAGAATCGTTGATGGTACCAGCCCCGATTTCGACAACCCGGAAGTCGTCAAGACACTGACTTTCCTGCAAGAGCTCAATGACAGCGGAGCCCTGGCACCCGGAGCGGCTTCTCGAACCGGTGGCGTGGACCTGGAAGAATTCATTGCCGGGCGCACCGGCTTCCTGATATCACCGGCAGTGCACGCTCGCGCCATTGTGGCTCGCAATCCGAAACTCGATTACGAGCTGGTTCGTGTTCCCGTGCTGAGCACCGAGGCTTACCGGGTACATGGTTGGGAATTGGGTTTGGCAGCGGATTCAAGGCACAAGGAGGAAGCGTGGAAGTTCATCTCGTTTCTGATGTCAACCGATGTCAATGGACGCATGGCGGCCGCTGCCAGCGCTCTGCCGGGGAACCTCGATGCACTGGGTGAGGACACGGGCGAAGACCCGATCTTCACGGCGCAACGCTCCATTCTCGAGGACGACGAGTCCGTGGAAGAGTTGAGGCAGGCACCCAAGACCGTTGCCAGCTGGTCTGTCATGACCGAAGAAATGCAGTCGATGCTGGCTGGAAATCAGACACCTCAGGAAACGGCAAGTCGAGTTCAGGCTCGATGGCTCGAATTGCTGAAGTAATCGTCGGCGACTGTCTGGAGAGAGGCAGCTCCGTGCTCTCTCCAGCAGGTCGTGCATTCCGTAACCGTACACCGAGTGAATACATAGCGTGATACTGAAATTGTTACGTCAGGCAACGCCCTACTGGTTTCTGTTGCCGGGGCTGTTCATCCTGGGAACCCTGCTGTCCGTGCCCTTGTACAAGGTCATCGAGTACAGCCTGTATGACAATGTCATCATCGAACCGGACCCGACGTTCGTCGGGCTGCAGAACTATTCGGACATGCTGGGTGACAGCGGCTACTGGAGTGCCTTGTTCAACACGGCGGTCTTCACCATCGGATCGGTTCTGGGGCATCTGCTTGTCGGCACCATTCTCGCCATGCTGGTCAATGCCGATATCCACCCAAGGGCTCGTACCATCTTTCGTTCCCTGCTGATTCTGCCGTGGATCTTCACAGCCGTTGTCGTCGCCTTGAACTGGCAATTGCTGCTCAACCCGTTTGGCGTTGTCAACTACGCCTTGCAGTCAATCGGTCTGGTCAATGAACCCCTGGACTGGCTGGGTGATCCCGATCTGGCCATGTGGTCTCTGCTGATCATTTCCACCTGGCGAGGTTACCCCTTCATCATGGTGAGTTTCCTCAGTGGCCTGCAGTCCATTCCCAGCGAATTGTACGAAGCTGCAGATATCGATGGTGCAAATTTTTTCCACAAGTTCTGGCATGTGACCGTGCCGCAGCTCAAACCGGTCATCTATGGTGTCGCATTGCTCGACCTGATCTGGACCTTTCAGCTGTTTCCACTGGTCTGGCTGACCACCGGTGGCGGACCCGGACGCTCCACGGAAGTATTGTCAACGTTGACCTATCGTCTGGCCTTCGTCGATTTCCAGTTCAGCCGTGCCTCCACGGCTGCGGTCACGATATTGGGGATTTCCGCCATCTTCACCATGTTGTATCTGATCAATGAATCACGTAACCGAGCGTGAACAATCCAGTAGCCTGAGCATCAAACAGTATGTCAAACATAGCTATTCGTAATCTGGTCAAGCGCTATGGCGCGATTCAGGTATTGCACGGCATCGATATCGAAATGCAGCCGGGGCAGTTCACGGTCCTTGTGGGTCCTTCCGGCTGTGGCAAGTCCACCACGCTGCGCATGATAGCCGGGCTGGAATCCGTCAGCTCGGGAGAGATTGTCATTGGCGATCGTGTCGTCAACGATCTGCGGCCAAAGGATCGAGGCATTGCGATGGTGTTCCAGAATTATGCGCTGTATCCGGCCAAGACGGTCTATCAGAACATGGCTTTCTCATTGAAGCTGGCACGCGTACCAGCCGATGAAATCGATCAGCGGGTGCGGGATGTGGCCGATATCCTGGAACTGCATGAGTTGCTGGAGCGCAAGCCTGGTGCCCTGTCCGGCGGTCAACGTCAGCGTGTGGCCATGGGCAGGGCCATCGTGAGAAACCCGGAAGTCTTCCTGTTCGACGAGCCATTGTCGAACCTGGATGCCAAGTTGCGGGGACAGATGCGGGCGGAGATAAAGCTTCTGCATCAGCGATTGAAGAACACCATCGTGTATGTCACCCATGATCAGGTGGAAGCCATGACCCTGGCCGATCAGATCGTTGTCATGCGTGGTGGCATCATCGAGCAACAGGGTACCCCTGATGAAATCTTCCACGATCCGGCGAATGAATTCGTGGCAGGTTTCATGGGTAGCCCTCCGATGAACATCGCGGATGCTGTTGTCGAGCGTGACGCCGTTCGCCTCGGTGAGCGAACGCTTGCCTGCCGGACACCGTCGGGCGTGGCAGAAGGCGATAGTCTGCGCTTCGGTATGCGCCCGGATGATATTCGACTGTGTGACGGATCGACCGTGCCCGGCGTTCGCTCCAGAGTGGTCGTGGAACTGGTTGAACAGCTGGGTACCGAGAAACTGGTGCATTTCAAGCTCGACTCGGTCCCTGTCATCGGCAAGGCAGATGGCCGTGCGGTCATTCAGGCCGGTGATTCGGTGGAAATGGCGTTCGATACAGAGCAGGCATTCTTCTTCAGCTGTGACAGCGGAGGCAGGGTACGATGAAGTCGGCGGCAAGTCTTGGGCTGGGATTCGGCCTGCTCGGCACGAGCAATACAGCACCGGTGTCGGACGAGTCAGCGCAGGAGATATTCCGTTGCGCTCGGTCGCTCGGCATCAACAGGTTCGATACAGCCCCCCTGTACGGGGGTGGTCTGTCGGAGGAGCGTCTCGGGCGATTGCTGCAAGGAGTGGAGAGGGACAGCTATGTGCTGTCGACCAAGGTTGGTCGCTTTCGACCCTACGCAGCCAGGGTAAGCAATCCCAAGGACAACCATGGAGACAGCTACGACTATTCGTTTGATGCCACATGCAGGTCGATCGAGAAGAGTCTTGAACGTCTGGGGACTGACCGACTCGATATCGTCTTCATACATGATTGCGATGATCATGTGGACGAAGCAGTATCGGGCGCCTGGCGTGCGCTCAAGCAGATGAAAGAGCAGGGTGTCGTCGGGCGCATAGGCTGTGGCAGCAATGTATCGACCACCCACGAACGGCTACTGGAACGTGTGCCTCTCGATACACTGATGGTTGCCAATTGCTACAGCCTGTTACAGCACAGTGCGGCTCGCCGTCTGCTGCCCCGGTGCATGGCATTGGGCACAGAGGTGGAGCTGGCAGCACCTTTCAATTCCGGAATTCTCGCTACCGGACCGGATGATCCGCTGGCACGCTATGATTACGCGGTGGCCCCCGCGACCGTTCGCGAGCGTGTACGGCAGATTGCCGACGTTTGCCAGCAGCATGGTGTTTCGCTGAAACAGGCTGCCTTGCATTACTGTGCCCGTCATCCCGCCGTGCATCGGTTGATACTGGGCCTGGCAGAACCTGCGCAGCTGATGTCGAACCAGCAGGATCTGCAATCGCTCATACCGTATGCGCTCTGGGATGCTCTGGACGACATCGGTGTCGAGAATCCATTGAAGGAGCCAGTAGCATGATAGACGCCCATGTCCATATCTGGGATCTGTCACGCGGGGAAACCCTGATTGCACTGCAGCAGTTTCCACAACTGACCGGATGTGAATTCCTGCCTGCCGACATGGAGCAGATGCTGCAGGATACGGGCGCGACATCAGCGGTCCTGGTGCACGGACCGGCGACGCAGGCTCACACCGAATTCTGTCTGTCGCTGGCCAGGCGTCACGAGTCCATTCTGTCAGTCATAGGCTGGGTTGATGCTCGCGGCTCCGATCCTGTAGCGGCGCTGAGGAGCTACCGTGACAATCCGGACTTTCGAGGTATCAGGCTGACGCCCATGCTGGACGATGATCCGCAGGATTACCTGTGCTCGGATGGCGTAAGGGCATTGGCCATCGAGTCAGGGCGTCTCGGGCTGGTTCTGGAGGTGTTGGCGCCACCGGAGCTGCTCTGGGCGGTCAGCGATCTGTGTGAGCAGGCCCCGGACACGGATGTTGTCATCGCGCACTTCGGTCTGCCGGAGATCGATGGTGACTTCGACTTCTGGTCCGACGCCATGCAACAACTGGCTCAGTGCGCGAATACCCGGGTCAAGGTGTCCGGGCTACCGGTTCGCGGTGGCAACCCGCAAGATCGAATCATCATGGCAGCCCATGTGGATGCCTTGCTGGAACATTTTGGTACGGCGCGACTGCTCTATGCCAGCAACTGGCCCGTCATGACAGCCATTACAAGTCCGGCCACCTGGCAGGAAGACCTGCAGATTCTGCTGCAATCCCTGAGTGATGCGCAACGAAGGGCGATTTTCCATGAGAATGCGCTTCGCTTGTACGGGCCCACTGATTGAGCCGGTGAACAGCTGGCTCTGCTTCCGAGCAGGGTATTGAGATATACTCGGGCGCATGATCAGCCGTCAACTTCAGCAACGCCCAGTCCGTGCAGCCATCAGGCTGGCCGGGTTGTTGTTGCTCGTCTTGTCACTGCTGACGCCCAAGATTGCTCTGACGGCTACCTTGCTGCTGGGCGATGGTTATCGCTCGGTGGTTGTCTGCAGTGGCACGCAGTTACTGCGCGTCACCGTGGATGCTGACGGCGAGATTGTCAACGATGCCGGAGAAGAATGGGTTCTACCCCATTGTGTTCTTCTTGATCACGATGTCCTTGTCCTGCAACGTGCCTGGGAACTGACAGACTACCCGCAGTTCGATCGCGAAGTACGCGGGCCTGTTCATGTCGTCATTGCCGTGCCTCAGTGGTACCGGCAGGTTGTCTCGAGCCGCGGGCCACCCCTGGGCTGAAATCGCAGCGCCACGACCCCTGATCCGGTCGTTCGGTGCCATTCCCCTCATTCGATTCAGCCAATGAGCCGACCGCCTTGCCGCGCGTCGCGGTCGTGCTGTGCATGGGTTCCATGTGCCGTCACGATAGCGCGCACGGTGGCGCGTGCTCATGTCCTATACGCCTGCCAACAGAAACCCATGAACACGATCAACCCATCCTTTACTCGAACCGAGGCCGACAACACCGGTCGTACCGACACCCACCACAGCAAGCTGTACCTTGCTGCCTGGCGATGGCATTTCTATGCCGGCCTCTACGTCATTCCCTTTCTGCTGATACTGGCTATTACAGGTATGGCCATGCTGTGGACCAATACCCTGGCGGGCCGTGACGGAGAGCGCATCACGGTAGTGGCCGAAGGTCAGGCCATGGCCGTTTCCCGTCAGGCTGCGGCCGCCATGGAAGCCGTGCCGGACGGTAATCTGGTCCAGTACATTGCGCCCCTGTCTTCGGAACAGGCAGCCATTTTCGGTGTGAAAACAGCGGATGACACTCTGGTCATCGCGGTCAATCCCTATACGGCGGAAGTGCTGGGCGAGTCATCGCGCGAGAACGGTTGGTACAGTCTGTTCGACAATATTCACGGCAGTCTGCTGCTGGGGACCACCGGAGACCGGCTGATCGAAATCGCGGCCTCTCTGACGGTCGTGCTCATTGCAACCGGCTTGTACCTGTGGTGGCCAAGGAAGTCGGGGCTGCTTGCGGCGCTGATCCCGAACGTGCGGGCCAGAGGTCGCGTCTTGTGGAAATCGCTGCATGTCAGCGTTGGTGCATGGGTATCCATACTGTTGTTTGTCTTCCTGCTGACAGGGCTTTCCTGGACGGGTATCTGGGGCGAAAAACTGGTGCAGGCCTGGAACACATTTCCTGCCGAGAAGTACGGTGCGCCCCAATCCGATTCGCTGCATGCCAGCATGAATCATGGTGGAATCAAGCAGGTACCGTGGGCGCTGGAACAGACACCCATGCCGGCATCGGGTTCCGATGCGGGGGCGGGCGAGCAGGTGGCGGAGCAGCCGATTGATATCGACAGCCTGGCGAGTTTTGCGCGAACACTCGGCTTCGAGCAGCGCTTCCAGCTGAACATCCCGCAAGATGACACCGCGGTCTGGACCATCTCACGTGACTCGATGAGTTCGGACAGCACGGATGCCACCACCGACCGTACCGTTCATGTCGATCAGTACAGTGGCAAGGTGCTGGCTGATATCACCTTCCAGGACTACTCCATCTATGGACAAGCCATGGCTGCCGGTGTCGGTTTTCACATGGGTACCCTGGGTTCGTGGAACATCGCTCTCAACACGGTTTTCTGTCTGGCCGTTATCTTTCTGTGCGTCAGTGGAGTTGTCATGTGGTGGAAGCGTCGACCGTCAGCGGCGGGGCGATTGGTCGCACCACCCTTGCCAGCAGACATGCCGCAATGGCGTGGTGCTACCTTGTGCGGTCTGGCCATTTCCCTGTTCTTCCCCATGGCCGGGGTGACCCTGTTGACGGTCATGGCTCTGGATTATCTGCTGCTGTCGCGAATTCCCGCAGTCAAACGCGTGTTTTCCTGAGCGGTTGGCAGGTTGCAGGCTGGTGATCATGTGCTTTCACGGTGAACAAGAGAAAAAGTCATCAAGGTGGTTGACACCGAAAGCGTCTTGTCCCCGGCCTTCAATCGCTCGATGATCTGGCGGGCTGCAGCTTCACCGAGGGCTCGCCAGTCACAGCTGATCGTCGTGATGCTCGGAAAGCTGGCGCGAGCGATCTCGAAATCGCCGAAGCCTGCAATGGCGATGTCGTCCGGTACACGCAAACCCAGGCGATGGCACTGCATGATGGCCCCCACGGCGGACGGGTCTGATACACAGAACACCGCATCGACTTCAGGTGATTGATTCAACAGTTGCGTCATGGCCTGACCACCTTGCTCTGTCGTGATCGGTGGCTTGTCGAAGGTCACGACTCTGGCAGGATTCAGTCCGAGTTCGATGACGGCATCGAGAAATCCCTGACGCCGTGCCGCGCCGCGTGTATCGTCACCGGCGGCAGCGCCGATGAAAGCCAGATTCCGGTAGCCCCGATCCTTCAGGTGTCGGGCCATTGTACGCCCGGCCTCATGATTCGAAAAACCGACTGAGTCTGCGATGGGTTGCTCCGGTACGTCCCACATTTCGACCACCGGAATACCCGCGTGTTGCAACAGCTTGCGGGCTCGCTCCGTGTGTTTCCCACCGGTAACGATCATGCCTTCGGGTCTGCGTTTCAGCAGGGTCTCGATCAACAACTCCTCACGGTCAAGTCGGTAATCCGTATCACCCAGAAGTGGTAGCAGTCCCTGTTCGCCAAGTATGTCGGTGATTCCCCGCAGGGTGCTGGCGAAAATGGAATGTTCGATGGAGGGAATCAGCGTTGCCACAAAGCCTGAACGGCCAGTGGCAAATCCGGCGGCGTTCTGATCCGGCACATAACCCATTCTGTCGATAACGGCCTGGATTCTGGCGCGGGTTCTGGCAGACACGTATTCGTCATTGCGCAGGGCTCGCGACACCGTCATCTTGGACACACCTGCAGCATCCGCGATGTCCTGCATGCGAAGACCGGTGTTCGCGATCGCAGGCAACGTCTTCGACTTGCTCTTGCCCATGGTTTGTTCGGTTTGCGTCAGATAGACTTTGTCTATATGATACCGGTAACAGATTTGTGCAACCATAATATCTGCGACTCGATTGCATGATCTGCCGAGAATTCGGCGGATTTCTACAGTGTGAGCCTACGGACATGACCGCGACGGTTGATGAGTTTGCCCTCGCAGCAATCCGTAAGGATGTTACCGCTAACAGAATTCTTGTCATGGGGAGATTCAGTATGTTGAGCAAGGAACAAATCGACTTCTATCAGGAAAACGGCTATCTGATGATCGAAGATGCCTTGAGTGACGAACAGCTTCATCTGTTGCAGTCCGTCACGCAGACGATGATCGAAGCGTCACGAGAAGTGAGCCAGAGCAACGATATCTACGATCTTGATCAGGGCCACAGTGCTGCAGAGCCCAGGCTGACACGTATCAAGTTGCCGCACCAGCAACATCCGGCATTCTGGGATGTGCTGCGGAGCGAGCGGATCACCTCGATGCTGAAACCCCTGGTCGGACCGGACATTCGGCTGCATACCAGCAAGCTGAATACCAAGGCACCCGGCGGAGGCGCTGCCGTTGAATGGCATCAGGACTGGGCGTTCTACCCGCATACCAATGATGATCTGCTGGCTGTGGGCATCATGCTCGGTGATGTGGAAATGGACAATGGTCCCTTGCTGGTCATACCCGGCAGCCATCGTGGGCCTGTGCTCAGCCACATGAACAATGGCGTGTTCAGCGGTGCCATCGATCCGGATGACCCGGCGTTCGATGTCAGCAAGGCGGTGGCCTTGACCGGCAAGGCCGGTAGCATGAGTGTTCATCATGTGCGTACCCTGCACGGCTCTGCGCCCAATCTGTCGAACAAGGCTCGCCTGTTGTTGCTGTACGAATGTGGTGCTGCTGATGCATGGCCGATTGCAGGCAGTGTCAGTGCGTTCACCGGTATGAGTCAGACCGGGTTCTGGCAGGCACTCAACGAGCGCACGATCTGTGGTGAACAACCCTTGCAACCGAGGCTGGCCGATGTGCCGATCCGGATGCCTTTGCCTCCGCCACCGGATAGCTCATCGATATTCAAGGTACAGCAGAGCAGTGGTGCCAGGAGTGCCTTTGCATGAATCACAGGGCCACAGGATCATCGGCAGGCGATGGGGTTATAGTCACTGGACTGAACTGAAGTCTGTCACCAGCGGAAGAATCCTTCAATGACGCAGCTCATTACCGGTCACACTCGGTTCATCGCTCACTTGGGTGTGCCCACCGAGAGCTTTCGTGCGCCGATGATCTACAACCCGTATTTCGACGCCCATGGCATTGATGTGGTCGTCTTGCCCATGGGCTGCGAACCCGAGGATTACGTGACGTTTCTGCCATTGCTGGCGCGGCAGCGCAATTTTGTCGGGGCATTGGTCACCATGCCGTTCAAGAAGACGACAGTCGCGTTGCTGGACGAAGCCAGTACTGCTGTACAGATTTGCGGTGCCTGCAATGCGGTAAGGCGCAATGAGCATGGCAAGTTGATTGGTGACATGTTCGATGGCCAGGGATTTACCCGTGGTGTGTCCAGACAGGGCTACATGATGCGTGGTGTGTCAGCACTGGTGGTGGGCGCGGGCGGTGTTGGGTCCTCCATCGCGGCATCATTGGCTGAAGAGGGTGTGAGCCGTCTTGGACTGTTCGACACCGATACCGATGCCGCATTGCAATTGGCTGAAAAACTGCAGAGACACTATCCGTGCATCGTGACAAGCTGCGGATCCAATGATCCGGTCGGTTGGGACATCGTCATCAATGCGACCCCGCTGGGGATGTCCTCAGGCGATCCCATGCCCATCGATGTCAGTCGTCTGTTGCCGGATACCTTTGTTGGCGAAGTCGTCATGAAGCAGGAGGAAACAGCCTTTCTCGCAGCGGCCCGAGAACAGGGCTGTCGTACACAGATCGGGACTGATATGCTATACGAACAAATACCGGCCTATCTTGAATTTTTCGGCCTGCCTACCACCAAGCCGGATGAGCTTCGCAAGCTTGCCCGCCTGCAATACTGAGAAAAAGACAAGCATGGATTTGCCACTCAACCACTTCAAGGCCGCATTGAAGGAAGGGCGTCGACAGATTGGGTTATGGTGTTCGTTCCCGGATTCGGGAGCGGTGGAAATGCTGGCTGGTTGTGGCTATGACTGGCTGTTGCTGGATACTGAACATTCGGCCATGGGGGCAGTGGAAACCATGCCATTGATGCAGGCCGCCGCGCCCTACGATGTCACCACCATTGTCCGGCCCGGCTGGAACAATCCAGTAGAGATCAAGAAGCTGCTCGATTGTGGCGCTCAGAGCCTGTTGATCCCCTATGTGCAGAACGCAGAGGAAGCTGAACAGGCCGTTGCTGCCGTGCGATATCCACCGGCAGGTATTCGTGGGGTCGCCGGCATGACCCGAGGCAGTCGCTACGGCGCCATCCAGGATTATGCCAAACGGGCCCATGAGCAAATCTGTCTGCTGGTGCAGGTAGAGACGAAAGAGGCGATGGCAAACATCGAGCAGATCGCAGCGGTTGATGGAGTGGATGGTATCTTCATCGGACCTGCAGATCTGGCCGCTTCGATGGGCCACGCTGGCGAGCCCTCGCATCCAGAGGTCAAGGCTGCGGTTCTCGATGGCACTCGTCGTATCGGCAAGGCAGGCTTGCCTGCAGGTATCCTGACCCTGGATCAGAGTTTCCTGCGAGAAGTGGCCGATGCCGGAGCTGTATTCATTGCAGTCGACACGGACGCTGCACTTCTGAGGCGCAATGCGCTGGCACGGCGAGAAGAGTGGCGCGACTGAGACTGTATGCCGCTATCGAAAATCGACTGAGCAAGAATCGGGAGAATCAAGCTGGCTGCCATTGCGCGTTATCTATCACATCCGCAGGTCATTATCGATCCCGACAGCGATGTCATGTCCTGGTCGTTGAATGACACGGGAAAATCAAGGGTGGCTGCACTGGTGGAATCAGGCGTACTGAGGGGGACGAATCGCGTGGTCTCCAGCGCAGAGACCAAGGCCATTGAAACTGCCGAACCACTGGCGAACAGACTCGGCTGTGAGCTCGAGATCAGGCAGCTCATGCACGAAAATGATCGCTCTTCAACAGGTTTCCTGCCGCCGCAGGAGTTCGAGGCTGTTGCCGATCAGTTCTTTGCCGAGCCGGCTGTCAGTGTCAGAGGGTGGGAAACGGCCCGGCAGGCACAAGGCAGAATCGTCTCGGAAGTCGAATACTGTCTGGATCAACCCGCTTCGGGGGATGTATTGTTTGTAGGCCACGGGGGCGTTGGAACCCTGCTGCTGTGTCATCTGCTGAGTGTACCGATCAGCAGGGATCTGGATCAGGGGGCAGGAGGTGGAGGAAATTTTTTCCGGTTCTCCATCGACTCGCGTGAGGTACTGAATCGGTGGCTACCCATGGAGCGCATGGCATAGTGATCGCTTGATCGCTTGTTCGCTTGACCGCCCGGTTGCATCCGACCGTAATTGACCGCAACTGACCGCAACTGACCATCACTGCGCCACTATAGATCGATTTCCACCAATCCGTTCTTCTTCATGGCGCGGGATTGGCACAGAATCATCGAGGATTGTCGCTGCTTTGCGGACAGGACGAAATCTCGATGTTCCACCTCGCCAGAACTCAGCTTGCATTTGCAGACGCCACAGATTCCGTCGCTGCATTTGACGTCGATCGCGAAACCGTTGTCATTCAGTACATCGGCAGCACTCTTGTCTGCGGGTACGGTGAACTGTTGACCACTGCGCGACAACTTCAGTGTGAATTCATGATTTACATACTCGGGTTGCTCGGGCACGGAGAAATACTCCAGATGGCGTGCCTCTTCCGGGAAGCCGGCTTTTTCGGCAGCCAGCATGACACTGTCCATGTATCGACCGGCACCACAGGTGTAGATGTGCCAGCCATTCGTATAGCCGCTCAGGGCCTGGTCAAGGTCCAGGCGACTGCCTTCATCACTGATATGCAGGCATACCTTGTCGTTCCAGGCAAAGCGAGACAGGTCATCGAGATAAGCCATGCTGGAACGTGAGCGTCCGGAGTAGTGCAGGATGAATTCACGACCCTGCGCATGCAGCTCATGCGCCATGGCGATCATGGGGGTGATACCGATGCCGCCTCCCATGAGAAATGACATGCTGGCATCGGGAGACAAGGGAAAATGATTGATCGGCTGCGATACGAACAGTTTTCGACCCGGGGTGAATATGCGATGAAGTAGCGCCGAACCTCCGCGACCACTTTCCTCTCGCAGGACACCGATCTGGTAGCTCTTGCGATCGGCCGGATTGCCTGACATGGAATACTGGCGCAGATATTCCGGAGCAACGACCAGATCCAGGTGAGCGCCGGCTTGCCACTGGGGCAACTCGTCGCCGTTCACCGATTTGAACTCGTATTTCGATATGCCATCGGCCATCTTCTCGGCAAGCGTGATTTCCACCTGAATGACCGGACTGTCTCCTTCGGCCATGTAGCGATGGATCATGGCGTCATCGCCTTCATCCAGCCGGGACTTGTACTGCCGAGCCGAGATCATCGACTGATAGGCCTTGATGCCTGCTTCACGATCCATCGGAAACGGGTAGGGATAGGGATGGGGAGCGAGCGGTGCAGGATACACGGCGAGTGTCTGATCCTCGAATTTCACCTCCAGGTCTTTTTGCAGATCTCGTTGGTTGACCGGTGTACTGGTGGGACGATAACCACCATCTTCCTGTATCTCGAGATCCCACCACCACTTCTTCACCGGGTTGAGGCTGCCATTGCCGACGACATCATCCAGCTTGCTCAGCACAGGGGCAGTCGAGGGCATGTTCATGGCCGCCCAGCGAAACGGTGTCTCCTTGAAGATTCCCTCCAGATTCCATGGGCAGGTTTTCATGCAGCGACCGCACATGGCGCCACCGGGTGTTGTGATGCGGTAGGTGGTGCATTTCTGGCTGTCAGATTTCCAGATCTCGTAACCATTGAACATGCGCTTGGGTCCGGCGGTGATGGCTCCCGAGGGACATTCACGCGCACATTTGTTGCAGCTTTCGCAGAACGTCTGCAGACCGAAGTCAATCGGCTTGTCGTGCTGCATCGGCAGATCGGTCGTTACCGTTCCTGATTTCAGTCGAGGCCCCAGGTAGGGGTTGAGAATGACTTCGCCGATGCGGCTGACTTCGCCAAGACCCGACAACAACAGCAACGGGGGTTGCAGTACTTCACCATCCATGACGGTATGAGCCTTGGCGCTATAGCCAAGATTGCGGATCTGTCTTGCCATCACACCGCCAAGCAGGGAAAAACGCAGATAGGCGCGCATGGATTGCGCAACGGCGATCCAGTCGTCGCCGGAAGAGCCTTCCATGGTCTCATAGCCCTGGTCGATGACCATGCTGATGGCCTGGTCGTGCGGAGGGTCTAGAACCTCACCACGGGCATCATGGCTGTACCAGGCCCAGTCCGGGCAACGGGAAATGCCGACGGCATCGATACCCAGAAAATAGCTGCTTGCCTTGACCAGTTCGGCGGCCTCGGCCGGGTCCATGCGAACCTTGTCCGGTGAAGGCGTGCCGTCCTGCAACAGTACGAAGGCTCCCAGGGCACGCCGCTGGGCCATTGATGGAGCGGCCTTGCGCACGTAGTGTCCCCCCTTGGCAGCGTCCTGCAACTTCTTCCCCATATCGCCGAACTGGGCTCGGGCGAACATGTCGGTGCGTTTGGGAACACGTGCCACTCGAGGTTCGTCAATGTAAGTCGTCGGTTCGTCAACGCGTTTGAGTCTTTCGAAGGGGTGGGCGCCATCGATGAAGCGTCGCCCGGCATAGGGAACGGCATTGGCAGCACGCTTGTTCGAGCGAGTGCCCAGTTTCCAGGCCAGGCCAAATGCCGATGCTGGTTGCTCGGACAGTGGCAGCAGCGGTTGATCAGCCGCCATGCTGAAGGTGGTGGTCACGGCCGACAGGCCGAACCGTGTGCCGATGTACGGATGGGTCAGAACATCGTTCTCGACAGTTGCCAGTCCTGCGCTCACTGCCAGTCTGTTCAGGTCCACATCACTACTGGTAACGGTATGAGCACGTGCATCGTGACCCAGAAGACGCAAGTAGTTGGCAAGAACCACGGCAGTTTCCGCCGCGAGCAATCCCGCCCGATGCGCGTGTGCGTCGTGTATCCATCCAGTACCCGGTTCACCGGGAAGGATCTCTCTCGGGTTTTCGTAGAGCAGTACCAGAGCGTGTGTGTGGTTGTCGATGCCGGGTAGCTCCGCCTCCATCGATTCCTTGAGATCAGCCATGATCATGTCGATGCCGGAAGCCAGGGTCTTGGTCTGCGTGGTTTGCAGATCATGGGCGAGACGCTCGACATCGGCATTGGCGACAGGACTGTCCAACCGGGCTGATTGCGGCAACTGGCAGATGCCTACCACCGCAGCATCAGCGAAATAGCCGAAGGATTTCAGGTGATTGCTTCGTTCCTGCGGATCGCTGGGGGTCTCGGCCATGGCATTGTTCACCAGACCGCTGCGGATGGCATCGAGCATGGCCTGATGCTCTCGCATGGCGTTGACAATGGAATGGGGCTGTTCGGCTCGTTCGAAGCTGAGCGGTTGCATCGCAGGCACGTCGACGTGCACAGCGCAATCGCCGGATCGTGCCAGAAGTTCAACCGGGTAAGGACCCAGGTGCGGTGGCCGGTTCTTGCTGGAAAAAAATCGACTCATCAGTCATCCATCGATAGTCAGAACATGGCCTTCGGCAGGGACAGCGATGTCTGCGGTATTGCCATCAATAACAGGATGCACAGGATAATGGTTCCATTGGAACGGTTGCAACGGAACCACCAGCAGAGTCGACCATTCGGTGTGATCGCGAGCCTCTGTGGCAGCCATTGTCTGAACACACGACAATGGCGCACACAAGACAGATCGGTACTTCCCGACTTGTCAGAGCTTGCCGTTGTCGTGGGCCATCTCGTCTGGAATCTCCGAGACCACATCCCAGTGTTCAACGATCTTCCCGTCTGCCACACGAAAGAGATCGAAAAATGCAGTCGGGGTGCCGCCTTGCTCGCCGGCAGATGCCGTGAAGACGAAGTTGCCTTCGGCAACGATCAAGGGTGTGGATGAATAGCTCATGGTGATGTCGGCCTCTTTCATGGCGTCGAAGGCCGCCCCCAGTCCGTCCAGACCATTGCCGATGTGCGGGTTGTGCTGGATATAGGTTTCTGTGGACAGGTAGTCCGTGATCTTCTCCGGAGCATCGCCGTGCAATACATCATTGACGAATTTCGTCACGAGCAGCTTGTTGGCGGCAGTCTTGTCCAGATCGATGATATCCCTTGCGCCATCCAGCATGGAATTGCCTGATACCGTGTCAGTCACGAGTGGCTGCAGGTTATCCCAGTGTTCGACCACCTGACCGCCCTCGACCCGAAAGACGTCGAAGGCCACCAGGGATTCGGCACCGAAGAGCTGTGCATCCTGATACAGGCCATGGGCCACGACAAGATCCCCTTCGGCAATCATCCGAAATGTGGTTGACGTGATACCACTATCCTTGAGCAGTGGCAGCAGCTCGATGATGGGGGCAGCTCCGGTAGGCACTGCGGGGTTGTGCTGGATGTAATCCTCGGCCAGCAGCTTGCGGGTTGCATCGGTATCGAAATCGGTGAACATCGCCTGGAGCGTATCTGCGACCAGTGCCTTGTTGTCATCACTGGCAAATGCTGTGGGGGAGAGCGTCGTGGTAATGATTGCGGCAGCGGTCGTGAGGGTCTTGTGATTCATGGGAGGGGACTCGGTTCGAATGGGCTATGAGAATGGTGATGATGGCGATACACTGACTATTGGTAAAGCTGGCTGATTCGATAAGAGCCATGGAAAAAACTGATTATCTGGACATTGATGGGCGGCAGCTTCGATTGCTGCTGGCCATTCATGAGTCGGGCTCCCTGACGCGGGCGGCACAACGTCTGGACATGAACCAGTCGACCGTGAGTTACTGGCTGGAGCAGCTGCGCCGAAAGTTCGATGACCCGCTGTTCACTCGGTCAGGCTCGGGAGTGGTTGCCACGGCCAGAGCCGAGCGTCTGATGCCACAGGCAAGAGATCTGCTGAATGCCCTGAACACCCTGGTAGAGCCCGATGTCTATGAGCCCTCGGAGGACAACGGCATCCTGCGCATCGCCGGCAACGCCCTCGAGCGGGATCTGTTCATCGAGCCTCTGTACCGACAGATGCGTGAACAGGCGCCGCTACTTTCGCTGCAGCTGATGAAAACCGGTTCGGGCTATCAGGTCATCGATGATCTGCAGCACGGACGTAGCGATTTTGCCTTTTTCCCGACCGATCTCAGTCGTGCTGATGGCATCATGCAGCGGGTTCTGCTGAAAAGCCCGTACGTGATCTTTCACGATCCGGCCATGGAAAGACCACCGCATGACCTGGACAGCTTTTGCGATTGCGAGCATGCACTGGTCTCTCTGGGGCCTGACAGGTACTCCGCCATTGACGAGAAACTGGAGAGCCTGGGTAGACGCCGGCGGGTGGTGCTCAGCGTGCCCGACTTCGAGACACTGGCAAACCTGGTACGTCACACCAACATCATCGTCACCTTGCCGGAAGTCTTCAATCGTGCTGTCTTTCGTGATTTCCGGACAACGACATTGCCCTGGGAACCACCAGTTGCCAATCTGGGAGTGCTATGGCATGCAAGACAGCACAACGCTGCGCGTAGTCGCTTCTGGCGTCAATGCATTGCCGAGCTGGTGCAGCAGCAAGGCAAGGCGCCGTGATCGCTCTGAAACAGTCTATCATTGACGCTTTTCAACCTTGTCGGAGTACCTCATGAATTCCCTGATCCCTGATGGCTGCCTGGTGGGCCGAGTCTGGAACAGCGCTGCTCAAGGCCCGTCGGTGGTTACCGTCCGGAACGGGCAGTTCATTGACATCACGAATCGAACCGCACCGACGACGCGGGACATCTGTGAAATGGATGACCCGGTCGGGTATGTGCTTCAGGCAGACGGACCGGTGCTGGGTTCGGTTGAGCAGATCCTGTCCGCCACGGTAGGCGATCAGGGGCAGACGCATCTTCTTGCCCCCTGTGATCTGCAAGCGGTCAAGGCCTGTGGTGTCACCTTTGCCAATTCGATGGTCGAACGGGTGATCGAGGAACAGGCCGCAGGTGATCCGAAGAAGGCTGAAGGAATCCGCTTGCGGGTGCAGGCTGTCATTGGCGATAGTCTGAGTAACATCCGTGCCGGGTCGGAGGAAGCCGAGCAGATAAAGAATGCTCTGATAGCCGAAGGCATGTGGAGCCAGTACCTGGAAGTGGGTATCGGTCCGGATGCCGAGGTCTTTTCCAAGGCTCAGGTTCTGTCATCGGTGGGTACGGGAGCTGATGTCGGTCTGCATCCGGTCTCGAGCTGGAACAATCCCGAACCGGAGATTGTTCTGGCGGTATCTTCCCAAGGCAGGATCGTAGGGGCCACCCTTGGAAATGATGTCAATCTGCGGGATGTCGAAGGCCGTTCTGCGCTGTTGCTGGGCAAGGCCAAGGATAACAATGCATCCTGTGCCATTGGCCCTCTGATTCGACTGTTCGATGCCGACTATACGCTCGATGATGTCCGTTCCGCGGAGCTTGACCTGCGTGTCGAAGGCGTCGACGGCTTTGTCATGGATGGAGCCTCTTCAATGAATCAGATCAGTCGTGATCCGGCGGATCTCGTTATGCAGACCATTGGCCGTCACCATCAGTATCCCGATGGCTTTCTTCTCTTTCTGGGAACCCTGTTTGCACCGACTCAGGATCGCGACGTACCGGGCGAGGGATTCACTCACAAGACAGGAGATGTCGTGACCATTGCGACCCCGGCTCTGGGCGCATTGGCCAATACGGTCAAGCTGTCGACCGAATGCACCGAGTGGACGTTCGGAATCAGCCATCTGATGCGGAATCTGGCTGCACGGCAACTGTTGTAACGGTACGCCACCGAAGCTGACTTTGCACGGAAACGCTTGTGCATCGGCTGAAGGACGCTGGCGTTGTCCGGCGTTCTGAGTTGCACCCGGTACGCAAACAGGCGAGAATTCCGTACAGGTGACTCCTGTGTTTCCGCAAACGACAAGGTATCAACGCATGAATAATGAAGTCTTCATCATCGATGGCGCACGTACGGCAATCGGCACGTTCGGTGGCTCGCTTGCCGGTCAGGCTCCGACCGCACTTGCCAGTCTTGTCACAAGGGAAGCAATGAGTCGCAGCAAGGTCGATCCCGGCCACATCGGCCATGTTGTCTTCGGTCATGTGATCAATACCGAGCCGCGTGACATGTATCTGTCTCGAGTAGCGGCGATCGACGCCGGTATCCATCAGGAAGCACCGGCACTGACGGTCAACCGTCTGTGTGGCTCCGGAGCACAGGCCGTGGTATCCGCAGCCCAGCATCTCATGCTGGGTGATGCCGAGCTTGCCATTGCCGGCGGTAGCGAAGTCATGTCTCGTTCTCCTTACATGCTGCAGGCGGCGCGCTTCGGTCAGAAGATGGGCAATGCGGCCATGATCGACATGATGCTGGGAGCCCTGTCCGACCCGTTCG
The DNA here is from genome assembly GCA_947495035.1 of uncultured Granulosicoccus sp. Taxonomy (GTDB): domain Bacteria; phylum Pseudomonadota; class Gammaproteobacteria; order Granulosicoccales; family Granulosicoccaceae; genus Granulosicoccus. The sequence continues at coordinate 105,965 of CANLXI010000020.1, forward strand.
GCGCCGGTCATATGGGGGTGACTGCAGAGAACGTGGCGGCTGAAAACGACATCAGCCGTGAAGCTCAGGACAGTTTTGCCGCGGAAAGTCAACGCCGGGCACTGGCAGCGATCGAGGCCGGTGTGTTCAAGGAGCAGATCGTGCCGGTCGAGATCAAGTCACGACGTGAAACGGTTTCCTTCGAGACCGATGAACATCCCAAGCCTGGCACGACGGCAGAAAGCCTGGCCGGGCTGCGGGCCGCGTTTCAGAAAGAAGGTACTGTCACTGCAGGTAATGCATCGGGTATCAATGATGGTGCGGCCGCGATGGTACTGGCGACTGGCTCGGCAGTGGAAAAGCACGGGCTCAAGCCTCGAGCACGCCTGCTCGGTTATGCACATGCCGGTGTTCGTCCGGACATCATGGGAATCGGTCCGGTACCGGCTGTACAGAATCTGCTCGACAAGTTGGGCATGACGCACGATCAATTCGATCTGATCGAGTCCAACGAAGCATTCGCAGCACAAGCCTGTGCAGTCAACAAGGTTCTCGGGTTGGATACGGCCAAGGTCAATCCCAATGGTGGAGCCATTGCATTGGGCCACCCGGTCGGTGCCACCGGCGCCATAATCACCATCAAGGCCATGTATGAGCTGGAACGAAGCGGAGGCCGCTACGCGCTCATCACCATGTGTATCGGTGGCGGACAAGGCATTGCACTGGCGATCGAACGCGTGTCGTGAGTCTGGAGGCGTCAGCACGGGCGAATATCGAAGTCGTGCCGGGCTGGCGCCGTCATTTATCCAGATCGGGGTCGAATCGGCATCAGCAGCATGGTTGAGAATGGCCCACAGGTCTCGGTTGCATGGGACAGTAGCACCACGATCGAATGGTTGCTGAAAAAGGGCAGGCTGCTGGGCAGCATTGATAAGCTCACCCATCAGCTGGGGCATCAGTTGCTGGCGGCTGGTGCGCCGCTCTGGCGCTTTCGTGTTTCCATGCGTACGCTGCACCCACTGGTCGCCGCCTCCACCTGCATCTGGGAAAGGGACGAGAAATTCATCCCGCCGGTCGAGACCGGCCATGGTGTTGAATTGCGTTCTGAATACATCGGCAGCCCCTTCGAGGCCATTGCCCGAAGCCGGTCGAGTTTTCGGCGTCGACTGGAGGGACCGTTGAGCGAAGCCGAACATACGGTGCTTCACGAGATCAAGGCCAGAGGCGGAACCGATTACTTCGGGCTGCCACTGGAATTCACCGAAGGCGCCATGGCCATCATGGCCTGTTCTACCGATAGACCGGGTGGGTTCAGTGATACGGATCTTCTGCAAATGGAAAAGATTGCCGCGGTATTGGCGCCCATTGCGGAAGTGTTCAGCGAAAAGAAGGTCTCCTGTGCGGTAGCGAACGCCTACCTTGGCCGAAGAACCGGACAGCGCGTATTGAGCGGACAGATTACTCGAGGCAATATCGAGAAGATCAACGCGGCAATCATGATCAGCGACGTTCGTGACTGGACGGGCATCAACATTCGCCTTCCCGGTGATGAAGCCCTGGCGTTGGTAAATCGCTATTTCGAGATTCTGGCGGACGCTGTCGAGCACAATGGTGGCGAGTTGCTGAAATTCATCGGCGACAGCATTCTGGCGATATTCCCGCTCGAAGGAGATTCCTGTCAGGCTGCGGACGTCTGCGAAAAGGCACTACTGGCTGCACAACAGGCTGTCAGAGTCGCACGCCATTCGGAACCTGCATTGGGGCTGGATTTCGGCATCGGCATTCATTTCGGCGAGGTGTATTACGGCAATATCGGATCCAGCACCAGAATCGACTTTACGGTCATGGGGCAGGCGGTCAACACCACGGCGCGCATGGAGAGTCTGTGCAGGAAAATCAACCAGCCCATCCTGCTTTCCGAGGATTTTGCCAGCCAATTGAAGCAAGCAACGGTTCAGGTGGCCGAAGAGATGGTAAAGGGATACGCTGAACCGTTCAGGATTCTGACAACGGTTCAGGAGCAACCGTGAGTCTCGCGGCGCAATACTGAATCAGCAGATCGCTCAGGCGTTGTTCATTTTCGGGTGCTGGCAGTTGTAGTTGTCGATTGGTGCATGGTCGAAGCCAGGCCGTGCTGGATACGCTCAGCGTATTGTCTGGATCGCACTCAATTTTCGCTGCTCGGGTGAAGCCATGCTGAGCCAGGCGAGCATGATCATGATGCCAGTACTCGAGAGTTCACCCATTGTTCAATGGCCTGCTCGCTGGCTTCCAGCAGTTCCGCTTGCTCGTCAGTAAAGTCCCGGAAGTCCGCTGAGCTCAATTGACCTATCCCGCATAAAACCGGCACGCCACGTTCCATGGCCAGAGCAATGACACTCGCGAAGCCCTTACCCTGAGCCTCGCTCTTGCTGAATTTGTTGACGATCAATAATTGAGCTAATGCCTCGTCGCTGGACGTACGCAGCAGATTCTCGACCTCCCAGGCCGCCATCTCCAGTGCGCCGGTATCCAGTCGGCAGCCTTTCGATAGTGGTCCGAGGTCGGCGGAGATGGAGTATTGATTGTTCGAGCCCAGAATGCGCAGGGTCATGTCGCATCGGCTACGGTCGTGTCGTTCGACGTCACTCTGCACAGCGCCAGCCAGTCTGATGCCGCGTTCGGACAGTTGCACCGCCAGTGCGCTGAGCAAGCGGTCGACCTGACCGGCCTCGGCGGCGGGCACTCCTGCCAGAGCAAAGCCGTTGATATTCATGTCGGTTATCTGAGTGTTCATGGGCCGATTATAGCGAAACGTGATCGCTGGTAGCCAACACAGGCATGAAGCCAGTATGTTGACGGTCGAGGATGACGGCTCTGGTACTGTTTATGTGTTGAGCGCGAGTACAGGGATTCATGGGATTTTCAGTATCTTCGCTGCGTTTTTCATGACAGGCGTGCTCTGCGAGGCAGTAGCATGTTGATCTGCCTGGGCGCTCTCGAAATTCATTGATCAATCATGCTGGAATGCAGCAACCGTGAAGGGTGACGAGTTGTATATTTCAGGGCCTGTCCATTTGGACAGGAAGGTATCATGCTTGTAGTGTGATATATCTTTGATAAGCTTGGAGTTGTAGTTCGGTAAACAGTCGATCTTGAGAAAGACTTTCGACAATCTTCCATACCAAAAGGGTGAGTCAATATTCCGGCGAGATCATTGATCCATTACAGAGGAATTGATATGAGCGGTGACATAAGATTTTGCACTGAGTTGCTGGTGAGTGATGATCAACTTGAAGAGGCCAGGCGTCTTGCAATTGCAGAGAACCCCGATAATGCGAGGCCGGTTTCTGCCAGTGGTTTGTCGAATGATGCTGACGAGGAAACGCCCGCCCCATCACCGATGGTTTCGTCACTGGATAACGGAGACAAGGCTCTGTCGAGAGACGAGCAGGCACGCCTTGCCTTGACTCACGGCAAGAAGTGGCAGGTCGGACGCACGCTGAATATTCGCTTTCTCAATGGGAGCCGCTTCGTACAGGAGAAGGTCAAGAGGTTTGCCAGAGAATGGACATACTATGCAAACATCAAGCTTGATTTCAACGACAGTCAGAATGCGGAAATTCGCATTTCCTTCAACAAGGGAGGATCCTACTCCAACGTTGGCACAGACGCTCTTTTGGTAGCTCAGAACAAAGAAACCATGAATTTCGGCTGGTTTGATGAACAGACTTCAGATGAGGATTTCTATCGTACGACCGTTCACGAGTTCGGGCATGCGCTGGGCTGCATTCATGAACACCAGAATCCGTCAGTGGATATTCCATGGAACAAGCCGGCCGTGTATCGATACTACGCAAGAACCCAGAATCCTCCCTGGGATCGCGCCAAAGTAGACCTCAATATTTTCCGCAAACACAGTGTGGACTCAACCCAGTTCACTCAATTCGACCGAAACTCGATCATGTGCTACAGCATACCGAACGAGTTGACATACGGGAACTACGAGGTCGGGTCGAACAAGAGCATGTCCGACAAGGACAGATCGTTCATCAACCAGGCTTATCCGTTTCCGGATCCCGGACCATTCGAATCCGGATGGTATCGATTTACCAACCGGTTCCTTGATACAGGGCGTGCACTGGATACCTACAGCAACGCCAACAACTCGCCATTCATGGGAACTTCGGGCAGATACAGTGGCCAGTATTGGAAGATCACGCCGCTGCAGGGGAGGCCTGGATACTATCGTTTGACCAATTACTTTCTTGGCGAGGAGCGGTCACTGGACACATACAGCAATGGCAACAATGTGCCATTCATGGGACAGACCGGTAACTACAGTGGCCAGATGTGGAAATTTCTTCCCACTGGCGGTGGTTATCACCGATTGACCAACAGCTTTCTGGGAATCGGCCGTTCGCTGGACACTTACAGCAATGCCAACAACGCACCATTCATGGGTAATACCGGAAACTATAGTGGTCAGCATTGGATGATCACGCGTATCTAGACCCCCGCTCACGAACGGACTTCGGCTCTCGCCGTGCCAGGGACGGTGCGACAGAAAGCATGTGTTTTACCGTTGTGGATTTACAACCTGGCTCTGGAGATAGTCGAATGAACAGGAATACGCCAAGCCCGATGGTCGCGGAGAACGAACAGGACAAGCTGTCAGAACTTCCACAGGGGTCTCCGCTCATGGAAGAGGATCAACCGGCCGAAGACCTCTCCGGTTTCAAGGGGTCTCCAGAGCTGGATGAATCGAGCGAGACGAACTCCACGACAGGATCGGGAGGGGGTGATGAAGAGTCATTGCAGGGCTCGCCATTGATCGAATCGTCTCCGGACAAGGAAGTCCCGACAGAGCCACAGAGAGCCGGCTCTCGCCGCGCACTATGTATCGGCATCAACACCTATCCGGTCAGCCCGTTACGCGGCTGTGTCAACGATGCCGGGCGTTGGCATGACTGGTTTCAGGATAATGGGTTTCTGACTGAACCGGTATTGACCGATGCGGCAGCGACGCGTGAAGGCATTCTCGAGGCAATCAGGCGGCTGGTATCCAGTTGTGTGGCAGGAGATGTGATCGCCATTCAGTATTCCGGGCATGGTACGCAGTTGCCGGATCTGAATGGTGACGAGGCTTCTGGTGATACGCCAGGTCTTGATGAAGCATTGGTGCCGGTCGATCATCACCGAAGCGGGTTCATCCTTGATGATGATATCGGAGACATATGCAATGGCATTCCGGCTGGTGCGAATGTGACGCTCATCATGGACTGTTGTCACTCCGGGACAAATTCACGCGCCATGTTCAACAGTCCGATGTCGCATGCCCTTGCCGATGCACGACCTCGTTTTCTACAAGCCGATGCGGAGATGGTTGCGGTACATCTACGTACTCAGTCCGCGCAGTCCGGGTCGCGTACGATAAGTCAGCGCTCGGCGGAAGAGCAGCAGGAGATATCCTTCGCCGCCTGCCTTTCCAGTCAACTTGCCTGGGAGAGCAATGACCAGGGAGACTTCACGCGGAATGCCCTGGGTGTCTTGCAACAGCAGGGCATTGGCAAGATGACCCACGATGAATTCCTGAAAAAGGTCAGAGATGCCTTTCCCGGCAATGCTCGCCAGAGTCCCATGCTCAGCTGTTCCGAGCAGTACCGTCAGCACGTATTGTTCGGCTCGAGAATGTAGAGAAAGGGGAACCGGCTCGCCATTGGCGAAACGAAATGAAACTGTTGCTGTGACGGTACCCATTTCAAGGGAGCCATCGGGATTGATACGTGCCGCGGGGCACCAATGGAAATTGACTGTACTCAGGTGGTGCGGATCCATTGGGACATTGGCTTCATGGGTATATCGATGACCATGTTCTTGCCAACAAAGCCCGTTGCTTCTCCGGCATGGCGCTACCGGTTCGTGGTCTGGCACGAATCAGCAAGCTGATTGAATGGCAGGCGTTTGTCCGTTGATGCCTCTTGCTCATGAGTCATGGTCTTGCGGAGGGCTGCCGACCTGGTAACGGGAGTTGCATTGACGGTACACTTTCCTTGATCAAGGTCAACTGCTGTGACTTGTGAAAAACCGGTCAAAGCAGAGACAATAGCCGACTTGCCCGGGAACCACCCGTCCACGATCCATCGACAAGCAATGAACCTGACTCTACTGGCACTACTGGCCTTCGCTCCGATCATTCTCGCTGGCATTCTACTGATAGGGATGCGCTTGCCTGCCCGATCGGCGATGCCCATCGTTTATCTGGTCACCGCGCTGATCGCACTGTTCGCCTGGCAGATGAGCTTCAATCGTGTGCTGGCTTCGACCCTGCAAGGCCTGATTCTTACCGTGGCAATTCTGTGGATCATTTTCGGCGCCATACTGCTGCTCAATACGCTCAAGTATTCGGGTGGTATCAAGGCAATCCGCAATGGCTTTTCCGGCGTCAGTCCGGACAGGCGGGTGCAGGCCATCATCGTCGCCTGGCTGTTCGGCTGCTTCATCGAAGGTGCTTCAGGGTTCGGAACACCGGCAGCGGTCGCTGCACCACTCATGGTGGCGTTGGGCTTTCCGGCGTTGGGGGCAGTCGTGGTCGGCATGATGATCCAGTCCACGCCGGTGTCCTTCGGGGCGGTTGGTACGCCACTGGTTGTCGGTGTCACCGGTGGTTTGAACAAGACGGCCATTTCCGAGCAACTCGGTGGCTCGAGCCTGGGGTGGGCAGACTATTTCAATACCGTGGTCTCCGAAGTTGCCATCATCCATGGCATCGTCGGTCTGTTCATGCCACTGTTGCTGGTCATCATCATGGTGCGCTTCTTCGGCGAACGTCGTTCCTGGACTGAAGGCCTGTCGATTGCGCCCTTTGCCTTGTTCGCCGGGCTTTGCTTTGTTGTGCCGTATACGCTGGCCGGTGTGTTTCTGGGGCCTGAATTCCCATCGATGATCGGTGCCATGGTGGGCCTTGCCATTGTCGTTCCCGCAGCACGCAGGGGCTTCCTGATTCCGTCTGACCAATGGGATTTTGCTCCGTCAAACCTGTGGCCTGCCGATTGGAACGGCACGATGGAAATTCGACTCGATGACGATCCTTCGCGGCGAAGCATATCCACGCTGATGGGCTGGGTTCCCTATGTGCTGCTGGCCGTGATACTGGTTGCCTCTCGAGCGATCGGTTCATTCAATGATTCACTGACATCGATCAGTGTTGGTTGGGCCGACATTCTTGGCGAACAAGGTGTTTCGGGCAGCATTCAGCCGCTTTATCTGCCCGGGGGAATCCTGCTGATGGTCGTGATCATCACCGCGTTTCTGCACCGGATGAAAGCGGCAGACCTTGGCAAGGCGGTTGCTGAATCCACGCGCACTCTTCTGGGCGCAGGCTTTGTTCTGATATTCACCATTCCCATGGTTCGCATACTCATCAATTCAGGTGTCAATGCAGCAGACATTCTGTCAATGCCAGTGGTCATGGCACAGTTCGTGGCCAACAGTGTGGGCGAGGTCTATCCGCTGTTTGCCCCTGCCATTGGTGGCCTTGGCGCTTTCATTGCCGGTTCCAATACCGTATCCAATCTGATGCTGTCCGATTTCCAGTTCAATGTAGCTGCCAATCTGGGGCTGTCCACTGCAATGATGGTGGCTTTGCAGGCCGTTGGTGCGGCGGCCGGCAACATGATCGCCATACACAATGTGGTCGCAGCATCGGCAACCGTGGGAATGCTGGGCCGTGAAGGTGCGACCTTGCGCATGACCATCATTCCCACTCTCTATTACTTCCTGTTTGCCGGTATTCTTGGAATGCTTGCCTTTTACAGTCTGGGCGTGAGTGATGCGCTCATGTCACTGATCAAAACCGGATAACCGAATTGCCGCTCAACCATGAATAACAACGATCTGATCAGCCGATTCCACGCCATTGCCGGCCGGCGACACGTGCATACGGACGCCCGCAAGTCGGAGCGTTTTCGCAAGGGCTTTCGGTCTGGTGAAGGAGAGGCACTGGCCGTGGTATTGCCAGGCACCTTGCTGGAATTGTGGCAAGTGCTGAAAGCGGCAGTCGAGGCGAACAAGATCGTGATCATGCAGGCTGCCAATACGGGGCTGACAGAAGGCTCGACGCCCAATGGCAGTTACGATCGGGATGTGGTCATCATCAACACGCTCAGGCTCGACAAGATCCATCTGCTGGATCAGGGCAAGCAGGTCGTCAGTCATCCCGGAGGCACCTTGTACAAGCTGGAAAAGCTGCTCAAGCCCTTGAAGCGAGAACCGCATTCGGTCATCGGTTCATCCTGTCTGGGTGCCTCGATCGTCGGCGGTGTGTGCAACAATTCGGGCGGGTCACTGGTGCAGCGTGGGCCGGTGTATACCGAGTTGTCACTGTTCGCCCAGCGGCAGGCCGATGGCACACTGACGCTGGTAAACCATCTGGGTATCGAGCTGGGAAATACGCCCGAAGAAATGCTGGAACGGCTGGAAAAAGGGCAGTTCGACGACAAGGACGTGAACCCCGATGCCGGCAAGGCATCAACCAGTGTCTATCAGTCACGCGTTCGTGAGGTTGATGCTGCAACACCGGCGCGCTTCAATGCCGATCCGTCGCATCTGCACGAATGCGCCGGTTGTGCCGGAAAGCTGGCCGTGTTTGCCGTGCGCCTGGATACGTTCCCGGCCAATACCGGTGACCGAGTGTATTACCTGGGCACCAACGATCCGACGGAGCTGACGACCTTGCGCCGACGTGCCCTGGCCGAATTGCCTGAATTGCCCATCAGTGGTGAATACCTTCATCGGGATTGTTTTGATATCGCCCGTACCTATGGCAAGGACACCTTGTTGATGATCCACTGGCTGGGCACGGATTTCCTGCCACACTTCTTCTCGCTGAAAGGCCAGGTGGATGCGCGCGCCAAACGCTTGTCCTTTGTACCGGACCATTTCAGTGACAGGGTTCTGCAGTTCTTCAGTCGTCTGTTACCGGAAGCCTTGCCGAAGCGCATGCTCGATTACCGTGATCGTTTCGAGCATCACCTGATCCTGAAGGTCGGTGCCTCGATCGCGGATGACACTGAAGCATTGCTCAATGAGGTTCTGGGGGCTGACGGCTGGTTCGAGTGCGATGCCAGAGAGGGCAAGAAAGCCATGCTGCATCGTTTTGCAGCCGCTGGTGCGGCGGTACGTTATCAGGCAACCCATGGCGAGGAAGTGGAGGATATCATTGCGCTGGATATCGCTCTGCGACGAAACGATACCGACTGGATCGAGACGTTGCCGAAAGACATCGATGAACAGATCGTCTCCAAACTCTATTACGGTCACTTCTTCTGCCACGTATTCCATCAGGACTATATCGTGCGCAAAGGGGCGAATGCCGCGGCCATCAAGGCGAAGATGCTGGCATTGCTCAATCAGCGTGGTGCCGAATACCCGGCCGAGCACAATGTCGGACACCTGTATGAGGCGAAACCGGCACTGGCCGATTTCTACACCGATCTGGATCCGACCAACTCCTTCAATCCGGGGATCGGCAAGACATCCCGACAGCAGCGATTACCCGAACAAGTGGAAGAACTTGCCGAGTCCTGATTGACGCAGGGCAGCAATCATCGAAGATGACAGTTTCGGCTCAGGAATTGCGAACTGTCTTTCGGTAACAAGGCTATCGGTAGCATCGTTCAGGATGAGGGTCTTGAGAGTCCGAGTGACAGAAAAAACCCGTTGCGATGCACCAAAATGGTGCGAAATAACCCTGTTTTACTAACCTTTTGGTCTCGAAACCGCCAGAGTGGTACGTATTGACCAGAACAAATGTGAAATATTGGCACTACACTCTTTCCCAAGATTGACATTCGTCAATGTTGCATTGCAATATATGACAATTACATGACTGGAGTGCTGAATGAATTATTACACTAACGAGCTCACCCGTTCGGCGCTGTTACCGTGGCGCATGCAGAGCCACATGCTGCGGCAAATGGTCGAAACACCTTTGAACCCCTGGCCCGAGACGTACAGCAAACGGTTTGTTGCTGCGTCCTGTGCCATGTTCGAGAACATGACGCGCCGATACGGGAAGCCGGAGTGGGAGATCGACAGCACAAGGATTGATGGTCAGGACGTACCGGTCACACACGATGTGGTTGCTGATCGAATCTGGTGCGACCTGCTGCATTTTGATCGAGATGAAGCGGTTTGTGGTCATCGTGATGACCCCAAGGTGTTACTTGTCGCTCCGATGTCCGGTCACTATGCAACGCTATTGCGCGGCACTGTCAAGGCCATGCTTCCGGAGCACGATGTCTATATCACGGATTGGCAGGACGCTCGTGATATACCTGTCGCGATGGGTGCGTTCACTCTTGATGATTTCGTCACCGAAATCATGGAATGTGTGCGCTGGATCGGCAAGGATGTGCATGTCATAGCCGTGTGCCAGCCAGCAGTAGCCGCCATTGCCGCAACGGCTGTCATGTCGTCGATGAATGATGAGTGCACACCGGCGTCATTGACACTGATGGGAGGACCGCTGGATACGCGCCGCAATCCGACTGCCGTGAATGAATTTGCCAAGTCGAAGACGATCGAGTGGTTCGAGCGGAATGTCATTCAGCGCGTGCCCTGGCCCAATGCGGGTGCCATGCGTCGTGTGTACCCGGGCTATATACAACTTTCCGGATTCATGGCCATGAACCTGGACAGGCACATCGAAGCTCACAAATCTGTTTTCAATGACATGATTACAGGAGACTGCGACAGCGTTGAACAGCACAACAAATTCTACGACGAGTATCTGGCAGTGATGGACCTGTCCGCAGAATTCTATCTGGAGACCGTTCAACGAGTATTCATCGAACATGCGCTTCCCAACGGTACGTTCACCTACAAGGGCGAGATTGTCGATCTGGGTGCGATAAAGGAGACGGCGATCATGACAGTCGAAGGTGAGCGGGATGATATCTGCGGAATCGGACAGACAGAGGCTGCCCACGAGCTTTGTCCCAATGTGCCCGAAAACAAGCGTTGGCACTACATGCAACCGGGTGTCGGGCACTATGGGGTCTTCAACGGGACTCGATGGCGCACCGAGATCCAGCCACGCATTCGAGAGATGATTCGAACAGTCCGTTATCAGCGGCAGGGCGGAGACAGTTCGGCGAAGGTTGCCTGATTACGCATCTGCGATGACCAGCCGATCCAGCAAGGACCAGGTCGGCTCGGGTATCCATCAATCAGGTTTCCCATTGAGCGAGGTCAGGGACAATACGTTCAGGGGTCAGAGAAGGCGTTCCAGCCACTGATCCATATCGTCCATGACGCGGGACCTCCACTCAGGAGATTCGTTGAGCAATTCGTGAAAATAGCCGTCATATTCACGGACTGTCAGAATCTCCTGCGCCACCTTGCTGGCGAAACGCCGTGTTTCAGCCGGGTCCGCCACCGAGTCTGCCCCTGGAATCATCAACAGGGTTTTCACGTTCAGCTGGTCGGCCTTGTCCAGCATGCGCCTGCCGGTACGCAACAGCCAGTTGACCAGTGATGCCGATTTGTAGCCATGCAGCAGCTCGTCGGCCAGGGCCGTCTGTTGCTCACTGATATCGTTCGTCAAGCGGCTGGGATCATAGCCCAGATCCAGGCACAGCTTCGGGGCGATGAGGGACAGCAGACGCAGCTTGACATGGTCCCTGCGGCGCATCGCGGGTACGAAGGCGGGTGCGGATAGCATGAGGCCTGTGACCGGCACTTCGTGTTCGATCACCAACTGCGTGGCCAGCACTCCCCCCAGGCTGTGGCCGAACAGTACCGGACGAGATCCGCTTTCCTGGGCAAAGGCATCGAGCTGCTCCACGGCCACTGTTGACAGGATGTCATCCGGTGTTACCAGACCCCGCTGTCCCGCCGAACGTCCGTGCCCGAAATGATCGTGCGCTCCGACACACCAGCCTTGCGATGCCAGATGGTTCGCGAGGCGGTCATAGCGTCCAAGATGCTCACCGGTGCCATGCAGGAGGTAGATACCGAAAGGGCGCTCTGCTGCTCGGTCAGGCGGGTTCCAGCGATGCGTATAGGTGGTTGCAGTCATGGGTAAGGTCTGGCTGTTGTATTGATCTGATTGAAGGGTGGTTCGCAGCGGAAACGGGCAGCAGTTGTCTGTGTACCGTATCGCGAATGCAGGGCATTCGTCTCGTCGAGCGTGGCATCGTCTTGCGATCAGAGACGGGAGAGTCTACGGTGTGTCATGGACAAGGATTCAGCCCATGGCAGTACGACTTACCGATTCATCGTTCTCACGTTGATGGGCTGTGGGCTGGGAACGGTGGTTTCCCTGTCGGCGCTGCTGTTTGTCGAGTGCGTCTCCTGGCTCAATACTGCGTTGTTGGTGGCACCTCGGGCGCGTGTACAGATTCTCGATGACAGGCTGCTGGCGTTTCTGACAGTGCTGGTTCCAACGCTCGGAGGGGCGCTGGTGGGCAGTTTGATATACCGACTGTCTGCGGAGAGACGTGTTCTTGGGCCTGCCGATGTCATTTTCTCCGCCCAGCTTCGCAAACCGATGCCGGATGCTCGTTCGGGCCTGGTATCGACCATTGCATCGGTGTTGTCTCTGGGCTGCGGTGCCTCAGTCGGGCAGTATGGACCGCTGGTCTATCTCGGAGCGCTTCAGGCCAGCCTGCTGGATCGACTGAAGCTACGTATACCCAATGCACGCTCCATCGCGATTGCCTGTGGCGTCGCGGCTGCCATATCCACCGCATTCAATGCGCCCATTGCCGGTCTGGTGTTCGCTCATGAAGTCATCCTGCGTCACTATTCGCTGCAGGCTTTTGCGCCTACCACCGTTGCTTCCGCCAGTGGCTTCATCGTTGCCAATGTGCTGTTCGAACGCCCACCGCTGTTTCTGGTCACCTTTGCCGGAGTCGGCCAGGTCTATGAGTTTGCCCTGTTTGCGTTGCTGGGCATTGCCTGCGCCTGTCTGGCGGTGGTGTTCATGAAATGTGTCCTCGGCAGCGCCAGGATTGCGAATGCGAGCCGACTTCATCCGGCATTGCGTCCGGCGGTTGCAGGGCTTGTTGTCGGTATGGTCGCTCTCGAGCTACCCGATGTGCTGGGCATCGGCACGGAATTACTGCGCTTTGCCACCATTGAAGGGGCTTTCGACAACCTGGAGCTGGCGTCGCTGGTCATTGCCAAGTTGCTGCTGACGGCATTGTGTCTGGGTTTTGGTTTCGCCGGTGGCATATTCAGTCCATCGTTGTTGGTCGGCATTCTGTTTGGCGCGTTATGCTGGAACATGCTGGGGGTAGTGGGGGTCGAGAACTCGGGAATTGCCGTATACGCCATCAGCAGCATGATGGCTCTGGCAAGTGCGATTATCGGTGCACCACTGACGGCCATACTGATCGTGTTCGAATTGACACGAAATTACGAACTGACCATTGCTGCCATGGTGTCTGTGGTGTTTGCCAATCTCGTTGTCTTCAGGTGGGCTGGCCGGTCGCTGTTCGATATTCAATTGGCTGCCCGTGGAGTGAACCTGTCTGCTGGCAGGGACCGTGCACAAATGCAGCAGCTGTACCTGTCGTCACTGCCATTGTCAAAAGCCGTGATGGTCGATCCTGGTGATGCCGCGACGACGGCGTACCGACGAATGCTGGATGCCAGACGAGCCGAGGCTGTTGTCGTGAAAGCATCCGGGCAATTTGTCGGACTACTGCGACTGCAGGATCTGGCTGGCGACGCCAAGGGTACGGTGAGCGAGAAATTGCAGACTGACAGTCTGGTTCTCTACAACGACTCTTCATTGTGGGATGCGATGAATGGCATGCAAGGGTTCATTGGAGAGACCATCCCCGTTCTTTCTCGCGACGGTCAGCGGTTTCTCGGGGTGTTGAGTGAAGGAGATATCATATCGGCCTACATGCAAACCGTGCATCGGGCCCGCCGGGAAGAGAATGATGCACTGTAGCCTGCGGTTATTGTGTTTGGTGATGCTGTTGAGTTTCGCTGCGCGAGCGGATGAGTCCGAGCCATCGCTGATTGTAGGTACGTGGGGTGGTGCGTACGAGGCCGCTCAACAAGCCGCATTGTTCAGCCCCTTCGAGCAATTCAGCGGTGTCCGGATTCGGACGGCGGAGTATACGGGTGGCCTGTCGATTCTGGATGAAGCTACACCTCCCGATATCCTCGACATGCTGGAGAATGAAGCTGAACTGGCTTGCCAGGCCGGGCATCTGAAATCGATCAGCCATGCCGAAATTCTGTCTGCAGGCAGTATCGCCACATCACCGAATCGAGGTCCGGGGCCACTGATGCAGGATGAGTTTTCCCTGGCTGATTTCCACTCGGATGTATTCGAGCCATGTAGTGTGGCTCACCTGACCTACTCTACGCTGATTGCCTACGATGAGAGTGCTTTCACGGGAGAAAAGCCGATGAAGATCGAGGACCTCTTCGATTTGCAGCGCTTTCCTGGAAAACGCGGCTTGCAACGAAGTCCGGCGGCCCTGTTCGAATGGGCGATGATGGCAGAGGGGGTACCCCTTGGCCAGGTCTATGATCTGTTGAGCACCGAGCGCGGTCTGCGGTTGGTCACTCAACGACTTGATATCCTGCGAGACCAGATCATCTGGTGGGATGATCCGGCAGAGGCCGTTACTCTTCGTGAACAAGGCAAGGTTGTCATGGCATCCGGCTACAATGGCCGCTTCTTCGACGCCTGGAACCGCGGAGCTGCCATCAACATGATCTGGGATGGACAGATCATCGATCGTAGCGTCTGGGCTGTCCCGAAAGCATCCAGTGCCGACATGGCCCTGGTGAATTCATTCCTGCGGTTTGCACTGCATCCCGAAAGACTGGCTCACATGGCCAGATTGATTCCCTATGGCCCATTGCGCTTCAGCGCTTTCGGCTACATAGGATTGCATCCGGATACCGGTATGGTCATGAGTGACCATCTGCCAACGGCAGCTCATCATCTGACCAGCGCCTTGCATCGTGATACTCGATGGTATGCGCGGACATTCCAGCTGAGAAACCGGGTTTTTTCCGATTGGCTGGGCCGGGATACAATCGAGTCGGAATGAGATTGCTGAATCGATCCTGGCCAAGTGCAATGGTTCTTGATGAAGAGGCCATTATTCACGCCCGACAGGTAGAAAACCTGCAACCCGGAGCCGCCATGCGATCCGGGAGCAGGGGAGGGACCGCATTGGCACTGTTTGCCTTTGAACCTGATGAATTCCGATGCTGACAGGAAGCCGCTATGTTCCCGAGGCCGGTGAGGGCCTCACACCAAGCACAGCAGTCTCGAGCCAGAAGCGCATCAGGGTCTCGATCTTGCCGCCCTCTCGCGCATCGAAGGTCTTGACGACATAAGCGTTGGCCAGGCGGTGGTAACTTTCGCTGATATCATCTTCGTCGTTGGATGAGGACATCATGATGACGGGTATGGATTTCAGGCACTGGTCATTCTTGATCGCTGCAAGCGCTTCAAGTCCTCCCATTCTTGGCATGCGGATATCCATGATGATCAGATCCGGGCGGAATTGCTCAAGAGTTTCCAGCGCCTTGATACCATCTTCACTGCGCATGAGTCTGACCGTTGGTTTGAGTCGCCTGAATATGCGTTGAAACAGATCCGCATCAATGTCACTGTCTTCAACCAGCAGAACGAGTTCCTGATTTGATGTATTCATGCCGCTTGTTTCTGTTGAGTGCCTTGTGCAAGTGGTAGAGAAAATGAGAAACATGTTCCATGCTTGTATCCGGTATCCAGCCAGATATGACCACCATGGTTCTCGACTATCGTCTTTGCCAAAGATAGGCCAATACCGACCCCCTTGTATTGCGACTGCGGCCCGTGAAGGCGAATCATGGGTTCGAAGATTTTCGTTGCAAACCGTGGTTCGATACCTATGCCATTATCTGCTACAGAAAATACAACGCTTTCGCCATCGCTTTTCGCCTGCACGAAAACTTGTGCCGGTGTGTCTTCATGGGCGTAGATGAGGCTGTTGCCGATGAGGTTGACAAACAGACGCGTCAATTGTCCGGGATCCGCCTGCACCGTCATGTCCAGATCGTTCCTGAAGCGAATGGAGGCGCGATGTCGGTCGATGTCTGATCGCAGATCGTATTCGATATCCGAGAACAGTCGATTGATATCGATGTTTTCCATGGCAGGCTGAGTAAATCCGACCTTCGTGAAATCAAGAAGACTGTCGATGATCAGATCCATCTGGTGAACTTGCTGGTCGATCAGGTCGACGTGTTGCTCGACCGCCTGGGGACTTGCAGCATCCTCGACGATCATCCTGTTGAAGGTATGGATGTATCGGATCGGCGTTTTCAGGTCATGCGAGACAATTCCGGCGAATTGTCGCAACGATGTATTGGCTGACGCGAGGTTGTTGTTGCTGTTGGTGAGATGTTCCGTGAATGCAGCGAGTGCTGCCGAGTGCCGCTGTTGTCGTCTGGCGACAACAGCGATGATCAGCAGGCCCAATGCCATCGTACTGACTGTGCTCAGCAGGGAAGTGATGGTTCCCTGAGAGTACAGCTCTTGCAATCGATCATCGATTGCCGCGTCGAGATTCTCCAGAACCATCTGGACCTCTTGCAGGGCGGCTTCATCGTCAAAGCGGACTTGTTGGTCAATCGACCTTGAGTTCAGGCCCTGGCTGGAGAGTTCGCGAATCGTTCCCAGGCGCTGTGCGTAGCTTTCCAACATTTCGTGAGTGCTGGCGAGCGGGGCGTCGATACCGTATTTCATGGCGCTTGTTTGCAATAGCTCCAGCAGTGACAGCGCCTCCGTTGCGTCGGCGTACGCAGATACCCGGTAATTGTCTTCCTCCGGACGCAGGACATAATTCTTGAAATTGTGGATCAGGCCACCGTATCCGAGTCTACGTTCGAGTTTGTGGGCAGTATCGTTGGCTTGCGAAAGCACGGCTCGCAGATCTGCCATACCGCGGACGATACCGGTGTTTGACCAGGTCTGTATGGCGAGCACGGTTGCGACACTGCAGATGATCAGCCACAGTGTCGGTTTCCACGAGTTTCCTGAAGAATTCGGAACGTGCATTGCCTGAGTGTCTGCTGAGCTGTCAGTTCTGGTCATCGACGTTTCTCCAGTGCAGCGCAGACAAGCCGTTGAGCGAGGTCAGACGGGGTCGGAATATCACGCGTTTTTGCAACCAGATAGCGGCTTCATTGAAGATAACGGCGACGTTGATTCCTCGCTGAAACAGCTACTGCCTGGTGCAGCGTTACATTTATCAGGTATGCGAACCAGCTGCATGCCACTGCAACGTGAACAGTTTCCGAGGAATCAGTTCTGGCTGGGTGGGACGACGGTTTTGAAAACTCTCGACTTCAGGCATTCGGCGCATGGTGGATGGCTCCATCGGTCTCAGAGCGAGCAAGGCGAGGTTGATACTTGCTCCGTGCCGAGACACTTGGTGCAAAGCTGATACCGTCCCTGATCGATGGAGGTCACATCGAGTGCGCGCGATCGGAGGGTTCGGTTCGTAAATCTCGGTCTGCGCCTCAGTAGCATCTGGCTTTCTGTTTCAGGACTTCAAGTCATTCACGGAGTAGCGCTGCGAGATGTAACAGTTTGATCAGGGGACATTGCCATAGGCATGATTCCGTGTAATTTAACATAATATGTATTATGCGCATAAGCATGGATTGGCCGGAACGATCGCGATTCGAGGTTTGTTGAAGCTTGTGTCCAACTTTTAGCTTGTGTCCGACTTTTAAACCGTGTGACTGGTGTTGCGTGTTCCTGTGCAGTTTTCGGTGCGTTACGTCGTTTCGCTGTAAAACGCTGCGGTTGAATGCTGCGTATGCGTGACTGTTGATTGTTGTGGGACATGCCTGGCTGCTGCATCGACATGTTGATCACTGCGCGCTCTGTGCTGATGTCGGCGACGCTCTGAGGCGCTGTGCCTGTCGATTGCAAAGAATGCTCATCATGGCCTTGCATGCGTTGGCCGGGTTGGCTTCCTGGATCAGCTGTGTTGTTGAGACCAGGAGTTTTCCGAAGCGTCGGCCAGCTTGGTCTTGGGATATGCGAGTGCCTCGATGTCTCGTCAGCGGCGTTTCTTCTGGTTCATCAAGAAACGTTCAGCAATGCATCAACGCATCAATGCCGCTTGCCAGATGAATCGATTCAATGTCGCGGCGGTCAGTGTTGGCAAGCGGTACTTGTTCAGACGTTTTTTTTACGTGGAGCGTTCTGATAGATCCGGTGGGCTCATTGCACTGAGATAATTCATGTGAATGATCGTATCGCGGATGTACAGGACTCGGTAACGCGAATTCCGATGTGAAAACCGGTATGCAAGGCCTTTCAGTGGTGACTTTGATGTGCGCTGCGGGATACCTTGAAGATCTGCCTTGTGTATCGGGTGCCGATGCGTTTATTCGACGCACAGGTTGTTGTTCACGCATGTGTATTGCCGATGTTGCTGTACCCATGTGGTGATAGGCTCTGTGGCAGTTCATTTGAACGAATGAGCGTGCAATGATTCAGGAAAAGGCCTGCGCGTGTCATCGCCCATCGCCTGGGTGGTCGAGAAAGATTCCAACCGGGCACTCACAGAGAGTGCCTTCTCTCTTCTGGAGCGATCCGGCCAGATTTCGTTTCCGAAACGCGATTCAGGCGCGGAGGAATCTGGTGGCTCCGGGGCAGATCTCCCGGCTTGGAATCACCTCCTGGGTGGCAGGCCTTCAGCCGAGCCGGCTCTGACCCCAGTCTTGGTGATGCCTGTGAGTGTGAGCGCAAGTGTTTGATAAACACATTCAAATGATCCTTTGCGACTTTTTGTACACATTAAATAATCACATAACCTTCTTTATGTGATGTTTAATTAGCGTATCATCGCCCTATGGACAACTCATTCGATCTCGTCACCATCAGCATTTCAGCTGATATCCCGGCTCGTATTGCCACCGGTGAAACCCCTCCGATATTCGCAGGCAGCGAAGCTGGTAGACGTCGTTTCTGGGAGTTCTTTACGGCGTGCATTCGCAACAGGAACACACGCCAGGCCTACTTGCACGCCATCTATCGTTTCGCGGATTGGTGTGAATACCACAAGATAGAACTTGATGACATCGACCCAATGATTGTTGGTGCCTATATCGAGAAGCTCAACGAAGTGTACGCTGCCCCAAGTGTCAAACAACATCTCGCAGCCATCAAGATGTTGTTTCAGTGGCTGGTCGTGGGTCAGATCATTGCAAGCAACCCTGCCAATGCTGTCAGAGGCCCCCGCTACTCCGTCAAGGTTGGCAAGACGCCGGTGTTGACGGCCAAGGAAACCCGGACACTGTTCGACAGTATCGAAACAGACACCCTGGTGGGCCTGCGTGATCGAGCCTTGATCAGCATCATGGTGTACAGCTTTGGTCGGGTGTCTGCTGTGACCTCCATGACGGTTGCGGATTACTACACTCAGGGAAAGCGTTCCTTCTTTCGCTTGCATGAGAAAGGTGGATTGTACAACGTGATACCCGCCCATCATGTGGCGCAACAGAATGTGGATGCCTATATCAAGGCTGCTGGCATAGAGGGAGAGCGTCACGATCCCCTCTTCCGCACGTCGGGCCGAGGACGTCAGAAGAACAAGTTGCTGGTGAAACCCATTTCCCGATTCTCCGCATTGCAGATGGTCAAGCGCCGGGCTTTGAAGGCCGGGCTACCCGGCGAGATCTGCAATCACTCCTTTCGGGGAACCGGAATCACCGAGTACCTGCGCAATGGCGGTGAGCTTGAAACAGCTGCTCGCATTGCGGGCCATGAGTCTACTCGGACTACTCAGATCTATGATCGCTCCGAGCAGGAATTGACGCTGGATGAGATTGAACGAATATTGATTTGATGGCAGCAATCCGGAATTGCGCCTAATCTGCCTTGTGCAGACCCAGCCAATGCAGATAGCCACGTGGGGAAAGCTCATGGCTTATCTAACGCGGTACTGCTGTTTCACCCCTCGAGAAGGCACCGGGAGACATGCCGACGTATCGCTTGAAGGCGGTGCTGAAGGCGCTGACCGAGCCATAGCCCACCCGTTCGGCAATCTCCGCCGCTGGCACCTTCTGCTGTAGTAGCTGCTTTGCCAGCGCCATGCGCCAGCCGGTGACATAGTCCATCGGGGTGGTGCCAATTTCGCGCTGGAAGCGGGCATGAAACGTCGACCGCGACATAGCTGCTTCACGAGCGAGCTGTGAGGTACTGAAGCCGCTCCCCGGCTCCTCGTGAATACGGCGCAGAACAGGGGCAAGGCGCGGATCGGCCATACCGCGCAGCAAACCTGGCGCGGCATCAGCGCAGCCTGCCGATCGCAGCGCCTCGATGAAGAGCACCTCCAGCAAGTGCGCAAGCACGACCTCGCGTGCGGTCCGCCTTGCACCGGTTTCCTCGTCGATCATCTTCGCAAGCAGGCTCAGTCGATCCGCGCCATGCACATGAATGACGTCCGGCAGCAGTGATGCCAGCAGCGTCTTGTCTTGCGACTCAAAGTCACAATGGCCGACCATCGCCCGCATGTCGGCAACTGCGGCAGGATCGCCAAGTCTGAATACGCCGGGGCTGGTTTCGAGCCGTTGCGGTGGAGCGCTCTGCAGTGGCGCCTCAAGGCTGCTCATCGTGAATGAACAGGCTTCCGGAACCAGCAGAAAGTCGCCTGTGTGCAAGACGATGGGAGCCTCGCCGGCGATCGTCAGGCGGCACACGCCGTCGAGAAGGACACAATAGAACGGGCTGCCAAGTTCCGTCCGTTCAACCTGCCACTGGCCGCCGCCCGTCACCTGTTTGGCAATGGAGGGCCTGGGCTTCAGCAGTGTGACGACCTCTGCGACAGGGTCACTCATGGGTTCCGGACTCTTGATAAATGATTTCAGACTTTTGCATATAGATCTTCCAGGGACGCAAGCCTATCTTGGCATGACATCAATCACAGGAGACATGTACATGCCCAGAATTCTCGTCACTGGCGCCTCTTCCGGATTTGGCCTTGCCATCGCGCAGACATTCCTTTCCGAAGGCTGGGAGGTCGTGGCGACCATGCGCGACGTTAACGCCAATCAATTGCCTGCAACGGACGGTCTTGAGGTGCTGCCGCTCGATGTTACCCATGCGCAGAGTATCAATAGCGCCATCGCCGCGGCCGGGCCGCTCCACGCGCTGGTCAACAATGCCGGTGTCGGCATGCTGAACGTACTCGAAGGCGCCGACATCGGCAAGGTCCGCGAATTGTTCGAGACGAATGTCATTGGCGCTTTTGCGATGACCAAGGCGGTGCTACCGCAGATGCGCGAACGCCGTGCAGGCGTCATTGTCAATGTCAGCTCCAGCGTCACACTGAAACCGTTTCCGGCTCTCTCGATCTATAGTGCGAGCAAGGCTGCCCTGAACGCCTTCACGGAGAGCCTTGCGATCGAGGCAGCTCTCTTTGGCGTCCGTACGCGTCTGGTGCTACCGGGATCGGCGCCTGCCACAAGCTTCGGCAAGAACGCCGTTTCGCGCATGGGGATGGACATCCCCGAGCCTTATACCGACTTCGTTCATGACTACCTTGCCGGGCTCCGCTCCAGCACAGAGGTCACCACGTCCGAAAATGTTGCCCAAGCCGTCTGGCAGGCGGTCACGAATGAGAACTCGCCGATGAGAATACCCGCAGGCGCCGACGCATGGACACTTGCCGCCCGTGACGCTGGCTGAAGCGTTCATTGTTTCCCGTGTTTCCCAAACAGGAGCAAGACTGATGAACAACCTCATCGATCTGGCGCGACTTATCCCCACGCCAGAAGCCGAATTGACCGTTGCACACACGCCTATCCTCCTGGAAATGACGGGGCGTCCACCACTGGAGCTACGGCAGACTGCGCCGGCAGCGGGCGGTAATCTACCCGTGATCCTGCTGTCGCATGGTTATGGGCCCTCGAAATACATCCCATCCAAGGACGGTTATGCACCGCTCGCCCAGTTCTGGGCGGAGCGCGGCTTCGCGGTAATCCAGCCGACCCACGCCAGCTCGCGCATTGGAGGTCTGCCTTCGAACCGGGAGGGAGCCCCCTTCTTCTGGCGAGAACGAGTGAGAGAACTCACCACCATCCTGGACCGGCTGGACGAAATCGAGCAACAAGCGGGCGGCAGGAGCGGTCGACTCGACCGCAGACGCATCGCAGCGGCAGGTCATTCCTTCGGCGGGCACACTGTCTCACTCCTGCTTGGTGCGACACTGCAAGGCGAGGACTTCTCCGATCCGCGCATTTCCGCCGGTATCTTGCTGGCGGCTCCGGTTCGCGGCGGTGAAGATCTGACCGACGACAGTGCCGCGCGGTTTCCCTTCTTTGAAGTCGATTTTTCGACGATGACCACCAATGCCCTCGTTGTCTGCGGCGACGAGGACGATCCGCATTTCACACCGCGCGGCCCCGAGTGGCACGCTGATGCCTTTCAGGACGCCACCCTCGCGGACCGGGATCTACTGACTCTTTACGGCGTTGGCCACGGACTCGGCGGCATCGCCGGGCTGGATGCGAAAGAGACGGACACCGAAGCACCCGATATACTGGAAGCCCTGAAACGCCTGTCTCTTGCCTGGCTTCGCACCACGCTCGGTATCGATCCAGAGGCTTGGAAGGCAAGTTGCGAGGCGCTGGAACGATCTGCCTCCACGCTTGGGTGTGTGACCTCCAGTAACGCAGATTGAGCGGCTCTGAGTCCATCGCGGACCGTGAAGTTCTTCAAGACAACAGTGTCGCCAGAGTTACGAAGAGTGCGTTTTCAGCGATTCGCACGCATGGGGCGGTCTGTGATAATGCGTCAGACTTGATAGTCGGATTGTATGAAATCCGTAGTAATATCATTAGTACGGATTTTCTGGACATCTACCCTGTCGGGTCTATACTGGTTGGTATCCACGGTTTTCGGTATCCAACAGATGGCCAAAAACGGTCAAGCCAAGGTGCTGTCCAATGACGAACTCAGCGCCGTACTCGATGAGATCGAACATCATCGTTACCCTGCCAAGAATGCCCTGATCATCCAGATCAGCTTCAAGCTGGGGCTTCGTGCCCAAGAGATGGCCTTGCTGCGTATTCGTGAAGTCGCTGCCTTGAGCGATGAGTTCGCGCGGGGTTACAAGATCAAGGACGTTCTGGTACTGCCAAAAAGCTTCACCAAAGGCGCTCGTGCGATGGCTGCCGTCGGCAACAAAACCAATGAACGTACCAGCGTGCGGTTTACCGTGGCTGAATTTGATCGTCTGGTCGCGCAGATCGTCAAAGATGCCAGGCGACACAAAACGCTCACTGCCGCTGACTACTATCCGCCCATGAAGAAGTCTGGTGGCCTGACACGGGAGCTTCCTCTGGCGGACTCTGCTCTGCTGGAGGCTATCTCACGGTACTTGGACGAGCGCATGGCGCTGAAGAAGCCCCTGAGACCCAATGATCCGCTGTTACTGTCCCAGAAAGGTGGATTCTACAGTCCCAATACACTGCAGGATCATATGGCCACGATGCTGCGCGAATGGTCCGGTATCGATCGTGCCAGTAGTCATTCCGGGCGTCGCACACTGGCAACGAACCTACTTCACGACCAAGGCGAGCATCTGAAAACCGTTCAGAAGGTGTTGGGGCACAAATCGGCCGCAACCACCACCATCTATCAGGATGTCACTGAGCAGGAGGTCAGGACAGTGTTGAAAAAAGCGGGTAAGAACTACGATAGCTAGTTCAGGCAGACGTCGATGAGAAACTGTTGCTCGCTACAGCTGTCCTGCATTGTTTGTCAAATATCCGATATTCCAATATATCGGATATATAATCCTTTTTAAAGCATCCCTTCCATGACCAGAGGTGGACTTTACTCAGCTAAGGATGGAAACAAACCTTCTCCTCGGTCGTACCGGATTTGGTTGACGTCTGCTGGCAAAGTGCTTGGAGGGGTCGCATTTTCGATCACTATGAATTGTCCTATGTTGGAAATACTCGCGAGGTGCATGTAGAACCTTTCGGCCAGACCTGTCTGAGCTAACGCCTCGTCGTCCTCACTCTTTTCGTAATCTGGTGTAGGTTCGCGATAAGCGAGAAGCGGCGAATCAAGAATGAGGAATTTGGGGTGTGGACGCCCTTTTTCATGGCAATAAATGAGGATTGCGACTTGAAAGGCTGAATGAAGAATCGCGCGAACACCTTTGCCATTGTTGCGTCGTTCTTTGCCATCCACGATGAGATCTTGCGTCGAGAGGTCAAAGCTGACAGTCTCGATGCCCGGATAGCCCCACGCGACGAGAACTTCTTTGACGACCTTCGCTATGCTATGCGCCTCATCTGTCGTAATGCTCGGATCGAAATCAGTCGCCTTGGGACGACTAGGTATTTTCTGCTCCTTCAGCGCCACAACCCGCGCCTCCAGACGGCCAACTTCCTCTCGACGCTCTTGGTCGTCGCGGAGAACGCGCAGTACTTCGACTGCTTCAAGGAAACGGGGGCGGATAATGCGTTCATCAGCAATAAGATTCCGGAGCGTCGCTGCCTCGTCCTCCATTTTTTTTTGAAGCAGCTGACTCCGTTGATAACCTTCGGCTATGTCAGCAGACAATTCTTCAAGCGCCGCATCTAGTTCATTCAACTCTACCTCGATCTTCCTGATTTCTGCCTCAGCCGCACGTTGCTGCTGCTTGACAAGGTCGAGGCGATGATCATGATGTTGATGCTCTGGGTTAGCGCCACACAAAGGACAGTTCATCGCCGCAAATTTTTGCAGCAAGAAGCCACCCTCTTCCAGTCCAGCAAGCCTCTCAATATCCGAGACAAACGTATTGCGCAATTCCTCGAACCGAAGACGCATCGCTCGTAAATCAGCGATGTTTGCTTCGTTACCCCGATGCTCTTTTCTAGACTCGCTCAAGGTGGATCGTGCGGTGTCGATTTCTTCCTGATGCATTACAGCGGCGGCTTCGGCGTAATCGCGTGTTCGTTCCGCAGTTTCGAGGATACTTGCAAGTTCCTCGTCGCTATACGACGCGTCAATCTGCTCAGTCTGTTCCAACATAAGTTCACGAAGGACATCAATCTTGGCGTCCCGTGCCGCCTTCTGCACTTCTGATTTGGAAACAGTTACTACAGCAGAGCCATCCACGCCAGTAGCAAGGAATTTGAGCAGGCTCTTATCTTCAGCCGTTGGTTGGTCGCCCTTACGAACAATCACGCTTTCTCTGCTGAAAATGCGCTCCTCGTCAATGAGGAGGTAGCGCATTAGCATGCGGAAGGTGAAAGCGACCTTGTCCGCTCGCTCGTTCTTTAGGAGCTGCGCGCCGCGGCGGAAACCAAGCCGATCGAGCATAAGGCCTGACAGGCTTGCACCTTGTGCTGAGTGCTGCGCACTGACGCTCTGATAACCTGCCTCCCCATCCATGATCACGTCGTGATGGCCATCGGCGATCTCGACTGCACCACCCGCCACCCCCCGCTGGAGCGTATACGGAGCTTCATCAACAGATATCCAAAGGATGCATCGATCCACACCACTACCCTCTGGAGGCATTGTCAGTGCTCTTCGTCCAAGAGGCCCCTTCGAACCGAATACGTAATCGATCGAATGCGCTATGAACGACTTGCCGTGGTTAGACGCCCCCCACAAAATGTTGGAGGTATGGTTGAAAGTGGTGTCTGAGCAAGGTTGAAAAAAAGCGGCGTATCTGGTTGATTGGTAGTTACCAGACCATCAATCCACCATTAGAGATACACCGCCATGAAGAAGGATAACGTTGTTCAGTTCGAAGGTCGAGGCTCCATGACAGATGCCTTGAATCAGCTTTTACAGACCGGAGCACAGCAG
>CANLXI010000021.1 GCA_947495035.1 uncultured Granulosicoccus sp.
TACCAGGACACGGACTCGGACAACGACGGACGTACGGATGCCGAGGAAGACACAAGCAGTCCGACCCTGCTGGGCACCGACAGCGATGCCGATGGTATCGATGATGCGCTGGATGTGGATGAGACCGGTGGCGATGATGTGGACGGTAACGGCATCGACGATGCGTTCGAACCCACGGACAGCGACAATGACGGTCTGTCGGACAGCCGCGATGTGGACAGCGATAATGATGGCATCGTCGATGTGCTGGAAGGCACGGGTGACAGTGACGGGGATGGAACACCGGATTACCTGGACACCGATTCCGACAACGACGGCATTACCGATGATGCGGAAGACAATACCAGTCCGACCCTGAGTGGTGTGGACAGTGACAATGATGGTATTGACGATGTGCTGGATGTGGATGCCACTGGCGGTGATGATGTCGATGGAAATGGTATCGATGATGATCGGCAGCCTCTGGATTCCGACAATGATGGGCGTCCGGACTATCGCGATGTCGATAGTGATGGTGATGGCATCATCGATATTGTCGAGATTGGTCCTGACCCGTTGAATCCTCTGGACAGGGATCAGGATGGCATACCGGATTATCGGGATGAGGATTCAGACAACGATGGTTTGTCCGATGCCGAGGAAGATCTGAACTCGCCTGAATTGACCGGGATTGACAGTGATGCGGACGGCATCGACGACGCACTGGATGTCGACGAGACTGGCGGTAGCGATGTCAATGGGAATGGTGTCGATGACACCCTCGAGCCACAGGATACTGACAACGATGGTCTGGCCAATCACCATGACGCAGACTCGGATGGTGATGGCATCGCGGATGCTGAAGAGTCGCTGGTGGATGCTGATGCAGATGGGCTGGGCAACGCTCAGGACACGGATTCCGATGGTGACGGCATTGCGGACTCCGTCGAAGGCAATGCTGACAGCGATGGCGATGGCATACCGGATTATCAGGATACCGACTCCGACAATGATGGCGTCAGTGATAGCGAGGAGAGCGGCCTGGACTCCGATGGCGATGGCATCAGCGACTATCTGGATGATGATAGTGACAATGACGGCATCGTCGACACGGTGGAAGGTCGCGTCGACACTGACCAGGATGGTATCGCCGATTATCTTGATGATGACAGCGATGGTGATGGTATTCCTGATGCGGCTGAAGGCGACGAGGATACGGATGGCGATGGCGTGCTTGACTTCCGTGATCTGGATACCGACAACGATGGCCTGCTGGACTCGATCGAGAAGACAGTGGATACGGATCAGGATGGCGTGGCGGATTATCGAGACCTGGATAGTGACAATGACGGGGTTGCCGATGCGGCCGAATCCGGCACTCTGGTTGCGCTGGACGCTCTAGGGAGCATGTTGACGGGTGCTGTTGGATCGAACGGTCTGATGGATGATGCCGAGACCTCGAATGACAGTGGCATCATGGACTTCGATGGTGACGGCATTGCCGATCTCCCGCGGGATTCCGACGGAGATGGTGTGCCTGATTATCTGGATCTGGACAGTGATAATGATGGACTGGCAGACACCGTTGAATCCGGTTTGCCCGATGCCGATGGCAATGGGGAACAGGACGAATTCATCGATGCCAACGGTGATGGACTCCATGACAATGGTGATCATCTGCTGGCCAGCAAACAGGATTCCGATGCCGATGGCCAGGTTGACCGATTGGATCTGGACAGTGACAACGATGGTCTGTTTGACATTGCCGAAGCCTTCATTACCGATTCGGACAACGACGGTCAGGTGGACTCATTGACCGATCTCGATGGGGACGGCTTCGAGGATTCTCTGTCGGCAACGGCATACAACGAAACGGATACCGACGACGATGGCGTGCCTGATTACCGCGATGAGGATTCCGATGGTGATGGGATCCCGGATCAACTGGAAGGCAATGCTGACACTGACGGCGATGGCGTGATCGATCGACTGGATCTCGACTCGGATAATGATGGTATTCCGGATGCGACGGAAGCCGGTAGCAGTACACCGGTAGATTCCGATTCCGATGGTATCCCGGATTATCTGGATACGGATTCGGACAACGACGGTCTGCCTGATGAGACCGAGTCCGGCGTCGACGCCAGTGAACCGCTCGACAGCGACAACGACGGGCGCCCGGATTACCTGGACCTGGACTCTGACAATGATGGTACCAGTGATCAGCTGGAAACCAATATCGACAGCGACGGCGACGGCATTCCGAACTCACGTGATACGGATTCGGACAACGACGGCATCAGCGACCAACAGGAAGGCGCTTCCGAGAATGGTGTACGCCCTGATTCGGATGGTGATGGATTGGTTGATGCCATTGATACGGATTCCGATAACGACGGGATAGACGATGCTCTGGAAGGTGTCAGTGACACTGACAATGACGGCGTTATCGATTCACTCGATACGGATTCAGATAATGACGGGATTCCCGATATACAGGAAGGCGCGGTAGATACCGACAATGACGGCATCATCGATGCGCTTGACAGTGACTCTGACAACGATGGTGTTGATGATTCCGACGAAGGGACCAATGACACCGATGGTGACGGGATCATCGATGCAATCGACATGGATGCAGATGGTGATGGCATTCCGGATGACATCGAAGGCCATGAGGACACGGATGGCGACGGAGTCGTCGATGCTCTGGATATCGATTCGGATAACGACGGCATATTGGACAGCGATGAAACCGCGCTGGACAGTGATGGTGATGGCATAGCCAACTATCGTGATCTGGACAGTGACAATGATGGCTTGACCGATGCCTTCGAAGCGGGAGCTCTGGACATTGATGGGGACGGAGTTGTCGATGATTTTGTCGATCAGAACGCAGATGGATGGGATGACGGTGTCGCCCTGATGCCATTGCCCAACGATGATTTTGATGGAGATGAGGTGGTGGATTATCTGGACGTTGATAGTGACAATGATGGCCTGACGGATCTGGCTGAGGCGGATGATTTTGCCAGTGATGCCGATGGCGATGGGCGAGTCGATGGCTTTCTGGATGCCAATGGTGATGGTCTGGATGATGGCATTGCCGCGTTGCCCATTACCGCTGACGATCTGGATGCCGATGGCAGCTTTGATCACCTGGACCTGGATGCCGATGGCGATGGCATCTTCGATCTGCAGGAAGCCGGTGGTGTGGATGCCAATGGTGACGGGAAGGTGGATTTGCTTGCCGATGCTGACAATGATGGTATTCCCGACTCTGTCGACGTTGATCTTACCGGTGGCAGTGACGCCGATAATGACGGCATTGATGATCTGGCTGATGCCACCTTTGTCGAAGGGGGGGATGCGGATAACGACGGGATCGTGGATCACCGTGATCCGGACCCAGACGGAGACGGTTACGCCAATCTGCTGGGTGACGGTTCCGGCAGGCCTGGGTCGATCTCGTTGCCGGATGTCGATGGCAACGGAGTTCCGGATGTCGACGAACCCGAACTGGGTGGTGCAGCGCCAACGGGCATCATTCATACAGGCCTGGGTGGCAGTGGCTGTTCCATCGGTACAGGCGCTTCCAGAGGCTGGGATCCGACACTGCTGATTCTGATGAGTATTGCATCGATCGGCCTGGCCTGGCGTCGACGCAAGCTTGTTCGAGCGTCTCTGGTCGTGGCTGCCATGACGTTGGGAGTTGTCTCCCAGGGGCAGGCGGATTCTTTGCCGGAGCCGGGTGCTGCCAGTGTCGAGGCCGAATCGATACAACCGTTCGAACCGCAGCAGGATCGTTTGCGGCACAGGGGGCTCTACATCGGTCTGGGTGTGGGGTCAAGCTGGCTGAATCCGGATACCAGCGAAATTGACGGGGTTGACCCCCTCGACAGAGGGCAGTTGGGTGCCCAGCTCACGCTCGGAATGGACATGAGCAAATGGTGGTCATTCGAGTTGCACGCAGCGCACCTCGGTCGATCGGATCTTTCACCCAGTGGCGGTATCGACTATCGGGAACTGGGCGCCAGTGCTCTGGTTTACATTGGTGAAGGACGACATCGTGCAAGACGTCATGGACTGGTCGGGTTCTGGCGTATCGGTTATGGATGGCTGAGCAACAGGGCGACGCCCGGCATTCGCTACGAAAAGGACAATGCGGGTCACCTGCTATTCGGCCTGGGGCTTGAATACAACCTCAGACGCGGATTGGGCCTGCGTACGGAAATCATTTCCTATGAAGAGGATATCCGCTACGGCCAACTGGCGCTCATCTATCGCTTTGATCGTGACGAGGAATCTCACGATACCGCAGCAACGCTTCGCGACGCTCCGGTCGAGTCGACAACGCTGGCAACTGTCGAGCCAGAACGTGACGAGGTGGTGGCAACTGTGGATCCTTGTGCGGACCGGGCAACATCGTTGATCGTTGATACCAGAGGCTGTGTCGCTTTGTCGGAGTTGACGGAAATCGTCTACTTCGAGACAGCCTCTTCACAAATTCCGGCAGCCACCCGAACGCGCCTGCAAGACATGCTGACTATCCTGCAGCAGCAGCCGGAGCTGGCGGTGACATTGTCCGCTTATACGGACAATGTCGGCAGTTGGGTTGCCAATCAGGCGCTTGCCGAACGTCGAGCTGACGCTGTCAGGAGCCATTTTGTCGGACAGGGTCTGAATGCCGGCCGATTTTCGCAGAACGCTTACGGCGAAACCCGCCGAGTCGCGTCAAATGACACGGCAGCAGGTCGACGTGAAAACCGGCGTGTCGAGATACGCGTCCATCGACAGGACTCTGTCGATGCCGCTGGCGATCAGCCGTAACGGATTTTCATTGGTTGTGGCTCTCGCGATACAGCTTCTGCAGAGCCTGAACGCAGTGAGGGCGACTCAGGCGGCCCTGCAGGAAATCGGAAATGGTGTGACTGGCCAGATTCTGGAACGTGGTGTAGCCGGAATAGCGCGGTCGCACCCAGGCCGCGTCAAGCGTCGCCCGGGTGTTGTTCATGAAGTTGTTGCTCAGGCGATTGGTTTCAGCATCACTCCAGGCCAGTGCATTGCCGGGTTGACCGCCGTGGCGCACCCAGCTGCTGGTCTGGCATTCGGCACCTGCCACGTGAAACGCGAAATCGACAGCGGTTTCTGCATCTGAGGAACTGGCGGAAACCGCAATGCCACTGCCGCCGAGTACCGTACCGCGAACACCTCCACCAGCCGCATCGGGCACATCGGTGAATGTCAGGGGATAGGGGCGAAAATTCTGCAGTGTGTAATTGATGTATCCGTAGGCATGCGGGCAATAGATGGGCCCCTTGTCCCGGGTGCTCAGGATCTCGTAGACGTCGATTGGATCCATGTCGAAACAGCTTGAACGCATCAGGCTGGTCAGTTCGTAAAGCTGTTCCAGCGCCGAGGCGATATCGTCATCCGCCATGAGCTGTTCCGGGTTGTCCGCGATACATGCCCCTCGATTGCTGGCCAGCCACAACAGAGCCATGAGTCCATGTGGCGGTCGGAGCGGCATGATGACCTTGCCAGCGCTCGCCAGCAACATGACGTCTTCCCAGGTGGCGGGCAGCTCTTCCAGTTGATCGGCTCGATAACTGGCGACCGGTGTGGCTGCATCCATGGCGAGTGCCCACTGTCCGCCGTGCATGCCGTAGGAGTCGTGCGAAGGACCAGCGCTTTGCTGTTGCAGAGTCTGCAATGCCTGGCTGCGTCTGCAGGTCGTCAGGTCGAGCAGCAGATTCTCCCGGACGGCTTCTCCCAGGTGCGGATGGTCGATGATGATCAGATCATGCGTGCTGCAGATTTCTCGCAGTGGCTGACTTTCGAAGTCCTGCAAGGGGCGGCTGTCCCAGGACAGTCGGACGCCCGGGTTCTGCTGCTCGTAGTGTCTTGATGCGGCCAGCAGTGGTTCGATGCCGCGCGCATGATTCCAGGTCATTCCACGTAAATGCGTCTGCCTGTTTTCAGTCATGTGGTGTCCGTGCCGGAAAGTCGAATGTCCGGGATTGGTGTCCCGATGGACCATATATGAAACAATAATTTATAAACAAATGAAATACCGAAATCGTACAGACAGTTGAGAACGAGTAGCAGCAAAGCGTGTCAGGGGGCATTTTTCTGCAGCCTGACAGCCATGAGTGGTCTGGCCCATGGGCGACTGAGTTCTGCCAATTTCGCACCCCGAGCAAGGTCGATTTTCACCCCGAGCGCGATGATGTTCCAACGCATTGCCATGCAATGCTCTGGCAGCCAGGTATTCAGATCTGGCGTAGCTGACCAATGCCATCAGCGAGAAACCGGATACCCAGCAGTCCGAACAGTCCGCCGAAGACCAGTTCTATCTGACTGGCTACCCGGTTGTAGGCACGAATGGCCACGGGTGTGGAAAACAGTACGCCGTAGCTGCCGTAGATCACGAAGGCTGAACCGGCACCGACCGGTGCGAACGCCAGAACGCCCTCCGGAGGCAAGCCCGAGCCGGACAGGAAGGCGGTGACGGCAGCCCACATCAGGGCCGCCTTGGGGTTGGTCAGCACCACCAGTAATCCACGTCGCCAGGCGCCCGACGATGACAGCGGCGTGCTGAATTGTCTGACCTGGCCCGCCGACATGTGTCTCGAAGAGCGAATGGCCTTGATACCGATATACAGGAAATACAGACCACCGCAGAGCTGCAGCAGAATGCCGGCCAGTGGGTAGGCCTGAAACAGTGCCGATATTCCCAATGCGAAGGCGCTTACCCAGAGCAGGACACCCGAAGCGATACCGGCAGCCAGACACACGGCTGCCTTGCGGCTCTGACTCAAGGCAACGCCTGTCACAGCCAGAAAGTTCGGTCCGGGGGCCAGCTGTGCTGCAACCGTTGCTGCCAGGGCCGCAAGAAAGACAGAGTACATGGGGTCTTGCTCCTTGGATGTTGATGGGATGATGCCTTGATTCACGACCCGGACGCAATGCTGCAGTCAGGCATTGAATCCGATGCCTGAGCGGTTTGTCACGTCCCTGATCAACCATCCTGCTCCAGCGATTGCAAAGCAGCGTCGATCAGTTCCTTGCTGTCGTCTTCCAGACTGATCAGAGGCAGACGAAGCGTCTCTGTGCACAAGCCGCGAGTGGCACAGGCGTACTTGATACCTGCCGGACTGGGTTCCCTGAACAGCGCTTCATGCAGTGGCATGAGCCGTCGCTGTATGTCTCTGGCTGTCTGGTAGTCGTTGTCCCTGCAGGCCTGTTGCAAGCGTGCGCACAGTGCCGGTGCGACGTTGGCGGTCACCGAGATACAGCCATTGCCTCCGGCAGCATTGTAGGCGACTGCCGTGGCATCTTCACCGGAAAGATAGCTGAACGGTGCGTCTATCTTCATCTGTTCGATGGCCGGTCGCGCCAGATCCCGGGTAGCATCCTTGACCCCCACCACCGATGGCAATGTCGCCAGGCGCGCCATGGTATCAGCACTGATATCGACAGTGCTGCGTGGTGGAATGTTGTAGACGATGATCGGCAGCTCATTGCTTTCGCTCAGCGCTTCGAAGTGTCGGTAGATGCCCTGCTGGCTGGGTCGGTTGTAGTATCCGGTGACGTGCAGAGCGCCATCGGCGCCTTGCTGGTGGGCATAGTCGTGGAACGCCAGTGCTTCCCGGGTATTGTTGGAGCCGCAGCCGGCAATCACCGGCACTCTGCCACGTGTTTCATCGATCACGATTCGGATGACGTCACGGTGCTCCTCGGCCGATAGAACAGGCGACTCGCCGGTGGTACCGGCAGGCACCAGGCCATTGCTGCCTTGCTCGATATGCCAGTTGACCAGACGCCGAAGCGCGGGTTCATCCAGCATTCCATCGAGCGTCATGGGGGTGATCATTGCGACCAGTGAACCTTCGAACATGATGATTTCTCTTGTTGAAGGCGGACATGTACGGACTCCGAAACGCAGAAAACTCCGGAAGCCGCCAGGGCCGCCGGAGTTTTCTTGTCAGAATCTGTTGACCGGGGATCAGGCGCGCACAGTTTTCACTGCCGGTTTGAGAGCGCCCGGTTTGGAGATGCTGCTTGGGGTGAACAGGGTATTCATGCGTGGCAAAGATTGCTGCATCGGAGAATCAATGTCAAGCCTTTCGACTTCATTCGACGCGAGTCACGTCCAGCCATTCCCGTACTCGTGCAACCGGGTCAGCGTGCTGCACGACATCGGTGACCACACATACCGAGTCTGCCCCGTGTTCAAAGGCCCCGGGGGCTCGCTCGGGGGTAAAGCCGCCAATCGCCACCAGAGGAACATCGCCGATGGCATCCTTCCAGCGCTGCAGTTTTTCCAGCCCCTGAGGCCGCCAGGGCATTTTCTTCAACAGTGTGGCATATATCGGGCCGAGCGCGATGTAGTCGGGTGACTGGGACAGCGCGATAGCCAACTCGGCGCGATCATGTGTACTGATGCCGATCTTCATGCCGGCCCGTCGCAGGGTATCGATCTCCGCTGTCTGCAGGTCTTCCTGTCCCAGGTGTACGGCCCTGCAACCTTCGTCCAATGCCAGGCGCCAGTAGTCGTTGAGTATCAGGGTGGCGCCGGTTTTCTCGCACAGTTCCCGCGCTTCGCGTATCTGCCGGCGACAATCCTTCTCGCTGGTGTCCTTCATCCGCAATTGCACGCAGCGCACACCGGCATCGAGAAATTCGGCCAGTTGTCGGGTATCGCCGACGATCAGGTAGAAGCGATCCAGCATGTCTAGAGATCTCGGAAAGGGGTGCCCAGAACGGGCGTGGAAGGAGCTGCCATGTCACGCGGCATCATGGGGTCGGCCTGCCAGGCTGCGCGCCCGGCGTCCACGGCCAGCGAAAAGGCACGGGCCATGGCAACCGGGTCGCCGGCTCGGGCAACGGCCGTATTGAGAAGCACGGCATCGTAACCGAGCTCCATGGCGGCAGCGGCATGAGAGGGCAGGCCGATACCGGCATCCACGACCAGCGGCACATCGGGGAAGTGAGCCCGCATGGAGCTCAAGGCATAGGGATTGTTCAGGCCGCGACCGCTGCCGATCGGTGCTCCCCAGGGCATGAGAACGCGACAGCCCGCATTGAGCAAGCGGTCGGCGACCACCAGGTCGTCAGTGGTGTAGGGAAAGACCTCGAAACCATCGTCGGCCAGTATGCGTGCGGCTTCCACCAGTCCGAAAACATCGGGTTGCAGCGTGTCATCATCGCCAATGACTTCCAGTTTGATCCAGGGAGTACCGAAGAGTTCACGCGCCATGTACGCGGTATTGACCGCTTCCTTGACGCCCCGGCAACCTGCCGTATTGGGCAACACCCGGACATTGGCCGACTGGATCAGCGACCAGAATGCCTGCCCTGATTTCTCGGAACTGGACTCGCGCCGGAGCGAGACAGTGACCACCTCGCAGCCGGATGCCGCTATGGCATCGAGCATGATCTGTGGCGATGGATACAAGGATGTCCCCAGCAGGAGGCGAGATCCGAGTTCGACATCGTAAAACGACAGTGACATCCGCTCAGCCTCCGGACATGGGGGCGATGATGTCCACCGCATCATCGTCTGACAGTTCGAATTTGCTGCGTTTGCCGATCGGAACAAACTCCTGATTGACCGCGGTTGCCACGCTGTTTGCGCCGTGGCCCAAGTGTTCCAGCAAATCGTGCAGCGTACAGGATTCCACCTGTTGCTGTTCGCCGTTAATCCGAATTTTCATCACACACTTCCTCGTCAGGCTTTCCGTCCAGTACCAGTGCCGCGGCCCGTTGCGCCATCGCGGGGGCGCACAGGAAGCCGTGTCGATACAGACCATTGATGTGGACCGTTCGGCCACGACGTCTGAGTCGTGGCAGATTGTCGGTAAATGCTGGCCGTACATCGGTACCGATCTCGATGATGGCAGCGTCTGCAAAACCGGTATGCAGGCCATAGGCGCTGGACAGCAGTTCCATGACCGAGCGCGCACTGGCGAGACTGCGATCATCGCTTTCGATCATGGTCGCACCGACCATGAATCGGTTGTTTTCTCTGGGCACGATATAGATCGGATGGCGTGGATGCAGCATGCGAACCGGTCGCTGCAGACTGATTTCCCGGGTTTCGAGGATCAGCATTTCACCCTTGACGCCACGCAGGTCCGCAAGGCTGTCACGTGCTGCCAGGCCCCGGCAATCGATGCGCCAGCCGGAGCGAGGCGCTTCAGCCAGTTCTGCCTTGCTCAGATGGCGGTTGAATTCCACCGAGAATCGTTCACTCTGTCTGAGTGATTCCAGCAGACCCTGCAATGTCCGTCTGGGATCCAGGTGCGCCTCTTCCGCGTAGTGCAGACCCATGTCGAAGCGATGGCCGATATCCGGCTCCATCGCTTCCATTCGAGCTCGATCGAGCCGCGCAAAGCTGTCCGTGCGCCGTGCAAACTGCTCGAAATCGGCACGATCACGGCGCAGCGCCACCACCAGCGATCCAGCCTGCTGCAGCGACTGGCTGTGCTTCTGCCAGTACGACAGACTCTCCAGGCCCAAGCGGAAGATCAGTGGTTCGGCACTTTCACTTTCGCACCAGGGAGCCAGCATGCCGCCCGCCCACCAGGAGCAGCAACTGTCATCGATACCGTGGCTGGCCGAGATCATTCTCACTCGACAACCACGCTCGATGAAGGCCTGTGCGGCACACAGACCGGCCACCCCTGCGCCGATGATTTCCACCTCGGTGCTCATCAGCGGCAATCCAGTCCCATCTGCCAGAAGTCCACCTCCAGACGTGTCGCAGCATCGAAGGTGCGACACAGTGCCTGCACCCGAGGCTCGCCCAGCTGTTCCATGCTGATGGCATCACAGGCCTGGCGATGCGTGTTGGCTACCTGCTGATATTCCTCGCTGGCATACATCTGCACCCAGTCCGAGTAGGGATTGCCTTCGGTGACAAGAAACGATTGCGTTTGCAACCAGTTGGCCACTTCGGCATAGCCGATGATGCAGGGGGCCAGTGCCACGTTCAGATCCAGCAGGTCACCGGCCATACCGCGTTCCAGTACGTAGCGGGTATAGGCCATATTGGGCGTTGATTCCACTGTCTCCTCCAGCGCCTGCTTCGAGATGCCGAACTGCTGGCAGTAGCCGATATGCAAGTCCAGTTCGATATCGATGATGCCGTGCAGGGAGCTCTGAGCCTGTTTCAGTTCGGCCAGTGAACGGCTCTTGTAGGCCGCCAGGCCGAAGGCGCGGGCAAACTGGATGAGAAACAGATAATCCTGTTTCAGGTAATGCTCGAAACACTCCGCTGGCAGTGTACCGGCCGCCAGTTGGCGAACGAACTCGTGCTGAATATAGTGCTGCCAGTGAGGTTCACTGTGCGCAATCAGGTGTTGCGTCAGAGTCTGTTGGCTCATCGTCCGGCTTCGTAGGTGTAGCTGTTCAATGCTGGCACGGAGTCGATCAGACCCTGTGATTGCATGAAGGCGGCGAAATTCTCATAGCGCTGACGGTCAAGGGCCGCAGGTCGCAGTGCGAACCGGGTGAGCGTGTCGCGCCAGGCACGTCGATTCAGCTCATTGTCGAGCATGTCCGGGTTGGAGTCACGAAAGACCTCCCAGGCCTCATCAGGATGATTGATGATGAAAATGGTGGCGCGCTCGATGGCGTTCAGGAATGGCAGCATCCAGGAGCTGTCGAGTGACTCGTTGTTGGCAATCAGAATCAGTTCATCGAACGCTGGTACCCCGTGTTCCTCCGGATAATAGGCACGTCCGGGATGGCCTTCGATATCCAGCTGGTTCAGTTCGAAGTTGCGGTAGGCACCGATCACGGCATCCACCTGGCCGGTAATCAGAGCAGGGGACAGGGAAAAATTGACATTGACCAGTTCGATGTCATCCAGAGTCAGGGAAACGCTCTCCAGCATGGCCTTGAGCAGGGCATCTTCGAAGCCACCGACGGAGAAACCGACCTTGCGGCCTTTCAGGGATTCGAGCGATTCTATCGGTCCATCATCCAGTACCACGAGAGAATTCAGCGGTGTGGATACCAGGGTACCGAAGCGTGACAGTGGCAGGCCTTCGGCGACCTGTACATGCAGTTGCGGCTGGTAGCTGATGGCGATATCCGCCTTGCCGGCGGCAACCATCTTGGGTGGCAGTGAGGGGTCGGCGGGTTCGATCAGTTCGACGCTCAGTCCCTGTTCGTCGAAAAAGCCTTTCTGCTGGGCAATGATCAGCTGCGCGTGATCGGGGTTGATGAACCAGTCGAGCAGAACCGTGACCGGATCGGCAGCCAGGGTACTGCTGCTGAACAGCAGGCTTGCCAACAGGAGTTTGAATCGTTTCATGAGCTCAATGTGTTTCGGTTTGGAGGGCGTTGTTGCGACTGGAATCGGGAAGCCAGTAAAGGCATCGATCCAGCAGGTGATTGACGAGACTGTAGAGCAGGAAGGCCATCAGACACAGGCAGAGCAGGGCCGCAAACATCAGGTCGGTCTGCATGCGACCGTTTGCCTGCAGCATCAGATAGCCCAGGCCCTGACTGGAGCCGACCCACTCGCCGACAACGGCGCCGATGGGCGCCACCGAGGTGGCTACGCGAATGCCAGAGGCCATGGAGGGGAGAGCCGCCGGCAGTCGTATCTGCAGCAGAATGGTTGTGGGCGTTGCGTTCATGGTGCGAGCCAGGTCGAGCATGGCCGAACTGGTATGACGCAGGCCGTCGAAAGTGGCAGCCACCACCGGAAAGTAGATGATCAGGATTGCCATCACCACCTTGGAGCCCATGCCGTAGCCGAACCAGAGCGTCAGAAGTGGTGCCAGGGCGAACACCGGCAGCGACTGACTGATGACCATCAGCGGCAGCAGCCAGCGACGCAGTCGTCTGGAGGTGGTCAGCAGGATGGCGCTGAGTATGCCGAGCACACAACCACTGAGCAGGCCGGCAATGACCTCGAAGGCGGTAATGGCGGTGTGCAGGCCGAGTGTCTGCATCTGACTGAACAGTGTCTTCAGAATTGCAAACGGTGCCGGTAGCAGAAAGTGGGGAATGCCACTGAGCATGACCAGCAGTTGCCAGGCCAGCAGCATCAGCGCAAGACTGACGAACAGACCTGGAATTCGCGCACGCCCGAGTGTCGTTGACCTGTTCATTCAGGCGGGCACCGGTCGGTTTTCACCGTTTTTCATGAATTGCCAGACGGCCGGCAACCGTGAGGCGATTTCCTCATGATCCAGCTGCCGTGGTGGTTGCGTGCGCAGCGGCATCGATTGCACGCGGGTGGGAGACCCCGGCTCGAGTACATGCAGTGCATGCGATAGCCTCAGGGCCTCCATCGGATCGTGTGTTACCAGCAGGACGGTGTGCCCGCTGAGGAGCTCGAAGGAGAGGCTCTGCAGTTCGTCGCGGGTGATGGCATCCAGACGACTGAAGGGTTCATCCATCAGTACGATGTCACGATGTTCGAGCAGGGTGCGCGCCAGGGCCACGCGCTGGCGCATGCCCCCGGAGAGTACTGCCGGCAGGGCGTCTGCCCACGACGACAGGCCGACACGTTCGAGCAGCTCGCTGACACGATGATCAGTGTCCTGCAGGCGTTCACCACGCAGCCTTGGTCCCAGCTGAATGTTCTGTCGCGCTGTCAACCACGGCAGCAGCCCATCGTCCTGCGCCATGTAGGCAATACGGCTGGATACCGGCTTGCCGGCATCCGTCAGTACGCTGCCCTCATCCGGCTGCTGCAAGCCGGCGATGATCCTGAGCAGGCTGGTCTTGCCGATGCCACTGCGGCCAAGCAGACTGTGCCACTTGCCAGCCTCCAGGTGCAGTGACAGATCCTGGAAGATCGGATGACTCCCCAGGTTCAGACTGACCTTGTTCAGCGCGATGCCGGGTGAATGACTCACGTTTGCGGCCAGAGGGCATGAAAGTGGTGGACCGGCCCGTGTCCGGAACCGATTTGCAGCTCGTCGGCACGGATGATGGCTGCATGCACGTAGATTTCAGCGGCCTGTACGGCATCGGATACGGACGCTCCCCTGGCCAGTTCAGCGGCGATGGCCGAGGACAGGGTACAGCCGGTACCGTGGGTGTTGCCGGTCTGGATGCGGGGCTGCGTGAACCGCTGCAGCTGGCCGTTCTGCAACAGCAGATCGGTACAGTCAGTGGAATTCAGGTGCCCACCCTTGAGCAGTACACAGGCGCTACCCATTTCTGCGAGTCTGGCCGCCTGAGCCTCCATATCCGCCAGATCCCCGGCCTCCTTGCCGTTGCCCAGTAGCAAGGCTGCTTCGGGCAGATTGGGGGTAATCAGCGTCGCCCGCGGAAACAGGTAGTGACGCAGGGCATCGATGGCTTCAGTGTGCAGCAGGGAGTCTCCGCTCTTGGCGACCATGACCGGGTCGAGAACAACAGGAATCGCGGGGTGCTGCTCGAGGACTTCACTGATGGTGCGGATGATGTCGACATTGGCCAGCATGCCTATCTTGATGGCGTCGATGCGGATATCGGACAGCACGGTTTCCATTTGCTGGCGAACGAATTCGGCGGGCACTTCGTGGATGGCATTCACCGCTCGCGTGTTCTGTGCCGTCAGCGCCGTGATGGTCGAGGCTCCGTAGACGCCCAGCGCGCTGAAGGCTTTCAGGTCCGCCTGAACGCCGGCGCCACCGCCTGAATCCGAGCCGGCGATGGTCATCGCAGCCGGTACGCCCCGTACTGTAGCGGGGTGAGAGATTGTCGTATTGCCAGGATTCATGTTCAGCTCCACCGGAGACGCCGGGAGGAACTGGACCCATGCAAGGGAATGACTCGGATTCCCGTGACTTGAATCCCTTCGTCGGCATTATCCGCATCAGGTTCAGCGGGATCGTGCAATCAGATGCATCATCTCAGCCGAACGCCCACCTCTGTAGTCGTCCAGCACCCCGTCAAGTGTGCGAGAGAGTATCACGCGTCAATCCACTTGACCAGATGCTCTTCCTGAAAATTCTCGGTACTGGCCGTCATCGCCCGGCCATGACGGTTCCACACTCTTGCAGTAATCTCCGTGAATATCCTGTTGGTCATGGGCGCCTGACCACTGACCTCTGATCCGTGACCCGTGACCCGTGAACCCGTGAACCCGTGAACCCGTGAACCCGTGAACCCGTGAACCCGTGAACCCGTGAATCCGTGAATCCGTGAATCCTGAACCCTGAACCCTGAACCCTGAACCCTGAACCCTGAACCCTGAACCCTGAACCCTGGGCAGAGGCACTGGGGAACGCCTGCACGGCTGGTGTGCCCTGGCCAGGTCGATGGTGACGGTGACATTGTCACCGACCCCTTGAGAAATCAGGTCTATTCTCCCGATCACCAGTGGCCGGCCGGGATCGGAATCGGGCGTGCATGCGGTAGTGGCGCCGGCCAGGAACATCGGTTCATGCCGAGAGAATAGCGGCGCGATGCTCAACAATCACTGACAACAACCCCGGGAAACACCGCCCATGGACGTCAAGAACATTTCAGACACTCTCTCCCTGAGCAAGCAGTTGCAGATCGACGATATTGCCCGGCTGCGTGAATTGGGATTCCGGTCGATCATCTGCAATCGGCCTGACGGAGAAGCGGCTGATCAGCCCACTTTTGCTGAAATACAGGCCGAGGCAGCCAGACACGGTCTGGAAATGCGATATCTGCCCGTCGTTCCTGGCCAGGTAAGCAATGAAGACGTCGACAGCTTCGCGCGGGCAATGCAGGAAATGCCGAAGCCTGCAATGGCCTATTGCCGCAGCGGTACACGCTCTGCCACCTTGTGGTCTCTGGGCCAGGCCCGTACGCGACCGGTGCCGGAGATTCTGGCCGCCGCCAGAAGTGCCGGCTTTGACCTGTCAGGCGTCGTCCGGCGACTGGCCAATGGAGGGGTCACACCAACCGACAAGGCTGATGGTTCTTTTGATGTCGTGATTGTCGGGGCGGGTGCCGCCGGTATCGCCGTGGCATCCAGTCTGCTCAAGCGCCAGGCGGATCTGCAGCTTGCCTTGATCGACCCTGCCGATATTCATTACTACCAGCCCGGATGGACCATGGTGGGAGGCGGGATATTCGAACCGGAGAAAACCGTCAGAACCATGGGGTCGCTGATACCCCCTGGTGTGCAATGGCTCAAGACAGCAGTCACGGCCTTCGAGCCGGCGAACGATTCGATCATACTTGAAGGCTGTCGAGTCATCCGGTACAAGCGGCTCATCGTCTGTCC
Source organism: uncultured Granulosicoccus sp. (assembly GCA_947495035.1). Lineage (GTDB taxonomy): Bacteria > Pseudomonadota > Gammaproteobacteria > Granulosicoccales > Granulosicoccaceae > Granulosicoccus. The sequence continues at coordinate 16,196 of CANLXI010000021.1, forward strand.
AGGTCTCAAACTCGACTGGCACCGGGTGGAAGGGCTGACAGAGACCCTGGGACGCAATGGCGTGACCTCCAATTACCGCTACGATCTGGCTCCCTATACCTGGTCGCTGGTACAGTCGATGACGTCAGGCAAGGCGGTGTTCACACAGCCTCCCATGCCGATCAAGTGCGCCGGTGCGCCACAGAAGGCGATGTACCTGTCGGCAGATCACTGGAATCGCACTGGCGTTCTGCAGGATATCGATATCGATTTCAACAATGCCGGTGGAGTACTGTTCGGGGTCAAGGACTATGTGCCGGCACTGCAGGAATACGTTGAACGGTACCGTGCGTCACTGAATTTCTTTCACAATCTGGTGGCAGTGGATGGCGATGCGGGAAAGGCCTGGTTCGACGTGAGCGACGCCGACAAGCCCGTCAGACGAGTGGAAGTGGAATTCGACATGATGCATGTCTGTCCCCCTCAATGTGCTCCGGAATTCATCAGTGCCTCGCCGTTGGCTGATGCGGCCGGCTGGGTGGATGTCGAGCAGTCGACTCTGCGTCACAGGAGCCATGAGAATATCTGGGCATTGGGCGATGTCATGAATGCACCCAATGCGAAGACGGCCGCCGCTGCTCGCAAGCAGGCACCGGTCGTGGCGGCCAATGTCATTGCCGATATCGCTGGCAGGTCTCCCGTGGCGTCCTACGATGGTTACGGGTCCTGCCCCCTGACTGTCGAGCGTGGCAGGATTGTTCTGGCCGAGTTCGGCTATGGTGGCGCTCTGCTACCCAGCTTTCCGACATGGCTGCTCGACGGGACGCGGCCATCGCGCCTGGCATGGCTGCTCAAGGAGCGGATTCTGCCGCCCGTGTACTGGAAGGCGATGTTGCGTGGTCATGAATGGATGGCGCAGCCGGCCTCGCTACCGGACGCCAGTCAGTGAAGAGAGCGTCGATTGCCAGCTATCTGCCCTGTCTGGAATGGGGCAGGGAGTATGACCGTGGCTCCCTGATCAATGATCTGCTGGCTGCGGTGATAGTCACGATCATGCTGATTCCGCAATCCCTGGCCTACGCGCTGCTGGCCGGCTTGCCGCCAGAGGCTGGTCTGTACGCGTCTATCGTACCGATATTGTTGTATGCGATTTTCGGTACCAGTCGCACTCTGGCTGTCGGCCCGGTGGCCGTGGTTTCCCTGATGACCGCGACGGCCATCGGATCTGTCGTTCATAATACAGGGGTGGACCATGTCACTGCGGCGCTGACGCTGGCCGGCCTGTCCGGTGTGATGCTGGTGACCATGGGGCTTTTCAGACTCGGTTTTCTGGCCAATTTTCTGTCTCATCCGGTCATTGCAGGATTCATCACGGCATCGGCCATTCTCATTGCGGCCAGTCAGTTGAAGCATGTACTGGGCGTGTCTGCCGACGGTCACAATCTTCTGGAACTCCTGTTGTCGCTGGCAAGTCAGTTGAATGCGGCCAACCGGGAGACGCTGTTGTTGGGTGTCACCTCCATTGCATTCCTTTTCTGGTGCCGCAAGGGGCTCAAAGCCCTGCTTTTGCATCTGGGTCTGTCGCCGAAGCTGGCAGAGGCGCTGGCTCGGACGGGACCTGTCATGGCCGTTCTCGTGACGACGGCTCTGGTTTGGGGTCTGCAGCTGGATTCCCACGGTGTCAGCGTCGTGGGTGCCGTTCCGCAGGCCCTGCCACCACTGACCTGGCCGAGTGTCTCAGCCGACCTGTTGCGGGAGCTGTGGATGCCTGCGCTACTGATTTCGGTGATTGGCTTTGTCGAGTCCATCTCGGTCGCTCAGACTCTGGCTGCCAAGCGGCGACAGCGCATTCGCTCGGATCAGGAGTTGATCGGTCTGGGTGCTGCCAATATGGGGGCAGCGCTGACGGGTGGATTTCCCGTGACGGGTGGGTTCTCGCGCTCCGTGGTCAATTTCGAAGCCGGTGCCGAAACGCCTGCCGCAGGCGCCATGACGGCAGTCATGCTGGCGATTGCCGCGCTGATAATGACGCCGCTGATTCACTATCTGCCCAAGGCCACTCTGGCTGCCACCATCATTGTGGCTGTCTTCTCTCTGGTGGATTTCAGCATCCTGAAGCGCAGCTGGTCCTATTCCCGTGCGGATTTTGCCGCGGTATTCATCACCATGGTGGTTACGCTTGTCATCGGCGTGGAGGCCGGCGTCAGCGCAGGCGTGATTGCCTCGGTGGCGCTGTTTCTCTACAGAACCTCACGTCCTCATGTGGCTGAAGTCGGGCTGGTGCCGGGGACCCAGCATTTTCGCAACATCCACCGTCATCGGGTATTGACCGATCCTTCGCTGGTTACCATTCGAGTCGACGAGAGTCTCTACTTTGCCAACGCGCGATATCTGGAAGACCTGATTCATGATCGCCTGGCCTCCAGTGACACGACCCGACACCTGGTGCTGATGTGTTCGGCAATCAATGAGATCGACATGAGTGCGCTGGAGTCACTGGAGGCCATCAACCATCGGCTCGCGGACATGAATATCAGCATGCACCTGAGTGAGGTCAAGGGACCGGTCATGGACAGGCTGCAGCAGTCACATTTGCTGGACGAGCTGACCGGGCAGGTCTTTCTGTCGCAGTACGAGGCCATACAGAGCCTGACACCGGCAGTCATTGCCGCTGAGCTGACCGAGGCAGCTGCCTGAAACGTTGCAGCGTCGCCGGGATGGAAATCGTGGCATGGGCAGAGAGCTTTTCGAGGGACGGTCGCGTTTGTTATGTTGGAGGCACCTCATGCGGAGTACGAATCATGGCAGACAAGCGCAGTGCAGGCAGGGTGACTGGTATCGGCGGGGTCTTTTTTCTGGCCGACAAGGATCACGAGAGTCTCGCAAGATGGTACGAGCAGCATCTGGGCATAGCCCTGGAAAGCTGGGGAGGCGGTGTGCTCGAATGGAAGAACGACAGTGCCGAGGATGGTGGTGCGACAGTCTGGAATGTCGCCGCCAGAGACAGTGACTGGTTTGCACCGAGCCGGGCGCGGTTCATGATCAATTACCGCGTTGATGATATGGAAGCGCTGGTGTCAAGGCTGACATCCGCTGGCGTGGAGATCCTTGAAGGGCCTCAGTATCACGAAAACGGCGTCTTTGCGTGGATTCAGGATCCCGAGGGCAACAAGATCGAGCTCTGGGAACCGATGATATGGGATGAACGGAACAGGCGACAGGACACTCAACGCGATTCCTGACATCAGGCAAGGGCAAGAGGCCGGGTCCAGCGTGCCGGTGGACTCGGCGCGCACGCTCCAACATGCAGAACCCATCGGTGCTGCTCCCGACGCAGGTCACCATGTGCGGATTGTCAGACGGTGGCTTTCATCCTATTCTGTCGATTGACGGGTAGAAAAATACAGCATGGAATCACTCGAACGCATGACGGCTCTTCAGTTGCATGAAGAGCTGGTAGAAGCATTGCAGACTCTGGTTGGCGTGATTCGCGATCATTGCACGGGCGTGGTGGTTTTCGAGTTGCCTACCGTGGAAGTCGATGGTGTCGTGCCAACGCATATCGAGGTCAGAAAATGGGGAAGTCCTGATTCTCGCCAGAAGCCTGCGCTTGATCTGGCCTGTGATGCCCTGACGCGTCTGTCCATGACAGCCGGTCAAAAGAGCACAACGACCTACCGTCTGCCGGGAGTTCTGTCTGTGGCGACAGATCTGAGCGAAGCGATTTCCGCCATCAATGCGCTGAAGGACAAGCTGCAGACGCATCTTGCCCAGGCCTATCCGGATACCGTCGCCAGAAGTCGTGCCTGCAAACACATTTTTCCGGGCGTGCACATGAACCATGTCTATCGCCATCTGCATGTCATTCCGGAGAACATCAGCCGCCTGAATCTGACCTGGCAATGCCAGACGCCTGCCGATGTCTGGATCACGCCCGCTGAGGCCATTGAACTGAGCGAAGCAGCCATTGAAGAAGAGACTCGCAAGGTGCAATCCGGCGACCCGGACAGGGATCGTCTGCAGGCTCTGGAAATTGCCTTGCAATATTTCCGAACCCTGCCGACACCAGTGGAGTTGACCGAGAAGGACCTGTCGGGCATGAAGCCTGCTGAAATGCCTTATCAGCTGGTGCGTCGCAACTACGTTCGCCCACACCCGAGGGCGCAGCTGTTCGATCCACAGGTGAAGGCCAGTGCGCTGCATACCCATGCCGCCAATCTGCCATTGATTCGCCTGCCATCATCCGTATCCCTGAGTGTGCGGGGTCTGAAGGACTATGAAGCCGGGCAGTCGCGAAAGCGCTCTGATACCAAGAGGGGGTTCGAGGAGATCAGTCAGGCTCTGCACATCTACGGTGGTCGACCCACGGTGGACAACTATCGCAGACGGCTCAAGTTGCAGGAGAGCGCCAGACGCCGCAAGAACAAGCAGAGCGTGGCGTAGTGCCAGACCTGACTACTGGCAGGCTGGCAGGGCGCAGAGCATCTCGTACAGCAGGTTGGCAGCAATGACCGCGGTATTGCCGCTGGGATCGTAGGGCGGTGAGACTTCAACCAGATCGGTTCCCACCAGATTCAGGCCAGCGCAACCTCTGACGATTTCATAGGCTTGCCACACCGTCAGCCCGCCCGGCTCGACAGTGCCGGTGCCCGGGGCGAAAGCCGGGTCAAGGCTGTCGATATCGAAGCTCAGGTAGACCGGTGCGTCACCGATGGTCTGTCTGACTTCCTGCATCAGCGGTACCAGTGACTTGTGCCAGCACTGTTCTGCCTGAACCACCGTCCATCCCTTGCTGCGTCCCCAATCGAAGTCCTCGGGAGAATAGCCGGTTGCACGCAAGCCGATCTGATAGACCCGATCATTCAACAGACAGTCATCCTCCCAGGCTCGTCGAAATGGACAGCCATGAGCGACCGTCTCACCGAACATGTTGTCATTGGTGTCCGAATGAGCGTCGACATGGATCAGGGCAACCGGACCATGTCGCTGTCTGATGGCGCGCAGAATGGGCCAGGTCAGCGTGTGATCGCCACCCAGTGTCAGTGGAATGGTTCCGTGAGACAGGATTTCCCGGTAATGTCCGTCAATGATGTCCACGCTTTTCTTCAGGTCGAAGGTATTGATGGGCACATCGCCGATATCGGCAACCTGCATCCGCTGAAACGGCGCAGCTCCCGTGGCCATGTTGAAAGGGCGGATCATGCGGCTCTCATCCCTGATCTGTCGAGGACCGAGGCGGGTGCCGGGACGATTGGAGGTTCCTGTGTCCATGGGAATGCCGACGAAGCAGGCATCGAGACCTGCCGCAGAAGTCGCTGAGGGCAGGCGCATCATGGTCGCAGGGCCGCCGAAGCGGGGCATGGTGTTACCGCTCAGCGGCTGATTGAATGCGTCGGTCATGCGTCAGGGTCTGGTTCGGGTATTCATCTGTTGCGTTGACAGCCAGGTGCCGATACGCGGCCAGATTTCCCGCGCGGACGAACGCGAGCTGACCAGTCTTGCATGGCTGTAGTTTTCACTATAGCCCTGTTGCAGTCCACATTCCAGCCATGTCTTGTTCTCGCCAGGCAGTTGCGAGTACAGGTTCCGGCAAGCGATGGGAGGGGCGATGAACCAGTCTCCGGATCCAGCCATGCACAGTAGCGGCAGTTGCTCGAAGCCCTTGCATTGCTTCAGTGCATCCAGGTAGTCGAGTCCGTCAGCACCTGTCCAGTGGCCGGTCAGATTCCACGCGTACCATTGCAGCATGACGGCGGCGGCTTCGTTGTCAGGTCCCAGCTTGAGCCTTCTGGCCGGGACGTGGCCCAATGCTCGCGTCAGCAATGTGAAGGCTCTCAGGATCAGACGGTGTGACGGAAGCTGACCGGCGTCGCTGGCCTGGCTGGCAAGCATCACCAGAGATTGCAGATATTCCAGTGATCGGGGCTGACGGGCTATCGCCATCAACGCTGCCAGACCGCCGCCACTGTGGCCGATCCAGTGGACTTTCTGTCCCGTGGTGTCATGGACGAACTGCAGTGCACTGTACGTTCCTGACAGAAACAGGGACTCGAAATCTGCAGCGGGCTCTACCGAGTCACTGTCTCCATGTCCTTCGTAGTCCAGCAACCAGCAGTCGAAACCACGACTGGCGAGATAGCGTGCCAGCCCCCCGCAGGTTCGATGATTGGAGAAAGTGCCGTGGGCCAACAGCACCGGCTCTCCCACGGTTCCGTCAGTATTTCCCGCAGCAGCATTGATGCGCTGGAGTGCAAGTGTGGCTCCACGCTCCGAACGGAGCGTGAAGCGGCTTGTATGAGTATCAGTCAATGGTGGTAATCGGTATTCCCTTCAGGGATTTGCCATCCTTGTTCTTGCCGCGTATTTCGGCCAGTCGTTTGCTGGCGACCAGGGACTGAAACATCGGGATGTAATACTGACCTGCATTGATGAACTGCAGAACATCTCCGCTCCTGCGTATCCAGTTCCGAGCCTCGAGGGCTTCCCAGACCGGTGCAAAGGTATCGAGAATGTTCTCGTCGAAGACCTGCCGATAGGCAGCAGTGTCTATCTGCATGGTTTGCATGGACTGGAACAGCCAGGCCAGCTTGACATCTTGATGCTGATAGATGAATCCTCGCTCTACCGGAAATTCTCCCCGATCCAATTTATCGCAATAGTTCTTCAAGGACGTCTGGTTCATGTAGATCCAGCTGCGATCTCCGGGGTCAAGACTGTTTACATGGAAGTTCACGGCTGCAAATCCGATGCCGCATACCTGCCTGATCTCGTTCACCTGACCATCGTCCTGCTGAACGAAGTCATGCATGTTGTGTTCGTAGTCATAGGAACTGAGGCGAGCCGACTCCGCGTCGGTAGGCAGTCTGCGCCAGTCATACACGGTCACCTGTTCGAATCCGGCACCACGCAGGAACTCGTTGGCAGCCAGATACATCTCGATGTTCTCGCTGATGTCGGGTAACAGCTTGCGCTGCGCAGGAGCTGAAAAGTTACTGCGTCCCGCAATGTTCAGTTCGTAGTGGGTGATGTGATGCACGCCAGCATCGACTGCGCGTTTCAGGTCACCCAGCATGTCCTGCATGGTCTGTTCGGGCCAGCCATAGATGAGGTCGACACTGTTGGCCAGGTCGTACTTGTGGCAAAGTTCCAGCGAATTGTGCACCTGTTGCAGTTTCTGGTGACGTCCGCTGTAGCCGATCAACTTGTCGTTGAATTGCTGGACACCAATGCTGACCCGGTTGAATCCAGCTTCTCTCATGGCCTTGATCTTGGGTTCGCTGAACAGTTGCGGGATACCCTCGAGAGTGATCTCGATGTCGACAGGGACCCCGCCATAGAGGTCATCGACCATTTGCATGATTCGCCCATAGTGTTCCGGGCGATACAGATTGGGAGTACCGCCGCCGAAATAGATGCTGGCGAGCTTGTCTTCGGAATAATAGGGACGATAGAGTTCGAATTCCTTTTCGAGATAGGACAGATAGGCTTCCACGCCGCGATTGCCTTCATAGTCTTCGCTGGGAAAAAGGCAGAATCCGCAACGTGCGGGCTTGGTCTTTATGCAGAACGGCGTGCCGACATAGAGGTTGACATCGAAACGCGTATTGCGCGAATAGGCGGCACGTTCTTCAAGTAGCAGACTGGGTGGTGAAGTCAGCGGTTTCCAGTGCAGGGGGGAAGGGTGGCCGTGCAATACCTTGTTGGACTGTCGTCTGAATTCTTCACGATTCAGGAACTGATCGACTTCATTCTGATCGGGGGCAGGAACAGGATTGTTGCTGGTCATCAACTGTCTCTAGTGGCGCAGGTCCAGCTGCTGGGGCGCAATTTTTTGCTTGTCCTTTTGTCTAGGATTGACTAGCCAAACGTTTAGCGTCAACCCATTGCTATGTTAACAAATGCAAAATGTCTCTATTGATGAGAAATGGATCAATTTCCCCACCAATGTTTTCGTGTAAGGAATTGGTGGGTAGATACTGCAGGTTGTCGCGGGTTGTCGAGGCAGGGGGCGAGGGCCGTCGGAGCGTCAGATCACCGGACGTCAGATTGTCAGACAGAATGCCAGCCGAGCAGCCGGACAGCCGGACAGCCGAGCAGGCAAGCAGGCAAGCAGGCAAGCAGGCAAGCAGGCAAGCAGGCAAGTTCCGGCTCAGAGTATTCCTGAGCCGGACGGTGTCGATTCGATCGGGTCGTCGCGCGACAGGAGCTACATCAGTCGTGCAATCAGGCCGCTCGAGGCAATGACCAGTCCATGGTAGTCAGATGCGGAATCTGCTCAGCTTCGACAGGGCGACTGAAGAGGTATCCCTGTATGTAGGGGCAGTCATTGTTGCGCAGGAAGTCCAGCTGTTCGGCCGTCTCGACACCTTCGGCTACCACGTCGTAACCGAGTCCCAATGACAGGTCGATGATGCTTCTGACCATGAGCTGGGCCGCGGGGTCGTCGACTATGCCGTCGATGAAGGATTTATCGACCTTCAAGGTGTCCACTTCGAGTTGGCCGAGCACCGACAAGGACGAATAGCCGGTGCCGAAGTCGTCGATGGCAACTCTCACTCCCGCATTTCTGAGTCGGCGACAGATCCTTGTATGCACTTCCGGATCACGGCTGAGGCTCTCGGTAATCTCGATTTCGATATCCTGGAACTTCAGGCCATTTTCCCTGAGTGTGTCGAATACGAACTCGCAGAATCCCTCGGCCACGAAATGATCTCCGGATATATTGACCGCCATTCCCAGGCGCATCCCCCTGTCATTCCATTGCTTCAACTGAGCACTGGCGTTGGCCAGTACCCATTCACCTATCTCCTTGATCATGCCGACCCGTTCTGCCGTGGAGATGAACAGGTCTGGCGGTATCATTCCTCTGTCAGGGTGGCGCCAGCGTATCAGGGCCTCGACTCCTGTCAGTGTGTTGTCGAGAATGTCGAACTTGGGCTGATACCACAGTTCGAATTCATCACTGTCCAGTGCCTGGCGAAGATCTGCCTCCAGTCGTACGCGCTCGCGATTGTCTCTTGCCATCTTCTCGTCATAGAAGGCAAAGCTGTGTTTTCCCGCCTGTTTGACCGTATACATGGCCATGTCGGCACATTTCACCAGGTCATCTGCCGTCTGGGCGTTGTCGGGAAACAATGCAATTCCGACACTCAAGCGTGGGTGTATGCGATGGTTTCCCACTTGTACTATCTGATTGCAGTACTCGAGGCATTGCAATGCCATGTCATGGGCCTCCTGCCGGTTGTCGATGTCTCGAAGCAACAGGCAGAATTCGTCACCACCCAGTCGGGCGGCCATGTCACCGCGTTCTGTCAGTGAAGTAAGGTAGTTCGAGAAGTGCTTCAGATAGTTGTCGCCACATTCATGCCCGTAGGAATCATTGACACCCTTGAAGTCGTCCAGGTCGACATAGATGATGGCGAATTGCTGATGGCGCAATCTGGCCAGCGCGAATTCGGCATCGAGATTTTCATGAAAGTGTGCTCGGTTGGCAAGGCCCGACAGGTCGTCGTAGTAGGCCATGCTGTAGATCTTCTGTTCTGCGGATTTCACGTCGGTGACATCCTGAATCGTGCCCAGCAGAAACGTCTTGTCATCGGAGTCGACAAGCAGTTTCAGTACCTGTCGCATGTGGCGCATGTCGCCGCTTCGGGTATCCGCGGTGCGAAATTCGATTTCGGTGTCGACACCCGTTTTCATCACATGGGCGCAGGCGTGCTGCACTTTCAGCTGGTCATCGGGGTGCATGAGTGCGAAGCAATCCTTGATGTCTACCTTTCTGTTCCGGAAGCCCAGCATCAAGGTCAGATTGGTGGACATGTCAACGGCTTTCGAGTTCAGATCCCATTGCCAGTAGCCGAGTCGAGCCATCTGTTCCGTGGTACGAATCAAGGTCAGATTGGTTTCCTGGGAGTCCTGTCGCAGCCGTAACAGATCGATGTAGTTCTTGCCGACATCCTTGCCGCATGCGAGCAGAAATCCGAACACGAATGTGCTGAACAGGGCCAGTTCGATGGAAAAGCTGCTGCCTTCGACCAGCAGGCGGATGAATACGGAAGTGAAGATGAGCAGCTGGAAGATATTGCTGAGCGAGCGGTCGTAGGGCAGGGAAGCCAGGGCGCCAGCGGCCACGCCCCCGAGAGTCAGGACCAGCAGTACCTGATGTGCCATGTCGTCGGTGGGGAAGATCATCCACATGGACAGCGACCAGGCAATGGCGGATGACAGGGCGCCTGTCTTGAATCGCCTGGTCCAGTGTTGAACGTGCTGCCGAGCGTGCGTGGCACGCATGAAGAGGTAGCAATCCAACGCCCTGGCAAGATAAACCAGCCACAAGGCTGTGAACCAGATCCAGGCCGCTCCCTGCGACGCTACCAGAGGGCCGAAGAAGTACATGGCAACGACAGCAGCTGCCAGTGAGCCAACGACTGAGAATTTTACCCCTTTGTACAGGAGCTCATTCTGGTTGTGTCTGATGGCCTCCTTTCTGGCCGCCGTCGTACTCCCCATGAACCTTGTTCTCTGAAGAAAATATGCATCAGGTAGCCTCCATGAATTCTCCTACCCGGCACTTGTCACCCCTTGAACGGCCGAGCATGATCATTCTTTAGGCTCGATCAGCAGTTGAGTCTGCTCCATATGCAATGTCTTTCATGTTTTCCACCGGTATTTCTCCACTCTGCCGGTTCAGGTCAATCTTCTGACACCCGTGAGATTGGCCTTGGCATCTCTTTGCCGAGTCTGAATGCGATCAGTGTGTGACCATCACGGTCGCAGCGATGCAGATCCAGCTCCCGGTCCGGATCCCCGCTGGTTACGCAAATAGCAAAGTAAGGCCACAGACTCATCTGGCGTTGCGGACAGGTAATGCCGTAAAAAAACTATCAGGACATGTGTACAAGCGTCAGCAATATCTGATATCTTAGATTCACCATTAAGTATATGAGGGATCGCGACTCAAGGTGCCTGCCCCGAAAATCACAGATTTGCCGGTACTCAGCTCCATCGAAGATCTGCTGGATGGTGTTGAACTGCAGCCAGGGCAGGGATTGGTCGCCCAGATCTACGATGTGCTGTGGCAGCTGATCGTCTCGATCCGATTGCTGCCGGGTCAGCTGATCACGGAGAAGGAAATTGCGGAGGCACTCAAGGCCAGCAAGACGCCGGTACGCGAGGCGCTTATTCGACTGGAAGAGACCGGGCTGGTGAGTGTGGTTCCGAAGAGCGGCACCTATGTCACGCCAATACGCATCAACACCTACATCGAAGCCTGTTTCATCCGTTTGCAACTCGAGATCGGGGCCGTGCGTCGGGCAGCGACCTATAACGCCAATGGTCGCGCCCTGGAGCAACTGGACGAGATCATCGAACAGCAGTCCGAGGCGTTGAGCCGGGAAGACTTCGCCAATTTCTTTCTCTTGGACGAGGCGCTTCATCGTGCCTTTTTCGAGATGGCCGGTGTCACCGGAGCATGGGCAGTCGTCAAGCGCACGCAAAGCGAAATACATCGAATACGCCAGCTGAAACACCGATTCAGGATCAGCAGGAGATCGGTGGTACTCCGCGATCACAAGGCGATTGTCGAGGCTATCCGTTGTGGCGATTCGGACGAAGCGCAGTACGCACTGGTGCGCCATATCGGTTCACTGGAAGGGGAACTCCAGGAGCTGGCAGCGCTGCCGGAATTGCTGGCGTTCATGGAAACATCCGGTTTTACCAGGCCGGGTACTCGAACCACAAGAACGTAGGAAAACCAGACCCGCACGGTGTGCAGCACCCATCGGGTTGCTTAGGAGGTGAATAGTGTCTCAAGTAGTTCTGGAAAAGATCCTTAAGAGTTATGGTGAGGTCGATGTCGTTCACGGCATCGACTTGACGGTGGATTCAAAGGAGTTTGTCGTACTGGTCGGGCCATCGGGCTGCGGAAAGTCGACAACGTTGCGGATGATCGCCGGGCTCGAGGAGATCTCAGGCGGAAAGCTGTCCATCGGAGATCGGGTGGTCAACGATATTGCCCCCAAGGATCGCGATGTTGCGATGGTCTTTCAGAACTACGCGCTCTATCCGCACCTGAACGTGGCCGAGAACATTGCCTTCGGTCTGAGAATACGCAAGGTCGACAAGGACGAGATCAAGCGCTCGGTTGACGAGGTTGCCGACATTCTCGGTTTGACGAATTATCTGGACAGAAAACCTGCCGATCTGTCAGGCGGTCAACGCCAGCGTGTGGCGATGGGGCGAGCCATCGTGCGCCACCCGCAGGTGTTTCTGTTCGATGAGCCCCTGTCGAATCTGGATGCGCAACTGAGAACGCAGATGCGTGCCGAGATCAAGCGGCTTCATGCGCGTCTGGGTGTCACCAGCATCTATGTGACTCACGATCAGGTCGAGGCGATGACCTTGGCAGATCGAATCGTGGTCATGAGCGCAGGGCGAATCGAACAGATTGGCACTCCGATGGAATTGTTCATGAACCCGGTCAATCGTTTCGTGGCGGGCTTCATCGGATCTCCTCCGATGAATCAGGTCAAGGCAACCATCACCGATGGCGCTGATGGACCGGAGGCAAAGATATCCGATACCGTCAGCATTCCCCTGTCACGTGCCGAAGGGCTGGCCTCGGCCACCGGTCAGTCGGTGATTGTCGGTATACGTCCCGAAGACGTGCTGCTGGAATCATCGGGTGGTCAGCCAGCGGTACCGCTGGATGTCAACCTCATCGAGCCATTGGGTTCGGAAGCGCTCATTCATGCCAGTGTGGGGGGGGAGCCCTTTGTCATCAAGACGCCTACCCATGGCGACATTACACACCTCAACGACGTCAAACAGTTCTTTGTCGATGTCGGACGGGTGAAGATCTTTGATGAGAACAGCGGATCGGCGCTCTACCAAGCCGATCAGGCGCGGGGGTAGGCGCGATGAAGAATTCATCAAGAGGCAGCTGGCTCATACAGCATTTCAAGCGGGAGTGGCAGATCTATCTGCTGCTGGCCCCGTTGATCATCTGGTTTCTGCTGTTTCTGTACAAGCCGATGTATGGCTTGCAGATCGCATTCAAGGATTTCAGTCTGTTCAAGGGGGTGGATGCCAGCCCCTGGGTCGGTCTGGAGCATTTCCGCTCGCTGTTCGACAGCGACATGTTCATCAGAGCCATCAAGAACACTTTCATCATCAGTTTTCTGAATCTGCTGATCGGTTTTCCGATGCCGATCATTCTGGCACTCATGTTCAATGAGATCGCCCAGGGGAAATTCAGAAAGACGGTGCAGACCATCGTGTATCTGCCGCACTTCATCTCTCTGGTCATCATCGCCGGTATTGTCATCAACATCTTCTCGCCGTCAACGGGTGTGGTCAATCTGTTGCTGCAGAAACTGGGCTTCGATCCCATCTACTTTCTGACACAGCCCGAGTGGTTCCGACCGATTTTCATCGGGTCCGGTATCTGGCAGGAAGCCGGTTTTCAGTCGATTGTCTATCTGGCAGCCATCGCCGGAGTCAGTCCGTCCCTGTACGAGAGCGCCGTGGTCGACGGAGCCAGCCGCTGGCAGATGATGTGGAAGATCACGCTGCCCTGCATACTGCCAACGATCATCATCATGCTGATCATTCGCATCGGCAATCTGCTGGAAGTGGGTTTCGAGCTGATCATCCTGTTGTACCAGCCAGCCACGTTCCAGACAGCTGATGTCATCAACACCTTCATCTATCGTCAGGGCCTGGTAGGCAATCAGTACGATGTGGCTGCGGCAGCCGGACTGTTCAACGCAGTCGTTGCCTTCATCCTCGTCATGACAGCAAACACCATCAGTCGTCGCTTCACGCGCACGTCGCTCTGGTAGGGGAGAAAACGATGCAAAACATGAATCTCTACTCCCGCGGCGACAAGCTGTTTGTCAGGATCAACATCTTTCTGCTGACGCTGTTCGCCCTGAGCACGCTGTATCCGTTCATCTACATAGCCGCGGTTTCATTCAGTTCCGGTTCCGCGGTGACCGCCGGTGACGTGATCTACCGCCCCATAGAGCTGACTCTGGCGGCCTATGAATACGTCTGGAACGAGTCGCAGTTCTGGATCTCGTACATGAACACCTTCATCTACACGATCTTCGGTACGCTGGTCAGTCTGCTGATCATCATTCCCGGTGCCTATGCACTGTCCAGACCACAGTTGATCGGCCGACGTTTCCTGAACCTGTTCGTGGCCTTTACCCTGTGGTTCAATGCCGGGCTCATTCCGTTCTTTCTCAATATGCGGGACCTGGGGCTGCTGGACAGCTATTTCGGGATCATCATCGGCTTCGCCTGCAACGCCTTCAACGTGATCCTGTTGCGCAACTTCTTCGAAGGCATTCCGCAGTCGTTCGAAGAGGCGGCAAGAATGGATGGTGCCAATGATTTCCAGGTGCTCTGGAAAGTCTATATTCCCTTGTCCAAGCCGGCCATTGCCACGGTTGCATTGTTCTGTATCGTGTCACGCTGGAACGGCTTCTTCTGGGCCATGATCCTGCTGCGTGACGAAGGCAAGATTCCCTTGCAGGTCTTTCTTCGACAAACCATCGTGTCGCTGACCAATGACGAGGAGTTCGGCAGTACCTTGCTGGAAGCTGCCTATTCCTACGAAACGGTCACGGCTGCCATCATCGTTGCATCGATCATACCGGTGCTGTTCATCTACCCATTCCTGCAGAAATACTTCAACAAGGGAATATTGCTGGGTGGGGTGAAGGAATGATGGCTATTCATACACCACAGGCACTACCCCAAGATCACTACCAACGGAGGAATCCATGAGAGCGATGAAACTACCACTGGCGTTCGCCATAGCTACAAGCCTGGGGCTGTCTGCCCCTCTACTGGCGGCTGACGAAGACTACCGAATCGTCGACAAGCCGCTGACGCTGACCATTCATTTCCATTCGGGTGACAAGATTGTCTATGACAACGACTGGCCGGTGGAAAAGCGGGCGGCAGAGCTTACCGGGATCAGTCTCGATGGTGTTGCCTCGATGGCTACCCAGAAAAGCGCCGATGCCTTCAACCTGATGATTGCTTCGGGCGATCTGGCCGATATCGTGGGTGGCAACCGCCTGAAGGACGGATTCAATCAGTATGGTCAGGAAGGCGCCTTTCAGCCCCTGAACGATCTGATCGACGAACATGCGCCGAACATCAAGGCATTCTTCGAGTCACGACCCGACATCAAGTCGGCCATCAGCTATTCCAATGAGCATCCGGTCGAGACCATCAAGTATTTCGATTTCTGGTTCACCGAACTCGGTCGACGTCTGTCGAACTTCGGAGTGGAAGGTGTGCACTACGACCTGGTGGATGGAAAGGCAATCTACAAGCCTGAGGTACTGAATGCATCGGATCCGGTCAATGCGCAGATGTGGAACATCGGTGCACAGATACCCAAGGGATTCTGGCAGGATTTCGAATACCAGGTGCAGTGGACCAATGAAATGGGGCTGGAGAGCATAGCGCTGTATGAAGCGGGGGATTACCTGACCGAGCAGTTCCTTGGCGTCTCCATGAACCCGGAAGAGCAGAATGTCTATGACAAGTACCAGGGCAATCTGCTGACCTATATGCTCGAAATGCAACAGATCTGGATTCTGGGCACCGAGGATGTGGAAGCTGGCTGGGACAAGTACCAGGAGCAGCTCGACAAGCTGGGCTACCACAAGATCATTGAAGCCATGCAGTCGGCTTACGACCGTCAATACGGAAGCTGATCAACAGCAACCGGCGACCCACCTCGGCATACGGGGTGGGTCGCATGATTCAAACCATTACAGGGATTATTTTCCAATGTCATCACGAGTGTCCGAGAAAGGCAATTCCATGAAGCCAGAGCTTGCCTATCTGGATGAGCCCGCAGCGGGCGGGCTGACGATCAGCTACCGCCCGCAGGCAAGCGATCGGATTACCGAGAATCCGCCGCGTTTCTGCTGGTTGCCGGTACTGGATGAGGATGCTCGTTATGTGCTGCGTATTGCCGGCAGCGAAGATTACGCAGAGGCTGACACCCGCTACTACAGAAACATTCATCTGAACTTTCATACACCGGACGAGCCGCTGCCGCCTGGCGACTACGTCTGGTCCTATGCGGAGTGGTGTCCGGATTCAGGCACTGCGCTCAGTCAATGGAGCAAGTCGCGTGCTTTTCATATTGGTGAAGGCCTTCCGGAGACGCCATTGCCGACGCGCGACGTCAGATATGAAAGGACTGCTCCGAGCCACCCGCGATTGTGGCTGAACAAGGAATCACTGGGCAGCTTCCGCAATGAGATCAGTCAGGATCCGGCTTACTGCGCCTGGGATGTTTTCTTCAAGCATTCGGTTCAGCCGTGGATGGATCGTGACATCCTGCCTGAACCCTTGCCATACCCGAACAATCAGCGCACGCCACCGGTATGGCGCCAGACCTATATCGATTGTCAGGAAGTGCTGTATGCAATTCGTCATCTGGCCATCGCCGGCAAGGTTCTGGAAGACGATCCGATGCTCGAGAAGGCGAAGAGCTGGCTGCTGGAGGCCGCCAGTTGGGACCCGGATGGCACGACATCACGAGCCTACACCGACGAATGGGCGTTTCGCATCAATCTGGCGCTGGCATGGGGTTATGACTGGTTGCATGACGAACTCAGCGAAGAAGAGCGGGTGCTGGTACGCACTGCCTTGCTGGCGCGTACCCGACAGATTGCGGTGCATGTCATGCAGCAATCCAATATCCATCTTTTCCCGTTTGACAGTCATGCGGTGCGTTCGGTCTCTGCGGTGCTGATTCCCGCTTGCCTGGCCATGTTGCATGAAGAGCCGGAAGCTCGTGAGTGGCTGGATTACAGTATCGAGTTCCTGTTCACCGTCTATTCTCCCTGGGGCGATGCTGATGGTGGCTGGGCGGAAGGGCCGCACTACTGGATGACAGGCATGGCCTATCTGATCGATGCCGCCAATCTGCTCAAGAGTGCTACCGGGCTGGATATCTACCAACGGCCATTTTTTCAGAAAACCGGTGATTTTCCACTGTACACGAAAGCACCCGACACTCGTCGATGCACGTTCGGGGATGACTCGACCATGGGAGACCTGCCCTGCCTGAAGGTGGGTTACAACCTGCGTCAATTTGCCGGGGTCACCGGCAACGGTGCCTATCAATGGTATTTCGAGGAAATCCTGCGCAATGACCCGGGAACCGAGAAGGAATTCTACAACTATGGTTGGTGGGATCTGCGCTTCGATGACATGGTCTACCGGCATGATTATCCGGTTGTGGAGGCGCAACCCCCAGCAGATGATGATGTCCTGCGCTGGTTCAAGGGTATCGGCTGGGTTGCGTTGCAAGTGAGCATGGATGTTCCGGACAAGCACATCCAGTTTGTCATGAAGTCCAGCCCCTATGGATCGGTCAGTCACAGTCATGGCGATCAGAACGCGTTCGTGTTCTCGGCTTTCGGCGAAGATCTCGCCATTCAGTCGGGCTACTACGTGGCTTTCAACAGCTCCATGCATCAGCGCTGGAGACGACAGACGCGTTCGAAGAACGCCATCCTGATCAATGGCAAGGGGCAATACGCTGACAAGGACAAGGCACGGACCATGCGCGCGTCAGGCAATATCGAATTTGCCACGACCCATGAAGATCATGTGCACATTCGTGGCAATGCAACGGCTGCCTATGCGTCGCTGAGTCCGGAAGTCAGCAGCGTGCTGCGTGATGTGTACTTTGTACGAAACCAGTATTTTGTCATCGTGGACAGTATCGATGCCGATTCACCGGTCAGTATCGACTGGCTATTACATACAAATACGCCTCAGCAACTGGGCAAGAATTCTTTCCGCTACTCCGGGGAAAGAGCCGGTTTTTACGGGCAAGTGCTGTGGTCCGAGGCTGGAGCGCCGACGTTACGGCAGGAGGCTGCTTTTGCAGGTGTGGACCCCGCCGAGATCGAAGGCTTGCCGGTGAGTTCGCAGCTGAGCGTCTGCTATCCGGAATCGCGGCGCCACCGAATCGCTACCTTGCTCGTGCCATACCCGCTCGATCAGCCTCGACGTGTATTTCACTTTCTGGATGATCAGGGCTATGACTGTGATCTGTATTTTACCGACGCAGATGATCATTCCTTCAAGGTCACCGTGCAGAAGCTGGCGAAGGCATAGCCTGGTCGAGTCTCTGGCCTGACTGAGGGGCAAGACTGAGAGGCCTGACTGAGAGGCAGGCTGAGAGGCAGGCTGAGAGGCAGGCTGAGAGGCAGGCTGAGAGGCAGGCTGAGAGGCAAGGCACCCCGCTCATGGAGCGGGGCTTGCCCATGGTGTATGAGCGGCACAGGAGTCACAGCCAGGGTATGTCTGATCGCACCAGGTGTGGCTGATCAGGAAAGATCCGACAGTGACGGCTTGCGGTAATTTTTACACGCGGCTGCTCGTGGAACGACACTTTCCAGCAGGATATGGCACCATCAGGGACAGGGTGAAGGTGCTTTCCGGGATGAAAAGACAGTGAGTAACCAGAGGATCTACGAGGTTCAGGAAATTCTCGATGTCATGCCGCTCATGTTCTTTCAGAAGGACACGCGAAACTGCATAGTCAGAACCAATCAGGTTGTTGCCGATATGCTGGGTACAACCGTGGGTGCGATGATCGGTACTTCTGCGGAACAGTGGTTTCCCGACGAGGCAGGCGATTTCTTCAGTGATGATCTGCAGGTCATGAATTCCCGGCAGTCGCGGTTGAGCATCATCGAACAATTCGAGACACCCGTTGCTGGCAAATTATGGGTCAAGACGGACAAGCACCCTCATTATGATGCGACCGGTGAGGTTGATGGTGTGCTGGTATTCTCCAGAAGGGTCGACGGCAGGACGCTGGATGAGGAGCAGCGATCGGAACTCGAAGCGCAGGTCCGCTATGCCCAGAAGCTGGACAGCATCGGCGTTCTGGCCGCAGGTGTCGCACACGATTTCAACAACTATCTGACGATCATCATGGCCGGTACCGAGATGGCGCTGGATCGCATGGGTCGTGGCGTTCCGGAAGCACTTCCACTGGAAGAATCACTGAAAGCAGCTCATGAAGCCGCCAGAATTGCCAATCAGCTGGTCACCTATGCCGGCAAGTCGCCGATTGTCAGCAAACCGATCAACCTGTCGCTGCTGATCCACCAATTCAGCGACATGCTACATGCCTCTGTTGCAACGAATGTAGCGCTGTCGTTCAGTCTCGATTTCGATATTCCGGAGATCAATGCCGATATCGCACAGATGCACCAACTTCTCGTGAATGTCGTCATCAACGCGTCCGAGGCTATCGATGGGGAACGAGGCAAGATCATCATCAGCACCAGTGAGCGTCACTACAGCGCCAGGGAACTGATGAATACCGTTATCGGCTCGGCGCTGCATTCCGGTCCATTTGTTCTCCTTACCATCAGCGATACAGGACAGGGAATGTCGGCCGAAGTGATGAAAAGCGTTTTCGAACCCTTTTTCAGCACGAAGATGTCCGGTAGAGGTCTGGGACTGGCTACCGTCATTGGCACCATCAAGGGTCATGGTGGAACCTTGCATGTCGAATCCACAGAGGGGCAGGGCACCACCATTGACCTGTTGTTCCCGGTAGCGAACAGGGCTTATCACTCGGCTGGAAACGCTGCCGACGACGATCGTTCTGCGCTCAGCGCAATACAAGGCAGGCCAGGCGGTCATGCGCAGGATGCCAGCCCTGGTGTGTCGAGCGACGGCCGTTTTGCCAGCATCAGTCCGGGAACAAGCGCACAACAGACTGACAGGAACCGTTACCCGATACTGATCGTGGATGACAACAGTGCTGTCAGGGAAACCCTGCAGACATTTCTGGAGAGCGACGGCTTTACGGTGGTGAGTACTGATGGCAGCGAGGCAGCACTCGCCTTGCTACGGGCTCCAGAGGCAAGGTTCAGCGCTGCGGTCGTGGATTACTGCATGCCCGAAACCAATGGTCTCGAATTGTTCAGACAGATCAGGCAGCTGCGCACGGACTTGCCGTTCATTCTGGTCAGCGGCTCTGCCAATCTGGATTCCATGGAGCAATTCGAGAGTCTGTCCGGTGTTGCTTTTCTGAAGAAGCCATTCAACAGGGGCGCGATACTTGAAAAGTTGAAGGATCTGCTTGAAAACAGCCATGCCGAGCGTGCCGACTGAACGACACGCCAGTTGTTGATGTCAGGACTTCGGCCTGACATTCTCTGCATCGTACAAGGCTCGGTAACCCACTGCCTCAACGCTTACCGGGTACTGCTCGCCGAAATACTCCATCAGCAGTGTACGTCCCTCCTGGCAATACTCATGGGGCAGGTAGCCCAGCGCAATGTTCTTCCCCAGACTGGGTCCGTAGGCGATACTGGTGGTATAGGAACGTCGGCCATGCTCATCCTGCAGCACATCGCCGGTTTCCGGATCTACGATCGGGCAGGTGCCGACCGGGTATCGGGCCACACCATTGGCATCCTTGTTGTCTGTCATGACCAGGGTACACAGATAGGCAGACTGATGCTCGAGTTCTCGTTGTTCCAGATACGCTTGTTTGCCATGGAAATCGGCAGCCTTGACCTTGGGGCGTGCAAGACCGGCTTCATACAGATTGTATTCGGTCAGCAAATCGGCATTCTGCAATCTCAGGCTCTTCTCGAGGCGACGACTGTTGGCGTAGGTTTCCACACCGATCGGAGTCACGCCTTCAGCTGCCAGGGCATCCCAAACGGCCAGCCCGTCCTGGTAGGCGAAATGCAACTCCCAGCCCTGTTCTCCGACATAGGAAATCCGGAAAGCGCTGATTTCCACGTCACCGATGTGAAGTGTCCTGACCGCTGCGAACGGAAAATTTTCCTGGGTGACGGCGTTCGGGTCGCTGATGACCTTTTGCAGGACGCTGCGTGCATTGGGACCCCACAGTCCCAGGCAAGAGAAGTCTTCCGTGCGGTCCACGATGCTGACGGCTGGAAAACCATGGTCCTGACTGATACGCTGCATCCAGACGAAATCGCGATTGCCGGAGTCACCGCCGTCGATGACACGGAAATGATCATCGGCCAGTCGAATCACGGTCAGGTCGGCTCGCACACCGCCGGCATGGTCGATGAAGTGGGTGTAGACTCCCTTGCCGATCGGCGTATCACCTCCAACCTTGGCCACGCACAGGTATTCCATCAGGGCCTCGGCATCGACGCCTGACACATCGTAGAGTGCAAAATGCGACAGATTGACCATGCCGACATCTTCGGACAGCTGCAGATGCTCGGCGTTGGACACACGCCAGAAGTGGCGATTGTCCCATTCCGACTGACGAACCGGTACGCGGTCGCCGAATTTTTCCAGCAAGTGCTCATTGCCGGCGTATCCATGGGCGCGCTCCCAACCGGCCGCCTCCATGAAATGGGCGCCATGGGCCTTTTCACGCTCGTGGAAAGGGCTTTGCCGGATGCCACGTCCCTTGGAATAGGGCTCGCGATTGTGAACCGCAGGGTTGTATATCTTGAAGGCTGACTCATAGCAGCGATCATGGATGTATTGTTCTTCCTGCTGAAAAGGATAGTAGCGAGCCACGTCAACACCGAAATGATCCAGTTCGGTTCGTCCGTCGGTCATCCAGTCAGCGATAAGCTTGCCAGTGCCGGGTCCGTCCTTGACCCAGACAGACACCGCGTACCACAGACCGCGGACACGGGCCGACTCGCCAACGGAAGGGCCGCCATCGGCGGTGACCTGCAGCAGGCCATTGAATGAGCGCTTTTCGTCAAAACCCAATTCACCCAGGATAGGGGTCAGCTCCATGGCCCGTTCCAGTGGTTCCATGATCTGTTCCATTTCCAGATCCCGTTGAGAGGGTGACAGGCGAGCCTCTTCCTTTTCCTGAAGGTCGCGAGGATGACACATGCGAGGTTCCTTTTCCTCGTAATAGCCCCACTCGATCATGCCGCCTTCGGCCGTTCGTGGATCTCCGGTGTCGCGAAGGTAGGCCGAGTTGCCCTGATCGCGCAGCAAAGGCCAGCCGATTTCCTTGCCGGTATCGGCAAATTCGTCGTAGGGCCCGAACCACAGGAGTGGGTGATCGACCGGCATCACAGGCAGGTCCTCACCAGCCATCTGTGCAATCAGTCGTCCCCAGAGTCCTGCACAGACCACCACGTAGTCGGCCTTGATGTAACCCCGGCTGGTCTCCACACCGACAATACGACCTTCCTGTATATCCAGGCCGGTTGCCGATGTATTGGCAAAGGTGGTGAGCTTGCCTGTTTTTTCGGCCTCTTCCACCAGTTCTCCGGCGACAACCTGCGAGCGCGGTATGACAAGTCCTGCATCGGGATCCCACAGGGCGCCCTGAATGACATCCTCTTCCAGCAAGGGCATGCGTTGCTTTGCCTCGCTGGCGCTGATCATGGTTGCGCGCGTGCCGAAGGCCTTGCCTGATGCAACCTTGCGCTGCAGTTCGAGCATTCGTTCGTCATCACCCACGCGGGCAACCTCGAGCCCGCCCACCTTGGCGTAATGACCTCTCTTTTCATAGAAGTCGATGCTGTACAGGGTGGTGTGGCAGGTCATCTGATCGTGCGCCGTGGCGTAGCAGAAATCCGATGCATGCGCTGTAGAGCCGATGTCGGTCGGAATGGCAGACTTGTCGATACCGACAATGTTGCTCCAGCCGCGCTCGATCAGGTGGTGTGCAACCGACGCTCCGACGATTCCGCCCTGACCAATGATGACAACTGACGCCTGTTCTGGAAATTTAGCCATTATCAATTAACTCGAAGAGCACAAGGACCGTATGTAGCGGCCATAGTAAAACCGACAACAGATCTTCTCATTGTCATGATTGCGACACTCATCGTCGCCAGGCTGACCTCATGCACCGGAGCCAGGTGGTTGCTCATCAGCGCGAATGACATCCCTGATGCGGTTGCAGGCCATCATCAGGCTGCGCGCGCTCTTCTCATCGACCCCGATCGCGCATTGGATCGAGGCAGGGATACCCAGCGCCCGACGATACAGATCGTGCCCCTTGTCGGTCAGGTGAATCATCACACGGCGTTCGTCATCTCGACTGCGTACGCGACTGACAAGGCCCAGTTTCTCCAGACGCTGTATCAGGGGGGTGGTGGTTGCGCCCTCCAGTTGCAGTCGGGAAGCCATGGCCTGGATCGTGATGCCATCACCTTCCCACAATACCAGCATGGCCAGATACTGCGGATAGGTCAGACCCAGGTCCGCCAGCAGCTTGCTGTACTGGCGGGTGATGGCGCGCGATGTCGAATAGAGGGCGAAACACAACTGGTCCTGCAACAGGAGTCCATCTGACGGCTTGGAGACTGTCTTGTTCATGCTGGGCACTATATACCAGTGTGTCGAGGTGGCCTGCAAACCGCTGAACTGACCCCGTGCCGGCGCGGTATCTGAGAACCGGGCTGTCAGGTATTATGTTTGGTCCATTCTGCGATCGACAGCTACGAGAACCCTGACAGTTATGAGTGAAGCAAGGAATATTGCCGTTATCGGACTGGGCTCCATGGGGTATGGCATGGCAAGCTCTATACGCAAGGCGGGACACACCACCTGGGGTGTCGATATCGCTGAGTCTGCAATGCAGCGCTTTCGTGAAGAGGGCGGTGCTGCCGGTGAGCTGACTGATGTGGCTGGCACGCTGGATGCTGTTGTCGTTGTGGTGCTCAATGCCGCGCAGACAGAGAGCGTGCTGTTTGGCGACAACGGCATCGTGGCGGGTCTCAGAGCGGGTGCGGTCGTCATGGCCTGCGCGACGGTACCGCCTGAATTTGCCCGCTCCATGGCACAACGCTGTGCCGAGACCGGCGTACTGTATCTGGATGCACCCATCTCCGGCGGATCCGTCAAGGCGGCACAGGGAGCCTTGAGCGTGATGGCATCCGGCAGTCAGGAGAGTTTTGCCGCGGCGCGTCCGGTACTGGATGCAACCGCCGAGACCGTCTTCGAACTGGGTGATGAGGTGGGGATGGGGTCTGCGATGAAGGCCGTGAACCAGTTGTTGGCAGGCGTCCATATTGCCGCCATGGCCGAGGCCATGACCTTCGGCATGACACAGGGCATCGCACCGCAGACCTTCGTGGATGTGATCAGCAAATGTGCAGGTACTTCCTGGATGCTGGAGAATCGAGCCCCTCATGTTGTGGACGGTGATTATACGCCGCGTTCGTCCATCGATATCTGGCCCAAGGATCTGGGAATCGTTCTGGATATTGCCAAATCGGCGAAGTTCGGCGCGCCGCTGACCGCGGCAGCCCTGCAGCAATTCCTGGCGGCCTCCGGATCCGGTCTGGGGCAGGAGGACGATGCCGCCGTGGCCAAGGTCTACGCCCGCAATGCAGGCCTCGAACTGCCGGGAGAGGCGTGATGCTGCTGGGATGCATCGGGGATGACTTCACCGGCTCATCCGATCTGGCAAATACCCTGGCCAAGCAGGGCATGCGTGTGGTGCAGTACACGGGAGTACCCTCCACTGCTGCCGACTCGATAGTCGAGGCCGGCGTGGTCGCCCTGAAATCACGCTCCATCGACCCGGCTGATGCAGTGCGACAATCACTCGAAGCCCTGGAGTGGCTACAGGCGCAAGGTTGCGAACAGTTCTTTTTCAAGTACTGCTCCACCTTCGACTCCACGCCGGAGGGCAACATCGGACCGGTAGCGGATGCCCTCGCCGAAGCACTCGACGCCCACCGGATCATCGTCTGTCCGGCGTTTCCCGGGACGGGCCGCTCCATCTATCAGGGGCATCTGTTCGTCAAGGACACCCTGTTGAACGAAAGCGGATTGCAGAATCACCCGCTGACGCCCATGACCGATCCGGATATCCGCCGCTGGTTGCGTCCGCAGACGACATTCGAAGTGGGGCATGTGGCTGCAGCGTCGGTGTTTGCCGGCAGTGAGGCCATTCGTGCGGCTCTGGATGAACAACATGAACAGGGCAAACGACTGATCGTGGTGGATGCCCTGCGGGATGAAGACTTGATGCAGATCGGCGCAGCCGTGGATACGCTGCCCCTGATTACCGGAGGATCCGGCGTTGCTCTGGGCTTGCCCGAGAACTTCAGACGGCGAGGTCTGATCACTGGTTCGGGGGCTCACTGGCGAGGGGAATCCGGCAAGTGCGTCGCCTTGTCCGGGTCCTGTTCCACGGCGACCCGCGAGCAGGTGGCACGGCATCTCGAAAAGGCGCCCGGCATGGAGATTGTGGCCGCCGATGTCATCGAAGGCAGAGTCACACCGCAGGGCGTCGCGGATTTTCTGATCAACGCCGACGGTGTGCCATTGGCCTACAGTTCGGCTGACCCGATGGTTGTCAAGGAGGTGCAGGCACGTTTTGGTCGGGAGCGATCGGCCGAAGCGCTGGAGTCCTTTTTCGCGCAAGTGGCCCGGTGCCTGGTGGCTGGGGGTGTCAATCGCCTGTTGACCGCCGGTGGTGAGACCTCGGGGGCCGTGGTGGAGGGTCTGCAACTGGACACTCTGGAAATCGGTCCCGAGATCGATCCGGGCGTACCTGCGCTGAGAGCGGGTGACAGTCTGGTGATTGCCTTGAAATCCGGCAATTTCGGGGCGCCGGACTATTTCGAGAAGGCCGCCAGGGTGCTGGGCCTGTCAGGGCAGGAATAGCGATGAGTGCAGAAGCCGACTTGCGCGAACAGATGTGCCTGCTGGCCAAATCGTTGTTCGACCGGGGGTTGACCAGTGGCAGTACCGGCAACATTTCTTCCCGGACGGCTGATGGTGGTTTGCTGGTATCACCCACGGGCACCAGTTTCGGGCGTCTCGATCCGGGGCGTCTGTCCCGGTTCGATGCAGACGGCCGACTGATCGACGGAGATTCACCCACCAAGGAAATGTCACTGCATTCGGCCTTCTATACCACGCGAAGCACGGCTGGTGCCGTGGTGCATCTGCATTCCTGTCATGCGGTGGCCTGGTCACTGATGCCCGAGGTCGATGAAGACAACTTTCTGCCACCGCTGACTCCATACGGGATCATGAAGCTCGGGCGAGTCAAACTGCTGCCGTACTTTCGACCCGGCGATCCGGCGATGGGGGAGGCCGTACGCGGTCTGGCGGGCAAGCGCAGTGCCGTGATGCTGGCCAATCATGGCCCGGTGGTTGCCGCCAAGGATGTCGAGGCAGCCTGTAACGCCATCGAGGAGCTGGAAGACACGGCCCGACTGGCAATGATGATGCGCGGTCATGCCGCGCGTGCACTGAATTCAGATCAGATCGCTGATCTGGTATCGCATTTTGATGTGGAGTGGGAAGCTTGAAATTTTCTGCCAATCTCGGTTTTCTATGGACCGAATCGAGTCTGCCCGACGCCGTGCGCGCCGCTGCCAGCGCCGGTTTCGATGCTGTGGAGTGTCACTGGCCGTATGACACGCCTCCCGAGCAGCTTCGCCAGGCGCTGGCGGATACGGGGCTGACCATGCTGGGGCTCAACACCTCGCGTGGCAACCCGGATGCCGGCGATAACGGTCTGGCCGCATTGAGCGGACGAGTCGAAGAGGCTCGTCAGTCGATAGATGCGGCGATAGCCTATGCAGATGCTGTTGGCATTCCCAATGTGCATGTCATGGCCGGTTTTGCCGCGGGTGAGGAAGCACACACCACCTTTGTATCGAACCTGCAGTACGCCTGCGTAATGGCCGCCGCGCGGCACATCACCATTCTGATCGAACCACTGAACCACTACGATGCCCCGGGGTATTTTCTGAATACCACCACTCAGGCGCTCGACATCATGGATGCTGTGGCAGCTGACAATCTGAAGCTGATGTTCGATTGTTATCATGTGCAGTTGATGGAGGGTGATCTGAGCCACCGCCTGTCCGAACTACTGCCGCGAATCGGTCACATCCAGTTTGCTTCGGTGCCTGATCGTGGTGCACCGGATCACGGAGAGATCAATTATGATCATGTGTTCCGGCTGATCGACGAACTGGGCTACGCGGCACCGCTGGGCGCTGAATACAAGCCTGGAGGCGACACCGATTCCACGCTTGGCTGGTTGCGCGGATACCGTTGATGCCCGTGCTGTGACGGAGCCGGCAGGCAGTATTCCCGAGGAAAAAGGCCTGCAGGAGTAGGTTTTCATACTGTTTCGAGGGGGCTTCGACTGGTTGACACTGCCTGTATATACAGGCTATCGTCAACCTGAAATCCAGAATCAGCAAAGGTGGCCGGATGACTCCGGAGTCCGTCAATGCCCTGTTTGACCTGCAGGGCAGTACCGCAATCGTCACGGGTGCCAGTCGAGGTATCGGTCGGACCCTGGCAATGGGGCTGGCCGCTGCGGGTGCCGATATTGTCCTGACTGCGCGTTCGCAAGGCTCATTGCAGGACGTATCCTCTTGCATCGACGCGCTGGGGCGTCATTGCCATGTGCGTACGCTGGATGTCAGCCGTACAGGGTCGATCGAGGAATTGTTCGGGTCCCTGCAGGCCGACGGCATCCTGGCTGACATTCTTGTCAATAATGCCGGCGTCGAGCAGGTCTGTCCGTCCGTGGATGTGGACGCGCAATTGTGGGACACCATCTGCGATACCAATCTCAAGGGATCCTTCTTCATGGCGCAGCATTTTGCTCGCGCCTTGCTGGCGCATGACAAGCAAGGCAGCATCATCAATCTTGGCTCGCTGACATCCGCGGTTGGGGTTCCGGGAGCAACGGCCTATACCAGCAGCAAAAGCGGCCTGCTGGGAATGACGCGAGCATTGAGTACCGAATGGGCGCCTCGCGGCATCCGAGTCAATGCCATGGGTCCCGGCTATTTTCGTACGGCATTGACAGAAGAGTTCTATCAGGATGCCCAGTGGCAGGACACCATGTTGTCGAAGATTCCGATGCAACGTTTTGGCCGGTTGGAAGATCTGGTAGGGCTGGGCGTCTTTCTGGCAGGTGATGCATCCGCCTATGTCAGTGGCCAGATCTTCTATGTTGATGGCGGATATCTCGCTGCCATCTGAGGCGGGAGAATCCTCATGAATTTCGATAGTGATCGATGAGAGTCCAGTCCGATGAATGACCCGGCACCGTTGTACGTCAAGGTAAAGCGCCACATCACCGATGCGATCAGTGACGGAAAATATCTGCCGGGCGCCAAGTTGCCATCGGAGAGCGCCCTGGTCGAGGCGCTGGACGTCTCCCGAATGACGGTCAACCGGGCGCTGCGAGAGCTGACACGCGATGGGCTCATCACTCGGCTGCAGGGCGTTGGTTCCTTTGTCAGCAACGCTCGCCCCATGACCTCTCTTGTCGAGCTCAGGGACATTCGTGATTTCGTACTCGAGCTGGGCGCGGATTATTCCTGCAAGGTGCTGGTCGCAGAACGACGGCAGGCGAATCGGCGAGTGGGGGAGCTACTGGAAGTCGGCAAGGGCGCACAGGTTCTGCATGTGGCCATATTGCATTATTCCGATGGTGTTCCGATGCAGCTGGAGCGTCGCTTCGTGCGCGAGGATTTTTCGCCCGATCTGCTGAAGCAGGACCTGGAAGCCACCTCGACATTTCGCTATTTCCAGTCGATCGCGCCGGTATCCGAGCTGGAACAGGTGGTCGAGGCCTGTACACCCGATGCGCAAGAGCGTCGTTGGCTGAAACTGGAGGCGAATTGTCCACTGCTGAGAATCAGAAGGCGAACCTGGGTGGGTTCCAGAATTGTGACGCTGGGCTACTTTTCGCATCCTGGCGATCAGTTTCGTGTGACTGTCAGGCTCTGTCCCGGCGATCTGTCGCGTTGACATCGGGATATTCCTGTATCTTGTATATACAAGGGACGAGGGGTAAACTTCCTTACCGTCTTGCAGACACATGCCGTTAGAGCCGGGAGTTATGAGTACAGCTGCACACATGGTTGAGATCAGGAATGTCTCCAGAGCCTTCGGCCAGACTGTCGCGGTCGATAACGCGAGTCTCTCTCTGCAGCGCGGTGATTTCCTGACCATCGTTGGCCCCAGTGGTTGTGGCAAAACCACCTTGCTGCGAATGATTGCCGGGTTTGATGAACCGACCCGGGGCGAGATTCTGATCAACGGGCAGAATGTCGAATCCGTGCCGGCTTACCGGCGCTCGATCGGCATGGTGTTCCAGAAGCTGGCATTGTTTCCTCACATGACTGCCGCTGAGAACGTTGCCTTTCCACTGCGCATGCGTCGTTTCAATCCGGCATTGATCCCCGAACTGGTGAACCGATATCTGGCGCTGGTCAAGCTGGAACATCTTGCCGATCGCCGGCCTCATCAACTGTCAGGTGGACAGCAACAGCGTGTGGCCATTGCCCGCGCCCTGTCCTTCAGTCCGGATCTGCTGTTGCTGGATGAGCCCTTGTCAGCTCTGGACAAGAAGCTGCGGGAGGAGATGCAGTTGGAGTTCAGGCGTATTCAGCAGGAGCTTGGCGTCACCACGATCAATGTGACTCATGATCAACGCGAAGCGCTGGTCATGTCCGATCACATGATCGTCATGGATGAGGGCGTGGTGCAGCAGGCCAATACACCGCGCGAGGTCTATCACAGCCCCGGAAATCGCTTCGTGGCAGGTTTTCTCGGCGTTACGTCCATGTTCAAGGGCAGCGTGACGGCCATCCGGGAAGGCAGGCTGTCGGTGGATATGGGTGGCGTCACGATGACGGCTCGGGGTAACGGACAATTGTTTTCGGTCGGTGATGTCATCGACTGTGCTGTGCGTGCAGAACAGGTCGTTCTGTTCGAGGAAGATGCCCGGCATTGGGAGAATGCGGTCACGGGTGTTGTTCGCCAGCGCATCTTCGAAGGTGATCGAATGGTGTATGAGGTTCATGTCGAAGACATGAATGGTTCATTCATCCATGTGTTCGATCATGATCCCGGCAAGCACGCTGAACATGAGGTTGGAGCCATCGTGCATCTGGGCTGGAATGCAGAGTCGTTCTATGCGTTCCCTGTCGTTAAATAGCAGAACCTGAAAATCTTGAATCAGAGGATCGTGATGATGAACAGACTACCGATACAGAGCATGCGGCGACGCGCGGCACTCAAGGCCAGTGCGGCCGCCGCCGGAGCCCTGGCATTTCCTTCCCTGCTCAGAGCCAATGACAAGCCCGGAGAGTTGATCGTGCGCGCCTGGGGAGGCGCCTGGGGCGATGCACTCAAGGCGGGCGTTGCCGACCCGTTTACCGAAGCCACCGGCATCAAGGTGCGCCTGGATTTCACGGAAGACAACGAGATCAAGCCGAAGATCTGGTCGGCTGTCGATCAGGGACGCATTCCGCCCATCCATGTCAACTGGGACACCTCGACCAACGCAACGATTTCCGCGTTGCGGGGTGTGACTGTCGATCTGAGTGATCTGCCCAACCTCGAAGGCCTCTTGCCGCTGGCGAAACCTGCCGGACTGGAAGGCTATCCGCTGGTCAACACCTACGCCTATGTCTATGTCTGCGCCTATCGTCCCGAGGCGTTTCCCGATGGTCCGCCCACGTCCTGGAAGACCATGCTGGACCCGAAATACAAGGGGCGCATCGCCTTGTACGACGACGGCATCGGATTCAACCCCATCGCGGTGATCGCCGGTGGCGGCACATTCGACGATATTCCCGACAATATGGAGCCGGGTTACGAATTCTATCGTCAGCTCAAGGCGAACGAGCCATTGCTGGGTGAGGACTCCGACTTCACGACCTGGTTCCAGAACGGCGAGATCGATCTGGCCTGCACCATCTCGGTGAATGCACGGGCAGCTCGCCAGAACGGTATCGATGTGCAGTGGACCGTACCGGAAGAGGGTTGCAAGGTGGATACCGACGGTTTGTGGATTCCCAGAGGCTTGCCGGAGAACGAAGAGTTCTGGGCCAAGGAGTTCGTGAACTTCGCACTCTCCAGAGAAGCACAGGAAAAATGGTGTTCCCTGCTCGGATTGCCTCCCGTGTTTCCGGGAATCGCACCACCGGAAGATCTGGTCGACGATCTGTCCTACCCGACGAAACCGGAAGATTTTGCCAGACTGGTCAGTGTGCCGTCGCCCGTACTGGTCGAGAATCAGCCGAAATGGTTCGCCCGGTTCAACGAGATTTTCCAGGGCTGATGATGCCCATGGTGCAACCCCGGCAGCTGCCGGGGTTGCACGGCTACCTAGAGTGAATCACCGACTTGCCTGAACGTACACCGGATAGACTGCCACTGCGCTGGACACTGCTGGACAGGCTGGAAGCTATCGCAGCCCTGGTCTGGCCAGCGCGCTTGCGTGGGGCAACCGGCTGGCTGTTCATCACACCGGCCCTGTTGCTGGTAGGCGTGTTGCTGATCGGTCTGGGCTACATGATCGAGTACAGTCTGCACGAACTGGATCTGTCCACCTACCGCCTGAAGGAAGCCTACACGCTGGACAATTACCTGTTCCTCATGGAGCAACCCGTCTATCTGCGAGTACTGTTGCGGACTTTGCTGGCAGCGACCATTGTCACGGCAGCGACTCTGTTTCTGGCTTTTCCCTATGCTTATGTCATGGTCAGAACCTCGTCCTCGAGGTTGCGCAAGTTCCTGCTGATTTCGCTGTTTCTGCCTTTTTTCATCGGCCAGGTGGTACGTGCCTATGGCTGGCTGATCATCCTGGGCAAGGAAGGCATCATCAACAGCCTGCTGCTGACACTGGATTTGCCGACACTGGATCTGATCTACAACAACGGTGCGGTGATCTTCGGTCT
Organism: uncultured Granulosicoccus sp.; assembly: GCA_947495035.1. Classification (GTDB taxonomy): domain Bacteria; phylum Pseudomonadota; class Gammaproteobacteria; order Granulosicoccales; family Granulosicoccaceae; genus Granulosicoccus. The sequence continues at coordinate 47,899 of CANLXI010000021.1, forward strand.
GGTGCAGTACATGCTGCCCTTTGCCGTGTTGCTGATCGTACCGGCCATCACTGCCATCGGCGAGGATATCGAACTGGCAGCAGAAAGCCTGGGTGCCCACTGGACAAGAGCCTTCTGGCATGTGGTTCTGCCCATGGCCAGGCCCGGACTGGTTGGTGCCGGGGTTGTCGTGTTCACCCTGACCATGACAGATTTTGCCATGCCGGAAATTCTGGGTGGTGGTACCAGTGATTTCATCGCCAGTGCGATCTACGACAGCTTTTTCCAATTGTCCAATTCCGGTCTGGGCGCTGCCCTGTCCATTGTCCTGGTGACACTTGGCAGTATCCTGGTGGCCATCGTGTTCCGGCTCACCGGTGCCGGGACGCTGAGTATCCGGCAATGAGTCAGCTGTTGATCGTGTTGGTGAAGACGTTGCGATGTCAGGGGGGCGCATGAATCTCATGCCGTCGAAGAACTGGGTCCTGTGGACATTGGTGACTTTCAGTCTGATCACCTTGAGTCTGCCGACCATCATCATCATTGGTGCCTCGTTCACCTCGGGTGAGATCATCCAGTTTCCGCCAGATGGTTTTTCTCTACGCTGGTATGAACGTCTGTGGCAACTGGATGACTTCAAGGATGCATTCCTGCGCACGCTGCATGTCTCTTTCATCTGTACCCTGGTGGCCATTCCCGTGGGCACGCTGGCAGCTCTGGCCTGTGTGCGCTATCGCATGCGTTTCCAGCAGACCATACAGGTCTATCTGTTGCTGCCATTCACCATACCGCTGGTGGTATCCGGAATCGCCATGATGATCTTCTTCGGTGAGATTCGCATTTTGGGGCAGATCTGGCCAGTGGGTGTCGCGCTGTGCCTGATCAACCTGCCGTTCATGATCTGGTCGGTGAGCTCGACGGTCAACGGTCTGGACCCGGAGCTGGAGAATGCCGCTCACAGTTGTGGTGCACCACCGGTGCAGACGTTCTTTGCCGTGACGCTGCCGGCAGTCATGCCCGGTGTGATTACCGGGGCACTGCTGATGTTCATTCTGGCGTTCAACGAGTTTCTGGTCAGTCTGTTCCTGACCGATGCCCGCACCGTGACCCTGCCGGTGCAGATCTACAATTCGATTCGCAGTGTCATCACGCCAGACCTGGCTGCGGTATCGGTCGTCTACATCGTGGTCGCACTGCTTGCCGTCTGGTTGCTCGACCGTCTGGTCGGACTCGACATCTTCCTCAAATCACGATAAACCGCCTTCCCGCATTCATGAACATCAGTTTCCATCACCATGCGTCGCTGGACGATGCGCAGAAAGCTGCCTTGCTGCAGCGTACCGAAGGCGATCTGGGGCCTTTTCTGGAAAAGGTCGTGCCCATCATCCATGCTGTTCGGGATGAGGGTGACGCAGCGCTGGCGCGCTTTGCCAGGCAATTCGATGGCTCTACGGTTGCTGCCGATGCCATTGCGGCCACGCCTGCAGATTTCGACAAGGCGTTTGACAGCCTTGACAAGGACTTCATCGAGATACTGGAATACAACAGCGACAATGTGCGCCGCTTTCATCGGGCACAGATGCCCGAGCAGATGTGGATGAAGGAAATGCATCCGGGGGTCTTTGCCGGGGAGAAGGTTGAGGCGATCAGCTCGGTAGCCTGCTATGTTCCCAGAGGCAAGGGTTCGTTTCCCAGTGTTGTCATGATGACGGCCATTCCGGCCGTCGTGGCGGGTGTTCCCGAACCGGTCATCATCACGCCGCCGGGGCCCGATGGCAACGTGGATGCGGCGACTCTGGTGGCAGCCAGGATCGCTGGTGTCGAACAGGTCTACAAATGCGGTGGTGCTCAGGGCGTCGCAGCCGTTGCCCATGGCACGCAGACCGTGCCGCGTTGTCGCAAGATCGTCGGACCGGGCAGCCCCTGGGTGGTCGCGGCCAAACGTGTTCTGGCCGACCGTCTCGATCCGGGCCCACCCGCCGGTCCCAGCGAGTCGATCATCCTGGCCGATGAGACTGCCAATGGACGTGTAGCCGCTCTGGATCTGCTGATCGAATCCGAGCACGGACCTGACAGCTCTGCCTATCTGGTGACCTCATCAAGGGCGGTTGCCGAAGCTGCGATTGCGGCCATTCCCGGATATTGGAAGCAGATGAGTGAACAGCGAGTGGCGTTTTCATCCACGGTGCTGTGTGGTCCGCGAGGCGGAGTGATTCTGACTGACTCCATTGAAGAGGCCATCGCTTTCGTCAATGAGTATGCTCCCGAACATCTGCAGATACACTCGAAGGATGCGCATGACTACCTGGGCGCCATACGCAATGCCGGGGAGATACTGCTGGGAGAACATACGCCGATCTGTATCGGTAATTTCACGCTTGGTCCCAATGCTGTGCTGCCAACCAATGCAAGCGCACATACGCGCTCACCCCTGGGTGTGCATGATTACCTGAAGCTGGTCTCGATCGGCCATGTGACAAGAAAGGGTTACGACACCTTGGCGCCCTATGCCCGGAAGATGGCACGGTACGAAGGGTTCGATGCACACGAAAACGCGGTGTCGGAGATGCGCACAAAGGCGTTCGAGGCCGGATAGGCGCTGGACGACATGATGGATTCACGTTTGAAGATTGGCGCGCAAGCCGGTACGCCATTGGATAAGCAGGCTGGTTCGGGAGCCAGCCATGATGCACCGGCAAGCCCGTTGTCGCGGATCAGGCAGCTTGGCCGCGATCCGGCGAGCATGCCCGAGGCCGCGCTCGCGATGATCGAACTGCTGGATCGGAAGTTTCCGTTCACGGTGGTGCCGGGCAGTCTGACTCTTGACACCTGTAATCCACTGGCACTGAACTCGCTGCGAGCAGAATTCAGAACCGAAGACGGACAGCACCTGTTTCTCAAATGCCATCACGAGGACGGTGAAGCAGACCGAGTGGGGGAGTATTACCGGTCTGGTATTCTGGAAGAAGCCGGCTTTCCGATTGACAAGGCCCTGTATCAATCCTCCGCAGTTGGCGAGCAACTGGTGATCTACCGCTACCGGGATCGTCGCCAGTTTCCGGAGTTGCACAGTGTGGCCCGTGATCTGGAATCGCATGGTTGCAGGCCGGCGGACATGGCGCCAGTGGTCGCAGCCTTTGACCGCTTTCAGCAGCAGCTGGGAGCGCGTTATCTGGATAGTCTGCACCTTGCCTCCCCAGCGGAGGTTGCGGCCGAGGCGGTGCATGGCTTGTATCATCGACGCCTGGTCGATCACGAGGAAGCAGTCGTGTTCGGTGGGCGAGTTCGCGAATTCTACCTGGGAAGACAAGTAGAGCTGCCCGACGGCAGCAGCCTGCCGTTCGAACAATTCTGGCATTTACGCTGGCGTATCAATGGGCAGCTGCAAGAGTCGAGTCTGCATGAGGCCTTGCAACGCGCCCGGGTGCTGCTGCTGCCGACACCGCATGAGTCCGTGGCGGCCCTGACAGCCCATGGCGATGACCACACCGGAAATCTGCTGTACAACCCGGCGGAAAGTATCGACAGGGCGATCAGCTATTTTGATCCGGCTTTCGCTGGCAACCACATTCCGGCATTGATGGCGCCCTGCAAGGCGCTCTATCATGTCTGTTATGCGCATCCGAACATGCTGTACGATCCGGACGAACTGCGGGTGGATCTGTCAGCGAAGGTGAGTCAGGGTGTGCTGCAGATCGAGCATGACTGGCAGCTGACGCCGTTGCGGCAGCAATTTCTGGCATCGCAGACAAGACATGTCTGGCAACCCTTGCTGCGAACCATGAGGGCACAGAATCTGCTGCCCGTGCAGTGGCGGGACATCATCGGTGCTGCATTGCTGTGCTGCCCGTTGTTGTGCAAGAATCTTCTGGCAGGGGCAGGTCGACCCAACCCCTTGACGGCTGAAGCCTCACTGCTGACGTTCTCGGTTGCCCTGCAACTGGCCGATGGCCTGTTTACCCATCAGCTGGACGACCCGTGAGCTGCGTGAAGACAGCGACACGCTGAAGAACAGCTGTGTGTACCTGATCCGAATCCCGGCGTATCATGACGCTGAACCCGGCTACCGGTGGAGACTGTCATGTCGCGGCAAATACCTGCATTGAAGCGCATCACCATTCGTACGGCACGCGAACTGGATGTCTGGCTTGCCAGTGGCTTCACTCAGGCAAACAGCGTCATGCTGGTGACCCATGCCAGATCCTCCGATCCGCAAAGCATCAGCCCGGATCAGATGGCACAGGCAATGGCAGGGCATGAATGGAAGGTCGGGCGTCGCTATACCCTTGGATCGGGCCTGCTGGGACAGGTGATCAGCAGACCATGACCGGGGTGGGTCTGCGTGATCAAGCCAGAAAATGCACGCCGACAAGAATGAACACGCCGATGAACAGGGTTTCAGCCACGATGAGGATGATGGCCTGAGAACCGACGTCGAAGATTCTGCGCAGAGACGTTTTCATGCCTACTGCCGAGATGGCGGTCAGCAGGGCCCAGCGAGACAGATCGTTCAGGAAGCTGCCAACGGACTCCGGTATCAGATTCAGGGAATTGATGCCAGCCAGCAGCAGAAAACCCAATACAAATCCCGGCACCAGTGGTGGTCGTTTCTTGCCTTCAAGCGATTCCGATTCGCCGCGCATGCGGATCACCAGAGCGAAGACCAGTACCACGGGGGCCAGCATGCTGACACGGATCAACTTCACAAGCGTGGCTGTTTCACCGGTCTGTTCGGAGACGGAGAAACCGGCACCGACAACCTGCGCGACATCGTGGATGGTGCCGCCGAGAAAGACCCCGGTGGCAAGATGATCCAGCCCCAGTGTCTGTGTGATGATGGGGTAGGCAATCATGGCGATCGTGCTCAACACGGTGACGCCCAGTACCGTGAACAGCAGATTGCGTTCGGAATGTTCGTTGGTGGGCAGAACGGCGGCAATGGCCATGGCCGCTGATGCTCCGCAAATGGCAACAGCGCCCCCCGTCAGCAAACCCAGTCGCCAACCGCGTCCCAGTACCGCGGCACCGCCCAGACCGAACAGGATGGTCAGAATGACACCGGCTATGGTCAGCGAGATCATGGACGGACCAAGACCGATCAACAGATCGATACTGATTCTGACACCCAGCAAGGCCACACCGAAGCGCAAGACAGTGCGTGCCGTGAATTCGATACCCTTGACGCAGACGCCTTCTTCAGCAAGAAAATGAAAGGCAATCCCCAGCAGCAAGGCCATCAGCATGGCGGGCGCGCCATAGTGCTCTGACAGGAATTGCGCGGTCACGGCAATGACCAGTGCGACACACAATCCCTGGCCTACCCCTCCCAGACGACCGCTGACTGCATCGAATCGGGAGGCAATCGCTGACTGCATATTCATGGTGACGTTGTTCGTGATTTCAGGTTGGGGGGGCGAGGTGTGGGGAGTCAGGAAGCGGATGCTCCCTGACTCCTGTCCAATCAGGAAGGTTGTTGCGGACGCATGTCGGCAGCATTGATGCCGGCAACCGATACCGGTGCTTTCATGGCATCGCGACGGAAGGGTTCGCCGAGTTCCTGGTTCAGTACGACTTCGATGAAGGTAGTGACATTGTCGTTCATCTGTTCCTGCACGGCAGTTGTCAACGCAGCCGAGAGATCCTCGGTATTGAACACCTTGACACCCTTGAGGCCGCAGGCTTCAGCGATCTTCGCGTAATCCACCTGAGTATCCAGCTCGGTTCCGACAAAGTTGTCCTTGTACCAGAGTGTGGTATTGCGCTTCTCGGCGCCCCACTGATAGTTGCGGAAGATCACCATTGTAATCGCTGGCCAATCGTTTCGGCCGCAGGCGGTCATTTCATTCATCGAGATACCGAAAGCACCGTCTCCGGCAAAACCGACGACCGGTACATCGGGACAACCGATCTTGGCGCCCAGGATGGCTGGCAGACCGTAGCCACAAGGTCCGAACAGGCCGGGAGCCAGGTACTTGCGACCTTTTTCGAAGGTCGGGTAAGCGTTGCCGATGGCGCAGTTGTTACCGATGTCGCTGGAAATGATGACGTCTTCAGGCAGTGAGTCACGGATTGCCAACCAGGCATTGCGCGGTGACATGCGATCGGGATTGCGCTCACGCGCACGCTCGTTCCAGGTGATGCCCTCGTCGTTGTCTTCCTCGTGCTCCATGGACACCAGTTCCTGCGCCCAGCGATCCTTGGTGTGCTTGATGTCGGACTTGCGTTCGCTGCGGCCGGCATCACCGGCAGTCTTGCTCAACTGGCCGAGAATTTCGGTGGCCACGTACTTGGCATCACCCTGGATGGCTACGGTTACCGGCTTGGTCAGCCCGATACGATCGGCATTGATATCCACCTGAATGAGCTTGGCGTCCTTCGGCCAGTAGTCGATTCCGTAACCGGGCAGTGTGGAGAAGGGGTTCAGACGCGTGCCCAGAGCCAGCACCACATCCGCCTTGGCAATCAGTTCCATTGCCGCCTTGGAGCCGTTGTATCCAAGGGGACCGACAGACAGCTCATGTGAGCCGGGGAATGCATCGTTGTGCTGGTAATTGCAGCAAACCGGTGCATCCAGTTTTTCGGCCAGCTGGCGTGAGGCATCGATGGCACCACCGATAACGACACCGGCACCATTGAGAATGACGGGAAACTTCGCTTCAGACAGCAGTTTTGCCGCATCGGCAATGGCATCGGCGCCACCGCGTGGACGTTCCAGACGCACGATCTGTGGCAGTTCGATGTCGATGACCTGAGTCCAGTAGTCACGAGGAATGTTGATCTGCGCCGGTCCACACAGACGCCAGGCCTGCTCGATGACGCGGTTCAGAACCTCGGCAACACGGGAAGGATCACGAACCTCTTCCTGGTAGGCCACCATGTCCTCGAACAGGGCCATCTGCTTGATTTCCTGGAAGCCGCCCTGACCGATGGTCTTGTTGGCTGCCTGAGGTGTTACCAGCAGCATGGGGGTGTGGTTCCAATAAGCAGTCTTTATGGGAGTCACGAAATTGGTGATGCCCGGGCCGTTCTGGGCAATGGCCATGGACATCTTGCCCGAGGCACGGGTATAGCCGTCGGCACTCATGCCGGCGTTGCACTCATGTGCGCAGTCCCAGAACTTGATGCCGGCAGCCGGGAACAAGTCGGAAATGGGCATCATGGCAGAGCCGATGATGCCGAATGCATGTTCGATACCATGCATCTGCAGTACCTTGATGAAGGCTTCTTCTGTTGTCATTTTCATGGTGTTGGTCCTCAGAGTTTCTCGTCTTGCAGGTGGTAGTAAACGTACATGAATCGTTGACCCAGACGTCTGAACGGAGTCAGTACGCCATGGCTGGGCAACGGTGATGTAAAGATGGGTAGATCAAGGCCCTGGTTCTGTCCCGCGACCAGTTGCGCCATGCGACGGCCGGCCTGTGCGGAATACATGACTCCGTTGCCGCCGTAGCCCATGGCGTAATAGATGGTCTGCTTCGGATCGGGCTGGAATATTCTCGGCATCATGTCGTGACTGACGTCCACCCAGCCCCACCAGGAATAATCCAGATCGATATCGTCGAGCACCGGAAATTTTCTGGCCAGTCCCTGACGCAGTGCTGCCAGGTGCTTCGGGTTCTCAGCATCCTTGCCGGTCACGGCACTACGGCTACCGATCTGTACCCGGCCATCAGGCAGATAGCGGTAGTAGTGGCGCAGCGTACGCGTGTCGGTCAGGGGCGAGCAGGTCTGGAATCCGCATTCACTTTTCTCTTCGTCGGTCAGAGGCCGAGTCACGATCGAGTTGGACAGAATCGGCATCAGGCGATTCTTGGTGCGGTTGCTCAGGCCTGCCGGCGTATAACCGGCGGTTGCCAATGCCACCGAACGTGCGCGTACGATGCCGCCGGGTGTTGTCAGATGGTGGACACCGTCGATGGTCTTCCAGCCCATGACAGGGCTACCCGGATGAATGGATGCTCCGAGCTTGCGTGCCATGTTCTGGTAACCGAATGCCAGCTTGGCTGCGTGTATGGAGACACCATCCGGCTCCCACATGGCACCGGCTGCTTCCTGGTCTCGGACATGATTCTCGTGAAGCTCCTCGCGGGACATCATGCGTGAGCCATACCCGAAAGTATCATTGAGCAGTTGGCATTCCTTGTTCAGTTTTGCCATGACGCCGGGCTTGTGTGCGATGTAGAAGTGACCACCATCCTGTGGTTCGCAATCGAACTCGCCACAACCGATCAGGTCACGAAACAGTTCAAAGCCCTCGCTGACCTCGGCATGCATCTTCTTGGCGACGTCCACACCCCAGCGATCGATCCACTGGGAGCGCTTGAGTCGTCCGGAGGAGATCTGCGCCTGACCACCGTTACGCGTGGAGCAACCCCAGGCGACGGTATTGGCTTCCAGTACAGTGGCCTTGATGCCGAATTCCTTTGCCAGGTGAATGGCGCAGGACAGACCGGTGTATCCGGAACCGACGATGGCAACATCGACGTCCATATCTCCGGACACAGGGCCATCATCCTCTGGCGGTTCTCCGGCCGTGCCTACCCAATAGGTGGGCGCGTAGTCGCGGTTGTGTCCCGGACCGGAGTCGACGAGAGGATCGTATCGAGGGTCGTAGCTGGATTTTGGCCAGTGTTTCCGACGTAGTGAATCAGTCATGGCGGCAGACTTCCTGCGGAAGAGAAACTATCAGGATTGTTGGAGAGGGCGATCCTTGCGCAACGCCTGTTTGACAATGATCTTGCCGTCGCGCAATGTGAACAGGTCTGCTCCCTGCGCTTCAACGCGAGAGCCATCGGCATTGGTACCGGAGAAAGTCCACTCGGAAACGGCACGGTCACCGTGTACGAAGTGGCTGTGGTGATCCCAGTGGGCGTCCTTCATGCCTGCCCAGACAGCGCTGAATGCCTTGGCGATGGCTTCCTTGCCTTCGATCTTGCTGCCGTGCACTTCGGGTCCACCGACCGTGTAGAACACGCAGTCGTCGGCGAAGCAGGTCATGACACCCTCGATGTCATGGCGATTGAAGGCGTCGAAGGTTGCGGCAAGGTCTGCTGCAGTGAGTTCGTTGGACATCGGTTTCTGTTTCCCTGAGTAAGCTGAGACACCAGGAGCAGGTCTCTTGGTGATGGATCTTAGGGGGACTGGGGCGTTTGCGTACGTACCAATGAAAACGCGGCGGTGGAGCCAGCGTGTGTGTCGAGACGGATGGACCCTGGGACAGGCCTTGGCCTCAATGAGACATAAAGACGCGCAGCAGAAACGCGATAGACCGGTGAATACAGTCGCGCACGGAGTTGTTTTCGGGGCGGCCCTCCGCAAACCGTGGCTTGGTTACTCCAAGTGAGGTTTGGAAATATCGAGTACGCGGCTGTAGACGCCGGTATAGCGCGAGCCGTAGGCGGTTTCTGGTCGTGGACTTATGTCTCATTGAGGCTAGGTCAGGGACTTCTTGCGCAGCAGTAAACAAGTTGATTGATGAACCAGATCAGTGCAATCATGGTCAGGGCTGCACTTTGCCTGTTCAATCGAACACGACATTTGGGCCAGCTGTCAGTTCCGTCTGAGGCCACTGACAAAGTTGTCTGGACGTGAACCCGATTAGCGGTTACAAGTTGTCCCACGAATTCAGAGCACCGGGAATCTCACGCCCTCGATGAAAAACGCTCTCTTTCGGACTTTTGAAATTCCACAGCCTGACAGGATCAGGATTGGAAGAAGTCATCGTTGCGCCGCATGAGTCCTCGGCGCAACTGCAACACATCGATAGTCGATGTCGTCCCCATACCACGGAGAAACGATCATGAAGTTGTTTTCGAAACTTGCCATTGCGGCATTTACTGCCACCTTGTTCGCAGCACCTGCCAGCGCGAAGAATTTCAAGATCGCCGTCGGCGACAGTGGTGGCAGCAGCCAGGAAGCGACGGGCCTGGGTTTTGTCTCGGCTCTGGAAGAGCTGTCCGGTGGCAAACATACAGCGACGCTTTTTCTCAACGGACAATTGGGTTCAGAGCAGGACACGGTCAATGAAGCGGCGATCGGCACACTGGACATGTCCTTGCTTGCCATCAACAACATCACACCTTTCTCTCCGACTGTCGGTGTGTTCTCACTGCCCTATGTCATCCTGAGCCTGGAAGATGCGGAGAAGCTGACGCAAGGCCCCATCGGTGCAGAACTGACCGAGAACACCATCGAGGACGCAGGTGTCCGCATCATTGCGTGGACCTACACAGGCTTTCGCCGTCTGACCAACTCCAAGAAACCGGTAAAGTCCGTGGCTGATCTTGAAGGGCTGGTCATTCGCGTTCCCAAGAATGAAATCATGATCGATACCTACAAGTCCTGGGGTATCAGCCCAACGCCCATGGCCTGGTCCGAGACCTTCGCCGGCCTGCAGACCAAAGTGGTTGATGGTCAGGACAATCCCTACACCACCATCAATGCAATGAAATTCTACGAAGTGCAGAAGTATGTAACCAACATTCGGTACATCTTCTCCATCGAACCTCTGGTGATTTCCGAGCAGGTTTTTCAGGAACTCTCAGCCGAAGACCAGGATATCGTCCTGAAGGCCGGTGAGGCCGCCACTCAGGCATCGGCAACATTTCTGCGTGAAAAGGAAGCCGAGATCAAGGACATCCTGATCGAGAAGGGCATGCAGATTGACGACCCTGAAAATGACGAAGCCGAGTTCATCGAACTGGCTACCAAGGCGGTATGGCCCAAGTTCTACGAGAGCATCGGTGGCATCGAAAAGCTCAATGCCGTTCTGGCAGAAATCGGCCGCGAACCAGTCGCGGAATAAGGTCTGTCTGGCGGTCATCGAGAGTGCCGGTCTAGACTGGCACTCTCGAATGCCCATCCGTTTTGCCCATGATAACGGGTTGACGGCAGCAGTCCTGACATCGATAGTAACAATACAACCACGAAACAGACAGAGAGTGTAATGAACAGATTCTGGAGCTTTGTCGACAACCTGGAAAGTTATCTTTGCCGCACCTTGCTGGCCACCTTTGTCTGTCTGCTGTTTCTGCAAGTGGTGGTCAGAACACTGTTCAATTTCTCTTTTTCGTGGCTTGAGGAATTGACTGTCTACATGTTTGTCTGGTTCGTGTTTTTCGGTGCAAGCTATGCAGCCAAGATGGCAGCCCACAACCGGGTGACATTCCAGTTCAAGTTTCTGCCGGCTTCCGCCATCAAGTACATCGAGGCCTTTGCGGATCTGTTCTGGATTGCGTTCAATGTCGTGTTCATCTATCTCTCCATCGATTTCATCTTCAACAAGATGAACAAGTTCCAGTCGTCACAGACCATGGGTTTTCATCTGAGCTGGGTGTATATCGTGCTGCCCATTGCGTTCTCGTTGATGACGTTCAGGGTTCTGCAGGTCAATTACAAGAAGCTGGTTCTCAAGCAGGACATGCGCGATCCGGATGCCATCGATCTGGATGAAGTGAAATCGGAAATCGAACGCGGCGAAAGCTGATCAAGAATCAAACGGGAATACTCGGCAATGGAAAGTGAAATCATTCTGATCCTGTTCGGATCTTTTCTGGCACTGCTGTTCATCGGCGCACCGATCACCGTGGCACTGGGGGTGTCCACGCTGATCTCGTTCATCTATCTTGGCGACAACCCGATCAAGTTCGTGCAGATCGCCTTTACGTCGGTAGGCTCGTTCCCCCTGATGGCCTTACCGGCCTTCATACTCGCTGGTGCGCTGATGGAGGCAGCAGGACTGTCCCGGCGATTGATCAACGTGGCGGAGAGTTTTGCCGGCCCGTTTACCGGTGGCATGTCGGCGGCAGCCGTTGTGGCCTGTCTTTTCTTCGGGGCCATTTCCGGGTCCGGGCCCGCTACCACTGCAGCGGTAGGCATGCTGATGATTCCTGCCATGATCGATCGCGGTTACAGCAAGGGCTACGCATCGGCCATCACGGCGTCCTCGGGGGGGCTGGGTATCGTCATCCCGCCCTCCATCCCGATGATCATCTTCGGTATTGCAGCTCTGGGTATGCCGCCGCCTCCAGAGGCTGTCGACAAGTTCGGTGTGTTCCAGACAGTGTCCATTCCCAAGCTGTTCATCGCCGGATTTCTGCCCGCCTTTCTGATAGCAGGCAGCCTGCTGACGATGAACTACTTCCTGTCGAAGAAGCATGGCTACAAGGGGACTACGGAAGGCTGGTCCTCACGTCAGATCTGGTGTGAGCTGTATCGCGGCTTCTGGGCGCTGATGGCACCGGTGGTCATACTCGGTGGTATCTATTCCGGATTCTTCACACCGACCGAAGCCGCCATCGTGGCGATCTTCTATACCTTGATCGTCGGCACATTCATCTATCGCGAGATGAGCTGGAAGAAGCTGTTCACCGCCCTGGAAACCACCACCTGGCTGACAGGGCGTGTGCTGCTGATCATGTTCACCGCCACGGTCTTTGGCCGGCTGCTGGTCGAGAACCAGATCCCGGCGACCATCGCAGAAAGCATGTTGTCGTTCACCAGCAATCTCTACGTGATCTGGACCTTGATCATCGTGTTTCTGTTGTTTGTCGGCATGTTCATGGAGACACTGGCGACCATTCTGATTCTGGTGCCGGTCATGCTGCCGGTAGCCTACAGCGTCGGCATCGACCCCATACACTTTGGTGTGGTCATGATCTGTACCCTGGGCATCGGTTTTCAGACACCGCCACTGGGTGAGAATCTGTTCATTGCCTCGGGCATTTCCAAGATCTCCATCGAGGAGATCTCTCTCAAGGCCTTGCCGTTTGCCGTGGTCAATACGGCTGCCATCTTCATCATCGCGTTCTTCCCGCAGATATCGCTGTGGTTGCCGCGGTACTTCGGCTATTGAGCCTTCAGGAGGCGATGAGCATCATGAGTTCCACGATATCCCGAATGCTGTTCACGACAGATCTGTCTGTCAATTCCACCTATGCCTTGCACCAGGCGATCGGCCTGGCCAGGGCCACCGAGGCGCGCATGCATATCCTGCATGTTGCAGAGCCCATGAGTGAGGACGCACGCATTACCCTGAGGTTGTTCATTCAGGATGAAAAGGCCCGTGAGTCGGCGTTACAGACACGCAAGCAGGCGATCGAACAGGAGCTGGCAGACAGACAGGAACGATTCTGGTCGGCCTTGCCGGAAGACTCGCAGTCGATAAGGCAGCAGGTTGATGAAGTCGAAGTGGTGGAAGGGCATCCGGCGGAAGTGATCTTGCGCCGTGCGAAAGAGCTTGATTCCGATCTGATCGTACTGGGTGCGCACAGTCACGGTTTTTCCCAGACGTTTCTGGGGTCCACCGCCAAGCGCGTCCTGCGCCGGGCAACCATCCCGACGCTGGTCGTACCTTATCGTTCTGACAGGGACTGATCAGTACTGTCTGATGACAAAGTGCTTGCGTGTCTCCTCGATGACTTCCCAGTAGCCCCGGAAGCCATTGGGGATCAGGAAGGCATCACCGGTCTTGTAGGTGTTCGATTCACCGTTTTCGCTGATGAGGCGGCAATGGCCGTAGATGATGTAGCAGAATTCGTCTCTGTCGGTGAAAGCATGCCATTTACCGGGTGTGCTGGTCCAGCTGCCCGCCAGCAGGGACTTGTCTTCACTCTCGAACTGTATCTGCGTTTCATGATGCGGGTCGCCATCGACCACCCTGTCCGGCAAGTCAGCCAGTCGTCGGCTGGAACTGGAGGCGGGTGGGTTGGAGAAGGAGACTACCTGGGTATCCGGCATGGTTGTTTCTCTCGGGTGGCTGGTGATTGAAATGCAGCATCCATTGTATGGGATCGGCCTGTTCCTGAATGAAAGGGGCGTGAAAATATTGCATTACCGTTGAACCATTGCCGTTGAAGTCTATCGTTTGACAAAGACTTGCGTGTGGCGTGTGGCGTGTGGCGTGTGGCGTGTGGCGTGAGATTCCACCCGGATGACGGTGAGCGAAGATGCTGGAGACTCTTCTTTCAGAATTTGGTACGGATCAGGGTTTGCCGATGCTGGTCATTGCCGTGCGGGTTGCGGGAGCAGCCTTGTTCAGTGGCGTGATCGGCCTGGAGCGAGAAATACGCAAGGATACGGCTGGACTCAGGACTCATATGCTCATCGGTACGGCAGCAGCGGTCTTTGCGGTCATAACCATCGAGCTGATGCTGCTGGCGCAGGGCGATTATGGCGCGCTCAGGCTTGACCCTCTGCGTCTGGTCGAGGCGGTGACGGGCGGAGTTGCATTTCTGGCTGCCGGCATTGTCGTCTATACCAAGGGCAATGTGAAGGGGCTGACCACAGGCGCCGGCATGTGGCTGGCAGCGAGCATCGGACTTGCCTGCGGACTCGGGTACTGGTCCATTGCACTGATTGCCTGCGTTGCCGGGATCATCGTCATCGGTTTGCTGCGGCACGTGGAGGTCGCCTGCGGATCGAAGGAGCTGGCCGGGAAGTCGGTAACAGGTTCTCAGTCCTCCAGCGAATAGGGCATCAATTCGCGACTGTTCTGATCGATGGTCAACGCCCGCTTCAGCGGTGGCAAGGCGCGTTGCACACAGTGCTCCCGCTCGCAGATTCGGCAGGATATGCCGATAGGCTCGAAATTCTCCAGGGGTTGGCCGGCGAAATTGTCGCTGTACACGAACTCATCCTTGAAACGGTATTCGCAACCCAGTGCCAATGCGTACTGCTGGGTCGGATCCTTGAAACCGCCGGTGGGTTTGTCCACGGTGCAGGCCAGACAGAGATATTGCACACCATCGGGTGTCTCGGCAAGCTGGCGAATGATCCGGCCCGGAGATTCGAACGCCCGGTGGGCATTCCACAAGGGGCAGGCGGAACCGAAGCGGGCAAATTGCAATCGTGTGGCACTGTGGCGTTTGGTGATGTTTCCTGCGCGATCAAGCCGTGCGAAGAAGATCGGTACACCTGGCAGGCCTGGTCGCTGCAGTGTACTCAAGCGGTGCGAGACCTGTTCGAGGCTGGTCTGGAAGCGATCTGCCATGTCAACCAGGTCGTGGCGCAGCTCGCGAGCCGATTTCTGGAAGCGGGTATAGGGCATCAACAGCGCGCCGGCAAAATAGTTGGCCAGGCCGATTCGGCAGACCTTGTCGGCTTCGGCATTGCCGAACCCGGCCTTTGCGATGATGTCGTTCATCGTGTCTGCCTGTTCCAGCAGGGCTATCTGGTGGGCCATCTGAAAGGCGCGGGTAGATGCCGGATGACGCCTGTTCAAATGCAGTTGTCGAGTCTCGGGGTCATAGGTACGAATGGTCTCGTTATCTGCCAGATCAATGCCGATGCTGACCTTGTGTTGACGTCGCAAGTGTTCCATGAGCAATTGGTCGCGATCGCTGGCGCTGGCATCGAAGAGCTGCTCGGACAGGCTCTCCGCGGCCAGGTCCAGCTCGTGAATATAGTTATCGTTGAAGTGAAAGTAATCGCGCACCTGCTCATAGGACGTCGCCTGCACGATGACGCCCGCTCGGGTGATGGTGTCATCCAGTTCGGCAAGTTGGTCATGCGCGCGTCGCAGTGCCTGATGCATGGAAACCAGCGCCATGGCCACAGCCGGCGAGTTCTGACTGGCAAGACGCAGTTCCCGGCTTGAGGGGCTCCTGTCCTTCAGCAGCGGGTCGGCGAAGACTTCGGTCAGAGTTGCCAGCAGGCGATCACTGTCCTGTCTGGAGAGGCTGGCAATATCGACGGAGAAATGCTCGGCCAGACCCAGCAGTACCGTGGCGGTGGCGTGCCGCTGGTTGTTTTCCAGCTGGTTCAGATAGCTGGTGGAAATGCCCAGCCGCTCGGCAAAACGCGCTTGCGTCAGGCGGTGCTCTTCACGCAGCGCACGCAGTTTTTCACCAATGAAGAGTTTGTGTCCTCGCATTTCGCAAGTTTACTATTTGTAAACTGTGTTTTGCAATATTCACAACGGGACGCCTTAATACAGTTGCCATGAGACTCGAAAATTGCAATGGTTGTCAGATACCAATGAGGAGTAGCAACCATGAATGCCATCACGCAGGAGTTGGAGAATCGGCGAGCGAAGGCTCGTCTCGGTGGTGGGCAGGCGCGGATCGACAAGCAACATGCCAAGGGCAAGCTGACAGCGCGCGAACGCATCGATGTTCTGCTTGATGACGAGTCGTTCGAAGAATACGACATGTACAAGACGCATCGTTGCACGGATTTCGGCATGGCCGATGACCGACCGCCGGGTGATGGTGTTGTCACGGGCTGGGGCACGATCAATGGTCGACCCGTCTATGTCTTTTCGCAGGACTTCACCGTATTCGGCGGTTCGCTGTCGGAAACCCATGCGGAGAAGATCTGCAAGGTCATGGATCTGGCCGTACAGAACGGTGTGCCCGTGATCGGGCTCAATGATTCGGGTGGCGCTCGAATCCAGGAAGGCGTGGCGTCTC
This sequence comes from uncultured Granulosicoccus sp., assembly GCA_947495035.1. GTDB lineage: Bacteria > Pseudomonadota > Gammaproteobacteria > Granulosicoccales > Granulosicoccaceae > Granulosicoccus. The sequence continues at coordinate 64,287 of CANLXI010000021.1, forward strand.
TGGGAGGCTACGCCGAAGTGTTCTACCGCAATGTACAGGCCTCGGGAGTCATCCCGCAGATCTCGGTCATCATGGGCCCCTGCGCGGGAGGCGCGGTGTACTCACCGGCCATGACCGACTTCATCTTCATGGTCAGGGACACCAGCCACATGTTCGTCACCGGTCCTGACGTCGTGAAGACCGTGACCAATGAGGTGGTGACGGCCGAGGAACTGGGTGGCGCCGGTACGCATACCAAGACCTCGTCAGTGGCAGATGGCGCATTCGACAATGATGTCGATACCCTGCTCGAGATACGGCGCCTGTACGATTTCCTGCCTCAGTCCAGTCGCACCGCCGCGCCCGTCGTCGAGACCACTGATCCGTTTGATCGACTGGAGCCGGCGCTCGATACCCTGGTTCCGGATGACTCAAGCAAGGCCTATGACATGAAAGAGGCCGTGCGCAGTATTGCCGACGAAGGCAATTTCTTCGAGATCCAGGCTGATCATGCCGGTAATATTCTGTGCGGATTCATTCGCATCAATGGCGAGAGCATCGGTGTGGTGGCCAATCAGCCGATGGTGCTGGCGGGCTGTCTCGATATCCAGAGTGCTCGCAAGGCCGCGCGATTTGTCCGATTCTGCGACGCCTTCAATATCCCCCTGTTGACACTGGTCGATGTGCCGGGTTTTCTGCCGGGAACCGCTCAGGAATACGGTGGCATCATCAAGCACGGTGCCAAGCTGTTGTTTGCCTATGCCGAAGCCACAGTGCCGAAGGTGACCGTCATCCTGAGAAAGGCCTACGGCGGCGCCTATGACGTCATGGCGTCCAAGCACATCCGTGCCGATGTGAATTATGCCTGGCCGACTGCCGAGATTGCGGTCATGGGGGCCAAGGGGGCGGCGGAGATTCTGTACCGCAGCGAGTTGGGTGATCCCGAGAAGATTGCAAAGCGCACGCTCGACTATGAAGAACGGTTTGCCAATCCCTTCATCGCTGCGCAACGCGGTTTCATCGATGAAGTGATTCAGCCGCATTCGACGCGGCGCCGGGTGGGCCGGGCGTTCGAATTATTGAAGAACAAATCGACCGTACGTCCTGACAGAAAACACGACAACATTCCACTGTGAGGCAGAAGCACATGTTTTCAAGAATACTTGTTGCCAACCGTGGCGAAATTGCCTGTCGTGTCTTCGCGACAGCGAAGCGAATGGGGATTCCCACGGTAGCCATTCATTCGGATGTCGACGCCGAAGCCCTGCATGTGAAAATGGCCGATACGGCCGTTGGCATCGGTGGCAAGACGGCGGCCGAAAGTTATCTGGATATCGACAAGGTCATCGATGCCTGTCGCCAGAGCGGCGCCGATGCCGTGCATCCCGGCTATGGTTTTCTGTCGGAAAATGCGGAGTTTTCCGAACGGCTGGCAAAGGAAGGCATTACCTTCATCGGCCCGTCTGCCCACGCCATACTGTGCATGGGAGACAAGATCACCTCGAAGAAGCTCTCGGCGGAGGCCGGTGTCAATACCGTGCCGGGATTCATGGGCATCATCGATGATGCTGATCAGTGCGTGCGAATCTCCTCGGATATCGGCTACCCGGTCATGATCAAGGCCAGCGCCGGTGGTGGTGGCAAGGGAATGCGGATTGCCTGGAATGATGACGAAGCAAGGGAAGGCTTCGAGCGGTCGCGCTCGGAAGCAAAGTCGTCATTTGGTGATGACAGGATCTTCGTCGAAAAATTCATCACGCAACCCCGGCACATCGAAATACAGGTGATGGCAGACAGCCACGGCAACTGCATCTACCTTGGTGAGCGCGAATGCTCCATTCAGCGACGCAACCAGAAGGTGGTGGAAGAGGCGCCTTCACCATTTCTCGACGAGGCCACCCGTCGTGCCATGGGCGAGCAGGCGGTCGCGCTGGCCCGTGCCGTGGAGTATGTCAGCGCAGGGACCGTTGAATTCATCGTCGACAGTCAGAAGCAATTCTATTTTCTGGAGATGAACACGCGCTTGCAGGTCGAGCATCCGGTTACCGAACTGATTACCGGCGTTGATCTGGTTGAACAGATGATTCGCGTGGCGGCCGGCGAGAAGCTGAGCATGGCACAGGATGATGTCAAATTGACCGGCTGGGCCATCGAGAGTCGTCTTTATGCCGAAGATCCGAAACGCAACTTTCTGCCCTCCATTGGCCGGTTGGCACGTTATCGTCCACCACAGACCCTGACGACAGCCGAGCATGTCGTGCGCAACGATACCGGTGTCGAGGAAGGGGGCGAGATCTCGATGTATTACGACCCGATGATTGCCAAGCTCTGCACCTGGTCGACCACGAGGGAAGCCGCCATCGATGACATGTCCCGAGCCCTTGGCCAGTTCGATCTGGCCGGTGTGGGCAACAACCTGCAGTTTCTGTCCTCGATCATGAAACACCCACGTTTTCGCACCGGTGATCTCAGCACGGCATTCATTGACGAGGAATATCCGGATGGTTTCCATGATACGGATCCGCCAGCCGAGACCATGGCGCTGTTCGCGGTAGCCGCCGCGGTGATCGAGCACGCATCGTCACGCTCGCCTGCAATCAACCGTGATTCTGCCGTACTGTGCGGAAAACCGGCCAGTGCATCGCGCGATGTCGTGGTCATCATCGGGCAATCACAAACCCGACTGCAGGTGACAAACAGCGATGATGGTCTGGTGTTGCAGGATGAAACGGGCAAGGCCACGACAGCCTCCACCGATTGGACCGCAGGCCAGACGATTGCCACGATTCGTATCGACGGCAGGGAACATGATTTCAAGCTATGGCCTCGGGTGGCAGCGCTGGGGTTGGAACACGGTGGTTATCTGGTCAAGGCACAGGTGCTCAGTCCGCGCAAGGCGGAACTGGCGGCGCTGATGCCGATCAAGGCAGCGGCCGACCTGTCGAAGTTCCTGCTTTGCCCCATGCCGGGCCTGGTCACGACACTGATGGTCAAGGAAGGTGATCCGGTCGAACCCGGTCAGCCACTGGCGATTGTCGAAGCAATGAAGATGGAGAACGTGCTGCAGGCGGAAAAGTCCGGTGTGGTGTCGAGAATTCCAGTTGCCGCAGGTGATAGTCTGATGGTGGATGACATCATCATGGAGTTTGAGACATGAGCGACGCTAAAGATCAATGGGCCAGCATTGCCCAACGCGAGTTGAAGGATCGTCCGCTGGAATCCATCACCACGCAGACGCCTGAGGGGATCAGTATCCAGCCCTTGTACACAGCTGAAGATTGCCCTGAGGAAGCTGCCGATGCGCTGCCGGGAGTTGCACCTTTCGTACGCGGTGTGCGAGGTACGATGTATACCGGCAGGCCATGGACAATACGTCAATACGCCGGTTTCTCCACCGCCGAAGAGTCCAATGCCTTCTATCGCAAGAATCTGGCGGCAGGACAGAAAGGCCTGTCGGTCGCCTTCGATCTGGCCACCCATCGCGGTTACGACAGTGATCATGAGCGGGTAGTCGGGGATGTCGGCAAGGCGGGAGTAGCCATCGACAGTGTCGAGGACATGAAGATCCTGTTTGATGGCATCCCGCTGGACCAGATGTCAGTGTCCATGACCATGAACGGAGCGGTTCTGCCGGTGCTGGCCATGTTCATCGTGGCTGGCGAGGAGCAGGGCGTGGATCGTGCGGTGTTGAGCGGTACGGTGCAGAACGATGTGCTCAAGGAGTTCATGGTTCGCAACACCTACATCTATCCACCTGAGCCTTCGATGCGCATCGTGGCCGACATCATCGAATACACCTCGAAGGAAATGCCGCGCTTCAACTCGATTTCCATTTCGGGCTACCACATGCAGGAGGCCGGCGCCAACCTGGCACAGGAACTGGCGTATACACTGGCTGACGGAATGGAGTATGTGCGTGCCGCTCAGTCGAAGGGGCTGGATATCGACGCATTTGCCGGTCGATTGTCGTTCTTCTTCTGTATCGGTATGGACTTCTTCATGGAAGTGTCCAAGTTGCGCGCAGCGCGTGCGCTGTGGGCGCGCATCATGACCGACCTGGGAGCACAGAAGGAAAGCTCCAAACTGCTGCGGACTCATTGCCAGACCTCTGGTGTGTCACTGACCGAACAGGATCCGTACAACAATGTGGTCAGAACTGCCTATGAGGCACTGGCGGCAGTGCTCGGCGGAACCCAGTCCCTGCATACCAATTCCTTTGACGAGGCCATCGCGCTACCGACAGAGACATCGGCAAGAATTGCGCGCAATACGCAGCTGATATTGCAGCATGAGACGGGCGTGACACGAACGGTCGATCCGCTTGGCGGGTCCTACTATGTGGAATCACTCACGGCCGAACTGATGGACAAGGCCTGGGAGATGATTCAGGAGATCGAATCCTACGGCGGCATGACGAAGGCATTGCTCGACGGATTGCCCAAGCGACGGATCGAAGAGGCTGCCACCGGTAGGCAGGCGAGGGTGGACAAGGGGGATGATGTCATCGTCGGTGTCAATCGCTACCGGCTTGACGAAGAAGGTGCGATCGATGTGCATCAGGTGGACAATACGTCCGTGCGCCGACAGCAACTGGAACGCCTCGGGAGGATCCGGCAGAGTCGCGACAGCGAGGCGTGTTCTGCCTCGCTGCAACGCCTGACGGAAGTTGCCGAATCCCGTTCCGGCAATCTGCTGGAAGCGGCGGTGGAAGCGGCGCGTCATCGTGCCACACTGGGTGAGATATCCGATGCTCTGGAGGCATCCTTCGGGCGTCATCAGGCCAGAGCAGAGGTGGTCTCTGGCGTCTACGACAGCCAGAGTGACACGTCGGCCGAATACGTGAACGTCAAACGTCGTGTGACGGATTTCCGGGACACCCACGGCAGGCCCCCTCATCTGCTGGTGGCCAAGATGGGGCAGGACGGGCATGACCGGGGAGCCAAGGTCATTGCTTCCTCATTCGGTGACATCGGTTTCAAGGTCGGCATGTCGGAACTGTTCATGACACCCGCTGAAGTGGCAAGCCTGTGTGTCGAGGAAAATGTCGATGTCGTGGGTGTCTCCAGTCTGGCGGGTGGTCACCAGACGCTCATTCCCCAGCTCATCGAACTGCTGGCCGAGCAGGGCCGAGAGGATATCAAGGTGGTGTGCGGAGGCGTCATTCCCGAACAGGATTATCAGGCTCTGCGCGATGCGGGAGTTGCCGAGATATTCGGTCCGGGCACGAATGTAGTGGATGCGGCCAATGCGGTTCTGGGGCAGGTCCTGGGCGAACGTCGCAACCGCTGATTCACGGCACTGTGGTCAGAGTCATCATCTGATTCACGGCACAGTTGTCAGAGTCATCATCAGGAGGTCAGTCCGCTTCAGGCAGTCAAGCACGAAATCAGGTGTGATGACACGCATCCGAGCGGACCGGATGCTGTCGGGAAAAAACCGGTGTTGAGCGCTCGGCAAGGAGGGCTCAACCGAAAAAGGAGAGAATCATGAGCAGTCACGATGAAGTGCTTCGTCGTTCACTTGAGGACCCGGAAGCGTTCTGGGCAGAGCAGGCCGAGTCTGTTCACTGGTACAGGAAATGGGACAAGGTACTTGATAGCAGTGATGCACCGCTGTATCGCTGGTTCTCCGGCGGCCAGCTCAATACCTGCTACAACGCGCTGGATGTGCATGTGGAACAAGGGCGTGGAGAGCTGACCGCACTGATCTACGACAGCCCGGTAACCGATACAAAACGTAGCTACACTTATGTCGACCTCAGGGACAGGGTTGCAAAACTGGCAGGGGCCATGCAGGAGCAGGGTGTAGGTCGTGGCGATCGAGTCATCATCTACATGCCGATGATTCCGGAGGCCGTCATGGCCATGCTGGCCTGTGCCCGCCTGGGTGTCATTCATTCTGTCGTGTTCGGCGGGTTTGCAGCCAACGAACTGGCGGTTCGTATCGATGATGCCCGGCCGAAGATGATTCTGAGCGCCTCCTGCGGAATCGAAGGCAGCCGTGTCATTGCCTACAAGCCTTTGCTGGATGCCGCCATCGATGCCGCGACACACAAACCCGAGCGTTGTATCGTCTTGCAGCGTGAACAGTTGACGGCTGACATGGATGCGCCAAGAGATCTGGACTGGCAGAGTGCCGTCGATACAGCGACTCCCTGTGACTGTGTGCCGGTCGATGCAACGGATCCCTTGTACATTCTCTACACCTCCGGTACGACCGGCCAGCCCAAGGGGGTGGTCCGAGACAATGGTGGTCATGCAGTAGCGCTCACATGGAGCATGAAGAACATCTACAACATGCAACCGGGTGATGTCTTCTGGGCGGCGTCCGACGTGGGCTGGGTTGTGGGACATTCCTATATTGCCTATGCACCCTTGCTGTATGGCTGCACCACACTGGTCTATGAAGGCAAGCCGGTCGGCACACCCGATCCGGGTGCTTTCTGGCGTGTGATTGCCGAGCATGATGTGCGCACCCTGTTCACGGCGCCGACTGCCTTTCGGGCCATTCGCAAGGAAGACCCGGAGGCAGCCTGTCTGGCCAGGCATGACACCAGCCGATTGCGGGCACTTTTTCTGGCGGGGGAACGCTGTGATCCGGACACCCTGTTCTGGGCTCAGCAGAAGCTGGGTATTCCCGTGATCGATCACTGGTGGCAGACAGAGACCGGCTGGGCCATCGCGGCCAATTGTCTCGGGCTGGAAGAGTTGCCAGTCAAGCCCGGGTCACCGTCGCGGGCTGTGCCCGGCTATGACGTGCGCATACTCGACGAAGCGGGTGGTCCGGTGCCCGCCGGCGACATGGGCAGTATCGCCATCAAATTGCCCCTGCCACCAGGCTGTCTGCCGACTCTCTGGCAGAATGATGATCGCTACAAGCAGGCGTATCTCACGACCTATCCGGGTTATTACCTGACCGGTGATGCGGGATTCATGGATGAAGAGGGTTATCTGTACATCATGAGCCGCACCGATGATGTCATCAATGTGGCTGGGCATCGACTCTCGACCGGAGCGATGGAGGAAGTGCTGGCCTCTCATCCGGATGTGGCCGAATGCGCTGTCATCGGACCCCATTGTCCACTCAAGGGGCAGGCTCCACTGGGTCTGGTAGTACTGAAGGCCGGGGTGGATCGTCCCGATGCGGATATCGTGAGCGAGCTGATTCAACTGGTGCGGGACAGGATCGGTCCTGTCGCGGCCTTCAAGGATGCTGTCGTTGTCGAGCGTTTGCCCAAGACACGTTCGGGCAAGGTATTGCGAGCCACGATGAAGCAACTGGCCAATGGCGAAGACTACAAGGTGCCGCCGACCATCGATGATCCGGAGATTCTGGGCGAACTGGCCCGTTCACTCGACCCGATCGGCTACCCTCGGCATTGACAGCACGGCCCGCCCGATCGGAATCCGCGGTGACCGTACCGTCTGCGATCCGATCGGGCCTCGGTGCGGCAGTTCAGGGCTGAGACTCGAACAGGTCTCGGTGCTGGTGCTGACGGCTGAGATTCCATTCGGGGGCGCGGTGACCGTACCGCCTGCGATCCGATCGGGAGTCGCGTGGGCGGGTATTGTCTGCGCCCCCGTTGGATGAAGGCTTTTGCCTTGACACCACCTGTCAAATCACGGTTCTCCGGGCTGTTTCGGGATATCCTTGACGTTTCAAGTGATCGCCATACCGTCAAGCATGTTGAAGCGCCCCAGGTCTGCCAGTACCTTGCCCCGAACGCAACAAGACACGGGCAACGGAGTTGTTCTGTCCATTGACAGTGTGACTCGTCGGTTTGGTGCCGAACCGGCGGTGGATCGCTTGTCACTGAATGCCGAGCCGGGCGAGTGCATTGTTGTTCTGGGCGCATCCGGCTGCGGCAAGAGTACCTTGTTGCGCATGGTGGCAGGTCTGGAGCGAGCGGATGAAGGCACCATCAGTCTGGATGGAAACATCGTGTCCGGACCTCGGACTTTCACACCGACCGAGGAAAGAGGTGTTGGGGTTGTATTTCAATCCTATGCGCTGTGGCCTCATCTGGATGTGGCTGCCCACGCACGGTTTCCACTGGATGCCGCGGGCATGCGCGGCACACAGGCAAGACGTCAGGTAGCCGAAGCACTGGAAATGGTCGGTTTGCAGGATCTGGCGGATCGGCGTCCTGCCGAGCTGTCAGGCGGTCAGCGACAGAGAGTGGCGCTGGCGCGTTGTCTGGCGCAGTCGGCCAGATTGATACTCATGGATGAACCCCTGGCGAACCTGGACCCTCACCTTCGAGGGACAATGGAACATGAGATCAACCGGGTACGTCATGATACCGGTGCGACCATGCTGTACATCACGCACGATCAGCGAGAAGCGATGGCCCTGGCAGATCGCATTGCTGTTCTGGATAACGGTCGTCTGCAACAGATTTCAACACCAGAGCAGTTGTATCGGGAACCGGCCAATCGCACGGTTGCCGGATTCATCGGCTCAGGTTGTTTTCTCGACGCCCGACTTGTCGGACAGGGCCTGAATGCCGATCAGACGCTGGAGGTGGATATCGGCGGCCGTATCATCCCTGTGCGCGCCAGGGCTCGACCTGATCATGACAAGGTGTTGCTGTTGGTACGGCCCGAGGATGTCCGGCTGAGCGATGCCACGGCGTCAGCCGACAGGCCGACTGCCCGGGTGATGTCGGATGTGTATCGGGGTGACCATCACGAACTGGGTCTGCAGCTGCATTCAGGTCAGTTTCTGCAGGCCAGAAGTCGATACGGCTGGCCGCAAGGTATCGAGGTCAGTGTCGACATCAGCGATGCCTGGCTGGTGCCGGCATGACGCGGCAGATCGTGCTCGTCACGGCGCTCAAGTCATCAAGTGGAGTTGTGGAGTTGTGGAGTTGTGTAGTTGTGGAGCTGAGGGGCTGAGGAGCTGAGGGGCTGAGGGGCTGAGGAGCTGAGGGGCTGAGGGGCTGAGGGGCTGAGGAGCTGAGGAGCTGAGGGGCTGAGGGGCTGAGGGGCTGAGGGGCTGAGGAGCTGAGGGGCTGAGGGGCTGAGGGGCTGAGGAGCTGAGGAGCTGAGGAGCTGTCAGGCCCAGGGCACCACACCGGCGGGTAGCCGTCTGGCAAACAGACGAAGCAATGACATCATGACGATCGTTGCAATGATGACCGTTACCGACATGGCCGCTGCCAGCGTCGTATAGCCACCATCCTCGTAGTTGAAAATGACAGTGCCGATGGTCTCGTTGCCGCTGGACCACAACAGTGCCGACACGGTGATCTCGTTGTACGCAGTCAGAAATACCAGTATGGCCCCGGAGACCGCCGGGGCGGCCAGCAGCGGGGCCTGGATACGCGTCAGTCTGCGCAGGTAACTGGCGCCACAGACCCTGGCTGCATCATCCAGAGCATCATCCAGCTGGCTGGAGGCGCTGACCACCGGTTTGAGGCCAACAGCCAGGAAAACCGCTACATAGGCCAGACCGATCAGAGTCAGTGTGTTGTACAAGGAAACGTTCAGCAGCGGCAGAGGGCGCAGGAAGGTCAGGATGAAGGCCACTGACATGACGATACCCGGGACGGAATAGGCCAGATCGGCCTGTACCGCGGATGCGGTGGCCACACGCCGTTGCCAGCCTGATGGCCGAGTCAATGTGAAGGCAAGGGGAATGGCGATCAGGGCAATGCACAAGGCAGCAATGGACGCTACCAGTGTGGAATTGGCAAAGGCGCGCAGAGTGACGGCTTGTTCACCGACCACCGCCACGAAGTGTGAAAACGTCAGGGTGTCCAGACTCAGTGCAACTCCGTAGGTGGGTACCAGCGCCGAGCTCAGCAGTGAGAGCAGCGGGAATGCCAGGGTCAGGGCGACAAAGCACCACAGCAGGCATTCGGCCAGCGTGGGCCAGCCCTGATGGCTCGTGTTCAGCTGATCGATGGTCGCGCCAACGCCGGGTACCGTGCGTCTGGCGCGCGCCAGCCACCACCAGGAAACCAGCACCAGCAGGAGTGCCAGCAAGGCAAGGATGGTGGCAATGGCCGCGACTTCATCCAGTACGTCCGGGCCGAAGCTGGCGAGTTTCTGCCAGATCAGCACAGGCAGGGTGGTGTATCTCGCAGGCACCCCGATCAGTGCATTGATTCCGAAATTTCCCAGTGCCGCGATGAAGGACAGTGTGGCCGCACCTATCATGGAGGGGGCCAGCAGTGGCAGCACGATGCGCCGCACCGTCAGAGACCGTGACGCTCCCGATACGCGAGCGGCTTCCAGAAGATCTGCGGGTAGAGAGCGCAAACTGGACTGTACGATGATCACGACCAGCGGGAAGTGCTGCAATGCCAGCAGCGTGATCAACCCGCCAACCGTGTGCACCGGGTTGTGGGAGCCGGCCGCAGGCGCCAGACCAACCCAGGACAGGACGCTGCTGCTGGGTCCCAGTGCCTGAGTCCAGGCAATGGCCGTGACATGCGGCGGTATCATCATGGGGAGCAACAGGAGAAATACCAGCAGGCCTCGCCAGCGCAATGAAGCCAGGCGCAGGGTGAGAGCAATGGCTGTACCAAGCAGCGTTGCCAGAACGGCGGAAATGGCAGCACTGCTCAGTGAATGCCGCAGTGCTCGCAGCACCCTGGTTTCACCCATGGCTGCGATCACCCCATCGACGCCATGGCTCAGCAGCGCCGCCAGAGGCAGGCCGCACAGCAAAGTGAGCGCCAGTGCCAGCAGCAGCGGTGCGAATCGCTCCGCTGAACCGGCTTCAGTAAGTCTGCTCAATCGTCAAACAATTCCGAGAAGTGTTCCCTGGCGAGTCTGCTCAACCGCCAAACAGATCCATGAAGTGTTCCTTGTTGGCCCGATCATCCCTGAGCGCAGCGGCTGGATCAAACGGCATCAGGCTGATGTTGTCGCGTGATGGGAAGCCCTCTGGCACGGCGGTATCCGGGTGTGCCGGCAGGTATCCCATGTCGGAAGCCAGTTGCTGGCCTTCTTCCGAGAGCAGAAATTCCACGAAGGCCCGAGCCGCTTCCGGGTTTCGTGCCGTGCTGAGTATGGCGACCGGTTCGGTTACCGCCGAGACGCCTTCTTCGGGAAAGACAAAGCTCACCGGAGCCCCATCGGCCTGATTGCGGATAGGCAGAAAATCGACCACGAATCCATACAGTTTGTCGCCACCGGCAACCGCCTTGTAGACACCTCCATTGCCACCGTCCGCCAGAGCCTTCTGATCGGCCAGGCCGGCATAGTAGTCCCAACCCAGATCCGGGTTACCGGTCAGGGTGGCCATGTGGATGGTCGCCGCACCGGATGTCAGTGGCGATGGCATGGCGATCTGGCCCTGTGCTTCGGTCTTGAGCAGATCTTTCCAGCTGGTGGGTTTCATGGGGGCGGCATCATTGACGATGATGCCGGTCGTGATGAGTTTGGTGGAGAACCAGTGATCCTGCTCATCCATCAGGGAGGCATCGTAGGCAGATGTATCGAGTTCCGGAAAAGCCATCAGGTGACCGTCGGCTTCCAGTGATTCCATGTTGACGCTGTCGGCGATCAGCAGCACGTCGGGCCGTGGGTCCCCGGCAGCAATTTCCGAGCGCAATTTGGCCATGACCTTCGTTGTTCCGTCACGAAACCATTCAACCTCGACATCGGGATAGCTGGCCGTGAAGGCATCCACGGTTGCCTGAGCATCCGCATTGGGTTGGGATGTGTAGAGGACCAGCTTGCCATTGGGTGCTGCCAGCGCACTGGTTGCAGACAGGGACGTAGCGAGCGCTGTGGCAAGAGATACCGCGGCAAGTGACAGGCGATGGTGACTGGACATGGAGTGGTCTGGTTGCAGGTGGTGAAAATTGACGCTGCATGATCGATGATCAAGGTGACAGGTATGTGTCAGCGTCGGGAAGGCGGTAGACGATAACATTGACAGAACCTTCATGGACGGTGCCGCCTGGTAAAAATGGGCCTGAGCTCGTCCTGAGACATTACCCCGCCAGTGGGTGTTCAGATGACCTCGCTTGGCAAGGCGCCTCGGGATTTGCATTCGCGCAACACGAAATTGCTGCGCGTTTCTCGGACCAGTCCGGTGGCCAGCAGTCGCTTCATCAGAAACCGTTCCAGGCCGGCAGGCGAATGGGCAACCACCTTCAGCATGAAATCATGGTCGCCGGTGATGGAGCAGCATTCGATGATCTGTTCACTGGTCTCGACGATGTGCAGAAAATCGCGCACGCTCTGTTCGCCGTGATCCTTCAGTGCGATATGAATATAGGCCATGGCCTGCAATCCCATGGCACGTGAATCGAGCACTGCCTGGTAGCCCAGGATGACCCCCTGGTCCTGCAGGTGCCTGACTCGACGCCAGCACTGGGTCGACGAGCTGTTCACACGATCGGCAAGATCCTGCATCGATTGCTTGCCGTCCTTCTGCAGCTCGGCCAGGATCGATTTGTCCAGAGTGTCCATTGTCAATCGTTGCCAATTGGTTGAGATGAAGGTCAAACGTACCGCGAATCGAGCACCTTCGGTACGTTTATTTCTCGAATGCCCGATCATTGAAATGAAAGCGACAATATCAGTTGAAAACAGGGTTGGCACGAAATGAGTTTTCATTACTTGGGGACCATACTGTGATGAAGGAGGATTCATCATGAAAAAGACAAGTCAGTACGTTGCCAAGGTTCCCGATGCATCGGGGCATATCGACTATTCACCGGAGGAGAACGCGGTCTGGGCCGACCTGTATGCCGCTCAAGCCAGCCAAGTCAGGCAGTATTGTGCCAATGAATATCTGCAGGGGCTGAGCAAGGTCGGCCTGAGCAAGGACCGTGTGCCTTCCTGTGCCGACGTCAGCGACACCCTTCACGAGTTGACAGGCTGGACCGTCGAACCGGTACCAGCCTTGATCGGCTTTCAGCGTTTCTTCAGCATGCTGGCCAATCGCACCTTTCCCGCGGCATCCTTCATTCGTGATCGAAAAGATTTCGATTACATCGAAGAGCCCGATATCTTCCACGAATTGTTCGGACATACACCCCTTCTGGCCGATCAGCGGTTTGCGGACTTTTCGGAATGCATCGGCAAGGCCGGCATGCGCGCCAGGCCGGAAGATTATGCCTGGCTGATTCGACTCTACTGGTTCACCATCGAATTCGGTCTGACCCGTGAGAGTGGTCAATACAAGGCACTCGGCTCTGGGCTGGCTTCATCGCCGACCGAGCTGGTTTACAGTGTCGAGAGTGGGACACCCGAGCGACGGCCGTTCGACATCATCGATATCCTGCGAACCCCGTATCGCATCGATATTCATCAGCCGATCTATTTCGTGCTGGAGCATGCCGACGAATTGTTTGCCGCAGGCGAACGCGATCTGTTGGCAGATATCCAGACAGCTCGCCAGCTCGGCCTGCACGCACCTGCCTATCCGCCCATTGTAAAATCTGCCTAGAGAATCTCATGTCAAACAAGAAGCTGTCCAATCAACATTGCAAGCCCTGCCATGGTGAGGTGCCTGCACTTTCGGCCAGTCAGATCACCGAGCTGGTCGCTGGTATCGATCCTCAATGGGCAGTCAGCGAGGCTGGTGATGCCCTGGTCCGGCGCTTCATCTTCAAGGGCTTTGCCAAGGCGGCCTATCTGGCCAATCTGTGTGCCTGGCTGGCTGACAAGGAAGGTCATCACCCGGATATCGCTTTCGGTTGGGGCTATTGCGAAGTGACCCTGACAACCCATGATCTGGGCGGTCTGTCGGAGAACGACTTCATCTGGGCTGCTCGTCTGGATGCCTTGCTGGAGTGACCCTCGGATGTGGTAGACGCTCTGTGCTCTCCGTTAGGTGAATAGCCGTTTCTGCGATAGGCTAAGAGGTCTGATCGATACGGGCATCCGGCTGCGAGCCGCTTCAGTTCGAAAGGCAAGAAGTCCGTCGTTGCCCGTTCGGTCCTGTCCACGCAGCGAGAGACTTCGATATGCCAGGAAAAACGACGGAAAAGGCGCCCCTCTCGACGGCGGAAATTGGTGCTCTGGCGCATCTGTATCGAGGTGAGATGTATCGCAGCAAGATCTGGCGTACACGTCTGGACATGACCACCAACTGGGCAGTGGTCACGACCGGCATCGCTCTGTCGGTGACATTCAGCAGTCGCGAGGCATCGCCACTGCCCATTGTTCTCGTGTCCCTGTTGCTTGGAGTTTTCCTGGTCTTCGAGGGGCGTCGGTACCGATTCTTCGATATCTGGCGTACTCGAGTGCGCGTGTTCGAAAATCATTTCTATGGGCCCATCCTGCGGGGCAAGGGGGTCAATACCGACAACGGCTGGAATGAGGTCATGGCTAATGACTATGAAACCCTGCATTTCCATATCAGCTTGCCGGAGGCCATGGGACGCCGTCTGCGGCGCAATTACAGCTGGATCTTCGGAATTCAGGCAATCAGCTATGGTGGCAAGCTTGCAATACACCCGGTGCCTCTGGCGTCGCTGGATGAATTGTGGGTTCGTGCAGCAGTGGGCCCCATCGATGGCCGTCTTGTGCTGCTGGCTGGCGCTGTCTGGTACCTGGCGCTCATTACACTGGCCTTGGCTACCTTGCGAGGACAGAAGGCCGTGGGGCGCGCCCTGGCGCAGGAGCATCGCAATGGCGATCGCATGCGCACGCTGGCCAAGTGACCATGCTGGTCAAGTGACAAGGTGTCTTACCCGTTCCAGCGAGAAGTCCGTCAGCTCTCCTGGAGGTCGGCATCCCGGAAGTGGCTGAGTGCCTGACAGTGCAGAGTCGGAAGCTTTATGATGGGGTGGGTATTCCGACTTTGACGGACAGGCAAGATGCAGATAAAGAAGCTCGACCATGTCAACGTACGTACCGCGCAGCTGGAGCGGATGATTGACTGGTATACGGACGTTCTCGGTATGCGGTCGGGAAAACGACCGGATTTTCCGTTTCCCGGTGCGTGGATGTATGCAGCTGATTCACCGGTGGTACATCTTGTCGGGGTCGATGGAGAAGCGGGTGTCGGTTCGGAAACGACGTTGAAGCTGGAGCATTTCGCGTTTTCGGCCTCGGATGCCGGACGCTTCGAAGCCCATCTGCAGTCCAGGGGCATACGTTATGAACGTGCTGAAGTGCCATCTGCCAATCTTGTTCAGTACAATGTATGGGATCCGGATGGCAATCATGTTCATGTGGATTTCCCGGCCGACGAATGATCCGGCTGCAAGGGGCTTGCGGGGTCGTGCGCAAGCGGCTGCCGCTCGACAGGCCGACCAGCGACTGCGCCTGCCTGATTTCTCTCGAGGTGAGTAATAGTGTGGAAATACATGGCCGGCGGGCTGATCATGCTTGTCGGGTCCGGAGCCTACTGGTGGCAGGCTGGCGAGTCCGTACGCGTGGTGGACACCCTGACGGTGGAACGCGGCCGCATCGACTCGCAATTGCAATTGACCGGCAAGGTGATCAATGACCGTACGGTAACGCTGACCGCATTGCTGGATGGCGAAATCATGGCCATTCGTGCGCGCGAAGGTGACGTTGTCAAGGCTGGCACTGTATTGGCCGAGCTCGATAGCAGGCAGGCTCGCGCGCTGCTGGACAAGGCCAGAGCCGAAGTCGTGCTGCAACAGCAGGCTGTCGATGCTGCCACGCGCAACTTCGAGCGCACCAGTCGCCTGTTCGGTGTTGGTGATGCATCCGAGCAGGCACAGGATGACAGTCTTGACAAGAAACTGGCCGCGGAGGCGTCGCTGCAGGCAGCACAGGCAACACTGACACTCAATCAGTTACGATTTGACAATGCCCTGATCAGATCCCCGTTTGACGGCACGGTGATTCAACAGAGTGCGGAAACCGGGCAATGGCTGGAGGCAGGTCAACCCCTGTTCACCGTGGTGGCAACCGAGGGCATCGTGATCGAGGCACCGGTCAGTGCCAGCGATTGGCCGAAATTGAGTATAGGGCAGTCTGTCGAGTTGTCGCTGGAAGCCAGTGCAGAGGCAAGCTGGCACAGTGAGGTCAGCTGGATTGCACCAACGGTCGTCGAGAACGAGTCGGAGGGGCAGGTTGTGGCGGTGCGTTTTCCCCCCGGTGATGATGCACCGGATCTGTTGCTGGGACAGGAGGTGGACGTGGATCTGTCACTGAAGCATCTGGAAGATGCCCTGGTCGTACCCTTTCAGGTGTTGAGCGAACTGCCATCCGGAGCGTTCACGGCGTTCGTGCTGGAAGAGGGTAAGGCCGCGTTGCGGCATATCGAACCGGGGCTGTCCAACCTGAACGAGGTTGCCGTGGTCAGTGGTCTGGCAGAGGGCGAACAGATCATCATTCCTGATGGCGGGATCATTGAAGATGGGCAGACGGTGAGGTTGGCCCAATGACCACTGCTCGTCGCGAGCATGGCCTGGTCACGGGGCGCAGCGACCGGTGGATATCGTGATCAATCTGTCACGTGTCTGCAAATCATTCAGAACCGGCAATGTCACCGTCGATGTTCTGCACGGTATCGATTTGCAGATAGAAGCCGGTGAGTTCGTTGCCATCATGGGACCATCCGGCTCGGGCAAGAGTACTTTGCTGAATCTGATCGCCTGTCTGGATGTGATCGATGAGGGTGAATATCGATTTTCAGGGCAACTGGTCAGCACGCTGGATAGCGACGGGCTTGCACAACTGAGGCGACAGCGCATCGGATTTGTTTTCCAGAATTTCAACCTGATCCCGCAGTTCAGCGCGTTGCGAAATGTCGAATTACCACTGATCTATGCCGGGGTGAGCCGCAGGGAACGGCGTGACAGGGCGTTGGCCAGGCTGCAGGGCGTCGGTCTGGGTGAACGTGTATCTCACCGGCCGGTGGAGTTATCGGGTGGTCAGCAGCAACGCGTTGCCATTGCGCGAGCTCTGGTCAATCAACCGGATGTGATCATCGCCGATGAGCCGACCGGTAGCCTGGACAGCGAAACGGGGCTGGAGATCATGGATCTGTTCTGCCAGTTGCATGCTCAGGGCAAGACCATTGTCATGGTGACTCATGAGCAGGAGATTGCAGAATATGCAGCTCGCACCATTCGTCTGAAGGACGGACGAATACTGGACGATCGTCAAAGCCGTCGTACGCGAGAGTCTCTGGTCGCGTCTTCCGACAAGCGTGACGGGGAAAACAGATCATGAATCGTTTTCTGGACAGCCTGCGACAGGCCATGGATGCCTTGTTCGATCACAAGCTGCGTACAGCCTTGAGCGTACTGGGCATCACCATCGGCATAGCTGCGGTGATGGCCGTCAGTACCATCAGCAAGGGAGGAAACCATGTCATCTATTCCGAACTGGAGACCTTCGGCCTCAACTCCGTCTGGGTATATCGTGACTGGCACAATGAGAATCATGGTCGCACACAGCGCAGTGGCAGCGGAATCGTTGCGCGGGATTTTCTCAGTCTGCAACCACAGAAGCAGGAGCTGGGCATACGCCACATGACACCCATCGTTTACCCTCCGAATCGCTGGCAGGCCAGTCAGGCTCGACGGAACAGTGATGCGCAGGTGCTGGGTGTCGGCCGTGACTATCCGGCCATCGTCAATGACGAGTTGCTCAGTGGCAGGCTGTTTACAGCACTGGATATCAGGGAACGTCGTCCGGTCGCGCTGTTGGCCCCTACCATCGTGGAACGGGTACTGGACGGCAGCCGGGATGCCGTTGGCCAGAGTGTGCGCATCAATGGGCGCAGGTTTCTCGTCATCGGCGTGCTGGCCACGAAGAGCCGGGATTTTCTGTCCAGCATCGGTTCGGCTGGTGGGCAGAATGCGAACGACCGTGTCATCGTTCCCTATACGACATTGCAGGCCATGACCGGCAGCAAGGATATCGGCACGTTGCAGTTGGAAGTCGAGCGTTTCGATGACGCTGCGGCGGTAGCCGAGCGCGTCAAGCAACGCCTGCTTCAGCGTCATCCGGATGGTTTTCGCTACAGCTCGGAAACCATGGCAAGCTACATCGTTACCACCAACCGGATTCTGGGTGGGGTTGCTGTCATCGGCATTGTCGCTGCCTCCATATCATTGCTGGTGGGCGGCATGGGCATCATGAACATGATGGGTACTTCGGTTCTGGAGCGAACCCGTGAGATCGGTGTCAGGAAAGCCATCGGCGCTACCGAGAGAGATATCCTGTTGCAGTTTCTGCTTGAAGCCGGGTTGATCAGCATCACCGGTGGAGTACTTGGTCTGCTGATCGGCGGTCTGGCCAGTGTCGCTCTGGCGCTGATGACCGGGTTTCCGGTGATGCCATCGCTGGTGAGTATCGTTGGTGCATTGGTGACGTCGATTCTCGTGGGTGTGCTGTCCGGTTATCTGCCGGCTCGCAGGGCGGCCAGGATGAAGCCGGTGCAGGCATTGCAGACCAGCTAGCGCCGCTGCATCTGAAAGATCGGACGGGCTTGTATCCCGTCTGACACATCCGGCTGTACACACGATCAAGGCACGCCTGCCGATCAGGCGTGCATGCTCAACGCCCCTTCCAGACGGGTTCGCGCTTCTCGGCGAAGGCGCGAGCACCTTCCAGCTGGTCTTCCGAAGCATACAGACGGTCGACGGTGGCGAATTGCCGACGGGTGACACGGTTCATGGCGTCCTGGAATTTCATCGATTCGGCTTCGCGAACGATTTCCTTGATGGCAGCCTGCACCAGGGGTGGTCCATTTGCCAGCGTGCGGGCCAGATCCCAGATACAGGGTTGGAGCTCTGCCAGCGTCGTGACCTGACGCAGCAGGCCCCAGCGCAAGGCCTCTTCTGCATCGAACCAGCGTCCGGTCAGCAGCAGGTCCATGGCGACATGGTAGGGAATGCGTTTTGGCAGCTTGATGGAGGCGGCATCGGCGACCGTTCCCGAGCGGATCTCCGGCAGGGCGAAGGTCGCCGTGTCAGCGGCAACGATCAGATCGCAGGACAGGGCCAGCTCCAGCCCACCGCCACAGCAGATACCGTTGACGGCACAGATTACCGGCTTGTTGATGTGCGGCAGTTCCTGCAGCCCCCCGAACCCACCGACCCCGTAGTCACCGTCGACGGCGTCACCGTCTGCGGCGGCCTTGAGGTCCCAGCCCGGACAGAAAAATCGATCACCTTCTGCACGAAGTATGGCCACCCGACAACTGTCGTCATCACGAAAGTCGCGGAAGGTTTCACCCATGATGCGGCTGGTGGCCAGATCGATGGCATTGGCCTTGGGTCGATCGAGCGTGATTTCGAGTATGGCGCCTTCGCGACGCGTACGAATGGGATTCATCTAGATTCTCCTTCGGATAACGGCATCGACCGCGATGGCCCCTCTGGTGCGCAGGATCAGTGGGTTGACTTCGATATCGACCCATTCCGGCTCATTCATGGCAAGTGTCTGCAAGCGCAGCACCGTATCGATCGCGGCATTCACATCGGCGCGGGCTCTGCCTCGATACCCGTCGAGCAGGGGCCACAGGCGCAAGGCCTGCAGGGCCGATGCCACCTCGGTTGCCGTGACCGGTGCGATCAGCGTGACGGTGTCTTCCAGCAGTTCGGCTGCGGTGCCTCCCGATCCCACCGTTACCGTCAGGCCGTACGGTCTCGCCCGACGAAATCCGACAAACAGTTCGGCAACGGCGTCAGTCACCATCTCTTCGAGCAGATAGCCCGTGGCCCCCGGCATCTCCACCTGATCGTCGATGCAAGCCAGCCCGAGGCGGACTGCATCTGCCTCACTCTTGTGCAGGAAACCCAGGCCCTTGAGCACCAGGGGAGCTGACAGGCTCTCAGCCTGTTCCTGCAGCGCGGCGAGGGTCGTGGCAGTGACGAATCGCGGCACGTTCACACCATGAACCTTCAGCAGTGTCTTCGCCTGAGCTTCGTCGAGCAACTGCAACTGCGCCTGCGCCCGCTGATGCTCTCGGTTGCCGGATGCTGTGTCTGCCTGGTGATGAGCTGTCTGACAGGCTATCGGTCGCCAGCCCGTGGAGCCTGCTGGTGTGGACGCAGCAGCTACTGCGCGAATGGCGCACTCGAGACCGAACAGCGGCACCATGCCGCGATCGATCATGGATCTGGCACGCGCTTCGCCAAAGTTCTCAGGCAGAGAAGCCACTGGAAAGGCGGGTATGTCCAGCTGCCTCGATGCAACCTCCATGGCCGTCAGGGCCGGTTCGAAGGACGTCGGATCGCAGCGGTCGGTTCGTGGTATGTCGATGACGAAGAGACCGGCATCGTACTCTGTCAGCATGGCCTGGAAAACACGAGCGCTGGCATCCGCATCTCCCCATAGAAACGTCTGGTAATCCAGCGGATTGGCAATCGTCACCTGCGAGCCGAGTTCGTTCGACAGGTTTTCACACTGCAAGGACGTCGGTGGAGGAAGTTCAAGGACACCGTCCGCCAGATCGGCCAGTAGCGCCGCTTCACCACCAGAGCAGGTCACGGCGCAGAAACGTCGGGCAGAGAGTGGGCCGTGCACATGCAGTATCTTCAGGGTTTCTACCAGCGCATCCAGGGTTGTCACCTCGGCGATACCTGCCTGAGCCAGAAAGGCTCGGGAAGCCACGTTGTCACCGGCCAGTGCGGCGGTATGGGTGGCAGCCGCCGCTGCGCCTGTCTGCGTCCGTCCGCTGCGCAGGGCCACGAGTCCCGTGTTCCTGGCTCGGGCACGCTCGGCAACGGCCGTTAAGGCCACAGGGTCGTCGATTCCTTCGATGTAGAAGCCCAATGCGCTGATGCGAGCATCGTCGAGCAGTTCATCGAGCAGGTCCGCCAGTTTCATCTGTGCCGCATTGCCGAGACAGATGATCATGGCCACTGGCAGCCCGCGAGCCTGCATACTCAGATTGATGGCGACATTGGATGACTGACAGACAATGGCCACGCCTTGATCCAGGCGGTAACCGCCGTGCTGATCGGGCCAGAGCAGGGCACCATCGAGGTAATTGATGAAGCCATAGCAGTTGGGTCCGAGCAGGGCCATGTCACCAGCCGCTGCGAGCAGCTTGTCCTGCAGAGTGAATTCCGCTCGCTCGGACCAGCCGGATGCAAAGCAGACGGCGCCGCCGGCATTCATGTTCGACAGCGCCTGAACGCAGTCGATGGTGGCGTGCCGATTCACGCCGATGAAGGTGGCATCCGGGGATTCGGGTAACTGATCCAACGAGGGCAGGCAGGCAAGTCCTGCAATCTTCTTGCGAGTCGGGTGGATCGGGTATATCGAACCGGTGAAACCGATACCGAGAAGTTGTTCGATCACGTTCTGCGCCCAGTGGCCTCCGAGTACGGCAACCGAGCGTGGACGAAGCAACCGGTTCAGATGAGTCATCAACGGGCTCTCAGGCACCCAGGGGGCGTAGAAGTTCTCGTGAAATGATGTGCCTCTGGATCTCTGAGGTACCATCCCAGATACGTTCCACACGAGCATCGCGCCAGAAGCGCTCGATGGGCAGATCGTCCATCAGACCGGCACCGCCGAAGATCTGCAGCGTCGCATCGGTGACTCGACCCAGCATCTCCGAGGCATACAACTTGGCAGAGGCAATTTCCCGATTGGCAGGCAGGCTCTGATCCAGTCGCCAGGCGGCAGAGAGAGTCAAGCAGTCGGCAGCATCGATCTCGGTGATCATGTCGGCGAGTTGAAATCCGATACCCTGAAAACGTCCGATTGGCTGTCCGAACTGTCGACGTTCCGCAGCATATTCCAGACCCAGGTCGAAGCAGCGGCGGGCTCGACCGACAGCCATGGCCGCCACGGTGATTCGCGTGGCGGATAGCCATTCGTTCATCACGGCAAACCCGCCATCGACATCACCAAGCACCTGTTCCTCAGGCAGTCGGCAATTGTCGAACTCGAGCACAGAGTTGGCATAACCGTGATGGCTGACAGACTGGTATCCATCGCGAATCTCGAATCCCGGCGTACCCCGGTCGACGAGGAATGTGGTGATACGCTTCTTCGGTCCGTGCGGTGTATCATCTTCGCCTGTGGCCACGAAGACGATGACGAAATCAGCGTGTTCGGCACCGGATATGAAATGCTTGCTGCCATTCAGCACCCAGTCTCCGCCCTGGCGATGTGCGCGGCAGCTCATCGAACGAATATCCGATCCGGCGCCAGGTTCGGTCATGGCCAGTGCATCTGACTTTTCACCGCGAACCGCTGGCAGCAGATAGCGCTCGATCTGGGTACCACTGCAGGCCATCAGAATATTCTGCGGGCGTCCGAAAAAATGAGTCAGTGCCATCGAGCCACGGCCCAGTTCACGTTCCACCAGGGCAACATCGACATGAGACAGCCCGGCACCGCCTACAGACTCCGGAAAATTGCAGGCATAAAAGCCCATGTCGAGGGTCTTGTCGCGAATGGCCCTGGCAAGCTCCGGTCTGACGCAGCCGGTCTTCTCGACCTCCGCCTCGAAAGGATAGATCTCCTGCTCCACGAAGCTGCGTACCGTGGAGACGATCATCGCCTGTTCTTCACTCAGACCGAAGTTCATGAAGGCGCTCTCTGGTGAGCCTGGGCAAGAGATGTCAGGCGTTGTTCGATCACTGAATCGGGGTCGCAGGAGCGGCGCGTTTCGAGACTGACATGCAACAGGAACTGTTCGCAGGTGGACAGTGTCTGTCCGTCCGAGACGCGATGCATAGCGTGCTGTAGTTTGAGCTTCCTGCCGCGGGACAGGACAACCCGGGTGTGTACCGCAATCTGCTCGGATGCCCGTGTTTCTTCCAGATAACGAATGTTGTTTTCCACGGTGAACCAGCTCAGGCCACCGGCAACATAGGCAGCATCGCAACCGACCTGCAACAGCACTGCATCGGCGGCATCGGAGAACACCTGTCCATAGCGGCTCTCGTTCATGTGTTGGTTGTAATCGGTCCAGTCCACAGGGATGGAGCGGTGAACGGTGAGCAGGTAGCTGCCGATGTCTTTGTCGCGTTTGTGATCATTGGCCACTGATACGCCCTGTCTGGACGGCGGCGAAGTCGTCAGAGGCGGCAGGCTTGATTCGTGGTTGCTGATCAACACACCTGCTGCAGCTCCCTGACCCTTCAGGGCTCGCAGTATGGCCACCAGATTGTCGTCGCGCAGCTGTTCGAGTTCGCGAATACTGCGTTGACCCGACTGTTCATCGGATTGTGCGGCAATCCTCGCGATGAGATCATCTGACAACTCTGGCACATCGGTCAGCCTGGTCCAGGGCCATTGCAGACAGGGGCCGAACTGCTTGACAAAGTGGGCCATACCGCCTTCACCGCCGGCAATCCGGTAGGTTTCGAACAGGCCCATTTGCGCCCAGCGAAGGCCGAAGCCATAGCGGATCGCATCATCGATCTCTCGGGTACTGGCATATCCGTCGCGTACCAGCCAGAGTGATTCTCGCCAGACCGCTTCCAGCAAGCGATCGGCGATATGCGCATCGTTTTCGCGGCGCAGCGTCAACGGATACATGCCGATGCTCTGCAGTATTGTCGACGCCTTGACATTGCTTGCGCTATCGCCCCCTGCCAATTCGACCAATGGCAGCAGATAAACGGGGTTGAATGGGTGGGCAACCAGAATGCGCTCAGGGTGTGCGGCACCGTCGCCGAGCTCGCTGGGGCGAAAGCCGGAGGTCGAGGAGGCAATCGGCAGATCTGCTGCGCTCACCGCCTCGATGGCGTCCCTTACTGCGTGTTTCAGTTCCAGCCGTTCGGGTACACTCTCCTGCACCCACTGGACGCCGTCCAGGGCGGCTTCCAGAGTTTCGCAGTGGTGTATGTCGGCTTCCTCGGGAAGAACGCGTTCATACAACATTGGCAGGGTACGACGAGCATTGGCCATGACCGCGCTCAACTGTCTTGCCGCATCAGGTGCCGGGTCATACACATTGACCTGCCAGCCGTTCAGCGCGAATCGGGCGGCCCAGCCGCCACCGATGACGCCGCCACCGACAATCGCAACCCGGCGTTTTCCGGGAATGTGTGAATTGTCCGTCGCGAATGCGTTCTGCGTGGATGTTCCCGGTACAGATGTACCTGGTGTGGATGTTCCCGGTGCGAATGTACCTGCTGCGGATGTTCCCGGTGCGGATGTACCTGGTGCGGATGTACCTGGTGTGGATGTACCTGGTGTGGATGTACCCGGTGTGGATGTACCCGGTGTGGATGTTCCCGGTGCGGATGAGCCCGGCGTGAACTTGCGCAGACGGTCTTCCTTTGAGTTGGTCTCGTTCATGCCTGTCGAGCTCGATGCCTTCGATGGTGAATCCCCGGGCAGAGTCTGATGTCCCGGTAGGGTACGACCGCCAGCGACGCGGATTGCATGCTCATAGTGGCGCTCTTTTTGTCAGCTGTAGTTTCTCTCTCACTTCGGCAGGCCCCATGAGGCTGGCGCCCAATCCTTCGATTATCCTGGCTGCACGCTCGACCAGTTGCGCATTGCTTGCCAGCACACCTTTTTCCAGGTAGAGGTTATCCTCGAGTCCGACCCGGACATTCCCCCCGGCGAGTACCGAGCCAGCGACGTACGGCATCTGATCGCGACCAAGGCTGAATGCCGACCAGGTCCAGTCTTGTGGTATCTGGTTGACCATGGCTAGAAAGGTTCCCAGATCGTTGGGCGCGCCCCAGGGGACACCCATGCAGAGTTGCAGTAGTGCGGGAGTCGGCAGACAGCCTTCCCTGGCCAGTTCTCTGGCAAACCACAGATGCCCGCTGTCGAATGCTTCGATTTCGGGCGTGATGCCCAGCTCGATCATTCGCGAGCACATGGCTCTGAGCATGCCTGGCGTATTGGTCATGACATAGTCCGCTTCGGAAAAGTTCATGGTGCCGCAATCCAGTGTGCATATCTCGGGACGACAACTGACCAGATGTTCGACACGTTCGCTGGCTCCTGCCATGTCCGTAGCGGAAGGGTCCAGAGGCAATGGGTTTTCGACCGGGCCGAACACCATGTCACCACCCATGCCGGCGCTCAGATTCAGTACGACGTCGGTATCGGACTCTCTGATGCGCTCGGTTAGCTCACGGTACAAGGCGGGATCTCGCGATGGCGCGCCGGTATCCGGGTCTCTGACGTGACAATGCACCACGGCCGCTCCGGCTTTTGCAGCTTCGATGGCACTCTGTGCTATCTGAGCCGGACTGCGCGGCACATGTGGTGAGCGGTCCTGGGTAGCGCCGGAGCCTGTCACTGCGCAGGTGATGAACACGGAGCGGTTGATCTGCAAGGGCATGCCGATTTCTCTCAGAGGACAAGGACAGATGCTGTACAAACAGTAGCAGACGTCGTAATGTTTCAATTTGCCTTGTCTGCCAAATCCATTGCCGTTCATGCCAAACAAACCGCTGCTGGTGAATGTCCTGTTGTGTGAAGGGTTTTCCAATCTGGTGCTGGCCTGCGCGCTCGAGCCGCTGAGAGTGGTACGCGATCAACGAGACGGCAGCGTCGACTGGTCGGTGCTCACCATCGATGGCCAGTCGGTGCACTCCTCCAGTGGTTTGAATCTGGCTTCCGACGGGGCAATCGATGACGTCCGGAAGTCTGATGTGCTGATCGTCATCAGCGGTTACGGCTATCGTGAGCATGCTTGCACGAGCACGAGCAGACAGATTCGACGACTTGCCCGGGCCAGTGATACGATCATCGGTGTCGATACCGGGGCATGGCTGCTTGCCGCGGCGGGTCTTCTGCAGGGCCGTGAAGCAACGATCCACTGGCAGGTAGAAGCCTCGTTTGCAGATGCCTTTCCATCCGTGCGATCGAGGCCGGAGCGTTTCGTCAGAGACGGCAGGCTATGGACGGGCGGGGGAGCTTCCACGGTACTGGATCTGATGACCGTGCTGATTGAAGAGCGTTTCGGCACGGCCATCGCATTTGATGTCTCCACACTGTTCCTGCACGACAGCGCGAGGCAGTTCCGCGACAGAAGAGGTCCCGGTCATCTCAACAGCCCGGAGACGCCGGAGTTGCACACGGCCATCAACTGCATGGTGGAGAACATCGAAAAACCGGCTTCTCTCGCTCACATCGCCCGGGCGGCCGGTCTGTCCTTGCGCACCATGCACCGCCAGTTCATGACACGCCTGGGCATGCCACCCGGGCGCTACTATCAGTCACTGCGACTGGCGCGGGCCAAGGATCTGGCCGAGACGACCGATCTGTCCATGCAGCAGCTCGCCGTACTGACGGGGTTCTCCATGCCGGCGACCTTGAGCCGGGCGTACAAGGCACACTTCGGCACAACGGTCAGACGTTCCAGATCAGCGCAACAGAGCCGTATGCCTGTGGATTCATCTATCTGAATGTACCCAGATCACTGATCCGGTAACCCGTCGGGTAGGTAGACCTTCGGCGTCTTGTGATCAGTCGTGGCCGTCGGCGCGCAGGGATCAGCCGCAGAATTCGCGCCCGGATACCCAGCCCGGCAAGCACCAGACATTCCACCCAGCGCGGTGCCTGTGCAAATCCCATGGCGGATCGCAGGGGCGGGTCACACAGGGCATGC
Source organism: uncultured Granulosicoccus sp. (assembly GCA_947495035.1). Lineage (GTDB taxonomy): Bacteria > Pseudomonadota > Gammaproteobacteria > Granulosicoccales > Granulosicoccaceae > Granulosicoccus. Next base: position 90,711 of record CANLXI010000021.1, read on the forward strand.
ACGGCAGGGCGGCCCAGGGGCACAAGACAGCGTGGCAGGTACAGCGATAGCAACATGTCCCGCGTCAGGCAGCCTATCTCCGCATTGGATCTGGCGTAGCGAAAACGGGCTGCCTCATGATCCCGATGGAATGCTTCGAATTCCGCAAAACTGTCGGGAATCTCCTTGATGTGCATCCTTGCCGCGAGGGCGCGGTAGTAGTGGACGCAGGCGTCGATTTCGCGAGGTGTCATGGCGCGCTTGCCGAAACGCGCCAGCCAATGCACGGGCTCGACCACGAAGGTTGACAGGACATAGAGCATGTCATCGTTGGCGATGCGATAGCGGCCGTGCATGTCGTTTATCCGCTCGATGGCCGCCTGGCCGCGTTCGCTGCTCTGACCGTTTTCGCTGATCTCGGACAGCAACAACTCCGTGTCATCGTAGCGCTTGCGCGTACGATCGCGAAACTCGCCGGTCGAAGACAGAAGCCCGGAGATCGACGGTACGGCGTAGGTCCGGAAAAGTGCAAATTCCAGCGCCTTTTCGATATCCCACGAAAATTCGCAGGTATGCAGGATGAAACAGATCCGTTCATGATCGACTTGCGGATCCAGCGTTTCGATTTCTCTGGCCCATCGTGACATGCTCAGGATTTCCGCGCTTCGATGTCGACGAATGATGCCTCAAGCCGTCTGCTGCCGCAAGAAACCGGGCTGCTGTCCTCAAGTGGTGGAGTCGGACCCCGTCAGCGGCTGCCAGTGCGAGGGTGTCGCCTCGAAGACCGTGCCCAGCAGACCACGAATGGATTCCATGGGCAGGGCGGTGGCCTGCTCTGCGGGCAGCATGCCGTGACTGAACATGTCGTCGGGGAGTCGTTCGAGCAGCGCTTCGTCCGCAGAGAAAACGTGCATGGGAACGTGTGCGTTGGGTGCCCAGCCGGCAATCACGCTGGCCGGCTGGTGATCGCCCAGCACGATGACCAGCGCATCATCCGCATACCTGGCCAGGTATTCACCCACCAGTTTGAGATTCTGTTCAACCGCGGTCCCGTAGGCCTTGCGTACCGGTTCGGCCCTGGCCCAGCTATGACGCTCACCGTAACGCTGTGTCCCATCGAAGAGGCTGCCATCTTCGATGTCTTCCCATGCCTGATGGCGAGGCAAGGGCCCCCAGGGGGCGTGAGAGTCGAGCAGACCGATGTGTGCCATCAGCGGTGCATCGGCCGTGGCACGCACCTGTCGCTCGAAGGCTGTGAGTGTGTACTGGTCCGGCATGGTCACGAAGCCGAAACCCTCGCCCTGATAATCGAGTGCTGCATGATCGAAGAAGCGATCCACCTGATACCAGGCACCTTCCACCCAGTGTGATTTCACCACGGGTAGTACCACGGAGGTAGTCCATCCCGCCTGCTTGAACAGGCGCGGCAGTGACTTCCGGTCAGAGGAAATCAGTCGGTCGAATCGCGCATGATTTGTCAGGCGCAGGCCGGACGCTACCGTGGAGTGTGCGAGCCAGCTGCGTCCGCCACGTATGGGGGAATCGACCCATGCGCTTCTGACATGCAGGCCGGCACTGACAGTCTCGTTCTGAACAGCTTGCAGTCTGTGTCTGGCCTGCTCCCGGAATTGCGGGTTGTCCACGAACGATCGCCCATACGACTCCACGTAGATAATGATGACATCACGCCCACTCAGTGCCGCGAACGCAGGTTCTCGACCCTCCAGCTCGTCCACCTGCAGAGCCTCGGAGAATCGGGCCTGGTCGCGTACGGCCCATTGGGTGTACTGGATTCGATCGATCAATTCACCCGCCAGCACCCATTGTGTGTCCAGGGAAAGCACATGCCGGCCAGGTCCGCCGGCGGTGGCCATGGCACTGAGCAAGGGAATGCAGCAGAGGAGCAGCCAGCTGCGACGCCATTGTCGATTCAGCTGGTCGAGATAGCCCAGGCCACGATACAACAAGACGGCCAGAGTCAGTAGTATCCCGATGCCCAGGCCTGTCAGGGCAATGGCTTCTGCCTTGCCAATCGTATCCGATGTCAGTGTCCAGCCCTGTTGAATGAGGTGCCATTCAGCCAGCGGGTTGAAGGCACGACCAAAGGCGGCGCGAGAGATCAGATCACCGAGACGAAGCAGCAGGAGACACAGCACGGCACCCGTCACCAGCAGGCGGACCATCGTTGACAGAGTCCTGTTCAGCAGCAACAACAGCAGAACAATGAGTGGTACATCCAGAGGCAGTTCCTGCAACCGTGACAGCGTGAACTGATCCGGGTGTCCTGGTATCAACAGGAGAACCAGCAGCAGGCAGATTGCCAGGGATGACAATATCGCTGCCCGCCGTGGTTTCGTCGTCGGCGAGGCAGTTCTTGTTTTCGGCATGTGCTGGCGTCGGCGAAATGAGGCTGTAGGGAAACGTGATTCAGGGCTCGGACCACAAGCAGCTGAATTAGTTTGATTCGATTTCGCGACGTGCGAGGTTCATTGCCAGTGATGCCGTTCTGTGTGAACGGCATCTCAACTTCTTCTCCGGCTTGCCCGACAGGAACCGCTCAGCTGTCCAGGGCCATCTGACGTCTGCCAAGCTCGGTCAGGTCATCGATGGTTGCACGACCCTTGAAGTCGACTTCATGATCTTCGGCGGCAAAATCCGGTGCGCTGCGTCCACTGAGGAAGCTTGATGATTGGCGCAATGCATAGGCACGGTTCTTGGCACACGCAGGGCTGGCTCCGATGTAAATGACGTTGGCGTAGTCCTTGCCATGATGCTCATTGCCAACGGCGTGCACGACATCGGGATGCCACCAGACAGTATCGCCCGGGCTGACGGTCTGAATGGGTACGATACCCGGCATCAGATCAGGGTGCCAATGTGCATCCACGCCCAGCGCGCGCCCGGGCCTTGCCAGGCACAACTCATCAACAGGCACATCCGACTGCAGTGCACGCAGCAGGAGGTAGGCAATGCCATTGGCTATCGGCAGCAATTCCAGGGTTCCATCCCCCGGGCCTTGCTCGGTCAATGCTGTCCAGCCCTGAAAGGTGCGAAACATCGAACTGACCGCTGGAGACGCATATTCGCGAGTCTGCGTACGGTAGGCTGCACGCCAGGGGTCATAGGCGTCCAGGTCCCCGGCAAAGATGCTGGCGTAGATCTTCTGGAATGCCGGGTCGACCCAGCGTTCATACGAACCGGCATCGATATGAGGTGACAATCCCAGGGTTGTATCACCTGGTGCGCGCCGCCGAGTCCGGTCTGCATAGGCATAATCCAGGTCGGGATCGAACTCCGGCCCGGCCGGTGCGCTGATGTCCCACAATCCATTCAGGAATCGCTTGGTCCGAGCCATCGATTCCGCCTGGCGAGCCATGACTTGAGGGCGGGACCAGTAGACGCCATAGATCTGCGGGCGGGCATCCTTCAGATCGCCGAAGTAATCGTCAAGTCCGGCCTTCTCTCGTGCACGTTCCACGTAGTTGTTGCTGTCGAGGTAATCTCCCAGTTCGCTGTTCCAGTCCTCTGCCTGCTGGCGGGCAAAGACGTTCCTGACAATGACGCAGCCTCGCTGCCGAATGGCAGCGATGTCCTTCCTGCTCACCGTGTTGTCGAGGATGGCGGCATGCGAGATTTCGGGAACGACCGCTGCGGTGCGTGCCTGTGCATCGACGACCTCGTCAACGGCCGCCCGCATCCGGTCTCGTACGCTCAGAAACGCTTTTTCGAGATCGTTGTTGCTGGCCAGTTCCTGCCTGGTTCGGGCGATGAAGGTAGCTGTGTCGGGAATCGTCTTGTTCATGAGCTGATGGCCTCAGTTGGCTGTGTCGCAGTCGGTCGACAGGCGTAGTCGGGGTTCGGGTTGAATGATCGTTCGCAGCTCTTCATCGAGAGTCTGGCCAGACAACAGTTGCAGGAGTGTCTGGCCCAGCCGGCGGCCTGTCATGTCGATATCCTCGAACCAGGAATCGATGGCGGGGAGCATGTGATCAAGGGCTGCCGAGGTCTGCTTGGCGACGACATCGACATCGGTGCCGGGTATCAGGCCCGCATCACGAATCCCAGCCAACGTGGCAATGGAGGCGGTCTCTCCAGCGCAGACGATTCCGTCCGGATGGTTGGCGGATGAAAACAGTGTGCGAATCCATTGTCTGAGCTCGTCAAGCGGTGTTTCCAGATCCGGCGGCCTGTCAGCGACATGGCACTGCAGGGCGTTGCGGATGACGGCACGGCTGAATCCGTTCAGCAGGTGCGTCTGGTAGGTGAGGTTGGCGGGCGCGCCGATGAGCATGAGGTGACGACGCCCTCGATGCAGAAGTCGAGTGGCTGCGAGCTCGGCAAATCGCTCGTTGTCGAAATCGACCGATGCATGCTGTGTTGCCAGTTCGGTACGACCGTGCGTGACGAAAGGAAAATCGTTCTCCAGCAGATAGCGTACTCGCAGATCCTGTGGCGAGGTGCGTGACAGGACGATACCGTCAGCACGCCGATTCTCGACAATCGAACGCACCACGGTCAGTTCATCCTGATGCGGCACATCGGGGGTTGCGGAAAGCTCGTAGCCGTGGTCACGGCAGATCTCGCCCAGACCGGAGATGATGGAAGCGGTATAGCCGGTGATCTCCCGTTGCGGGGCCAGTACCAGACTGAGTGTATGGGTGCGTCCGGTTCGAAGTCCGCGACCTGCGCGGTCGGGTACATAGCCGATGTCATTGGCGACCTGCTGCACACGTTGTCGGGTGGCGAGCGCGATGTCACTGCGGTTGTTCAGGGCGCGGGAAACCGTGGTGACCGCCAGACCGCAGGCCTGGGCGACCGTGCGCAAGGTCGGTCTGTCTCGGCGCTGCTTGTTTCCCGGTGGTGTCGAGGGTGGTGTGTTCACGCTTACATGGTATCTGTAACGTTACAGATGTCAATCGGAATGCGTTGAGATACTTTGACTCCATTGGTTTGTATCGTTACTATTTATGCAGGCAATAATCATTGCCATACCACGAGGAGACAGATCAGCATGAGATTGACGACTATTGCCGCAAGCTTTGCGCTTGCGGCAGGTATGACCAGTGCCGTGTCCAGCGCCGTTGCTGCCGATGTGGAAGTCCTGCACTGGTGGACCTCCGGTGGCGAGGCCGCCGCGCTGGATGTTCTGAAGCAGGATCTCGAATCGCAGGGTGTCGGCTGGAAGGACATGCCTGTGGCCGGTGGTGGCGGTGAGGCCGCAATGACGACTCTGCGTGCCAGGGTGACGGCGGGCAACGCCCCCACGGCGGTGCAGATGCTGGGATTCGATATCACCGATTGGGCCAATGAGGGCGTCCTGGGCAATCTGAATGCCGTGGCGGAAGAGGAAAACTGGGATGCCGTTGTACCCACGGCGCTGCAGGCGTTCTCCCGACACGATGACAACTGGATTGCGGCACCGGTCAATGTGCATTCCACCAATTGGGTCTGGATCAACAAGGCAGCGCTGGACGCAGCCGGTGGCAAGGCGCCCGAGACCTGGGAGGAACTGCTTGCCGTGCTTGATGCCATGCAGGCAAACGGCATTACACCTCTGGCACACGGCGGACAACCCTGGCAGGACGCCACCATTTTCGACGCCGTTGTCCTGTCCATGGGCAATGATTTCTACCAGCAGTCAATGATCGAGCTGGACATGGATGCACTGTCCGGTGAAAAGATGGTTGAGGTGTTCCAGCGTATGGAAACCCTGCGTTCCTATGTCGATGACAATTTTTCCGGTCGTGACTGGAACCTGGCATCCGCCATGGTCATCGAAGGCAAGGCCGGCATGCAGATGATGGGCGACTGGGCCAAGGGGGAATTCCTGAAAGCCGGACAGACACCGGGCGAGGATTTTCTCTGCATTCGTTTTCCCGGTACGCAGGGTGCCGTGACGTTCAACTCCGATCAGTTCGCCATGTTCGGTCAGGAAGGTGACAACGATGCACAACAGAAGATGGCTGCAGCCATCCTCAGTCCGGGTTTTCAGTCCGCGTTCAATGTGGTCAAGGGATCGGTGCCTGCCCGTACCGACGTATCCGATGCCGATTTTGACGATTGCGGCAAGAAGGGCATGAATGACCTGGCTGAAGCCAACGAAGCTGGAAGTCTGTTCGGATCCATGGCTCACGGACATGCCGCACCGGCGGCTGTCAAGAACGCGGTCTATGATGTCGTGACTCAGCACTTCAATGGTGGCTTGAGCAACGAGGAAGCTGCCGAAGAGCTGGCCAATGCGGTTGACGCGGTTCTGTAGGACAGCGTAGCGGTCAGGCCGGCATACAGGCGAGTGGACGAGCCGCATCTCGCCGTACCTGGCTGACAAGCATGAAGGTGGGGCCGGCAGGGCATGTATCTGTCTTGCCGGCGTCGCCTGGTCTGGTTTGCCCATCACTTTCCGAGTCACTGATCGCCATGAAAGAGCGTTTGCAGGCCTGGGTGCCCAAGTTGGTACTCGGCCCGAGTTTTCTGCTGATCCTGTTCTTCGTGTACGGGTTCATCCTGTATACCGGCTACCTGTCGGTCTCCGATTCGCGCATGTTGCCCTCTTACGGGTTCGTCGGGCTGGAGAACTACGAAAAGCTCTGGGGGTTGCGGCACTGGACCGGTTCCTTGAAGAATCTGGCCATCTTCGGCGTTCTGTATATCGTGATCTGCAGTGTGCTGGGACTGATGCTGGCGATTCTGCTGGATCAGAAAATACGCGCCGAAGGGTTTCTGCGGCCCATCTATCTGTATCCCATGGCCTTGTCATTCATCGTGACGGGCACCGCCTGGAAATGGTTTCTCGATCCGGGCATCGGTATCGAGCAGACCATGCATTCCTGGGGCTGGGAGAGCTTCGAGTTCGACTGGATCAAGAGTCGCACTCATGCCATCTATACGGTGGTGATTGCCGCAGTTTGGCAAAGCTCGGGATTTGTCATGGCCATGTTTCTGGCGGGCCTTCGAGGCGTTGATCCGGATATCATTCGCGCTGCGGAAATCGACGGCGCCTCTCGTGCACGCATCTACCGTCGCATCATCATCCCCATGATGCGTCCGGTCTTTCTGTCAGCCTTCGTTGTGCTGGCGCATCTGGCCATCAAATCCTATGACCTGGTCATCGCGCTGACAGGTGGCGGGCCGGGCAAGGCAACCGAGCTGCCTGCCACGTTCATGTATTCCTATACATTCAGCCGCAATCTGATGGGAATCGGTGCGGCCTCGGCCATCATCATGCTGATCATGATCTTCTCCATCATCGTGCCGTATCTGTATTCCGAGCTGCGTGCGGACAGACAATCATGAGTGATCAGTCTACCGGGGCCTTGAACGGCTCGACACCACTGTCTTCACAGGCTCGCCGTCTGTCGCCCACCCGCATCCTTCTATACCTGGTGCTGGTGTTGTTTGCGGTCTATTATCTGTTGCCGCTGTACGTCATGCTGGTCAATTCCTTCAAACCGCTCGAGGAGATCCGTGGTGGTGACATGCTTGCGTTACCACAGGCATGGACCCTGGCCCCCTGGAGCAGTGCCTGGTCCACGGCGCAGATCGGCGTGCAGGCGACCGGACTGAAACCTTACTTCATGAATTCCATCGCCATGGTCATACCAGCGGTGCTCCTGTCTACCATTCTGGGTGCCCTGAATGGTTATGTGCTGACCAAGTGGCGTTTCCGCGGTGACGGGATTGTATTCGGTCTGTTGCTGCTGTCCTGCTTCATCCCGTTCCAGATCGTACTCATCCCGATGGCACGCATGCTGGGCATTCTCGGACTTGCCGGTACAACCTCCGGTCTGGTACTGGTACACCTGGTCTACGGCCTGGGTTTCACGACCTTGTTCTTTCGCAACTATTATGCGGCGTTTCCGACCGAGCTTGTCAGGGCGGCGCAGATCGATGGCGCCGGTTTCTTTCGCATATTCGGGCGTATTCTGTTGCCATCCTCGGGACCGATCATCGTCGTATCGGTTATCTGGCAATTCACCAACATCTGGAACGACTTTCTGTTCGGAGCCAGTTTTGCCGATGTCGACTCGGTACCGATGACCGTGGCACTGAACAATCTGGTCAGTTCCTCCACCGGGGTCAAGGAATACAATGTGCATTTTGCCGGGGCTGTTCTGGCGGCCTTGCCAACGCTGGTGGTGTACGTCGTCTCAGGACGATATTTCGTGCGGGGCCTGATGGCCGGCGCTGTCAAGGGCTGATCGGGACAAGGTAGATCATGACAATGAACAGTACGAGCGAACATTTTCTCGAAATCGATTCGCTGAGCAAACAGTTTGCCGGTGTCGATGCGCTCAGGAATGTCTCCATCGATGTGGAAGAAGGCGGCTTTCTGGTGTTGATCGGACCTTCCGGCTGTGGCAAGTCGACCTTGCTAAACATGCTGGCCGGATTCGAACCGGCAAGCTCAGGAGACATACGCATTGCCGGAAAATCCATTGCCGATCTGCATCCGTCGAAACGTGATATCGCCATGGTGTTTCAGTCCTATGCCCTGTATCCGAACATGACGGTGGCCGGCAACATCGGCTTTGGCATGGAAACCCGTGGGGTACCCAAGGCAGAGCGCCTCAGGAAAATAGACGAAGTCGCGGCCATCCTGCAGATCGAACCGCTGTTGAAACGCAAGCCTGCCCAGCTTTCCGGTGGGCAACGCCAGCGTGTGGCCATGGGGCGTGCCCTGGTGCGTGATCCACGGGCCTTTCTGTTCGATGAACCACTGTCGAATCTGGACGCTCGTTTGCGTGTGGACATGCGTGCCGAGATCAAGAAGCTGCATGCCCGACTGGGTACCACCATTGTCTATGTGACGCATGATCAGATAGAGGCGATGACACTGGCCACGAAAATTGCTGTCCTCAAGCACGGTGAAGTGCAACAGGTGGGTACTCCGGATGACATCTATCATCGGCCTGCCAATACCTTCGTCGCGGACTTCATGGGATCGCCTGCCATGAATCGGGTCACCGGGCATCTGCGGCAATCGGAAAACGGACTGAAGGTGTCTTTCGGCGATTTTTCGCTGAACCTCCATGCACCGAGTACCGCCCTTCAGGATCGCGCGCGCAACCAGCCCATCATCGATTTCGGTATTCGGGCGGAGAATATCAATGACAGTCGCGATGAGGCGATGGCCATGGCCGGGTCCTCGACTCTGCCATTGACCATCGAACTGGTCGAACCAACCGGATCGGATACTTTCATCGGCACGCGTGATGGCGATGTGCATTTCACGGCTCGTGTGGCCAATCATCTGCACCCGCGTGCCGGGGAGAGGATCACGCTGAATTTCGACATGAGCAAGGCTCATTTCTTCGACACGGAGTCCGGTGTCAGGGTGGAGTGAATGCTGTTGGCAACTGGCGCTGGGTGCCGGTTTGCTGATCTGCAGCCGGCCAGTCCTGACTGTTCACACTGACAACCTGATCAGGAAACGTTGATGGATTCTCGCAAATTACGAATCGGACTGGTCGGTTATGGTCTTGCCGGCAAGGTGTTCCACTCACCCTTGTATGCGGCTGCAGGTGTGGAACTGGTTGCCGTTGCTTCCAGTGATGCCGCCAAGGTGCATGTCGACCATCCCGGTGTGCGTGTCCATGCGGATGCCGCCACGCTGCTGGCTGATTCGGACGTGGAACTGGTGGTACTGGCCACGCCCAGCTTCACGCATGCGCCGTTGATGCTCGAGGCACTGGCGGCCGGCAAGCATGTACTCAGTGACAAGCCATTCACCGCGACCGTTGCCGAGGCCGATGCCGTGATTGCAGCGGCTGATTCGGCAGGGCGTGTTGCCAGCTGCTATCAGAATCGTCGTTACGATGCGGACTTTCTGACCTTGAGGAATCTGATCGACTCGGGACGATTGGGGGAGATCGTGCATCATGAGTCGCACTACGATCGATTCAATCCAGCGCCAAGGGATCGCTGGCAGGAACAGGCACGTCCTGGCGTGGGTTTGCACTATGACCTGGGTGCCCATCTGATCGATCAGGCGCTGGTGTTGTTCGGGCTGCCGGACTGGTTGCAGGCCGATGTCCAGAAACAACGCGAAGGCTCGGCAATCATCGACAATTTTCATGTGCGCATGGGCAAGGGGCGGTGCAGGATCGAGCTCAGTGCCGGCATGCTGGTGGCCGACAACAGTCTGCGCTACCGAGTACATGGAACTGCGGCATCCTGGAGCAAACACCATGTCGACCCCCAGGAGGACCAGTTGCGACATCAGGGAATCGGACCTGAGGACGCCTCCTATGGTCGGGAGCCGGAAGCGCACTGGGGCACCCTGACCGAGGCAGGTGCAGGGCAGTCGAAAACCAGCCGTACAGAGGCGCTGCGTGGTGACTGGCCTCGGTTCTATCGTGAGTTGAGCATTGCGATTCGCCAGGGCACGCCGCCACCGGTAACCGCTAGCGAGGCGCGCAATGTCATCGCTGTCATCGAGGCCATGCTGGAGTCGTCTCGAACCGGCAGCAGGGTAAGCGTTGCGGATCGACTGAGCTGACGGCTGCACAATCCGGGTGTCGGTGTGATCGTCCTGTGCAACTGCTGCACGGGCACGTCATGTCGTCGAGGAAATCAGAGCGACAGCGCTGCGCCAAATGCGCGATAATGCGCACCCTGTGCGCGCAATATGATCAAGCATTTCAATGGATAAATGGGCAGAACTACGAACCGCCTATCAGGTTGCGAGACTGGGAACGGTGAGTGCCGCTGCCGAGGCGCTGGGTTTTCATCGAGCGACTGTCAATCGTCATATCGATGTACTCGAACAGGAGATGGGGGATCGCATCTTCATCCGACACTCCAGGGGGTATACCCTGACCGAACTGGGTGAGGATGTGCTGAAGGTGGCCCAGCAGGCAGAGGCACTGATCGACGACCTGGCGGGCAGGGTTCAGGGCCGCAAGGCGCAGGTGGAAGGTGAGGTCAAGCTGGCCATTCTGGTGCCTTTCGCCGGGTTGATCATGCAATCGATTGCCGAGTTCCGTCGGCTTAACCCGCATTGCCGTGTCTGCATCACAGCCACGGAGAATCTGGCCAAGCTGGAATACGGTGAGGCCCATGTCGCCTTGCGTGCAGGGACTCGCCCTGAGCATCCGGATTATGTGGTGCGGGAGTTTCTGCGAGTGACGTTCAATCTGTACGCTCATGACAGCTATGTTCAGCGGTATGGAATACCTGCTGATGTGCATGATCTCGCTGGCCACGCTTTCGTGACACCCGATCTGACAAATTCGCGGGCCCCCTTTTCGAACTGGTTTGATGAGCAGGTGAAGGACGAACAGATAGCCTTTTCGTCCAACAATTTCCAGGTCTGTCATGAGGCAATAGCAGCGGGTCTGGGAATAGGTGTCATGAGCGACATGGAAGCAGAGGGGCGTAAGGACATGCATCGTGTTCTGGCCGATGAGGCTGGCTGGTCGCTGACGATTTGGCAGGTCACTCACGTGGACCTGCATCGCACGGAAAAAGTGCAAGCACTGTTGTCGTGCATCAGGGATCATCTGGACGTCAAAGCGCGGCCCTACACCTTGTAAGCCCTCGAACAGGCATTATATTCCGTCGCCTGCAAGTTCCAGGTTTCAAGGACCTCAAACGATACGTCCTGCAGGTGGTGTATGGCAATTTGCGCAGCATGATACTGAGTCGCGAGGGTTTCCCGCATTGCACTACAGTACGGCTCTTGTCGCAGCAACGCGCACTCTGTGCGCACTTGCTTGGCATACGAAGTTGTCGCATCCTGACATAATCCTGCGATTCGAGGTTCCCGTGCTCGCAGGAATCCCTGGCTTCCGGTAAACCTCACCTTCACTGTTCCTTTTAATACAAGCCCCGAGAAAGTGCCTCTTCGCCATGAAATCCATTGACGTCCCGTTTCCGCGAGCCAGCAAAGTGCTGGCTGGTTCTATCCTCGTTGCTCTGCTGAGCGCCAACCCGGCTGTCGTGCTGGCTCAGAATGCACCACCACCCGCCGCTGTCAGTGTCATGCAGGTAGAGCCGCAATCGGTGCTGCTGACGGCTACTCTGCCAGGACGTGTCGTGGCTGCCGCCGTCGCGGAAGTTCGTCCACAGGTCAACGGAATCATCACCGAGAGAAACTTCACGGAAGGCAGTGCGGTCGAGCAGGGCGATGTCTTGTACAAGATCGACTCTGCCACTTATGAGGCTACCGTGGCGCAGGCAAGAGCGGCAGTGGCTCAGGCGCAGGCCCAGTACAAGGCAACGGAACGTGAGGCCGAGCGGATTCAGGAGTTGAAACAGCGCAATGTGTCTACCCAGCGCGAGCTTGATGAAGCCATCGCTGCGCGTGATGTCTCAGCGGCCGCCATCGCGGTTGCCGAGGCACAGTTGAAATCGGCAGAAATCGAACTCGACCGCACGACCATCGTGGCGCCATTGAGTGGCGAAATCGGTCTGGCAATGACCACTCGCGGTGCTCTGGTGACAGCCGGTCAGGCGTCTCCGCTGGCGACCATTCGCAACATCGATACCGTCTATGTGGACGTGACCGCTTCTGCTTCCCGGGTTCTGGAATTCAGACGGAACAATCTCGATGTGGATTGGCGCAATTCCGAACGCAAGGTCGTGCTGCATCTGGCCGACGGTGAAATCTACCCGGAGCAAGGCTTGCTGACGGCTGCCGAACCGCAAGTCGACATGCAGACCGGTGTCGTTGTCCTGCGCATGGAGTTTCCCAATCCTGACAAGCTGCTGCTGCCCGGAACCTATGTGAAAGTCGATCTGCAGACAGACGAGGTTGATGGCGCATTCGTGATTCCACAGCAGGCGGTCAGCCGGGATCGTCAGGGTAAGCCGACCGCTCTGGTCGTCAATGATGAGGACGTCGTGGAGCTTCGTCAGCTGGATGTGCTGCAAGCCTCGGGCAATGACTGGATCGTACGCGGCGGGCTTGCCGCTGGTGAGCGAATCATCATGGAAGGCAGTCAGAAGGCACCTCCGGGCTCGAAGGTACAGGCCGAGCTTGTGACCGACGGTGCGGCTGATGCTGCATCAGACACCGCTCCGGAAGCTGCCCAATAGGCAAGCGCTCTGGCAGGGCGCGAGCCCTGTGGTGTCACTCCTTCTCCTGAACTCTCATACGATTCCGCCAGAGAACCCTTATGGCTCGTTTTTTCATCAATCGCCCTATTTTTGCCTGGGTGCTTTCCATCCTCCTGATGGGGGTGGGGATCATCTCCATACTCAATCTACCGGTAGCCCAGTACCCGCAGATCGCGCCGCCCACGGTCAGCGTCTCTGCCGCTTATCCGGGTGCGTCCGCTGAAACGGTTGCCAATACCGTTACCCAGGTCATCGAACAACAGATGACGGGGCTGGACGGAATGCGCTATTTTTCCTCCAGCTCGACCTCGGCGGGCACGGCCAATGTCACGCTGACCTTCGAGACCGGAACCGATGCCGATATCGCGCAGGTGCAAGTGCAGAACAAGCTGGCCAAGGCAACGGCCTTGCTGCCCGAGACGGTGCAGCGTCTCGGGCTGACCGTCGAGAAGTCATCCAGCGGCTTTCTGATGGTGGTAGCACTGGTGTCCGAAGACGAGACACTGGGCGCGGCTGATCTGTCCGATTATGTCTCCAGCAATCTGGTGGACGAGATCAGTCGCATAGACGGCGTTGGCAGTGTGCAGCTGTTCGGCTCGCCATACGCCATGCGTATCTGGTTGGACCCGTCACTGCTGGCGGCCTACGAGTTGACGACCAGTGATGTGGTCGCGGCCGTCAGTGCCGAGAACACGCAGATCGCAGCCGGCGCCTTCGGCGCACGACCAGCCGAAGAAGGACAGCAGTTGAATGCAACGGTAACAGCTCAGTCATTGCTGCAGACGCCGGAGGATTTTCGTCAGGTTGTGCTCAAGGCAGAAACCGACGGCGGACTGGTGCTGCTCGAAGATGTGGCTCGGGTGGAAATCGGTTCTGAAGACTATTCCGTCATTCCACGCTACAAGCGACAGCCTGCTGCCGGTTTTGCCGTCAGTCTGGCTACTGGAGCCAATGCCCTGGACACCGCAGTCGCGGTGGAAGAACGCGTTCAGGAGTTGGCGGAATTCTTCCCGGCAGGGGTCAAGGCCGTTGTGCCATACAACACGGCACCGTTCGTCAGGATCTCGATCGAGGAAGTGATCCAGACCCTGCTGGAAGCGATTGTTCTGGTGTTCCTGGTGATGCTGCTGTTTCTGCAGAACTTTCGCGCCACGCTCATTCCGACGCTGGCGATACCGGTGGTTCTACTGGGAACCTTCGGCATTCTGGCGATCGCCGGCTTCTCGATCAACACCCTCACCATGCTGGCCATGGTGCTGGCAATCGGTCTGCTGGTTGATGACGCCATCGTCGTGGTGGAGAACGTCGAGCGCATCATGGAGGAGGAAGGGCTCAACCCGCTGGAGGCTACCCGCAAGTCCATGGATCAGGTATCCAGCTCACTGATCGGTATCGCGGTGGTCATTTCGGCCGTATTCGTACCCATGGCATTCTTCGGCGGGTCCACGGGCGTCATCTACAAGCAGTTTGCCATCACGATCGTATCAGCCATGGTGCTGTCGGTCTTCGTGGCACTGACATTGACGCCAGCCTTGTGCGCCACGATGCTGAAGAAGCCGAGTGAAAATGGCAAGAGCCGTGTCTTCGGCCCCTTCAATCGTGGCTTTGCCGCAGTGCAGAGCCGCTATACCGGTTCCATCGGCTGGATTACACGCCGTCCCATACGCGTCGGGATCATCTACCTGTTGCTGGCAGGTGCAATGGCCGTGTTGTTCCTGCGCACGCCAACGGGCTTTCTGCCGGACGAAGATCAGGGAATACTGTTCACACTGATTCAGACTCCCAGTGGCTCTACGGCGGAGCGCACACTGGAATCGCTGAAGCAGGTGGAAGATTATTACCTGGAGCAGGAAGCGGATTCGGTTGAAGCGGTATTCGGTGTCGTGGGGTTCAGTTTCGCCGGACAGGGACAGAACATGGGGCTGGTATTCGTCAACCTGAAAGACTGGTCAGAACGAACCAGTCCTGCGCAGAATGTGCAGGCCCTTGCCGGCAGGGCATTCGGTGCGCTGTCTCAGGTCAAGGACGCCTTTGTCTTCCCCATCGTTCCGCCGTCGGTCATCGAGCTGGGTAATGTTTCCGGATTCGACATGTACCTGCAGGGACGAGGCGGTCAGACGCATGAGCAACTCCTGAATGCACGTAACCAGTTACTCGGTGCCATGGCACAGAGCCCCTTGATCGCCTCTGCGCGACCCAATGGCCTTGAGGATGCGGCGCAGTTCAACCTGGACCTCGACTGGCGTCGGGCAGGTGCATTGGGTGTGACCGCCAACGATGTCAGTCAGTTGCTGACTACCGCCTGGTCAGGCAGTTATGTCAATGACTTCCTGGATCAGGGGCGCATCAAGAAGGTCTATGTTCAGGGTGAAGCCAACTCGCGCTCCAATCCCACTGACTTCGATCTGTGGCGGGTACGTAATGCGACCGGCGGACTGGTGCCTCTGTCCGAGTTCTCGAAGGGTGACTGGAGTTTCGGGCCACAGGGGGTGTCTCGCTACAACGGTGTGCCAGCCATGCAGATTCAAGGGGCGCCTGCTCCTGGCGTCAGTACCGGTGAGGCTCTGGCAGAAATAGAACGACTGGCAGCAGACCTGCCGGCTGGGTTCAGCGTCGCCTGGACAGGGCTGTCGCTGGAAGAACAGGATTCGGGAAGCCAGGCGCCAATCCTGTTCGCTCTGGCCCTGGCGGTCGTGTTTCTGTCTCTGGCGGCATTGTACGAGAGCTGGAGCATTCCGTTCGCCGTCATGCTGGCCATGCCCATCGGTATTTTCGGTGCTCTGGTTGGTGCCCAGTTGGGAGGCTTCGACAATGGCGTGTTCTTTCAGATCGGTCTGCTGGCCGTCATGGGCCTGACAGGCAAGAACGCCATATTGATTGTCGAATTTGCCAAGGAAAGGCGCGCAGAGGGCATGGAGCTGTATCAGGCAGTCAGTGAAGCGGCACGGCAGCGCTTTCGTCCGATACTGATGACCTCCATTGCCTTTTCACTGGGTGTTCTGCCACTGGTACTCAGTAGCGGTGCCGGCTCCGGCGGTCGTACAGCCATTGGTTCCGGTGTGCTGGGTGGCACGATTTCAGCAACGGTTCTGGGCATTCTGTTCGTGCCACTGTTCTTCGTTATCGTGTCTCGCCTGGCGGGCAAGAGCAAAGACTAGCGCGGCCACCGTTCGAGAGCCTTTCCACACGGGTGGGAAGGTTCTCCATATTCTCGATTCAGACCTATCTGGTATTCGATTTCCAATGACACCACTATCCATTCTTGTAAGACGTTACATGGCCGGTACTTCAGGCAAGGCACTTGTACTGGGGTCGACGCTGCTTGCGGCACCGCTGTTGTGGAGCGGGAATGCATCCGCCGCCGGTCTCAAGGAAGTCTATGAGCTGGCAGTGCAATACGATGCAGAGTATTCGGCCGCAGCCTATGATCTGCAGGCGGCTCGCGAGTCCTTGCCATTGGCACGCTCGACATTCAGACCGCAGGCATCCTTTGTCGGCGAGGCCGGGCTGGGCACTCTGGCCGATGATGGCGAAGGGTCCTACGGCGAGACATCATTGGCTCTGTCGCTGAGCCAGTCACTGTTCAATCGGGCCAACAGCAAGTTGGTGGATCAGGCAGAGATCGGTGTGCTGCAAGCCGAGGCTCAGTATGCGGCCCTGGGCCAGGCACTGATTCTGCGCGTGGCCAACGCCTATTTCGATGTCTTGCGGGCTGAAGCCAATCTCGAATTCAGCCAATCGGAGCTGGAGGCCATCAGACGGCAGCTGGAGCAGGCAGAAGGGCGTTTCGAAGTCGGGCTCGTACCAGTGACGGATGTGCGGGCGGCGCAGGCTCAGCGCGACCTGGCCGTGGCTCAGGAAATCGATGCCCGCAATCAGCTGTCCACGGCCCGGGAAGCCCTGCTGTTGATCAGCGGTGTCAATCCCGGAGAGCTGGCAACCCTGGCTGAAGACCTGCCTCTGCAGTCTCCGGATCCAGCGGAAATCGATAGCTGGGTCGATCTGGCCAGAGATCAGAACCTCGAGCTGGTGATCGCGCGATATGCACAGGACAGCAGTGAGGCACAACTGGCCATTCAACGAGCCGGCCGATATCCGACGCTGGATCTGGTCGGTTCTGCCGCCTCTACCCAGACAGATAATGTCAGCAGTTCCGATGCGGACGTCGCCGAGATCAAGCTGCAATTGAGCGTGCCTCTGCTCACGGGGGGACGCATCAAGGCGCAAGTGGCTCAGGCGCGGGCCGAGTCACTGTCCGCCGGAGAGCAGGTAATGGCTCAGGAACGTGCCACCGTGCAGCAGACCAGAGACGGCTACCGTGGTGTGCAGGCATCGATCAGTCGCGTCAAGGCTCTGCGTCAGGCGCTGGTATCGACCCAGCAGTCGGCCGATGCGACAGAAGCCGGATTCCGTGCAGGTACCCGGACGTCGGTGGAAGTATTGCAGGCACTGCGCGATACCTACAGCGCCCGTTCGGATTACGCCAGCGCACGTTATGACTACATTCTCAATCGGCTCAATCTGCAGGCTGCCGCAGGCACTTTGTCGGAAAGCGATATCACGGCCATCGACCAATACCTGCTGGAAGAGGCCGAATAAGGCCCGGCGAAAATCGAATGACGCCTTCAGGTCGGAGCGGATCTGCAGGCGAAATCGATCACGCCACCTGTGATGCAGCGGCTGTATCGATCGGGACCGGGTGGCGCTCATCCCGCTTGCAGAGCACATGCTGTGTAATACAGGCCGCTACCGGATCGTCGGCCATGGCATCGCGTATCATTTCCGAAAATCCGCAAAGCGGCTTCCTTCCTCTACTTCTCGACTCTTTCAGTGACCACCCGATCCTGCCTGCGAACATTGTCTTCTCCCATCATGTGTTCGAAAGGATGTCTGTTGGCCATACTGCTCGTGTTGTTTCCAGCGGCATTCACTCAGGCTCAGCAGGAGCAGACCGTCGATGGGGTGCCAGGCAATGAAGTACCACGCTATTTCACGTTTACCTTCGAAAACGACCTGTTCGTCGGGGAAGACAACGGGTATACCAATGGCCTGGGCCTGACCTTCGGCAAGGGACCTTTCCGCGAGTTCAACGATACCAATCTGCCTCGCTGGTTACAGCCGCTCATCAGTAACAGCTATCTCAATCGCGGTGAGGGGATGCGTCGCGGGGTGGCACATATGTACGCGCAGCGCATGCAGACGCCTCAGGACATCACCGTGGCCGAGCCGATCGAAGGGGACTTGCCCTATGCCGGCTTGCTGGCATGGCAGGGAACGTTCTATGAATACAACGAGTTTCGCTCGGATCAGGTTTCGCTGTCCCTCGGCATCGTCGGACCGGCATCGCTGGCCGAACAGGGCCAATCCATCATTCATACGATTACCGGCTCGGATCAGCCCGAGGGCTGGAACCTTCAGTTGAAGAATGAGCTGGTTGGCAGAGTCGAGGCCTTGAGGGTGTGGAAGCTGGCTCGATCCACTGCCGGACCCCGTGGCTGGGATGTGCTTGGGTTGGGCGGCGTGGGTCTGGGAACCCTGCAATCAGGCATGGGTGCTGGCATTGCCATGCGCTGGGGGTCGAACCTGGAGTACACGCATTCCACCTTCTCTCTGGAGGCTGACCGACAGGTCAACCCTCTGGCCATCAGGGAATCCAATGGCTTCTATGCCTATGCAGGCGCGAAGGCTGGTGTGGTTTTCAATGATGTACTTGTTCAGGGGAACACCTTCACCGACAGTCACTCGGCCGAACTGGAGCATTGGCAGAACCAGCTATCGGCAGGGCTGGTATGGAGCATGGGTAAGCTGGCTTATGTCTTTCAGCTGTCCACTTTCAGCTCGCATATCGAGTCCACCGACAAGCGTGAAAAATACGGCGCATTGAGTGTGACCTTCCGATACTGAAACGCCATGCGCGGTGGCTGGCGTCAGTGCATCACGTTTGCAGCGCGGCCTATTGACGATGACCAGCGGTATCTTGCAGATAGAACTGCGTCATCAGTGAATACAACTCGGGGTAGGCCGCAATCAGATTGTCAGGTGTTTCGAAAAACACCTCACTGAGCACGGCGAAGAACTCCGCCGGGTCGGTTGCACCGTAGCGATCGAGTCCTTGCTTGGGGTGTAGCTGGAAATCCTCGAAGGCCTCGTTCATCAGTTGCGACCAGTTGCCAGGGCTCATGTCGCGTTGCAAGGGTGGGAATCCGTTTGCAAGGCCATTCATCATGTCCAGCTTGTGCACGAATTCGTGAATGACGACATTGTGACCGTCCACATGACCAGCCTGTTCGGCATCCCTCCAGGACAGGACTACGGGTCCTCGCAGCCAGGCTTCCCCGCTGAGATGTCGGCTGCCCGAGTGCGTCACTCCGAACTCGTCGACAATACTGCTTTCACGGGTAAAGGCGTCGGGGTACACAATGATATCGGACCAGCCGTCGTACCAGTCCAGACCCAGATTGAGAATGGGCAGGCAAGCTTGCAAGGAGATGGACTGGCGCATCGAATCGCTGAGCACAAGACCACCAGCTCCGCTGAATCGCTTGGCATGCAGAAACAGGGTCGCCAGCTCGTACAGGCTCAGTCTCTGCCTGCTGCTCAATCGATCAAGGACTGGCAGACGAGCAGCGGCCTGTTGCCAATCGGATGTGGAAAATGGGCTGTTGGCAAGGATTCGTCCTTTTCGCCACTGCCTGAAGAACTCGAACATGCAAGACTCGAACAATTCACCGATTGCACAGGAAGTGTTGGCGCAAGTCGACTTTACAAGATCCCGGACACAATCAGGAGCCCCTGATGAGCACTGGGGGTGTTGCCCGTGACGTAATGTCGCTCTGTCGCAATCCGCTCAGACTACTGCGCGGGGTAGTCTCGTCCGGCACGTGCCCGGTAGGCTGGTAACGACAAACCCCGTATCAGTCCCAATGCGCGTACGGCAAAGCAGGTCATGACGCCGCAGAACTCCGGCATCAGATAAGGTAACTGTGTGTATGCCGTCAGGCAGGCGTAGACGAGAGCGCCAGTCAGAGCTGCTGTCGCGTAGATCTCGTGACGCAGGATGAGCGGAATCTCGCCGCAGAGAACGTCGCGAATCAGACCGCCGAAAGTGGCAGTGGACAAACCCATGACAATGGCGATGGTCGTGCCGAACCCTGAGCTGATAGCCAGTTTCGCCCCCAGTACGCTGAACAGGCTGAGTCCTATGGCGTCAGCCCACAACAGCACTCGGTAACGGTACTCGACGAAAGGTGCAGTGAAGTACACCAGTATGGATACGATGACACACAGTCCCACGAAGTGAGGCTGGCTGACCCAGAAAACCGGGAGTCCCAGCAGGAGGTCGCGCAGCGTGCCGCCGCCAATACCCGTAACCGTGGCAATGAGTGCGAAACCGACAGGGTCGAGACACTTGCGGGATGCCACCAGCGCGCCACTGATTGCGAAGACAGCAACGCCGGCAAGATCGAGCCAGACCAGTATCTGGTCAACTGTTTGAGCTATGTTGTCGATGGTCTGACATTCTTCCGCAAGTAATGAGACGTCAAGGTCTGCTGTCAGTCAGCGGCGACCCTGCGGCTGCCCATTGGCCACAGGTACAGTTCTGCAAGCTGGCTGGAACACGCCGAGCGGGAGTATACAGGTTCTCGACAACTCATCAAGACAGCTGCTTCAGCCGGTGTGCGGAACCCGGGAACCTGTGTCAGGTTCCCTGGATCGACTGCAATACGGACTCCGGCGTGATGGGCAGATGGCGTATCCGGACACCGACGGCGTTGTAGATGGCATTGGCGATGGCGGGCGCAATGACAGTGGTTCCGGGTTCGCCCAGTCCTACCGGTACTTCCTGGCTGTCGATGAACTCGATTTCCATATCGGGGGTATCGATCATGCGCAGCGGCGTATAGGTGTTGAGGTTGCGCGCCTGTACATTGCCGTTCTCGAATGCAGTGCCCTCGTGCAGGGCCATCGACAGACCCCACAGTGCAGCGCCTTCGCATTGCGCCCGAGCGCCATCCGGGTCAACCACCGTTCCGCAGTCGAAAACCAGCCAGAGTTTCTGCACGTCGATGGTGCCGCTGGTTCGGTCGACGTGCAGTTGCACGGCAGCCGCTGTCCATGTCGGCATGTCCCGCGACTGACCGAAGGTTGTCGCAATGCCGATGGCGGAGTCACTCTCCAGATCGTCGTGTGCCGGGGCGGACAGCTGAGCCAGTCGTTGCAGCACGGCCGCCTGGCGTCCGGCACCACCCACCGAGTTCGGCGACGAACCGGCGTTCATGCCCTCTGCCTTCAGATGCTCCAGTCGAAAGGCCAGGGGGTCCTTGCCCAGCCGGTGTGCGGCTTCATCCATGAAGCTCTCAACGGCAAAGTTGGTCCAGCCCGGGCCGACCGAGCGCAACCAGCCGGGACGAAAGGTCTTGTTGGCCAGGTCATTCGGAATGGCGCGAACGCGATGAGCGCCAAGCGAATACCAATGATCCGCGCCGTCGATGGCGAATGGATCGTAGGCGATACCATTGACGCCCTTGGGCATGAAGGAGGGCACCAGAACACCGGTCGGCCAGCCGGCCGCCGCATGATGTTCCATGGCGGTCACGGCCTGCGCGCTGTCGAATGCCATGCGCAGCCGTTGCACGCTGGGCGAACGTGGGCTGTCGAACTGTGCGTCCTGCTCGCGAAACAGCATCAGTTTCACCGGTTTGCCGCCCAGAGCGCTGGATGCCAGAGCAGCCGGTACTGCATAATCGCCGTTCAAGCGCCGGCCGAAGCCACCTCCCAGCATGTAGGAACGCATGACGATCTTCGACGTGTCTTCGCCGAGCGCCTTGGACAGTGTGGGCAATATCAGTGACTGCCACTGGTTGCCCGTGTGAATTTCCCAGATACCTTCAGCGTTGCGATAGGCCGTTGCGTTGACCGGTTCGAGTTGAAAGTGCAGCACGGTGGATGTCGTGTATTCGGCTTCCAGTGTGTCACTGGCCTTGGCAAATGCGGCACCGGTCTCGGTGTTGCCGGTGTCCAGAATCGCACCGCTACTCTCGTCCTCGATGAGAGCCCGTGAGCGCTCCTGAATGTCGGCTTCTGAAACGTCTGCCGTGTCGCCTGCATTCCAGCTGACCCGGACCTTGTCCGATGCCCACTTGGCGGCCATCAGCGATTTGCCGATGACCACGACCCAGCCGGGTACCGTGTCAGACGGGTCGTCCAGGGTCAGGGTTTGCAGGTATCCCTGGACTGATCTGGCCTCGCTATCGTCCACCGAGGCAACGCTGGATCCCAGCCGTGTCGGCGGGAGCAGGGGGACACCATAGACCATGCCCTCGATACTGGCATCGATACCGTAGATTGCCTTGCCATTGGTCTTGTTGGCGATATCCAGAGCCTTGACGTCCTTGCCGATCAGTTGCATGTCGGCATGCTGCTTCAGCGGCAACTGATCCAGTTCTTCCTCGCTGAAACGGCGAGACAGTCCTGCCTCGACCAGTTCACCGTAACTGATGGTCCGACCTCCGCCCACGACACGACCCCGGCTGGCGGAGCATTGCGACGCCTCTATGCCCCAGCGTTCGGCTGCCGCTGCGATCAGGGCGGTACGACCCGCGGCACCAGCCTTGCGGTATACCGACCAGCTTTGCCAGACCGACCAACTGCCACCGGTGACCATGGTGCCCCATTTCTCGTCGGTATCGACGTGCGTGATATGTACATCTTCCCAGGCCACTTCCAGCTCATCGGCCAGTATCCTGGCAATGGCCGTGCCCACGTGCTGACCCATCTCGGCACGGATGATGTTCACCGTGACCTGTCCATCGGTATCGATGCCGTACCACAGGGTGGGCTCGAATTTTTGCCCTGCAGGCTCGATGGGCGCTCCATCGGCCTCTTCCGGATCCATGGCTGCCTGAGCGGCCACCGGGAAACCGAATGTGGCGCCGCTGACAGCCATGGAGATCAGGAAACCTCGTCGTGCCATGTCAGGCTGGGAAGAGGCCTTCTCGCGTAATCTGTCAATGATCATTCGCTGATCGTCTCCTGGTTGGCGGCAGCGGCCTGGCGAACAGCGTTTCGGATACGAGGGTAGGTCATGCAGCGGCACAGATTGCCCGTCATGACTGCATCGATGTCCTCATCGCTCGGGTCGGGAATGTCCTGCAGCAGTGCGGCTGCCTGCATGATCTGACCCGATTGACAGTAGCCGCACTGGGGAACTCGCAAATCGTTCCAGGCGATCTGCACCGGGTGCTGGTCATCAGCATCCAGACCTTCGATCGTTGTGATGTCTGTTCCTGCGACGGCCGACAGGGGGGTGATGCAGGAACGGGTCGCTCGACCGCCGACATGCACGGTACACGCACCACACAGTCCGATTCCACAACCGAATTTCGTGCCGGTCAGACCGATCTCGTCCCGAATGGCCCAGAGCAGGGGCGTTGCGGGATCGGCGTCGATGCTGACATCGCGCCCGTTCACCTTGAAGTTGATCATCATCTATCCTGTGTTTGCTCAGTGAGCTCTGATGGCGGAGACGGTATCGCCGAGATCCGGCCATGGTGTTCTGTCGGTTCGAGTACGACGCAGATACGCCGCAATGGCGGCGACCTCCTGATCGTCCAGCGCGCTTCGAAAGCCAGGCATGACGATGCCGGGCAAACCCTCTTGATTGCCCACCCCATCCAGTATCACGTGTATCAGATTGTCGGGCTGATCCAGTCGAGTGGCCGAGTTGACGCCCAGATCGGGTCGGCCCAGTTCGATCTGCTCACTGTTGTAATGGCACGATGCGCAGGCTGTCACGTACAGTCGTTCGCCCTGATCCTGGCGATAACTCTTCTTCGGTTGTCCCTTTGCAAGGCTGGCAGCGATGATCTGTGCAGGCTCTTCGCCCGTCCTGATGTCGTCGTTCTGCGCGGCGAGGTAGGTGCCAATGGCCTGCAGATCACTGTCGGGCAGTTCTCGCAAGCCGGCATGCACGACCGGGCCCATGGGGCCGGCGGCAACGCCGTGCGCACGCGTACCACCATGCTTGAGGTATTCGCTGAAATCCCGAGCCGTCCAGCGAATGGCTGCTGCATTGCTGCCATTCAGTGCCGGAGCCGTCCAGCGGTCGATGGTTGCACCATCGAAGTGCTCACTGTCGATTTCTGCACCCAGGGCATTGCGTGGCGTGTGACAAGCGCCGCAATGCGTCACTCCCTCGACCAGGTAAGCGCCACGATTCCACTCATCGGACTGCTGTGGATCCTTCTCGTACCTGCCGCTATCGACGAACAACAGCTTCCAGCCGGCTTGCAGAATGCGTTGATCAAGAGGGAATGGCAGTTCGTTGTCCTTCTGCGTGGATCTTGCCGGTGCCACCTCGCTCATGATGTAGGCATATACATCATCGACATCCTGATCGCTCATCAGTGTGAAATGGTTGTAGGGGAATGCCGGAAACAGGTGGCGGCCCTCGCGATCCACGCCGTCCTGCATGGCTCGTTTGAAGGCCTGTGCCGACCAGGCACCGATGCCGGACTCGGGATCCGGGGTGATGTTGGTGGAGTACACGGTGCCGAAATCGGTCTCCATGGGATAATTGCCCGCCCAGGGCTCTCCACCGACGGCGGTATGACAGCTTGCGCAATACCCGGCAGCGGCGATGACTCGGCCTCTTTCCACGGCGTCATCGTCGAATGCCTGTTGCGTGCCCGTGGCCACCTCTTCCATTGCCGGGTGGTAGGCGTAAACGGCAAATGCGCCCGCAGCCAGCAGTGCCAGTATGGCCGCGCTGACGAGTATGTGTTTGATCATTGAACAAGGGTTTCCCGGCCATGCCGTCAGCGACAGCCGGGATCGCAGTGGAAACCGGGCAGCGCGGAGGGGTGAAATCAATAGCGTCGGCAGGCGACGACATCGTCGGGGGATTATCCGGTTCTGACACCGGTTTGAACGTGGAATGCCAGATCTACACGGTGTGTGTTGTCGAACATCCGGCAAGGAGTGGCGATGGCGGGCGCAGGGTAGCCTTGTCCGTTCACATCATCGGCGCTGAAAGTACACCAAAGCGTGTCTGTGGCACCGCGCCATTGGCTGATGAGATCGGTTTGTCGGCAGTGGCTGGCTTGATGCCCAGCTCTTCTTGGGTCTTGAGGAGGCTAGATGCCCAGCTCTTCATGGGTCTTGGGGGCTAGATGTCCAGCTCTTCGAGTTCAGTCAGCAGGTCCAGCAGAGTTTCGTATTTCTCTTCGCCGAGCGCCTGCTTGAAGGAAGCTGATATCTGTGCTGATCTTTCATGGTTGTCGTGAATCAGCTGTTGGCCTTTGGCCGTGATGGCCAATGTCAGCCGTCGACGATCGCGCGTGTCAGTGGTCCGTGAGATGTACCCTTTCTCCAGCATGGAATGCGATATGCGGGTGAGACTGGGCAAGAGCAGGCAGGTTCGATGTGCAAGTCTGGAGGAATCCTGTGGCCCGAGTTCGGACAGAACGCGCAGGACACGCCATTGTTGTTCGGTGATATCCGTCTTCGACAGCATCTCCCGAAAGGGTGCCATCACCTTCTCGCGTGCTCGTAGCAGCACAATGGGCAGCGACCGGGCTGTAGGCGGTAGTGCAAGAGTGGATGGGTTCGTCTCGTCTCTGTTCATTCCGTTGTTCCAGCTTGTCAGACGTCAGCTTGGTGCAGTATGCTGCGGGGCGGCAGCCAAAGCTCATGGCAAGTCACTATAGCAAGCCTGAAGAAGGCATTGGGCCGCCCGCACTCCCCAGCCTGTTAGCCTCCGATTTCTCGCTTGATCGGCTTTTTACAGAAATTGTCAAAGGTGTCGGGCTCAGGTCTCAACATGTCTCATCTGGAACAATATCGCAGCGATTTCGGATCGTACAATCGGGGCGCCAGGTGAGGGTCGAAACGTCTGGAAGTGTGCAACCGGTTCTGGCTCGGCAACATCGCTACCGGATGCGTTTGCGTAACGGAGGCTGTTGCATCGAAGCGGCTGATTCCGGATCGCATGACGCTTCCAGATCCGACAGCCTTTCTGGCAAGAGACTTCAAACCGCGGATGGTGTGGTGGGCGCCAGCAAGGCCATTGTTTCAGCCAGGCTGCTTCTTGCGTATCCGACTCCTTCCCGCTACATTTTCCCCAGAGTTGCGACAGGAAACAATCAATGATCACATCTCGAGTCAAGGAATTGCTGGCGCAGAGAATTCCCGGGTACGCCTTGTCCCAGCCGTTTTACAATGACCCCGAGATTTTCGATGCCGACATGGACGCCATCTTCTATCGGGAATGGCTGTTCGCGATTGCTGCCTGTGAGCTGGAGAAGACGGGCAGTTACGTGACCCACCAGGTCGGGGCTTACGGCATCATTCTGGTGCGTGGCGCTGATGGTCAGATACGGGCCTTTCACAATACCTGCCGTCATCGCGGTTCCATTCTGTGCAAATCGGAAAAGGGGAATGTACCCAAGCTCGTCTGCCCCTATCACCAGTGGACCTACGAACTGGATGGCAAGCTGATCTGGGCGCGAGACATGGGGGACGACTTCGATGCCTCGGCGTTCGGATTGCGACCGGTACACTGTCGGGAAGTGGCGGGCCTGGTCTACATCTGTCTGGCTCACACAGCGCCGGATTTCGACGACTTCGCAGAGCTTGTTCGACCCTATCTGGAGCCACATGATCTGAACAATGCCAAGGTCGCCGTCGAGAGCAGCATCGTGGAAAAGGGCAACTGGAAACTGGTCTGGGAAAACAACCGCGAGTGCTACCACTGCGGTGGTAATCATCCGGGCCTGTGCCGCTCCTTTCCGGATGATCCGGTCATTGCCGGTGGACCTGATGCCGGAATCCCTGACTATGTGCAACAGCACTACGATCGCATGGCAGCTCTGGATTTGCCATCGCAGTTTCAGATGGGGCCGGATTATCAGTATCGTGTCGCTCGTGTGCCGTTGCTACCGGGAGCCAAGAGTTTCACGATGGATCTGAAGCCGGCGGTCACTCGCCCGCTGGGACATGTCAAGGATGATTCTGCAGGGACTCTGTTGAAATACCACTACCCCAGTACCTGGAATCATTTCCTGCCGGACCATGCCATCGTTTTTCGAGTCACGCCCCTGAGCCCGACCGAAACACAGGTGACCACCAAGTGGCTGGTTCACAAGGATGCAGTAGAAGGCAGGGATTATGATGTTCAGAGATTGTCCGAAGTCTGGAATGCAACCAATGATGAGGATCGGCGAGTGGTCGAGGACAATCAGAAGGGAATCAATTCCCCCGCGTATGAACCCGGACCCTATTCCGCGGTACAGGAGCGGAGTGTCATGGAATTCGTCGACTGGTACATTCAGGCAATGACCCGTCGCTCTCGCGCAGTGATCATGGAAGTTGCCTGAGCCCATGGATGATCTCGTTGCTTCAAACCGTCATGCCGTCTGGACTGACTCGGAAGAGCTTGAGTGCGTATCCGTACTTCCCGAAGTGCCCAATACCGCAAGCTTTACCTTTCGAGCCGTATCGGGTGCCTTGTTCGATTTCCAGCCTGGTCAGTTCATGACGCTGGAGCTGCCGTTGCCCGATGGGGTCATTCATCGGACGTATACGATCTCTTCATCGCCGTCGCGACCTCGCTCCATTTCCATCACGGTCAAGGCGCAGCCGGACAGTATCGGTACGCGCTGGATGCTGGATCACCTGGTGCCGGGAACCCGCATCAGGGCCATGGGACCCGCAGGCCAGTTCACTCTGCTGAACTATCCGGCCGAGAAGTATCTTTTCATCTCGGCGGGCTCCGGTATCACTCCCATGATGTCCATGACGACGTGGATGTTCGATCATGGAACGGAACCTGACATCGTCTTCATCAATTGCGCGCGGCGCCCATCGGAAATCCTGTTTCGCGGTCTGCTTGAGCACATGGCAACACGGTTACCGGGGCTGTACGTCAAGTGGGTGATCGAAGAGCCGGAACGATTCATACCCTGGACCGGTTTTCAGGGACGCTTCAACCAGTTGTTACTGGGCCTTGTGGCACCGGATTATCTTGAGCGAGAGGTCTTCTGCTGCGGTCCGGAACCGTTCATGCACTCGGTGCGGGATGCGCTGAGCGGGCTGGGCTACGACATGGACCACTATCATCAGGAAAGCTTTCAGGCTCCTGTCGCCACCGAAGCCGAGATTCCGGAACTTGATGATGTCACGCCCGATGGCAGTATCGATGCAGAAATCGTTTTCGCACAGTCCCAGCGGACGGAACGCTGTACGCAAAACGACACGGTGCTGGCCGTGACACGTGCCTCGGGACTCAACATTCCCTCGGGTTGTACCTTCGGGGTATGTGGTACCTGCAGAATCAGAAAGCTCGAAGGGGAAGTGCACATGGTGCACAACGGTGGTATTTCCGAGGATGACATAGCCGAAGGTTACATTCTTGCCTGCTGTTCCTACCCGATGGGCAAGGTAACGGTTGACGTATAGAGCCGTATCGACCTGAGCCGGTATTCCGGCAGTTCAATCGCCTTGCCTGGCTGACACAGGGCAGCCAGTGTTTCCGTTTAGCGTCAGCTGGTGGTTCTCTTCGTCATGTGGATTGCCTGTCGTCAATCGGCCGTCGGGTTCTGCTTGTCGAAGGCAATGAGTATTTCGCCAACTCGGACGCCGAATTTTCGCATGACGGCTCGATTGATCAGTACATCATCCTGCAGGTACATCCAGTCGTCGAGTTGGACCGCCAGTGTTCTCTGTTTCCAGGGAATGTTCAGCGTGTATTGCCAATTCAGTGCATTACCCCGGCTGAAGCCGATGGCGACACCTTCCACATCGTCTGCCGTGCCAGTGTACCTGCTTTTTTCCATGCGTTTGATTTCCCATATGCGCTGACTGATTTCGCCGTCGTCGAAGATGAAATCCTCGTTCAGCGTCAACGTTCGAGTCTGCTCGTCCCAGAGGCCCTCGATGTGCACCTTGAAATAGCGAATCGGTGAGCCACCGCGATTCAGAACGATGCCGTGCGCTCGTGTATTGCCAGCGAAATACTCCTCTACCAGGAAGTCCTGACCGTTGATCGGGATGGTGTCAATCTTCATCGTGGAGCAGGCACTTGCCATCAGCGTGATCAGAAGGACGGCGAGCGAGCACGGGCGCATCATGCGGTTGAGTCGCATCATCCATTACCTGCGTGTCCACCGATGAGCTTGTGTCTGATGTCCGGGCGAGAGGTATCAACCGATAGCCAGATGGCCAGAAACGACATCGAGAAATCGGGGTCGTCGACACTGCCTATCGCCTGGCCGTTATGCAGAAAGCGGTTGGCTCCGCTCGCATCGACTTCCAGTCGCAGCGTGTCATGCTTTCTGATATCGGGCCAGAGTTCGGCAAGTGTTGCCAACCAGGGCTGGAACCTGTTTTCGGGTATTCCCAGTTGCTGCCATTGATCCCTGGTTGCGTTGATCAGATCGTGCCGGTCGATGTTGCGGTAGTAGACTATCTCCAGCGCCTGAGGATAGTCGTCGGATGCGTAGGTCCCGTCATCGGTCAGCAATGTCACGTTGTAGAGCTTGAAAAATGCCCAGCGCATGTCGCTGTCGCCCACGGGTACCCAAATCTGTTGCCTGGCAGAAATCGGGGTGGCGATCGTCATAAGCAACAGGGCTGAAAACAGCAGGTTTTTCATGTCGTGAATCCGGATGATGTCTGCATGCCAGTGAGCACTCGACGGGTCTGATGTGCGACCCGGGTGTCCGGCAAGCTGTGTAGTGATCCTTACGGTTGCGGCAAGCGAGCGGATCTGCGCCTTGTTCGCAAAAGGCGTTAGCTCGGTCAGCAGATCTCCGGGGCCGATGTGTTAGTGTTTTCGATCAGGGCTTGCTCAGGCTTTGTGGCAGAGCAGGCATTCTCGACAACAGAACTCAGGGACATGAACGCATGAAGCCAGCATCTCTTTGGATAGTGTCAGTGGCGGCATTGACTCTCGGCGCCTGTGCCACCTCGACGCCCGACGTGTCGGACACCAGCATGAGTTTCTTCATCACCAGTGCCAATCCCGGCAAGGGAGCAGACCTGGGCGGACTTGACGGGGCTGATGCCTATTGCGGCGCTCTGGCCACTGCAGCGGGCGTCACGGGCAAGACATGGAAGGCCTATCTGTCCTCCAGTTCGGAAGATGCTCGCGATCGCATCGGTTCCGGCCCCTGGTACAACGCCAGCGGTGTCATGGTGGCATCCAGTGTCGAAAATCTGTTGGGAGACAGCAACAATCTGACGAAACAGACCTCAGTCAACGAGAATGGAGATATTGTCAATGGCCGTGGTGATGAGCCCAATCGTCATGACATTCTCACCGGCTCGGCGGCCAATGGTCGATCGACTGGCAGTCATTGTGAGGGCTGGACCAGCAGCGGGGAGGGCAGTGCAACCGTCGGGCATCACGACCGCACGGGGGGTGGGGATGATCCGACTTCCTGGAGCTCGGCGCACAATTCACGCGGTTGCAGTATCGAGGCATTGCAGGCAACTGGCGGCGATGGACTCTTCTATTGCTTCGCGCAATAGTCATTGTCCGACGGCTGGTGGGGTCAGGCTGACCTCCTGCAACAGTCTCAGGTCATCGATGATGATGATGTCGAGAGGTTTTCCGCGTCCACGGACATGAACCGTATGTCTGGGCCAGGTAGGATGAAAATGTCCTGCCTGGCGTAGTGCCTGCTCCGAGACGATGAGTCCGCATTCGAATTCCTTGGTCAGGGCTTCCAGTCTGGCGGTGATATTGATGTTGTCGCCAAGAGCGGATACCGTCGGCGCGTCCGGTGGACCCATCGTCCCCACGATGGCATCGCCGCAATGAATACCGATACCGACTCTGAGTGGTTCCTCCAGTTCATCCGCCAGCCATTCACTGAGTTGCACCATTCTGCTCTGAATCTGCACGGCCCCAGCCAGCGCCTTGCGACAACCGTTGGCAAGATCACCATCCAGACCATACAGTGCCATCAGTCCATCGCCGTTGAACGTGGCATAGTGTCCACCCGTGGCACGCAGGGCTTCGTCCAGCTGGATGAAGAACTGGTTGAGTATGAAGACAACGTCATAGGGAAGCTTCTGTTCGGCCAGGCGGGTAGAGCCGCGCAGATCCACGAACATGCAGGCAACCTTCTGTTCATGTCCCATGACACCCACCGAGACGCGGGCGGCAGGTGCCGACACATCTGCCTGTAACAGGGGCGTGATGGTGATGTCCCGCTGTGGTTTCAGCTGGCAGGCCAGCCTGACGTTGGGGGCGGCTCTGACGCGTTGCAGGGCTCGACGTTCCAGTTCCTCGGGTTCCGGAAGACTCTGGTCGACATCGATGATGCGAACTCGACAGGTGGTGCAGCGGCCCCGTCCTCCGCAGATGGCGGTATGGGGAATGCCCGCCTCGCGCAGCGTTTCCAGAACCGTCTGTCCCTGTCGTGCGGGCAACTGCCTGCTGCTGGGTGTATGAGTGACGAAGAAGCCGCCGCGTTTTCTGTCCCTGTGGTTGCGCAGAGCCCGCATGAGCAGCACCGCGATGAGCAGCACGGCAAACAACCAGAGGAGTCCTTTCTCGGTCTGCATCAGCAGCTGGATCCGGTCCGGGTCGGCGCTGCTGATGGCCTGTCGAAACTCGATTATCGCAGGTGTGTCGGCAGGCAACTGCCGGCTTTCAACCCCGGCTCGCAGAAAGCCGAGAGCCGCCAACAGAGGAATGACGAGGCACAAGGGGTAGAGGATCGATTTCCAGCGTGAATAATCCGGCTTGTGCCGGAGCCAGAAGTGGATGCCGATGCACATGTGCGTCCACGCCAGGGTGAGCAGCAGGTATTGGCGAACGACTCCCGACGGATTGTTCCAGAGTCCTGATACCACGACCGTATAGTTTCTGTAGATATCGAGAAATTCGTAGGTTCCGCGGGTGCCGGCAACGTGTGCGAACAACAGGATCGGCAATGCCAGTGCCATACCGATCTGCGTCAGGTTCCAGCCAGGCAGGCGCAGACTGCGTCGGCGGTACAAGGCAACGAACATCAGTCCGATGTGCACGATGAATGCGGTGTACAGCAGCAACTGCATCACGGGTATCGACCAGAACGCTGCCAGCGCGTTGCCCATGACATTCATGGCTGACAGGGAGATGATGCCGAGTCCGGCGTTGAGCAGGTGCAGGACGAGAAAGAAGGCGATGACCAGTCCGCTGGAGATTCGAAGGCGGTGTTCCTGTTTCGAGTTCACTGTTTCTCCGGCATGGCAAGGATCAATCGCGCAGGACTACAGGCGGGAACACCACGGCATGATGCCAGATTGTTCAAGGCTGCGGGTGAGGCCTTTGTCAGTGTGACACCGCCAGTGGTGCCGGTCTTGGCTGTCGGGTTCTGCCTGAGCTGTTCTGACCTATCTGTAGAGCAGCGATCGTCGGCAGTGCTGCAACGGGCTGACTCTTGCGAAGGTGTATTGCAATCTGCAGCGTGCTGGTCGGCGCAATGATCCCGACGATGGCCATCCGTTTTCGCGCAGGCGGAAGAAGGGGCTGAGCAAGATGTCGTAAGTCGGAGCCTTGTGTTGTCGCGTTGAGACTGTCATGAATGCTGGTCACGTCAGCTCAGGTTACAAGCGGGGTTTGCACGGTTTAGCAAGTGGAGTAGGCTGCCGTTATATGGAACTGATTACTTGCGCCAAGTACCATTTTCGAAGCAAGGCAGGTTAAGATACACGCTGTCCCATCCAAGCGCAGCTCGATTCCGCCGCGGGTCGTGCAGCATCAACACACCACGATTTACCATGAGGAGCATCTCTTTGCCAATCTGGGGTCTAGTGCTGCGTTGCTCTACCTACCGAGGCGAGCAACCATGAGTTCGATAACCATCGACAAGGGTCTTGATCTGCCTCTCGACGGCAAGCCCGAACAAACAATCCACGACGCAAGGCCGGTGACGGCAGTGGCCCTGACGGGTCGTGACTACCTGGGTCTGCGTCCGACAATGGCAGTGGCAGAAGGTGACCATGTCACGCTTGGTCAGCCACTGTTTTCCGCCAAGCACGACGCAGCTGTCAAATTCACGGCACCCGGCTCGGGTGTGGTCGAATCCATCCATCGAGGAGCTCGTCGTGTCCTGCAATCGGTCGTCATCAGGTTGGACGCCGATGAAGAAATACCGACGCTGACCGATCCCGTGTCGCCTGACGAACTGTTCAGGCTCGAACCGCAAGTGGTTCGCGAGACACTGTGTCGTACCGGTCTCTGGACGGCATTCCGCACTCGACCCTACAGCAAGATACCGCACTCCGACTCTGCAGCAGATGCGATCTTCGTGACGGCCATGGATACCAATCCCCTGGCGGCCGATCCTCAGGTTGTCATCGCCGAGCAGGCTGACGCCTTCGGTCATGGTCTGCAGGTGCTGACCAAGCTGACCGACGGCAAGGTGCATGTCTGCAAGGCCGTCGGTGCCAATGTACCTGTTCCGGAAAACCAGCCATCGACACACGGTGGTGGAATTCACAGCAGTGAATTTGCCGGTCCACATCCGGCCGGTCTGCC
The DNA here is from genome assembly GCA_947495035.1 of uncultured Granulosicoccus sp. GTDB lineage: Bacteria > Pseudomonadota > Gammaproteobacteria > Granulosicoccales > Granulosicoccaceae > Granulosicoccus. Next base: position 124,279 of record CANLXI010000021.1, read on the forward strand.
GGGTACACACATACATCACCTGCATCCGGTCAACGAATCCCGCACGGTCTGGCACCTGGGTTATCAGGATGTCATTGCCATTGGCAAGTTGTTCACCACTGGCAAGCTCTGGACAGAGCGTGTCATTGCGCTGGCCGGCCCGGTAGTCACGAAGCCGCGGCTGCTGCGGACACGCCTGGGTGCCAGTACGGAAGAACTGGTCGCTGATTCACTCGAAAAAACCGAATGCCGGATCATTACCGGTTCTGTTCTCTCCGGTCGTCGCGCTGCCAATCAGACGGCCTATCTGGGTCGTTATCACACGCAGTTGTCGGTGCTGGCCGAAGGCCGCAAGCGCGAGTTGCTGGGATGGATCAACCCGAAAAGCAACAAGTTCTCCATCACCAATGTGCTGTTCTCCAGCTTCAATCGAGAACGAGCCGACTTCGAGTTTCACACGTCCACCAACGGCAGTCCGCGGGCCATGGTACCCACCGGCAATTTCGAACGCGTCATGCCGCTGGATATCCTGCCGACACAGCTGCTGCGTGCGCTGCTGGTGAGTGACACGGACATGGCGCAGAAGCTGGGCTGTATGGAGCTGGACGAAGAAGACCTCGCATTATGTGCCTTCGTGTGTTCCGGAAAATACGACTACGGGCCGGTACTGCGCAGTAACCTCGAACAGATCGAGAAGGAAGGCTGATACTATGTCATCGATGCGACGCTGGCTGGACCGCGTACACCCGCTCTTTGCAAAGGGTGGTCAGTACGAGAAGTACTATGCCTTGTACGAGATGGTGGATACATTTCTGTATACCCCATCCGATGTAACCCGAACCTCACCTCATGTGCGCGATGCGATCGACCTCAAACGGGTCATGAGCTATGTCGTGCTTGCCACCTTGCCGTGCATCTTTGCCGGCTTGTGGAACGTCGGCTATCAGGCCAACCTGGCCATGGCAGACATGGGTGTTGCCAACGCCGAAGGCTGGCGAGGGGCCGTGCTTGGTTTGCTGGGTGTCGACTACGACCCCTCGAGCCTCTATGACAGCTTTCTCCACGGTCTGATGTATTTTCTGCCGATCTACATCGTCACGCTGGCGGCGGGTGGATTCTGGGAAGTCACCTTTGCTGCCGTGCGCAATCACGAAGTCAACGAAGGCTTTCTCGTGACATCCATGCTGTACGCCCTGATACTGCCCCCGACCGTGCCGTTGTGGCAGGCGGCTCTGGGTATCTCCTTCGGCGTCGTGATCGGCAAGGAAGTCTTTGGCGGTACCGGCAAGAACTTCCTGAATCCGGCATTGACCGGACGTGCTTTCCTGTTCTTTGCCTATCCGGCGCAGATGTCCGGAGACGCGGTCTGGACTGCAGTCGACGGCTTCAGTGGTGCCACTGCCCTGAGCCTCGGCGCGCAGGGTGGTATGGAGGCAATCCGTGCCGGTGGCATCGAATGGATGGATGCCTTCTTCGGTTCCATTCAGGGTTCCATCGGTGCAACATCCACACTGGCCTGTCTGCTGGGCGCCGCGTTCCTGATCTATACCCGCATTGCATCGTGGCGCATCATTCTGGGTGTCTTTCTCGGCATGGTGGGCACCAGTGTCCTGCTGAACCTGATTGGCAGTGATACCAACCCGATGTTCGGCATGCCCTGGTACTGGCACCTGGTGGTGGGTGGTTTTGCGTTCGGCATGGTCTTCATGGCAACGGATCCAGTCAGCGCATCAATGACCAATACCGGGCGCTGGATATTCGGTGCACTGATCGGTTTCATGACCGTGATCATACGGGTGGTCAACCCGGCGTATCCGGAGGGCATCATGCTGGCGATCCTGTTCGCCAACCTGGTCGCTCCGCTGATAGATTACGGTGTCATTCAGGCCAATATCCGTCGTCGAATGAGACGCACAGGAGCGGCAAGTTGAACAGTCCAATCGATAAAACGCCAGAGGAAAAACAGGACGGTCCCGATCCGCAACAGGTGGTGCGACGCGATGATCTGGCGACGGGCAAGCAGCCTCCTGCAGACAATGGTCTCAAGGGGCGGTTCATGTCGGTCATGGCCTTGCCCAATGACAGCACCAAGAAGACGCTGGCCGTTGCTCTGGTCATGTGCCTGGCCTGTTCCATTCTCGTGGCCGGTGCGGCTGTTCTGCTGCGACCGCTGCAATCGGCGAACGCTGCACTGGATCGCAAGCGCAACATTCTTGCGGTAGCCGGATTGTTGCAGTCGGGCGAGGATGTCGAAGCGGCATTCGCCAATGTGCAACGACGCATGGTGGATCTGGAAACAGGTGAATTCACGGACAAGTTCATGGACGTGGAGTACGACCAGTACGTGGCCGCGCGTGATCCGGAACTCAGTGTCTCGATTCCAGACGATGAGGACATTGCGGGCATCGGTCGCAAGGCTCGCTATTCCGAGGTCTATCTGGTCGGCGAGGGCGATGATTTCACGCAGATCATTCTGCCGGTCAACGGCCTCGGGCTGTGGTCCACGCTGTATGGCTTCGTATCGCTGGACAGCGATCTCAGGACCATTCAGGGCCTGAAATTCTACGATCATGCCGAGACTCCCGGTCTGGGAGGAGAAGTCGATAACCTGGAATGGCAGGCTCAGTGGAAGGGCAAGCTGGCCTATGACGACTCCGGAGACGTGCGGATTCAGGTGATCAAGGGCGTTGTCGACGAGAATTCTGCCGATGCTGCCTTCAGTGTCGATGGCCTGGCGGGTGCGTCACTGACCAGTCATGGGGTGACGCAGCTGCTGCGGTTCTGGCTTGATGAACAGGGCTTTGGAACCTTCCTTGAAAACCTCAGACAGCAAGGGGCATAGATGATGGACGCGGATACCAGGAAAGTCGTCTTCGACCCATTGGTCGATAACAATCCGATCACGCTGCAGATACTGGGTATCTGTTCGGCACTGGCTGTTACCACTACTCTGGCAGCATCCCTGCTGATGGCAGTGGCCCTGACCACGGTGGTGGCCTGCTCGAATGCATCGATTTCACTGATACGAAATCACGTGCCCTCGAGCATACGCATCATCGTCCAGATGACCATCATCGCCTCGCTGGTCATTGTGGTGGATCAACTGCTCAAGGCCTTTGCCTATGATGTGGCCAAATCGTTGTCCGTATTCGTTGGCCTGATCATCACCAACTGCATCGTACTGGGTCGTGCTGAAGCCTTTGCAATGAAGAACCCGCCCATGATCAGCATGCTCGATGGTCTGGGTAACGGCCTGGGGTACAGTCTGGTGCTGATCCTTGTCGGAACCGTCCGCGAACTGTTCGGCTCGGGTACCTTGCTGGGTTACACGATTCTGCCTTCCATCAATGACGGGGGTTGGTACTACACCAACGGCATGATGCTGCTTCCACCCAGTGCCTTCTTCATCATCGGGCTGATGATCTGGGGCATCCGTAGCTGGAAGACGGCGCAGGTCGAGAAGGCGGACTTCCGTATCAGCGATGCTCACAGCTCGGAGGTTCTCTGATGGAGGCGCTGCTAAGCCTTTTCGTCAAGTCGATATTCATCGAAAACCTGGCGTTGTCGTTCTTTCTGGGGATGTGTACATTCCTGGCTGTTTCCAAGAACATCGGCACAGCCATGGGGCTGGGTACTGCGGTCATCTTCGTACAGGCCATCACCGTACCGGCCAACAACCTGCTGTACCAGTACCTGTTGAACGATGGCGCGCTGGCCTGGATGGGCTTGCCGGATGTCGATCTGAGCTTCCTGGGTCTGATCTGTTATATCGGCGTCATTGCGGCGCTGGTGCAGATTCTGGAGATGCTGCTCGACAAGTACTTCCCGGCTCTCTACAACGCACTCGGTGTGTTCCTGCCGTTGATCACGGTCAACTGCGCCATTCTGGGTGGCTCTCTGTTCATGGTCGAGCGCGACTACGGGTTCAGCGAAAGTGTGGTTTACGGGGTCGGCAGTGGTGCCGGCTGGGCGTTGGCCATCACGGCGTTGGCGGGAATTCGTGAAAAGCTCAAATACAGCGATGTCCCTGCCGGTCTGCAAGGTCTGGGCATCACCTTTATCACCGCTGGCCTGATGTCTCTGGGTTTCATGGCATTTTCGGGTATTCAGCTATGAAGCCCTCGCGATTGCACAAGAAAAACATGAATGTGACTGAATTCGGACACACGGGAGCGTGCTGTCATGGTTGAGATAATTCTGGGAGTTGTCCTTTTCACCGTCATCCTGCTGGTGCTGGTCGCCATCATCCTCGGCGCCAAATCGAAGCTGGTTGCCAGTGGCAATGTGGACGTACTGATCAACGGTGAAAAGACCATCCACACGCCCGTTGGCTCGAAGTTGCTGGGTGCATTGGCTGACGCTGAACTGTACGTGGCTTCAGCCTGTGGCGGTGGTGGTACCTGTGGCCAGTGCAAGGTTCGGGTGCTCGAGGGGGGCGGTTCGATCCTGCCGACCGAGACCGGTCATATCAACAAGCGCGAAGCGGCGGAGGGCGGTCGCTTGTCCTGCCAGCTCACGGTCAAGCAGAACATGCGTATCGAAGTGCCGGAAGAGGTCTTCGGTGTACGCAAATGGGATTGCACCGTGCGTTCCAATGACAACGTGGCGACCTTCATCAAGGAGCTGGTGCTGGAATTGCCCGCTGGCGAGACGGTGCCGTTTCGTGCCGGAGGCTACATACAGATCGAGTGCCCGCCCCACCATGTGAAGTACAGTGAGTTCGACGTGGAAGAGAAATTCCGTGAAGACTGGGATCGATTCAATCTCTGGAAAATCGAATCGAAGGTATCCGAGCCGGTGATGCGTGCCTATTCCATGGCGAACTATCCGGAAGAGGAAGGCATCATCATGCTCAATGTGCGAATCGCTTCTCCGCCACCCAGTCGTATCGACGACGTGCCGGCGGGTGAGATGTCATCCTGGATATTCAACCTGAAGCCGGGCGACAAGGCGACCATTTCCGGTCCTTACGGCGAGTTCTTTGCAAAGGACACCAAGAACGAAATGGTGTTCATCGGTGGTGGTGCCGGCATGGCGCCGATGCGTTCGCATATCTTCGATCAGCTGATGCGCATCCACTCCGATCGCAAGATCAGTTTCTGGTATGGAGCACGAAGCCTGCGCGAGACATTCTATGTCGATCATTTCGACAGACTGGCAGCGGAGAACGAGAATTTCGAATGGCATCTGGCACTTTCCGATCCCTTGCCGGAAGACGAATGGACGGGTTATACCGGCTTCATTCATAATGTATTGCTCGAGAATTATCTTGCAAATCACCCCACGCCGGAAGACTGTGAGTACTACATGTGCGGGCCCCCGATGATGAATGCGGCGGTCATAGACATGCTCCACGAACTCGGTGTGGAAGACGAACACATCATGCTTGACGACTTCGGCGGCTGAGTCGATTACGAGGCAAATGAGAAATATGAACAGACGCAGCTTTTTGAAGTCATCCATGCTGATCGGTGGCGGTATCCTGCTTCCCGCAGGTGTCATGTCACTGGTTGGACGCAGTGGCACCGCAAGCACACCGGATCTGGCCGGTTTCGACGGACTGGTCATGGGCACGGGTTACAGTGTGCGACTTGGCGGTAGCGTCAAGGACGGTCTGGAGCAACAGGTACTCTCGGTGCTTCGCGATGTCGATACCCACATGTCCACCTGGAAGTCCGATTCGGAACTGTCACGACTGAACCGAAGCACAGACGGTGACTGGCAGGTCATGACACCGGCGACCACACAGGTGATTGCTCATGCCATGTCTACCAGCGAGATGTCCAACGGGGCCTTCGATGCGACCGTCGGTCCACTGGTCGACCTGTGGGGATTCGGAGCGGGTAGTGTGTCAACAGGTGATGCGGTTGCTCGCGGTCAGCGACCGGGAACGCAATCCATCAGTCAGACAATGGCTCGCATCGGTCATGAGCACATCGAGGTCGATCTGCAAGCCAATGCGGTTCGCAAGCGCAAATCCGATATCGCGCTGGACCTTTCCGGTATCGCCAAGGGACACGCGGTCGATCGAGTCGCTCAGGTTCTCGATGCCAACGGTGTCGACAGCTATCTGGTCGAGGTAGGTGGTGAGCTGGCAGCCAAGGGACGCAAACCTGATGGCAGCGCCTGGAGAGTCGCCATCGAGAAGCCGGAAGCAGGACGTCGTGATGTCTTTCGTGTCATCGATCTGGAAGACCGGGCCATAGCCACCTCTGGCGACTATCGCAATTTCTTTGATGATGGTGGTCAGCGCTATTCTCACGCCATCGATCCGCGCACGGGACAACCGGTGCATAACGGACTGGCTTCTGTCAGCGTCGTTGCCGATTCCACCATGGCGGCTGATGCCCTGTCGACATCGTTGATGATCATGGGTGCCGACGAGGCCATGGCCTTTGCAGAGCGACATGATGTCGCCGCCCAGCTGATACTGAAGTCCGGTTCTTCTCTGGCAGAGCGCCACAGTTCAGCATTCTCGGCGTTGTACGGTTAACGATCACGATCGACTGGAGAGACTTATGATGTCACTGTTCCTTGTCACGTTCGGCATTATGGCTCTGGCAATTGCCGGTATGGCCATCGGTGTCATCTTTGGTCGAACTCCCATTGCCGGTAGCTGCGGTGGACTGAATGCCGTCAATGGCTCCGGCGCCTGTCAGAGCTGTTCACGACCCTGCAGCAGCAAACGTGCTGCTGCGATGGCCAAGGGAGGATTCTGATGCTCAAGTCCATCAAGGTCAGCGACTACATGGCTGCCAGTCTGGTCACATTCAATCCGGAAACGGAAATGCGCCTGGCCATCAGCCAATTGGTCGAGAAGCGCATCTCCGGTGCTCCCGTCGTTGATGACCACGGAAACCTGGTCGGCGTCCTGTCCGAGCAGGATTGCATGAAGGTGGCTCTGAGTGCCGGCTATCATGACGATTACGCCGGTCAGGTAAAGGATTACATGAGCAAGAAGGTGACAACCATCGATGCGGATACCAGTATCCTGACTCTGGCGCAGATGTTCATCGATTCACCGTTTCGTCGATATCCCGTCATACAGAACAATCGGTTGGTCGGCCAGGTCAGTCGACGGGATGTACTGCGAGCTCTGGAAGCGATTTCCTGAGCTTCAGGGTAATGGCGGTAGCTTCCAGCATCGATAGACTGCCTTGATGCTTTGATGCTTTGATGCTTTGATGCTTTGATGCTTTGATGCTTTGATGCTTTGATGCTTTGATGCTTTGAT
>CANLXI010000022.1 GCA_947495035.1 uncultured Granulosicoccus sp.
GGGTGTAAGGGTGTAAGGGTGTAAGGGTGTAAGGGTGTAAGGGTGTAAGGGTGTAAGGGTGTAAGGGTGTAAGGGTGTAAGGGTGAGCTGGGCAATCCTGCATTTTCAGGCTTGCCACTGTGTCGGTTCAGGCAATACGAAAGTCGAATCTCGACGCAGGAAGTTGCCGGGTCATCCATCAAGGGGCCGCAAAGCTGTTAGATTCGCAGCAGCCGTCTGTCAACACCGACGACGTCACCCATGAGAGGGAAAAGACCATGAGCATGATGCCGAGTCCAACCGCTGATCGCAAAACAATCGGCAAGCAGCCGATGATGTTGCTTCTCAGCCTGTGTGTGTTGACCTTGACCGCCTGCGTGTCGAACGTTTCATCGCAGGTGAAGGAGTCCAACAAGGACCAGAGTGGAGCGTTCGACGGGACGTGGGTTGCCAAGGTACAGAAGTCCGCCAAACGACAAACCATGCCCGGAAACTGGATTGCCAACTGCGATGGCTCTGCGTGGAATTTCACGCTGCGGGTCAATGACGGTGTTGTCAGCAACAATCTCAGGGAATCGAAGAAATCCACGTACGTCAGCTCCACCGGAGATTTTCGGTTCGACATACCTGTGAACAACGAAGCCAGCGCTGCTGCGGGTTCCGAGCGGAATATCAGTCTGGCAAAGCAGACGCTGATTGTTTACGGTAATCTGGAAAAGGCGAAAGGACGCTTTACCACCGGTGTTGCCGAGTTCGGCAATAGCGGATGTACGGCCATCATCGAATTTGCCAGAACCAGCGCCTGAATCCGGGCATTGGGTCATTGCGATGACGGGTGCAGCTGGCTCGATATGATTGCCATGCTCTCAGCGCATCAATCGGGACTTGCAGAATGCAATGAAGTTCTCGAGCAATGCTGATTCGCTGCTGCTGTCCTTGCAGATCAACACGACGGACAGGGTGTCGATATCGTCGGTCAGCGGAATGCTGACAACATGGCCACCATCGTGAGTCTCGGTGTGCGTCGTTGCCATCACGGCCAGGGAAAAGCCGAATCCGTTGGCGACGGCGCTGCGCACCGACTCCATGGATTTGCCGGTGAAGGCTATGTCGGGCTGGATGCCCTGCGAGTGCAGAATCTTCTCGAAGTACTGTCGGCTGGATGGGCCCTCGAACATGACATAGGGTTCTTCCGACAGCTCTCGCAAGGAGATCGTCTTGCGTCTTGCCAGTGCGTGATGCTTGCCGAGCAGCACAAAGGGCGTCAGTTCCTGCAGGCGTTCCACGCGCAGCTGCTCGGTCGAGAGTGACATGTCATAGGTGAGGGCGAGGTCCAGCTCGCCCTGTTGAACCCGGGCAATGAGTTCGTCCTGCAGCAGCTCCGACGGGATAATGTGAATATCGGGATGTTCACGTTGATGTTCGCGAATCAGTCCCGCCAGATGATACGGCGCCAGCGTGTGAAAACAGCCGAGCCGCAGAGTACCTGCCTGATTGGCGGCGATGGCCTCTGCATGCAGTTCGGTTTGACGAGCGGTTTCCAGCAGTTTGCCGGCAGAGACCAGAAAGGCGCGCCCCTGTGGGGTCAGTTCCGTCCCTCTGGCGTGGTGGCGCAGCAGTAATTGCAAGCCGCAGATGTCCTCCAGCTTCTCGATGGCTTGAGACACGGCGGGTTGGGATATGTTGAGAATCCGGGCCGCCTGGGCAATGCCGCCTTCCTGCGCCACGGCTACAAAGTACTCGCACTGTTTCAGGGTCAGCTTGACCATGTTTTTCCTTGTTAAAAGTCAAATTAAAACAATTTGAAACTATTTTAGCCGATTGCTACTGTCAGCCCGAATGCACCCCTGCATCAACGTCACTCAAGGAGCGACTCATGCTGAACGAACAACAGAAGGCCCAGTTCTGGAAAGACGGATATCTGCTGGTTGAAAACGTGGTCAGTCCGGCAAACCTGCAGGCCATGAAAGAGGATTTTGCATCGTGGGTGGAGGAGAGTCGGGCACACACCGAGCCCTACGGGGAGGCCATCGACGGGCGCGCTCGCTTCGACGTCGAGCCCGCGCATACCGCGAAAAAGCCGGGCCTGCGGCGAGTGAATGCACCCATTGAAGTGTCAGAGGCGTATTTCGAAGCCATGGCGCACAGTGGCATGACCGAGGTGGTCGCCGACCTGATTGGTCCGAACGTCAAGTTTCATCACTCGAAGATCAATGCCAAACTGCCCGGTGGCACCACGGCAGTCAAGTGGCATCAGGATTTTCCGTTCACGCCTCACTCGAATGACGATCTGATCACCGCCTTGCTGATGGTGGACGAGGTGACCGAGGAAAATGGTCCTCTGGAAGTCCTGCCCGGTTCTCACACAGGGCCCATTCATGACCTGTGGCACGACGGCGTGTTCACCGGTTCGATCGATAACGAGCTGGCCGCTGATTGTCAGTCGAAAGCGGTTCGCTGTACGGGCCCGGCGGGGTCGGTCTGCCTGATGCATACCCGCCTGCTGCACGGCTCCGCACCGAATCTGTCATCCAGCTCCAGAAACCTGTTCATCTGTGTGTATTCGGCGGAGGATGCCGTGCCGTATGCGGGGAACCCGATGCCTACCGAACACGAGGGACTGATGGTACGTGGCAAACGCACCAACACGGTCAGGTCGAAGCAGTTCGAGATGAAGCTGCCTCAGAAACCGAAGACAGCGTCATTCTTCGATCAGCAGGACAAGCACAAGGAGGCTTGATGGCTGAACGAGGATCCTGTTGCCGGCGAATGTCCATGACAGGTCTTCCTGAACTGCCATGGACGAGGCCTGCAGGAAGTTTGTACTACCGGGGGTCACACTCCACCAGTTGCAACTCACCGGAATCCGAGTCATCGTCATCGAAACACTGGCCGGCGCTGGCATCGAATGACTGGCTGACGCTGCCCTGGGCGCCGGTGGCTGACACCTGTAGCGACAGGGAGCCGCTGTCGACGCGCGTGGATCCGTTGTCCTGATCGACGAGGCTGGAGCCAGCGGGGATCGATACTGCCGCTTCGGCACTGGTGTAGTTGCCTTCCGGGTCGTCGCCCGTCAGGCTTTCGGCAAAAGCCTCACCGAGCATGAGTCCCAGGGTCAGATTGCTGTCGAAGTCGATGGATTCGGGTGACAGGGTCATCGATACTTCGTTCAGGGTCAGAGACAATGCCTGCTCGCCGTCGATCTGCAGGCTCAAGGGGGCATTGCCGATTCCGGCGTTGCGCAGTCGGGCACTCTGACCATCGGCTGCGACATCCAGCTGTGCCGTCACAGCGGAGACCGCCAGCGCAACCGTTGACTGTCCGGTTGATTCCGTGGTAACGTTGCCGAATTCATCGACCGAGGTACTCTCACTGCTGATGTCGTACAGGGCATTGATGGCACCCATGTCAGTCGATACGCTGACAGAATCATCGGCATTGGCCTGGAAGCTCACGACTTCCGACTGGCCAATGGAGATGTCGGTATTGGTTGAACTGTCGGCAATGCGCAGAGCCTGGCTGATGTGCAGCGACAGACGTGCGGCTGACACCGTTTCACCATTGCCTTCCACTTCGGCTTCCACCAGCAGGGCGCCGGTGAGTGTCTCGGGTACGGACCCGGCGAATCCCCGCAGGTCGTTGATGTAGGTCGTCATCTGGAAAAAGCCCGGCAGCGAGAGTTCGTAGCTTCCCAGGTTCGGTGCATAGCCGATGGACACGACGGGCTGTTCCTGAAAGAGAAAATGAATACGTCCCGTGTCGTCGGTGACGGCATCGACCTGCACGAGAAATTGTTGCGCAATCTGCAGACACTCTTCGAAGTCATCCATGAAGCCGGCACGATCGGCCAGCGTTTCATTACAGATGGCGGTGTCGTCCAGGTCAATCGTGATGAGGTTGCCTTCACGTTCGATGCTGGCATTGCTGCCATCGAGCCCGAGGGCGACTTGCATGAAATCATCAACCTCTTCATCGACCATGTCCGAGTCGTCAATGGTGTCACCGAGGCCCGTATCATCTACCTGAAGGCTGAATGCATCGCTCAGGTTGATGCCGAGAGCGGTTGATGCATTGAGCGCTGCCTTCTGCCTGATTTCCAGTTCACTGGCCTGTTCGGCAGGCAGGCCTGTAAGCGAGTCGCCCACACTCGGACCGGCGTTGCCGCCGGAAGGGGAGTCGCTTCCACCGCCGCAGGCTGCGGCTACCAGAGTTGCGCACAATAATGCAAGGGATGTGTCGAGCTGCGGTGTCTTCATGACCATTTGAACCTGTGGGTTGTAATGTATGTGAGCCAGCGATCAGGTAACAGGTAACACGCATTGAACATGCCAGTCCTGCTTCGAAGAGACTCCGGCAGATTCCGACAGGTGGCAATCCATTACCGCCATCATACCGCATGAACAGGGCCGATCAGGGCCCGGCAAACCCTCGCGCCGAAACGACGGCAGACGGCTCCGGCAGCATCGAATTCTGTCTGTCTGGCCTGCTGCAAATATTGCAGCGATGCGCTGCGAAATCGACAGCGGTCGCAATCCCTGACCGTCTGTAGCATAGCCGAGGCGTTCAAGACCATCGACCTTCTTGTTGATTCACAGCCCGGAGCGGCGACGGTTGATGTGGCGTGACCGCCACCAATATCCCCCGTCAGCTTGCCAAGGGAATACTACATGAATATTAATGCAGACCCGGTGTTCGACACCTTTGTCAGAGCGGCGGAGGTCTGGATTCCGCAGGGCGACAAGCTGGTTCACGCCGAAGGGGATTATGCGCATTCTCCGGCGTTTGCCGAAGCCTCCGTTGCCGAAAGCTTCGCCAGGGGAGAAGGCCTGCCCGGCAAGGTCTGGGAGAGCGGCAAACCGATAGTCCTGAAAGAATTCGATGGTTCGTACTTCAAGCGTGCGGAAGCGGCTGCCGAAGCCGGACTCACCAGCGCTGTTGCCATCCCGGTTTTCGCCGGTAACGAGCTGAAGGCTGTACTGGTCCTGTTCTGCAGTGCTGATGCCGATCACATGGGAGCCATCGAGGTCTGGGAATACCTGAACGAGCGTCTGACGCTGGCCGACGGCTACTACGGCGGTGCCACGGAGTTCGAAGCGGCAAGCCGGGACATCAGCTTCAGTCATGGGCAGGGCTTGCCCGGTGGTGTCTGGTCTGCCAATACGCCGATACTCAAACGAGACATTGCACGTGCGGGCAGTTTTCTGCGCAGTGAACAGGCCGCCGCGATCGGTCTCAAGACGGGCCTGGGACTGCCGATTCCGACGCCGGGTGACAATGTTGTCGTGCTGACGCTGCTGTCAGCATTGAACACACCCATCGCCCACCGCTTCGAGATCTGGGATGCTCGCCCGGAATGCGTGGGTGCAACACGTCAGGCCCAGTTGATCGATGGGCTCTGCAAGCGGGAAGGGGCTCTCTGGGCGCAGCAGAATCCACCCGTTGACCCTCCCATGGCCCAGGCCTGGAAGGGACCGGTCGGCAAGGTGCTGGGGACAGGCCTGCCATATGTGCAGAGAGAAGGCGCAGGTCTGCCTGCGGGCTACACCTCCATGTTCGCTCTGCCGATCTACCACGAGGCCGACCTGGCCTATGTCGTCGCCTGCTACCTCTGAGAGGGAGAAAGTCATGCAGAAAATGGTCATCATCGGCGCAGGAATGGCCTCGGGTCGTATGCTGGAGCATATCCACGAGGCAGATCCTGCGGCGTTCGACGTCACGATCTTCAATGCCGAACCACGCGGTAACTACAACCGCATCATGCTCTCCCCGGTGTTGGCGGGTGACAGGAGTTTCGAGGAAATCGTCACCCATGACGACGACTGGTACGCTGCCAACAACATCACCACGCGTTTTGGCGAGCGGGTGACGGCGGTTGATCGCGTACGCAAGGTGGTCATCGGCGAGAAGGGCGAAGTCCCCTATGACACCCTGATCCTTGCCACCGGTTCTCTGCCCTTCATCATTCCCGTACCCGGTCACGATCTGCCGGGCGTCGTTGGCTACCGTGATCTTGAAGACACCGATGCCATGATCGATGCCTCGGCCAATCAGGGTTCGTCTGCCGTTGTTATTGGTGGTGGTCTGCTGGGTCTCGAGGCGGCGGCCGGCCTGCGAATGCGCGGAATGGAAGTCACCGTGTTGCACATTGCAGGGCATCTGATGGATCGCCAGCTGGACGAGACCGCCGGCTATCTGCTGAAGCTGGATCTGGAAAAGCGCGGTATCAGGGTACTCACCGAAGCGAACACCAAGGAGATCATCGGTAACGGCAAGGTTGAACAGGTGCTGCTCGATGACGGCACCGAGCTGGCTGCTGACATTGTCGTCATGGCGGCGGGCATTCGTCCGGCGGTACAGATCGGACACGATGCGGGTCTCGAGATGGGGCGCGCCATCAAGGTCAATGCGCAGATGCAGACGTCCGACCCCGACATCTACGCGGTGGGCGAGTGCGTTGAGTTCAACGAGAATGTGTTTGGTCTGGTCGCTCCACTGTACGACCAGGCAAAGGTGCTGGCCAATACGCTGCTGGGCAAGGAAGATGTCTTCACGGTGCGTGAACTGTCCACCAAGCTGAAAGTGACTGGCTGTGATCTGTTCAGTGCGGGTGACTTCGCCGAAGGAGAAGGTCGCGAGGATATCGTCTTTCGTGATCCGAAGCGGCGTGTCTACAAACGCCTCATCGTGGAGAACGACAGACTGATCGGCGCAGTGATGTACGGCGATACGGCGGACAGCAACTGGTTTTTCGGTCTGATCAAGGATGGCACCAATATCGAGGAGATGCGTGAAACCCTGATATTCGGCCCGTCGTTTCAGGGTGGGGAGGCGGCCGCTGCGGACCCGCTGGCAGCCGTTGCAGCATTGCCTCTTGAGGCGGAGATTTGCGGCTGCAACGGCGTATGCAAGGGTGACATCATCAACGCCATCGAGGGCGGAGTCAGCACTCTCGATGATGTGAGAATGAAGACCAAGGCTTCGGCTTCCTGTGGAAGCTGTACCGGTCTGGTGGAACAGGTACTGGCAGTCAGCCTGGGCGATGGTTTCCAGATCAAGGCCGAGAAGCCGATCTGTAAATGCACCGACCTGACGCATGAAGACGTGCGTCGTCTGATCAAGGCTCAGGCGCTGAAGTCTCAGCCGGCAGTCTGGCAGGAGCTGGCCTGGAAGACACCCAATGGCTGTCATGTCTGCCGTCCGGCCATCAATTTCTATCTGCTCGCCGACTGGCCTCTGGATTATCAGGACGATCTGCAATCGCGTTTCGTCAACGAGCGCAATCATGCCAATATCCAGAAGGATGGCACCTACTCGGTCATGCCTCGCATGTGGGGTGGCATGACCACACCTGATGAGCTGATCGCCGTTGCCAATGCAGCCAAGAAGTTCGATGCCGCCGTCAAGGTCACAGGTGGTCAGCGTATCGACCTGCTGGGCATCAAGAAAGAGGATCTGCCGGCGATCTGGTCGGATCTCAACGATGCCGGCATGGTCTCGGGGCATGCCTATACCAAGGGCCTGAGAACCGTGAAGACTTGCGTCGGTACGGACTGGTGTCGTTTCGGCACGCAGGACAGTACAGGTCTGGGTATCAAGCTGGAGAAGAAGCTGTGGGGCTCCTGGACGCCGCACAAGGTGAAGCTGGGTGTGTCAGGTTGTCCGCGCAATTGTGCCGAGGCCACCTGCAAGGATATCGGCATCATCTGTGTCGATTCCGGTTATCAGATCAGCGTGGCAGGTGCCGCGGGCATGGATGTGAAGATGACCGAGAGCCTGGTGGATGTCGCGACCGAAGCCGAGGTGGAAGAGTGGGTGAGCGCCTTCATGCAGCTCTATCGCGAGAACGCCAAGTATCTGGATCGGGCCTACAAATGGGTTGCCAAGGTGGGGCTGGACTGGGTGAAGAAAGAACTTTCCGACCCCGAGACACGCAAGGCGCTGGTCGAGCGATTCGATATCAGCCAGAGCATCTACCAGACAGACCCCTGGGCTGACCATGTCGACAACCGGGCAGACCAGTACCAACATCTTGCCGATCTGACGAAGGAGGCTGTAACGTGAGCTGGATTGATATAGGTACACTGAGTGATATACCCCTTCGTGGTTCGCGTATCGTGAAATCACCTGCGGGGTGTATCGCCATCTTTCGCACCTCAGAGAGCGAGGTGTTTGCCACCTCCAATACCTGTCCTCACAAGAAGGGGCCGTTGTCGGAAGGCATCGTGCACGATCGCAAGGTCACCTGCCCGCTGCACAACTGGGTCTTTTCACTGGAAACCGGAGAAGCACAGGGCGCTGACGAAGGGCAGATCGAAACCTATCCGGTGAAGGTCGAAGACGGCCGCCTGTTGCTGGACATCGATGCGGTGGTGGCAAAAGTCGCCTGATGGCAGCTATCGTCAGCGGTGAAACACGTTCCACCTGTCCGTACTGCGGAGTGGGTTGTGGTGTATTGATCAAGCCGGATGGCGTGGGCGGGATCACTCTCAGGGGCGACCCCGAGCATCCGGCCAATCGCGGCAGACTCTGTTCGAAAGGTTCCGCACTTGCAGAAACGGTGGGTACGTCGCATCGCCTGCTGGAGCCCCGCTGGTCGGGTGAGAACGTCGACTGGGATACGGCGCTGGATGGTGTGGCAAAACGCTTTCAGGAGGTGATTGCCGAACATGGTCCGGATGCGGTGGCCTTTTACGTCGCGGGTCAATTGCTGACCGAGGACTACTACGTTGCCAACAAGCTGATGAAGGGATTCATGGGCTCGGCAAATATCGACACGAATTCCCGCCTCTGCATGTCCTCGACTGTGGCAGGGCACAAGCGCGCCTTTGGCACCGACACGGTACCGGGCATCTATGACGATCTTGACGAAGCGGATCTTGTCGTGCTCGTAGGGTCGAACCTCGCCTGGTGTCATCCGGTGCTGTATCAGCGAGTCGTTGCCGCCCGGGAATCGCGAGGCACCCGGATCGTGACAATCGATCCGCGCCGTACGGCCTCCTGCGAAGGTGCGCTGCATCTGCCCTTGCAGGCAGGCAGCGATGTGGCTCTGTTCAATGCACTGCTGGCCGAGATCGAGCGCCGTGGTGCCGTGGATGCGACATACACCGACGCGCATGTGGCGGGTGCGGCCGAGGCCATTGCCGCGGCACAGGCATCCGATCCTGCAGATACCGGACTGGATGCCGCTCTTTTGCAGGAGTTTCTGGATCTCTGGATCGGCACGGACAAGGTAGTGACCGTCTTCAGCCAGGGTGTGAACCAGTCCTCTGCGGGGACGGACAAGGTCAATGCCATTCTCAACTGTCATCTGGCCACCGGCAGGATCGGCAAGCCCGGCTCGGGACCGTTCTCGGTAACCGGACAGGTCAATGCCATGGGCGGACGTGAAGTCGGCGGTCTGGCCAATATGCTGGCCTGCCATCTGGATATCGAAAACGCCGAGCATCGTTCGGCCGTTCAGGATTTCTGGCATTCTCCTGCCATGCCTCGTCAGGCAGGACTGAAGGCCGTCGACATGTTCAAGGCCGTCGGCGATGGTCGCATCAAGGCCCTGTGGGTGATTCATTCCAATCCGGCCGTGACCCTGCCTGATGCGGACCGGGTGCGTGACGCCATCGCGGCCTGTCCGTTCGTGGTGGTCAGTGACATGACGGCTGATACCGACACGGCTCGGCTGGCCGATGTCGTATTGCCGGCTGCCGCCTGGGGCGAAAAGTCCGGCACGGTAACGAATTCCGAACGTCTCATCAGCCGACAACGCGCGGTGCTGCCGGCTCCCGGACAAGCAAAGCCGGACTGGTGGATTCTGGCGGAAGTGGCGCGACGCATGGGCTGGGGCGAGGATTTTGCGTGGGAAAGTCCGGCCGATATCTTTGCCGAGTATGCTGCCATGTCTGCCCTGGCTGCAGAGTTCGGCAAGGACTTCGACATCTCGGCCCTTGCAGCACTGGATGCACAGGACTATGACAATCTTGACCCGGTCCGCTGGCCGCAATCTGCGCTCAGACAGGGTGGTCGATTCTTTGCGGAGGGTGGTTTCTTCCACTCGGATGGCAAGGCAAGAATGTTGCCCCTTGTACCCCGAGCTCCTGCCAGCACCCCTTGCGAGTCGCGGCCATTTCGGCTGAATACCGGTCGATTGCGCGATCAGTGGCATACGATGACACGCACGGCCTTGTCACCTCGGTTGTCGGCACATCTGCCAGAACCGTTTGTCGACATGCATCCACAGGATGCCGCACGCCTGGGTCTGGAACCTGCCAGTCTGGTGCAGCTCACCAGCCCGCAAGGCAAGGCCATTCTCCGGTTGCATCAGACAGAGGACGTCGCGCCGGGCAATCTGTTTGTCCCGATACACTGGACAGGCATGAATGCCCCGGCGGCTCGAATCGATGCCCTGGTGGCGCCGCTGGTGGACCCGATCTCGGGGCAGCCGGAAAGCAAGGCTTCCACGGTGGCGGCGGAACGGTTTACGGCGGCCTGGTATGGCTTTGCCATCGCAAGCAGAGCATTCACCCCTTCCTGTGACTACTGGGCTCGAGCTCGCAGCAGTACGGGCTACCGCTGTGAAATGGCCGGACTTGCAGTACCGGCCAATTGGGAAGTCTATGCGAAAGAGCTCTTCGGTATGGGTGATGTGGCTGTGCAGCATATGTCAGACCCCGGGCGGTCACGGCATCGTATCGGATTCTTCGACGGTGATGTCCTGCTGGCAGCTCTCTACGTCGGACCGGAACCGGTTGCTCTGATGCGCGATTTTCTGGCAGGCTTGCCTGGTCAGGAAGCCCCCTGGGCGCTGGCTGGTCTGGCCCGTGGTGACATACCGGACCCGGGTCCGGTGGTCTGTTCCTGCTATGCCATTGGCCGCAATACCGTCAAACTGGCGATTGCCAGTGAGGGTTTGAAGAGCGTTGATCAGATCGGTGGCAGCATCTCGGCCGGTACCAACTGCGGTTCCTGCAAGTCGGAACTGGCGAGTATCCTGAGGGAATGCGCTGGCGCCTGATCGAGATGATTCAGGCGTGCATCGGCGGCTCAGTGCAGCAGTAGCGCGATCAGCATGATCAGTGCCGCCGCTGTGCTGACCATGGCCCATCCTCGCCAGAAGTCGATCGAGCCTCGCTGAATCAATGGTGTCCATTGGTCGCCGGATGTCCGGCGATTCATTGAATCCTGCAGACTGCGCAGGAACTCTGTCATGACTTCCGGTCGTTTGCCGGGATCGTGGGACAGGGCTCGCGCCAGGGCTGCACCAGTCGCCTCCGGCAGATCCGGTCGGTAGGATTTGAGGGGTCTCAGCGACCAGTCGAACGGGGCTGAGGGCAACTCCACCCGCTCTTCCAGTGCGAAGGGTACCTGGCCGGCCAGCATCTCATAGACCATGGCAGCAATACTGAACAGGTCGGACAGATTCGTGGCAGCGCCGCCGGTCAGTACTTCCGGGGCAATGTAGTTCAGTGAGCCTTCGGGGACCACATCGTCGTTGGCCGTTGGCAGATCGGAAAAGCCGGTGACCTGTACTGAACCGAAATCGATGATCTTCACGGTGCCGTCCGGGGCGAGTATCACGTTCTCGGGTTTCAGGTCACGATGCACCATGCCCAGTCGGTGGAAAGTGCGTGTTGCCGAGATCAGTGAGCTCAGTATGGGCAGGATATCGGCCACGGAAGGCCTCGGGCTGCGATCCATCCACTGGCGCAGAGTCTCGCCCTGAACCCACTCGGCAATGTAGTAGAGGAAGCGGGTTTCTTCGTGGTCGTGGATCTTCATGATCTGCGGATTGTCGATACGGCGTCCTACCCACTGTTCGAGCATGAAGCCTTCGAGGTACTGGATGCTGTCCTCGAAGTTCTTCGATGGGGCCTTGAGCACGCAGATGGCATCGTCCGTGGTACGTCTGACCCGATAGGCATGACTGCGAGTGGAGGAATGCAGCACCTCCTGCACCACATAGCCGTCTATCCGGTTGCCGGGCTTCATCACCGGTGGGATGGTCTGTGTGGTCAGTCGCTGATGGGCCTCGGTCAGCGTCTCCGACGGGATGTCTTCGACTTGTAATATCAGTGCCGAGAGATTGTCCTCGCTGCCGGCTTCGGTGGCGGCATCACACAATGCTCTGGAAGCGTCTTCCAGGTGGGCTTGCGTCTCGAGTGGGCGGTTCAGAACGGCCTTGATCTGTGCGGGCGTCAGCACACCATGCACACCGTCGGTGGTCAACAGGAAGACATCTCCGGTCTGAAAGCGTTCCTGGATGTAGTCTGCCCGGACATGCGGTTCGGCACCGAGTGCGCGTGTCAACGTCTCGCCTGTGCCCATGAAGGAGGCGTTGTGATCCTCGGTCAGTGTCTGGATCTCGCCATCTCGCAGCAGCATGCAGCGGGTGTCGCCGATGTGAATCACATGCGCCGTATTCGATCTCAGAATCAGGGCGGTAAAGGTGGTGACCTTGCCATCGCTCTCCGGCATGCCGGTGGCATTCTGTGAGTAGAGCCAGGAGTTCAGTGCCGTCAGCAGACGCGCGGCGCACCCCTGAATCCGCCAGCTTTCCGGTGTGGCGTAATAATCCTGAGCGAACTGGATGACCGATGTTCTTGCCGCGACATCGGAGTTGTGACCGGTGGAGATACCATCGGCGATGCACCCGACCACACCCTTGACGTGCATCTCGTAGGTGTTGTCGGGGATGCGCCCGGCGATGGCGTCGTCATTGCGTTCCTTGGGGCCGATGCGTGAACAGCCACCCATGACCACCTGCAACGGCCGCGCGGGGAACTGACCGGGGATGCGCTTGTGGCCGTTGCTCATTACTGGTCTCCTTACCCCTCGGGACACGACATTGCGCGGACCGCCAGCTTGCGGTCCACGCAGGGTTCATGTCGGGTCATGCAGTCATTCAGGCTGTGCGACCGACATTGATGATTGTAACGGAACCATCCTCGTCCACTTCAGCGATTTCACCCTCGGGCTCTTCGAGATACAACAGAGAGACAAATCCGAGCACTGCAGTGGCGGCAATCACCATGAAGAAGGTGGAGGCATCCACCAGAGAGAAGATGATGAGGTAGATGACGGCGCCCACATTGCCATAGGCACCGGTCATGCCGGCAATCTGCCCGGTAAGCGAGCGTTTGATCAGGGGCACCACGGCAAAGACAGCGCCTTCACCGGCCTGTACGAAGAAGGAGCAGGCCATTGCCGCGACCACCGCCAGCCAGACAGGCCAGGTGGAATCGACCGTGCCCATCAAGGCATATCCGACAGCCAGGCCGCCGGTGAGGATGAGCAGGGTTTTCTTGCGCCCGTATCGATCAGAGATCAGTCCACCGCCCGGGCGCGACATCAGGTTCATGAAGGCGTAGGCCGAGGCAACCATGCCGGCGACCACGGCAGACAGACCGAAGGTCTCGGTAAAGAACAGGGGCAGCATGGAGACCACGGCCAGCTCGGAACCGAATGTGGCGAAATACAGAATGTTCAGAATGGCCACCTGCTTGAACTTGTAGCGCTGGAACTCGGGGACCTCTTCGCTGAATACCTTGCGATTGGCACGGAAGGTCAGCATCGAGTCATAGACGTAGAGCAGCAGCAGACCGAAGAAGATGACGTACATGATCGGGGTGGAGAAGATCTCGACGTTCTTCAGACGCCAGGCCAGTGCACCCAGCGCAAGGTACAGGGGCACCTTCATGATCAACAGGAACCAGAAGTCTTCCTTCGATGTGACTTCCATGGCCGTGGAATTCTTGGGGCGAAAGTACTTGGACCCTTTCGGAACATCGCTGACCGAGAAATAGTAGACGAAGCCGTAGATCAGTGCCATGAGCCCGGTCAGGCCGATCGTCCAGCGCCAGCCGTCATCGCCACCGAAAAACAGCGCGATGGTCGGCAGAGTGAAGGCTGCAGCGGCAGAACCGAAATTGCCCCAGCCGCCGTAGATGCCTTCGGCCGTACCCAGCTCATTGGAGGGGAACCACTCCGAGACCATGCGGATGCCGATGACAAAGCCTGCCCCGATGAATCCCAGTGCGAAACGCGCCAGTGCCAGCTGTGTGAAGCTGTCGGCAACGGCGAAGACAAAGCAGGGAATGGAGGAGATGATGAGCAGGCCGGAGTAGACCCGACGAGGACCCAGCTGATCGGTCAACATGCCGATGATGATACGTGCCGGAATCGTCAGAGCCACATTCAGAATCAG
This sequence comes from uncultured Granulosicoccus sp., assembly GCA_947495035.1. Taxonomy (GTDB): domain Bacteria; phylum Pseudomonadota; class Gammaproteobacteria; order Granulosicoccales; family Granulosicoccaceae; genus Granulosicoccus. The sequence goes on from CANLXI010000022.1 coordinate 14,174, forward strand.
CAGCGTGGTGATCTGCGAGCGTGTCAGTCCGAGACTTTCCTGGATATGACCGAGCAGTGGCGCCAGGTTGAACCAGACGACAAAGGTGATGAAAAACGCAAACCAGGTGAGATGCAGCACTTTCATCTTCCCGGTGAACGAGAAGATGTTGAATCCCGAAGATGACATAGACGAATCTCCACTGAGTGACGACCCGGGGTTCCCCCCGCGCTGGTCGTTGCTGCACGATAGGCAAGTGTTGATTGTCGGATCTGACAAGGCGTCTTGCTCTGGACTGCAGGCCGTCGCCAGACTTGCAGAGAACGTGATGACTCTGACAGGAATGGTGGTGCCAGCAGTTGAAAGATCCTTTCCGATTCAACCTTGCATGACGGTTGCTGCAACGAAAAATAGTTACCTGAATCAGGTAATTACGAGTCGATGTTAGCAGTCTGCCTGTCTGGATCTGGGAGTCGAGGGCAAGGCTGTTGTTCGCATCCCGATCATGTTCGATTCTGGATGCGCTGCCCTGATTGAGGGCGTCTGAAGCCGCGCCTGCTGGCGTTATTGCACTTGCGTGGTGCGCCCCATCAGTGCTGATCAGAGGTTATTAAAATCGAGCGACAGGATCAGGCTTGCAATATACTTCTTGCAGCTTGTGACTGACCTCGGTGATCTACGCCATTGATCGTGATGGCATCGGCGCGTAGTCTGTGTAGCCTTCCGCGCCAGGGGTGTAGAAGAACTCGCGCCTGGGAGTAGCCAGTGCGCTGTCCGTGGCAAATCGTGCAACCAGGTCCGGGTTGGCAATGAACGGGGTGCCGAACGTGACGCCACTGGCCAGGCCATCATCCAGTGCCTGTTGAGCTGACTCTCTGCAATACCCTCCATTCACCAGAAGCGGGCCGTCAAAGCAGCGGCGCAACAGCGGTGTCAGAAACTCCATCGCATCCATGGCCTTGTCGGTACCGGGTCGATGTTCCAGCAGATGCAGATACGCCAGACCCTGACCATTGAGCAGTCTGCACGCCCGCGTGAAGGTCTCCCGGTATTGGCTGTCGCTGATGCCCCAGGAAGCGTTGGTGGGTGACAGACGAACGCCCACTTTATCCGCGCCGATCTCGGTGCAGACGGCCGCGACCACTTCGCGCAGGAATCGCAGGCGATTGTCGATCGAGCCGCCGTATTCATCGTTGCGCCGGTTGCTGCTGTCGCGGTTGAACTGATCGATCAGAAAACCATTGGCCGCATGAATTTCGACGCCATCGAGTCCGGCATCGATGGCACGCCGAGCCGCACGGGCAAAATTTCCTACCTGTTCTGCGATTTCCTCCACGGACAGGGGTCTGGCCGCCACCAGCTGGCGATCGCGCCCACGGGGAGTGGTCAGCATGCCCTCGAGACGGACGGCAGACGCGGAGACGGGTTCTCGTCCATCGAGAAAGTCGGGATGCACGGTGGCCCCCATGTGCCAGAGTTGTACGAAAATGCGTCCGCTGGCCTGATGAACCCGGTCGGCCACGTTCCACCAGCCGCTCTGTTGCTCATCATTGTACAGGCCGGGCGAGTTCAGCCAGCCACGACCGTCAGCACTGACGGCGGTAGCCTCGGCAATGATCAGTCCTGCGCTGGCTCGTTGCGCGTAGTAGTTCGCCATCAGCTCTCCGGGAATTCCTGCACTGCCGGCGCGACCGCGAGTCAGCGGAGCCATGATGATGCGATTCTTCAATGCCACCGATCCGAGGTTCAGGGGTGTGTGGAGTGTTGTCATGGGTGTCTTTTTCTCGATCGTGTTTGCAGGTGCTCCGGACAGCGATTGTAGGAAGCTCTGAGGTGATGATAAATTCGCAATAAATGCATGCCATCTGTGCAAAAATGCACACATGAATCACTGGGATGACATCCGCTATTTTCTGGCCGTGGCGCGCTCCGGTAGTGCATCGGGCGCGGCGAAACGGCTGGGCGTCAATCATTCCACGGTCACCCGGCGCATCCAGAGCTTCGAGCAGAAGCACGGGGTGGAGCTGTTCATTCGCCAGCGTGACGGCTACGAGATGGCAGAGGCTGCCTACACCATTCTCGAGCAGGCGCAGCAGATGGAGGAACAGACGCAGCAGATTTCACGCACCCTGTATGGCCGCGACAGCCGACTCGAAGGACCGATCAGTCTGACCATGACGCACGACATGTTCGAGTATTGCCTGGCGCCGGATCTGGCAGACTTCCAGAAGCAATGCCCTGCCATACAACTGAATCTGACCGTCAACCCCGGGCTGCGAGACCTTGCCGGCCGTGAAGCCGATCTGGCCATTCGGCTGACGCAGGCACCGCCCGATTATCTGGTCGGGCGCAAGGTGGCAGGTTTGCAGCACGGTATCTACTGCAGCAGAAGCCTGCCGGTCGAGGATGCTGTTCCCGTGGTGCAGTGGAGCAGCGAGGACTCACTGCCGGAGTGGGCCACCACGCATTTCCCGAGCGCCTATACCGCCATGCGGGTGGATACGCTATCGAGCATGTACGCGGCTGTGAAAGCAGGCGTCGGGGTGGCTCGCATGCACTGCTACATGCCTGACGGGCTCGGCGATGAAGAGGTGAAGAAACTGCCTATTCGCCTGCCACGTTCCGACTGGTCGGTATGGGTTCTGAGTCACACGGATCTGCGCAAGACCCGGCGGGTGCAGCGTTGTCGTGAATTCCTGTTGCAGAGGCTGAAACTCAAACAGGGGCTTTTCGAGGGCGAGTCGTTCTGATGATCTGCATCGCGTGGTCGCGTGACAATTTGAGGCTGGGTCGGCCTGCACTCCGGTATGCTGCCTGTCATGTCATCCCCAACTGCAAAGCTGCCCGCTTCCACGGGTAATGTGACAACGCGGCGCGAAGCTCGCTGGCTGGTCATCGTCCGAAAGCTGCTGAGTTTTCTGCTCGTTGTCGCGTTGACCTTTCTGGCGTTGTTGGCCGTCACCTTCTTCATCGGTCGTGTCATTCCCATCGACCCGGTGCTGTCGGTCGTCGGGGATCGTGCCACCAATGAAGTGTATGAAGCCGCGCGGATAGCCATGGGACTGGATCGACCGCTGATCCTGCAGTTCTTCTCCTATGTGGGGGATGTTCTCGGGGGGGATCTGGGACGCTCGGTGTCGACCAATCGCGAAGTCATCAGCGATCTGGCTCGAGTCTTTCCGGCCACGCTGGAGATGGCCACCATCGGCATCATCATCGGGGTACTCATCGGTGTGCCCATGGGAGTCTTTGCCGCGAGCCATCAGGGCAGCTGGGTCGATCACATCATTCGCATGCTGGCTCTGTCCGGTTATGCCGTACCGGCGTTCTGGCTGGGGCTGGTCGGCCTGGCGCTGTTCTATGCCAAGCTTGGCTGGGTGGCCGGGCCAGGGCGCATGGATGTCTATCTCGAAGGGCTGATCGATCCGGTATCCGGCCTGCTGCTGGTGGACAGTCTGCTCGCCGGGGATACGGAAGTGTTCTGGAATGCGGTCAGCCATATCACTCTGCCGGCGTTCATCCTCGGTTTCTTCGCGCTGGCCTACATCGCACGCATGACACGCTCCTTCATGCTGGATCAGCTCAGTCAGGAGTACATCACCACGGCCCGCGTCAAGGGTGTGCCTGGCTGGCGGGTACTGTGGGTGCATGCCTTTCTGCCGATTCGCGTTCAGCTGATCACGGTCATCGGACTCTCCTATGCCGGTCTGCTGGAAGGTTCGGTCATGATCGAGACCGTGTTTTCCTGGCCGGGAATCGGCAACTACCTCACCGTGGCCCTGCTCAATGCCGACATGAACGCCGTCCTGGGTGCCACACTGGTCATCGGCATGGTCTTCATCATCATCAACAAGCTGTCCGATGTGCTCTACGGTCTGCTGGATCCGAGGAGTGTCCGATGAGCCGTCTGCAACAGTGGCTGAGCAGTGAGTCACCGGAATCCCGTTGGCAGGCCAGTCTGGGGCGCAGCTGGCGTCTGCTGCACATGCTGCTGAAGAATCCGCTTGCCCTGCTGGGTTCCCTCATCATCATCGGCCTGATTCTGGTGGCTGCCTTCGCCCCGTGGATTGCGCCGCAGTCACCCATCGGCCAGGACCTCGGAAACCGTTTGCTGCCGCCGAGCAGTGCACACCTCATGGGCACGGATGAACTGGGGCGAGACATCTTTTCGCGTGTCATTCACGGTTCACGCATCACGCTGCTGATCGTGGCGATGGTTGCCATCATCTCGGCGCCACTGGGCTTGCTGGTGGGCGCGGTATCCGGTTACTACGGCGGCTGGATGGACAAGTTGCTGATGGGGATCACCGATGTGTTCCTGTCCATGCCTAAACTGATCCTGGCACTGGCCTTTGTGGCGGCGCTGGGACCGGGGATCGAAAACGCCATCATCGCCATTGCCATTACAGCCTGGCCGGTCTATGCCCGCATAGCACGAGCGGAGACGCTGACCTTTCGCCAGTCGGAATTCATAGCCGCGACCCAGATGCTGGGTGCCTCCGATACGCGCATCATCGTTCGACACGTACTACCCCTGTGTACGTCATCGATGATCGTACGCATGACGCTGGACATGGCAGGCATCATCCTGACGGCTGCCGGACTCGGCTTTCTGGGGCTCGGTGCACAACCTCCCTTGCCGGAGTGGGGAGCCATGATCTCGCGTGGACGCACCTTCATACTCGATCAGTGGTGGGTGGCCACCATGCCGGGCATCGCCATCATCGTTGTCAGCCTGGGGTTCTGCTTCCTGGGAGATGGGCTGCGAGATGTGCTGGATCCACGCAACGAGGGGCAACGCTGATCATGGCCATGCTGGAACTGGAAAACCTGCGTGTCTCGTTTCCGTCGGCCGATGGTCCGGTGGATGTCGTGAAAGGCATTTCCCTGTCTCTGGGTCGGGAACGCCTTGGCATTGTGGGTGAGAGCGGCTCGGGTAAATCACTGACAGGCCGTGCCATGCTGAAGCTGATCAACCGGCCTGGCGTCATGCGCGCCGACAGGCTGGAATTCGAGGGAATCGATCTGCTGGGACAGACGGAACGACAGATGCGCCGCCTGCGCGGCGCTCGCCTGTCGATGGTCATGCAGGACCCGAAGTTCTCGCTGCATCCGGTGATGCGGGTGGGTGATCAGATTGCCGAAGCCCTGCGCTGCCATGAGCGGCTGCGCCGACGCGATGTCAAGGCGCGAGTCATCGAGATGTTGCAGAAGGTGCGCATCAACGAGCCGGAAGCGGTCGCGCGACTCTATCCGCACCAGATATCCGGTGGCATGGGGCAGCGAGTGATGATCGCCATGATGCTGATTCCGGGGCCGGACTTGCTGATTGCCGATGAGCCCACCTCGGCGCTGGATGTCTCGGTACAGGCCACGGTGCTGGATCTGATCGATTCTCTGGTCAGGGACAATGGCATGGGGCTGATGCTGATCAGTCATGATCTGAATCTGGTGGCGCGCTATTGTGATCGCATTCTGGTCATGAATGCCGGTGAAGTCGTCGAGGAATGTGCTGCTGGCCAATTGCAGCATGCGCAGCACCCGTATACACGGGGCTTGCTGGCCGCCGTACCGCAGATGGTGGAAGAGCGCAGCGAGTTGCCGGTGCTGGACAGAAACCGCTGGAGCGGCACATGAACGCACTGGCACTTGCGGGAGTGAACATTGCCTACGGCAATACTCAGGTGGTGCACGATGTCAGCTTCACCGTGGCCCGCGGCGAGAGCTTTGCCCTCGTGGGGGAGAGCGGTTCGGGCAAGTCCACGGTCCTGAAGGCCATCGCTGCCCTGGCGACCGGCTGGACCGGCTCCATCGAGGTGTCAGGCAAATCTCGTTCGCGTGAGCATGATCGGGAATTTGCCAGGCAATGCCAGATGGTCTTTCAGGATCCCTATGGCTCGTTGCATCCGCGCAAGACCATCGACACCATACTGGCGGAACCGTTGCAGGTGCACGGGCTGGGCAATCGCAATACCCGCATTCCGGACATGCTCAACGCCGTGGGGCTGGACAAGCGATACCGGTTTCGGTTTCCGCATCAGTTATCCGGTGGGCAGAGGCAGCGCGTCGCCATTGCCCGGGCGCTGATGCTGGAGCCGTCCATCATGCTGCTGGACGAACCCACTTCCGCGCTGGATGTGTCGGTACAGGCCGAGATCCTGAACCTGCTGAAGCGGCTCAGAGCCGAACAGAACCTGACTTACCTGATGGTCTCGCACAACCTGCCGGTGGTGGGTTTCATGTGTGAGCGCATGGCCGTGATGCAGCACGGGCGCATCGTGGAGATCTGTGAGACGGCGGCGCTGCGCTCGGGTCAGTTCTCCAGTGAATATACGCGTGAGCTGTATGCGGCAAGTGGTGGATCAGGACCCGGCGCCGAGTCTGCAGGGGCGTGATCATCCTCCCTGGGCATGAAAGGTTCATGCACGGAGAACGCATGTGTCAATGTTGTAAAAAGAGGTAGTAATACCATGGCAGGGCTCGGTGTAGTTGATAATCTCCGCTCGGTATCACCGAGAATCCAGCCATGAAAATTTACCGAACAGGTGCCAGCCGTTGTCAAGCACTGCTGCCACTGCTAGCCGTATTTGCGGGCGCTGCCAGTGCGGCAGATCCGGTTGTTGATGGCAACATCATTTCCTGGGACGATGGTGCCCGATATGAAGTGCGTCAGTTGCTGACAGGAGAGCTGGTCTGTACCGGTGATGACATCTGTCAGGTGTCTGAGGGCCATTATCAGGTGACGCGATATGAAGATGAGACAAGCTCCACTTCGCAGCTCACCGTTGGAAACCCGGCCGAGCTGATCCTGGATGAGAGCAACTTCGAGTATTCCCTCCAGGTCTCTGGTCGCACCATCCGCTGGACGGAAGACGGCTGGCATCAGGTGCAGGACGCGCGGACATACGAGCAAATCTGCAACGGAACGGATTCCTGTACGGTTCCCGAACTGGGTGACTACATCGTGATCAACCATGATCTGGGACTGCGTGCCACGCTTGAAGTGAGTGACGATCCCGGTCCACGAGTCTCCGGCAATACCATCACGTGGCCGAACGACGGTTGGTATCAGGTCAGGGATGAATACACGGGAGCGATAGTGTGCGAAGGGGTGGATGCCTGTAGCTTCGCTGACGGGTCCTACCTGGTCAGTCGTCTGTTTCTGGAAGGGGGTACCACCTGGCGTGTCGTGCTCGGAGATTCGACAGAGCTGCCGATCGAGCCAGTTGTCAGCGGCAATCTGATCGAGTTGCCTGATGATGGCTGGTATGACGTTCAGCGGGTGCTTACCGGGGAAACGGTCTGTCAGAGCGGTGAGGAGTGTACTGTCGAAGATGGCCGGTATCGGGTATCCGGCGTGACTGACGGTGTCAGCACAAGCTGGGATGTGGTGGTCGGTGAACCGGTAGAGCCCGTCATTGACCAGGATGGTTTTCTCCGCGCTCTGCTGGTGTCCGATCGCACGATCAGCTGGTTCGCCGATGGCTGGTATCAGGTGCAGGATGCGAACACCTATGCGCAAATCTGTGGTGGCGGCGATGCCTGCACCGTTCCCGAAGCCGGAGAGTATATCGTCATCAATCACACGCTCGGACTGCGTGCCGAGCTCGAGATCAGCGATCGTTCCGGACCCGTTGTGAACAACAACACGATCAGCTGGCCGCGGGATGGCTGGTATCAGGTAAAGAGCGAGGACAGTGGCCGTGTGCTGTGCGAGGGGGTGGACGCCTGCAGCTTTCCCGATGGCAGCTATCTGGTGTCACGCCTGTACCATGGCGGCGGCACCACCTGGCGCGTCGAGCTCGGCGGTGATCCTGAGCCGGTTTCCGCCCCGACCGTGGTTGCCAACACCATCTCCTGGCCTGATGATGGCTGGTATCAGGTCGAGAACAGAGTCACCGGAGAGATCGTCTGTCAGGGCGGTCGATCATGCACCGTTCCAGACGGCATCTACTGGACGATCCGCTTCCACGACGGTGGCAGTTCGGCCTGGCGCCTCATCGTGGGCAGCCCCGCGGAGCTGACACTGGATCAGTCCGGTTTTGCTGACAGTCTGAGCGTGTCCGGGCAGCTGATCAGCTGGACCATCGGTGGCTGGTATCAGGTGCAGGATGCACATACCTTCGAACAGATCTGCAATGGCACGGACTCCTGTACAGTTCCGGGTGCCGGGCGCTACATTGTCATCAATCACAGCCTGGGCTTGCGTCTGGAGCTCGAGGTGGGTGAGGGGGCATAGTCGGTGATTGCCAACGGTAGGCGCCGAACCGGGATGAATGGCTATGCTGACATGAAGCCTGTCAAAGGCAACTGCCTGCCTGTACGGCGAGCAGTGATACTGCTTCTCTGCACGCTTCTGCTGTCAGCCTGTTCCGGTTCCGGAAATTCTCCGCAATCCGGTGCAGACACGGCAGGTGCTCCGGGAACAGGATTGGATGCCGGTGATGCAGACGGTACGGGAACTGCCGGCGACACAGGACAGATGAGCGATGAGCCCGGAGCGGACACTACGGGCGGACACGTGGATGCAACGGCCGATGACACCGGCTCCGGCAGCGAGGCCGGCATGGGAGACGGTACTCCGGATCCACTGGCAGGCAATACGGTGACCGTCAGGTTCGATATCACGGTGCCTTCTCGTGTGTCTGATGCACTTCAGCTTGAAGTCGTCTGGGGCGATGAAACCCTTGTGGCAAGTTGGGTGGGAGACGAGTACTGGACGGCCACTGCCGATTTTCCGGCTGCCACCGAAAACCGTTTGATCGTGACCTTCTACGATGATAACGGTGGCATTGTGCTGGGCCGTCTTGAGCAGGACTACAGAACGGGCAGTAATGAGTCGGAAGTTCTTGTCATCCTTGCCGATCAGTTCGATACCGCTCTGTGGGACGACGACAACGATGGCAGCAGCAATCTCGAGGAACTGATCGCCGGTACAAGTCCGACCGGATCGGCTCGAGTGCTTCTCTTCAGCGAAACTCGCGGATACCGCCATGAGTCGATAGAGGCGGCCTTGCAGGCGCTGGAAGAGCTGTCTGCATCGTCCGATATCCTGACGGTACGCGCCGAGGATTCGGCAGAGGTGTTCACCGAAGGGAACCTTGCCGGTTTCGATGCCGTGATCTGGGTACTCACCTCCGGCGATGTGCTGGATGCCGATGAGCAGGAGGCTTTCGAGAACTACATTCGCTCGGGAGGGGGCTATGCCGGTATTCATGCGGCCAGTGATACCGAGTACGAATGGCCCTGGTATGGCTCACTGGTAGGTGCCTATTTCGAGCGTCATCCGGAGATACAGACAGCGACCCAGGATGTCGAGGATGGCTCACACCCATCGACGACCCATCTGGGCTCGAGATGGACGCGCACCGACGAATGGTATGACTACCGTGCCAATCCTCGCGCGCAAGTCACGGTACTGCTCAGCCTCGACGAAGACTCGTATACAGGCGGGGGCATGGGAGGTGACCATCCAAGCGCCTGGTATCACGCTTACGACGGTGGGCGATCCTGGTACACCGGTGGTGGTCATACCGAATCCAGCTATGCGGAACCGGAATTTCGTGCGCATCTGCTGGGCGGTCTGCGCTACGCGGCCGGACTCGCCGATTAGGGGGGCTGTCTGTTTGCTGCTCTTGACTGCCGGTCCTGGCTCAGGTCGGCGAGGTCAGGACAACATGAGTGGGCGCGCAAGCGGTAAGCTGGACTTTGTCGATGAGACGATGATCCATCCGTGAGAACGAGATTCTGCCATGAGTACCGACGAGGCCATCCAGCACTTCAATCAATCACTGGCAGTGGCACGCAGCAGTGAACAGGCCTATGCGGCCCTGCACCGGTTGGCAGACGCCTGTGTCGGTGCGAAGCTGTTCACCATCATGGGTGTGGACATGGACGCCATGCTGGCCAGGCGTTCCTATACCAGCGATATCCGCAACTACCCTGCCTCCGGTACAAAACCCATCGCGATGAACAGCTGGTTTGATATCGTGCATGGCAAGCAGGAGAGTTTCGTGGCCAACACCCTGGTCGAAATTGCAGAGGTATTCCCCGACCATGAGCTGATCGGTTCCCTGGGTTGTGGCTCGGTGATCAACCTGCCGGTCATACTGGGAGGCAAGCTGGTGGCGACCGTGAACATGCTGGACATCGAGCACCATTACACGGAGGAACGTGTCGCCTGGGTCGAACGGCAATTGCGCCTTCCGGCGGTGGCGGCCGTGCTGTTCGAGGAATATGCTGGTCTGCTTCGGAAACGACAGTCTGTAAAGGAGACAGGGCGATGAGCGAGAAGGTTGCTTTGGTGACGGGGGCCGCACGCGGCATTGGTCTGGCCAGCACGAAACTGCTTGTCGAACAGGGTTGGCGTGTGGCCATGGTTGATCGGGACACCCAGGAGCTGCAGAAGATTGCGCAGGCGCTGGGTGCCGACAAGGTCAGTGCCTTCTTTCACGATGTGTCCTTGCCGGACGATGTGACGGCAATGATGTCAGCGATTCAGCAGACATTCGAGCGTATCGATGCGGTTGTCAACAACGCCGGTGTTGCCGACTTCGGTCCCATCGAGGAAACGGATTTCGTCCGCTGGCGACGAGTCATGGAAACCAATCTCGATGGGGTCTTCCTGGTCTCGCAGGCCAGCATTCCGGCATTGAAGGCATCGCGAGGGGCATTGGTGAATATCGCATCGATATCCGGGTTGAGGGCATCCACCCTGCGGGTGGCCTACGGCACTTCGAAGGCTGCGGTCATTCAGTTGACCAAACAGCAGGCGGTGGAATTGGGCGAGTACGGGATACGGGCCAACTGCGTCTGTCCCGGTCCGGTACGTACCAAGCTTGCCATGGCGGTTCACAGTCAGGCGATCATCGATGCCTACCATGATGCGATTCCGCTGAATCGCTACGGCAGCGAAAACGAGATTGCCGAGCTGATCACCTTTCTGTGTTCCGAGAAGGCCAGCTACATCACCGGTCAGATCATTGCGGCCGATGGTGGTTTCGAAAGCACCGGTGTCGGCTTGCCGGCCTTGCGGCAGTAGGTTTCTGGCAGCCTGTCGAGTCGGTGGTGGTCAGCCACTCTTGCCATCTGCTGTCATGATCGGCCGGGACGCTGTATCAGGGGCAGGCTTGAGGCGTGGCAAATGATTGCACAGCTCGGCGTTATTGGAGCAGAGACACATGCGTTATTCAGTGATCATACCGGCCTGGAACGAGGCTGCCTTCATTGCAGATACGCTGGAGAAGGTCACGCTTGCAATACGTGCCCTGGAAGCCGGCAGCGAGCATCGGGGCGAGCTGATTGTCGTGGACAACAATTCGTCCGATGATACTGGGCTGATTGCACAGGAGCAGGGTGCGCAGGTCGTGTTCGAACCGATCAACCAGATTGCCCGGGCGCGCAACCGTGGCGCCATGGCAGCGACCGGTGATGCACTGGTTTTCCTGGACGCCGATACGAGCTGCAGTGAACAGCTGTTGCGTCAGGCACTGGACAGACTGGCATCGGGGGGCGTGGTGGGTGGAGGATCTCTCATCGCGGCGGACAGACCGGTCTCTGCCAGTGCCATGCGTGGCTTGCGGTTCTGGAATACCCTGTCGCTGAGCGCCGGATTGGCCGCCGGCTGCTTTATCTTCTGTCGAAGAGATGCCTTTGATGCCGTGGGAGGGTTCAGTAATCGGGTCTATGCCGGTGAGGAAATCTTTCTGTCACGAGGCCTGAAACGCTGGGGCAGGCGTTCAGGCATGCGATTCGAGATTCTCACGACAGATCCGGTCGTCACCTCGGTGAGAAAGCTTGACTGGTACAGCACGCCGCAATTGATCAGGCAGACACTGCTGGTACTGATACCGGGGGCTGTCTTTTCCCGTCGCCTGTGCGGGACCTGGTATGACGACAAGAAGCATGGTCGAATGCAGCCCTGAGCAACTCGTCATGGCTCATGAAAACCGACATGGCAGCCGTTTCACCGGCGGTTCCATGGGGTATAGTCGGGCATGCTTCGATCGATCCAACCCTATCTGCTGACAGTGTCGCTGGGTATTGCCGGTGGCTTGCTGGCATTGCTGCTGCACTTTCCCATTCCCTGGATGCTGGGAAGTCTCATCGTCTGCGCGGTGGCACGCTGGATGGGTGCTCCGGTGGTATCCATGCCCGGAGCACTGGAGCGCTGGATGCGAGTGGCCATCGGAGTCTCTCTGGGGCCATCGGTGGCGGCGAGCATCAGCAGCTCGGGAACCGATCTGCCGTATGCCATTGGCATGGCGCTGGTCGTCACCACTGTCACGGTGGTTCTTGGCATGCCCTGGTTCGAACGCCGCGCCCGTTTGCCCAAACCGGCAGCCTTTCTCAGCGCTCTGCCGGGAGGCTTGACGATGCTGCTGGCACTGGCTGGCGATACCGGCAATCGTGCCGAGGTGCTGATGGTCCATGCCGTGAGGGTGGTCATCGTGGTGGTGTCCATTTCCCTGCTGGCCAGGTTCCTCGGTGTGCCTCCCGAACCGGAGCCCTTGATGGCCAGCCTCGACTGGCACAACGACACGTCTCCGCTGGTTCTGGCAGGCCTGGTTCTGGTCGGTTACTTTCTGGCCGAACGCCTGAAGATGGCGGGCGGCCATGTCATCATCCCGATGATCATGACCACGATTCTGGCACTGTTGACCGATGTCAGCATGGATCCGCCGACCCTGGTCAAGACCCTCGCCCTGTTGGTGTTCGGCATGGTCATCGGTTGTGAGGTTGCCAATGGCCCACGCGGTCGTTATCTGCAGTTGTTCAGCACATCGTCGATATTCACGCTGGCAGTGATGGCCATGGCTGCCGTGTTCTCCCTGATCCTGGTGCGGGTGATCGACCAGCATTTTCTCGTTCTGTTTCTGGCGCTGGCCCCTGGTGGCATTGCTGAAGTGAGTCTGGTGGCGCTGGCACTGGGACTGGATGCCGGCATGGTGGCGCTGGTCCACAGCTGTCGCTTTCTCTACATCATCACGGCAGGACCCGTCGGCTTGAAGCTGCTGCGACGAGCCCTCGAACGCGACGCCTCCTGATCGAACATTTCATCCTCGAAAGTGTTGCCGTGGATGTGTCGTCAAGACCCTTGAAAAATTTTCCGGCAATCCTTAACTGGGACAGCTCAGATTGTCTGATCCTGTGTGCTGACGGTTAACCGTTGCTTCCCGGATACTCTCTGGGCGCAGTGATTCTCGGTCAGCATGCTCTGTCACAAGGGGTAGGCAATCGTCAGGTCGCACGGGTCAGTCACCGTGAGGCATTGGTCGATTCTTGTGAGGAACACAAACATGCTGGATGTACGTTCGGTGAGTCGCCGCTATGGGGACTTCAAGGCGGTGGATGATGTGTCATTTACCGTATCGCAGGGGGAGATTGTCGGTTTGCTGGGGCACAACGGTGCCGGCAAGACGACCATCATGAAGATGCTCAGCGGGTTTCTGGAGCCCGACAGCGGGTCCATCCGGTTCAAGGATGTACCGATACTCGAACACCGAACGCAGCTGCAGCGCGAGCTGGGGTATCTGCCGGAGAACCTGCCCGTCTACCCGGAACTGTCAGTGGCCTCCTATCTTGACTACGCGGCCGAACTGAAGGGGCTTCGCGGTCATGACAAGCGACGTGCCATCCGGCGTGTGCTGGAAGCGACGCATCTGGAAGATCGCTTGCTCTCACCCATAGCCAATCTGTCACGGGGACTGAAGCAGCGAGTGGGCGTTGCACAGGCCATTCTTGGTCAGCCTTCGCTGTTGATCCTGGACGAACCGACCAACGGGCTCGACCCGGCACAGACTGAATCGATGCGTGAGCTGATTCGGCAGATCAGCCAGAGTGCCACGGTGATCCTGTCGACGCACATCATGCAGGAGGTGGAAGCCATGTGCGACCGAGCGTTGATCGTGAGACACGGGACACTCGCGGTGGATGCCGGTCTGAAGGAGCTGCAGAACGGTTCGAGAATCCGATTGCTCAGTTCTGCGGATGAAGCGAGATTGCAGGAAGTCCTCGCCGGGCTTCCATGGCTGGAGTCCCTGAGCAGGATGCCGGCTCGGAACGAGTATCGACTGAATATACGCGATGGCCATGTTGCGGGTGATTGTGTGGCTGAGGCCGTTCGCCGACTGGTAGAGAACGATCTGCCGATACAGGGCATCACGCCGGATGCGCAGGACCTGCAATCGCTGTTTATGGAGGTCAATGCGGACACGACGACGTCCGGGGCCGGCAAAAGCCAGAGTAGCGGTATTCCGAATGCTGACCAGGGCGAGGTGGAACATGTCGCCTGATACCCGACCTCGAGCCTCTCTGGCGATTGCACGCAAGGAGGCGACCCTGTTTCTGTCTTCACCGATTGCCTGGCTTTTCTTCGCCGCCTTCGCTGCAGTCACCTTGTTCATCGTGTTCTGGGGTGAAGCCTTCTTTGCTCGCAACATTGCCGATGTCCGACCCATGTTCGAGTGGATGCCCATTCTGCTGATACTGTTGTGCAGCACCTTGACCATGCGCATGTGGAGCGAGGAGCGACGTAGCGGTACCCTTGAGCACGTGTTGACGCAATCGACACCCTTGTGGAATTTCGTACTGGGCAAGTACCTGGCCTGCATGGGCCTGTTGCTGCTGGCCTTGCTGGTGGTGTTGCCACTGCCGATCACGCTGTCTCTCATCAGCGATATCGACTGGGGGCCTGTCTGGGCCGGCTATCTGGCGACGCTGCTGCTCGGTTCGGCCTATCTGGCCATCGGCCTGTTCGTATCCTCCAGAACCCGGAACCAGATCGTCAGCCTGATTGGTTCGGTGGTGTTGTGTGGTGGTTTCTGGCTGGTGGGCAACTCGCTCATCACGCAGTCGCTGGGGCAATCTGCCGGAGAACTGTTGCAGGCCATCGGTACCGGAGCGCGCTTCGACGCCATTACACGCGGCGTCATCGATGTTTCCGACCTGGTCTATTACCTCAGCCTGAGCATTGTCTTCCTCGTGCTCAATGTGCTGATGCTGGAGCGCGAACGATGGACGCAGACTCAGCGTCGCGGCTCACATCGACGCTGGCAACTGGCGACGGCCTTGCTGATCCTGAATGCACTGGCCCTGAACCTGTGGGTAGGCCAGATGAACAGCTGGCGTCTGGATACCACTCGTGGGCAGCAGTACTCACTGTCCGAGGCGACACGCAATTATCTGTCGCAATTGCAGGAACCGCTGACTCTGCGCGGCTACTTCAGTGCAAGGACACATCCGCTGCTTAGTCCTCTGGTACCGCAGATGCGCGACCTGATGCGTGAGATGGAAGTGGCTGGCAAGGGACGCGTTCGAGTCGAATTCATCGATCCGATGAGCAATCCCGAGGCCGAGGAAGAGGCCAATCGTCAGTATGGCATCGAACCCGTGCCATTCCAGGTGGCCGATCGCTATCAGTCCTCTATCGTCAGCAGCTACTTCGATGTGCTGGTGCAGTACGGCGACGAGTATGAAGTGCTGAGCTTTCGGGATCTTATCGATGTGAAGAGTCGCGGCGAGGCTGACATCGATGTGCAGTTGCGAAACCCCGAATACGATCTGACACGGTCCATTCGCCGTGTGCTGGAAGACTTTCAGTCCTCGGGCAATGTCTTTGCCAGCATTGCAACTCCGGTGACACTGACGGCTTACGTGTCCAGCAACGATCGCCTGCCATCGGATCTGGTCAGGTTCAAGTCCGACATTCAGGATATTGCGCAGCAGCAGGCCGAGGCGTCCGGAGGCAAATTGACCGTTCGCTTCGAGGATCCGCAGGAAAATGGCAGTGTCGTGGCCTCGCAACTGGCCAATGACTACGGGTTGCGTCCAATGAGTGCCGGTCTGTTCAGTAGCGATACCTTCTGGTTTCACCTGCTCCTGTCCGATGGTCAGCAACAGGTCGTGCAATTGCCGCTGGATGATCTGAGTGCGTCGGCTTTCGAAAGCAATCTCGATGCGGGACTGAAACGGTTTGCCACGGGTTTTACACACAAGGTGGGTGTGGTTCTGCCTGACGCCGCAGCGGCCATGCAGCCCGGCATGCCCCCGGCCTCGGTCGGCCAGGATTTTCAGTATCTGCAGGAATATCTCCGTTCGGAATATGATCTGGTGCAGGAGGATATCAGCGACGGAATGGTCAGTAGCGATGTGGAGCTGTTGATACTGGCCGCACCCGAAAACCTGGATGAGAGGTCACTGTTTGCAGTGGATCAGTTTCTGATGAAGGGCGGTACCGTGATCGCGGCAAGCTCTCCTTACAGTGCAAGCCTGACACAAACCGGCATGACTCTGCAGGAGAGAACCTCAGGCATGGAAGACTGGTTGGCGCAAATGGGGATCGACATTGGCAAGCGTCTGGTCATGGATCCGCAGAATGCGGCCTTTCCAGTGCCCGTGTCCCGCAACGTCGGCGGCATGCAGCTGCAGGAATTGCGCATGCTGGATTACCCGTATTTCGTGGATGTCCGTGGTGATGGTGTCAACACTCAGGAGCCTGTCCTGGCGGGACTGGATCAGGTGACGATACCATGGGCATCGCCGATCACCTTGAGCGATGTAGCAGACGGCGACGAAGAGAATGCCGGGGCCGGGGCGTCGGCAGGTGACTCATCGTCACGTCAGGTCTCGATCCTGCTGGCAAGCTCACCCGAGGCCTGGGTGTCGGAATCCACCGACATACTGCCGCGGCTGGATGATCCGCAGGCCTCGAAAAGTAGCCCCTGGCCTGTAGACGGGGACGTTGGTGAACAGATTCTGGCGGTCTCCAGTACCGGACGATTCGATTCGTATTTTGCCGGCAAGCCATCGCCATTGGCGACCTCCGACTCGACGAATGATGTCAGCGATGACGCGGCGAACGGGAATGCCAGTGGTTCGGCAGTCGGCAACACGCCAGCATCCACCGAGAGTGGCGAATCTGCCGAGGATTCAGCGACTCTGGCACAGTCGATGGATACGGTGATCGAGAGGTCCACGGAGGCGGCTCGACTTATCGTCATTGCATCGAATGATCTGTTGCGAGACCAGATCAATCAGATGACAGGCTCTGCCAATGGTACAGCCAATCTCGCCCCCTTCCAACTGATTGCCAATGCGGTGGATGTGGCGCTGGATGACAGTGGCCTGGCAGCCATTCGCAGCCGAGGACAATTCAACCGAACGCTGCCACCCATGGATGAGTCCTCGCAGCGCTTCTGGGAGTACCTCAACTATGTGCTGGCAGCGCTGGCTATTGGAGGCATCTATGCCGTGGTCAGCCTGGCGCGTACTCATCGTGAAAAACAACAACTGGCGTGGTTGAACTCATGAGCAAGCTTGAAGACGATAGACGGAATCATTCTGCAAACGCAAACGCAAACGCAAACGCAAACGCAAACGCAAACGCAAACGCAAACGCAAACGGAAGTGCAAACGGAAACACAACCGAGGAGAGCGTGGCGCTATCGGAACAGAGTACAGACCGCGATGCACGGCATGCCAGCTCAGCGCCGTTGAACGCATGGCGCAGGACGCTGGCAGCGAGTCGCATGCTGCAGGTGCTGGGCGTGATACTGGTGGCGCAGCTGTTACTCGCGGGTGGGCTTTATTGGAATGCCGGGCGTGACGCTCATTTCGTGGTGGCCGAGCAGCTGCTGGCATTCGATGAAAGCAAGGCTGATACGCTTCGGATCGATTCGGCGGACGGGGCTCTTGTATTGAGTCGCACAGACGGTGGTTGGCAACTGGAGGGCGAACCGGTGTTGCCGGCAGATGGTTCGAAGGTGGATCAATTGCTGACACAGCTGGCCGGCCTGAAAGCCGGCTTGCCCGTGGCGACAACGGCGGCAGCACGTGAGCAACTCGACGTGGCCGAGGATGACTTCCAACGGCATATCACGGTCCTGCAAGGCGATCAGACACTGGCCGATCTGTATGTAGGCACGTCTCCCGGTTACCAGCGCGCCCATGTCAGGCGTGCCGGTGATGTTGCCATTGTGGCGGCCAGTCTGAATGTCTACGATGTGCCTGAGGATGTGGACGGATGGATGGATAGAGATCTGTTGTCATTCGACGATGTTTCACGCATCGAGACTGAAGATTTCACGTTGTCCAGAGTTGATGAAGACTGGACGATCGAAGCACCGCAAACGCTGGTGACTGATCATCAGGTTGCCAGGGAACCCCTGGACAAACTGTTGAAGAGTTTGCAGGAGCTGCGAGTCACCGGCCTGGCAGAGGATATGGAGAATCAGGATGATGTCTTGACGGCAGATGCGGCAGATGCTGTCAGTGAAGACCCTGCGAGCGGCGAGAGCGGCGAGAGCAGTGAAACAGAAGACACCTCGGTCATCACCTGGACAGTTACCGACAAGGGGGCTGAGCCACTGACATTGACTCTGTCGAAACAGGGCAATGATGTGACAGTGGAGCGCAGTGACTGGCCGTTGACTTTCAAATCGTCAGCGACGGTGTTCGATGCGCTGAATGATATCGATCCGGCTGTGTTGCTACCCGAAAGACCGAACGTGGACGAGAATGCAGAGCAGGGGAGCGCGGCAAACGAGACTGTCGACAGCGATGCCACTGCGAGTGAAGGCGCTGCGGCGAGGTCTGCCGGGCAGTCGGATGCCACTGATGAGGGTGCCGGGGATTCAGCACCCGCAGTGATGTCAGCGGAGTAGGCTTTACCACCTACTGCTTGCTTTCTTGGAGCGCCGGCGCATCACCGCGTCGGCGCTCTTTCAGGCTACTCAGGAGGCTTCGCCGGGTTCAATCGGCATGGGCGTGCCTTGCACTGTCAGTAGAGTCTGTCGGGATCAGGGTAGAGTCATCCTAACCTGACCTGACCTGACCTGACCTGACCTGACCTGACCTGACCTGACCTGACCTGTGACTGACCTGTGACTGACCTGTGACTGAGCTGATCCCGATCCCGATCCCGAGCTTCAGGCAAGCAGACTACTGATGAGTACCCCTGATCGGATAGTCATTGGAGCGGATGAATTCTATGCCGTTCACCAGCGATTCAAGATCCGGACGAGAGAAGGGAGCATTGGAAATGTCGACCATCTGGACGGTTCCCTTGTCGTTGATGAGAAACATACCGGGCTCTGCGAAAGGGCGATCGGTTTCTTCGGGGGAGCGAGGGTCTGAGATGTACAGGCCAAGTGCCCGCATCTGCTCGATGCTCAGGCCGTAGCCAATCTTGTACGAAGGCTTGATCTCCGCCATCTGTTTTTCCACCTTCTCGACCGGATCGGCGGAAACGGCTACCAGATCGACCTTCAATTCAGCCAGTTTGTCCGTGAATTCCTTCAGCTCTGTCAGGTACTTCGCACAGATCGGGCAATGTTTACCCCGGTAAACCACTACCAGTTTCCAATCATTGGGAGCATCGGCTTTACCCAGCACGATTTCGCCATCGTTCAGGCTCGAAACAGTCAAATCAGGGAAGGTATCGCCGGCTGACAGTTTGAATTCTTTCATCTGATTCCTCTTGAGTCATGGAAAGTAGTGATGGTAGTCGTTCCGTGCGATGCAATGGCTCTCCGGCAATTGATACAAATCTCTGGTATGCCCGGTATGCCCGGTATGCCCGGTATGCCCGGTATGCCCGGTAAGCCCGATAAGCCCGAAACGTGGCACAAGCGCTGTCTCTGGCTGTGGCCGGATCATCAGTTACAAACGTCAGATACCCAGCTCCTCCGAGGCCAGGCGCGTACCTTCGACGCGAGCTGTAATCTTGGCAAAGGCGGTGTCTCTGGCTGTGGCCAGATCATCGCCGAAAGGAGAGAAACCACAGTCGTCAGTGGTGCCCAACTGATCGGCAGGAATGTGCCTGGCAGCATTCATGACTCGCTCCTTGACGGTCTGCGCAGATTCCACAGTGTTGTCTATGACATCGATGACGCCAATGAATACTCGCTGATTCGCCTTGATGCTTCCGGCGACAACGGACAGTGCTTCATCCGGCGTTTTCTCCGACGCCATCTGCATGTAGAAATTGCCGACATCCAGATCCATGAGCATCGGAATCAGCTCACGATAGTCGACATCGGCGCTGTGAGTGGAGTTGTGATCGCCACCGGGGCATGTGTGTACACCGATACGTTGTCGCTCTTCAGGAGTGAAAGCGGCGAACACACGATTGTTGAGGTCGATGAATTGTTTGAGCAGGCCTTTGCTCGGATCAAGCTTGACCGCCAGTCGCCCTTCGGTAAAGTCCACTTGCACCACTTCCGCGCCGTTGTCGAAGCATGAACGAATGTCGGCCACTGCTTCGGCAATCAGGTCCTCGATGAATTGTGGCTGCGAATAATCCGGTATTCCACCCTCCGGGTACAGCAAAGACATGGCAGAAGCCGAAATGACGGCCTGTTTGAGCGGCTTGCTGGCAAATCGTCCGGCTCGCGGTAGATAGCTTCCCGCGTACAGACCGTATTTGAAGGGACCTCTGGTCAGGCGCGGCAATTGTCGGGTATGACCATCCGAAAACGGGATGATCACGCCATCAGGTGCCAGGTTGTCGAGGCCATCCATGAGATAGGTGGCGAAGCTGGATTTGGCCTGCTCGCCATCAGAGACAATGGGAGAGCCTGTCTTTTCGAATCGAAGGATCGTGTCTTCGACGGCGTCATCAAATGCCTTGTCCATTTGCTCCTTTCCGATCTTGCCTGCGGCAAACAGTTGAACGGTGGCTTGCAATTCAGGAGATCTGGGCACACTGCCCACAGGCTCAGTAGGAAGGTTCATTTCGCTGAGTACATCCAGGCTGTATGGGAGTTCGAGTGTCCCATCATGACCGTGTGCTCGTCAAAGTCCAACGGTTATCCTGCCATTGCCGGAAAAGACGGAGGGGTGGTCAGCTTCCCTGGCCAGAGTGAGGTTGATATCGCCGGCCGCTACTCATTCCACCACCGTATCGAACTGCACTTCACCGCCTGCACCCGGGGCGAGCGAGCCGTCAAAGGACCACTGGATGTTTCCGAAGTAGCCGCTCTGGTTGCTGACAGGTGACGGTGACAGCAGGGAACAGCCCGTGAGTGTGACAGGCAGTGACCCCGGGCAACTGATGGCAGAATTCAACAGGGAAAAGGCGGGAGTTCCGTCGTTGATACGCAGTTCGGTCAATGGGCCAGTACCGGTATTTTCAAAGCGTATGATATAGCGCAATACATCACCGGGCAGCGCGTTACCCCCGATGGCGCTCTCTCCACTGCCTTGGGTGACATTGACGACCACCTTGCGCAATACAAGTTTGCCACTGGCGCTGCCGCTGACCGGGATGGCATCATTGACGCGCTGATCGCTGACGATACCGTGACCATTGGCAATGGGGTCACTGAACACCGACGTCGCCACCAGTCCATGCGTTGCCAATGCACCGGAGGGAGCATTGGCAGGCACCGAAACCTTGACCAGCAGGCAGAGTACCGACACGCCATCGGCTGACACGGCGGTGGCACCCGTCAGCAACGTATCGCCACTGCCCGCCTGGCCGTCGCAGTCGTTGTCGCGGTAGAGCGTACGTGTCCAGCCATCGTCAGCAGGGTCATTGACGCTATCGACAAAGGCGAAGCTGACACTGGCGCTGCTGTCTGCACGAAATACATGCGCCAGGGTGACGGCAGAACCCGCTGTGGTGCTGGCGGTCTGATCCGGCTCGAGAATCGGCTCTTTGATCAGCCCGAAATTCAGGCCGCTGTAGTCAGTGGCAGAAGCCGGCGTAAAGGACAGTTCACCATCGGTGACAACAGGGTTGCTGGAACCACTGTCCCCGCTGCTCTCGCTGATGAGGAGGTAGCCGTCTGGAGGCATCATGTGAATGGTGATCGGATCATCGGGCGGGACATCCAGGGTGAAACTGCCATCGGCTGCCGTCAGAACGCTTGTCAGCACCGCGTCACCGTCAAGCGGGTCGAGTGCTCGTACGTCGATTCCGCCGTAACCTTGTTCGCCACCATTGACAAGTCCATCGTGTGGGGTTCCCCCGGAACGGCCGTTATCGACGAATACGCGACCGGACACCGAGTCGGTGAAAGAGATGGTGAACTGACTCGGGTCATTTTCGTCGGAATCTCCGCCGCCAGCGATATCTTCCGTCGGATCTCCGTCATTGTCGGCATCCGGATTGGTACCATCATCCGACAGGTCCACCACACGGGTGCCGATCGGGCTGTCACCACCGGCATTGGCCTGATTGCTGTAGACGCCCATGCCGCTGCCCAGATCGGCGGCGTTGGTGACCGTGACTTCGATCCGTATACGCGCCATGGCACCGACCACCAGTGTATTGTTGGCGGACGTGTCCAGTATGCCCGTCTGCGCACCGCTGCCCGTGAACCCGGCGTTCAGGGTCAGGGTACCGGGATCGGTGATGAAGACAGGGGCTGCGCTGACTGTGTAATTGCCCGCTCCGAACACCGCATCCAGATCATCGGTGAGTGTCACGTCACTCAGGTCGGATGCTCCGGGGTTTTCCAGCACCAGGTCAAAGGTCACGACCGTGCCATTCACGGCGGCAGCCTTTGCAGCACCGATCAATGGTCTGCCAAGGACGGTGATGGGCGTTGGGTCGGCGAATGGTCCAGTATCAGGCAGATCCGACAATAGTGTCGTGCCGAGATCGAACGGCAGGTTGCTGAGCAATGCCTGGTTGGTGACAATCCCTGCGGGGAAATCGTTCGCGAATTGCACGTCGATACTGATTTCATCGACAGAATTGGCCGGAAGCACGAGGCCCGACAGGGTCAGTTCCCCGATGCCATCGTAGGCATTGGCAGAGCCGCCCAGAGGGTTCTGCAGGCTGCCGCCGACGTAGCTACGTCCATCCACCAGTGTATCGCTCAGATCGAAACTCAGTGCGGCATTGGTCTGGTTGACGATGCTGAACACATAGGTGGCCGTGTGACCGGCCTCTACCTGCGGTGTTGTTACCGTTTTCTCGAAATCCACTCCGTAGTTGCAGCTTGCCCCATCGTGCAGTGTGGCAGCGCTGCCATTGGCGACGAAGCTGGTGGCGCCGGTATTCAGGTCGACTTGATAAAAGGTTCCATCGTCGGTGCGCATGTACAGGTCGTTGCGACTGTCGAAGAACAGGCTGCCGACTTCACCGGCAAAGCTCCCGCCGATGTCATTGACTGCGCCGCTGTCCGGGTCGATGGTCACCAGCCCGCCAGATGTCTCGTAGGCGTAGATGGTGCCGTCTTCATGCACCGCGATGTCCTGGATGTCACGGCCATGCGTCGCCCGAGCCATGACCAGAGTAGGGAAGGTGGTCACATCCACTGTCATGATCTGCGACCGTTCGTCCAGGGGGGAGGTACCGCCGGCGTCGGTGATGATGTAGAACAAGCCATCCTCATCAAAGGCACCACCGCGAAATCGTGTATTGATGGTAGGCATGTAGGCCAGTGTCGGGCCGGGTTCCGCGATGGCCAGGTCGGTGATGGCACCATTGCTGTCGATGCGCAGCAGGGTGCCGGTCAGCGAGCTGCCAGGCGTCGAGTCCGTGACGATGGCATACAGGTAGTTGTCAACCGAGTTGTAGCCGAGCGCATTGAAGGCATAGCCTGACGTCGGTGCATAGCCGGAGCCCGAAAACTCCTCCAGTACGTAAGTGTCGCTGTCACGATTGACACGGTAAAGTCTTGTCGACAGGCTGCTGCCCGCGTCGACATAAAATGTACTGCCGCACTCGAAGGGCGGTCCGGACGCTGCAGGCACCACCGTCAGGGTTGCGGTATTGCTCGCAGGTCCGATGCCTGCCTGCAGAGAGCCAACCCCGCTGGTGGTGTTCGGGTAACTTCCCGGAAGGCTCGACTGCACATCGATCTCTATCGTGCAGACACCGCTGGCTGGCAGAGTGCCATTGATGATGTCGTAATCGGATCCGAATTGCACAGTCGTGGGACCGGGTGTGAAACCGGTACAACCGGTGCCACTGACACGCACAGGCGTGGGCAGTTCCGCCAGCACCAGGCCGGTTGGCAATGTATCGGTGAAATTGATACCGGTAAGAGGAGTGGCACCGTTATTGGTGATCTCGAAACTCATGGTGGAGGTTGAACCCACGGTCACCGTCTCAGGGGTGAATGACTTGGAGATCGATGGCCGGGCTTCATCGCTTTCAACAATGGATACGGCAATCGGCTCGGGTGACACACTGTCGCCATAGGCGTAGGTATCGATGTAGGCCGCATTGCCGAAACTGCTACTCGAGAATACCCCCCAGTTGTGATCCGCGTCGTAGGTGCCGCTGACATTGAAGGCATCCGGTTCTGATCCGTTCATGACGGTGTAATCGTCCCAGTAATTGAGCGTGGGAATACTGGAAAGCGACGAAATGGCCTCCTTGATCTTCAGACCGACACTGTTGGGTCCGCCGCTGGTTTCCACGTCGGCCGAGACGAAATGAAACTCACCGGCACGCAAGGTCATTCGCGATGAATAGCTGCCAACGGTCATGGCTACACCGTTGTTGTCGGTGCCGTCCCAGTTCACCAGGTTTTCCCCGAAGACGGCGTTGCCGCGCAGGAATATATCGCCAATGCCATAGAGGCCGTCCGGTCCTCCACCGGCACCGTCATCTATGTCGATGATGATTTCGTAGACGGCGCTGGACGTCGTGTTGGTCGTGAAATGGAATGTGCCATAATCCTGGTTGCCCGTCGTGTCTCCGGGGGAGATGGTGGCATCGGTACCATCCGAATCGATGAAATAGTAGTTGCTCACGATCAGCGAATTGACAGGTCGCGGAAAGCTCTTTGCAGGATAGGCGACGTAGATCGGGTACAGGGCGCTGACTGAATTGTCCGTGTAAGGTACGCTGATTCCTGCCACGATGTCGCCTGCGGCATTGGGGCTGTCAACACCGATATCATTGGCCTTCAGTGAGTAGACATACCCCGCGAAGTTGTTCAGATCCAGTTCCCAGATGTAGTAGGTGCCGGAGAAACCGCCATCGGAAACGACGAACAGATCTGCATCGGTGGATACGGATTCAACGAAATCACCGGCATTGAACTTCCAGAAGGTCGACCACAGGCGGCCACCATTGGCGCGTGGATCGATCGTGTCCGAGCTGCTGCCCGTGACGGTGATGTCAACACGATTCATGATCGAATTGTCAAGGTTGTACAGACGAACTTCATAGGTGCCCGATGTACTGGCTTGATACTGGAACGGGTTGGTGATCGCAGGGTCGAATGTTGTATTGAAGTCGTCTGCGCAATCAAGGTTCTGCTGATTTGCCGTGCGGCTTGCAGGGGCATGAACAAGGGCGCCCAGGGGGTTGTAGATCTGAACAACGACCCGGTCGTTGTTGGTGACGCCGCAGGCGTGGATATTGATGAATTCACCGGCTGCCAGGATGTCGACATACAGTCTGTTCGAGCCATCGTTCAGATTGGTATTTGCCAGAGGTTGATCATGTGTGACTCCCTCGAACAGACCGAGCTGCCACGAACCTTCGGCCAGGGCGCTGCCCACAGGCAGCAGCACAGAGACCAGCAACAGAAAGACATACTGCCTGAAGTATCGAACGACTCTCGGCATACCTGCGGGCAAGGCGCGCCTGGCTGTTGATGCAGTACTGCGCTCGGCAGGCGTCCCGTTCCCCTGGAAGGGATTTGCGTGAATCATGGCAGTGTCATTACCGGCGGTCGCCATGCGTCACTCGATCAGAACGGTAAAGATGAGTTGCACACTTTCGCCTGGTGCAACCGTTGCGACCTCGCCGGTAATCAGCCCGGTGCCGCCTGCGGCTGGTTCGGTAATCGTGCAGGCAGCTGCCGAGCACACGGCAGAGGAGTGATAGAGGGTGAACGCCGGTGTCGCATCCTGAATGATGGCGTTGTAGACGGGTTCCACCCCGGCGTTGGTCGCCGTGAGGCGATACTGCACGCAATTGTTCCCCGGTTCCACGGCGAAGGGCTGGCGGGTATGGGGGCCTTCAAGTACGCCATCGCAGCCGAGGTCGGGCGCCTGCTCCTTGACGATACCGATGTCACCGGCATCGACCAGGGTGACATCGTTCACCGCGATGCTATCCGCTCCACTGTTCCAGCTGGCCTGCAGACGTGTAGTGTTGCGTGAACCAGGGCTCGCCGTGCCAGGCGCCGTAACCTTGACGAAAAACACCCTTGTCGTATTGGCCGACAATGCAGCAATGCTGTCGATCAGGGTGTCTGCGGCATCGAACTCACCATTATCGTTGCTGTCCTCGTGAATCGATGAGCTCCAGCCTTCCGCCGCCAGTGTGTCGACACTCGACAGCTCGATTGCATTGATGGTGGCATTTCCCACATTCTTCAATTGGTGGGTATAGACGATCGCCCCACCGGGCTCGAGCTGGCCATTGCCATTCGGTTCCAGCATCAGAGCGGCTGCGTCCTTGACTGACACGGCATCGTGCAGAACGTCGAGTGCCCCGGTGGCAGGAGATCGAATTCTGAAGTACAGACTGACATCACCGGGCGCCTGCCCGGCAGGTACACGGACATCGGCGAGCATGCGCGCCGAGGCGCTTGCGGCGATGTTGCCCGTACTGGATATGACGGAACCATCCTCGGCAAGAAAGCTGACGGTCCAGTCCGGGGGCAGCGTCACTGTGGCAAAGCTCGGATCGGTACTGACAGCCAGATCGTAACTATCGTCACTGCTGCCGATATTGGCAGCATGCAGGGTGAATCGCGTGCTTGCTCCGGGGGCTACTGAGTGGTTCAGCTGAGCCGTGGCTTCCGGCCCGGCACCTTCGCCCAATGCGCCTGGTTCGCCGGCTGGTGCATCATTGGTCAGGTCCACCGAACTGGGCAGAATCTGATCCAGATGATCAGTGACATCGTTGGTGACACCCGGGTCCGTGGTGGACCGGGCACGCTTGCTGACATCAAACCCGGCCCCCGCGTTATCGCCGTGGACGGTCGGGGGCAAACCAGCCCTGAGAACAACGCGGTAGCTGCTGCCGGCTTTCAGCGGGCCGGTATCGGGTATGCCGTTGCCACTGCTGTCGACGAGGGGGGTGAGTCCATCGGCCTGAAAAAGCTGGAAAGACGTGCCCGTTGGAAATGTCGAACCGGCGCTGTCGATGATGATATCGATGATGTCGCTGCCGTTTCCCGTATTCCATATGATATTGTCAAATGCAACCGAGGCACCTTGATAGGCACTGTTCTGCACGACCGGTTCTGCCGTGCCATCCGCAGCGTTTGCCACGGAGCCGTTGGCAACGATGGCAACCTGCTGTGCAACCCGAAAGGCCACACTGTTGGAGTAGACACGAGCAGTTGTACCGGTGCCATCGTCGAACTCGAACTCAGCGGTATTGATCAGTTCGGAGCTGGCCAGGCCGGCATCGATATCGACGTCGAATGTCAATGTGCCGCTCTCACCGGGCCCGATCTCGTTCAGGATGGCCGTTACCTGATTCGCACTGCTGCTGTCGCTGTCCTGCCAGGCTTCTGCCAGGCCTGTGCAGCCCGCCTGGTAGGCACAGTATCGAATGGTATCCGGGGCAGTGCCCTGGGAATCGAGGGCATCTGCATCACTGAGCACCAGGGATCCCGTGACACTCCAGCGAGCGGAACCGGCGATGTAGCTCATCCCCGCCGGCAGTGCGTCTACCAGTGTGACGTCCGACGCACTGGAGTCGCTGTCGTTGCGATAACTCAATGTGACGGTGAAGGGGCCATCGGGTGAATCGCCACCGAGCGTACTCAACGATTTCACCACGTCGATCAATGCGGCATTGCTGACCGTTGCGGTATCCGTATTCGATTGGCTCTGGAGTGCATCGAACGTGCTGCTGGCGACAATGTCGATACGTCCCGAGTCCGTTGCACCGGCCGTGCCCGGAACGGTTGCGACTACCACGAAGTGGAAGGACTCCCCGGCTGCCAGCGTCGGAGAGAGCGTGAGTGCCACTGCATCATCAGCCACGCCGTTCTGGTCGATGTCGGCGAACATCGCCATGGAGCTGAAGTCGAATTGATCGCCGACGGCGCTATCGCTGGCGGACAGGGAAAACGTATCATCGCCGTTTCCGGTGTTGGTCAATACATGCGGAAAGGTCACCTCGCCACCGCTGTCGATGAGTTTGCTCTGATCCTGAGTCAACTGGACGCCGGCGGCCTGCTGGACAACCGTCTCGAGAATATTCGAGGTCGTGAATCTTTCCACTCCGCTGGCGTCACGATAGGTGGCGCTGGCCTGATTGCGTATCACACTGCCTGCGGCGGTCGCCGCGTGGACGGAGGAGGCTGCCTGTAGCAGCAAGGCAGGCACGAGCAGCAGCAAAGCGCTCAGGCGCAGCCGTGCCCATCGAGGCGAGAACATCCGGGCGAACGACTCAGTCTTCATCGGGAGCCGTGACCGTGAGGGCAAGTGGGTTGCCGTTCACGTCCAGAAGCATCAGTTCGACACGGCGGTTCTCGGGCACTCGCGCTTCCGGTCCTGCCAGCTTCAATGGCAATCCTTCGCCCAGAGGCACCTTGTCCATCCGGCCGGAGTCGATGCCCTGAGAACGCAGGTAGTCCACCACGACCTGAACACGTCGTGCGGCCAGTCTTGCATTGAATGCACGAGCTCCGCTGGCGTCGGTGAAGCCGCGCACGCTGACGCGAAGTTCGGGATAGCGATGCAGCACGAAGACATCCCGATCAAGTCGGTCTCGGGAGGCTGTACTCAGTACGTCCTGTTCAATGTCGAAGCGGACGACTGGCTCCCATATCAGCGCTTCATTTCTGGATTCCTTTCTGGCGATCTCATGGACCACGAGTTCACCGCTGGGCACCTGCTCCAACGCAACGCGACAGGATTGCTTGTCATATTGTGCGTAGAGTTCCTCGGTGGTGGCGCAGCCATGCATGCCGGGCAGGACCGATAGCAGGAGCATTGGCAAGAACGATCTTTTCATGCTGTGTGTTTCCTCATTCCTGCAGCCACCTGAAAGCCTTGTCATCGAACTTGTAACGCATCCCGAGCCGGATGCCGCGAGCGTCATAGCCCTCCGGATCGAGATCCTCTTCGCGAAAGCCGATGAAGTTGTAACCGATATGCAGTTGCAGATTGCGTTCCAGCAGGTAGGACAGGGCGGCACCGAAGGAATGTCGTCTGCTACGCCGACCCGTGATCAAGGCGCCGGTACGCAGATCGACATTCCAGCGACGATCGATGTCCCAACTGGCACGGATATCTGCAACCCCGGCAGCCGTCGAGTAGTCTTCGCGTTTCAGGAAGGCGTTCTGCTGTTTGGCACCCAGGCGTCCGCTGAGAATCAGACGAGGGCCTATCTGGACGTTCTGATGGGTGGACAGTACATGGACATCCCTGTCGCGCGTATCGTCTTCGGCGCGTTCCACTTTCCAGGTGTACTGAAACAGCATGTGGTGACGGTTATCCAGCCTGGGACGACGTGCCAGACTCGCCGTGAAGGCGTGTCTGAGATCCATCTGACCGATGTCCGAGGTCTGGCGGGTGAAATCCTCGCGCAGCAGAGCAGTCCAGTTGAGGTCGAGGCGTGCCGCATAGCTGAGTCGCAGGCCGATATAGTCGCTGGCCGTTGCCTTGCGGTATTCTGCCCGGCCGGTGAGTTTGGCGTTCCGGTTGCGAAGGTCTGTCGCGCCGAGAGATACGGCAACGCCGTCACTGCTGTTGTCTCCGCTCAGGGTATCAACGACTTCGATGGACGGTGAGATCGTGACACCGGGAGTGATCTCGTAGTTTCCCCGCACGCCACTGCCGGTCTCCAGGTCACGGCTGTCGATACCACCACGCAGGCGGTATTCGGAATACAGCCGAGTACTGGGAATGATGTCCGATTCTCCGCCAATGGCGAAGGATTCGGTGTTGCGAGTGCCGCCTGAGGTCGTGAAATCGTAGATACCGTTCTGACGCTCGTAGCGGGCGTACAGATGCGCATGATCGTGTACCTGCAATTTGCCGGAAAAGCCGAGACGATTGCGTGACATGCGTCCGATGTCCTGCTCGTATTCCAGGCTGGCAGAACCTGCTCTGTTGCCCAGATGAAAGCGTCGTTCAACGCCGCTGATCGCCGTGTTGAAGCGCTCTGATGAACTTGATGTGCGCTGGCGAATATGCCGGGTACCGCCGCGCAGCGTCCAGTCACCCATGGACTTTCGCAATGTGATGCCAATGGCGCTGCGCAATTCCCGGTTGGATAATGATTGACTGTGAGTGCCTTCCATATCGGCCCGCAGGGAGTCACTGAGTTGCTGACGGTGATCGATGCGCAGTTCCTGTCTGCCCGCGGCAATACCTGCTCCCGGGTTGGTGAAGTTCTCGTCGGCATGTGCCAGCGTCACCGAGGTGCGTCGTTCGAACTGGCGAGATCCCCAGGTGCGTTCGACCGAGATTCGTTTTGCCGTACCCGGGCCACGCTCATCACTGTGGGTCATGCGCGCAAGGCCGACGCTGATGTCGGTATTCTCATCGGGGCGGTAGTCGATGTAAGCACCGCTGAGAACACTGCTGTCGTCCGGATTGCGGTCATCGGTATGGCTGATCCCTGCCAGCAAGGAGTCACTCAGTGCGTGCTGCACTCGAACACCAGCGACGGTATGGGACTCCCCGCCGCTTTCCAGGTCATAGCTCACACGGGCATAGACCGGATTCAGTTCCTCGTCAAAGCTGGGGATCGGTCGGTCGAATGTCAGCTGACCGCTGATGGAGTCCAGTACATAGTCCCCGAAGCGTGTCAGGCGTTGCGCCGAAAGCACCAGTCCCGGGTTTTCCCGGTCGCGCACGATCAGTTCGACCACTTCACTGTTGGGGACGATCGGCGCTGCTCGGAGGCGAAACAGCATGGCCGTACCGTTACCGCGGATTTCTTCGGAGCTGCGGGTGTCCTCGGGCCGTGCCGCAAACAGCTGAATGCGTGTATTGCCATTGTGGTATTGACTGTTGAAGCCGGTCATGACCCGTTGCACACGAGCCAGATCACCAACATCGGAATTGGCATCGGTCAGATAGTCACCCCACATGACACTGTTCTTGCCGCGCTCGAGTCTGGCGTAGAGTCTGGAACGACTCTGTGCTTCGTAACCGCGTATCGAGGCGTCTCCGTGGATGGGATAGTGTGCGTTCGGGTTGATATCACGCAGCAGATCGGTTTCTTCATCCTTGTCGGAGTCATAGGCCAGGGTCAATTGAGCGTTACCCTTGACACGTCCCTTGAGAAACATCGACAGACTGGCGTCCACCGAATCCTCATCATCGAGCCCATCTGCCTGATCAGTCGGCGTAAAGCCATGGCCCGTGATGCTGCCCGAGTTCACGCCCAGTTCCAGCAGACCGATACCGAACAGCGGGCGCAACGCAGCCACCTGGTAGACACGCATCTCGGCTGCCATGTCATTGGCCTGGGCACGAACGATGACAGTCCCGGTGAATTCGGAACTTCTGAGGTGGGCCACACCGCGACCATTGACTACCCGTATCTGATGGCCCGGCTCGTTATCCTGAATGTCCTCCTCCAGCCAGTTGTTCTGCCGGGACCCGTTGGCTGACAGCGTGACAAAATGAATGCCCTGAGCCGGGTAGTCGTTATCGTCGAGAATGTTGATATCGATTGGTAGAAGGGTACGACCGCCGTCGGCAGGCAATGTATCCTGGCGCGCTCGCAGCACCATCCGTGTACCCATTGTCGGGCGCTTGAATTGCTTGCGTGCCAGAATTCGCGTATTGCCGAAGCTGTCGGTGCCGCGCACTTCCAGCCGGTTCAGACCAGATCGCAGGGTCACGCCGTACCAGGCTACGATCTGGGCCGAGGCGCTGCGATTCTCGATGCGCTCACCAATCTGCGATTCGTCAACGGGTTTGCCGTTGACGAACAGCATCGGGACAACGCCTGCTCGCACGACGGCCACAAACCTGCCGTCCAGGCTGGAATCACCTCGCGGCCAGAGCCAGGTGCCGGTTCTGGCCTGCTCAGTGGTAATGGTTTCGGCCGCGAGTTCTGGATCCATCATGTCATCCGTGGCAGCCGGTGACACCGGATCGTTCGCTTGCCGGCTGCCGGCCTCGGGCGAGGAGCTGTTTTCCAGGGGCCGGTTACTGCGGGTCCGGCCCGCATCCGGACCGTTGAGAATTCCGTTGGACAAGTCGCCGTCGATATCGGCATCGCGCGCACTTTCGTTGCTCACATTGTATTCTTCGCTCTGGTTGAATCGCTCGGCCGCTCCCAGCAACCAGTCACCATCCATTATTTCATTACGTGCCATGAGCTGATCGAACACCTTCTCGATGTCCGTCTGTGGGCAGCTGGCAGCGAAGTCTGCGCGATGAAAGTCGCCTGCGGACAGCTCGACAAAGCGGCTCTCGCCGTTCGCTGCATTGGCGTTGTCAAGAGGTTTCAGCAGCAGGCCGGACGGCAGGCTCAGAGGGTCGACACGTAGCGCATGCAAGCCCGGTTCAAGACCGTACAGGCTGTACTGCCCGTTTTCATCGGTAACGGCGAAGGTGCCATCATCCAGGTAGAGCTTGATGCCCCCGATGGGCCACTCGGCATCGTTTTGCAGGTTGTTGCAATCGGCATCGACATACACCTTGCCGAACAGTGCAGCACGATCCGACAACACGCCGGTCTGACGAATCCTGACACGTGCTCGACTCTCCGCAGAGAACAGTTGCACGCCGGAATGGGTGCGACCGGTCGCCTGGGCCACATTGATTCCGTCGCTGTCGATGGAACCTGCCGTGGCCTCCAGAGCGTACGTCAGTTCGTGTTCGATGCCGGGCTCGAGCGTGCCGATCGGGAATTCCAGGTCCGGCCCCGGTGCTCCGTCGAATTGCGTGAATTCTTCACCATTCAGGTTCATGGTATTCGGGACCAGCTTGAAGCCATAGGGCAGGCGGTCGAACACGACGACGTTGTACTGTTCCTCTTCGCTCTGATTGCGCACGCGCAGGGAATAGGCAATCACGTCACCGGGTTCCGCTTCGGACTGCAAGGCCCGCTTCTCGACCACCAGACGCATTCCACGATTGGTCGGATCCAGGGGAATATCGTACAGAGGGGTGGCTTCTCCTTCGGGCACCGTGAATATTCCGCCAATGCCCGCAACCTGACTGCCTGAACCATAGGAATGCCGAGTCACGCCATAACTGGTGAACTGTTCCGGTGGTACATCGGACGGGAACAGATGGGTCGCGGGTGGCTCTACCCTGACGTAATGGCGTGTCCCGGACGGGAGTTGTGGCACCCTGTACCGGCCATCGGCATCGGTCAGCATCGTCAAGGGCGTGCCGGTGACGAGATCTTCGGCGATTCTGTCTCCTGCCCTCACGCTGTTGCCACTCATCTCAATGATGGCCACGGTAGCGTCGGCGATGGGTGCCAGCGTGTAGGCATCGAATACCGTGCCAAAGGGATCGACGATGACCGTCTGGGTCAGCGAGATACCAATACCCGAGTCATCGTACAGGACTTGCAAGGTGTCGTTCTCGATACTCTGCAGGACGCAGGAAGGCTCGATGCTTTCCAGGTCGACAGCCGGTGCAATCGGCAACTCCGACCCTCCCGGACAGTAGCGCCCATCACCGGATCGGGCGGCGCTGAGGGTAATCGGGCGGATGGTGCGATAGATGCCGGAATTCGGCGCAGTTTCAACCATGATCACCTGCAGGGAATCACCGGTACCGGTGGAGCGAAGTGTGACCACGACATACGCGCCTTCGCCATCATTGTTGATGAAGGCCGTGGGGTCGATATCGGCTGCGCTCAATTCGATATAGAGACCATCGCGAACAGGGTCATAGCCCTCGTCGTCGTTGTCCAGACGGTAGGAACCGGATTCGACAAAGTCCTGATCGGAGTTGAAGTCGGGAGCTTCCCCCGCGCGACGCAGGTGACTGGCTGGTTGGATGAATCTCAAGGTGGCTGGTGATGCCGCACCCAGATCGACCGGGTCCGTGGTGACTCGGTTGCAGACCGAATTGGACTCGAACTCATTGACTCCGTCGCCATCGATATCGATCCATGCGACGTTTTCGATCAGACGACCGGTCAGGTTGTTGTCCCGGGCTTTCAGGGAGAATGCGACGTGGCCACTCTGTCCGGGGCTCAGATTGTCAATGGGGATGTACAAGGCCAGATAGAGAACCGAATCCACCCCATTCCAGTTCTCCAGACGAGTCCAGCGATCGCCGTCGCCGGGACGTTGTATCAGGGGAACGGCCTGTAGTGGGGTGTGGGAAAGCGACTGCTTGTCAATGAAGGTGGTTCCGCCGGGTATGCGGTCGACGATCAGAATGCCCCGGGTCTTGATGCCTTCGATATCCAGTACACGGCCTTCGGCGAGGCGATTGCCGCTATTGGTGAAATCGATCCGGTAGTCGATGACTTCACCGGGATGCAAGTCGGCCGTGCAGGCAATGTTGGAAGACTTGTTCAGAGTCACGAAGGCACCGTCAGTGACCGTGATGGTATTGATGCTCTTCTTTGGTGACCCTTCGCCACTCAGTGGTTCGACGTGCAGCTCGATCCTGAAGGTCTCTCCCTGTCGGGAGTCGGTAGGAACACTGCCGACAATGACCAGCTGGAACACCCCGCCCGGAGGCAGGGTTGTCGTATCTGTCAACAGGGGTTCGCCAGGATCGGCTATGCCATTACCGTTGGTGTCGTGATGAACGCGCATGTTCTGCAGTTCTCCACTGTCACCCGAGAGGTCTGTTGCCGACACCCGGTAGCGATCCTCGGCGTTGCCGTTGTTGTAGATGCGCCCGGGCAGGCTGACGAACTTGCCAGCATGCGCGGTGGTATCGAGCCCATCGTCCAGTGCAAACCGATAGACGCCTGCTATCGTCACAGTCGCGGCATTGGATCGGGTGTGAGCGACCAGTCCGGAAGCCGTGTCGAACCAGCTGATATCGGCGCGATTGCGTATCGATGTACCGGGTTCGGATGATGCTGCTCCTGCCGCGGACGCAACAATGACCAGAACGAGAGACACAAGCGTCAGCAGCGGTGAAAACCGCTTGAGTGGTGCTGAACCTGGGACCTTCATCGTGTCTCTGCTAGTCTGTATGCCAGATGGGCAGGCGCCAGCGCTCGCCAGAGCTTCCGAGTCGGATTGCCCTGGACAGTCGTCCGTCCGTGAAGACGGACGCAAGCCTGCTGTCGGAGGAGCCGGGGCGGGAGCAGCCCGGAATATGTCAGTCCACTCGCACAACGAATTGTGCTGTCGCCTTCTCGCCGGGGACCAGAGTGCCTCCCTGGCCACCTGCCGGGTTGGATCCCGTGCCGGCATAGAAGACCAGGCTGGAGCCGCTCTTGCCACCAGCATCATCATTGTCGGCGTCGGTCACAGCCGCCGGTGTACAGCCATTGCTCAGACAGTACTTCATGAGTCCGCCGGCTTCAAAGGTGGTGAAGGCGGTGACGCTGTCTCTGATGGTCACGTTCCTGGCGTCGACATCGCCCTGATTTTCAGCGACAAGCCGCCAGATGGCGCACTGATTCGGTTCGATCTCCACTGATTGCACGATCTCGAAAGGCGAGTCGGGATTGCCGTCACAGTTGGTATCGACTGCCACTGTCTTGACCAGTCGTATCTGCCCGTTGATGACATCACTCTGGAATGACACGGAGGTGCTCGGTGAACCAGCGGTGGCGTCTGTGTTGGTGGCAAGCAGGGTCATGGTGTCTACCTGTCCCGAGGGTGCCGTACTCGGTGCAAACACGGTTGTCAGCAAGGGAATGGCTGCACCCGGCGGCAACACCAGCTCCGGGTTGCCATCGGTATCGCCATCCAGCACATCGATGAGAAGCAGAATGCCATCGGCTTGCAGTACGGAGATGGTCGAACCCACGACAAGATTGCCCAGCACCGTATCCGTCACGCCATCACCGTCTGTGTCGATGGCTACCGTATTGTTGAAATCCGGCTGGCTGTTGCTGGTGGTGAGCTCGAGCGTTTCCTCGGAGTTGCCATTGTTCGCCAGAGTTGCCTGATAGTCCACGGTACCACCGGGTTCGACCTGGTTCGACGCACTGGGCGTGAATGCGACCGCACGACTGGGTACGACATCAATGGCTTCGAGCAGGACATCGGTTGCACCCGAGCTGGCGGAGATGATTCGGAAGAACAGGGGATAGTCACCGTCACCGTCGGCATTGCCATCGATGGTCTCGTCGGAGGCATCCACATCGTTGTCGGAGGAATGATCCGCAGCGGCAAGAGCAGCCTCGGCGGGCAGGGTGACGACAGCAAAGTACTCGAAATCCGTCGAGCCGCCGGGCAAGGTCGGTGTGGAGGAGATGGCCGGTCCGGTCGGTGCGCCGGCACCATCGCTGGCAAAGAACTCGACACTCCAGCCTTCCGACAGAGCGCCCAGTGCCGCGCCATCCCAGCTGGCGCCGACCGACAACTGGAATGCGTCGGAAACACCGCTGACATTGTCTATGTACAGAGGAATGGTCACCGTCTCACCCGCGTTGGCGGTGACGGTGCTGACCGGCAGGTAATCGGGTGTGCCGATCGGATCTTCATCGGCGCCGAGAGTACCGCCGGTGGCGCTGTGCAGATCCGAACTGGCCGCGACGATATCCAGCAAGGACAGGAATACCGGATCGCTGGCCGGTGGCGCCGACGGATCGGAGGATGAACTGGCCGTGATCGTTGCCTGATAGCCGGCACCACCGTTGTCGCCGGATACGCCCTGTGGAAGCTGAGCCCGTACTCTGAAGCTGCGAGAGCCACTCTGGGCTATGACGCCCGAGTCAACACCGCCGAAACCGTTGGTATCGGTCAACTGCACCGAGCCTGTACTATCGAGAAACGTGAACACCGTGCCGGTCGGAAATGTTCCCGGTGCGGCTGCCAGTTCGAAACTGTCGTCACCGTTGCCGTCGTTCGACACGACGAGATCGAAGAACACGACGCCTCCCGAGGCGGCCGAATCGACTTGCTGATCATCGTTGACAGTCGCGTCATCATCACCGCCATCGTTGACGCCAGCGCTGGCGCCAGCACCGGTATCGGCGAGTGTCACGGCATAGTCCTGAGAGACGACATCGGAGGTCGTATTCGAACTGACCAGGGTATCGGAGGTTCCACTGTCATTCGTATCGGCGCTGACATAACCGACGTTGTCGATGGTGTAACCACCACCGAAGGCATCCCGGTCATAGCTGACGGTGAATGTCATTGAAACCGTGGCATTCGGCGCCAGTTCGGCATCGATGGCGTAGACGCCGGCGACGGTCGGATCCGTGGTGTCGCCATCCGTATTCAGGTCGATACCCAGGCCGGTCTCTCCACTGTCGGCCACATCGCCGTCACCGTTGAAATCCAGACCAGCGGATTCCACGAAATTGGCTGTACTGCTTGCAAGGGTGTCACCATTGGTGGTGAGCAGGCCGGAGACGGATGAGCTGACATAGGTGGTTCCGGCAGGCAGGCCGTCGAACAGAATGACATCCCTGGCTGCCGTGTTGCCGTTGTTGCTGACGGTAATGGTGTAGCTGATCTGGTCATTGGCGGTGTCGTGCGAAGAGGTCTTCGTGGTCACGAGAACTGCATCACCGGTTATCGTGATCAGTGACTCGTTGGTTCCATCAGTGCCGTCACGGCCCTTGCCGGTTGTCAGGTCGGTGACACTGCCCACTACCGCCGAGCCACTGCCTTCCTGTGCCGTGGCCGAGAGGGTCACGCCCAGTGTGTCGACATCGGTGGCCGTCGTCGGCACGCGAACTGCCACGACAAGGCTGGCATCTTCATCCGCAGCCAGTGTCAGTGATGTAATGGCAGGTTCGCCAGAGTCGGGTTGACCATTGCCATTGGTATCACGATAGACAGTGATATTGTCGGCATCGATCGTATCCGCTACGGAAATGTCGTCGACCGCGCTGACTTCGAACGTGTCGGAACCATTACCGGTATTGCTCAGTACATACGGCAGGTAGACGGTCTGCCCCGGAGCACCGGTGGTATCGATGTCGGTACCGACTGTGGCAAAGTAGACCTGAGCGACCGTCACGATCGCTTCGTTGGATTGCGCGCGGTAGGTGTTGCCCGCAGAATCTTCGTAGGTGACCGTGGCGAGGTTCTTGATCTCGGTTCCGGCTGCAGTTGCAGCAAGCGCGGACGAAGCGCAGGCTGCCATGGTTCCCGCGACTGCCGAAGCAGCGCATGCTTGCGCCAGCGGTCGTAGTCGGAATTTCCTCGGGTTCATGTGGCTTTCTCTTTATCGTATGTGAGCTGAATGGCGTGTGCGAACGATCGGGAAGAGCACTTTTCGGCAAGCTGGTGTGTGTTGTCGGGTAGTCATGCGGGAATCTTCCGTATCCCTTTGCCGCCCTCGTCGTGCGAGACCACCATGTCAATGGCAGGCGTCTGCGGTGTTGTCATTGCTGCCAACATGGACTGTCAGCGTGCGAGGGGCACTGTCAGTCGACAG
Organism: uncultured Granulosicoccus sp.; assembly: GCA_947495035.1. Lineage (GTDB taxonomy): Bacteria > Pseudomonadota > Gammaproteobacteria > Granulosicoccales > Granulosicoccaceae > Granulosicoccus. The sequence goes on from CANLXI010000022.1 coordinate 52,550, forward strand.
TCACTCGATAGGCATACTGCTGTGTTCCACCTTCCCCATCGAGTGTTTCCACTGCTGCCCAGCGAACATGGGTGTACTGGGAGGGTGGAATGACGACCTGTTTCTGACTGCCATCGGCCTGCGTCTCGATACGCAATACGGGTTCCGATTCGAACGTTCTGCCGCCGTCAACACTGACTTCGAAACGAGATTCTGCGTTGCTGTTGGCAGAGTCGCTGACAAAGGTGGTGTTTGCCGGAATCGGATCAACGATGCTCATGCCGCTGACTTCGGATTTTCCGTTGTTGACGAATATCAGGCGGTATTCCATCAATTCGCCTGGTCTGGCCTCTGCCGTTGGCTGAATGATCTCCTTGCCGTCTGCATCAACGGTGACTGTATAAGCCGAGATGTGGCCACTGACGGGACCTTCCGCAAGTGACACACTTGCAAATACAAAGGTGCTGGCAGCGAGCAGGGAACGAAGTAGCTTGGGTTTCAATGGAACTCTCCTGAGTTGGTCTGGCCGCCAGGGCAGACTCATGTCATCCTTGGCGATGAAGTGCTGCTACCGAAGTAGCAGCTCACAGGCCATCCCGGGGGTTATTGAAACCTGTTACGAAAATGACGCGGCCATCATGCAGGAGGTGCGAGGGACGCCATTGCAGCTCAGCATCAGCGGCGCCAGCGGCTTCAGCGGCTTCAGCGGCTTCAACGGCTTCAACGGCTTCAACGGCTTCAACGGCTTCAACGGCTTCAACGGCTTCAACGGCATCCGCAGTGCCAGGCCAGTCATATGTCCGGAGTCATGCCTTCGAGTGGCAGGCGGCTCGTTGCCCGCGCTCATCCACCCTGTGCAGTCAGCTCGGCCAGCAGTTGCGGCTCCAGTTGCTGGGCGTACAGTTCATCGGCAGGCAGCGTGGTGCTCAGACGCAGCAGCTCTGCGGCCAGAATTCCTTGCAGCAGTCGCGTGTTGATGTGCTGACGCTGACGTTCTCGCAGCTCTGCCTTGATGGTATCGAGGTACTTGCCCAGAGCGCTTTCGGTCAGCAGCGTCGTGACCGAGAGCATGGCGGGTGCCAGCACCAGGTCGGTAGGCGCCAGGCCGCCGGACTTCACGGCCAGGGCCACACCGGCAGCATCGGCCGTGGCACGGGCGGCACGCAGGGAGTTGAGCAGGGCAGGCTGTGCCTGCAACTGCACATAGAGTTGCTGGGCCGCAGCCTCGATCTGCGGTTCGAACTCCTTGCGTATCTGTTCGGCCTCTGTCAGGAAAGTGTCCCGGATAGACGCTTCGCGCTGCCGGAATTGTCGAGACAACGCGCTCCAGAATGCCTGTTGGCCTCCCGATTGGCTGCGCCCCTGTCCCTGATCGAGCAGAGTACCCTGCAGACTGACCAGGGTGCTGTCGAGAATGCGTTGCAGTGTCAGTACTTCCTGGTCCACCGGCGCGGTGGAGCGCGATGAGCCGGCATGTCTGTCGATGGCATCACGCCCCACGCCGAGCAGCTTGCGGGCGGGCCAGGTGACCAGTTGCCGGGTGCGGCTCAACATGGGAGCCAGTCCCGGTATTTCCAGCAAGCTCAGCAGCTCGGCCAGAGCGCGATTGAAGGTGTCGTACTTGTCCGGATTGTTCAGGTAGTCGCGGGAGTACTGATCTTCCGCCTCGGTCATGGCGGCGCTGATCAGTGTCTGCCAGTCACTGGCCGCTCGTCGCTCTTCTGCCAGTGGAGCGAGCCATTCCTGGCGATGGAGCTGCATGAAGGCCTTCGATGCGCGCATGGCAGCAGCGCGGTTCACCTGACTTCCCAGATCTGCCAGCACCTGATGCAGTTCCTGCAGGCGCTCGGTTGGCAGGGATACTCGCTGACCCGGTGTATTGCGAGCAACGAATGGCAGCAGGATGATAGGCGGCAAGGGTGTGTCGAACTGCTGTGCATGGCGAGCGCTGAATGCCTGCTGCACTGCCTGTTCGTCCTGAGGGTCGAGTTTGTTGATGCACACCAGCAGCGGCAGAGCCAGCGGGTGGATCAGCTGCAGCATGTCCCAGACGCTCTTGTCGCCATACTTGTCCTTGCTGACCATCAGCACGACGATGTCGGCAATGGCCACCGTGTTCATGACGGCACGCTTGTAGGTGCCAGCGTCGATGGAGTCGAAATCGGGGGTGTCCCAGACCACGGCCTTGTCCAGCAGAGCGTCCGGCCCGCCAGGTACCGATTCCAGGACATAGGTATCCAGCTCGGTGGCACTGAGCCGGGTGGCCGGTACGCGCTGCAAGGGGTCCATCATCGGGGTGAGCAGCTGCAGCTCGTCTTCCGTGTAGCCGCGTGCATAGCCCTGGGCATGCACGGTGAAGCCGGCCAGAGCACTGATGGAGGCGGCTTGCGTGTCCAGCAGCAGGTTCACCAGCGTGCTCTTGCCCGATTGCGTGGGGCCGATGATGGCCACTTGCAATGCGTGCTCTGGGTGCTCGCGATTCAGCCGGCGCTTGTCGACGATGGCATCGGCCAGTTGCAGGCTGTTGAGCGCCTGCAGCGCTTCAGGGCCGGGAGGGGAACTCTGTCTTGCCAGCACCCTGGCGTGACGTTGCAGCAGCTGCGAGATCCATTGGGTCGAGTCAGTCATCAGGGCGCGATGGCGAAGTCCAGTACCAGTCCTGCAAACACGGTCATTCCCAGCCAGTTGTTGTTGAGAAAGGCTTGGACGCAGCGTGCCGGTTTGCGTTCCCGGGCAATCCACAGCTGGTAGCCGATGAAGCCGGAGGCTGACAGCAGGCTCAGAAAGTAGACAATGCCTCGTCCGTCCTGCCAACCGATGACGGTCAGCAGCACCAGAACGCTCACCTGCAACAGGCCCACGATCAGGAGGTCGTGGCGTCCAAACAGAATGGCGGTCGACTTGATGCCGATCTTGAGATCATCATCCCGGTCGGCCATGGCGTACAGGGTGTCATAGGCCAGTGCCCACAGGATGGCCGCCAGATACAGCCACCAGGCCTGCGCCGGTACCGTATTGGTCTGCGCGGCGTAGGCCATGGGGACCGCAAAGCCGAAGGCAGCGCCCAGCACGATCTGCGGCCAGTGGGTGAATCGTTTGGCGAAAGGGTAGGCAATGGCCAGGGCCGCCGCAAGCAGCGACAGGCCGATGGTCAGGGCGTTGGTCAACAGCACGAGCAGGAACGCCAGGCTCAATAGCACGGCGGTGCTCAGCAGCGCGTCACGTGCGCTCAGGGCACCGGTGGCCAATGGTCTGCTGCGGGTTCTGGCGACGTGGGCATCGAAGTTCCGATCGGCGTAGTCGTTGATGGCACAACCCGCCGAACGGGTCAGCACGGTTCCCAGAATGAAGATAAGCAACACATCCAGGCGAGGGATACCCTTGGCAGCAAACCAGAGCGCCCATAGCATCGGCCACATCAGCAGGTAGATGCCGATGGGGCGATTCAGCCGGGTCAATGCAACGAAGTGCGGTAATTTTTGTCCGAAGTCGGTGTAATTCAAGGCCACGCAAGTCCGATCAGGTGTGGGCCTCGGTATAGTAGCCCGAATAGACAGGGTGTGACCGTTCGCGGGGTCGCCGCAGAAGGTCGTGAACCGATTTTCTCCAGGTGGATGTCCGGCGGCTTGTCTGATTCGCTCATTGTTCCAATTTCATCGTTTCAAGGAAACCATCATGTCCCACAATCACGACTACGACCTGATCGCCATCGGTGGCGGTAGCGGCGGTATCGCCACGGCGAATCGGGCCGGCAGCTACGGCGCACGCGCTCTGATCATCGAAAGCGATGATGTTCTGGGAGGCACCTGTGTGAATCGTGGATGTGTGCCCAAGAAGGTCATGTGGTATGGCGGCGCCATGGCGCATTCCCTGCGGGATGCGGAAGGTTATGGTTTCGATGTCACGGTCAATGGTTTTGACTGGCATGCATTGGTGGAAAAGCGCGAAAAATACATCAGCAATATCAATAACGCCTACGCAAAGTACCTGGGTCAGAACAATGTCGAGACGTTGACCGGCCGTGCTCGACTGGTGGATGCGAACACGGTGGAAGTCAATGGCAAGCATTACAGTGCCGAGCGCATCGTACTGGCACCGGGTGGCCACGCCAGGGTGCCGGATATTCCGGGCAAGGAGCATGGTGTCACCTCCGATGGTTTCTTCGAATTCGAGTACCAGCCGAACCGGGTTCTGGTGCTGGGAGCTGGCTATATCGCAGTTGAACTGGCCGGCATGCTCAACGCCATGGGCACGAAGGTCACGCTGGGAATCCGGCATGAATCGTTTCTGCGCGATTTCGATCTGATGCTGCAGGAGCGTCTGATGGAAGAGATGTGCGGCGAAGGGGTGGAGATCAAGACGTATTTCACCGCGGCCAGCCTGGAGCGCAACGGGCAGCTGATCTGCGCCGTAGGCGAAGATGGCGAGCGGCTCGAGGACTTCGATGCGGTCATCTTTGCCATCGGTCGTTCACCGTCCACGGATGATCTGGGTCTGGCAACTGCCGGCGTCGAGGTGGACAAGCGCGGCTACATTCCGGTGGACAAGTACCAGCAGACCAATGTACCGAGCATCTTCGCCATCGGTGATGTCACTGGTCAGGCCGAGCTGACACCTGTTGCCATCGCCGCTGGTCGGCGTCTGGCGGATCGAATCTACGACAATCAGGAAGGCAGGCATCTGGACTACAGCCTGATTCCCACGGTGGTCTTCAGCCACCCGCCGATGGCAACCGTCGGCTTGACCGAAGCGGCGGCTCGTGAACAGTATGGCGAGGCGGTGAAGTGCTATCACACCAGTTTCACGGCCATGTACAACTCCTTCACCGAGCACAAGGCCAAGACGGCCATGAAGCTGATCGTGACTGGTGAGGACGAGAAGGTCATCGGTATCCACATGATCGGTCTGGCCTGTGACGAGATGCTGCAGGGCTTTGCCGTGGCCATGCGGATGGGAGCCACCAAACGGGATTTCGATGACACCATCGCGATTCACCCTACCAGCAGTGAGGAGCTGGTCACACTCCGATAGGGTTGACCGCGGGCCGGGCCGGTCCGCGGGTCAATGACTGTGATGCGTGGTCGCTAAAGGCGTAGTCAGGTGCAAGTTCGGTCTGTCCGGACTTGGCTAAACGCTGAAGGTGACCACGCACGCATGTCCAGTACGAGCTTTCAACCATCCGGGGTGCCGCGCCAGCACGCATTGTCGGCTGCCGGCTTCACCCTGCTGGAACTGATCATCACTCTGGCCATCAGTGCCGTTCTGATCGGTCTGGCGGTGCCTTCCATGAAATCCTTCATGGGCAGTTCCGAGATCAGTGCGACCAGCAACGATTTCGTTCACAGTCTGCAGACGGCCCGGTCAGAAGCCATCAAGCGGGCAGGCCCGGTTGGCCTGTGCCCGAGCGACAATCCACTGGCCGATGAGCCCGGCTGTGATGCCACCAGCTATGCCAATGGCTGGATCGTGTTCTTCGATGCCGATGGCAATGGCCAGCGCAGCGCCGGTGAAGAGCTGGTTGTGCGCTCTGAATCACGCTCGGCAACGTTCAGCTTCATCCCGGACACGGCCTTCGAGCAGCGCATCTACTTTGGTGAATCGGGTTCCAGCATCAATCCGGCAGGTGTGCCTCTGTCCGGCAATATCGAAATCCGTCTGCTTGGCAGCGATGAACAGCGCATCGTCAGAGTCGCCGCCAACGGGCGCATTGCGACGCTGGATGTCGACAAGACGGAGACGCCCTGATGCATCGTCAACGGACAATGAAAGGTCGGTGTCATCAGCAGGGCGTCGGCATCATCGAGGTGCTGGTGGCACTGGTGGTCGTCTCCTTCGGGGTGCTGGGCATGGCAGGCCTGCAGCTCACCGGCATGAAGCACAGCAACAATGGCTTCAACCGGTCCAAGGCACTGATATTGACGGAGAACATCGCCACGCGCATGCGCATCAATGAGCAAGGCGTATCCAATGGCTTCTATGATGGCTTTGATTCCGGAAATGATGCCAACTACTGCAATGTCAGACCCGTGCCGTATTGCCAGGCCAGCAAGGGAGCTGCTGCGCAGAGCTGCACGGCAGCTGAGCTGGCCGCCTTCGATCTGTTCAGTGTCAGCTGTGGCGACTGGGGAAGCGAAGGCGCGAGTGGCGGAGTCGAGGATCAGTTGCCTGCTGGGGCCAGACTTGTGGTGGACTGCAACGACTCGCCCTGCGAGGACACATCGACCTATACCCTGAGTGTCAGCTGGCCGGAGAACAGAACTGTCCGTTCGGATGATGCGCCGGTCGAGCGACGGGTACAGATGGTGCTGCGACCATGAGCAGGCAAGGCAGCAGGCTCCAGGCTGCAACCGCGTGGCAGGGGCATCGGGCACGGCAACAGGGTCTGTCGCTGATCGAGCTCATGATCACCATGGTGCTGGGGCTGATCATCATTGCGGCCGTGTTCAACATGTATGCGGGCAGTAGCCGCTCGGCGCGTTACAGCGAGGGTCTGCAGAGCATGCAGGAAAACGGTCGCTATGGAGTGTCGGTGTTGCAGCGTGGCCTGAGGCTGGCCGGCTTTTCACCCGATGAATCCGTGGAAGCCTTTGATATCTCGGCCAGTGGTGTGAGTACCATCAGCATTCGTTCGCAGCAGCAATATGACTGCAATGGACTGGAGACCACGGCTACCGATGGTCTGGCTGTCAATGTCTATCGACTGGACGAAGCCAGCGGCGAACTGACCTGTCAGGGCAATCAGGGTGGTGCACCGATGGCCGTGGTCGAGGGAGTGGATCGCTTCCGTTTGCTCTACGGTGTCGATGCTGACGGTGATGCGGAGACCGAGGAGCCACAGAGTTACGTGCCCCATGATGCAACGCTGGACTCGGCGGATGTCGTGGCAGTGCGCTTTGCGCTGCTGGTGAACTCCGGCAAGCCGATTCGCACCCGCAACGTGAGCAGGACCTATGTTCTGCTGGATGAGGAATTCACCTACGATGACCGGGTGGCTCGTGAGGTGTTCAGCAGTACCGTCAAGGTGCGGAATCGCCAATGAAAAACCGGAAGAGACAGATCTGCAAGCCCCTGAAACAGGAGAAGGGCGTTGCGCTGGTGGTCAGTCTGGTTCTGCTGATCGCCATGACCATTCTGGGGGTGGCGACACTGTCGGGTACCCGCCTGAACGAGAAACGTACCAGCAATGCCCAACAGAAGGCGATCGCCTTCGAAGTGGCGGAATCGGCCATTGCCTCGGTCTGGGATGTCGGGTATCTGAATGTTGCACTGACCTCCGATGCGACCGACTCGGGTGACGACCCGGCAGCCATTGTCAGCCCGGATGAGGATACCGAGTTGACCAATGCCTTTGATCAGCTGACCGATGGCAAGGGGGTGAATATCGATGGTGAGCTGAGTGTGCAGTACTGCGGAGAGACTGCCCCGGTGGCCAGTGATCTGAGTGCCGATCTGTCGGCCACGCAGCTGGTATTCCTGCTGGTGGATGTGAACAGCCAGGTGCAGGTTGCCAATACCAGCACCCGATCCGACCATGTTCAGCGCGGCGCTGTTACCTCGGTCAAGACCAACCGCACCGGCAACTGTCCGGCACCCTGATGGAGATCAAGCTCATGCCCCGTCAACGTCCGTTCCACGCCGGTTTCACGCTGATCGAGGTGATGATCACCGTGGCCATCATCGGCATCATTGCGGCCATTGCCGTGCCCAGCTATTCCAGTTACATGATCGATGCGCGGCGTACCGATGCGATAGCCTTTCTCTCCGAAGTCGCCGGTGAGCAGCAACGCTATTTCACCGAAAACAATCAGTACGCTGCCGACATGAAGGAGCTCGGCTATGGTGGGGCAGCAACCTACGCCACACCGGAAGGGCATTACGTGGTGAGTATCAGCAATCCGGGCGGTGTGGGCCGCTACCTGTTGACCGCCACCCCGGCCACGGGGGGCAAGCAGGCCAGTGACAAGGAGTGTCTGGCTTTCACCCTCAGTGATACCGGTGCCAGGCGAAGCACCGGCAGCAATACGGACTGCTGGTAGTTCCAGCCCGTCTCAGCTGATGCCCTGGCTTTCCAGGTAATCTTCGTAGTTGCCGCGATAGTCGACATAGCGGTTGTTGTCCTTCAGCTCGATGATGCGGGTGGCCAGTGAGCTGACGAACTCGCGGTCATGACTGACGAAGATGACCGTGCCGGTGTACAGATCCATCGCCAGGTTCAGCGATTCGATGGATTCCATGTCCAGGTGATTGGTCGGTTCGTCGAGAATCATGACATTGGGCGATTGCAGCATCAGTTTGCCGAACAGCAGGCGACCCTTTTCGCCCCCCGAGACCACATTGACCGGCTTGCCGATATCGTCCTTGCCGAACAACAGGCGGCCGAGAATGCCACGAATTTCCTGTTCGTCGTGATTCTCGTTGCCCCATTGGGTCATCCAGTCGAGAATGCTGGTCGAGGTCTCGAAGTCGTCCTCGTGATCCTGCGCAAAATAACCCAGGGTGGCATTCTCTGCCCATTTCAGATGACCCCTGGTTGGCTCAAGCTCGCCAGCCAGCAATTTGACGAAGGTGGATTTGCCGATACCGTTGGGGCCGATCACGGCCACTTTCTCACCGGCCTCGATCATCAGATCCACCTTCTTCAGTACGGTGTTGTCCTCGTAGCCCGCCTCGATACCTTCCAGCTCGGCCGCATTGCGAAACAGCTTCTTTTCCAGTTCGAAGCGAATGTAGGGATTCACCCGGCTGGACGGCTTCATCTTCTCGATGGACAGCTTGTCGATCTGCTTCTGGCGTGAGGTGGCCTGACGCGCCTTGGACTTGTTGGCCTTGAAGCGCTGCACGAAAGCCTGCAGATCGGCGATCTGGGCCTTCTTCTTGGCGTTGTCGGCGTATTGTCGCTCACGAGCCTGGGTGGAGGCATACATGAAGTCGTCGTAGTTGCCGGGATAGATCTTGATCTCGCCGTAGTCCAGATCGGCCATGTGGGTGCAGACACTGTTCAGGAAATGCCTGTCGTGCGAGATGACGATCATGGTGCTGTTGCGGCCGTTCAGCACGCCTTCCAGCCAGCGGATGGTGTCGATATCCAGGTTGTTGGTGGGTTCGTCCAGCAGCAGCAGATCGGGATCGGCAAACAGCGCCTGCGCCAGCAGCACGCGCAGTTTGTCACCCGGAGCCACTTCGCTCATGGGGACATTGTGTTGCTCCAGCGGAATGCTGGCACCCAGCAGCAGCTCGCCGGCTCGCGCCTCGGCCGAGTAACCATCCATCTCGGCAAACTGGACTTCCAGCTCGGCCACACGCATGCCGTCGTCTTCGCTCATCTCGGGCATGGAGTAGATACGATCGCGTTCCTCCTTGATGGCCCACAATTCCTGGTGGCCCATGATGACGGTATCGATGACCGTGAATTCCTCGAAACCGAACTGGTTCTGTTGCAGGGTGGCCATGCGCACCCCGGGCAGCAGCGTGACGGTACCGGAGCTGGGTTCCAGGTCGCCACCGAGAATCTTCATGAAGGTGGACTTGCCGCTGCCATTGGCTCCGATGAGACCGTAACGGTTACCTTCGCCGAACTTGATGGAGACATTCTCGAACAGCGGTTTGGCGCCGAACTGGATGGTGAGGTTTGCAGTGGATATCACAGGTTTCGCCGAGGTTCAGTACAAACGCGCTATTGTATCGGGTTTCGGGCGGGCCGTTGGCCCCGCGCCAATTCTCCCAGACGCGCGATGCCCCGGGCTATTTCGTCCGTGAACGGCTGACCGGCACACAGGCGCAGAAAATTGCGGAATTTCCCCGTACTGGAGAACAGGGCACCGGGGGTGATGCTGATGTTCTCGCTGATGGCATCGCGGTACAGCTGGTTGGCATCCATGCCGCGAGGCAGCTGAATCCAGAGCACGTAACCGCCGCTGGGCTCGCTGATACGGGTGCCGGGCGGAAAACTGGCGTGCACGGCGCGACGAGTCGCCTGCAGTTGCGCCAGGCAGGCGCGGCGCAGACGGGTCAGATGCCGGTCGTAGCGACCATCGGCGAGAAACTCGGCCATGACCAGTTGGGTCAGCGTCGGGGTGGCGGAGCTGCTGATCAGCTTCAGGTCCTTCAGTTCGGCCATATGACGGTCGGCCACAATCCAGCCCACGCGGTAACCAGGGGCTATGGTCTTGGAAAAGCCACTGCAGGTCATGACCTGACCACTCTGGTCGAAGGCCTTGTAGGGCAGTGGTTTGTGCTGGCCCAGGTAGAGCTCGCCATAGATATCATCCTCGATCAGCGGGATGTTGCGCTCAGCCAGCATCTGCACGATCTGCTCGCGGGCTTCGCGCGGCACGACGCTGCCGGTGGGATTGTTGAAGGTACCCACCGAGACCACCGCAGCAACCGATTCGCGCTCGATGACCGCCGCCAGATCCGCCGGGCGCAGTCCGTCAACCGGGTCCGTGTCGATTTCCAGCGCCAGCATGCCCAGGCTTTCGATCATCTTCAGTACCGCAAAATAAGCGGGAGATTCGACGACGATGATATCGCCGGCGCGGGCCACGGCACGCAGACACAGCGACAGGGCCTCGGTGGCACCGGTGGTGATCAGCACCGATTCCACCGCCACCGGATGATCCAGATGAGCCGAGCGCCGGGCAATGGCGGTGCGCAGATCGAGCACGCCTTCGATGGGGGCATAGTCCAGACCCTTGTCCGCATGCGAGGCGCAGACACGTTTCAGGGAGCGGCTCAATGCCTTGACCGGCAACAGCTCGGCCGCCGGGTTGGCGATGGACAGGTTCAGGACACCGGGGGAACGCGCACTGTCGAGCACCTCGTTCATGTGTGCGCCGATCAGGACCTTGCGCGCTGCAGCCGTCGTGCTGGGCCAGCGCGGGGCGGTGCTGGCAGACGGTGCAGGTGCCTGCACATAGAAACCGGACTGTGGCCGGACCTTCAGCAGGCCGCTCTTCTCCAGCTCTTCGTAGGCTTGCATGACAGTGGCGACGCTGACGTTCAGCTGTTTGCCCAGTGCTCTGAGCGATGGTGCACGTGAGCCTGCCGGCAGAGTGCCGTCGTGAATCATGCTGGTGACGGTCTGGGCCACTTCCTCGTACAGAAACTGTCTGGCGTTGGTCATGCTCTGCTCAACTGTTATGGTTGTATTTCCGGAAATGTGTATCTGTTATTGTTGGCTTGCATCATCCACGCTATGGCTTCCGTTGTCCACACCACAAGCAGCCGGTCCACCGCCATGCAAGGTTCCATCTTCTATCTGCTGACCGTTCTCATCTGGGGCTCCACCTGGTTTGCCATCAAGTTCCAGCTGGGTGTGGTGCACGAGTCGGTATCGCTCGCCTATCGCTTCGGACTGGCAGCACTGCTGTTGCTGGTCTGGTGTCAGTTGCGGGGTGTTCGCATGCGCTTCGAGCCGCGGGAGCATCTGGCCATGGCGGCGCAGGGTGCCTGTCTGTTCAGTACCAATTACCTGCTGTTCTACTGGTGTACCGGTCTGATCACGTCGGGGCTGGTGGCCATCATCTTCTCCACGGTCATCGTCATGAACATCGTCAATGGCGCCATCTTTCTCGGTCGCCGGGTACAGCCCGTGGTGTTGCTGGGTGCATTGATCGGTCTGCTGGGCATCACGCTGGTTTTCTGGCACGAGATTGCCGCCTCCCGGGCGCAGTCTGCGGCGGCCGGTGGAGATGTGCTGGCCGGACTGGGGATCGGTCTGGTGGCCACCTTCTCGGCCTCTCTCGGCAATATACTCTCTGCCCGCAATCAGGCGAAGAATCTGCCGGTGCTGCAGACCAACGCCTTCGGCATGGCCTACGGTGCCTTGCTGATGGTGGTGTACGCCCTGGTGACGCGGCAGAGTTTCGACTTCGAATGGTCTCTGCCCTACGTCAGTTCCCTGCTGTATCTGAGTGTCTTCGGCTCGATCATCGCTTTCGGCGCCTATCTGACGCTGGTTGGCAGGATCGGTGCCGATCGCGCCGCCTATGCCACGGTACTGTTTCCGCTGGTGGCATTGATCATCAGCAGTCTGTTCGAAGGCTATGAATGGACACCGGCGGCGCTGGGCGGCATCGTGCTGGTGCTGCTGGGCAATGTGCTGGTGGTCGGCAATGGGCTCGGCGCTCGCTGGCGACGTCGCGTGGCAGTGGCATGAAGCGCACCGGGGCTTGTGCCGAACGAGCCGAGCGGCTAACTTTCAGCAGTGAATTGAACCGGACGTAACTGGAGACACATGATCGATTTCGACAAGTTGGTGGCACGCACAGGTACGGCGAGCCTGAAATGGGATCGCTACAAGGGGCGTGACATCCTGCCCTTCTGGGTGGCAGACATGGATTTCGAAGTGGCCCCGCCGATTCAGCAGGCACTCGAAGAGCGGCTGCAGCACCCGGTCTACGGATATACCGTGCCGCCTGAGGGCATGGCCGATGCGGTGATTGCCCATTTGCAGAACGAGCACGACTGGCAGGTCGATCCCGACTGGATTGTCTGGCTGCCGGGTGTGGTGCCGGGACTGGCCGTCTGTTGTCGCGCCTTCTGTCCCGATGGTGACGAGATCGTGGTCAATCCGCCGATCTATCACCATTTCTATGACTCTCACGACCTGGAACGACAGAGCGTCGTCAGAGTGCCGCTGCACAAGGTGGACGGTCGCTGGACCTACGACATGCCGGCAATGGAAGCGGCCTTCAACGACAAGACTCGTCTGATGATGATGTGCTCGCCCCACAACCCGACAGGCACGGTTTTCACCCGGGAAGAGCTCAATGCGCTGGCAGATCTGTGCCGTCGGCATGATGTGATCATGGTCTCCGATGAAATCCATTCGGATCTGGTGATCGACCCCGGCGCGAGGCACTACCCGACAGCCAAGGCCTGTCCGTCCATGGCAGATGCAATGGTGACGCTCATGAGTGGTAGCAAGACATGGAACATCGCGGGGCTGAACTGCTCGTTTGCCATCATCAGCAATCCGACGTTGCGTGAACGCTTCAGAAGCGTCAGTCAGTCCATCGTCTCACCTGTCCCGCCCTTGGCATATACGGCGACCCTGGCAGCCTATCGCGATGGGGGGCCCTGGCGTCAGGAACTGCTGGACTACCTGGCCGGGAATTTCGACTGCATCCGTTCAGATCTGGCCGAGGTGCAGGGGCTGACGGTGGAACCCATTCAGGCCACCTATCTGGCCTGGATCGATGCGACTGGTCTGGGGCTGGAAGACACCCAGGGGTTTTTCGAAGAACACGGTGTCGGCCTGTCCGGCGGTGAGCAGTTCGGTCAGTCGCAGTACTTGCGCATGAACTTCGCCTGTCCGCGAGAGAGCTTGCGGGCAGGTCTTGATCGCATGAAAGCAGCCGTGGCATCGCTGTCACGGGAACCGAGGAGAAGTTCAGGCGCCCTGTAGCGGCAGCAGCAGCTGACCCTCGTCAACGGCCTTCAGGAAATTGAGCGTCATACGCGCCGTGGCACCCCAGAGGGTCTCGCCGTCGAATTCGTTGTAGACGACGATCGGATGCAAGCGCGCACTGTGCGGGTCCATCTCGGAGCGGGCCCGCATCGTGAAGTTGCCGGTATCGCGCAGCCAGTCGAGCGGTATCATGAATGCGCGGGCCACTTCTGATTTCTGCAGGTTCAGCGGGGTCGGCCAGTTCATGATGCCGATGACGGGTGTGACCTGGTAGTGACTGATGGTGACGTAGGGATTGATGCGTCCGAGCACGTTGATGTCAGTGGCATGCACACCGATTTCCTCGCGCGTTTCACGCAGGGCGGCCGCCTCGTGACTGGCATCAGTGGGCTCCATTCTGCCTCCGGGGAAAGCCACCTGACCGCTGTGACGGTCCCGCTCGTTACTGGCCCGACGAATGAACAGAACCTGCCATTGCTGTTGATGATGAACCAGCGGGATCAGGACTGCGGCCTGGCGGAACGGGTTGGACGTGTTCGGCGCAGGAAGGTCGGAATCCTGATGCATCGCAGCATCATCATGCGGTACCACTTGAGTCAGTTTGTCATGCATCACCTGAGTATAGTGTGCTGCCGCTGCTTATCGTTCCCTGGCATTTCATCTTGCCAGAAGTGTGTGACTCGCGCGTCACATTCCTGATTTTCTGAAGCCCCGACTAACCCGCTGGCGAGCGGAATACGGTTCCATCCGCAGTGTGAAGTCCGTACTGCCTGCATGGCGCGGATATTGTTATTGATTCTGCATTCCGGGAATCCGGTGAACCCTGGCGGCAATGCTACGCCGTTGTTTGCCGTGGGCGGATGGGACGGAGCGAGCCCTGTCTTGCAGCAGGCCGATGTCCCGCTTCTTCCCGATCCTGTTGCCATTGACGGAGTCGACTTGCATGCAACGTTCGGAGCCCTGGCGGGCACCATGAATTCGCTGACGGACAAGCTGTCGTCCATGGAAGGCGACTGGCGGGCTGTGGGGATCGGCAATGGCCTGTCTCGCTAGACGCGTCGCCCGTGCGGCGTGGTGTCTCTGTCTGTGGCTTGCCGGCGGTACATCGGCACTGTCCGCGTATGAGGTTCCCAGGAATCTGGAACAGGGCTGGGATGCACAGGTACAGTTCGGTGCCCTCGCCACGTTCGGTGTCAAGGACACCAGTGCCATATCGGCGCGTACCGATGTCACTTTTCGCGGTGAGCACTTCGAGCACGAATTGGTCGCCAAGCTGTATCGCAGTTCCAGTGTCACCCATGTGATCCGTCTGGACGCCTCCGGCAAGGAAGTGGTGAACCATCAGGGGGTGCCTTTGACAGAGCGGGTAAAGAGTACGACCAGTGATCGTCGTTTCCTGAGCGTGCAGCCTCGCTTCTTCTTCACCTCACGCCATTATCTGTTCGCACTGGCCGACATCGATATCAATGAACCGGACGGTGTGCGTTCCTCCACCTTGCGAGTTGGCGGTGTGGGTTACAAGCTGTGGAAGAGTCGAGGTCATTACTCGAGCGCCGCCGTCGGTGTCGGGAGTCGCCGCTTCGAGCCGGTGACCGGGGAAGCCGAGGAAGAGTCGGTGGGCTATGTGGGTCTGCGTCTGAAGCGCTACTTGAGCGAGACGGTATCTCTGGCACTCTCTCTGGACTCCGACTTCGGCGGTGAGGAAAGTTTCTCCGAAGCCGAAGCATCGCTGTCCTGGCGGGTACGTGGTCCGGTGGCCATCAAGTTCAAATACGGTGCCAGCGTCGACAGCCGGGTGGTGAATCCCTGGAATACCTTCGATGACGGTGTCGAGGCTGCCATGAGCGTCAATCTGGAAGTCGAAGTCTTCTGAGGTTCAGCTGTGCCTAAGTAGAGCATCCAGCTGATCCACGGCCGGGGCCCACATGGCGTCCTGGGCAATGGCCTCCTGCAGGAAAATCGACTGAGAGGTATTCCAGAACGGCGCTTCCTCGAGTCTCACTGCTGAGGGGAGCGGTCCATGCTCTTCCACGAAGCGTTGCAGAGCGGCATCATCCGAGGGCAATCCCAGTTGTTCCATCAGGGTTTCCAGGGTAGCGGTGGTGGTGTGTGTGTCCATGGTCTTGCGTGTCCTGATTCGACAGATGGACCATACCAATAGCACTGGCAGGGCCGGGTGGCGCATCAGGAGTCGGCTTTGCAGGATTTACACGGTACTGGCCGACTCTCGCTCGGCTCAATCGGAGCGAGCGGATGCCGTTAACAAGTGTTGAATACATCGAACACTGTGGGCTGGTATCGATTCTCCATGAACTTGCGCAGGAACCAGACAGGCGGCACCATTGTGGTGCTGACGGATGAGTATGTCGATTACCGCAAGGATCTGGTCGATACGATCTCCGGTATCGTGTCGCAATCCGGCTATGGCACCTTGTGTATCGCCGGACAGCAGATGGGTAACTCATCGGTATGCAATTCCATCTATTGTCTGGCCACCGAGATCGATGTGGTTGGCATCATCTGCCTGACCGGTACGCTGGGCCAGAAACTGTCGAACGATGAACTGGCAACTTTCATCAATCGGTTCAAGGTGCCGGTACTCAGTCTGGGTCTGCCGATCGAAGGCGTCGACAGTGTCTTTGTCAATGACTGCGATGGCATGATCGGCCTGATGCAGCATCTGCTGAAAAACCGCGACTGTTCACGTCTGGCTTTCATTCGCGGTTTCCCGGGCGATCCCTATTCGTTGCGCCGTGAAAGTATCTTTCGCAGGGTATTGGAGGAGAACGGGCATCGCGTCGATGAAGATCTGTTCGTGGAAGGCAACTACGACGCGTTCAGGACCTACGGTGCCGTGACATCCCTGTTGAAGCGTCGTCAGGATGTGGATACCTTCGTTGCCGCCAATGACATCATGGCGCTCAGTGCCGCCCGTGCTGTCAAGGTTGCCGGCTATTCGATTCCCGATGACATTGCCATAACCGGCTTTGACGATACCTCTGAGGCAACGCGCAATTCTCCACCCATCAGTACCGTCAGACAGCCATTCGACAGCATGGCCTCCCTGAGCGTCAATCGCCTGCTGCAACGCATAGCGGGAGAGTGCGGTAGCGAGGCGCCGGATGATGCCGGGAAGAGCGACTGCTACCAGGTCTGTGTG
The DNA here is from genome assembly GCA_947495035.1 of uncultured Granulosicoccus sp. GTDB lineage: Bacteria > Pseudomonadota > Gammaproteobacteria > Granulosicoccales > Granulosicoccaceae > Granulosicoccus. The sequence goes on from CANLXI010000022.1 coordinate 69,100, forward strand.
GATTGCGAATTCATTCCCAGGGCGTCGACGCATTCACGCCCCGGGCATGATGAAACGCTGTCGATAGGCGATACGGCATCGATCTCTCGGTGGCTGCATGCCGCGATGTCAGGCCTGAGCACGCCGGATACGCTCGATCTGGAAGTACTCTCCTCGGCGCTGTGGCAGAGCATGACCACCGACTGTTCGGCGGCGGCCGAGTGCATGCAGGATATGCTGGATCGCAGCGCCAGCTTCAAGAACATTCACTGGTGGGTGAATCTGTGTGATCGCATCGAGTCGCTGACGGTGGCGATGCTTGGCCAGGGGTTCACGCCAGAGGCCAGCGTTCGCATACTTCTCGCCCTGTCACGTATTCGCGAGCGCATGTGGGCCTTCAATGTCGAACACGATTATCACATGCGGCGACATCAGGGTTTGCGTGCTGCCATGCAACTGCGCATGAGTTCCTGTTCGGATCAGGATGGGCTGTTGCAGACCATGACCTGGTGGCTGCAGGCGATGGAGCCGCGGCGCAGCTATCTGGTGAAATACGACAAGGCTGGAGAGCGTCCTGATGAAAATGCAAGTCTGCTGCATCAGTATCAGGATGGTCAGGTATTCCAGCCGGAGGAGAAGTCCTTTCCCACCCGGCAGTTGCTGCCCGATCATCTGCTGGATGAGCTGCGTACCGGTGAGCTGGTTCTCAATCCGATCCATGCCGGCGGGCTGCAATTCGGGTATCTGCTGATGGATCCTGTCGGTTTCGAACAGCTGGACCTGCATAGTGCGGCGCACAGTATCGGCAATGCCATGCGCACACATTTTCACATCGGCAAGCTCGAGTATCAGGCCGACAGCCTGCAGGCAGCCAATCAGCGATTGCTGAAGCTGGCGCATTACGACACGCTGACGGATCTGCCGAACCGCAGCAGCTTTCAGGAAGCGCTCGGCAGGCGCTGTCAGAACGGTGAATCTCTGATTCTGATGTACATGGATCTGGACGGCTTCAAGGCGGTCAATGACAGTGCCGGACATGATGCCGGGGACCAGTTGCTCAGGCAGGTGGCTGACCGTTTGCGCGAATGTGTATCCGAGCTGCTGGACGAGCGTGCCTGTCTGGCGCGCCTCGGCGGCGATGAGTTCACGCTGATTGCCAGCGGACACTTCACCCTGTCGGGCATTTCGGCCATTGCCAACCGTTTGCGCCAGTCGCTGTCGATGCCGTATCTGATCGATGATCTGACGCACTGCATTTCCGTGAGCATCGGTTGCGCGCGCTTTCCAGAGGATGCCGACTCGTCCACCCTGTTGATCAAGAATGCCGATGCGGCGATGTACGATGCCAAGCTTCAGGGCAAGAATGCATTTTCGGTTTTCCCCCTGAGCGAGTCGGCCAGTCTGCCCAGAGTCAGGCAGGCCTGATGGGTACAGCCTTGCGGGCATTGCCGTTCGTGAAGCCGCCTGACAGGTGATTTGAAAACACATTTTCAGAAGACGTCACGGTGCTGGAATACTAGTCTGGGTTCAACGATACTCGGAGCCAGAGCAGGGGAACAGAACCATGAATCCCGAATTCGACAGTGAGCAGCTGAAATGGGAGGCGGTACAGAGACGTGATGCGGCCGCGGATGCGTGTTTTCTCTACGGGGTTACCACAACCGGCATCTACTGCTATCCGTCCTGTCCGTCGCGCGAGGCCAGGCGTGAGCACACACGCTTCTACCGCAGCCGGGAGGAGGCTCGGCAGGATGGCATGCGAGCCTGTCAGCGCTGTCATTCCGACCAGCCGCCCTTGCGGGAGCGCCAGCGTCAGCTGGTCGAGCAGGCCTGCGAATGGATTTCCTCCTCGACGGAGCCTGTCAGGGTCGCCAGCCTGGCCGAGCATCTGGGCATCAGCCGCTATCACCTGCAGAAGCTCTTTCAGCAGTTTCTGGGTATTGGCCCCAAGCAGTACGTCAAGGCTGTTCGGGCGCGTAATCTGGACAAGGCATTGAGCAGTGAGCCTTCGGTAACCCGAGCCCTGCTGGATGCCGGTTATGACAGCTCCTCGGCCTATTACGCCGATGGGGCCAGCCGCCTGGGCATGAGCGCCAGATCCTATCAGCGTCAGGGAGAGGGCATGAGCATTCAGTATGCCTTCGGGAACAGTCGTTTCGGCAAGATCGTGGTGGCCACCACGGAGCATGGCATCTGCAGCATCCTGTTCGGTACCCGGCAGCGGCAGATGCAACAGGATCTGGCCGAACGTTTCCGTCGGGCCACGCTGATACACAATCGGCAGGCACTGAAGCAACTGGTGGATCAGGTGATTGCCGGTATCGAGAATCCCTCACTGGCCGCCACACTGCCGCTGGATGTTCAGGGAACAGCCTTTCAGGAGAAGGTCTGGGCTGCATTGCGGCAGATTGCCCCGGGCAGTACCGAAAGCTACTCCCAGCTGGCTGCAAGGATCGGTCGACCTACCGCTGCGCGTGCCGTTGCTCGAGCCTGTGGAGCCAATCCGGTGGCGGTGCTGGTGCCCTGCCATCGGGTGGTGGGTGCCGATGGCAGCATCACCGGGTATCGCTGGGGAGTCGAGCGCAAGCAACGTCTGCTGGCACACGAGAGCCAGGACGAGCAGTGAGTCGGCACTGCCCGTAGCCCCTTGGTTCGTACTGCGGGAGGGCGCTTCGACTCGTGCCGAGGCAGGAGCCGGAGCGTGTCGCCAGGATTCAGCCGTCGACCCTGTCGGAGCTGCTGGCCTGCAGTTTGCTCAGGCTGTACTGCTTGCCCGAGAAGAGATCCTGTATCAGCAGGCGAGTGCGCGCCAGCCATCCTGCCGATGCCTCGCAACTGGCCGGTGCATTGGCACCGTCGGGACAGGCCGTGACAACATCAGCCTGCATGTCGATATGCATGCCATAGACCGGCCTGATGATCTGTTCGTCGGGATTCCGTGACCACGCCAGTATGCCGGCATCATCTTCCAGCCCCAGCTTCTCGAGAATCAGGGCAGGTAGCCGATACAGTGGCAGCTTGCCCAGCTTCAACGGGCCATTCCGACCATCGATCACGATCAGCGGTGTGCTGACAAGGTATTCCAGCATGTCGCCCGTGAAGTCGGCGCGGTCGGCCGGCAGGCCCAGGGCTTCGGTGTAGACGCCATAGTTGGGACCGAGAAAGGGCAGGTGGTCGCCGAAGATCACGATCAGCCCATCCGGATCCTCGGTCTTGAGCGTTTCGAGGCGATCCATCAGATCGCGTGACTTGTACCACATCTGGTTCAGATAGCCGTTCAGCAGCACCGACTCTTTGCCGGGTTTCACCTGATCCGGGTAGTTGTCACTGGAGGGATAGGGCAAATGCCCGTGGTAGGTCAGCATGTAGTTGAAGACCGGACGATTCCGGTCCAGCTGCGCGACCTTGTCGAAGGCCTGTTCGTAGAAGCTGTGATCGAGCAGCAGACCTTCCACCGAGTCTTCCAGGTTGAAACTCTCCTTGCTCAGATAGGTGTCGAAGCCAACCAGATTGTAGGCCAGAGTCCGGTTCCAGAAGCCGGGTACATTGGGATGGGAAGCCATGGTCTGGTAACCGGCGTCGGCCAGAACCGCTGGCAGGCACGGCACCTTGCGACGCAGCCAGCCTTCGAAGAACACCGCGTTTTCAGTCACCGGAAAGCCGCAGAGTGTCTCGAACTCGGCATTGGCGGTGTAGCCCCCGAATACGGGTGACAGGGCATGACTGTTTCCGGTCTCGGCCCACAGCTGGCGAAAGTCTTCGGGAAACGGATCCTCGGGCACCCACTCGGGGCCGAGTGTCACCGGATCGAAGAAGGATTCGAGCACCATCACATGCACATTGCGCTGCGGACTGGCAGGCGTGGTGCTGGCGGCAAGCGGTGTGGACGCGCCGGGCATGGGCAACAGGGCCGTCGAGCCGTCCAGTGACTGGGTGGCTGCCAGAACCGCAGCCCGGTCAGGGTGTTTGCCTACCTTGGCCAGCGTCCTGACAGATTCCTGGGCGATATGCAGGGCCAGTCCGCGATTCTTGAAATTGGCCGGTTGATTCCACACCGAGTTGCCGAAGCGACTGTCCAGCTGAACTCGCAGGGGTTCGCTGAAATGATTGATCAGCAGCGCCGTCATTGCCAGTGTGGCTACCACGCCCCAGGTGGATTTACGTCGCCAGGGCGTCAGTGCCACCAGGGCAATCAGGGGCAGGGCCGCGATCAGCATCAACACCACGCGACGCCAGCCTTCAGTCAGATAGAACAGATTCTGGATGTTCATCAGATCATCCGGGCTTACCGGTGTGCCGAGTACCGACAGCTTGCCGCCATTGGCCATCTGGAAACCGATGACCAGCACGGCAGTCAGCAACATGGCTCTGCCGCGCGATTGCACCAGCGCAAACGCAAGCAGGGCAACGACCAGATTGCCCAGGTAGTCGCGTAGCCAGAAATCGGCGTACAGCTCCAGACCGAACAGGGTTTCCAGCGCCAGGCGACAGCCGATGGTAATCAGCAGAGTGAACAGGGCGAGCGATAGCAGTTGCGTCGACAGTGAGCGCAGTCTGCGACCCCGGGTGATTCCAGGCAGACCGGCTGCGGGATTGTCGCCCGCCGCCGGTTGGTCATGACTTTCCATGTGCTGCATGTCCTGTCCTAGCGCTCGGCCTTGACCAGAGCTTCCGGCAGGCGACCCAGCAGAGAGTCTTCCGGTTTGTCATTGAACAGCCGGGTCGGCAATTTCTCGAAGGTACTGATCAGCGACATGGCGACCGCAGAGATATAGGGCACGCTCTGGATCAGCAACAGGGCAATCCAGAGTTTCGTGTCATTGAGATAGGCATCATCTCGGGCACCGATGGTCACTGCGGCCAGAATCAGGGCAAGACCGATCAGGGCTTCTTCACGCACATCGAGAATGGCCTGCCAGACCGAGTGGCCTTCCGCCAGCTTCGGTGTCCGGAAAAAACCGATACCCGTGTCGTGCAGGCCAGCCAGCATGGCGCGGGCAATGGTATGCGAGACGGAGAGCCCGGCCAGACCGGCGCCCAGACTCTGCATGATGCTCGCTCGCAGACGCCATCGGTACAGCACCATCATCTTGGACAGCTTGAACACGAAGAATCCGATTGGCAGCAGGCTCATGATGACTTCAGGCGGATTGAAGACATAGGGGAACATGACCATCAGAACCGAATAGGCCAGAGCCACGATGTTGAAGAACAGGCACAGTCCATCCGCCATCCAGGGCAGCCAGCCGGCAACGAAGTGATAGCGCTGACCGGAGGTGAGTTTCGAGCGTGACAGCGACAGGAAGTAGCGCATGTGGTGACGCAGGATCAGTACCGAGCCATAGGCCCAGCGAAAGCGCTGCTTCTTGTAGTCGAGGAAATTGTCGGGCATGACACCGCGGCCATAGGAGCGCGGAACATATGCCGTGCGATGGCCTTCCTCGAGGATACGCAGTCCCAGTTCGGCATCTTCGGTGATACACCATTCGGACCAGCCATTCACGCCTTGCAGTACGCTGCGGCGAACGATGGTCATGGTGCCGTGCTGGATGATGGCGTTGCGTGCATCCCGGTTGACCATGCCGATGCCGAAGAAGCCGGCATACTCCGCATAGATCATGGACTTGAAGAGGCTGTCGCCGGCATCGCGGTAATCCTGAGGGGCCTGCACAATCGCGATTTCCTTGTCGTCGAAAGCGGTTGCACAATCCTTCAGCCAGTCAGGATGAACGACGTAGTCGCTGTCGATGACGGCGATCAGTTCCGCATCGTCGGCCGTGTGGCGCATTGCGTAGTTCAGCGCGCCGGCCTTGAAGCCGTCCAGAGGGTCGACATGGTGAAAATGGAAATTGCCTTCCTGTCGCTCGCACCACTGCTGCACCGGCATCCAGCAGTCGGGATCCTTGGTGTTGTTGTCAACCACCACGACTTCGTAGTTGTCGTAGTTCAGGTTGCGCAGCGCCGCCAGAGTCTCGATGACCATGTCGGGCGGTTCGTTGTGAATCGGCACATGAACCGAGACCTTGGGCGAGGGACCGGCTACCTCATCTGTCTTGAAGCGCTGCAGATTGTGTCGGCGATTCCAGATGGATTCCGCCCATTCATGAGCCTCGGCCAATAGAACGATGGTGATGCAGAAGGCGGCCAGCAGCAGGCCGACGCCCACGATGACCTGTTCCCAGGTCATGTATTTCTGGGAATAATCGTAGACCATCCAGACCACGGCAAAGGAGATGGCATACGAGACCAGCACCAGAAAACCGCGGCCACCGTGAACCAGTCCGCGGCTGTCCCGCAACAGCAGGGCCAGCAGCAGAATGGTGAATGCCAGAGAGAATCCGGCTATGGCGCGCCACTCGGGAACAGGGCGAACCGGGTCGGCGAAAGAGAACTTCGGTTCTCGCTGGGCATTGAATATTCCCCAGTAGCGTCCGACCGCACCTTCATCGGTTTTCCAGATCTGATCGAAGGCCTCGAGCACGAAGTAGTCTGCTCCCCGGGCATCTGCCTGCTGCAGGAACTTGCGCAGGAACTTGGCCTGATTGGGCAGGGATGGAATGGCGCCGCCGCGCTGGCGACCTTCACTGGGCCAGCCGACCTCACCCAGCACCAGCGGTTTGCCGGGAAAGCTCTGCCGCAGGCCGTCATAGCGCTCGAATACATAGGTATGGGCAATGCTTGCCGGTATGCCTTCCCAGTAGGGCAGTACGTGAGCTGTGATGAAATCGACATGTCGGGTCAGTTCAGGGGTCTTCATCCAGACGTCCCAGGTCTCGGCCACGGTCACTGGGATATCGCCGGCCATGGACTTGACGATATCCACATAACTGGCAAGTTGTCGCGCGGTGATCTCGTTGCGCAGCAGCACCTCGTTACCGACAACGATGCCGCTTATATTGCCGGTACCTTCCGCCAGAACCTTGCGCAGAGTTGCAATTTCCTTCCAGTTGCGATCGATGTCGGCGGAAATCCATAGACCGGCCATGACCTTCATGCCCAGCGGGGAGGCCAGACGAGGAATGCTGCTCAGTGTCTCTTCCATGGAATAGGTGCGAACGCTGCGCACCCGGTCCGACAACAGCGCCAGGTCACGAGTGATTTCCTCGTCGTTCGGATAGTCGGTTCTCTGCGGTGACTGGCCGGCACGAAATGGTGAAAACGACACACCATTGATGGTTTCTGGCCAGGGTGGCGCTTGATCAGGACGGTTGAATACCGCCCACATCGTCAGCAGAAGTGTGCCGACAAGGCCGATGATAATCCATGATGCACGGTCGATCTTGAACACTTATATAGAGGTCTCTGTGGTGACTCGGCGAATGACCGCATCCCGACGAATCTGTCGGGTACGTCACGGCCCAGTGAGCATTGGCAATCAGTGCTGTGCTCGGATGTTACAAGCTGACGTATACAGACAATTCTTTCAATGAATCGTTGGAAACATTCTTTGTCCGGACAGCTGGCGCAAGTCACAAAACTGGCCAAAGCCCCCATGAATACAGGGGTTTACGCTGGGGACGAGGTAGATTACAAGTAAGTAGCCTCGGCCTCAAGTTCACACTGTTGAAACAATTGCAGGGTGTGAAACAGTTCAGCCTGACGGACTTGCAGATTGACGCACGCCCGGACAGATCAGCGTTTGCGCTTCTGTACCACGTGTTGACGGGGCTGTACGATGAGTTCGCTGACGACGGCGTGATCCGGTGAGCTCACCATGCTCAGCACGGCCCGTGCGACATCGTCATCGTGCAGTGCATGGGCTGCATCCGGGCCGGGTTCGAAATCGAGTTCGTCGAAGAACCCGGTACGCACCATACCGGGCTGGACAATGCCGACGTGACAATTGGCATTGGCCACTTCATGAGCCAGCGATTGTGCAACCCCGCGCAGGCCGAATTTCGCTGCACTATAGACACTGCCGTAACGAGCCCCCTGCAGCGCGCTGGTGGAGCCGACAAAGACAATGTTGCTGCGCTGCTTCCGGCGCAGTGTCGGCAGGCAGAGGCGTGCAATGCACAGCGGGCTGATGAGGTTGAAGGTGATGCTCTGCTGGATCTGTTGCGCCGAGAAATTCTCCAGAGAGCCGATGTCACCACGACCGGCATTGCAGATCAGACCCGTGATGTCGTGCTCCTTCAGCAGGGTCCCGAGCAGTGTCGCGGTGTGCTCCAGGTCGGACAGATCGATGCTGACATGGGTATCAGTGCTCAGCGGTGTGGTCGGTGCCGTTCTCGACAGAGAGAGGGTCCGGTAGCCTGCGTCACCCAGAGCCTCGCAGCAGGCACGTCCGATGCCGCGGCTGCCGCCGGTGACCAACAGGTAGCCCTTGTCATTCATGTGGTGCAGACTCGGTTTGATGGCAGGATGATGGTGATCTGCGGCGGCATTCCTGCGGTCGAGGCCATCGCTGTTTCATGCGGGTTCCCCTGTTCCGGCTGATCATCTGATAGAAGGTTCCGGTCATCAGCTGCAGGGAAAGAACTGGTCCTGTCGAACGGCCCTGTCGAGTCGTGACTGGCAGAAGCTGCGCATCCGGTTTTCAACCTCTTCCGGGTAAGTCATCATGCCCTCTCGTGCTTCGATGGGGGCGGCCAGCAGTCTTGCCTTGGGGTAGAGCCGCAGCAGCTTCTTGTGAAAACCCTTGGGCAAACGGAAAACACCCAGGCTGACCGAGTGCACAGCAGCAATGTCGAGTGAGGCGAAGACGGTATCGAACAGTTCGCCGTAGAGTGCCTCGAAGTTGTCGGCATACAGCAGCGGATCGAAGCGCAGCCCGATCTTCCAACCGTGAGCCTGCAAGCGTTGCAGAGCGTCGAGCCGCTTCGCCAGCGACGGCGTGCCGTGTTCTTCGGCGGCCACGATGGCCTGAGGGGAGAGACTGTAGGCGACCACGACATTGGGCAGGGCAGGACGGGCAAGCAGTGGCCGAATCTGTGTACTCTTGGTGCGCAGTTCCAGCCAGGCCTGCGGCAGGTGTTCGAAGTGGTCCAGGCAATCATCGACAAAACGTGTGACCGGGTCGAGTGCCAGTGAGTCGCAGTCATAGCCGGAAAAGAACCAGCTGTCGGTATCGTGCTGCGCGGCGGTCTCGCTGATGTCACGCATGAAGTCTTCACTGTTGACATAGACCACGTGATTGGCCGACTGATACATGCCCTGCAGAAAGCAGTAGCGGCAGTCGTACACGCAGTTGAGCATGTGCGAGAAATAGTAGTTGTGACGCCCACCGATATGGTAGCCCGGTGGGGTGGCATGCACGCGTCGACCGGCCTTGTAGGCGAGAATCAGGGCGGGGTTGGACTTCTGTCGTCGGAAATCCTGCGAGCGCGCGTTGAACACATCGCCATGCCGGTCGATGAGGATGTGCCGGGCGTTCGGGTAGCGCTGACAGATTCGCAGTGTGCGAGGATGCGATTGCACTTCCCGCTCGATGTAGACCGTATCCATGGCAGCTTCAGGCTTCGTAGTGCAAGGGTGCTGCCGTGACGGCGTCCTGCAGTTGGTTGCGGATGCCGCGGGCAGTGGACAGCTGTTGCAGCATCGCTGTGTCAGGAGTCTGACCGGTCAGACTCTGGTACTGTTGCAGCAGACGTCGCAGCTGATGGGCATCATTGACACTGTGACGAACAACCGCTGTGATGTCCTGGTGACATTGCTCGAGCGTGCTGTCTGCAGCGCCAGGCTGCAGGCTTGCACGATGCCAGTCGCTCAGTTGTTGTACGACGGGCAGGCAGGCCTGCATCAGACGGGTAGCCAGCGCCGGCGTGATGGCATCCAGTCCCTGCTCGGCATTGTCCGATACCACCTTCACGGCCTGTACCGCGTCAGTGGACAGATACGTGCAGGCTGCCGTCAGGATGCCTGCAGCTTCCATGTCGAAGAGCACACCACTGGTATAGGTGCTGACGGGTTTGTCGACGCTGTGCACGCTGGCTGTGGGCAGCTGCGCCACGTGTCGTTGCGGTGGCAGATGCGGATACCATTGCCTGCCGCTGGCAACGTCCAGCACGTGGTGAGCCAGATGCACCGATCCCACCTCGGCAGCGCTGCCGGCGATGCCGGCATTGATCACCGCCGAGATATCCGGACGTGTCTGCAACAGTGCGGCCGTGGCCGCCGCCGCATTGAGTTTGCCGATGCCGGTCTGCAGAAGCAGATAGTGCTCGCCGGCATACAGACGCATTCCGCGCAGCGCAACATGACGCAGCTTCAGTGCGTCGATGAAGACCCGGGATTCGGCTGGCAGGGCGGTGACAATGCAGACAAGACTCATCTTGTTAGTGTACTGGATCGCTGCGCCGGCTGACTGCTCACGGGCTTTTTTGCGGACCCCTGCGACCGCAGGCGCCGGCAAGGGAAACCGTTCGATCGTCCTGTGCGCTGGTGGAGCCGACCCTGACGTTCACTGGAGTAGACTGGCAACCGAGAAACAGACACAGGAAGCTACATGCTCGTATCCAATCTGGAATTTCTGCCGGGCCGCACGGTGATTCGGCATCTGGGGCTGGTGCAAGGCAGTTCCGTGCGCTCCAAGCACGTAGGGCGGGATATTGCTGCATCCCTGAAGAACATCTTCGGTGGGGAACTGCGTGGCTATACGGAGCTGCTGAGCGATTCGCGAGAGGAGGCAACCGAGCGGATGCTGGAACAGGCGCAGTCACTGGGTGCCAATGCCGTGCTCAACGTGCGCTACAGCACTTCCAGCATCGCCGCCGGGGCCGCCGAGATCTTCGTGTACGGCACGGCGGTGGAGCTGGAGATTGACTAGTCTGCTGCTTCAGGCAGGCAGCGTTGTCGCCTTGCTGGTGCTCGGCTATCTGTTCGGCCGCCTTGCGGAAAAACGACACTATCGCAGGATCATCGAGCAGGAATCGACGATGCAGTCCTTGCCGGTCGTCGCGTCCCGCTATCCTCCGGAGGACAGACACTATCATCAGCAACTGGTCAGCGGCAGCGTGGTCATTGCCTCGGATTATTTCAAGGCATTTCTGGCCGGCCTGATCAATATCTTCGGTGGTCAGGTCACACCCTTCGAATCGATGCTGGATCGGGCCCGCCGTGAGGCGGTTCTGCGGATGAAGCAGGAAGCATTGGACCTGGATGCCGCCTATGTCTTCAATATCAAGTTCGATACCACGCGCATTGCCACCGGCAAGGTCGGGGCCATGGAGGTGCTGGCCTATGGCACTGCCATGATTCCTGCGAAGGCGGCCATGGACAGATCACATGAGGTATGAGAATCGTCTGCCTCCGGAAGGTATCAACACCAGCCGGGTGCATCCGCTGCGTCAGTTCCTGCAGCTGGCTGTCGGGGCTGTAGTGCTGGTCGTGATATTGGTGATCGTGTTGCAGTACGCGGGGAGCTTTGCTGCCAGACGTATCCCGTTCAGCTATGAGCTGAGGGTCATGGAGAGACTGGACATCGAGCTGGGTGAGGCGCAGCGGCATCCGCAGATGACAGCCTATCTCAATGAGCTGGCGGCGCGGCTCAGCCGGCATCTGCCGCTGCCCGACGGCATGTCGGTCACGGTGCACTATGACAGTGAAGAGGTCTTCAATGCCTTTGCCACGGTGGGGGGCAATCTGCTGTTCTACCGTGGCTTGCTGTCACGGATGCCTGACGAGAACACCCTGGCCATGGTCATGGCGCATGAAATTTCCCATGTGTTGCATCGCGATCCGGTGGCAGCGGTTGGTGGGGGTATCGCCAGCACGATTGCACTTCTCGGGCTGACCGGCAATGCCGGCACCGGGGTGGCCGGGCAGCTCGTGAGCCAGGCAGGTATGCTCACCGGCGTACAGTTCACCCGGTCGATGGAAATTGCCGCCGATGACGCCGCTCTGGCTGCCGTCAACGCAATGTATGGTCATGTCAATGGCGCATCGACGCTGTTCGAACTGTTCAGCGCCAATCGCGGTCGCCAGTCCTCGACACGGCAGGCACGATGGCTGGAACGCTTCCTCAGCACGCACCCATTGGATGAGGACCGCATTCGGCGCATATCGCAGCATGTTCAGGAGCAGCAGTGGCGCAGCGAGGGTGAGCTGACACCACTTCCCGCGGATTTTCGGCGCTGGCTGGCGGTTGACTGATGCGAGGTTGACGATGCGATCCCGCTTACAGGGCTCCTTCGCGAATCCAGCGTTCGACCAGAAATCGTGCTATCGAATCCTTGCGGGGCAATTTGTAGTTGTCACCGTCATCACCCCAGCTGCCAAATCCGGCAAGCTGTGTCCGGGTAAACCACTGGGCATCGGCCAGCTCGACCGGGTCGATGCTGATGTCGGTGCTGGTCGCCGTTGCCTCGAAGCCCAGCATGATCGATCGTGGAAACGGCCAGGGCTGTGAAGCAACGTAATGCACGTCACCGACGTGAATCGAGGATTCTTCCAGCACTTCGCGGCGAACGGCGTTCTCCAGACTTTCACCCGGTTCGACAAACCCTGCCAGCGTCGAGAATACGCCTTCAGGCCAGGCAGGACTTCTGCCGAGCAGGCACTTGGGCTCACTGCCATCGGGTGGGCTGTAGCTCACCAGCATGATGACAGCCGGATCGGTGCGAGGAAAATCGACATGGCTGCAATCCTCATTGCTGCATTCACGTGTATGGCCGGCGTTGGCGGATACCAGCGGCCGACCGCAATTGACGCAGTATCGGGTAATGCCATTCCAGTACATGAGGCCTCTGGCATAGGCCAGCAGTGATCCGTCGGTGCCCGGCAGCGTGGGGCCGACCATGCGCAGGTCGGTGAACCTGCCTGGCTGCGGCGTGCCGTCGCGGGCGGTGCCCTGATGTCCCAGGCGGTCGCGTTGTTGCTCATCGAGAGAGGAGACATCCACCGCAAACAGGGGTTTGTTGTCCTGCAGGCCGAGAAAGATCGACTGACCGTCGGGCACGTCGTGATCATGAGGCAGAATGATCGCCTGTGGTGCACTATCCGCTGTCGGGTCGCTGACCAGAGACTGGCAATGCCACAGCGGCACCAGTTGTGCATCAGGCTGTTGTCGGAGAGCCTGAATCTTCAGCTCGTCTTTGCGCAGATGATCGGCACGGTCCAGCGTGCTTTGGGTATAGAACATGATGGTTTGTCTTGTGCGGTTGCTGCGCAGTATACGTCTCTGTCGAGTCAAGGTCCTGCCTTGTGCCGACCGTCGACATCGCAGAAGCAACCCTGGCATCGGGAATGCGATCGTGCCTGCCGGTGGGCGTTGCAGGAAGCGCTCCCGGGCCATGACGTTGCCGATCCTGATGCTGATGCTGTGCCTGGCAGGAGGTGGCGTGGCTCACGCCTCGGCAACGCCGCTCGATGGCGATGGCTCGCAGGCCACGATGTCCGATGCCGGGCACACGGCGGACGGCACGCCTGACCCCGTCGCGGCAGCGGATGCGATCCCGGAGACCGCCTCGACGGTGCAACGCCGACCGGTCTGGGAGTTCGGAATCGGTGGCGGGTATTTTTCCGGATTCGATTACCCGGCGTCCAGTGACAGCAATCGTCGTGGCATCGCCCTGCCGTTTTTCGTCTACCGGGGACCGCAGTGGCGGTTTGGCGGAGGTGGTATTCGCGCGGTCGCCATCGAACAGCCGCGGATCAAGCTTGACTTGTCCATGGGGGGCTCTCTGAATGCCAATTCCCAGGGCAACAGTGCCCGTGAAGGCATGCCGGATCTGGACTTCCTGTTCGAGATCGGGCCGCAACTGGAAGTGGGCCTGCTCGATCGGACCATGCCGTCAGGAGGGCGGGTACAGCTGCGTTTCAGCGCGGAATTGCGTGCGGTGATGTCGACGGATTTTCGCCGAATGGACGGGCGTGGCGTGGTGCTGGAGGCGGGCTTCGGTGTCAACTATCGCAACTTCAGGCAATCCGGCATCGATCTGTTGGCCGCTTTGCAGTCCACCTATGCCAGTGAGCGTCTGCAGGACTACTTCTATGAAGTGGCTCCCGTTCATGCCACCGAGGCACGACCGCGATTCGATGCGCAAGGGGGCTATCTGGAGTCAGGACTGTTCGCCGGTATCGGGCTGACACCACACCGGAATCTGCGTCTGTTCATGGGTGTCTTCTCCGGCTGGTTCGACGGTGCGCGCAATGAGGACAGTCCATTGTTCGAAACCGAGACATCCACCGGGTTTGCGGTGGGGCTGGTGTGGACCCTGAAGAAGAGCCGGCGCATGGTGGATGTGGTGGAGCTGGGCAGCAACAGTTAGCGAATCACGAACCTGGCAAGCAGATGTTGCCGGGATGCCCGTACCTCCGACGCTCAGCTCAGCGGCGTCTGGGCATTGCGCGCGACCCGGGTGTTCATGATGCTGTCGAGTCGCTCCCGGTCCACTTCTTCGTTCTCGACGGCGCTGTTCTGTTGCTGGCCGTCGGTGATGGCCAGTTCGACCAGCAGCGGAAAGTGATCTGAGCCGATATTACGCAGCCGCTGAATGTCCACGACCTTGAAGTGCTGGCTGACGAAGAAGTGATCGAGCGGCCAGCGCGCGTACCAGTGATCGGCGCTGAAGGTGTTGTACAGGCCGCGTCCGATGCGCAGATCGAGCAGGCCGCTGATCTGTCGAAACAGTCGGGTGGTGGCCGACCAGGCCACATCGTTCAGGTCACCAGCGACGATGAGCCGTTGATTCCTGTTGCTGATGGCCCTGGCCAGCATCAGCAGTTCGACATCGCGCTCGGTGGACTCGTCATTTTCACCCGGTGCCGGTGGCGCCGGGTGCACGACGTGTAGTTGCACCGTGGTTCCCGGGGCCACTTCCACGGTTGCTCTCATGGAGGGTTTGTCATCTTCCACCAGAAAATCGATGGCGGTGTTGCTCAGCGGCAGGCGGGAATACACATGCATGCCGTAGAGATTGTCGAGCGGGCAGGCAATGCGGTGGGGGTAGTCCTGCACCCCGTCCAGTTCGTCCTGCCACCACTGGTCGGATTCCAGGGTGATCACGATGTCAGGCTGGTGCTGGCGAATCAGAGACAGCAGCGGGCCGCTGTTGCGGTTGTGCATCAGCACATTGCTGCTGATCATGCGCAGGGTCGGGCAATTGCCATCGATCAGGGAATCGTATCGCTCGACTTCCTGGCGGTGCATTTCGGTATTGGGTGCAATCCAGTAGGCCTGATAGGCCAGAACGGCCAGCACGCACAGGGCCAGCAGCGACAGCCACAGGCTGTTGTCGGCAGCCAGGGTCAGCCAGAGCAGCAGCCAGACACAGGCCGCGATGGCAATCTGCAAGCGTGGGAAATCCAGTGCTCGGATCCACCAGTCGCGTCGAACAGAGAGCGGCAGGATCGTTGCCAGTACGAGCACCACGGCCAGTAGAGACAGAATGAGGGTCACTGTTAGTCAATCAGGTAAGGAGTTGCACGGGTATTCTACTGTGTCCACGAAAGTATCACAGCTCCTCGTCGACGAAGATCACATGCTGGAAATGAGTCTGCTCTTCGAAGCTGGCTCCCAGCGCACCGATCAACAGCCCGACCGAGGCGCAGAAGGTTGCCATCTTGCCGTAGCTGGCCGGACCGATGAGGGATCCGCCCGGCTGCTCCGAGCTGGCCCAGTGCTCGATCAGCTCGACCGGGAACAGCAGGGAATTGGCCAGCAGTGCCAGCACGAACATGAACAGCCAGGTCAGCGCCAGGCCGCTGAGAACGATGCCAATGGCCGAAATACGGGTCACGGCAATCTGCTCTCGATACGGATTGCCGCGACTGAGCAGCAGGTGTTGGCGAAAGCTGATGAAGACCGTGGTCAGCAGCAGTATCAGCACACTGATCAGGGCCATGGCGCCCCAGCTCTGTGTCAGTGCCAGATCCCAGCTCTCGGCGCTCATCAGCAGCAGAGCCACCGTGGATACTGCAGCTGTGGTCAGGCGACTGAGTCTGCGCGGAAATTGCCAGGGACGTGCCGCGATGATGGTTTCCAGTATCTGCTCGCGATTGATCAAACTGGCACGCAGCAGGAAGCGCCAGGGAGAGACCCTGCCCGGGGACGATTCTTCCAGCCGCAGATCGGCGATTTCGGTCAGGTTTTCCACCAGCTCCTGCTGCTCGTCGTCCGACAGTATCTGCATGCTTGCCAGGTCGGCAGGAGCGTTGGGTCGGTACAGCAGATGGTCCGGCTCCTTGCTGGATTTCAGGCCGCCCAGATGCGCAACGCTGCGCAGCAGCAATGTCGTGATGCGCTCCACGATCTCGTCTTCATCGGGCTGATCATGATCCGCGCCGGGGCCATCCTCATCGGGGATCAATCGTGCGGTCGAGACGATGGCTGCATCCAGCGGTCGGCTCAGCACGGCCAGGGCGAATGAGCGATAGTGAGCCAGCAGTTCCTTGTCGATCAGTACGATGGCGTAATCCCATCGATACAGGTCACGTTCCTCGGTGGCCTGGTGCAACAGTTCGGTGGATTCCAGGCGGCCGCCTTCCCCCATGTCACGCCGTCGACTGACTGAAATCCGCCAATCGAATCGTGGCAGCAGACTGCCGAGCCTTTGCCTGAAGCGCAGCTCCACGGCTTGCAGAATGCGTCGTTCGGAGAGGCTGAAGCGCCCAGCGACAATCAGCCCTATTTCCAGTGGCAGGCCCGGTCCACTCAGCTCGTCGGGGCTGGTGGCGGGCAGGGGGCGAGAATCGGGAACCGGCATCAGGCGCATGCAATGTGGTGTGTAGGGAGAAGGGTACACTCTGCGGTCGCCTTCTGAACATGCCGGGCTTCTGCCGGTAGGGTGCGAGCGGAGCGCCGCCCGGCCGAAGGCGATTTCCGGTTGTGGATTGATGTCTTGTCGAGGTCAAGTCAAATCAAATGCTGCTCAGCCATGACTGGCAACCGAGTCCGGAGTGTCATCTTCCAGCATGTCGAGCAGTACGGCCTGGGTGACGGGTTTGACGACATAGCCGCGTATGCGATAGGTCATCGCCTTGTCCTTGTCTTTCTGGCGTGTGGATGTGGACACCATGTAGACAGGAATCTGGGAGAGAATCTCGTCATCGCCCAGTTCGTCAAGCAGTTCGAAACCACCCATCCTCGGCATGTTGATATCCAGAATCATGACAAAGGGGGGCACCAGCGAACTGTCCTTGCCTTCGGGGCGCAGTATCTTCAGTGCCTCCTCGCCATTCTTGGCATGGATGATCGGGTAGTCCAGAGAGAGTTTTCTCATCATGCGCTGGACCATGAAGACATCAAGATCATTGTCTTCCACCAGCAGGAGCTTCATGTTTGATTCAGGCATGTTTTCGATTGGGCTCATCGATGGCCTGGCTACTCTGAACTGGCCATGTGAAAGTGAAGGTCGTGCCGGTCGGCGTGCCGGTCGGCGTGTCGGTTCCGGCGTTGTTGTCGGCAGCGCAGGACGAGCTGACGCTGATCCGTCCGCCCTGGCGCTCGATCGCGCGTTGCACGATCGACAGGCCGATGCCGCTGCTGTGGATATCGGTCACCGACTCCAGGGTCGTGAAGGGTTCGAATATGCGATCGTGGAAGCGAGGTTCTATGCCGGGGCCATTGTCGCTGATCGAGAACTGATAGAAGCCCCCCTTGCGGACCGAAGAGATGCAGACGGTTGCATTGTGCTTGTCAGGGTTGTATTTGAACGCATTCTGGATCAGGTTCGTGAACACCTGCTCCAATCGCGTCTTGTTGGTATCCAGTGCCGGAAAGGTGCCTACGAGCTTGACTTTCTCCGGCTTCAGATCCAGTTGCTTGATGATGTTGATCATCAGGTTTCTGGTGTCGACGATACTGGTCGGCAGTTCGGCTCCATCCTGTACGGAGTACTCGAGAATGCCTGAGATGAGACTCTGGCTTCGTGTAACCTGATCCTGCAGATTGTTCAGACAGGGTTGTATTTCGGCTCGGGGATCGTTACTGGCCAGATAGGAGTCCAGATCTTCTTCCAGAATCTGGGACAGGCTGTGAATGTTGCGCAACGGTGTCTTGAGATCGTGCGACACGATGTGGGCAAAGCTCTCCAGGTCATGGTTCTTCTCACTCAACTGCTGCGCCTGCGAAGACAGGCTGTTGGTCATTTCCTCTGCCAGTTCCAGTACATTGCGATTGGAGCGACTCATGAGCCAGAACAGCGCGAACAGCATGGCGTCCAGACAGAGCCCGCTGATCAGCACCATGATGGGCTGGTTGATGGCAGAGGCATTCTCGAAGAGCGGAGTGCTGCTGATGGTGTAGGTCCACAGTCTGCCGTAGGTCTCGATATTCTCTTCCAGCCTGAACGCCGGATCCTGTGACTGCGCGCTTTCGGTGCCAGCGTAGAGAATGTCATCCCCGTCTCGCAGTGACAGAGTAAGCAAGGGGTTTTCCTCGCCCAGTGCACCATTGATCAGTTCCGCGACAACCAGCGGTGAGTAGATCAGTCCACGAAAAGCCTTCTTACGGGCTTCGGGGTCGAAGGCATAGTGCCAGGGGTTTTCCTTTTCGTAGAAGGGTGCGTAGAACAGGAAGCCGGGTGTCTTGCCGGCATCCTGCACCAATGTGATGGGGCCGCTTACCTGGGGAATGCCGCTTGCACGAGCGTAGAGCGCGGCGGTTCTGCGGTTGGTCTCGAAAGCCACATCCAGCCCCAGGGCAGACCGATTCTTCTCTTCCGGTTCTATATAGGTGATTGGCAGGGACAGGTCATAGGCGTGTTCGGGAAAGATCCTGAAGTCGGGTGCCGACTGTCTGACCCTGGCCAGATAATCCGGCAAGTCAGCGGTTTCGACATAATGGATGACTCCGATGCCACTGATACCCGGATAACGCTCGTTCAGATTCAGGAATTCGCTGTAGCGCCGCCACTGCTCCCGCGACATCTCTCCGCCGTGTGATTGCATGGCGGCCACACCGGACAGCAGGGCATCTTCATAATGTCCGAGTCGCTCCCTGATCTGGACAATGGCGCGTTCTGCCTCGTGCTCGAAGCGAATCTGATCGCGCTTGATCAGAGCCGATTCGGAGGTCTGCCAGGCAAACACCGTGATGACCAGCGACAGGCACAGGATGAACCAATGGGTCCAGTGCAGGCGCGCATGCTGCCGCAGCCGGCTCTGCTGGGCCTTGAGCAGCTCCAGATCAATGGTGCGCCGCTGGCCGCTCTGTCGTGGCTCGATTGAGGGGATTCTCATGGGTACTGTATCGACAGCTCAGGGCAATGGCTGACCACGAGGGCGTAACATTTTCGAAATTGCCTACTGGGTGGTCGGTAACCGACCGGGGATATGGAAAAGCCATTCGTACTATCATGCCGCTTGTCCTCGAACCAGGCTCTCAAGCTCACGTAACCATGTCTGTTGATTCCAGTCTCTTTCCCATCGGTATTGCCGAGATTCGGCAGGCCGCCGACTACCTGTCACCGGTAGCCGTGCGAACACCGTTGCTCGAAAGCCCGTATCTGAACGAACTGGCCGGCCGGCGAGTTCTGGTCAAGGCAGAAGTGCTGCAGCGTACCGGCTCGTTCAAGTTCCGCGGCGCGTGGACGGCAATCAGTTCGCTGGATGAGTCGGTGAGGCAATCGGGGGTCATTGCCTACTCGTCGGGTAATCATGCACAGGGCATCGCCCAGGCTGCGGCGCTTTACGGGATTCCTGCCGTCATCATCATGCCGGCTGATTCGCCGGCACTGAAGCTGGCCAATACCCGCGCGCTGGGGGCGTCCGTGGTGACCTATGACAGAGCGGGAGGAGAATCGCGTGAAGCCATCGGCGAATCGCTGGCCAGAGAGCGGGGTTTGACGCTGATACGACCTTATGATGAACCCATGGTCATGGCTGGCCAGGGGACTGTCGGACTCGAGATTGCCGAGCAGGCGGCCGCGATGGGTGTGACGCAGGCCGATGTCCTGGTGTGCTGTGGTGGGGGCGGGCTGACCTCCGGTACGGCCATCGCACTGCATTCGGTCGCACCGGGCCTGCGGGTCAGACCCGTGGAACCGGCCCTGGCCGACGATACCTGCCGATCACTGATCGCCGGCAAGCGTCTGGCCAATGAAGGCATTCCGGATTCATTCTGTGATGCCATCGTGACGCCAATGCCGGGTGAATTGACCTTCCCGGTTTTGCAGCAGCTGGCAGGCCCCGGTCTGTGTGTGGATGACTCGGCCGTGCTGGCGGCGATGGGGCAGGCATTGATGCGCCTGAAACTGGTGGTAGAACCCGGAGGTGCCGTGGCCCTGGCCGCTGCGCTTGATCCAGCCAGTGTCGAAGGGGAGGCCGTCATCTGCGTGGTCACAGGTGGCAATGTGGACCCGGCATTGATCGCTTCGGCAGCGGCAAGTTTCACCTGACTCCATCGATCATGCCAGCCTTGGTATGTGGTTCTGGGCCTGTCATTCGTTGACGGGCTCCCGATCATTGCCTGACAGGAATGTTCGGTGCCGGGCATTTCAGGCGTAGTCGATTCTGATATCATGGAAATACGAATCATTCTTATTATTGCTTCGATGTCAGGAACATGCACATGACCTTCACTCGACAGGTACTTCCCGGATTTCTGCTGGCAGCGGCCAGCGTGGCGCAGGCCGATACGATCAGCCCGGACTCGGTTATCGAGACCTACGGCAACATTGCCCAGGCAGGTTACGAAGATGCCTTGACCACGGCCATGAAGCTGCGCGATTCCGTTACTCAGCTCACGGAAGCCCCTTCCGAAGAGGCCATGGCCGCCGCACGTCAGGCGTGGCATGAGGCACGTGTGCCCTACCAGCAGACCGAGGTCTATCGCTTTGGCAATCCGCTGGTGGATGACTGGGAAGGCAAGGTAAACGCCTGGCCGCTGGATGAAGGTCTGATCGATTACGTCGATGCGAGTTACGGCAACGAATCCGAGGCCAACGAGTATTACACCGCAAACATCATCGCCAATCCGGAAGTGAACATCAACGGTCAGCTCATCGACGCCACTACCATCACGCCGGAGCTGCTCGGCAGCGAGCTGCACGAGGCCGGTGGCATCGAGTCCAACGTGGCGACGGGTTATCACGCCATCGAGTTCCTGCTGTGGGGACAGGACCTGAACGGCGGCGAGGCCGGCGCAGGCAATCGCAGTTACACGGACTACGATGTGGACAACTGCACCAATGGCAACTGCGATCGACGGGCCGAGTATCTGACGGCTGTCACGGATCTGCTGATTTCCGACCTGACCTACATGGCGGAGGCCTGGGCCGACGGTGGCGAGGCGCGTGAAGCGCTGGAATCCATGGGCGAGACAGGTGCCGTGGCGGCAATGCTGACCGGCATGGGATCCCTGAGTTATGGCGAGCTGGCTGGTGAACGCATGCAGTTGGGTCTGATGCTGCACGATCCGGAAGAGGAGCATGACTGCTTTTCCGACAATACCTCGGCTTCGCACTACTACGATGGCCTGGGCATCCAGAACGTCTACATGGGTCATTACCAGCGTGTCGATGGCGAAACGGTATCCGGTCCTGCGCTGATCGACCTGCTGCGCGAAAAGGATGCTGCACTGGCCGAAGAACTGGCCACCGACCTGCAGGCCAGTGTCGATGCACTGGATGTTCTGCTGGTCAGCCAGCGTGATGGTCAGGCCTATGACCAGTTGATCGCCGAAGGTAATGATGTCGGCAACGCCCTGGTACAGGCGGCGGTCGATTCTCTGGTCGGACAGACTCGCAATATCAATCGCGCTGTCACAGCACTGGACGTAACGGGTATAGAATTCGAAGGGTCCGATAGCCTGGACGATCCCAACTCCGTCTTCCAGTAGAGTCACCATTCAAGCAGGTATCGATGAAGTCCGGTTTCCCTGACAGTTTCCGCATGAAGCCGGTACTGCTTGCCTGCATGGCATGCCTGAGTACCGGCTTTCCGGCTTTTTCGATCGTGGAGGCCGGCACGCTGTCTGTCGACACTGCTGCAGGGAAACCTGCAAGCGTTGTGACTGTGCCGGCCAGCGCCCCGAGTCTGCCGGCTGACATCTGGCGGGACAATGCGCGGGTTCGCCAGGTACTTGAGCCCACCCGCGATTTCAGCAAGGCGGAACCCTTCGAAGTCATGCAAGGGGGGGCCGGAACCCAGACCACCAATACCGACCGCAATGCCTATTCGCAGGAGACATCCACGCTCGACTTCGAGCACCTGCAGACTTTCAAGCTCGGCAATGCCTTGTTCAACAAGTTGTGGGTGGCGTCACCCTCCTCGACCCAGGCCTCTGATGGTCTCGGTCCCTTTTTCAATGCACGTGCCTGTCAATCCTGTCATATCAAGGATGGCCGTGGGCAGCTGCCGGTCGCCGGCGAGAAGACCGCATCGCTGCTCATCCAGTTGAAGAACCATCTGGATGGTCGTTGGGGACCGGACCCGGTCTACGGCGGGCAGTTTCACGCCTCGGCAGTACCCGGCGTGCGCGCCGAAGGGCAGGTACGCATCAGCACCGAACCGCTGATTCGGGAATTCAGCGACGGCACGCGCCACGTTCTGCAGAAGCCGGTTTACACGCTGCTGGACCTGGCCTATGGCGAGATGCATCCCGGTACCAGGCTCTCTCCCAGAATCGCACCCGCCATGCCCGGGCTGGGCATGCTGGAAGCCATTGCCGCTGATGACATTCTGGCGTATGCCGATCCGGATGATGCCGATGGTGACGGCATATCGGGTCGCCCCAACTGGCAGGTACTGGACAATGGTCAACGGGTGCTGGGCCGGTTTGCCCACAAGGCGGCCATGTCCACTGTCAGAGAGCAGAACGTGCATGCCATGTTCAGCGATATGGGTTTGTCCAGTTCGGGTGCGTCGATGAGCAACCCACAGGGAGACTGCATGCCGGCACAGGAGGTGTGCAAATCACTGGCCCATGGTGAACAGGCGCGCCTTGGCAAGGGGGAAGCGCCGGATGATGTGGTCGACCTGATCACATTCTATACGCGCAATCTGGCACTGCCTGCCCGACGCAATGTCGATGACCCCGAGGTCCTGATGGGCAAGCAGTTGTTCTACGACAGTGGCTGCCAGGCCTGCCATGTCCCCAAGCATGTCACCGCGCGCGATGCACCGCAGAAGGAAATGCAGTTTCAGCTGATCTGGCCCTATACCGACTTGTTGCTGCACGATATGGGAGAAGACCTGGCAGACCATGCGGATGAAGCCGATGCCAATGGGCGTGAATGGCGGACGGCGCCGCTGTGGGGAATCGGTCTGGCAAAGACGGTGAACCCGAATACCAGCTTTCTGCACGATGGTCGCGCAAAGACGCTGCTCGATGCCGTGCTGTGGCATGGCGGAGAGGCTCAGGCATCACTGGATGATGTGCTGGACATGAACAAGGATGAGCGAGCAGCCCTCGTTACTTTTCTGGAGTCCCTGTGATACTCAGCTTGCTTGTGAAGAATGGCGAAGCCGCGCCGGTCAGGTACCGATTCGTTCGCTGGCGCGGCAAGTCCGTGCATGCCGTCACCGCCATGCTGGCAGTGACACTCTCATTGTCACTGAGCGGGCGTGCCCGAGCTGCAGTACCAGGCGACAATGACTTTGCCGATCGGGCCGTGCAGCAGGTGTATCAACCGGCAGCCGTGCGATTCTCCCGGACCACCGCAGAGCTGCTGGAAGCGGCGGAAAACAGTTGCGAGACACGGAGCCCCGAGGCGCTGGACAGCTTGCTTGCGGCGCATGAACGGGCCGTTGCAGCCTTTTCATTGCTGGAGCTCTATCGAACGGGACCCTTGCTGGAAGACAATCGCCAGAACCGACTGTTCTACTGGCCGGACAAGCGACGCGTTGGCGAACGACAGATGCGAGCATTATTGGCAGACGCGGCTGCGCCCAGCCTGACAGCCGATGATATCGCCGACAAGAGCGTTGCATTGCAGGGTTTTCCCGCGCTGGAACGCCTGCTTCATGGCGAACGCACACCCTTGCATTTTTCCGAAGGCAGCGAGACGCCGGATTGTCAGGTGGCAATGGCCATTATCGGAAACATCGATGCCATGGCCAAGGCCATTGAAAAGGGCTGGCAGGATGAAGCGCCACACGTCATGAGCATGAGATCACCGGCGTCGGACTCGGAGTTCTATCGTACCGAGGAGGAAGTGCTGCGCGGTCTGGTAACGCAGATTCTGGTCGGTGCCGATGTGATCGAGGATCGCAAACTCTCGACCCTGAGCGGTGAACAGGCTGATATCAGGACAGCGCCCCTGTGGCGCAGTGGTCTCGGCCTGCTGATGATCCGCGGCAACCTGGAATCGCTGCGAGCGCTGACCATCGATACCGGACTGGCAGAGGCGAGCGGTCTGGAAAACGAACTGGCTTTCGAGTTTCGAAGCGCGGATGGCATGCTGCAGCAATTGCAGGCACTTCCGGCCCTCACCGACGACAGCGGTGACTTCACGGCTGAAGCCGAGTCGCTGCTGCGCGCCGTGATGGCAGTGGTTGGCGGCATCCGCTACACCCTCAATGATCGCTTTGTTGCCACACTGGGTATCAGTCCCGGTTTCAACAGCGAAGACGGCGACTGAGCATGCAAGCCGCTGCCTCGCTATCGAGACGGGCCCTGTTGCAACTGGCATTGACGACACTTCTGCCGGCAACGGCAACGGCAACGGCAGGGCAGCAACTGCCTGACGACGGCACACAGTCGGGCAATCTGTTCATCAGTGGTGCGCGGCGAGGGCCCGATGAGCATGTCGCCGTCGTGTTCGACGAGCAGGCGCGTCGCATTGCATCGATTCCACTGAGTGCTCGAGCCCACGGAGCTGCCAGTCACAGGGCCTCTCACCAGGCCTGTCTGTTTGCCAGGCGTCCGGGCCTGTATCTGCATGCCTTCGATCGTCGTGATCCGGAGAGGCATCTGACCGTGGCGCCGGTTGCAGGGCGTCACTTCTATGGCCACGGCAGTTACTCGGCAGATGGACGTCTGCTGTTTGCGACCGAGAACGACTTCGACGCGCAACGAGGGGTGCTCGGCATCTATGACACGGCTGCCGGCTATCAGCGTCTGGGTGAAATGGATACCGGTGGCACAGGGCCTCACGAGGTGGTGCGCATACCGGGATCAGCGCTGCTGATCGTCGCCAATGGAGGCATCCATACGCATCCCGACACGGGCAGAGAGAAGCTCAATATCGACTCGATGGCGCCGAGCCTGACGGTGGTGGACTCCCGCAATGGCGATTTGCTGGCAAGGCATGTTCTGCCCGCCGAATGGCATCAGGTGTCGCTGCGTCATCTGGCAGTTGATGTCGAGGGCAATGTCTGGTTCGCCGGGCAGTACGAGGGTGCCGAGGCGGTCATTGGCGGTCTGGCCGGCGTCATGTCGGTCGACAGGAGTCTGCGCAGTTTCCAGCGGGGCCGATCGAGCCAGGGCTTGTCACTGGTCGAGCTGCCTGCCGACCTGCAACAGCGAACGTCTCATTACCTGTCATCGGTCGCCGTGGCCGGTGATCATGTTCTGTTCACGTCTTCGAAGGGCGGACTGATGTTCAGTGTGGATCGGGTCAGCGCCCAGTTGCTCGAGACCCTATCGGTGCGAGACTGCAGTGGTGTGAGCGTCATTCCGGCGGATACGGACGCCGTTGCGGCATCCAATGAGCAGCGCTCCAGCACCCTGGCGAATGACCTGATGGATATGCCGTCAGCCACGGCGCTGCTGACCAGTGGCACGGGAGAGATCATGGCCTTGTCCGAGGATGGAGCCATGAGCCTGGCCATCCATCGAGTGCAGTGGGACAACCACGTATACGCCATCTAGCCGCGTCCGCAATTCAGGCGTGTCCAGGCTTGCCGTGAGTCAGACAAGGCGCTGGACAATCCGGATACTGCCTGGGTTCAGACAGAGCGCTGGAGAAAACGGATACTGCCCATTGCCGGCAAATTTCCAGGCTGCAGCAAGGTGGCTGCCGATCGCTCAGGTGACTTCGCTCTCGTCGCCTGCTGCCTGCCACGCGCCGCGAGGCAGCGACCAGCGCAGCCGTCTCAGCAGTTGCCTGACCTCGCTCCGACGACGATTCTGCTCCGTCTCGGACAGTGCGCGGAAGCGCAGACTTGAAAAATGCCCCTGCAGCAAATGCAGACGCCGGGCCTGGGCAGGCCAGGCCTGCGTGGCGCGTTGCAGGAATTCTGCGGGTGTCTCGGCGGGTTCGCGTAGCAGCTGGCGCCTGCGCAGCAGCTCGCAGAGTTGCTGCCACAGGCGTTCATCGGGCGAGCCCTGCCTGCTTGTCAGACGCGGCACGCCCAGCACCAGCGTACACCACAGTCCGGTCAATGCCAGAACGATGACGGTAATCTGCCACAGCTCGGGCTTAGGCAGACCCAGACGTTCCCATAATCCGTCCTGGGTGTCATTGTCGAAGTCGACGATCAGTCGTTGCCACTGATGGTTCAGTGCATCCCAACGCAGCTGCAGGTTGCTGGACCAGCCCTTGTCCAGTCGTGCCAGTCGTGGCACGGCAGCGTCACCGGGCAATGCGGCCGAGAGGCCCTGTTCGACCCTGGATGGTGCTACTGCACCGGTGGGGTCGTAGCGGCGCCAGGCGCCATCAATGAAGGCTTCTGCCCAGGCATGTGCATCCGATTGGCGTACGATCATGTAATCGTCATTCATTTCCCCGCCCAGATATCCCGTGACGACCCGTGCAGGAATACCGGCACTGCGCATGAGAACCACGAAGGCGGCCGCATAATGCTCGCAGAAGCCTGCCATGGTGTCGAACAGGAATTCATCAACCGGGGCATCCCCCAGTAGCTGGGGTTGCAGTGTGTAGTGGTAGGCCTGCTGATTGAAGTGGTGCAGAATGGCCTGCGCATAGGCGGTGTCGCTTTGCACGCTATCGCGCAATTCCCTTGCAAAGCGACTGCTTCGCTGGTTGACGCCCGGCAGGAACAGAGTGTTGTCTGGAGGTTGGCGTGAGGCGAAGCGAGTGTCCAGCAGGACCGAGCTCTGGCGGTAACGCAGTAGCTGGGTAACCGAGTTGCCTGCCAGCATCTGACCATCACTCATCAGACGCCCCAGAGGCTTTCCGTGTCGGATTCGCAGGCTGTCATCCCTGCTGCGGTCCGGTGTCTGAGCTGTATTGTCTTGAGTGTCACTCGCGGCGTCGGTGGCGTCGATCGGCCGGTTGGATCGAAGGTCCGGTCTTGGCAGGGAGACCGCCGCATCCAGTGCAAAGAGCCAGCGTTGGTGATGAGGCTGCAGCGTCACCGTGTAATCGATGATGTCTGCTGCCGGGCCCTGATAGCTTGAACGGGCCTGTAGCAGGCGCGGGCTGACACTCCAGCGACGACCATCGAATTCGCTGAGCACGGGGCCGCGCCAGTAGCGATCACGCGGAGGGGGAATGGCACCATCGAATTCCACTCGAAAGGCAACCGCATCGGATTGCGACAGCTGCCCGATCGAGCCGGGCGACATGGAATCGGACAGACCGGTAGTGGCCGAGGCATCCTCCGGCAACGACCACAGGGGGCCGGGCAGGCGTGGAAACACGATGAACAGCAATGCTGCCAGCGGCAAGCCCTGCAACAACAGGGTGAGTACCAGCTTCAGCTGTTCCCGGGTTTGGGCCGGGTTTTCCGGATCACGCAGTACAGCCAGGGCGTGCGCCAGCGCTATCACGGCAGGCAGTGTCACCAGGGCTGCGAGGATCGTCTGTGAGTAGAAATACTGGGTCAACAGCAGAAACGCCGCCAGACACAGCAGCATGGTGGCATCGCCGGGACGTCGCACTTCGGCAAACTTGGCGGCCACCAGTATGAACAGAAAGGCGACGCAGGGGTCCCGACCGATGAAATAGCCGTAGTCCAGCTTGATCAGCAAGGCGCAGGCAATGGCCAGCAGGGTGACGCCGGCCGGTGACAGCAGCCTGCCCAGCAGCTTCTGTCCGGGGCGCCTCAGCAGAGAGAGTCGCAGGCCGATCAGGGTGGCGCCGCTCAGGCTGACCCACAATGGCAGGTGCAGCAGATGAGGCAGCTGCACCAGCAGTAACAGGATGGCAAGAGCGTACAGGGTTCGTGCATCCATGGGCGCCGGTGCAGGCGTGTCTCCTGACAGACCCAGATCCGGAAGCCATCTGCGCCAGCGCTGCTTGCCGACTGCCCGGCGCGCGGCATTCCTTGCCGCCGACTTCACTGATGAGCTCGAACTCATGTCGGCTGACCCGTCGTTGCACTGTCGTGCAAGGCCAGCGCCTGCAGTGCGCGCACTCGCTGCTCGCTGCCCTGCGCGGCGGGCAATTGCCGAGTGCTCAGTTGCAGGGCATAGGGCGTCTGCCGGCTTTCTGCCAGCAGAACCCAGGCACAGAGTCGTGACAGTTGCTGTTCAAGCGCGTGCAGTCCCGTGCTGTGCAGGCTCAATGCCGTCTTGCCAAGGCCCTCATCGCTATCGAAACTGCGCACCAGCAGGCCTTGCCCGCGTGCAGCCGACTTCCAGGCAATGCTGCCGATGCTGTCGCCAGGCTGATAGTGGCGCAGCCCGGAGACATCCCCCTGCAGACCGGGCCGCGGGTTCGTGTCACCGTCGTCTCCGGCGCTCAGCGGCAGCGCGGGAGGGTTCGTTTCCGGCCGTGGAAAAACCAGTCCCTGTGTCTGCACATGCAGATAGCTCCAGCAGGTCCAGAGGCCCAGTGGCCAGTCGCTCTGCAGGGTCAGTCTGCCCAGAGGCAGGACACCGCGTCTCGTGGTGGGCAGCGGCAGTACCATGCGCGTATCCCGGGCGGGTTCGAGGCGTATGCCCGACACGCAGGCCTCAGTGGTTGCCAGTCGTAGTCCGTGACGGACTTGCGAGCGATTGTTTGTCAGGGTGATGTCGAAGGGCAGGGACTCACCGGCGAAGCATTCGCCGCCGCTGATTCTGGAGACCTGCAGACCAGCCAGATTGCGATAGGTGTGCAGCAGTGTGGCCGCAAACAGTCCGGTCAACAGGAAGCACAGGGCATAGCCAAGCGACAGGGCGTAGTTGACCGAGGCCACCAGCATCAGCAGCAACGCCAGCAGAAACGCCCAGCCACGGCCGGTGGGCACGATATAGACTCGCTGGTGACTGACCAGATGCGGCAGTCTGTCTTCCGGTCGGACTCGGAACAGACGCTGCCGAATCCGGGGGCTGAGAAGTCTCATGAGCGGATGGCGTTCAGGGCATGCTGACCTGCGCCAGCAGTTCGCGGGCGTGCTGATGCCCGCTGCGTACCTGGCCTGTCATCCGATGACCGGCCAGCGCCGGAAAGACGTGGCGTACATCATCGGGCAGCACATGATCACGCTGCTCGATGAAGGCAAAAGCGCGGCACAGTTTCACCAGGCTGAGTCCGGCCCGCGGGCTCAATCCCGTGCCTGCCGTGCGACTGGCCAGCAGCAAGGCCTGGATGTAATCCAGTACCGGTGGGCTCAGGTGCACTTTGTCGCATTGTTTGCGCCAGCGATGGATCTGTCGACTATCGAGCAGGGCTTCGAGGCTGGCGACATCGGCGCGCATGTCGCCGTGTTCCAGCAGGGCACGCTCGGTTGCCGGATCGGGGTAGCCGATCTCGAGGCCAACCAGAAAGCGGTCCAGCTGTGATTCGGGCAGGGGAAAGGCGCCGAGCTGGTCGCCGGGGTTCTGGGTGGCGATGACGAAGAAGTCCTCGGCCAATGCATGGCTGACACCATCGACACTGACCTGTCGCTCTTCCATGGCCTCGAGCAAGGCGCTTTGTGCCTTGGGCGGGGCGCGATTGATCTCGTCGGCCAGCAGAATGGAGGTGAAGACCGGTCCCGGCTTGAATTCGAACTGCTGGTCGTGAGTATTGTAGATGGAGACGCCGACGATATCGGCCGGCAGCAGATCACTGGTGAACTGCACGCGAGTCCAGTCCAGCCCCAGCGTGGCCCCCAGTGCATGCGCCAATGTGGTCTTGCCGACTCCGGGTACATCTTCGATCAGCAGGTGTCCGCGAGCCAGCAGACAGGCCAGAGCCAGAGTGGTCTGTTCGCGCTTGCCCATCAGGATACGTTCCAGCTGAGCGAGAACGTCCCGCATTTCGGCCATCGGTATGCGCTCCAGGGATGCGATTCCGAGACTGGACGGTTCACGAGAGGTCGTCGTTGCGGGCTGATTCATGGTGCTCAACGGGTGCGTAAAGTGTTGCTATCGGCCGCAGTACGACAAGCCTGCGGGTGAGTGGTCGGTCAATTGCCCCGCGAGGCCGGTCTGGCAGGTCGATCTGTGCTGGAAACCACACTAATCGGGGGCGTTGGTGTTGCAATGCGTTGCTGCATTCTGTAAATCCTGCTCATTGTCTGGCCGTTAACGGTGCCAATCCGATCATGATCGATGTCGGATGGTGTCATGTGCGGGAATGTGCGAGGCAGTTGTTATACTGGTGCCAGCCATCCGGCTTCGATTGTTGTTTACGTGTATCCAGTGTGAAAAATTTCTTGAAATCAGCTGCACACCAGCACAAGGACCCGCAGGTCCGACTCAGCTTCGTCAATGACGCAGATGCCAGTACACCTGAGTCGCAGGAAACACTTGCCGAGCTCGCCCGCAATGATGTCGATCTTGCCGTTCGTCTCGCGGCGATCGGCAAGCTCGACGAACTGAACATACTGCGCGAGCTGCTCGATGCCAACGGCGACGACGGTGGTGCCATCGCTACTGCAGCAGAGTCCAGACTGGTCGATAAGTTCAGTTCCGGCGATGTCAGCGATACCGCCATTCGTGCCTTGCTGGGCAGCCATGCCTCTCGTCTGGCGTTGCCGATAGCGGCCCACAGCTCGAGCGCCGAGCAGCGGGAACTGGCCCTTCAGGCCATCGACGACGAAACCACACTGGTGACCGTGGTGCAGCAATCGCGGCTGCACGATGCACGACTGGCTGCCGCCATGCGGCTGTCGCGGCATGATTCCATGCGCTCGGCGCTGGCTGCGGTGCGCTCGCGTGACAAGGTGGTGGCCAAGCAGCTCCAACAGAAGCTGGATAGTGCGGCGGCAGAGGAGGCAGCCCTGATTGCCAGGCGGCACGCTGTCACCAGTACGCTCAAGCAGGTGCTCAGTCTGAATGAAGGTGTCTGGACTCCTCAGCATGGTGGCAAGTTGCAGGCTGCTAGAGAGCGCTGGGCCAAGCTGGAGCCCGAAGACAGGGCGTCACATGAAACGGAATTCACGGAAGCGATGACGATGGCAGAGCAACGCCTTGCCGATTACACGGCGGCACAGCAGGCAACGGCGGACAGTTCCGAGGCAACAGACTCGGCTGCTGGCGAGCATGGGCATGCTCCCATGGATGCTGCCAGCGAGCCGGCAGAGAACACGCCCGCAGCGGGCGATGGCGCAACGGACGAGACGGGAAGTGCGACCCCGGCGCAAGAGGTGCCTCGCATAGACGATCCGGCACTGACGCGCGTACAGGAGATGCTGGCGACGGCGACCCTGACAGATCTGCCGGGCGCGCTCGAGAGCACACAGAGCGCGGTATCGCAGGATGAAACCCTGTCGGGCTCGGATCACGTCAAGAGCGTATTGGCACATGGCCAGTCCATCGCCGTACTGTTCGACCCGCCTTATGACATCAACAAGGCCCGCCCCGGTGCCTTGCAGACCCGCATCAAACGAGTGACGTCTTTACTGGATATTCCGCGCCTGCTGCCGGGTATCGATCTGTCCGGACACGCCTACGTCGGCGAATTGCAGGCACATCTTGCGCAACTGAACGATCGCATTACCAAGGCTCGCCAGGAGTCCAGCGACCGCATCAAGGCCACGCATCGGCAGTTCGCCGCGCTGTCCGCGATCATCAAGGAAGGCAAGTGGGGCCCGGCAAACAGCATGCTGCGCCGTCTGCAGAAAAAGCTTTCCGCCATGGAAGCCGAAGAGCGTTCCAGTCTGGACGATAAACTGACGAGAGCCGAACAGCAGCTGGCGGAAATGGCCGACTGGCAGGACTTCGCGGCCCGTCCCAAGCTGGAAGCCTTGTGCGAATCCATGGAGGCCCTGCCAGCAAAGGAGCTCTCACCCGAAGCACTGGCCAAGGAGGTGCGTGAACTGCAGAGCGCCTGGAAGGCCATGGGTGTCAGTCGTGCCTCGAACGACCTCTGGACGCGCTTCAAGACAGCCGGCGATATCGCCTACCAGCCTTGCAAGGCCTGGTTCGAGACCAAGCAGCAGCAGCGGCAGGAAAAACTCGATGCCAAGGCGCGCTTGTGCGAACAACTGGAGTCGGCGCAGAACCTGCTGACACCCGATGCCGATGCCGAGCCGGACTGGAAGGCCATCGTTCGCCAGGTAAACAATGCCAAACGTGAATGGTCTCGCAACCGGGTTCCGGATCGCAAACCCGACAAGGCGCTCGAAGCCCGTTTCTCGGCAGCACTGAAACCGTTCGAAACGGCACTGACCGAACAGTACGACAACAATGTCAAGGCCAAGGAAGAGCTGGTCGAGAAGGTGGCGGCACTGGCCGAAGGAGAAATCACCCAGCATACGGCCAATCAGGCAAAGAGCCTGCTCAGTGCCTGGAAACTCGTCGGCATCATGCGACGCAAGGAAGACCAGGCATTGTGGGAAGTGTTCAACGCTCACCTGGGTACGATCTTCAAGCACCAGCATCAGGTTGAACGTCAGAAGCAGCGCGCCGGTCTCGAGCACGTCTTTCGGGCGAAGGACATCATCAAGCGTCTCAAGCAGTTGTCCCGCGGGGACTCGCTCGATGAGGCCGAAGTACAAGCCCTGAGCATGGAGTTCCAGGCCCTGGCAGAATTCCCGGAACGCGACAGGAAGTTTCTGCTGCGTGACTACCGACAGGCGCTGGAGGCCTGTTCACGTGTACAGGACAATGCCGCCAAGCGCCGCAGTCAGGCCGAACAGGAAGAGCGACTGCGTCTGCTGGGTCTGTGTGAACAGCTGGAACAGGCTGTCGAGCAGCCGGATGGAGCCAGCGACACTCTGGTCGATGATGTGACTCATGCCTGGGAGGCCACCGATGTGAAGGTGCAGACCGATGTCGCCACGGTGTTGCAGAAGCGTCGCGATGCGGCCTTGAAGCATCTGACCAAGGGCACGAAGCCGGATTATCAGGCCAACGAGGAAAAACGACGTGACCTGCTGATCAAGATGGAAGTGGCTGCGGGCGTGGATACCCCGGCCGAGGACAAGGCCAGGCGCATGCAGTACCAGCTGGAACATCTGCAGGAAGGCATGACCTCGGCCGGTCTGGATGACAGCCGACAGGTCCTGAAGAAGCTGGAAAAGAAGTGGTTGGCCGCCGGCCCCGCAAGTCAGAGCGTCCAGGGTTCATTGCAATCCCGGTATCTGAAGGCATACCGACGATAGTGCGACACCGGTTCGCCAGTGCAGTCACGGCGCGGACCGGTGTCCGCCATGAATAGTCCGGTCACGCTCAAGGCGCTGGAGCGCGCCATGCACAATGACGAGCTGGTGCTGTTCTATCAGCCGAAGGTGTGTCTGCTCAGCGGAGAGGTCATCGGCGCAGAAGCGCTGGTCCGGTGGGCACATGGTGACGCATCGGTGCTGTCTCCGGACGAATTTCTGCCGATGGTGGAAAGCAATGGTCTGCTGCATGACCTGACGTTGCAGTTGCTGGACCAGTTGGTAGGCGCCATTGTCGAACTGCGGGACTCTGCGCCGATCAGACGCAATGCGCCAACCGGCTTGCTGCCACCGGAACTGTCCCTGTCCATCAATGTTGCACCCAACGACCTGGCATCACGATCGATCAGCAACCATATTGCCTCACTGTTGCAGGCCGGTACGATAAAGGCAGCCGAGCTGCAGATCGAGATCACCGAAAGTGCAGTGATGAGCAATGTCGACCTTGTCTATGATGATCTGGTCAGGATCAAGGACCTGGGAGTCAAGGTTCTGATGGACGACTTCGGGACCGGCTATTCCTCGATCGACCGGCTCAGTCAATTGCCCTTCGATGCCTTGAAGCTTGACCAGGGCATGGTCAAGCGCATGGGCACGTCCCTGCAGAATCTCGATGTCGTGCGCTCTGCCATCTCGATGGCCAGAGAGCTGGGCATGACCTCGGTGGCCGAAGGTATCGAGTCCGAATCGGTCTACAATTTCCTGATCGCGCATGGTTGCGAGGAAGGGCAGGGGTATTTTCTGGGCCGTCCGATGTCGCTTGCCGATTTCAGGGCTTTCGTGACTACCGAGCACGACTTCGAGGGCTCGCAGATCGGTCGGGTACACCAGGCCTGTCTCAACCTGCTGCGATTTCGCAAGACACTGGTGGATGCCGCTTTCTGCAGTCGAGTCGGGGAAGGCGTTGCCCTGCAGTCGGTGGCTGATCCCGGCCTGCAATCCGATGTGGTCAGTACACGGCTCGGATTGTGGTATTTCGGCATTGGC
Source organism: uncultured Granulosicoccus sp. (assembly GCA_947495035.1). Classification (GTDB taxonomy): domain Bacteria; phylum Pseudomonadota; class Gammaproteobacteria; order Granulosicoccales; family Granulosicoccaceae; genus Granulosicoccus. The sequence continues at coordinate 103,369 of CANLXI010000022.1, forward strand.
CAGCGGCTGGTTTCCCACCCGGTATTCAACGAGATCGAAGAACCATTGCGCAAGGTTCACGGCAGTGGTCTGAAGTTTCTGGAAGAGCTTGAACGGCATCGGTCAGTTGCCATGCTTGATCAGCAGTTGGCTGACATCGATCAGCAGGTGAATCGCCTGATCAGCCTGCTGCATTCACTGGAACGCTCCATTCTGGCGTGCAAGCAGAATCGTTAGCCATGCAGCGGCTGGCATCGATTCGGCACGACAGACTGGCAGCGCCGAGGGAGAGTACACGTTAGTTTGTCAGTGGCGCCGCTCGTCGGAGCGGTCATTGACATCCGCTATCGCTAGAGTGAAGAATTCGGAGGTGCCGAGACAGGAGAGTGGCGATTGCTCAACTGCCGGCGAACCGAACCAACGTCCGCTTCTGTTTCAACGAAGGCCCAAGGCATGAAAAGAATTACCGCAATCATCAAACCATTCAAGCTGGACGCCGTGCGCGAAGAGCTGGCTGCGGCCGGGGTAGCCGGTATCACCGTCACCGAGGTCAAAGGGTTCGGCCGGCAGAAGGGTCACACGGAACTCTACCGGGGCGCTGAGTACGTCATCGACTTCATTCCCAAGATGAAGATCGAAGTGGTTGTCGCGGAGAGTATCCTGGATGCCTGTATCGAAGGCATCATCCGGGCGGCCAATACCGGCAAGATCGGCGATGGCAAGATATTCGTCGATTCGGTTGATCGAGTGATCCGCATTCGCACCGGTGAGGAAGGCGAGCAGGCTCTGTAGACAGTGAATCGGTACTGGCTGCGGCAGGTGTCTGTACTGCCGCGTCCGGTGACAGGCGCGAAGAGGTCGGTCTGATCCGAGCGACACGGCCACCGGACTCCATTCCGGGGCTCGTGGTGTTGACGTGAGGGTCTAGCGTTCCCAGGGTGGATTGGGTGTGAACTTGGCGACCATGAAGTCGGTGAAGACCCGAACCTTGTTGCTCAGGTGACGGCGGTGCGGGTAGACCAGCTGGATGGTCGAGCTGTCGACCGTGTGTTCCTGCAGCAGGGGCACGATCACTCCCTTTTCCAGAGATGGCTGAACCACGTAGGAGGCCAGGCGAGCAATACCGATACCGGCCTTGACCGCTTCGTGCAGTGCCGAGGCACTGTTCGTGTGGAAGTTGCCTTTCACTCGCTGCACGCGAACGCCGTCCGGTGTGGAGAACTCCCAGTCATTGAAGTGATGAATGGCCGAGTGAGTCAGGCAGTTGTGGTTCAACAGGTCTTCCGGTGTCTGTGGTGTGCCATGCTTCGACAGATATTCGGGAGAGGCACAGATAACGCGTTTGTTGACTGTCAGACGCCGGGCAACCAGTGATTCATCGGTGAGGCCATCGCTGAGTACCAGCGCCACATCGACACCTTCTCCCACCAGGTCGACTTCGCGTTCGGTCAACTCCAGTTCGACGCGCAGATCCGGAAACTGCGCCATGAACTCGGGCATCAGCTTGATCATCTGCAATCTGGCGAAGGCCGAGACAGTGGTGATGCGCAGGGTGCCACTGACCTTGTCATGCAAGGCCATGACCGCATCTTCGGCCTGCTTGATTTCATCCAGAATGGCCCCGCAACGGTCGTTGAAGGCATGGCCTTCGGCCGTCATGCTCAATTTGCGGGTCGTGCGCTGGAACAGGCGTGCGCCAAGCCGATCCTCAAGCCGGGTTATCAGCTTGCTGACGGCGGAAGGGGTCAAGTCGAGCTCTCGTGCGGCTGCAGAAAAGCTGCCCATATCGGCAGCTTTCGAGAACACCAACATCTCAGTGTATTTATCCATACTTGATTTGTGCTAAATATTCACAGTTGTCTGTCTTTTATCAAGAATTGCGGCCGATCGTCAAGCCAATATTCTCGCTTATTGCCCTAGCATACCGGACACAGGCACAAGACATGAGAGAAGAACGAATAAACGTGGTTGCCAAGGGCAATATTGGGTGGCTTTTTCTCGAATGACACCCTGACAAGGGTATCGGCAGGCAGAGCTGTAGCGTTACCCTGTTGCATTGCCCTGACAGAATCGACACCGTGTTCCGCTTCTTCGAATCGCTGGTTGACCCCTTGCAAGCCCGGGAGGCATCGCGTCCGCCCGAGGAAACGCTGGCGTTCTTCCGCTTCTTTCTGTATCCCGTGCGTCATGTGCTGCTGGCCACACTTGCACTGTCGGGTGTGGCGGCGCTCAGTGAACTGTATGTGTACATCTATCTGGGACGCATTCTGGACTGGATGGGGAGTACCGAGCCTTCGGCCTTTCTCGACACACATGGCACGGCTCTGCTATGGATGGCCATTGTGGCCCTGCTGGTGCGTCCGCTCACCCAGTTGAGCAGTCGCGCCATCATCAATCTGGCACTGGCACCGGGTATCACCAACGCCACGCGCTGGCAGAACCACCGTTACGTTCTGAAGCAGAGCATGACCTTCTTCCAGAACGACTTTTCCGGGCGAGTGGCGCAGAAAGTGATGCAGACGGGTCATGCGGTGCGCGAGACCGTTGTCAACATCGTGGACGGCGCCTGGACACTGCTCATCTATCTGGCCGGTACCCTGATCCTGTTTGCCGACATCAACCATTATCTGCTGATCCCGATGCTGCTGTGGTCGGTGGCCTACGGTGCCGTGGTCGTGTTCATGGTGCCGCCGGTTCGCAGCAAGTCGGCACGCCTGTCGGAAGCCAATGCGGCATTGATGGGCAGCGTGGTCGACAGTTACACCAACATCCAGTCCGTCAAGCTGTTCGCCCACCATTCGCTGGAGTCGGAACATGCCGGTGAACGGCTGCAGCGTCATACCCTGGCCTTTCGGGTTCTGATGCGGGCCATCCTGACCATGACCGTCACGCTGACCACGCTCAACACCCTGCTGATCGGCATCATGGCCATCGCATCGATCGCCTTGTGGATGCACGGGATGATCAGCGTTGGCGAAATTGCCGTGGCCAATGGTCTGGTGCTGCGACTCAATCAGATGTCGGGGCGGGTACTGCGCACCATCACCTCTCTGTTCGAGAACGTCGGTACGGTGCAGAACGGCATTCCGACGATATCGCAGCCTCTGGCAGTGACCGACGCCAGCGATGCGGTCTCACTGCAGGTCTCACAGGGTCGTATCGTGTTCGACAAGGTTGACTTCGCCTATGAACCGGAGGCTCGACAGGCTTCCGTGGTCGAGGGGCTCGACTTCGAGATCCTGCCAGGAGAGAAGGTCGGCCTGGTCGGTCGCTCAGGGGCAGGCAAGTCGACGCTGGTGAATTTGCTGATGCGGTTTCATGACGTGGACAGCGGACGGATTCTCATTGACGGGCAGGACATCCGTACGGTCACGCAGGACAGTTTGCGTGAATCGATTGCCGTCGTGACTCAGGATACCTCCCTGCTGCATCGCTCGATTCGCGACAATATCCGTTATGGCCGGGCAGGTGCCACGGATGAGCAGATCGTGCGGGCGGCGCAACAGGCGGAGGCCATGAGCTTCATTCCGGGGCTGACCGATCCACAGGGGCGTCGCGGTCTGGATGCCTACGTCGGTGAGCGTGGCGTCAAGCTCTCCGGAGGCCAGCGCCAGCGTATCGCCATCGCGCGGGTCCTGCTCAAGGACGCGCCGATTCTGGTACTGGACGAGGCCACCTCGGCACTGGACTCCGAGGTGGAAGCGGCCATCCAGGAAAAGCTGGTCGAGCTGATGACAGGCAAGACCGTACTCGCCGTGGCACACCGCCTGTCGACGATCGCCGCCCTCGACAAGCTGATCGTACTGGAGCACGGCCGCATCGTCGAAACCGGCACCCACACCGACCTGATCGCGCGGAACGGCCTCTACGCCCGCCTCTGGAACCGCCAGTCCGGCGGCTTCCTCGGCGACCAGTAATTCCTGGCAGACACCCACATCTCGGTTCCCACCAGGCACAACCAGACACCCATGAACCAATCCGGCCACTGGTAGCAGACACCACATCCGGTCCCCGCTGATCATCACCAGACACCCACTTGCGATGGCACCTCATGCAGCCACCACGGCGTTGTCTCTCGTTGATGCCGGACTCAGCGACGTACAGAAGCAGGTTCGCTGGTCATCGCCTGTTAACAACGATTGTGGTATACAAAGACGAACAGGAGGACGACGGCCACGACGAACTGACCATGAACAGCAAAGTACTGCGCCTGAACAAGGCCGGTACTCCCATTGCCTGGCTCAGCTGGCAGGAGACTGCCACACTGCTTGTAAAGGAACAGGTTATCTGGAGTATCGGAGCAACCATTCACACTGTCCGAGGGGGGTATAACAAGTCCGGAATTCGCTCGAGTCTGGAATTGCCAAGCATCATTGCCTGCGATGGCAAGGTGGACAATCACCAGTTCACACCTGCACTGAGCAATGGTCTGCTGTTCGCCCGCGATCAGATGATGTGCATGTACTGCGGTGTCGAGTTTCCTGCCAGGGAGCTGTCCAGGGATCACGTCATACCGACGTCGAAAGGTGGCAGGGACCTCTGGACAAACTGTGTGACGGCTTGTCGACGCTGCAATAACCGCAAGGGAGACCTGACGCCCGAGCAGGCCAACATGCAGTTGCTGGCTGTGCCCTTCGCCCCCAACCGGCATGAATACTTCTATCTGTCCAACAGGGATGTACTGGCTGACCAGATGGAGTTTCTCAAGGCCAGGTTCTCGGCAAATGGCAGTGCCTTTGCTGGCGATATCGAACCGGGAAAATTGCGCCGCCGTACCTGATTCGGCAATGAAAGGTCGTCAACGCGGTAATTGCAGGTTCAGCAACACGCGGATGGCATAGTCATCCAGGGGCTCTGAATGCGTTGCCACGCCCGCGATCTGAACCACATAGTTGCCGGAGACACCAATCGTTGTTCGAAATGGTCTGTCGCTGTCTACCGTGGTGCGAAAGACATGCATGCTCATCTGTGACTGCACATTCCCTGCGCCGGTATTGATGCGCAAGGGCTCCTCTTCGATATGGGTGCCCGCCAGCTGACTGTTCTCGTGCAGGGTGCGGGCAAACAGCCGTGCCGTATTGGCGGATTCTGCCTGCAGCAAGGTGACCTCCATGGGGCTGGAGTCCGGACGACCACGATCGTACAGCTGCATGGCTACCATGGCTTCTATGAGGCGCGTGAAACCGTCAACGGCTGCTTGTCGGCGAGAAGGGTCGGCGCGCAGATTGACGCCCTTCAGAGGTGATGTCTCCACGCCGATCCATTGATCCCTCACCCAGGGGTGGTCGACGTCGAGGCTGGCTCGTATCAGGCGACTGTTACGTTGCTGGCGCAGCAGATCGGGGTAGGTTTCCGGCGCCAGAATCTGGATGGGGTCGTAGGGCGGCTTGCTCAGCAAGGCATCAATCAGACGATGACCATCTTCGCGCTCGGCCAGCCTGGTGATGAAGCGTTCGCCCTCGACATAGGAATACTCGAGCACATTGCGACTGATGGCCTCGACCGGCTGCGTCAGCTGATTGGATTGCTCGACGCGACTGAACATGAAGTTGTCCAGCGCTTCGAGCCCTTGCAGACAGTCGCTGTACGAGCAGATCCTTCGAGTGACCCACTGAGCGTGACCTTCGAAGGTGGCGGATTGCGCAAAGGAGGCTCTGAAATTGAGGGCCCGGTTTTCGTGAATGCGGTAACGCTGGTCATCGGCAGCATGGACCAGTTCATGTATCAGCAATGTCAGCAGAGCCGCCTGGCGAATTCGAGCATCCTCTGGCAGTGATTTCTCATAGCTGGCGAGCATGCTGCGGCTCACCATGACAGCCTTCAATCGAGCCGTGAACAGGGCAGCGTAGGTACCCGATTGTGTGTCCATGACACGACTGAGAAAGTGATCGGCAAAGGTGGAGGTGCCGAACTGCTCGTTCACCAGTCGGCGAGTTTCCCGATTGACCTCTGCATTGATCGGTGCATCGTCCACCAGCAACAACTGCACATTGCGCAGATCGGCATCCAGCTCGCGTTCTACCAGTGCCCGGGCTTTCAGATACAAGGGATGAATGGTATCCGTCCAGGGCAACAGGGCCGTCTGCTGGTCAACCTGTCCTGAATGATGAAAGGCAGTATCGGACGCCGAGCTTGCGAAGGCATCTCTGCTGGTTCGGTCGATGGAGATGTCGCCAGGGGTTCCAGGCTGCCGGGCGCTCTGACAACCGGCCAGTAACAGGGCTGCGCACACAGAGAGAATCAGCCTGTTCGACTGATGTCGCCGGGCAGGGGCCGCAGCCGGCAACAGGCAGGCCGGGGTGAGGACCGGTATTGGTTGAAACAGACGCAAAGGCAGCAACGACATGTTGAGGGTCTTTTTTCTTTGCAGTGTATCGCTACCGTACCTTAACTTCTGAATCGATGTCACAGATCAGAAGTATCGTGCCTGACTTGCGCGTTTCATGCCGGGCTTTGTCCAGGTCAGTTCGTCAATCCTTGCGGCGCACCCCGCCTGCGTCAGCCCTCCGGTTGCCTCTCCTCATCCGGTCCGTGTCAGCGGCCATCCCTCACTGGACTCTCGGTTTGCATCGGTGCTCCATTGCTTCCAATTTTCGAGCCCCCAGTCCTTCGGTTGTGACCGCTCGCCGGGCCTGCGTCAGTCCCTCGGTTGTTTCAGCTTCCCCCCGGTCCGTCTGGCTACAGGAGCTCAGTCGCCACTGTAGGCCCGAATGTAGTCGATGGTGAGCCTGGCAGGAAAAGGCGTATTGGCATCCGGGCTGCCTGCCCAGGCTCCACCGATGGCCAGATTGACCAGCAGGTACATGTCCTCGGCCGAGACGTTGTTGTTGGCATAGGCATTACGGGCTTCACCGTCGACATACCAGGTGATGCGTCCCGGCTCCCAGCGCATGCCATAAGTATGAAAGCCGGCGGAAAAATCCGTACCCCAGACCTCATGGCTGGGTGTGGATCGCAGGTTGCGATTGTTGTAGTGATGGTAAGTCTGGTACACGACAGCCGGTTGATCTCCCAGCATCTCGACGACATCAATCTCGGGACGAATGCCGTTGTCATGGTTGTGCAGCAGCCAGAAGGCAGGCCACAGACCCTGGCCCCTTGGCAGACGGGCGCGCATTTCGACGTAGCCATAACGCATCCTGAATTTGCCGTAGGTTGTCATGGCGCCGGACAGGTAGCTCTTGTTGTTGGCCTTGCTCTTCAGATGGGACGGAGTTCGTATGGCGCTGATGATGAGGTTCTCGCCATCGAAGGTGAAGGGCGAGTACCCGAAACCCGAGTCACTCTGTGAGTCGACGTAGTACTGCAGCTCGTTGTTGATGGTGTGCGACGGTCCCCATCGATAACGACTTGACCACTTCGAGTCGTCCAGCTTGTTACCACGAAACTCGTCATTGAACACCAGCTGATAACCGGCAGGCACGCCGGAATGGGCTTCGGCTGCCGTGGCTGCGACCGCCACGACGGCGGATTCACTCTCGGTGCTGGCCCGCACTTCATTCGACTTCAGGGAAAAGCGTTGCCCCAGGAATGCCACCACCCGCCAACGATATTCACGCCCCGGGCTCAGCGCGGAATCCACATAGTCGGTACGTCCTCTGACAGTCTTGTGGTAGCGCCCGTCACGGTAGAGGTTGTATCCGGAAACGCTGCCCCCAGGGGCGCTCCATTCCAGTCTGACGCTGTCAGAGCCCTGCACCTCGGCCCGCAGGTTGGCAGGTGCAGCAGGTGTACCATTCCCGGTTTCCCGTGCGCTGGCAGGGGGCGCTGCGCCAGTGGCCAGACTGGTATTGCTGCCGGTGCTGCTGGTGGTTGCCGCGGAAGGCAAGGACAGGGTGGAATAGTTTCTGGCCTTGTCGAAGGCCACCACGGAGTATTCGTAACGGGTGCCTGGCGACAGATTCGTATCGATGAAATTGGTCGCGTTGAATATCGTGTTGTAGTAGTCGCCGTTGCGATAGATGTTGAATCCGTCAACGCCCACGTTGTCCCAGGGAGTGTTCCAGGTGAGTCTGATGGCTGTTGTCGATACTGCACCGGCCTGGACGTTACTGACCGTCGAGGGGCGCTGATTGTCGGCATGGGCAAACGTGCTGAGCGCTCCGAGAAGCGCTAGAGCCAGGGACGGAATTCTCATGGGCATTCTTGATGGTTGCTGGTGAACGTGATGATGGCGAGGAGGGGCTGTCCTGGCACCGCTGCGTCGTCCCTGTCTCCGGACAGGTGGAACAATCAGAGAGGATTCCCGATGGCCGGAGCTGCAGCTGCGCGTTGCAGAAGCGGGGCCAGACTAGTCGGGGAAAGCTGAATCGAACCTTAAAAAACCGCGCATCCGGATGCGCTGAGGCTGCTCGCCGTCGTTCATCGGGATTGTCAGTGGGTACCCTCCATCCTTGCTCCACCGGGCCGGGAGCCATACGGTGTGGGGCATTCATCAATGCAGAGCAGGACTTGCGATAAGGTGTTGTCGACCTGTATTACAGCGCCGAAAGGGCGCCGCCCGGAGGTTACACGGGGACCGTCGGAAGTACCGAGTGTGGCGAAGCCTGGGCGCTCATTAAAGTGAAACTACAGTCCGTAGCCGATCAGTCGCAGGAACGGATTGATCGAGATGTACAGAATGAACAGGCAGAACAGAACGATGCCGGCGACCTTCAACGGTTGCTCGGTGATGCGTTGTATCAGTGTGGTCTCATCGCCATTGCGCTTTGCCAGTTCATGGTTGCGGCGCTGCGTTTCAGTGCGTTCGCGTTGATAGGTACTGATCAGCTCTCGGGCACGAGGCAGGTCCGAATCATCATTGACCCACAGACCCGGCATGGCAATGCCCCAGTTTCCCGCCGAGGTTTCGTACCAGTCGATAGCGTGCTCACTGAGAAGCGCGCGCACCTCATCGGCTTCATCTTCGGGGACATTGCGCAGACGGAATACAAGAGCTGACATGGGCGATGGGGTGGATTGATGGAAGCGTGGAGGGTTGCAATGAGTCCTGTGGCGAATACGGTGCTCACCAGGGGTCAGTATAACTGCGCTGGGTCCAGCAGATCGGTATAGATGTGCAGCATGGACGCGACCGCTTCATCGCGTCCACGCTTGCGTGCCCCGTTGCAGAATATTCGCAGCTTCTGCTCGAACATGTCTTGCGCCTGCTGTCTCTGATTCTGTGTCAGTGGGGCACTGCGAAGCAGACTGGCCAGTGCTTGCAGACGGTATTGGTCCATTGCAGGGTAGCGCTGTGACAGCTGGTCGGCATGACCACCGGTCTTCTCCAGCAGCGCCTCATCCACGTAGAGTACGGGCTCGCGGGCACAGATGCGCAGCCACAGATCATAGTCCTCACACGCCGGCAAGTCCTCATCGAACAGCCCGACCTCGGCAAACAGGCTACGATGAATCAGTACCGCCGAGGGCGAAATGCAGCACAGAGGCAGGCAATGTTCGAATATCTCACCACCGCGCTTGCGATGTTTGTGGCGTGGATTGATTCGCTTGCCATTGCGCAACCAGTGTTCGTCACAATGACACAGGCGCAGTTGGGGAGAGTCCTGCAAGGCATCCAGCTGACGCGCTATCTTGTCGGCGTACCAGCGATCATCCGAGTCGAGCAATGCGATCCAGGCTCCGCTGGCCTGTTCGATGGCCCGGTTACGCGCATGCGACACACCGTGATTGCGCTGACAGATCAATTTCACGGTCGGGTAGTGTTGCCTCACCTTGTCGGCGGTGCCATCGGTGGAACCGTCATCGACCACGAACAGTTCATGCACCGGATCACTCTGCGCCAGCACAGAGTCGATGGCCGTCGGCAAGCTTTCCCAGCGATTGTGGGTAGGGATGATGACCGAAACGCTTCGCGAAGAGGGCGTAGTCGCGACTGATGGCATGAGGAGAACGGGGTTATGGCGGAAGGGGGCTAGTGTACGGCCTCCTGCGGATCTGCCGCCAATTCTGACCGGTCGTGGGTGGAATGCCGGTCGAGCAGGGGCGGTTCAGCGCTGGACTTCGTCAGCCAGAATGCCGATCAATTCGCCGGCCCGGACTGGACCGCCGTGGTGCAGTGCCAGCAAGACACCGTTTCGAGGAACTGCAATGCGGCAGGGTTCGTCGGCTGACTGCTCCAGATTCACCAGGCAGGCCAGGGTATCACCCTGCCAGACATCACCGCCCGGCTGGGTGAATGGCTCCAGCAGGCCACCCACCGGCGCATGTACGAAAAATGAATGATCACGCACCTCCAGCATGCGAGAGGCCCGCAGCTGCACCTCTTCATTCAAGACACCCATATGGCGGAGCACATTCCGGCAACCGACACTGGCAATCTCCAGCGCCTGCCGAGTGCAGCCACCACCACCACCGAGCTCGCTCTGCACATAGGCCTTGCCAGCCGCTTCCACCGTGGCCTGAAGGCAGCCACGCCCGGCGCTGGCTGGCAGCCTCACGCTGTTGGGGGCGCCGAAGGCAATCATGGCAGCTTCGCCGATCCCGTCACCGCTGCCGTTTGGGACACCCATGGATCGTACTGCGGCAGAGGCCGCGAATTGCAGGCGCTGACCGCCGGATCTCAGATCCAGGACCAGTTCGGCGGGCCGGATCAGTCGCTCGAAGACCTCCCTGGCCAGACGCTCGCCCAACGTGCCTTGGTGATCGCCGGGGAAACACAGATCCAGATCCTCCCCCGTCTGGGGCAGCGAGCGCGTAGCGCTTGCCATTCCAGCGCCATTGAGTGCCGGTACGATCAGCAGACACCCATGTACCGATTCCGGCGTCAGATCCCGCGCCAGACGCTGCAGTGTCAGTGCACCTTCATATTCGTCGCCGTGCACACCGCCGATGAGCGTGATGGTCGGACCTGGCCGCGTGCCACGAATCGAACACACCGGCAGGCGCAGGTGATCGAGCCCCGCGCCAACGGAGTACGGCAGCACCAGATGGCCATGCTGTTTGCCCGGCTGGCTCGGGTCGAGCGTCATATGGGTGTCCAATACCCCGAGGAGGGCGGGGCCGGCGAAGATATGGGTGTCTGAAAGATCTACATCGAGCTCGCTGGCGTGCAGGGTCGTGTTTGTTTGGGTCATTGGGTGTGAACCTGGTTTACTCTATGGAACAAATCGCAAGTAACCGGCGCGATTAGTGAATGATGCAAAAGCTGTGCTATCTGATCTTCTTGAATAACGAGTTCTTCGTATGAGCAGTCAGCAATACCTGATCAGCGGCATTCTGCTGGTAACGCTTCTGGCCTTTGTCTGGGGCCGCTGGCGCTATGATCTTGTTGCCATGTTCGCCCTGATGTCATCCGTGCTGGCAGGCATCGTGTCGCCCGATGAGGCCTTTCAGGGGTTCGGTCATCCGGCCGTCGTGACCGTAGCGGCGGTCCTGATCATCAGTAGCGCATTGCGCAACGCCGGTGTGGTGGATGAGGTGGCAAGCCGCATCAGCCATTTGACCGAAACGCCAGTGCTGCACATTGCCGCCTTGACCGGGGTTGTGACGGTGGCCTCTGCGTTCATGAACAATGTCGGTGCGTTGGCGTTGATGCTGCCCATTGCCCTGTCCACGGCTCAGGAACGCGAGCGCTCCCCGGCGCTGATACTGATGCCGCTCGCCTTCGGCAGTCTGCTCGGCGGGATGATGACGCTGATTGGTACGCCCCCGAATATCATCGTGGCCAGTATCCGGGCTCAGGAGTCCGGCGAACCTTTCAGCATGTTCGATTTTTCGCCGGTCGGACTGCCAGTGGCCATCATCGGTTTTGCCTTCATCACCTTGCTGGGCTGGCGACTCATCCCCCGTGCGCGGCTGGAATACAAGGAGGATGCCAGTGCTCTGGCAGCCGGAGTCTATCTCACCGAGGCCCAGGTGCCGGCCAGCTCGCCCTTGCTGGGCAAGACGCTGGGAGAGGTCGACGGCCTGGATGAGGACAATGTGGAGGTCATTGGGGTTGCCGGCAAGCGTCGTTTTGCCCGAGCCGTGCGTGCCGGTTACCAGATAGCCGAAGAGGACATCCTGATCCTGAGAGCCCGATCGGACGACCTCAAGGCCTTTCTGGACCAGCATGGGCTGGAACTTCGCAGCACGGCAACCCCGACATTCATCCAGCCCAGTCCGGATAACGAGATCATGGCTGAAGGGGTCGTACGCAATGACTCGCCACTGATCGGACGGGGTGTGGAATTCATTCGTCGTCAGACGGGGCGGACGCTGGCTCTGGTGGGGCTGGCCCGGCAAGGTCGTCCGGTCACACAGCGGCTGCGGCAGCAGATCTTTCGGGCCGGTGATGTATTGCTGCTGCATGGCGATAGTGAGTCGGTTGATCAGCAATTCGGCAGCCTCGGGCTCTGGCCGCTGATGCGACGACCGATCAACCTGAATCGTACTCGCAAGATAGCCCTGGCCAGTGGCATTTTCGCCCTGGCGATTGGTCTGGGCATCGCCGGCGTGGTGACGCTGCCGATCGCCTTCATACTCGCCGTCGGCGCCTATGTGCTGACCGGTATTCTCACGACTCGTCAGATCTATGATGACATCGACTGGCCTGTCATCGTTCTGCTTGCCGCCATGATTCCGGTTGGCAATGCGCTGACCACGTCGGGAACGACACAGCTGGTTGCGGACAGTCTCATCCAGGTAACCGAAGGCTTGTCGATCCCGTTGATTCTGACCTTGCTACTGGTAGTCACCATGTTGTTGTCGGATGTCATCAACAATGCAGCTACGGCACTTGTCATGGCGCCGCTGGGTATTGCCATGGCCAACACGCTGGGTGTCAATGCCGACCCTTTTCTGATGGCCGTGGCCGTGGGGGCTTCCTGCGCTTTTCTGACCCCCATCGGGCATCAATGCAATACGCTCGTGATGGGGCCCGGTGGCTACAAGTTCAGTGATTACTGGCGCATGGGGCTACCGCTGGAAATTCTGATCACCGTCATCAGCGTGCCTGCCATTCTGTGGGCCTGGCCCTTGCACGGTTGAGCAGACTGCACAGCGCATTCCTCGCGTGCCAGGTTGGAATCCGGAATCTCATCGGTGTCCGTCCTGACAGCCGGGTTTCGAGCCGATGATCGCTATTCGTTGACCGATTTGTCAGGACATGAGTAGAGCGATCACCGGCATTCGCCGAGTGTTTCTTCAGGAAATGAGTAGATCGATCACCGGTATTCGCCGAATGATTCGCCAAGGAACGAGCAGGCCGATGACCGGCATTCACTGACTGACTCATCAGCGAATGCCGGTCACCGTGATTCATCCCGTCGACCCGACAGACGACGCGTCGGGATAATCAGATCACTGTGGAGACTCAGATGGGGGAACGAAACGCGTCGTCTTCCCGACCTTCGACGATCGGCTTCAGGTAGACCTCGACCCGGCGATTCATGCTGCGGCCCGAGCTGGTGCTGTTGGTTGCCACAGGCAGGGTTTCCCCACGACCGGAAAAGCGCATTCGCGAACGATCCACACCGTTGGCGCTGAACAGGCGGCTGACCGATGTTGCGCGCTTTTCCGACAGCGACTGGTTGTAGCTTTCGGTTCCTGTGCTGTCGGTGTGGCCAATGACGTGGACGGCTGTCTTGTCATACTCGCCGATGACATCGGCCATGGCCTCCAGGCTGCTGCGGAACTTGTCGTTGACCCGGGCACTGTTGACGTCGAACGAGGCTTCGCTACGTACTTCCAGCTTGAGTGTGTCTTCGTCGATGCGAGTGACTTCGATCTGCTTGTTGCGACGCTCCTGTTCCAGGCTCTCTTCCAGCTTGCGCTGTTGCTTGTCCATGTAGTTGCCTACTGCAGCCCCGGTGAGCGCGCCAACGACGGCTCCGGCGTAGCGTCCATTCTTGTCATTGACCTGGTGGCCCAGTACACCACCCGCAACAGCACCTATGGCTGCACCTGCCTTGGCACGGCGATTTGGATCATCGGTAGCGCAGCCGCTGATCAACAGGATGGATGCTGTCGCTGCGACAAGTGTGGCGTTGAATGGTTTCATGTGCGTTATCTCGTGATATTCGTGTTCTTGTGGAGATCGACAATCGAGCATGCGCTGGAGCCTGCCAGGCGGGCCGGGTAGCCTCGGAACTTCCAGTTCGGAGTCCGTCCGGATCTACCAGATCGCGGTGCCTGGAGAGAGGGCGCTGTTCTTCGGTGTACAGGGGTTATGTCGGCACAGGGAAGGTGAAGTCGAGCCCTGCAGCCCGGCTGTTGAAGGAAAACTTGAGCTGCTCTGCACTACGTGAGCACAGCGTGCGCTTGCTATCATCTGTCTTGTGATGTGCGTTGCGCACGGCAATGAGATTGATGGAGAGATGGAACAGATTCAGTGGGGTGATTTTGAACGGGTGCAGCTGTGTGCCGGCACCATCATCGACGTACAGGCGTTTCCGGAAGCACGGCGCCCTGCGTGGAAGCTGACAATCGACTTCGGTGACGAGATCGGCACTCGGCGTTCGAGTGCACAGATCACCGAGCTTTACGATCGCGAATCTCTGCTTGGCAAGCAGATCATGGCAGTCGTCAATTTTCCGGTAAAGCAGATCGGCCCCTTCATGTCGGAATGTCTGGTGACCGGCATGGCACGAGAAGATGGAGCCATTGTTCTGGTTTCACCTGAGCAGGCAGTCCCCAATGGCACGCGACTCAGCTGAGTCTGTCGTGTGCGAAGGTGTCAGTCGTTCTGGTTGAGGCTCACTGTATCTGCCTTGCAGACAAACCGGTGAGTTGAACGAGGCTCCAGTGTGCCCGTGTTGCTGGTCATCAGAATCTGCTTGCCATGACAAGTCTGACCCGGTGTGCTGGTGGCGACTGTGGTCAGGACTTCCAGCGCCCCGCTATCGCTGATGGATGAAATCAGCGCATTGTCGATTGTCGCACTCCCTGTAATGTGTGCAGCCAGATCGTCGATGGTGGCGAACACGGTCCATTGGCTCTTGTCATCGGCGATTACCTGAGTCCTGTCACTGCCATCGGACAGGAAGTACTGCAGCGCCAGAGTGCCCGGTACCTGATCCAGCAGTGTGCTGGTTACAGCCTTGACCGCCGTTACCGTGAAGGGCTCCTCGGCATTCTCGCCTTCACTGATGAGCTGTTTCAACTGAACGTCGACAATGGCCCGCTGCGAGGGAGAGAGGTTGTCGATACCGTCATGGTCCGGCCACTTCGCGCAATTGAAACCCCACTGATTCTGGTACTTCTCACTCAGTTCATAGGCTCTGGCCGAACAGAAGAGAGAGTCGTTCTGGGCGTTCCACATCACCTTGCGTTCGCCGGTGTATTCGTATTTGACGCTGACTTCGCACAGGTGATTTTCGCCGGGGATGTCGACCCTCAGGTAGCGGATGTCGCCATTGAGTTCGCACTGGAATTCCAGAGCATGAACGCTTGCCGGAACAAGGCTGGATACCAGCAGACAGACTACGGCCATTGCATGCCAGGTCTGGCGCATTGGTCGTTTCATTGTCTGCCTGGTTGTGTTCGTCATTGCGTCTGAATTGTCAGGTTTGTTCTTCCGATTGACTTGCCGAAGCCGGGATCCGATCCTGGTGCATCCGAACCCGGTGAGGTGCGGAAACGCTTGCGGACCCTCTGTATTGTAAATCCAGTCGTCCGGGGATGTGGAACTTCCGGGCATTCCTGTTCCTAAGGTCAGGCTCGCGCGTTATCCTGCAGCCAGATCATGTTACCGATTTTCGCCGACAGCATGACCTTTGACATCCAAGGGTACAGTCGGTTCCATGTAACACTCTGTCACGTCACTGTCCGGGATGCCATGCGATGTAACGTATCCACACAGGCAAAGCTCCTTCGCACTGTCTGGCTGGGAAAACCGATTCAAATGGCGAAGATTGGATCAAACGGACTGGCGAACCCAACGGGAGTCAAATGTTTGGCAGACAGAGTCAAGGCCGGCCTGCCTGATCTTGACATTGCAACTCCGGCGGGCGATTCAGCACTGCTGGCTGGAGCGCAGAGTTGTCGAGTGCAGGGCGGTCGCCAGGCATGGTCAGCCTGAACACGTCAGATAGAACAGGTTGGACAGTGCAGGTTGGACAGTGCAGGTTGGACAGTGCAGGTTGGACAGAACAGGTCAGACAGAACAGGTCAGACAGAACAGGTCAGACAGTGCAGGTCAGACAGTGCAGGTCGGACAGCGCAGGTCGGACTGTGCAGGTCGGACAGTGCAGGTCGGACAGTGCAGGTTAGACAGTGCAGGATAGAAAGTGCAGGTCAGAAAGAACACATCAGCCGACACCAGCAAACCCGTGAATGCAGATCGACGCCATTACGGCATGACTCTCGAATCACGACTGGTCGGCGAAAGGGCTGTCGGTTGTCGACGTCACACAGCCTGTCAGACGTCAGGCGAAGAACCCCAGATCGTGTTCGGAGAAATTTCTCAGTGTGGGCAACACTTCATGCCTGGCGGCATCATCGAGGCCGATCCAGCGGAGCAGCGTGGCTGCATACTGAGTTGCCGAGGTGGAGGGCAGAATACGGCCATTATGCACTGTGTCGGGACCGTTAAGTTCCAGGCTGGGCAGTTGACCGTAGATGGAACCGCCCTTCACGGCACCTCCCATGACCATCAGATGGTTACCCCAACCATGGTCTGTACCATCGCCATTGGACAGCAGTGATCTGCCGAAATCCGAAGCCGTGAATGTAGTGACGTGCTGGCCCATGCCGAGCATGTCGATCTTGTTCTGGAAAAATGACAAAGCCTCAGTCAGCTCCGAGAACAGCCTGGGCTGCTCGAGACTCTGATTATCGTGAACATCAAAGCCACGCATGCTGACATAGAATATCTGCCGTCGCAGGCCAAGCTGGTCTTGTGCCGCAATCAGCTGTGCCACCATGTTCAGCTTCTGTGCCAGTGTGTTGTCTGCAGGCTGATCACTGAAAAGACCGGCATTTCCGTCCAGCACCTGGCCAAGTTCGGTCGTGATACTCATCGCGCGTTTCTGCAAGTCCGCGTAGGCTTTCGTGAAGACATGATGCCTTGGAATGTTCATCACTCGCTCGAACGCGTCGCGTCGAGGTTGCTGCCAGTCGTTGCTGCCGTCCATGCCCTGGTATTGCAGCACGCCGGATTCGGTGAGCGAAAAGGGGCGCTGGCCAGCGCCGGATTGCCAGTAGTTCGACCCTGCCAGAGAGATCGAGGTCAGATAGTCGCGTTCTTGCGAACCGGACAGGTACTCCGCAGACTTTGCACCCCAGCCTTCGGTGGATCGGTCACGGCCTTGCAGTTGTTGCCACTGTATGGATTGATCACTGTGAGAAAACAACTGGGCCGGCACATCGACTTCATTGTTCATATACTGTTCTCTGGATGTCGGTTCAACCAGAGTGCCAACATTGGCAATCATTGCCAGCTTCTCATCGTCGAATAATGCTTGCAGTCGTTCGGCAGCCGGATGCAGGCCGAGAGCGGATTGACCACCCTGCAGCTCGAGAAGCTGGTTGCGAGGTATGGCAAGCTGACCGCGTGATGCCGCATACTCCTGATGTTCATGGGAGCCCGTTGGAACCATGAGACTGAAGCCGTCGCAGCCCCCTTCCAGATAGACGCAGACCAGTGCGCGATAATCCTCGTATGGTTGCGCACCGGAATCGGCAGCCTTGGCCAGTGTCAGGGCCGGATGAGCACCCAGAGCCAGGCCGGCCCCAGCCAGTGTCTGCGAGCCCAGCTTGAGAAATCGTCTGCGAGAATAGTGGTTCATGGCTGCTGGAAAAGCTCCCGAGTAGTTGGCAGGGTGTACGCCTTGTCTTGTTGTCTCATTGCTGGATGGCCGCTTCCGGTGATGAGGCAATCAGGAAAATGGCCTCCACAACGCGTTGCGATGCAGCGCCGTTGTAATTCCGCTGATTCATCAGTTGCACGGTTTCCGAGCGTAGCTCGTCAGTCATTCTGCCGCCGAGCAACAGCAGATCCAGATGGTCCAACAGCAGGTCGAAGTCCACTTCCAGAACCATTTCCCGACTGATGTCGATGGCGATACGGGTTGCATCAGCATCGTTCTTGTAGTTGTGTGACCAGAGCGTGTTGGCCAGCAGGCGATTGGTTGCCGTGATGATCGAGGATTCATCCAGTATCTCGAATTCGGGAGATACCATGCCCAGATTCCTGATCTCCCCCGGTTGGCTGAAATCCGGCCGGAAGAAATTGAAGACCGACGGGGAATTCAGTGGAGACTGCCCCAGTTCATTGCCGACCCACCCGTAGTTGAAGTCATAGTGAATGGTGTCGGGTTCGAATGCTCTCCACAATTGTGTTACGCGCAGCAGCGGCTCCTTGAGCTTGCCGAAGGTCGCAGGGTTGTCCAGATGCCCTTCTCTGGCTTCCCTGTGCATCAGGATGGCCTTGACGACACTGCCAAGCGACCCGCGTTCCCCGGCTGCATTACGGTTGAATACCGCGGCGACATCCCGGACGTAGCCGGGACTGGGGTTACT
Source organism: uncultured Granulosicoccus sp. (assembly GCA_947495035.1). Lineage (GTDB taxonomy): Bacteria > Pseudomonadota > Gammaproteobacteria > Granulosicoccales > Granulosicoccaceae > Granulosicoccus. The sequence continues at coordinate 121,789 of CANLXI010000022.1, forward strand.
GGTGACAAGGCGTTGTATCAGTTGACGAGAAATGAAGGGGGCAACATTGGGATGACTGAAGATATTGTCCAGCGCGCCGTCGAGATCCTGCCGTGCACTCTGGCCAGCTGGCAGGGTGACGCCGTTGAGCAGAGTCTTGGGGTCGGTGTCGTGGTAGTCGGGCCAGGCCACCATGGGAGAGAGATAGTCCTTGTTCTTCGGCCAGCGGAAGTCTTCCGCATTGGCGAAATGCCAGCCAGTGAAGACTCGCGCGAATTCCTCGATGGTGTGCTGGTCATAGGCTGGCAAGGGGACGCCATCGGCATCGAGTTGTGCGCTGCCATCGTTGTTCAGCAGCACCTGCCCGATACTGAACAGCTGTAGTAGCTCCCTGGCGTAGTTTTCGTCAGGATGAATATTCTCGGCAGTGTCGGGCTTGCGATTTCCCTTCATGCTCAGATACTCACCCATGACGGGGTTCAAGGTGACTTCCTCGAGCAGGTCACGGTAGTTGCCAAAGGCATGTCGCAGCAGAATGTCGTAATAGTTCGCCAGTCCGAACTGCTCTTCACTGAGGCCATCGTGGGCTGATACCACCAGTATCTGACTCAGTGCAAATGCAACTCGTTGCCGCAATTGATCGTCGGCCTGGATCGCATGTCGCCACCAGACGTTGACGTATTCGTTCCAGCGGTCGCTATTGGCCTTGCGCAGTCCGTCGCCGAGAAAGGTGGCGGGCATCTGCATCTGTCGGTTGATCCACGATTCCGGACCTTCTTCACCGGCTGTCATGATGTCATCCAGCTGTGGCCCGAATGTGCCTTGTTCCAGCAAACGAAAGGCTTCGGTGGGACTCAGCGGGCCATCTGCCACGGCATTGGCCACTTCACTGGCAGGAAGTGCTGGCGCGCTCGCCGGCTCCTTGCTGTACAGTGCCTCAGTACCGCTGCCACCTCCGCAGCCAGTCAGCAGAAACAGGCTGCTGACGAGTAGGACGCCTTTTCTTGTTATTCTCATGCCCGCGGTCTACACCAGTTACGATGTTACTAGCGGCAGGGCAGAGGAAATCGCTGATCATGTATGGCAGCGCTGTGAAGTGTTTGGCCAAGTTGCAGCCGTGATGTGACTCAGGCAGCGTTTGCCTGTGTGATCTGTTCCAGCATCTGGGCTGCCTGGTTGTAGTTTACCGGGATGCGGTACAACTGATTGCGATCATTCCTGTAGATCAGGCTGGGAAATCCCTGGACCTGCAGTTGCTGAGCCATGTTCCGCTCGGTTTCCAGTTCCCGGTGAGCTGCTTCGCTGTGCAGATACTCGGAGAAACCATCAGCGTCACAACCGATTTCAGTGGCAATGTCGATCAGTGTCTGCGTGTCCGAGGGGTTGCGTGCATCCAGATAGTAAGCGCGCTGTATCGCAAGGATCATTGGCACTTCGAATGCCTCATTCTGCCGACGTGCTGCCAGTACGGCTCGGCAAGAGGGCCAGGTTGAACGTCGTGGCTGGTTTCTGGTCCAGAAGTCGTAGTTGAATGACGTTCCCGGAATCACCGACTGAATCTGCTGCCAGGTCTGTTGCAGCATCTGCTGCATGGCTTCCGGCATTGGCTGGTCGCTATCCGGGGCAAGTCCACCGAGTATGCGTTGCACCCGTACCGAGTCGGGCAGGCCCTTCAACAGTTCATCCAGCGCAGGTTTGAAGCCCCAGCACCAGCTGCACATGGGATCGTGAACATAATATAGAGTGCTGCTCATGGTCTGCTTGATGGTTGTTGTTGCTTCAGTGACCGGATTTGCTTGATCGTCGGGCGAACGCCAATGCCTCCTCATCGAGGGCGACGGTGGACTCTTCCATGTCAAGCGACTGGGTGGCGTCGGACTCGTGCTCGAATTCCGCAAGGCGTCCGCGGCCGGGTTTCCAGCTGGAGGTGGGCTTGTCGCGTTTTCCCAGCATGTCCTCTGCCGGTATCTGCACGGTGGCATCGAACATGTCGATACTGTTGATGGCAACCGTATCGGCGTAAGTCAGTTCACCGCTATCCGGGGTTCTGCCTTGCTGCCGACTGCTTGTGGTCCGCGACTGATTGAGGCGGTTCCCCAGTTCCAGAAGTTCACGATCCTTCTGTTGAATGATTCGCTGCAGACGTTCCTGTGTTTCTGCATGTTGCCGATTCAATTCGATGGTTTCAGCGCGAAATTTCTGAATGCTGCTTTCATTCTTCTTCAGCGATTCCGCAAGCAGCTTCTTGTCCGCCTGCAGGGTACGAGTCTCACCGGCGAGGCTCTGCAGCTGTTCTTCCAGATTCTCCGAATCCACCCGCGAGACTTCTTCCAGCGCACGATAGCGCTTTTCCCAGGAGTCGTTTGTGGATGCAAGCTTCTTCGAGGCTCGCGATCTGTGCATCATCCAGCCGCTGAACAGACTCAATACGCCAGCTGCAACCAGACAAGCGATGAATTCCGAATACAGGTTGAGCAGGGGCAGGATCTGATTCATGAGTATCGATATCGGTTGCATCAGAAGGTAAAGTCGATTCGGCGGTTGGCGGCTCGACCTTCGGCTGTACTGTTGTCAGCAATCGGAAGTTCTTCTCCGAAGCCCATTGCGCGCAGATTGTAGACCGAGACGCCTCTATCGATAAGATAGTCGCGAACCGTGGTGGCGCGAAGCAGACTCAGGCGAAGATTGTCTTCGTTGTCGCCGGTGGCGTCCGTATGTCCTTCGATGGTCACCTGGCTGTCGGGGAAGCGGATGAGAGTGGCCGCAATCTGATCCAGCACCACGCGGCTGTCTGGTGTCAGGATATTGGATTGTGACTCGAACAGGATGCGCAGGCTGGGCAAGGCCGCCATAGCCTGCTGCAAGTTGTCATCGGAACTGGCGGGATCAGGCTCTGCCGGGGCGTCAGGCTCTGTCGGGGTTTCAGGCGCTGCCGGGGCTTCAGGCGCTGCCGGGGCTTCAGGCTCTGCCGGGACTTCAGGCTCAGCCGGGGCTTCAGGCTCAGCCGGGGTTTCAGGCTCAGCCGGGGTTTCAGGCGCTGCCGGGGCGTCAGGCGCTGGCGGGGTTTCTGGCTCAGCCGGGGTTTCTGGCACTGGCGGAGCTTCAGGCACTGGCGGAGCTTCAGGCACTGGCGGAGCTTCAGGCACTGGCGGGGCTTCAGGCGCTGCCGGGGCTTCAGGCGCTGCCGGGGCTTCAGGCTCTGCCGGGGCTTCAGGCGCTGGCGGGGCTTCAGGCTCTGCCGGGGCTTCAGGCTCTGCCGGGGCTTCAGGCTCTGCCGGGGCTTCAGGCTCTGCCGGGGCTTCAGGCGCTGCCGGGGCTTCAGGCGCTGCCGGGGCTTCAGGCGCTGCCGGGGCTTCAGGCGCTGCCGGGGCGTCAGGCGTTGGCGGGGCGTCGGGCTCTGCCGGGGCTTCAGGCACCGGTGGGGCTTCAGGCACCGGTGGGGCTTCAGGCTCAGCGGGGACTTCGGGTTCTACCGGATTTGACGCAGCAGGTGGGTCGATTGGCGACGTTTCCGCGGATGCTACTGTTTCCGTGCTTTTGCTTTCATCGATACGAATTCGTTCAACCAACGAAAACTGTCCCAGTGATGCCAGCGCTTCACTGATGATGGCGTCGTGATCCTGACGGTTATGGGCCGTGCCGGAGAGCGTGATCTGTCGTTCCAGCACCTCGATCTGCGGATTGTCCACCACCCGCATCAGTGGGGCAACACGCAAGATGGAATCGACCCATTCGGCCTTGCCGACCGATGGACTGGTTTCTATGCTGTTGCTGACAACATCCAGATCGAAGGCGTCCATGGCCTGGCGTACCAGCTCCGTGAGGTTGTCACTGGTCGACATGGTGCCATTGACCGCCAGGATGTTCCCGGCGACTCGCAGGGTCATGGAAGGCAGGCTGTCGGGTTCCGCCGAGGATGGTGACAGCAAGTCCGGAGTTGCTGCGTCGTCACTGGCATTCATTGCGATGACTTCCACTGGGGCAGAGGTGTCGCTGCTCAGGTTCTCTGGTTCTTCACCTGGCAGATCAGCCCGCTCATGCTGTACGTTGTCTGAATCATCACCCACATCTTCCGGTGGCAGCATGAGCGCCAGTCTGTCTGCATCGGGGGCGAGAGGCTTGGTTGCAGGCTGCGACGATCCGTTGTCGGCAGGCGCGGTCAGCAGATCATTGACCGAGTTGACGCCAGGGGATTCAGCGGCCGCGTGCAGCAGGGCTTCTCTGGTTTCGGCATCGTTCACCGTCCCGCTCAGGCTGGCTTGCCGTCCGGTAACCTTGACCGAGACCGCGGAGGCATCCAATGCGGCGATGGAGCGCTCCACATTGCCCTGAACCTTGTGCTCGAAGCGCGGCAAGGCGATGGTTGCACTGCCCCAGACAATAGCGGACATTCCTGCCAGCCAGAATATGACCCAGGCGATTGTCGAGCCGTGCTGGGCTCTCAGATGTGTCCGGTTGATCACGAGTTCAGAGCCGATCCAGGTCGAGTATCAGGTTATCGAGACAAATGATTATACAGACTGCATATGGCATGACAGTGCCTGTTTTTCGTCACACCCGTGTGCCGGTGAGGCATTCCGTCTTGCGATTCGGTAGGATCGAACCTTTCACAGGCCATAGTCGAGACGCCCATGCTTTACCGAGGACTGTTTGTCGCTCTGAGCATCCCCCTGCTGGTGCTCGCTGGTGGCAGTGAATCGCGGGCACAGGAATACAATGCCTTGGAAGAGTGCATTGCCCTGTCGCCCCGTTATGACGACATCCACAATTGCATGGACAATTACCTCGACCTGATGGACAGCAGTCTGAGAAACATAACGGAGTATGTTGCCAGCTCGCTGGATGGGGAGGCACGAGCCGGACTGGAGACTTCGCAGGCAGCCTTCGTTGAATACCGGCGGCAGAATTGTCTGTGGTATCTGGAGTTCTCCTCGCCTCGTGCCGAGGCGGAACAGATCGCAAAGAACTGCCTGTCCAACATGTCTCAGCAGCGATTGTCGGAGCTGCAGGCGCTGCTGCGAAGCAATGATGGGCAGCAGCCGATCGTCAACGGATTCTATGTTTACGGGGCCGAGCGCAACTCCTTTCAGCCTTGTGGGTCAGCCAGTCGATACTGGTTGGAAGGTGATGACAATCAGGTGGGGCTGGCACAGCAACAATACCTGTCGGTTGCCAGTAGTGACTTGCAGGTGTTGTATGCCACGTTTGCAGGAACCATGGATGAAGAGGCTCAGGGCCCTGAAGGTCATCAGGGCGTGTTCGAGCTCGAGGCGGTTGTCGATCTGCGTGTTCCTACCGAGTCCGATTGCCAGCTGCCTGGCGAGGCTCTGCGGCAGACTGCAGCGGAGCCTGCCCCCGCTGCAACCGTGTCGACAGCCAGTGATCTGCCGGTGCAGTTGCCCCCGGCAGCACCCGACGATACCGAGGAGCAGTTGATTGCCTATTTTGGTGACTGGCTGGTCGACTGCGCTGATTCGGGCGGCATCCGTGGATGTCGTCTGAAGGTGGACCTCGATGGTGGACAGGCGTTGCCTGTTGCATCATTGTCCATGATTCGACAGAAAGAACAGGCAACGACGCTTGAGGTATTCTTCAGCGAACGCGAGATCGATCAGCCCGCACGTATTCTCTGGTCGGTTGACAGCATGAAGTTCGGTGATATCGTCGGCTCGGAGATTCGGGTTGATCAGACCGGTACACGTCAGCTGGTGCCGGCCAGCCCCTTTCTCGATGAGCAGATATTGCCGACGATGATCAAGGGGACGGAGCTGAGCGTGGAAGTGCTGGCGTCACTGGACGATGAAGTGGGTGATCGCTATAGCGGTTCGCTGCTTGGCGTAACCAAGGCCATTACCTTTGCCGATGATTTCATTCGCAATGGCGGGCTGTGATCTTGTCTGATAATGCAATGCCGGAGTACAACGATTGCGACAGGGTCATCGAGGAACAGGCCCGCGATGTGGCACGTGCCTGGGTGTTCGCCGGTGGTGAATTTTCAACAGAGCATTTGCCGGTATTTGCCCCCGGTGCTCATGACCGCATCATCTGTGTCGATCGCGGGTTGGAGCATTGTCTGGCCGCCGGTCTGGAGCCTTCACTGCTGATCGGTGATTTCGATAGTGTCGACGAAAAAACGCTGAACCAATCCAGGCTTGCAGATATTCCACGACACGTCTATCCAGCGAGCAAGGCTGCCAGTGATCTGGAGCTTGCTCTGCAGTTGCTGGCGGAAGAGTCGCTGTCGGAGGTGAACATTCTCGGAGTCTCGGGTGGGCGGACTGATCACATGCTGTTCAACTGGTCGTTACCGGCATTACGTCAATGGCCGTTCAGGCTGGTGCTTCTCGATGGCACGACTTGCTGTCATGTACTTCAGGGGCGGGATGAATGCCAGCTGGAGACCCGTCGAGGCCAGACTCTCAGCCTGCTGGCCAAGGCGCGTTCCACCGGAGTTACTACGCAGGGCCTTCGATATGCACTGGAAGATGCGACACTGGAGATCGGCAGTACGCTGGGTTTGAGCAATGAGATTGATGGCGAGCAGGTGCGAGTCAGTATTTCCAGTGGTACCTTGCTGGTCTTGATCAACAGGGATTCGGCGTTCATCGAAGACTGACAGGTCGCGGTGAGTGACAATCCATGAGTCGTGCGCAAGCGCATTTGTGTCGAGACAGAAAACCAGAGACCGAGAATGAACGCCAGCAAGATGATCGATGTGCGAAGCGATACTGTGACAAGGCCCGGTGCAAGGATGCGGGCGGCCATTGCCAATGCGGAGGTCGGTGACGATGTTTACGGGGATGATCCGACTGTCAATGCCTTGCAGGAATTTGCCGCGGAGCTGCTCGGTCACGAGGCTGCCCTGTTCATGCCAACCGGTACGCAGTCCAATCTGGTCGCCTTGTTGACTCATTGTCAGCGAGGCGATGAGTACATCGTTGGCGCGGATGCTCATACCTACAAGTATGAAGGTGGTGGTGCAGCGGCGCTGGGTGGCATACAACCGCAGACTGTGCCCTTCGGCGAGAACGGTGGTATCGATCTGGATGATGTGGCGTCGGTACTGAAAGAGAACGATATTCACTTTGCAAGAAGTCGTTTGCTGTGCCTGGAGAACACGCAGCACGGACGTGTGCAGACGGTGGACAGTATGCGTGCCGCTGCAAGCTTCGCCAGGGAGCATGGATTGAAGTTGCACCTGGACGGTGCCAGGATAGGAAATGCCGCGGTGCGTCTCGGGGTCTCGCTGAGAGAGATTGCGCAGTGCTTTGACAGCGTTTCCCTGTGTCTGTCCAAGGGGCTGGGTGCGCCAGTCGGGTCCCTGTTGCTGGGTGATCAGGCTTTCATTGAAGAGGCTCGGCGTTGGCGCAAGGTCACCGGCGGTGGTATGCGCCAGGTCGGAATGCTGGCGGCTGCCGGGCAGATAGCCCTCACCGACGGGCTGGCCAGGCTGCACGAGGATCATGACAATGCACAGTACCTGGCTGCACGTCTGACCGGGCTCTCGGGCATCACGATCAGGGAAGGTTGGACTCAGACCAATATGGTCTGGCTGGACTTCGATCAGGATTGCGGTGCGGACTTGACCGCCTGGGCCAGGGATTCTGGTGTTCGCCTGTCCGCCTACGGACGCGTCTGTCGCCTGGTGACTCATTGTGATGTCGACCGAGAAGATCTTGATCGGGTGGTGGAAGTCATCCGACAATTCCCTGCGCGGGAGAGTGTGGCTCATCCTCGTGCCAAGGCAGTGGATTGAAGGCTGCTTTCTTCAGCGATGCAGTATCATTGGCATTTGATGAGAGGTAACAATCGATGAGTGCAATCAGACCGTTTCACCTGGCTTTTCCCGTGCATGATCTGGAAGCCGCCCGCGCTTTCTACGGCGAGGTTCTGGCGTGTCCACAAGGGCGAGAAGACACCCACTGGATCGACTACAACCTTTACGGCCATCAGATCGTGGCACACCTGGATGAGTCCCGTGCTGCCGGTGGCAGGATCAACAATGCAGTCGATGGAGATGCCGTGCCGGTACCGCATTTCGGCGTCGTACTGACCTTGCAACAGTTTGATGAATTGCGGGCTCGGCTGGAATCCAGAGAGGACACACGCTGGGTCATCAAGCCTCGGGTCCGGTTTGCAGGAGAGGTCGGTGAGCAACGCACGATGTTTTTGCTCGACCCGTCCGGAAATGCACTGGAGTTCAAGGCATTTGCAGATGACTCGCAGTTGTTTGCTGCCTGATCTCTTGTGTTGACGTTGCGTTGCAATGAATGATCTGCAGGCGCGTGAAGCGTGAAGCGTGAAGCGTGAAGCGTGAGGCGTGAGGCGTGAGGCGTGAGGCGTGAGGCGTGAGGCGTGAGGCGTGAGGCGTGAGGCGTGAGGCGTGAG